>JAEYPS010000002.1 GCA_023410475.1 Bacillota bacterium | reverse complement strand
CCAGCAGCCTTAACACCTTTTACAATAAGCTTTTCCATTTCAGCTTTACCTTGATCATCCAGTTCACAGTATCCCTTTTCAGCTGTATACATAGCTAATCTGATTACATTGATGTGCATTGTTTCTTGTAGAAAAGCAAAGGTTTCCTTATTCACATACTCGGGATACCATTGTAACCCGGAAGTGCTGATTCCTTTCAGTTGTACTGTTTTGCCATTTTTGTCCGTCAACCTGCCATTTGTCACCTGTAGTGCTCCAAACGGTGCTCTTTTAACCTCATTCATTTTCTTTCCTCCCCTTTTACCTTTTCCTATTCATTAGTAGAATATAATTTAATTGCTTCTTTATCCTTCAAATAATAATATTCCATCCCATAATCATTATTCTTTATAAACATGATACCATTCCCAAATTGATAAACGGTGTTTGTATCTTCTTCCATCACAGTAACCGATTTGTTTTTTGTTCCAGCACAAAAGAGCTTGTTATCTTCAATATAATAAATCTTATCAGTAAATTCATTATATGCCAAATTACTAAACTCTAATGTTATATCTGTAGACAATTTCACCGGCTTTCTATTATTTCTATAGTAATATAATTCATTTTCTTCTGTAACCAGGTAAATCTTAGATAAGTCCCGGCTTGCTTTAAATGCACTAATATATTCATCATCATACAATAAAACCGGTTCCATTTCTTCATTAAAATTAGTGACTTTATATAGATCACCATTTTCTAGAAATAAAAATGATTTTTCATTTTCTGAAAGTTGATAATGATAACCACTCAAAGATGCTACTTTCACTACATCTGTAAGATCCTTGTTTATCCAAAGTAATGTATTGTCATCAAAAATCAGGGTTTCCTTTAAAGTATCTTTATTAATCACATGTCCATAATTACTACAGTAATCCATCATATACATAGAAGAATTACCCGTTAGGTAATCATCCATAGCATAATTGGCAATTTTAACTGGCTCATCCATCTTAGGTTTAAAATAATAAGTTCGGCTTCCTTTTGTGAATAGCACTTCGGTAATAGAATCATTAAACCAGAATGAAGAACCTACATCAACCTGTATCTTCTGGATGTCCTTACCATTGTAATAGTAGAACTTATCATTCGTATTCACATAATAGAGGTTCTTTCCATTATCAGAAATTGCTACTGGGTAATATCCATCCTTATCTATTTTTTTTGGTTTATCGTTAATCCCAGCAATATATAGGGTATTATCTTCATACCCTTCGTAATCTTTCAAATAGGCAACTGCCTTTCCACTTGGAGATAGAGCAATTTCATATGGATATACTTTCGTATCAATCTTTATAGATTTGTCTTTTGACACATTATATATATATAAAGTGGTTTCATAACTATTCTCACCATCGTAAGTAGTATAGACCACATGTTCACCAGTAACGCTTATGTTAACGGAACAAACGTCTTTCGCTATAGAAACAGGAGTCATATCTTTCTTAAAACAGAAAAGATTAAGAGTTTCGCCCTCCCCTTCTGTATAAGCAGTGATTTCACCAAGTCTGCTATAATAAACACTGTCAATATTTTCAGGTTGATAGGAATCCCCTTTCAGATTATAAAACTGATTTGATAGAGAACTGTAAAATACTACATTTTCATAATCATCTTCATCCTTTATTGTACTTCTGACATATAAAAGAGTTGCCAGTATGGCTCCTAACAGTATAACAACCAACACAGCTATTAAAATAACTTTATTATATAATTTTTTTCCTTTTGTTCCACAGCTTGGACAAAATATCGCACCCTCCGGAAATAGGCTTCCACAATTTTTGCATTTCATCTTTCTTTCTCTCTTTCGATATCAATATAGTAATATCATATTAATAAATCAATTATAACATCTGACTAATTGATGTCAATAAAAGGTAACATGAGAAAAACTCTTTTTAACTGCCAATATTTGTGATATGCTCTTGATTGTGTAGTTAAAAAAGAACTCATAAGGAGAATACACATGAACGAGAAAATACTAGTTTTAGATATAGATGGGACACTTACAACCTCCAAAAAAGAAATATCACAGGAAACAAAAAAAGGTATAAAAATGATCCAGGATCGGGGACATATTGTCATGCTAGCATCCGGAAGACCTACTCCAGGTATGATGCGGTATGCTAAAGAATTGGAATTAGAAAAATATGGTGGTTATCTGCTTTCTTTTAACGGAGCTAAAATTATAAACTGTAAAACCGGTGAAATTGTTTATCAGCGTACTCTTCCCCCTTTTGTAATCCCTAAACTATACCATTATGCGAAACAGAATAGCTGTGGGTTAATTACCTATTGTGGAGATCAAGTCATTTGCGGTACAGACATAGATGAGTATATTGAGTTGGAATCAAAAATAAATGGAATGGAAGTAAAATACGTAAGTGATTTTATTAACTTTGTAGACTATGACGTGGAAAAATGTATTATGACTGCACCTGCTGATAGAGCAGAAATATTACTGAAGGAATTACAGATAAAATTTGCTGATTCTCTAAGTATTTATCGATCTGAACCATTTTTTATCGAGATTATGCCTAAGAATGTGGATAAAGCTACTTCTTTGGAACATATGCTATCGTTCATTGGGTTAAAGAGAGAAGATGCCATATGTTGTGGTGATGGTTATAATGATATTACCATGATTGCTTATGCCGGTGTTGGTGTTGCAATGGCTAATGCAAGAGAAGAAGTGAAAGCTGTAGCAGACTATATTACAAAATCAAATGATGAAGACGGGCTTGTTGATGTAATTGACAAATTTATATTTAATGATAACTAGCTTATATAAATCCATATGCAGGATAATTTTATAAAAATGTAAACGCTTACACTTTTTTATGATATAATATGGTGTAATTGCACAAATAGTGATACAATAAATATGTTTTGTTTTATTAAATTACCCTGTGGAGGAATATATGCTAAAGAAAAAAAAGGCAAATAGCCAATATGATGAAGATAATATATTATTAATGAAATGTATGGATAAGATTATTGAAGGTAATTTTTGCACGCTGGATGAGAATGCTTTTCATAATAAAGAGTTTGCACTTAAATTTAATAC
>JAEYPS010000006.1 GCA_023410475.1 Bacillota bacterium | reverse complement strand
TTTTCTATCCTTCTGAGCAGGTGATCTTGAGGAACCAGTTCATCAATCATGACTAGTTCCACTTCGGCTTGATGACTGTTTTGTTCTTCTAACATGGTATTCTCCGGCGTTTCTTTTATTTTACCATTCTTTTGAACAATGAAAAAGGCTGCTGATACTTTGTCAGCAGCCTGAGAGAGCTAACGCTCTCTTTTTTATTCTTTCATTAATTTTGGCTGTGTCTGCAAATACTATTAACAGATTTTTTAAGGAGGCATACATGATAAGAACAGACCTTGCGATGGAGGCGACCGAAGCGTACGGCCAGCAGCAGATACAGGGAGTAAACGTGGAAAACGAGGTGATCGACGGTATAAGAAAAACGAGAGTCACGATTACCACACCTGAAGGAGAGCAGGCGCTCGGCAAGAAGATGGGTTCATATGTAACGCTTGAAACAAAGGAATTGGCAGCGGGCGACGCTGTGTTCGACGAAAATTGCTCGAAAGCGCTTGCCGAAGAAATAAAAATGATGGCGGGCGACGCGCTGAATGGTACTGTTCTAGTCGTTGGGCTCGGCAACCGTATGGTAACGCCTGACTCATTGGGCCCCGCGGTCTGTGATATGGTGTTCGTAACGAGGCATATACATGAATACGCGCCCGAAGCCGTTGACGAGCGCATGGGCAACGTAAGCGCGATATCGCCCGGAGTGCTCGGCATAACGGGAGTAGAGACGGGAGAGATAATAGAGGGCGTCGTGGACCGCGTAAAGCCTGCTCTCGTCATCGCCATAGATTCTCTGGCGTCAAGGAGCATCGAGCGCATAAGGACGACGCTGCAGCTTGGCAACAGCGGAATATCGCCGGGAGCGGGCATAGGAAATAAGCGAAAGGCGCTTGACCAGGAGTCTCTCGGCATCCCCGTGCTGGCGCTGGGGGTGCCTCTTGTGGTCTATGCTTCCACTGTCGCGCAGGATCTTATAGAGGAGGCGATGTCGAAAACGCCTCAGGACGCAAGGCTGCAGGGAAAGATGCAGGAAATGCTTAAGGGAATGATGGACGTCGAGGGCGCAGACATGATAGTAACGCCCAAAGAAATAGACAAAGTAATTAAAGACCTTGCGCGCATAATAGCCGACGCTCTTAACATAGCGCTTCACAGAGACCTTACGCTTGAGGAGACAAGGAGGTATATGCACTGACACTATAATAGAATTATATGTATACATCATTGATGCGCCGCATAGATTTTTTCTAAGGAGCGTAAATAATGATGGGTATATACAAACGAAATAAGAGGTTTCCTTTAGTCAAAATCAAAAGGGTTGATTTCGAGCAGAATAACAAAGCGTTCTTAAAATGGGATATCCAAAAAGGCGGGAGTGCCGGGATAATTATTAAGGCATCGCTTTATTTTGTTATAGCTGTGCTGCTTATCTTGTCGTTTTCATTTATCAGCCATGCGGGAAAGAATGTATTTTCGGAACGGGAAATCGCGTACGCTGACGGACAGCCCGAAGACGCGTCAGGCCTCGATATAGTATTTGAGGGAAGCCTTATAGACCCAAAGATTATATTGGCTCAGGAGATGCCGGTTATATACGGCGTTGACATCAATAAGGCCGGGAGCAGGGACATTGATGACTCCGATATATACTTCGATGTGCTGCCCGAAGATATAAAGCTTGAGATTTTAAGGTTCATAAATGAGCCGAGAGATTTCTTTGTTGGCGCGCAGGGCCCGCAGATTTTGATATATCACACCCACACGCTGGAAGCCTACCGGCAGATAGACGGGCAAGAATACGTAGAAGCAGGTAAATGGAGAACAAAAGACGACCGCAAGTCGGTTATTGCCGTTGGAAATACGCTCCGCAAGGAACTAGCAAAATATGGATATGATGTTTTGCATGACACGACCAATCATGAACCGCCTTCTCTTAAAACAGCGTATTCCAGGTCTCGAGAAACGCTGAACAGCTATAAAGAAAAATATCCGGCCATCAACGTATATATAGACGTTCACAGGGACGCGAGTACCAATGAAAAAGACTTTGTAACGATAACCGGTGAACAATGCGCAAGGGTCATGTTCGTAGTCGGACCCGGCAAGAACCAAGGCGAGAAACCGAAATTCGAATCAAATTATAAGCTTGCGCTTGCCATTACAAACGAGCTTGAGGACATAAAAAAAGGGTTTACACGTCCGATACGCGTACAGAACAGTTCAAAACACTACAATCAGCAGATGTCGGACATGTGCCTTTTGATCGAGGTAGGCCACAACTCCAATACGCTTGAGCAGGCGCTCAATACCGCGAAATACGTAGCGCTCGCGATAAGCCGCGTAATAGAGATCAGCGGCCCGTAATTTTGGCCCGAGCCGGTAATGCAGGTTTATGACTTATTTGAGGTATTGAAAAAGGATTCTCTGTTAATGTATAATTGGATATAAATATTAATGGAGAAAAAATGTCCGATAACTGCAAACCCATAGGTTTTTTCGATTCAGGCGTCGGCGGTATCAGCGTTCTTAAAACGGCTTTTTCGATTATGCCCATGGAAAATTACTTATATTACGGGGATAACGTTAACGCGCCGTACGGAGAGAAGAGCGAGGATGAGATAAAGACTCTTACTATGGCGGCAGGGCGTTTTCTGTTTGAAAAAGGCGTAAAGGCTATAGTTATAGCCTGCAACACAGCGACGAGCGCTGCAGTCAAGATACTTAGAGAAGAGCTCAATATTCCTGTCATCAGCATGGAGCCCGCCGTGCGCCCCGCACTTGCCGAGGTCAAAAACGGCAAGGTGCTCGTTCTTGCAACGGCGGCCACGGTATCGCAGCAAAGATATTTGAGCCTGCTCGAGCGGCTTAACGCAAAGGACAACGTCGTAAATATAGGATGCAGCGGGCTTGTTGAGATGATAGAGGACGGCATAACGGAGCAGGGCGAGATAGATAAGTATCTTGAGCTCAGGCTTTTAGCTGTAAGGCACTATAAGGTGGACGCTGCTGTGATAGGCTGCACCCACTATTCTTTTATAACGGAACAAATCAAAAACTACATCGATAAAGCGTTCGGCACCGACTGCAGCATGTTTGACGGCAGGATAGGCACGGCGATGCAGCTCATGCGTATCCTGGATGAAAACGGTATACGGTGCGGCGGCACAGACCGGGGAAGCATACGGTACTTAACTTCAGGGCATCATAGCCACATTGAAAAGTTTCGGGAGCTGTTTGACAGTTTTATACCATAAGATGTGATTTAATATCTTGATTTATACTATATATTGTGTTATTATATCAACCTTCTACACTATAAGGTATTTGGGGTGATTTTATGGTTTTATCGGAAAACGCGAGGACGGTACTTGAGCGGCGGTATCTTAAAAGAGACGAAAACGGCGTTTGCGAACAGCCGGAGGATATGATAAGGCGAGTCGCGAAAGCTGTGGCTTGCGCTGACGCCGCATACGGCGAGGACGCGCAGATAGCGGAGGCAGAATTTTTTGAGATAATGTCGTCGCTGAGGTTCATGCCCAACTCTCCTACGCTGATGAATGCCGGCAGGGAATTGGGTCAGCTCTCGGCTTGTTTCGTGCTGCCCGTTGAAGACAGCATGGAAGGCATATTCGACACGCTGAAGAACGCGGCGATTATACATAAAAGCGGCGGAGGCACGGGCTTCTCGTTCTCACGTATACGCCCTGCGGGCGCTATGGTAAAGACGACCGGAGGAGTCGCGAGCGGGCCTATAAGCTTCATGAAGGCTTTCAACGCCTCCACGGAGGCTGTAAAGCAGGGAGGAACGCGGCGCGGCGCTAACATGGGAATACTGCGCGTCGACCATCCCGACATCATGGAGTTCATAACATGCAAAAGCGACCCCAAAGAGCTTACGAACTTCAATATAAGCGTGGCGCTCACCGAGGACTTTATGAAAGCCGTTCTGGCAAAAAAGAAGTATAAGCTCATCGACCCCTCCACGGGAAAAACGGTAAATACACTCGACGCAAAGAGCGTATACGAAACGATAATCGAAATGGCGTGGAAAAACGGGGAGCCGGGGATAGTTTTTATCGACAGGATAAACGCGGACAACCCCGTCCCCTCGGCGGGAGAGATTGAAAGTACGAACCCTTGCGGCGAGCAGCCGCTGCTGCCTTATGAGAGCTGCAACTTAGGCTCAATAAACTTGAATGAGTTTGCAGTGGACGGAGGCGTAGACTATGAAGGCCTCGAAGAAACGGTAAGCAGCGCCGTTCATTTTCTCGATAATGTAATAGACGTAAACGTATACCCCTTAAAAGTGATAGAAGAGACGACGAAGAGCACAAGAAAAATAGGACTCGGGGTCATGGGCTTTGCGGACATGTTGTACAAGCTCGGCATACCGTACAACTCGGAGCAGGCCATAGATACCGCGCGGGAAATCATGTCGTTTATAAAGCAAAAAGCCTCTGCTGCGTCAGAAGAGCTCGGCAGACGGCGCGGCAGCTTCACCTTGTTTGACAACAGCGTTTACAAAGAACGCGCCGTAAAGCATATGCGCAACGCCACCGTGACCACCATTGCTCCTACGGGGACCATTTCGATTATAGCGGGAGCATCGAGCGGCATAGAGCCCGTATTCGCGATCTCATATACGAGGAACGTCATGGACAACGACCGCCTGATAGAAGTTCATCCGTATTTCGAATCCCTCTCCCGTGAAAAAGGGTTCTACAGCGAAGAGCTTATGAAAAAGATTGCCGACAACGGAACGCTGTGCGGGATTGAGGAGATACCGGAAGATATAAGGCGCATATTCGTAACGGCTCATGACATATCGCCCGAATACCATATAAGGATGCAGGGCGCGTTTCAGGAGGCCACCGACAACGCGGTTTCAAAAACGGTGAACTTTAGCAGCAGCGCTACAAAAGAGGATGTACGCGCCGTGTATGACCTCGCCTATGAGCTAGGGCTCAAGGGAGTCACTATCTACAGGGACGGAAGCAGATCAGGCCAGGTTTTAAGCACGGGCAAAAGCAAGGTGGAAGACGAGGATATGCTGTCGCCGAGAGAGCGCCCCGAGGTGACCCGGGGCATAACGCAGAAGATAAGGATAGGTTGCGGGAATCTGTACGTGACGGTCAACTACGACAGCAAAGGCATATGCGAGGTGTTTACAAACGTCGGGCGCGCGGGGGGCTGCCCTTCCCAATCCGAGGCGACGAGCAGGCTTGTGTCGATGGCACTGCGCTCGGGCGTGGACGTTGACAGCATAATAGAGCAGCTGCGGGGTATACGCTGCCATTCAACGCTCAGGCAGAACGGACTTAAGGTTCTTTCGTGCCCCGACGCCATAGGAAGGGTGCTTGAAAGGGTCGCGGAAATCAGGGGGGCAGACGGCGCTAAGGGCAAATCCGAAAAGAACGGATCAAAGTGCCCCGAGTGCGGCACCGTTCTTGAGCACGAAAGCGGCTGCGTCGTATGCAGATCGTGCGGCTATTCTAAATGCGGATGATAAAAGCGGGGGGTGCTGTATGTGCGGAAGGTATTCTTTCGACGATACAAAGGACATTTACGAGGCGCGCAAGATAATTGAGGATATAGCCTCGCGCCTTGGCAGCGACGCCGCGAAAAGCGTTAAGACAGGCGAGGTATTCCCGAGCGAAGCCGCGGCTGTTGTTGCTCAGTCTGCTTTAAAAAACGGGTATCAAGCCGACGTTATGCATTGGGGCTACCCTGTCAGAGACTCAAAGCAGCTCATCATAAACGCGCGAAGCGAGACGATCTTCGAAAAGGGCATGTTCAAAAGGAGCATAGCGCATAAAAAATGCCTCATACCGTGCACAGGCTTTTTTGAGTGGAAAAGCACGGGAAATATAAAAGAGAAATATCTGATACGGCCGGAAGGTCAGGAGTTTTTCTATCTGGCCGGGCTGTATGACTGCTTCGATATGCAATCGCTCCCGCAAAACCGCTATGTGATATTGACCGCTCCCGCAAACGAGGCCATGATAAGCATACATAGCCGCATGCCTCTTATCGTGCAAAAACAGTTCGCGCAGAGCTGGTTTAAAAGCGCCTTGAATCCGGACATAATAAAACACATATATGATACGACCTGCAGCCTTGCTGTCAAACATGTATAAGCTCAGTTGATAGCAGATGATTTTTGATTGTACTGATGCGGTTTTTGTAATATAATTTTAAAAAAGCGCCGCAGCTTTGGAACTTAAATGCCGTTTTAAGCGTCAAAAAGATAAATGAATTTATATGTTATTATTGGGATGTGGGTTTAAATGGAATGTCGGGAAGCAATTGAATATATAAACCTGTATGTTGACAGCATGCTTAGCCAAGCGGAAACCGAGCTGCTTGCTGCGCACATAAATTCCTGTACTGGCTGTAAAAAAGAACTTGAGGATATCACGGCGCTGAAGAGAGCGCTGGAAAAGCTCGACAGGCTCGAGCCTCCTGCCGGGCTTGCCGCGTCCGCTGTCAGGAAAGCCAAAAGAAAAAAGATTCCGGTGTTTGCCTACGCGTCGGCTGGTATTGCGGCGGCGATAGCCCTTGTGGCTATATTCTCAAGTGGACTGCTTAACAACGCCAACGATATGAGCAGGCAGAAGATATCTTATTCTATGGCGGACGAAAATTACGCAGAAGAGGATATGGACGGCGTTGCTGCGGCGCCCCAGGCCATGCCTGAGGCTGCGTCGGCGCCGATGCCCGAGTCGGCACAGATTCAGGAGCCGCAGGAGATGCTGACGATGGAAGCTCCCGCCGTGGATAATAGTGCCGCGGGAAGAGGAGCAAGCGAATCGTACGCTATCAGCGTGCCGGTCGTCCCCGAAAATTCTGACAATGTCCGTGAGCTTATAGAATCATTCATCGAAAAGTACGATATCGAGATCGAGCAAACGGATGATAGCATATCGTTTGTAATCCCCGAGCAGCACATGGATGAGCTGATGCTGGTAATCGAAGAGTCAGGCATTGAGTTTGAACAAGCGCTTATCGAGGGATACAGGATAGAGTTTATATTCAGATAAAGAATCAAAAAGAGATGCCCGGCAGCAGCCGGGCATTTTTGTATCGATTATTATTACAATAACGATAGATTTTTATTTTCCTTCACGGTCTTTTTCTTCAAGCTCGCGCTGCATTTCCGCCATCTGCTGAGCTATGGATGAACGGCCGCCACTTGACACGCTCCTTTTTTCTTCTTCCTTTTGCTCTTCTTCTGTTTTTTCTGGAATGCGAATGGGAGCAAGAGTCCCTTTCGCTTTGCGCTTCGTATAAAGCCAGAAAGGAAGGCCGACACCAAGGGCAAGGATAACTATGAATATGCCGACGAGTATCAGCACTTTTTCGGTGTCACCAAGGTTAACGCCCGCGTCGGGGTTGTAGAAAAGCTGCACTACATATATGTAGATACCTACCATTATGCCGACTATCATAACAAGATTAAAAAGATTAAGCCTCAGCCTGAATCTTGTTTCTATGCGTCTGCGGCCTATCGTAATCACTACGAAAACTATAACAAACAGATACTCCAGCAATATATTGCCTTTCGCGAACGGCATCGACGCTATCATAATTGATACCATTAGCGCCGCGGCGCAAAGAACGCCCGCTGCCGACTGCACGAGGCGCAGCTGATTATCGGTAAGCTTTCTCTTTTCTGTTTCCATGAACTGACTCCCTTGCAAGTATTACTGCCAATATAAAGGCTCACGGGTTTTGGCAGCTCCGTATTTAGTCATTATTGCACAGTTTTAATTTTAATGCTACATCAAAGTTAAAAATCTATTTATTTTTCAAAACCTTTCTGATAGAATTGATGTTAACTATGAGATCAGTAAAGATCTAGCATACTGGTTGCAAAATCGTTGGAGGGAAGAATGAAGTATTACAAGACTGGCGAGATAAGAAACATTGCGCTTGTGGGCCATGGCGGAGAAGGAAAGACAACGCTCGCAGAAGCAATGCTTTTTTTAGGTGGCGCCATTGACAGACAAGGGAGAACGGAAGACGGAAACACCGTGATGGACTTTGACCCTGAAGAGGTGAAAAGGCATATATCGATAAGTTCGGCTGTTGCTCCTGTTGAATGGAAAGGAACAAAAGTAAATATAATCGATACTCCCGGCTACTTCGATTTTATCGGAGAAGCTGCGTCGGGGTATTACCTCGCGGACGGAGCTGTTATACTCGTCAGCGGGCTCGGCGGCCTTACCGTAGGCGCGGAAAAGGCATGGGACGCCTGTGTACAGCATAAAAAAGCAAAAGCGTTCTTTATAAACCAAATGGATAAAGAGCACGTTGATTTTGATAAAGTAATAGAAAGCCTTAAAGAAAAGTATACGACGCACATCACAGTGATGCATCTGCCGATAGGGCAGGGGCTGAATTTCAAGGGCATCGTCGATATAGTTGAAATGAAGGCATACATGTTTGAAGGAAAAAAAGTTAAGGAAGCCGAGATACCTGCGGACCTTTTGGACAAAGCGAAGTCAATAAGAGACGCTATTGTTGAAAACGCTGCCGAGAACGACGAGAAGCTTATGGAGAAATACTTCGAGGGCGAGGAGCTCACGAAGGAAGACATAATGAAAGGCCTGAAGGAAGGGATAGCCGAAGGCGACGTTGTGCCGGTGTTTATCGGAGCCGCGACCCAGGGCTTTGGCGTATCGCTGCTGCTCGACAACATTGTTACATATATGCCCTCGCCGGCCGAGATGATAAAGATTAAAGGCAAGACGCCCAAGGGCGAAGAAATAGAATACACTGCCGATTCGTCGCAGCCGTTTGCCGCTCAGGTATACAAAACCGTCGCCGACCCCTTTGTCGGCAAGCTTTCTGTTTTCAAGGTGCTAGGTGGAGAGCTTTCCGCTGGCAAGGCGATAAAGAACGGCAATACTGAGAAAAGCGAAAAGTTCGGGCAGGTCTACATAATGACAGGAAAGAAGCAGGTCGCCGTTGAAAAGCTTGCGGCGGGCGACATCGGCGCGCTTGCGAAGCTGCAGCATACGGATACGGGCGGAACGCTGTGCGAAGAAAACAAGGTCGTGGTATTCCCCGACGTAGTGTTCCCCGAGCCGTGCATTTCTCTCGCGGTCACAGCCAAGAAGCAGGGTGAAGAGGAAAAGGTGTTCGCCGGCCTTCACAGGCTTGAAGAGGAAGACCCGTCGTTCAAAGTCGTTAAATCTGCGGACACTCCCGACACGCTCGCGAGCGGACTCGGCGAGCTTCACCTCGAGGTGATATGCAAGAAGCTTCACAACAAGTTCGGCGTTGAGGCGCAGCTGTCAGACCCGCGGATACCGTACCGCGAAACGATAAAGAAAAAGGTGCAGGCTCAGGGACGCCACAAAAAGCAGTCGGGCGGACACGGCCAGTTCGGAGACGTCTGGATAGAATTCGAGCCTCTGTTCGGTTCAGAGGAAAGCTTTGAGTTTGTTGACAAGATAGTGGGCGGCGTCGTGCCGCGCCAGTACATACCGGCGGTAGAAAAGGGACTGCGTGAAAGCCTTGTAAAGGGCGTTCTCGCCGGATACCCCATGGTAAACTTGCGCGCGACGCTTTACGACGGATCGTATCACCCGGTAGACTCGTCGGAAATGGCGTTCAAGATAGCCGCCAGCCTTTCATATAAAAAAGGCTGCAGCGAAGCTAATCCCGTGATGCTCGAGCCTATATATAAGCTCGTTGTCACGATTCCCGATGAATACATGGGAGATATCATCGGCGACATCAACAGAAGGCGCGGAAGGATACTCGGCATGAACCCGGTGGCCGGTAATCAGGAGGTGTCGGCGGAAGTGCCTCTCGCCGAGATATTCAAATACGCTACGGATTTAAGATCGATGTCACATGCTAGAGGGTCGTTCACGATGACATTCGAGAGATACGAGGAAATGCCCTCCAACCTTGCGGATAAGGTTATAGAGCAGGCAAAGAAAGAAGCTGAAGAAGCATAACGTAACATACGCACAGAGCCGCTCCTTTGTGGGCGGCTTTTTACGTTTGCGCGGACTGTGAAGCCCGGGGGTTTTTAAGAGTAATAATACGCAGATTTTTGTATAACATACTCGAATAAACGATTATCGCCTTGAATTTTGCCCGCCAATGTTTTAGAATACATTGTTAAGTTTTCATTCTGTATTCTAAGGAGAAGATAATGTCGAAGATTAAAATGCCTGTGCCGCTTGTCGAAATTGACGGCGATGAAATGACGCGGATAATATGGAAGATGATAAAGGATTACCTTTTGGAGCCGTACATAGAACTCAACATCGATTATTACGACCTCGGCCTTCCCGAAAGAGACGCAACTGAAGACGCCGTAACAGCGGCGGCCGCGGAAGCTATAAAGAAATACGGCGTGGGCGTTAAATGCGCGACTATCACCCCCAATGCTCAAAGAGTGGAGGAATACAACCTGAAAAAGATGTGGAAGAGCCCTAACGGCACTATCCGCTCTATGCTCGACGGCACGGTATTCAGGACGCCTATACTTGTAAATGGCATTAACCCCTCCGTCAGCACATGGAACAAGCCTATAACGATAGCTCGTCACGCGTTCGGCGACATATACGCCGCGCAGGAATCAGTTGTGGACGGAGAGGGCACGGCGGAGCTCGTTGTAACGCGCAAGGACGGGAGCATCGACAGAAAACAGATAGCGGTGTTCGACGAACGCGGGGGCATTGTGATGGGTATGTTCAACTCCACGACTTCCATAGAGCACTTCGCTAAATGCTGCTTTGATTACGCGCTTGATACAAAGCAGGACCTGTGGTTCGCTACAAAGGATACGATATCCAAGCAGTACCATCACAGGTTCAAGGACATATTCGCTGAGATTTTCGATCATTCGTATGAAAAGAAGTTTAAAAAGGCGGGTATAGAATACTTCTATACTCTGATAGACGACGCCGTTGCGCGCGTTATCCGCAGCGCGGGTGGCTTTATATGGGCGTGCATGAACTACGACGGAGACGTGATGTCGGACATGGTTGCTACCGCTTACGGCAGCCTCGCTATGATGACGTCTGTGCTCGTCTCACCCGATGGCTATTACGAGTATGAAGCCGCGCACGGCACTGTGACGAGACACTACTACAAGCACCTAGAGGGCGAGGAGACGTCGACGAACTGTATGGCTACGCTTTTCGCGTGGACGGGAGCGCTTCGCAAGCGCGCTGAGCTGGACGGCAGCAAAGAGCTTATGGAGTTTGCCGATAAGCTCGAGAAAGCCTCAATATCGACGATAGAAGAGGGTATCATGACAAAAGACCTGTTCCTTTTGAGCGAGGCGGACAACAAGCGCAGCGTTAATACCGAGGAGTTTATAAAAGAGATAAAGAGGAATCTTGATATTGATTGGGGGAAACGATGAGCTTAATTGGCAGCTGGAGAGATTTGGCCGGAGCGGAGATGTCGCCTGACGAGAACAAGGCGTTTTGGGACGAGTATTTCGCGATTGAAACCCAGGCATATATAAAGATACTTGAGCGCAAAGAAAATTTTTATGAAGACAAGCTTTCAGCTTTGGCTGTTGAGTTCGAGATGAGCGACATGGTATTCGCGGGCTTCATGGACGGCATTAACACCAGCCTCCAAAGCGAATACGATCTTGAAAAGCTCAAGGAAGGAACAGTCGTCTCGCTGAAGGTCGATTTTGAAAAGCTGTATTACAACATGCTTGAAGCCAAGGCCAAGTGGCTTTATACGCTTGACGGATGGGACGGTATCTTTTCCGAGGAAAAGAGAAGAGAGATACGGGACAAGTGGCGCAAGGACAAACAGGCCGTTTCCGAGAAGATAGGGCGCAACTCACCCTGCCCTTGCGGCAGCGGCAAGAAGTATAAAAAGTGCTGCGGTCAAAGTGCTTAAAGGCAAGGATTCAATACATTTTGCAAACATATTTGTTAACAAATATGATATTGACGAAAAGTATTCATAGTGTTAGAATACCAAAGTGCCTGAAAACGAGACTGGATTTTTTGTCTGCGGGCGTGGCGGAATTGGCAGACGCGCTAGACTTAGGATCTAGTGCCGTATGGCGTGGGAGTTCAAATCTCTTCGCCCGCACCAGTTTTACGAGCGGGAGTGACTCAGTGGTAGAGTGCGACCTTGCCAAGGTCGAAGTCGCGGGTTCGAATCCCGTCTTCCGCTCCAATACGCGGGTGTAGCTCAACGGTAGAGCCCCAGCCTTCCAAGCTGGTTGCGTGGGTTCGATTCCCATCACCCGCTCCATGACAAATATCGTCAGCGAACAATTCGCGGACGATTAAAAAAGAAAGCGATTTTGGGAATCGAACGCGAGCTTGCCGCCGCCAGTGGCGGATGAAGGCAAGTGAGATGGCGTGATAGCGACCGTAAGGGAGCGGAGCGATTCCCATCACCCGCTCCATTAAATCCCGGCAGCATACTATCGGGATAATATTATGGGCGATTAGCTCAGCTGGCAGAGCACCTGACTCTTAATCAGGGTGTCCGGGGTTCGAACCCCCGATCGCCTACCATCAGAAGTCCGATAAACAATGCGTTGTCGGGCTTTTTGTTTTGTTTGGTTTTTATATATGTATTATACGATTGTTATGCGGTATAGAACATCTATTAGATTATTATAACAAAATCAAGTTTTTGTTTACATTTTGCTCGCAATGTAATATAATCTCTACGTGGTAATACCACGCAGCAAATCAGCATAGTATAATATCAGCATATACGTCATTATTAAGGTGATCACATGTCGGGAAAACAAAGCGCAAAACTTAGGTTCATATCATTCATCGAGCAAAAAATACTGTCGGGTGAGTACGCCGTAGATCAGAAGCTGCCGCCTGAGCGCGAGCTTGCCGAGCAGACGGGAATATCGCGGATAACCGTCCACGCAGCGCTCGCAGAGCTGGCAACAAAAAAAGTGCTGCGCATAGTGCCGCGGCAGGGTACGTTTGTGGGCGACTTCAAGAAGGACGGCACGCTCGAGTTGTACGGAGCGCTGTTAAAATATACCGGCAGCGTTGAGCGCGATCTGTTTCACAGCCTTACGGAATTCCGCGAGATACTGGAAACGGCGTCCGCGCGTATGGCGGCGGCTCGCCGCACACCGCAGGACATAGAGCAGCTTAAAAGGCTGCTTGCCGACGAGCGCTCGGCAAAATCACCGCAGGAAGCCGCTCGGCTCGATTACCTTTTCCACCTTCAGATAACAAAAGCATCGGGAAACATCGTTGTACCCATGACGCTTCGATCTATAGAAAATATGTATATGTCGCTTGTCAAACAGTTCTACGAGCTGCTGGGCGAGCGCGAGACCGTATACGAGTTTCACGAGCGGCTAATTTGCGCTATCGAATGCGGCAACGCGGATCAAGCGGACGCAATAATGAAAGACATGCTGGATCACGGCCGCAGCGTGATCGAAAAGCAATTCACAGAAAACACAAAAGGCTGACCACTAATAATATTGAATATTTTTGCGCGGCCGCGCCGCGTACGCATATAAAAAATGAACAGGAGGAACTGTCATGGACGCTTTGGAAAGCAGGCTTAAAGAGCCGTATCATCTTTCAAAAAGGATACAGTGGCTCAGAGACTACTACTTCTCGGGCGTAAAGCGCAACTGGAACAACGAGTTCATACCGCTGACGACAGGCACGGAATGGGATGAGTTGTTTGACGAGATAACGTTCTATGTCGTGCCCGAGACATACACGTTCTATCAGCAGTTCGTTACATCCACAAAACAAGCCGCGCATGTAATAGACGTGCCGGAAGGGTTCTTTGCATGGAGCATCGCGGAGCGCCGCGCGTGGTTCATAAAAGAAGCAATGGTAAACCGCGTTCCGCAGGAGGTTCTTCCGGGCGATCTGATAGCCGGAGGCCGGTTCAACCTTCTCGCGTCGAGGTGCTGGTCGAAGGCTGAGGCTAAGGCGAGAAGCGTACGTGTTTACGGTAAAAACGGCACGCGCTCTAGGATAAAGGAATATCACGACCGCGGCTTCGGCAACTGCGGAGCGACGTCTGCGCACATCATACCCGACTACGCGCAGGTGTTGAAAGACGGATTCAAAAGCATAGCCGAGCATATAGACGAGGTATACGGCAGTCTCTCGCCGCAGCAGAAAAGCGGTGCGCAAGGCGCGCAGCTTCGCGCGATGAAAACGGCGGCTGTGATGCCGAAAGAGCTTGCGGAAAAGTACGCCGCGCTGTGTGCTTCGTTTGCCGAAAATGATACGAATGACGAGAGAAAGCAGGAGCTGCTGCGCATGAGCGAAAACCTGCGCCGTGTTCCGTGGGAAGGCGCGAGGGATTTCTGGGAGGCCGTGCAGTCGCTGTGGCTGACGCATATGCTTGTTATGTCGGACGAGAATTTCCCCGGCGCGGGGCTGTCGTTCGGAAGGCTCGACCAGATACTGCTTCCTTACTGGGAGATATCGATGAAACAGGGCATGAGCCGCGAGTTCGGCAAGGAGATTTTGAAGTGCTTCTGGATACACTGCAACACTGCTTACGACGCCATGATACGAACGGGCAACAACCAGGGCATCACGGCGGGGTACGGACAGCTTTTCAACATTGGCGGCATGGGCAAGGGCGGAACCGATATGACGAACGAGATGACGCACGTGCTTCTCGAAGTCATAGACGAAATGAGCCCGATACTCGAACCAAAGCCCAACGTGAGGCTGCACCGCGGCACTCCGGAAGAGCTTCTTGACAAGGTCGTAGATATGATATCGTCGAGCCAGGGAGCGCCGTTTCTCTTGAACTTCGACGAGCGCTCTATGGCGGGCATGCTGCGAGAGGCGAAGCTTGCGCGTATGGAGAAGCACATAAATCTTGACAACGTGCACGATTACGCTTCGGTTGGGTGCCTCGAGAACACGATGGTGGGAAACGACCGCTCGGGAACGGTAGACAACAACCTGAATATTTTAAAAGCGGTGGAGCTTGCGCTGGGAGATGGCAGAGACCTTATACAATATAAAGACCCGCTTTGGGGCACGCCGTACAAAGCGGCGCAGGAAGGCCCGAAGACGGGCGATCCTGGTACGTTCAAGACATTCGGTCAGTTCTATTCCGCGTTTGAAAAGCAGATGGCGCATATTGTGAAAAAAGACGCTGAGCTTTACAACGAGACGGACGCGTTAAGGGCGAAATACAGCCCGACGCCGTATCTTTCGTGCCTTGTGCACGGCTGCGCCGAGAGCGGGCGAGATGTAACGCAGGGCGGCGCCGAGATAAACTTTACCACGCTCGAAGGCGTGACATTCGCGACGGCGGTCGACTCTCTGCTCGCAATTAAATACCTCGTATTCGATAACAAAGAATGCACGATGGATGAGCTTACAGCGGCGCTTCGCGACAACTGGGAGGGGCACGATATACTGCAGGCTAAGGCGAAGTTCAAGGCTCCCAAATACGGACGCGACGACGATGAAGCGGATGCGATGGCTCTTAAAGTAATGGACCTGTTTGCGGATGAGACGTGGAAGCATAAAACAGAGGCGACCGGCGCTCAGTACCGCCCGGGTATGCTGAGCTGGAATTATTGGGTTTCCGACGGATACGTGCTTGCGGCGAGCGCTGACGGTCGCGCAAAGGGGCAGTTTCTGAGCAACGCGATTTGCCCGAGCAACGGCGCGGACACGGGAGGGCCGACGGCGAACGCAAACTCGGTGGGCAAGGCTATGGGAGGAAGGTCCGCGGACGGCGACTATCTTGATTACCGCAGCAACCTTCCCAACGGGGCGAGTCACACTATAACGTTCAGTCCGGCGTTTCTGCGAGACTCCTCGCACAAGGACAAATTCAAGGCGTTTCTCAGAGGATATATAGAGAACGGCGGCTCGGCGCTGCAGATAAACATACTCGACGCTGACATGCTTCGCGACGCTCAGAAGAATCCCGAAAACTACCGCAATCTGCTAGTCAGGGTCACGGGGTACAACGCTTATTTCGTGACAGTAGGGCGTGAGCTGCAGGAAGAGATAATAGCTAGGGAAAGCCACACGAGGTTTTAGCCGATGACGGGAAGGGTGCTTGACATACAGAAGATGTCCACAGAGGACGGACCAGGCATACGCACAACGGTGTTCTTCAAAGGCTGCAACCTCAGGTGCGCGTGGTGTCACAATCCGGAGAGCATACCCCGGGAGAGCCGCGCCGTGTGGGTGAAGGAGAGGTGTATATCCTGCGGCTGCTGCGTGACAGCGTGTCCGAAGGGCGCGCTGTCGATGGGTGAGAACGGCGTCAGCGCTGACAGGGATATTTGCCTAGGCTGCTTTAAATGCGCCAAGAGCTGCCCGACAGGCGCAATGGAGCGAAAAGGCGTTGATTATGAGTGCGGCGCGCTCGCGGACGAGCTGCTTAAAGACCACGTGTATTTTGAAAAGAGCGGCGGGGGAGTAACGGCATCGGGAGGCGAGCCTCTGCTGCAGGCGGAATTTGTGAGTGAACTTTTTAAGAGGCTGCGGGAGGAGGGGGTGAGCACCGCTCTTGACACAGCCGGATGCGTTGCGTTTTCGGCAATGGAGCGGGTTCTCGAGTACAGCGAGCTTCTTCTGCTCGATATAAAGCATGCTGACGACGCGCTTCACAAACGCCTTACGGGAGTTGGAAACGCGCTGATATTTGAAAACGCGCAAAAAGCGGCCGAATACTCGGTAAAACGAGGAATAGACATCTGGGTGAGGACGCCGGTCATACCCGGAGCGACGGACAGCGATGAGAACATCGCGGCAATAGGCCAGCTTTTAAGACAGCGCATGACCGCTGCGGTTAAGCGCTGGGAGCTCTGCGCGTTCAACAACCTGTGCCGCGACAAATACGAAAGGCTGGGCCTCAGCTGGGATTATAAAGACTCACCGCTCATGAAACGCGAAGATATGGAGCGGCTGCGAGCTGCAGCGGAAAAAAGCGTTGCCGCGCCGGGGATAGTATATTGGACGGGCGCGGTGCAAAGAGAAGAAGATATATGAAAGGAAGGTGTCTGCCATGCCTAAGAATATTTCCAAGGAAGCAATGAAATTGTTCGCGTCAGACAGCAAGATAGCGCTGATAGCCGTAGAAGACGACGAGGGGTATCCGCATATCACGATGATAAGCACGCTTATGGCAAGGAACGAAAAAGAGATTATGTTCGGACAGTTCTGTGAGGGGCACTCAAAGAAGAATATCGCTATTCGTCCGAAAACGGGTTTCTTGCTTATGAGCGTTGACAAAGAATTGTGGCGGGGGCGCGCCGTGTTTACGGGCACCGCTGTCACCGGCCCGGAGTATGAGATATTCAACAGCAAGCCGCTGTTCCGTTACAACACGTATTTTGGAATCGGCAGGGTGTATTATCTCGACCTTGAGGATATATCCGAAAAAGAAGCGCTTGATATGGGAGCAATAATAGGGGGCGCGCTTTTAACGCGGCTCAGAAAGCGTGGCGTTGGAGGAAATGAGACACCGGCGCTTAATCATATTTCTCACGGGCTTACAGACGGCCTCACAGCGCTGAAGTTTATCGCGGCGCAAGACAGCGACGGTTTTTGCGTCATTACGCCTATTGTTCAGGCGGCGTCCATCTCGGACGGGCGAATAGTGTTTTCGAAAAAGCCGTACGGAAGTGAGCTTGAGTCTTTAAAACAAGGCCAGAAGGCGGCGATATTCGCGATGAACCTCAAGCTTGAATGCGTGCTTACAAAGGGCGTATACCGCGGAATGCATAAAGGGCTTTGTGTGATGGACATAGAAAAGGTTTACAACCCGCTTATGCCAATGCCGGGTTACGTATATCCGAAACAGCCGATCCGAGCTATAACCGAGTTTATTTAAAGCTGATATAAAATTGAGGCAGGCGGTACCCGCTTTTCCTCTAAAATGAGCATTATAAGTACCACCGAAGGAACTGCTGAAATAAGCATATGCCAAAAAAATCGCGCAAATTATGTCAGGCATTATTGATTTAATTACGCATATGCTGTAAAATATGCATAAGCAAAAAGCAAGTGTAATTTCATTCGCATAATAATAAAAAATCCTTAAGAAAAATCAAAAATTATGTAACTTTTTGCCCGTTAAAAGAGTTTATATAGTATAAAGATTTTATAAATCGTGATTTAATGCACAATGAATTTATTAACAAGCATCAAAGACCAAGCGGTACCATGACTTGTTCAGAAGCTGTAAGGTCTGTCATCTCCCATAAATGAGCCGTTTTTACGGCTCATTTTTCTCTTGCCTGAGTTTTATAACCCTCGCGAACAGCTTGCTCTCTCTTGTATGCGACTATAATGCATATTTTTTTCTCGGTAGCCCACCATAAAAAAAGGTGGAGTTATGAAGTTAGGTATTCCAAAAGGTTTGTTATATTCAAAATATCATGTGTTTGCCGAAACGTTCTTTTCTGAGCTTGGAGCCGAGATAGTTGTTTCACCGGACACGAATAAGCAAACGCTTGACGCCGGGGTTAAGCTTTGCGTGGACGATGCGTGCCTTCCGATAAAAGTGTTTCACGGCCACGCCGCCTGGCTGCGCCATAAATGCGACGCGGTTCTCATTCCAAGGTTTATGACAGTGGAAAAGAAAAAATATATCTGCCCGATGTTCTGCGGTTTGCCCGATATGATAGCGCGCAGCATCCCTGGTATGCCTCCGCTTATAAGCGAGGCTGTATACTCTTTGGATGAAAGGAACATATTCGGCTGGGCGGTAAGGTCGGCGAGAATACTGACAAGAAGTAAGAGTCGAATAAAAAAGGCCTTTGAATACGCATTATCAAATCAAAAACAATGCGAGCAGGGATATAACGGCAAAGGTTTTGATTACACCGTTTCGCTGATAGGGCATTCATATAATACAGATGACACGTATATAAATATGAACCTTATCAGAAAGCTGGCCAGCATGGGTATCGGCGTCGTGACACATGAGCACGTTGACACGTCTAATATAAACGATCAGGTAGGCAAGCTTTTTAAGCAGCCTTTCTGGTACTTCGCGGAGCAATACTACGGTGCGGCCGTTCATCTGTATAAAACCGGTAAGATAGACGGAATAGTATACATATCGTCATTTTCCTGCGGCGTCGACTCGGTCGTGGTAGAGCTTATCCGCAGCGCCGTTCATGATTTTCCTTTTTTGCTTTTGAAGATCGACGAACATACAGGAGCAGCCGCCTTTGATACAAGACTAGAGGCATTCGCAGATATGCTGGAAAGGAGAGCTTTTATTGGTAATAACCGTTCCAAGGATGGGAAGCACCTGCCTTGCGGCCAAGGCGTTGTTTGAAGGGCTTAAGATACCGTTTATCATACCCGAAAAAAACAATAAGCAGACGCTGCAAACAGGATCGTTGATGTCGCCCGAGGATATATGCTTTCCGTTTAAAATCATGATGGGAAACTATATTGAAAGCATTGAAAGAGGCGCCGATACAATAGTTTTGACCGGGAGCTGCGGCCCGTGCAGATTCGGCGAGTACTGCGAAATGCAGATGACGCTGCTTAAAAAAGCAGGGATCGGCGCGGAAATAATAGTAATCGATTCTCCGAGATCTATCGGAAGGGCTGTTCTGTGGAACAGGATAAAAAGAATATCGTCACAAAGCGGCCTTAAAAAGGCCGAGAAACTAAACGCGCTGCGAAAATCTGTAAGTATACTTAAACTGGCGGACGAGATAAACACTAAAGCGCGATGGCTCGCGGGGTATGAGATAAACAAAGGGCAGTGCAAGAGCCTGCTTATGGAATGCGAATCAAGGGCTTACAAATGCGAAAGCCCGTCGGCTACGCAGAGCCTGCTTAAAAGCTACAGCAAAAAGCTTGACGAGATAAAAACTGACAGCTCCCGAAACCCTTTGAAGATAGCTCTTATAGGTGAGATATATTCTATGATAGAGCCGTTCTCGAACCTATACATAGAGGACAGGCTTATGGACATGGGGGTGTCCACTACAAGGATGATAACGCCTACATGGTGGATAAAAGACCTTGTTTTAAAGCCGTTCAAACTAAATTCCTTAGAGGTTAGGGCAGCGTCGAAAAGTTATCTTCCGAAGAACGTAGGAGGCCACGCGAAGGAATCTGTCGCTCACGCGCTCATATCTCACGCGAAGAAGGCTGACGGTGCGATTCAGATATTCCCTCTCGGGTGCATGCCTGAGGTCGTAACAAAATCGATACTGCCGGCATTATCACGCGAAAAAAACTTTCCTGTATTGTCGCTGGTAATGGACGAGATAACGGGGGACGCGGGTTACGCTACCCGTATAGAAGCGTTTTTGGACATGCTTGAAGCAAAAAGAAAAAAAGGAGGACTTTCTTGAAAAAAGAATGCAGCCTTGGTATAGACGTCGGCTCTGTAAGCACTAATGTTGTGCTGCTTGACAGCGATGATAACGTAATAGAAAAACTATATCTTAGAACGAGCGGCAGGCCGATAGAGGCGATACTCAAAGGTATGGAAGCTGTGGCAAAATCGCATGGACACAGCGTTCATATAATGGCGGCCGGAACGACGGGCAGCGGCAGGCAGCTCGCAGGCACGATTGTGGGCGCCGATATTATAAAGAACGAGATAACGGCGCACGCCGCCGCGTCGTGCAGGATGGTGCCCGACGTGCGTACCATTATAGAAATAGGCGGGCAGGACTCAAAGATAATATTCTTGGAAGAGGGCGCCGTTGCCGATTTTGCTATGAACACCGTATGCGCGGCCGGAACGGGCTCGTTTCTCGACAGGCAGGCGGCCCGGCTCGAGATACCGCTCGAGGAATTCGGCAGCTACGCACTTCGCTCAACGTCTCCTGTCAGGATAGCGGGAAGGTGCGCCGTCTTCGCGGAGAGCGACATGATATCAAAGCAGCAGTCGGGACACAGCAACGAAGATATCATAGCGGGGCTGTGTGAGGCTTTGGTGAGAAACTATATTAACAACCTCGCAAAGAACAAGGACATACCAGGGCCCGTAATGTTTCAGGGAGGCGTTGCCGCAAACCTCGGCATAGCCGCCGCTTTTGAAAAGGCTCTTCGCATGAAACTTATCATTCCCAGATATTACGATGTTATGGGTGCGCTGGGCGCCGCCCTGCTCGCAAAGGAGGAGATAGTGTCATCGGAAAAAAAGACGATTTTCAAGGGCTTTGACAGCACTGACGGCAAATATTCCTCGGGCAGCTTCGAGTGCAAGGGGTGCGCAAATATGTGCGAAGTCGTTCAAATACAATCGAATGGAGTACCGATAGCGCATTGGGGCGACAGATGCGGAAAATGGAACTCCGCAAAGAATGAGAGCAATGTGGTGTAGTTAACAGTTTGTAATGAAAATTTAAGTTTTTTAAACTTGCATGTCGAAATGATATTGTATATTATGTGTATGATCATTAAAATGGGGGGAAGTTGGGATTATTGCCGTTTTAGCGGATTTTAATGGTCGTGTAATGCCGAATATAAACTGAATGTTTATATAAATTATATCATATTATGAAGGAGGCATTATGGAACTTATGATACTCGCTCCAATAGGAGCGGTAGTCTCGTTGCTCTTCGCCGGGTTCCTCGCACGCAAGATTAAAGGTTTTTCTACCGGAACCGAGCTGATGACCAAAATCTCGTCGGCGATAAAAAAGGGAGCCAAGGCATACTTAAAGCGCCAGTATACGGGAGTAGGAATATTCTTTGCGGGGATGTTCGTGCTGCTGCTGGTGCTTTCGTTTTTTAATCTGGTCAACGGATTCGTTCCTTTCGCGTTCATTACCGGCGGATTCTTTTCCGGACTGTCGGGCTATATCGGAATGAGCATCGCTACCTCGGCGAACGCCCGAACGGCTCAAGCGGCGAGTGAGAGCCTTAACAAAGGCCTGCGTGTCGCGTTTTCGTCGGGCGGCGTTATGGGCTTTACGGTCGTCGGGCTTGGATTGCTCGACCTTTCGATTTGGTATTATTTTTTACAGATTTTTTACCCGATATCAGATCCCAACAGTGCGCAGTATATGTTGAACCTGCAGCAGATCACATCGGCCATGCTGACGTTCGGAATGGGCGCATCCGCTATGGCGCTGTTCGCGCGCGTGGGCGGCGGCATATTCACGAAGGCAGCTGACGTCGGCGCCGACCTCGTAGGCAAAGTAGAAGCCGGCATTCCCGAAGACGATCCGCGCAACCCTGCCGTTATAGCCGACAACGTTGGCGATAACGTCGGAGACGTAGCCGGTATGGGCGCCGACCTTTATGAATCTTATGTAGGCTCGATCGTTTCTACGGCTTCACTGGCAGTAGCTGCCGGACTGGCCGGAGGCGTCATGATCCCGATGGTCATGGCAGCGATAGGAATACTGGCCTCTATCCTGGGAACGTTCTTTGTGCGCTCAGGCGAAAAGGCAGAGCAAAAAGTGCTTCTCAGAGCACTCAGCCGGGGTGTCAACATAAGCTCCGTGCTTATTGCTGTTGTAGCTTTCCTGCTCGTTTACTTCGTGCTCGGAAGCGAATATCTAGGCGTTTTCTTCGCTATAATATCAGGCCTTGTAGCGGGCATACTTATCGGCAAGGTTACAGAGTACTTTACATCCGATTCTCATAAACCTACGCGTAAGGTGTCCGATTCGTCGGCGACCGGCCCCGCGACGGTCATCATAAGCGGACTGTCACTCGGCATGCGCTCAACGTTCCTGCCTATACTGATTGTCGGCGTATCCGTGCTTGTGTCGTTCTTTGCGTCGGGCGGAGCAAACAGCTTCCAAATGGGACTTTACGGCATCGGCCTCTCGGCTGTAGGTATGCTCTCAACTCTCGGGATTACGCTGGCGACGGACGCATACGGTCCTGTTGCCGATAACGCGGGCGGAATAGCCGAGATGAGCGGTATGGGCCCCGAGGTGCGCAAGCGTACAGACGCTCTTGACTCTCTCGGAAACACTACTGCCGCAACAGGCAAAGGATTCGCGATAGGCTCCGCTGCGCTGACCGCGCTGGCGCTGCTCGTTTCGTATATGAACGAGGCGGACTTGACATCTCTTAACCTTCTCGAGCCCGCAACGCTTATTGGATTGTTTATAGGCGGCATGCTGCCGTTCCTGTTCTCGTCTCTGACGATGAACGCCGTCGGGCGAGCCGCGCAGGGCATAGTTGTGGAGGTTCGCCGCCAGTTCCGTGAGATCACGGGGCTTATGGAAGGCAAGGCCGAGCCGGATTACGCACGCTGCGTCGATATCTGCACCCGCAGCGCTCAGAAGGAAATGATACTACCGGCGCTTGTCGGTATCGTTTCGCCTATAGCGGTCGGCTTGCTGCTCGGGCCATATGCCGTCGCTTCAATGCTTGGAGGAGCAGTGGTAACAGGCTTTATACTCGCAATTATGATGTCTAACTCGGGCGGCGCCTGGGACAACGCAAAGAAGTATATCGAAGCGGGCAACAACGGCGGCAAGGGCAGCGACGCTCATAAGGCCGCTGTCGTCGGCGACACCGTGGGCGACCCATTCAAAGATACGTCCGGCCCGTCGATTAACATACTCATAAAGCTGCTGTCGATGGTATCGATAGTCTTTGCCGGCCTCTTCATGAACGGCTCGTTTATTGATTTGTTTAAATAAGGAAAAAGCTTGATCACAGGGCCGTGCGGTATTTTCCGTATGGCCCTTATTTTTTAAAATATATGTTGACAAAGAGTATGTCCACAGCTTATAATTACTGGCAATAAAGGCTGTGATGGGGAACAGTAGCCGAAAGCTTGATTCCAAGAGAGCCGCCGTTTTGGTGAAAGGCGGAAATCAAGACACGGTGAAGCTCGCTCCGAAGCCTCTGTGCTGAATTGATTAAGCGCAGACGTCGTGACTCAACGTTATACGGGTACGGGCATCATGGTGTGCCCTGAGAGCTGGCGGTTTTATTTACCGCAAGCAGAGTGGTACCGCGGGTCTTTCGTCTCTGTACAGACGAAGGGCTTTTTTGTTTTCCGTAAAACAAAAGTTACCCGGCAGCCAAAAGAATTGAAAGGAGTAAAAGCCATGAAAACGATCAAGATTTTTGACACAACGCTTCGGGACGGCGAGCAATCGCCTGGCTGCAGTATGAACCTGCAGGAAAAGATTGAGGTTGCGCATCAGCTAGAAAAACTTAAGGTTGATGTAATAGAGGCCGGTTTTGCGATAGCGTCGCCGGGCGACTTTATATCAGTAAAAACTATCGCGGAAACAGTTAAGGACGTGTGCGTAGCGAGTCTGTCTAGAGCGCTTAAAAAAGACATCGACCGCTCATGGGAGGCTATCAAAAACGCCGCGCGCCCGCGGATCCATACGTTTATCGCGACATCGCCCATACACATGCAGTATAAACTCAAAATGAACCCTGATGACGTGCTCGCGCAGGCGATCGAGATGGTTAAATACGCAAGATCGCTCTGCCCCGAGGTGGAGTTTTCGGCGGAGGATGCATCAAGGAGCGAGCCTGACTTCCTGTACAGGGTATTTGAGGGCGTAATAAAAGCCGGCGCTACCTGTATAAACGTTCCCGACACCGTAGGTTACTCCGCGCCTGAGGAGTTCTATGAGCTGATAACGGGAATAAAGAACAACGTAAGAGGCATCGAAAACATCGATCTTTCCGTACACTGCCACAACGACTTAGGGCTCGCAGCAGCGAACACGCTTGCGGCCATCCGCGCGGGCGTGACTCAGGCGGAATGCACTATAAACGGTATTGGAGAGCGCGCTGGCAACGCGGCGCTCGAGGAAGTCGTCATGGCTATAGCCACAAGGCGAGACCTTTACGACTATACAACGAATATAGATACACGGCAGATATACAACGCTTCGCGGCTCGTATCCTCAATAACGGGAGTGTCTGTGCAGCCCAACAAGGCGGTCGTTGGGGCGAACGCGTTTGCGCACGAGGCGGGTATACATCAGCACGGGGTATTGGCAAACAAGAAAACGTATGAGATAATGACACCTGAGTCTATAGGCCTTTCCGAAAACACGATAGTTTTGGGAAAGCATTCAGGAAAACACGCGTTTGAGGACAGACTCAAATCACTGGGCTTTACGCTTGACGATTCTAAGATCGAGTACTATTTTGAGAAGTTCAAGGAGCTCGCCGACAGGAAAAAGGACGTCTCCGACATGGATCTTCGGGCGCTGGTGGAGTTTGACGCACTGAACGTGCCCAACGAGTTCGAGTTTGACACGTTCGTTATTAACAGCGGCAACAAGATGACGTCGACATCGGTTGTTAAGCTGACGCGAAACGGTGATGCTCTGGAGGAAGCGGCTACGGGCGACGGGCCTGTGGACGCTGCGTTCAACGCCATAGAGCGCTGCACGGGCATGAGTTTTGTGCTTGAGGATTATATAGTGCGCTCGGTGACGGGCGGCAAGGACGCGCAGGGCGAAGTCGTAGTAAAGCTCGACAAGGACGGCAGGAAAGTAAGAGGCCGCGGGCTGAGCACCGATATAGTGGAGGCGAGCGTAAAGGCGTATGTAGACGCTATTAACAGATATTGCTACGAGATAAAGATGGAGGGCTGACTATGGGCATGACAATGACACAAAAAATACTGGCGTGGAAGGCGGGCCTAAGCGAGGTGCACGCCGGCCAGTTTATAGAGGCGGATATAGACCTTGCTTTCGGCAACGATATAACCGCCCCCGTTGCCGTCAAGGAGTTTGAGAAAACGGGCAGGACAACGGTGTACGATAAAGACAAGGTAGCTATAATACCAGACCATTTCACGCCCAACAAGGATATAAAAGCCGCTGAGCAGTGCAAAGCAATAAGAGAGTTCGCGAAAAAGCATGAGCTTACGAACTACTTTGAGGTGGGCGAGATGGGAATAGAGCACTGCCTGATACCCGAAAAAGGGCTCGCCGTGCCGGGAGACGCCATAATAGGGGCGGATTCGCATACATGCACGTACGGAGCGCTCGGTGCGTTCTCGACAGGAGTTGGCAGCACCGACCTTGCCGCCGTTATGGCGACAGGAAAGTGCTGGTTCAAGGTGCCCACCGCCATCAAGTTCGTCCTTTCCGGAAAGCCCGGCAAATGGGTTTCGGGAAAAGACCTTATACTGCACATAATAGGGCTTATTGGCGTCGACGGAGCTCTTTACAAATCGATGGAGTTTACGGGAGCCGTATCTGAGCTTTCGATGGACGACAGATTCACCGTCTGCAACATGGCGATAGAGGCTGGCGCGAAGAACGGCATATTCCCGGTGGATGAGCAGACGCTTGAATATGTAAAAGAGCACTCGTCAAAGCCTTATAAAGTGTTCGAAGCGGACACCGACGCGGAATACGACGAGGTGATAAACATAGATCTCTCAAAACTGCGCCCGACGGTCTCGTTCCCGCATCTTCCCGAAAACACGAAGACCATCGACGAGGTGGGCGACATCGAGATAGACCAGGTCGTTATAGGATCGTGCACCAACGGACGCATAACCGACCTTAGGATAGCTGCGGATATAATGCGCGGTAAACAAGTCAAAAAAGGAGTACGCGTGATAATACTTCCGGGCACACAAAAGATTTACCTGCAGGCTCTCGAAGAAGGGCTTATCGCTGATTTCGTTAAGGCGGGAGCAGTGTTCTCGACTCCTACATGCGGGCCATGCCTTGGGGGGCATATGGGCATACTCGCGCAAGGCGAGAGGGCGGTCTCCACGACAAACAGGAACTTTGTCGGCAGAATGGGCCATGTAAAGTCTGAGGTGTATCTGGCGAGCCCGGCGGTAGC
Organism: Bacillota bacterium; assembly: GCA_023410475.1. GTDB lineage: Bacteria > Bacillota > Clostridia > Christensenellales > SZUA-584 > DTFZ01. The sequence continues at coordinate 186,358 of JAEYPS010000006.1, read as the reverse complement.
CGCGGCCTCCGCGCTAACCGGCAGGATAGAGAACCCCGAAAACGTATAAAGGAAGGCTTCTGATATGGCTAAAGTATATAAATACGCAAACAATGTAGATACCGACGTAATAATCCCCGCGAGATACCTTAATACCTCCGACCCAAAAGAGCTGGCGTCGCACTGTATGGAGGATATTGATAAGGACTTTGTGAGAACAGTGAAAACGGGCGATATCATTGTAGCCGAAAACAACTTCGGCTGCGGCTCATCGAGGGAGCACGCCCCGATAGCAATAAAGGAATCGGGCGTGTACTGCGTTATCGCTAACACATTCGCGCGCATCTTCTTCAGGAACTCCATAAATATCGGGTTACCGATACTCGAATGCGAAGATGCGGTTAAGAATACTGACAGCGGCGACGAGCTCGAAGTGGATCTCGAAAGCGGCGTTATAAAAAACATCACAAAAGGCAAGTCGTTTCAGGCAGAGCCGTTTCCGCCGTTCATGCGCAAAATAATCGACGCGAACGGGCTTATAGGCTATATCTCAGAAAACTGAGCGGACAATATTAAGCAGCGTATGCGCGAAATCGCATATGCTGTTTTTTATATACAGCGTACATAAAAAACTCACGGCTTTTTAGCGTGTAACAGATACAGCTCCTGTTTGACAAATGACTGTCTATAGTTTATTTTTGAATACGGGAATCAATAGATTATCATATAAACTGATAAGCCCGAGCATATGCATAATCTTATCTTTTTAAGGAGTTCTTATATGACTTTTGACACATCGGACCCTATGTCTCTTGCAAAATATATCGATCATACGATACTAAAGCCGGAAGCAACGCTTGCCCAGGTCGGCGCCCTTTGCGAAGAAGCCAAGCAATACGGTTTTGCCAGCGTTTGCGTAAACCCAAGCTTTATAAAATATGTATCCGACAGCCTTGCGGGGAGCGGCGTGGCAGCCTGCGCGGTGATAGGCTTTCCGCTGGGAGCTACTCCTGCCGTGGTCAAGGCGTTCGAGACGGAGACGGTCATAGATCAGGGAGCTGCGGAAGTCGACATGGTTATGAACATAGGCGCAGCAAAGTCAGGGGACTGGGTGCTCGTTCAAAACGATATAAGCGCGGTAGTAGCCGCGGCGCGGGGAAGAGCGCATATAAAGGTGATAATCGAAACATGCTTGCTTACCGATGAAGAAAAAGTCAAGGCATGCAAAGCCGCAAAGGCGGCGGGGGCGGACTTCGTTAAGACCTCAACCGGATTCTCCACGGGAGGCGCGACGACGGGGGACGTAAAGCTGATGCGCGAAGCCGTAGGCCCGGTGATGGGAGTAAAGGCGTCGGGCGGAATAAGGGATATAGAATCAGCGGTCGCTATGCTGAACGCCGGCGCTACAAGGCTGGGAACAAGCGCGGGTGTAAAAATAGTCACAAATTTTTAAGTCTATAAATATTCAGATGATTTCTACAAGGCTCCCGGATTTCTTCCGGAAAGCCTTTTTTATTTGGGGCTGCTGCGTTATAAACGTGTTACTGCATTCATATATTTTAACCATGAACGCTAAAGCAAAAGTTGACTGGAAACATACAATAGAAAAATACCTTCCGCTGAACGTATATTCGCCGCTTTCGCGTATAGACGCAGACGTATCTGAGAGAGTTGAAGAAATACGGCTGAGAAGCCAAAAACCGTTGATGGCCTATACGTGTGATAGGGGATATTGCGTTGACGCGGACGGGCGGCTGGGGTTGCTCGGCGTCACGGTAAATCCCGAGGACATCGAAAGGACATTCAGCGCGATCACGGGAAAGTCCCCTTACGCGTTCGAGGACGATCTAAGCCAGGGTTTCATTACGATGAGCAGCGGCATACGCGTCGGCATAGCGGGAAGCGCTGTCCGCTCTAACGGAACTGTGCGATCATACAAGAGCATCAACGGTATTAACTTTCGCATTCCGCGTGAAACCACAGGAATATCGGTCAAACTGCTCCCATATATATCAAAGAACAGGCGTCTTATAAATACTCTGATAATATCTTCACCCAAACTCGGAAAAACAACGCTGCTACGCGATATCGCAAGATGCGCGGGCAGCGGCGTTTACCTTTCGGGCTGTAAGGTCTCATTGATAGACGAGCGGCAGGAGCTTGCCGCCAGCGCTTACGGAGAGCCGCTTTTCGACGTAGGCGCCGAGACGGACGTCATATCGGGCGTACGCAAACACGAGGGGGTGTTTATGGCGCTCAGGGCGCTGTCTCCCGACGTCATAATCGCCGACGAGATAGGGAAGAGCGCGGACCTTGAGGCGATGAGAGAGGTAGCCAACGCGGGCGTGATAATGGTAACGAGCGCGCACGCGCCCGGCCTTGAGACACTGAAAAGCAGGCTATTTTTCAGACAGGTATACGATGAAAGGCTTTTTGACGCGTATGTGGTACTGTCGGCGAAGCTCGGCAGGATAACGGTTGAGCAGATACACGACGCCGTGGGACAAGAACTGCTGGTGCAGCCTCTGCTGCTCGAAAAGGAGGCGTTATGAAGCTACTCGCGTGCCTGCTTGTTATCGCTATATGCGGATATATAGGAAGGCTTATGTCCAAAAAGACGGCGCAGCGTCTTGATTTCTTCAGGGAATACCACAGCTCGCTTATCAATCTTTCGGACAGGATAGTGGGCATGAACCTTGAGCTTTGCAAGGCGCTTGAGGCATCGGGCAGCGGACAGGTGCGCTTATTCTTTGGCAAATGCTCCAAAACGCTAAAGAGATCGCCAAGGACAAGTTTCAAAAGTATCTGGGATGAGAATTTCGAAAGCTTTAAACTGACGTACCTCTCGCGCGAGGATGTAAGCGTAGTTTCATCGGGGGGAGACGCTATAGAATCGCTGTGCATGAACCCAAGCGAAAAGCAGGCGCACACGTATATTAAACGCCTATCAGGCTATATGGACTCTCTTGAAGCGGAAAAACGAAAGAAATGCAAGCTTTATAACACAAGCGGTATGCTGACAGGACTGCTTATCGCGCTGCTTATGATATAGAGGAGGGATAACGTTGAATATAGACATAATCTTCAGGATCGCCGCCATAGGCATACTCATTGCCGTGCTGCATGCTCTGCTTGTGCGCTCGGGCAGGGACGACATAGCGCTGCTTACAACTATAGCCGGCCTCGTCATCGTGCTGCTGATGGTGGTCGACCTTGTAAGCAACCTGTTCGAGAGCGTTAAGCGCATATTCGGGCTTTACTGAGTATGGAGATAATAAAAATAGCTTTCATCGGCATATTCTCCGGTGTGCTGGTGGTCGCTATAAAACAAAAGCAGCCGGAGATAGGGATGCAGGTCAGCATGGTAGCCGGCCTCATAATCTTTATATACATAATCGATTATCTTGTCACGGCGGTCGATTACATAAAGGACATCGTGTCAAGATACGACATACCGTACCAGAGCATAACTATCGTACTCAAGATCATAGGCATCGCGTATATATGCGAGTTCGCGGTGCAGCTGCTCAAGGATACCGGCGAAAGCTCTCTTGCGTCGAAAGTGGAGCTTGCGGGCAGGGTGTTCATAATAGTTCTCTCACTGCCCATCATAACCTCGTTCATGAATATGGTGCTTGGGCTGTTAGGATAGACACATGAGAAAAATACCGATGATGCTGGCGATAGTGGTTTGCTTCACGCTCTTTCCGGCAGGCGCGCGCGCCGCCGAGGGTGATGAAATAGACAGGGCTATAGAAGACGAGATAACACGCAATATCGAGAGCGCCTTAGGTACAGCGGATCTCTATGAAATAGAGACATACTTTAACGAGCACGCACAGACGTTAAGGCCGATAACAGGCGGTATGGACCTTAAGAGTTTTGTTACGAAACTTGCGAAGGGCGGGGCCGATTTTGACGTATCTGATGTATATCAATTGGTGCTCGATTCCATGTTTCAGGGAGTTAAGAAGAGCATACCGGCGGTTATACAGATAATAATCATCGCGCTGCTGTTCAGCATCATAACGCATTTCAAGCCGGCTTATAAGGACTCGGGGGTATCAAAGGCAGCGCAGACAGCGCAGTACGTAATAATCGGCACCATTACCATAGGCATACTCGTAACAGCGTTTAAAATAGGCGCAGACGCGATAATAGGTATGACTTCGTTCACATCAGAGTTTTTTCCTATTATAATCTCGCTTTTAACAGCCCTCGGAGGCATAACCTCCGCCGCGATACTGAGCCCGGCGACGGTGTTCCTGACCACCGGGATATCGCTGTTTTTCAACAGCTTCATAATGCCTCTTATTATAGTGCTTACGGTATTTACGCTGATAAACAACTTTTCAACAAGCATCAAGCTAAGCGGTTTCTGCGCGCTTATAAAATCGATCATTAAGTGGGCGATAGGAATAAGCTTTACGATATTCCTCGGCATAATCGCTATCCAGGGGCTAATCGGCTCGACATTCGACGGAGTATCTATAAAGGCCGCAAAATATACGATAGACAAGCTCGTCCCCATAATAGGAGGCATGTTTTCAAACACGGTGGACGTTCTTATATCGTGCACGCTCCTTATAAAGAACGCCGTCGGGATAGCCGGCATAATAATCATAGCGGCCATCGTGATAACGCCCGTATTCGGGATACTCGCTCATTACTTCATATTCAAGCTTTCCGCGGCGGTACTCGAGCCGGTGGCCGGCAAGGAGATAGGCAAGTTCGCGTCGGAGTCTGCTGACGTATTGCTGCTGCTGTTTGTAGCGGTGCTTGCGGCGGCGGCGATGTTTTTTATAACCATAGCGGTAATAATAGGCGCCGGCAATACTAATATAATGCTGAGGTGATATATGCAGGGTTTTTTCGCGTCGTGGGCGGTATCGGTTACCGTAGCTGTGATATTCAGCGCTATTATACATTCTCTGCTGCCCGAAACGAGCATAAAAAAGTATATTACGGTAGTGCTGGGGGTTGTGGTGACTATATTTATGCTGTCGCCTCTGTTTAAGTTTTTTGGCGGCGTCGACATAAAGAGCGAGATGGACACAGCGCTCGACGGCATGAAGCAGACAAGCGAATACCGGTACGAATGGGCGCCCTACAGAGATTATATTTTTAAGGTATATATGGGAGATGAATAAAATAAATATCTATAGTGAAAAAGTAGAGGGAAAGGCTATGCAAGATTCAAGAGCTAAAAGCGGGGAAACGGCGGATTTCGGCGTAAAGGGCAGGGCTGGAAGCCTTATATCGTCGTTTAAGAAGCTTGATACAAAAAAGAAGATACAATACGCGGCGATACTTCTTATCGCCATAATAATACTTACTATATATTTTTCCTCGTTCAAAAGTGCAGCGGATGTAAAAGATACTCCCGAGGCAACGCCGATGTCTTTGACAAGCGACAGCATAGAAAAGCGGCTCGAGGAAACGCTCTCGAATATTGAGGGAGCGGGCAGGGTGAGGGTGATGATCACATATGAGTCGAGTGCCGAGATAGTTCCGGCCATAAGCGTAGACAAACACAGCTCATCGACGACGGACGTAGGTCAAAACGGCACAAGCACAATAAATACCGAGAACACAAAGAGCAGTATAGTAACAATAGACAGCAGCAACGGGAGCAGCGCGCTGGTATTGAGGGAGATATCCCCGAAGATATTGGGAGTGCTGGTCATAGCGGAGGGAGCAGACGACATAGGCGTCAGGCTCAGCCTGCAAAAAGCTGTTCAAACTGTATTAAACGTCAGCCCCGACAGGGTCGACGTATATAAAATGAATAACGAATAAGGGAAGTGGAATAATGAAAAACAGTAAAACAAAGAAGTATTTGCTGCTTACGGGTTTGATCGTCGTCCTTATCGCTGTCGGCTATATCAACTTTGCTCTCGGTAACAATAAAGCTGATAATGTCGCTAAAGATAACGTTCCTGAGATCGAAGGCGCGCTGCAGGCCGGAGACGTTGCGGTAATATCCTCTCAGAATTACTTCGAGGATTACAAGGCAAACAGGACAAACGTGCGGGATACGGAGGTCGCTTACCTTGACAGCATCATTTCCAACGAGAAAAGCGACAAGGAGACAATTAAGGAAGCGCAGAATCAGAAGATAGAGATAGTGCGGTCGATGGAATCGGAGTTCACTATAGAAGGGCTGCTTGTGGCCAGCGGCTTTTCGGACGCAATAGTGACGGTTCAGCAGGGTTCTGTAAACGTTGTACTGAAAATGACCGAGATAACGAAGGAGCAGGCAGCCAAGGTAGTTGAGATAGTACAGGACAAGACCGGAGAGCCCGCGCAGAACATAAAAATAATACTTCAGAAGTAATTTTACGAATGTATTAAAGTAGTTTTAAGTTGATTGTATTCGGCTGCCCCATCTGTTATAATTATCTATCGGATAAGAAGAGGTGGTTAATTTGAGCACTGGAGATATGAATACTAGAGAAGAACAGAACGGCAGCATATCCTTTGCGAACGATGTGGTAGCGACCATAGCGGGGCTTGCCACGATCGAGATAGAGGGCGTGGCAGGCATGAGCGGCGGCTTTTCTGGCGGCCTTGCCGAGCTGCTCGGAAGAAAGAACTTAACGAAAGGCGTTAAAGTTGAAGTCGGCAAGGAGGAGTGCGCCGTAGACCTTTTCGTTATCGTCGAATACGGAAGCGATATCCCAGAGATGTGCAAAAACATACAGGTAAACGTTGCAAAAGCCGTCGAGACTATGACCGGCCTTCGGGTCGTCGAAACGAACGTACATATTCAGGGTGTTCGCATAAGCAAAGCCCCGGCTGAAGACACAAAGCGCGTACACTGAAAACACCGTGTTTACGCCGTCTTTTTGCGGCTTTGATTAACAAATGATTAAAGGGACCTCGAAGAGGTAAGCTTTTCGGGGTTGAGTTACGGGGGAAAACAAAAATGCGGATATTGATGCGGTTTTTATTGACGATATACATACTTGCCGTGCTTTTCATATCGGTTATGGCTTTGGGCCTTGTCTGGGGGTTTATTGATCAGACGCATCCTCAGTATTGGCTCTCTTTGCTTTATACCGACAGCCTGACGCGTGTTGTCGTGTCTATAATCGTTATTGTTTTAGTATTGCTGAGCCTGATGCTTATGTTTTACGGAATACGCAAACGCAAGCCGAAAGCGGCACTTATTAAAAACTCAGGGCTGGGCGCTGTGTTTATATCTATAAACGCTATCGAAGAGATGGCAATGCGCCATATGGCGACAAACGAGGCGGTAAGGAACGTCAAAACATCAATAACCATAAAGGACTCAAAGGCTAATATATCGGCAAAGCTCGCCCTTGCCGAAGGTTCAAACATACCCGAGGTTTTGGTCACGCTTCAGACAAGCCTTAAAGAGCATATAGAAGTACTCTCGGGTATCGAAGTCAATAAGGTACTCCTGCTGGTCGAGAAGACGTCGCAGGTCGTAAAGGCGCGTGTGGAATAGTGTCTGAGAATAACGGCGGTTTTAAAAGATTTATAAAGGCGCATAAAAGCGTTATATTGGGAGGATGCATCGGTTTTCTCATAGGCGCGCTTATATTGTGGATAGGTTTTTTCCGTACGTTGTTTTTAGCAGTCTGCGTAGGTATAGGCGTCTTTTTCGGTTCGAATAATAGATTAAGAAAGAGACTTTTTGAAATACTGGACAGGATACTGCCGGATATATTCAAATAGCATACGGAGGAAGGTTTGAGCAGAAGATCGGCAAGGGACACGGCGTTCCGGCTGTTCTATGAATACTCGATAAACGGCGATTTCAATCCCGCTACGATGGACGTGATGCGGGATTGTTTTGATAAGGGCATGAATGAAAACGCGTGGAATTACGTAACGGGCATCATAGACAGATATAACATCAACAGCGAGGCGGTTGACGGCCTTATACAGAAACACTCAAAAGGGTGGAACATCGGCCATATGTCAAAGGTCGATCTCGCCATACTTCGGCTGGGCGTTTGCGAGATCAAATATTTCGAAGATATTCACGAGAACATAACCATAAACGAATGCGTAGAGCTCGCCAAGAAGTATTCCACCGATAAATCATCGCGTTTTATTAACGGGGTGCTCGCGGGAATACTGAGTGATGCAAACCCAGATAAGCCTCACGAAATTTTGGGGACTCAGTATCAAGACAGCGATGAGCAGTGAGTGCTTTATTGCGTTTGACACAAGCTGCTATACAACTTCGGTCGCCGTCGTTTCCGGCGGGCAGGTTTTGTGCGACAAACGAATTATGCTCGACGTTGAACGAGGAGCAAGAGGCCTTCGGCAGTCGGAGGCTGTTTTTCAGCACATAAAAAACTTAAAAACGATATTTCTTGACTGGCCTATAAATGATTACACTATAAAAGGCGTGGGCTACAGCGCAAGGCCACGGCCCAGGGACGATTCCTACATGCCCGTTTTCTGCGTAGGGGAATCGGCCGCTTTATCATGCGCGGCGGCGCTCGGAGCCAGATCATACGCTCTTACTCACCAGCACGCTCATATATACTCGGCGTTTTTGGGAAACAAATTTAGAGACGGAACATTCTGCGTATTCCACGTATCGGGCGGCACGCTCGACGTTCTTAAAATCAGCGTTCATGAAAGTATAGTTAAAGACATTTTGCAGATCGGGGGCACGCTCGATATAACGTGCGGACAGCTTATCGACAGGATAGGGGTAGCCGCAGGCCTAAGCTTTCCCGCTGGCGCTGAAATGGACAAGCTTTACGCGGCTGGAGGCGCGAAGCTTTCCGTAAACGTTAGTGGAATAAGAGCGAACCTTTCGGGCGCGGAGTCACAGGCGATAAGGCTAATAAAAGACGGTGCGGACGTATCCTTGGTTTTCGGCGGTGTTATCGACTGCGCGGCGGAAACGCTTTTGCGAATGATGGATAACGCGCTAAAAGAGACGGGAATAAAAAAGTTTGTTTTTACAGGCGGCGTTATTTGTAATAGAATAATAAGGGAAAAAATACTGGAAGCGTGCGCGCGCTGCGGTTATGAATGCACCTTGGCCGATAAGGCTTACAGCGCCGACAACGCCTGCGGCCTGGCATTCGGCGCGCAGATTCTATACGAAAGAGGAGACAGGATTTGAACATAATCGACGGAAAGGCGATATCGGCCGGTATAAGAGAAGAACTGAAAGCAAAGGCTGCCGAACTTAAACAAAAAGGCGTAACGCCCGGGCTCGCGGTGATATTGGTGGGGGACGACCCCGCTTCCGCGGTGTATGTAAACAACAAAGAGAAGGCCTGCGGCGAAACGGGCATCTACTCGGTCGTTCACAGGCTGAGCGCCGAGACGAGCGAAGAGCAGGTGATAAAGATAGTCGAGGGACTCAACTGCGATAACAGGATACACGGCATACTCGTGCAGCTTCCGCTGCCTCGCCATATAGACGAGCGCAATGTGCTGCGTGCGGTCGACCCTGACAAGGACGTCGACGGGCTGCACGTCGTGACCGCGGGAAGGCTCATGGTAGGAGAAAAAGGATTCCTGCCCTGCACACCAAAGGGCGTAATAAAGCTTATAAAGAGCACGGGCACCGAGATAGCCGGCAAGCGCGCCGTGGTGGTGGGAAGAAGCAATATGGTGGGCAAGCCCGTGTCGCTGCTGCTGCTCTCGGAAAACGCTACGGTGACAATGTGCCATTCAAAGACGCAGGACCTAAAAGGCGTCTGCTCCGAGGCCGATATACTCGTAGCCGCGATAGGCAGGCCGGAAATGATAACAGGCGATTTTGTAAAGCCGGGCGCCGTCGTCATAGATGTAGGAACTACCAAGGTGGACGGAAAGCTGAAAGGCGACGTGCTGTTTGAGCAGGCCGCAAAAAAAGCGTCGTTCATAACGCCCGTCCCGGGAGGCGTCGGGCCGATGACTATAACGATGCTGCTCGAAAACACGATAGAGGCGGCGAGCAGGCATGCCTGAAGCTGTTTTCAGCGTCTCACAGGTAAACGAATACCTCAACAGGAAGCTGTGGAAAGACCCGTTTTTAAGCAGGATAGCCGTTGTCGGAGAAGTTACGAACTGCAGCATCTCGTCTGTCGGGCATATATTCTTTTCGCTTAAAGACGAAGACAGCATGATAAACTGTGTGATGCATGATTTTAAGTATAACGAAGACAGCGGCGTCATCGCCGACGGAGCGCTTGCACAGGTTTCGGGCAGGATAGCGTTTTACAGGAAAAGCGGCCAGATACAGCTAATTGCCGAGAGGGCAAGCCTTCAGGGTGTAGGCGACCTTTTCGCGAGATTCGAACACACGAAAAAAAAGCTTTTTGCCGAAGGCATATTCGACAGCTCACATAAAAAGCCATTGCCCGAATTCCCTATGCGCATAGGTATAGTCACGTCTTCGTCAGGGGCGGTCATGCACGATATCATAGTAGTAGCAACGAGAAGGTTCGAAGGCATAAACATAACCGTGTATCCCGTTCAGGTGCAGGGGCAGGGCGCCGCTCGCCAGATATGCGAAGGCATAAGATATTTTAATGAAGGAATGAATGTTGACGTAATCATCGTCGGCAGAGGCGGCGGCTCGTTCGAGGACCTGTTCGCGTTCAATGAGGAGTGCGTTGCAAGAGCCGTATACGAATCGGAAATACCTGTAGTATCGGCGGTCGGCCACGAAACGGATTACACGCTTTGCGATATGGCTGCCGACCTTCGGGCTCCTACGCCCTCCGCGGCTGCAGAGCTCGTAGTACGGGACAAGCACGCGCTCACTGAATACTTTAAGGATTACAAATCAAGGCTTGAGCAAAGCCTGCTCACAAAAGTCGGTGATTATGAGACAAGGACACAGCTGCTTAAAAGCCGTATAGAAGCATTTGGGTTCGAGCTTAAAATGCGCCAGACATACGAAAAAATTGTATCGGAATGCGGCCTCATGAAAAAAAGCCTGACTTTGGCACTTGAAAGATACACTCTTAAGCTTGAAAGATACCGCGACAGCCTCGAGGACCTCAATCCGAGAAACGTTCTTAAAAGAGGGTACGCCATAGTTTACGGCGAAAACAACAATGTTATAACGTCAAAAAGCACGGCTCCCGCAAATATGGAGATAGAGTTTGACGACGGGCGCGTCGCCGTATCAAGGACAGGCGGAAAGGGATGAGCATATGGGCGAGTTTGAAAAAGACATGCAAAAGCTCGAGGAAATATCGAGCAGGCTGCAAACGGGCGACCAGGGTATAGAGAAGAGCATGGAGCTTTACGCCGAAGGGCTCAAGCTAGCGAATTCGCTTACCGCTAAGCTGGAGAAACTGCGGTCGAAAATAGAGATACTCGAAACCGAGGTCAAAAGCGGTGAATGATATAAACGCCCGTTTGGGCAGGCTTCGCACCGCGGTCAACCTAAGGCTTGCGGAGTTGATGGAAAAGCACTGCGAACCCGGAATACTGAGGGACGCCATGAGCTACAGCCTTATGGCGGGCGGCAAAAGGCTGAGGCCCGTTATGTGCCTGCTGTCGGCGGGAATGCTGGGCGACGAGGCGAAAGCGCTCGATATTGCCTGCGCAATAGAGATGATACATACGTACTCGCTTATTCACGACGATCTTCCCGCTATGGATAACGACGATCTGCGGCGCGGAAAACCGACCTGCCACAAGGTGTTCGGCGAGGCATACGCCATACTCGCGGGAGACGGGCTTTTAAACAGCGCGTTTGAAGTCATGCTCGGCTGCGCGCATCAAAATAAAGACGCGGGGCTCGATTATACCGCGGCGATAAGCATTATAGCGAAAGCCTCGGGAACGCGGGGCATGATAGCGGGGCAGGCCGCGGATATGGCGTTTGAAGGAACAAATCAAGGCATCGAGGTGCTTGAATTTATACACGAGAGAAAGACTGCCGCGCTTATAACGGCATCCGCCGTGTCTCCTGCCGCGCTTTTTGAAGCGTCTCCTGACGAAACTGCGGCGCTTGAAACTTACGGAGCCTGTGTCGGCCTCGCTTTTCAGATAATAGACGATATTCTGGATGAAACGGGAAGCACCGGCAGCATAGGAAAAACGCCCGGCAAAGACGCGGATAAGGATAAACAGACATTCGTGCGCGTCTACGGAATCGAGAAATCAAAACAGATAGCCAAAGAAAAAACAAACGAGGCCAAAGACGCTCTCGAGCGTTTCGGCAGCAGTGCCGAAGGCCTTATATCTATCGCGGAACTGCTGCTTTCAAGGCAAAGCTGATATAAAGCGGAGCCCGACCATCCCCCAATATACGGGCGGCCAAGGGACTTCTAAAAAAAATAATAAAATTTCTTCATAAATAACTAAAGATATAACGTTAAGCTTTAACACTCCATAGCTATCAAATCTTTCAGAAATTATTACGGTATATATTACGGCACAAACGCCCGCCGAGACGCCCGGAGGGCGTTTTTTGCCAGTATAAAAGCCTATCTGATGGCAAAGCTAGTCATATCAAGCTTCCGAGGAGATATGACATGCTGGTTAATAAGGTTGAGATTTGCGGCGTCGACACGTCTAAGCTTCCCGTAATGAAACCCAAAGAGATGAAGGAAATAATGCTGAAGATCAAAGCCGGAGACCAGGCTGCAAGAGAGCAGTTTATAAGAGGGAACTTAAGGCTGGTGCTGAGCGTTATCCAGCGTTTTACGGGCAGAAACGAAAACATGGACGACCTTTTTCAAGTCGGGTGCATAGGGCTTATAAAAGCGATAGACAACTTCAACGTCGAGCTTGGAGTAAGGTTTTCAACATATGCCGTCCCTATGATCACGGGGGAGCTTCGAAGATACCTGCGTGATAATAATTCGATACGTGTTTCACGCTCTCTGAGAGACATTGCATATAAGGCTCTTCAAGTACGCAACATGCTGTCCAAGAAGAACTTTAGTGATCCAAGCGTAGAAAAGATTGCCAACGAGCTTGGCATGAACGTAGAGGACGTTGTATTCGCTCTGGATGCTATTCAAGACCCAGTATCCCTCTATGAGCCTGTTTACCATGACGGCTCAGACGCGATATACGTAATGGATCAGCTTCAGGATAAAAGCAGCGCGGACGAAACGTGGCTCGACGGTATAGCTTTGAAAGAAGCAATAGAGAAATTGAACGAGCGCGAAAAGAAGATAATCATGATGCGCTTCTATCAGGGCAAGACGCAGATGGAGGTCTCGGAGGAAATAGGCATCAGCCAGGCACAGGTATCAAGGCTTGAGAAAAACGCTCTTAAAAACATACGAAGGAGCATATGAGCATACAGCATTAAGGCCGCGGCGTTTCGCGGTCTTTTTTTTGTGCTCTCTCATATTATTTATTATGTGAGGTGGTTTTGATGACAAGGTATTGTAAGCTCAGACAAAAGGAAGTAGTAAACATAGTGGACGGCGCGAGGCTCGGGTTCATCTGCGATCTTGTGCTGGACGTATGTACCGGAAAGATATGCGCTATTGTCGTCCCCGGGCCTTCAAAGTTTTCGTTCTTTTTCAGAGGCGAAAGAGACCAGGTGATACCATGGAAAAACATCAGAAAGATAGGAGACGACGTTATACTCGTAGAAGTCGATTCCAATTTTATGCCTGATTATCAGGATTGATCTGCAAAAGCACAGTCTTTCTTGGCGGATAATTGTAAAAATTGATTTGTATGTTATAATAAGCAGTAAGAAAAATGGTTTTGGGGGTAGCGTATGAGGTGTGTATACTGCGGACATCCGGAAAGTAAGGTCGTGGATTCCAGGCCGACCGAGGAAGGCAACTCTATAAGGCGGCGCAGGGAATGCCTTTCATGCAAAAAACGTTTTACGACCTATGAGAAAATTGACAGCCTTCCGCTGCTAGTTGTAAAGAAAAACGGCGAGCGCGTTCCGTACGACTCTGACAAGATAAAGATTGGCATAATAAAAGCGTGTGAAAAGCGCCCGGTTCCCATGCAAAGCATAGACGAGCTTACAGACAGTATCGAAAAAACAATCTTCAACTCATTAAAGCAGGAGATCTCTACAAAAGAGATAGGAGAGCTTGTCATGTCCGGGCTTAAGAAACTGGACGACGTTGCGTATGTGCGTTTCGCCTCCGTATATAAGGAGTTTAAGGACGTCGATACGTTCATGAAGGAGCTGCAGACATTATTGGAAGAAAAGTAGACATGCATGGTATTCGCAGGGGATTCGCGATAAATGAGAAACTGGGAGTAAAATACCTTACCATACCATCGTTTGAGAAAGCGGGCGGAGTTATATGCGCGTTCTCCACGCGGGTCGGCGGCGTAAGCGAAAAGCCGTTCGATACGCTTAATTTCAGCAGGAAAAGAGAGCGAAGCGAAGAGAACTTTACAGAGAACATCAAAAGATTCGCACAGGCGGCAGGGTTTGATTATAAAAAAGCCGTCGCCATAAATTACGCTCACAGCGCGCGGCTTTACCGGGCCGAAGCTGCGGACGAGGGTCGAGGCATAACAAAACAGAGCGTCGCCGAGGTTTGCGACGGGCTTTATACAACTTGTACCGGCCTTCCTCTTATATCGTTCCATGCCGACTGCGTTCCGCTGTTTTTTTACGACCCGAAGCTTCGCTGCGCCGCTGTCTGCCACGCGGGCTGGAAAGGCACGGCAGCGCATATCGCTGAGCGCGCGGTAGCGTCGATGATAGGTGCGGGATGCGCGCCCTCGGATATACTTGCGGCGGTTGGCCCGTGTATAAGCGCACAGCGCTATCAGGTTGGCGGCGACGTCGCGGATATGTTTTATAGTGAGTTCGGAAAAGAGACCGTAGAAACCAAGGCTGACGGTGCGCATGTCGATATCACAAAAGCGTGTATCATCGATATTATCCGCGCAGGAGTTCCCTCCGTAAATATAACCGCGGCTGATCTTTGCACGTATAACGAGGAGAGCCTCTTTTTTTCACACAGACGGGATAAGGGCAGGACCGGGGCTATGGCGGCGTTCATAATGCTGACCGGCAAAGGCAGTACCGCATAAAATATTGCCTTAAAGCTTGCACTTTTATGCAGATTATGCTATCATACCTATTGCTAGATTCGGTTTAGAGTGGGTGAGTCCCACTCTTTTCAATTGCTGAATCTAAAGAATGCGGGCAGCATGTAAATGATAAAGACGAGTTTTGGGAAATGCTATACTGTCAGAATCATTGCTTGCGTAAGTTTGGAGTGTTTGAAATAGCCAGTAAATACGAAAAGATAATAGAAGACATAGTAAAGCCTATAATAGAAGACAAAGGCTACGAGTATGTGGGAACGGAGATCAAAACCGTCGGAGGGTCGAAAGAGCTTATTATTTACGCCGACAAAGAAGGCGGCATAGGCCTTGACGACTGTGAAACGATAAGCAGGCTCATAGAGCCGGCTATAGATGAAAAAGACCCTATCGAAGACGCGTATTATCTTTGCGTATCGTCGCCGGGCCTCGACCGGGCGCTTAAAGAGCCTGCGGATTTCGAGCGATACGCAGGAAAAAGCGTAGATATAAAGCTTTACGCCTCCAAAGAAGGGAAAAAGGAATTTACGGGCCTTTTAAAGACCAGTAACGAAACGGGATTTACAGCAGAGATAAACGGAAGCGAACAAGCGTTTTTATACAAGGAAACGGCCGCGGTTAAGCTTCACGTCGATATATAGCGGAGGTAATTGATGAATACAGAGTTTATAAACGCAATAAACGCTTTGGAAAAGGAAAAGGGCATAGACAAGGAAGTGTTGATAGACGCCATTGAGAACGCTCTTGTTTCCGCGTACAAGAAAAACTACGGTTCGGCTCAAAATGTGCGCGTATCCGTCGACAGCAACGACGGTTCGTTTAAGGTTTTCGCAAAGAAGACGGTAGTAGAGGAAGTCGCGGACGAGTCGGAAGAGATGTCTCTTGACGACGCCCAGAAGATTAACATAGCTTATGAACCCGGCGATGCAATCGAGATGGAAGTAACACCCGGTTCGTTCGGCAGGATAGCGGCTCAGACCGCAAAACAGGTGGTCGTGCACCGCTTAAGAGAAGCGGAGCGCGGAGTTATATTTGAAAAGTTTATTGAGCGCGAGGGCGAGCTTATGAACGCCGTAATACACCGCGTAGATAAAAACGGAATATTACTCGAGCTTGACGGAGTGGAAGGATTGATGCCGGTCTCCGAGTCTATACCGAGCGAACGGTATAATATAAACGACCATTTAAAAGTGTATGTGATGGAAGTTAGAAAGACGGCTAAGGGGCCGCAGATAGTCGTATCAAGGACTCACCCGGGCCTATTGAAAAGGCTGTTTGAAATAGAAGTGCCCGAGATAATGCAGAACGTCGTTCAAATAAAGAGCATCGCGAGAGAGGCGGGCTCGAGGACGAAGATAGCCGTATATTCAGAGGACGAAAACGTAGACCCCGTCGGCTCGTGCGTAGGCCAGAAGGGCTCGAGAATAGACAGGATAGTTGCGGAGATAGGCAACGAGAAGATAGACGTTATCCCCTGGAGCGCCGATCCTATTGAGTTTATCGCCAATTCCCTGCGCCCGGCGAAGGTACTTATGGTGCAGATAAACGAGTCGGAGAAGGCTGCTAAGGTCGTAGTCCCTGATTATCAGCTGTCGCTCGCTATTGGGCGTGAAGGACAAAACGCAAGGCTTGCGGCAAAGCTTACAGGATGGAAGATAGACATAAAGAGCCAGACTCAGATAGAAGAGACGCTGTTTGACGAACACAAAGAAACGTCTATAGACGGCGAAGACGAGGAAGGCTACGGCGGTATGTACGATGACGATTTCAGTTTTGACGATATAAACGATAATTAAACTACCGGATGGCGGAGGCAGGTTTGAAGACAAAAAAAGTACCGGTCAGAATGTGCATAGCCTGCAGAGAGGGCAGGCCAAAAAAAGAGCTTGTTCGCGTCGTCGCCTCTGAGAACGCTCTTGTGCCCGACGAGACGGGCAAAGCCCATGGAAGAGGTGCTTACCTGTGCCCTGACGTAGAGTGCCTCGACAAGGCGAGGAAGATAAAAGCGTTTGACAGATCGCTCGAAACACCGATGAGCGAAGAGGCCTATAACGCTATAAAAAGGGTGATACTGCGCCGTGGCCTCAAATAGCTTATCATACGTTGGGCTTGCTCACAAAGCCGGAAAAACGCTTGTCGGAACAGCGGCGTGCGAGTCGGGGCTTAAAAGAGGCAGCGTGCGGCTGCTGCTGCTTCAGGAAGGCATGTCGCCCTCCAGCATACGCAAATTTGAATATTTATGCGGCAAAGAAAACGTTGATGTTTTAACTGTTAGCATGTATGATAAATTGGGCTTAGCAATAGGAAAGCCTGAAATAATGGTGTTGGGAATAACTGATTTCGGTTTTGCCGATGCGATAAAGAATATATTTATTGGTGGTCAAGGGAGTAGCATTGATGAGTAAACTCAGGATAATCGATTTGAACAAACAGCTGATAGTGAATTCAAAGGAAGCTGTTTCTAAGATGGAGACGCTGCAAAACAGCGTACAAAGCCATATGGCCACGCTAAAGCGCATCGAAGCTGAGCTTTTAAAGATAGTTCGTGCAGAGGCTGAGGAAAAAAGGCTTAAACAGCAGCAGGAAGAGGCAGAGCAGACAAGGGCTGCCGAGCAGGCAAAAGCCGCTGAAGAAGCGCTGAGGCAGCAGGCCGAGGCTGAGAAGCAAAAAGCAAAGGCGGCAGCGGCATCCGAGACCGTTGAAGAAGAGAAGAAAACGAAAAAGCCAAAGCAGGCGGAAAAGCAGGAACCTGCCGCCGCTGTTGGCGAACCCGTAGCCGAAGTATCCGCAAACAGTGTTAAAGAAGATAAAAAAGCTGAGGCACAAAAGCAGGAGCCTGCCGCCCCCGTTCAAGGCTGGCAGCCGTTCCAGACTCAAAAGCAGTGGCAGCAGCCTCAGGGCCAGCAAAGGCCGCCTCGTTCCGACCGTACAGGTTATGATCCTCAGAGCCGACCGCAGGGAGCGGGAAGAGGCCCGCGTCCTCAGGGACAGGATCAGCGTCCTCAGGGGCAGCGTCCCTACGGGCAGGATCAGCGTCCTCAGGGACAGGATCAGCGCCCGTTTGGGCAGGGGCGTCCTCAGGGACAGGATCAGCGCCCGTTCGGTCAAGGCCGTCCTCAAGGTCAGGGGCAGCGCCCGCCGATGAGGCCGGGGCAGCATCCGCAGGGGCGTCCTTTGGGCAAGGATGAAGCCGCAGCGGATATCAGGTCGTCCGGCTTTGTGCAAGTGGATAAGAAAAACACGGCGGGTAAAAAACACCGTGAAGATACGCATAAATGGGACGATAAATCTAAGGGCTCAAGAAGAGCGCTTATGAAAGATCAATCGCCTTTTGACGGAAGCGACGAAAGATATCGCGGCAAAAAGAGGAGCAAAACGAAAACGTCTTACGTTCCCATAGCTCCTATAGTAATAGACAAGGCTGTGATGAATATGGAAACGATATCCGTCAAGTCACTGGCGGAAAAAACGGGCAAGCCGGTAGCGGAGCTGCTCAAAAAGCTGATGATGCTCGGTATGATGTCCACCATAAACTCTGAGTTAGATTATGATACAGCGCAGCTTATATGCTCTGAGTTCGGCATAAACCTTGAGCTGAAGCTAGACAAGACGGCGGAAGACGTGCTGGGCGAGGGCGATATGGCCGATGAAGATAAGGATTTAAAGCCGCGCCCGCCCATCGTTACCGTAATGGGTCATGTCGATCACGGCAAGACATCGCTGCTTGACGTTATCCGCAAGACGCGGGTCACCGAGCATGAAGCCGGGGGTATAACGCAGCATATCGGCGCGTACACTATCAATCATAAAGATCAGGATATAACGTTCCTGGACACCCCTGGTCACGAGGCGTTTACGGCAATGCGTGCAAGAGGCGCTCAGGTAACGGACATAGCGATACTTGTGGTCGCCGCGGATGACGGAGTCATGCCTCAGACGGTTGAGGCTATAAATCACGCAAAAGCCGCGAAAGTGCCAATTATAGTCGCGATAAATAAGATAGACAGGCCGAACGCAAACCCGAACAAAGTAATGCAGGAGCTGACGGAGCACGGACTAGTCGCGGAAGACTGGGGCGGAGATACGGTAATGGTTCCTGTGTCTGCAATAACAAAGGAAGGCATAGACCAGCTGCTCGAAATGATATTGCTGTTGTCCGAGGTGCAGGAGTTAAAAGCGAACCCGAACCGTTTAGCTAAAGGAACAATAGTCGAAGCGAAGCTTGATAAGGGCAGGGGCCCCGTCGCCACCGTGCTGGTGCAAAACGGTACGCTTAGGGTATCGGATATGATAGTAGCAGGAACCGCTTACGGCAAGGTACGCGCGATGGTCGACGATATGGGTAACAGAGTTGAAGAAGCCTTACCGTCGCAGCCGGTAGAGGTGGTAGGATTTTCTGAAGTTCCTGTCGCGGGTGACGTCATGCACGCCGTCGAGCAGGATAAACTGACGAAACAGGTAGCTGAAGAGAGAAAAGACAAACAAAAGGCCGACATGCTCAAGAACCTTTCCAAGGTGTCGCTTGACGATCTGTTCAGCAGAGTCGAGGAGGGTTTACAGGACCTTAACATTATAATCAAGGCCGACGTACAGGGCTCCGTCGAGGCCGTTAAGCAGGCGCTTGAGAAGTTGAGCAATAAAGACGTAAGAGTCAACGTTATCCACGCAGGCGTTGGCGCCATAAAGGCAATGGACGTAATGCTCGCGACATCGTCGAACGCCATTATAATAGGTTTCAACGTACGTCCCGACAGCATGGCAAGGGTAGAGGCTGAGAAGGAGAAAGTAGAGATAAGGACGTACCGAGTCATCTACAAGGCTATAGAGGACATCCAGCTCGCGATGAAAGGAATGCTTGCGCCCGAGTTCAAGGAAGTCGTGCTAGGCCACGCCGAGGTAAGAACGATATTCAACGTTTCGGCGATAGGCACAATAGCCGGAAGCTACGTTACAGACGGAAAGATAGTAAGAAGCGCTTCCGTAAGGCTGCTTCGTGACGACGTTGTGGTATTTGAAGGCTCTATAGCGGCGCTGAAGCGTTTTAAGGACGACGCCAAGGAAGTCAACCAGGGATATGAATGCGGTATAACGCTTAAAAATTATAACGACATCAAGGAAGGCGACATCATAGAGTCGTACGAGATGCAGGAGATAGAGAGATAGTGTCAAAAAACAGGCTTGCCGGCATAGAATCGGAGTTTAAAAGAGCGCTGAGCGAGATAATAAGAAACGAGATCAAAGACCCGCGCGTGTCCGAGATGGCGAGCGTTACGCGTGTTGAGATCTCAAAGGATTTAAGATACGCAAAAGCGTATATCAGCGTATTCGATACCGATAAAAAGAAGGCGTCGACAATAGAAACTCTGTCGCACGCCGAGCATTATATCAAAAACGAGATAGGTTCGAAAATTAACATAAGGCGGCTGCCCGAGATATCATTCGTTCTAGACACCTCAATTGAATACAGCAGCAAGATAACCGAGCTGCTCAAGAAAGTTTAAAGGCGATGTACAGCCTGCAGGGCGTAAAAAAAGAAATAGAAAAGGCAAGCAGCATACTCGTTATTGCTCACATTCAGCCGGACGGTGATACGCTCGGCTCTTGTTTTGCGCTGCAGCATATGCTTGGGAGTATTGGCAAACGATCGGACATATACTGCGACGACGGCATACCTCACAGATACGCCGAGCTTTTTCCCGAAAACGGTCTCATTTCGGTTATCGAAGACAAGTATGACCTTGCGATAGCCATAGATTGCGCGGACAAATCAAGGCTCGGCAAAGCACAGAAGATATTTAAAAAAATTAACAATATAAATATAGACCATCATATTACGAATGAAAAGTTCGGCAAACTCAACTATATAGCTGAGGCGTCGTCTGTAGGAGAGATAATTTTCGAGCTTATGGCCGAAGAGGGCGTGCCTCATGACGAGATGTCTGCACGGTACCTTTATATAGCGATGTCTACGGACACGGGCAATTTTACGTATTCCAATACTGGCCGAAAGTGCCTTCGGTATACGTCGGAGCTAGTAGGGCTTTTTGATATAAGAGAAACGGCTGATATACTGTTCAGAAGGCGCACGCTCGTGCTGACCCGCCTTATCACCCGCGCTCTCACGAGACTTGAAACATTTGAAGAAGGCAAAGTAGCGTCCGTTACGCTGCTCACAAAAGACATGAAAGAACTCGGAGCAAGCAGCTCCGACTGCGAAAACATAGTCGATTTTGCAAGAGAAATAGAGGAAACGAAGGTCGCTGTGTTTTTCAGGGAAATAAAAAACGGCGTCAAGGTAAGCCTGCGCTCTAAGGGCGATATAGACGTATGCTCAGTCGCGTCTTCCTTCGGAGGAGGCGGGCATAAAAACGCTTCGGGGTTTTGCACGGCAGGCAAAATAGACGAAGTTAAGAACACGGTCATAGAAATACTGATAAAAATGGTTTAACGATGAACGGCGTAATAAATTTTTTAAAGCCGCCCGGCATGTCTTCAAACGGCGCGGTTGTTTATTTGAGGGGGATAACGGGAGCAAAAACAGGGCACGCCGGTACGCTTGACCCCGGCGCGTGCGGTGTGCTTCCGATATGCGTCGGCAGGGCGACTAAGATCTCGTCATACCTTATGGGCGGGGCAAAGGAATACATAGCGGAAATAAGCTTCGGATTAAGCACAGACACCGGCGACAGCTATGGACAAATCACCGAAATATCAGACAAAGCGCCGCCTTGCGCCGAAGACGTAAAGCAGGCTCTTGAAAGCTTCTGCGGCAGAACGGTGCAGCGCACTCCCGCTTATTCAGCGGTAAAGCATCAGGGGCGCAAGCTTTACAGCCTCGCAAGAGAGGGCGCGGACATTCCCGAAAAATTAAGAGACATCGTGATACATAAAGCGCAGTATCTCTCAAGCATAAGGCAAAACGCTCATTTGGTGCGCGTGGTTTGCGGCAAAGGAACGTATATACGAACGCTGTGCGAGGATATAGGAAAACTCCTTGGGTTGCCTGCTTTCATGTCGTTTCTGATAAGGACAATGTGCGCGGGGCTCTCTATAGAAGGCGCGTATACCGCGGATGAATTGAAGGAGCCTGCAGCGCTGGAAAAGGCGGTTTTGCCTGCCGATATGTTTTTATCGGACATGCCCCGGCTGACAGTGAGCGATCGAAGACGAACGCCGCTGGTGAACGGCGCGAGTATAGAACACGACGGAAAAGATGAGTCTGAAGCAAGGGTATACGCGGACAGCGAGTTTTTAGGCATTGGCTGCTTAAAAGACAACAGGCTCAGGATAACGACATTGCTTACGGATGGGGCAGATATATGAAGGTCATCACACTTGAACAGGCAAAAAGCATAAAATTCAAAGAGCTATCCATCGCCCTTGGTACATTCGACGGGCTGCACTTCGGGCATATGGCGCTTCTTGAAGCGGCAAAAAGTTTAGGGGGCGAAAGCGCCGCGTTTACGTTCGATTCTCTGCCGAGTAACCTTTTGCTTACCGACAAAAAGCCGATGTGCCTTTTTACGCTCGATGAAAAGACAGCCGCTTTTGAAAAAACCGGGATAGATTATCTATGTATCGCGAGCTTTGACAGACGATTCGCGTGCACAGACAAAGACGCGTTCGCTGCACTGATACAAAGCGTATTTTCTCCGAAAAAAATCGTTGCCGGATATAACTATACGTACGGCAAGCATGCTCTTGGGAATGTGGACACATTAAAGGAGTTCGGCGACGCACATGGCTGTGATGTCATAGTCATCCCACCCGTTATATATGACGACGAGCCTGTAAGCTCTACAAGGATAAGAGAATGCATTGCCGCGGGCGCGGTAGAGAGGGCTAACGCGCTGCTCGGCTACAGCTACAGCATATGCGGCGAGGTTGAGAAGGGAAGCGGGCTCGGAAACAAGCTCGGTTTCCCGACTGCCAATATTTCGGTCGCGAAAGAAAAGGCGATGCCGCTCAGGGGCGTTTACAGCGTGGAAGTAGATGTTGAGGGCACTCTCTATAAGGGCGTGTGCAACATAGGCGTTAAGCCGACAGTCTCTAAAGGAATCGTTGAGACTGTGGAGGCGCACTTGCTCGGCATGTCCGACGATATCTATGGCAAGAACATAACAATAATATTCATAAAGCGGCTGAGAGATGAAATGAAATTTAAAAACAAAGAAGCTTTGATAGCGCAGATAAAACGTGACATCTCGAATATATAAATCAGTGAGGTTATAATGATTAAGGACAAGCTAATAAAAACCGCTCTTGAAATGGGCGCTGATCACGCAGTATTATTTAGCATAGACGACATAGCGTTTGACACAAGAACGATACTGAAGTGCATGTTCGGCTGCACAGACTGGGGCAAGGGCCATACATGCCCTTCAAGGCCGGGGTCGTTAAGCGTGTTTGATTTCCAGAGAGTACTAAAAGAGTATTCGTGGGGTGTTATCGTACATTCAACGGACAAAAAGGTAAGTCAGGACGTATCGTTCGCTATCGAACGCGAGGCGTTCCTAAAAGGGTATTACATGGCGTTTTCGATGAGCGACTGCGCCATATGCGCCGACTGCGCGGGGCGCAGCGCAAAGCCGTGCGCTAACCCCAAAAAAGCGCGCCCCGCTTTTCACAGCGCGGGCATAGACGTATTCAAGACGGCAGGAAGATTCGGGCTGCCTATAAAAACGCTGCGAGACGAGTCCGAGACGCAAAACTGGTATTCCGCCGTCTTTGTAGAGTAATAAAATATCTATTATTTAACTGTAGAAAAGGTTAATACCCGAAATCTGCGTCGATCATTACGACGTGAATCTCCTTGCCTCTTGGTGGGTATTGTATGCGCACGACGACGTTGCACATGCGCTGCGGGCTGCCGCAATCCTCACATTTGCCTGTCTTCGCGCAGGGGGTATCGAGCCCTAGCCTTACGGCGTTTTTCGGGCACGCTTCTTTTTTTATTCTCGCTATCGCGGTGTTCGGGTTTGTAGTTATTTTATTTCTGCCCGCTACTATTATGACCTTATCAGGGCCGTAGAACATTGCCGCCGCGCGGTTGCCGATACCGTCAATGTTAATAAGATCGCCCTCAAGAGTCACGGCGTTCGTGGATGAAATATACACGTCGGCGCTCATGCCCGCTTTTCGTGCGGCATAGGCGTCCTGTCCGTTCTTTTGCGCCAACGAGCCTGAGTATACGGTGTTGCCTCTCTCAATCAGAGCTTCTGTTATGCCCGTCTCAGCGAGCGTGACGCTTCCGCCCACGCCTACGGATTCTTGCTTTGATATCTGTGATAAAACGTAGCTTAAAGCCTCCGGCGCGTCTTTGGCGAATACCGCCTTGAAACCTTTGTTATCAAGCGCCTCTAACGTTTTTTTGATATCGCTCATAACGTCACCTCCGTATATATAAATAATCATATCACGGCTGTTCGAAGGCCGACAAGAAAGAATTGCATTTAGCATCTGTTTTATATATTATAGTTCTGTGTTTTATCGGTCAAAGATAAAACGTATTGGGGTAATCGGAGGATAATTAATGTCAACTGGTATTGGCAGGATAAGAAATTTTTGCATCATAGCGCATATAGACCACGGCAAGTCCACGCTTGCGGACAGGCTCATAGAGGCCACTCATACGGTTTCCAAGCGCGATATGCGCAATCAGATACTCGACACCATGGAGCTGGAGCAGGAGCGGGGCATTACGATAAAATCGCAGGCAGTTCGCATGTTCTATGAGGAGGGCGGAACAGAATATATGCTCAACCTTATAGATACGCCCGGGCATGTCGATTTCACATACGAGGTTTCAAGAAGCATGGCCGCCTGCGAAGGCGCGATACTAGTAGTCGACGCCAGCCAGGGTATAGAAGCGCAGACGCTTGCCAATGTATACCTCGCGATGGGCAATAATCTAGAGATCCTGCCCGTTATAAACAAGATAGACCTGCCGTCCGCGCGCCCCGACGAGGTAAAGAAAGAGATAGAGGACGTTTTGGGCCTCGACGCTTCTTACGCTCCTCTTATAAGCGCGAAGGAGGGCATTGGCATCGAAGAGGTGCTGGCGGCCGTAATAAAATATCTTCCTCCTCCCAGCGGCGACAGGGATGACCATCTAAAAGCGCTGATATTCGACTCTTTTTATGACAACTACAAAGGCGCGATAAGTTACGTTCGAGTAAAGCAGGGCAGCGTTAAGCCGGGAGACAGGATACTGTTTATGGCCGCGGGCAAAAAATTCGAGGTAACTGAGGTAGGCGTGTTTCTGCCCGCTCCCCTAGAGACAGAATCGCTCTGCGCGGGCGAAGTTGGGTATATCGCGGCAAGCGTTAAGAACGTTTCGGACACGCGGGTGGGCGATACGATAACGAACGCCGAGAACGGAAGCAAAGAGCCTCTTCCGGGATACAAAAACGTAACTCCGATGGTGTTCTGCGGAATCTACCCGGCGGACGGCGCGAAGTATGAAGACTTAAGAGACGCACTGGCCAAATTGGAGCTCAACGACGCTTCGCTGATATATGAACCAGAGACATCCGTAGCGCTGGGGTTTGGTTTCAGATGCGGCTTTCTCGGGCTTTTACACATGGAAATAATTCAGGAGAGGCTTGAGAGGGAATATGACCTCGACCTTGTAACAACAGCGCCCAGCGTCAGCTATCATGTAATAACTGTAAAGGGCGAGAAGCTTATAGTCGAAAACCCCACGAACCTGCCTCCCGTGACGACTATAGACTACATGGAAGAGCCTATAGCCACGGCCACGATAATGACGCCCGACGAATACGTGGGCGCTGTGATGGAGATATGCCAGGAGAAGCGGGGAGTGTTCAAGAACATGGAGTATATAGAGGACACGCGGGTGCTCATACACTACGAGCTGCCGCTGAACGAGATAATATACGACTTCTTCGATATGTTAAAGTCTCGTACGCGCGGATACGCCTCGCTCGATTATGAGCTTAAAGGCTATCAAAAGAGCGACCTTGTTCGGCTCGATATGCTTTTAAACGGAGACATGTGCGACGCTCTTTCCATAATTGTTCACCGCGACAAGGCGTATGCGAGGGGAAGAAGCATCGCAGAGAAATTGAAGGACGTAATCCCCCGGCAGATGTTCGAGATACCCATACAGGCGGCGATAGGCGGAAAGATAATCGCAAGAGAGACCGTAAAGGCAATGCGCAAGGACGTGCTCGCGAAGTGTTACGGCGGAGACATATCGCGAAAAAGAAAGCTGCTTGAAAAGCAGAAGGAAGGCAAGAAGCGCATGCGCCAGGTCGGCAGCGTGCAGGTTCCTTCCGAGGCGTTCATGTCAGTGCTCAAGATGGACTGATGAAACTGCTGGGGCTTTACGTACACATACCGTTCTGCGCGCGAAAGTGTCATTACTGCGACTTCGTGTCATACCCCGGCATGGAGGGGTCGTTCGAGCGGTATATCGGGTCGGTTGTCGCCGAGGCACGCCTTTACTCGCAAAACTTTAAAGATCACACAGTTGATACGCTTTTTTTAGGCGGCGGCACGCCGTCGCTTCTCACGCCGAAGCAGGTAAAAGCGCTCGTTTGCGGATTGAGAGATGCGTTTGATTTTGAGCTTAAGGAAGCTACTATAGAAGCAAACCCGGAGTCCCTCGATGATGAGAAGCCAGAGGCATACGCCGCCTGCGGGCTTAACAGGTTGAGCATCGGGCTTCAGACACATGACGATGAAATACTCAAGCGTATAGGCAGAGGCCATGCGTTCGAGCGTTTTTTGGCGGCATATCAATCCGCAATGCGCCATGTTAACAATATAAACATAGACGTCATATTCTCTCTTCCGGCACAAACGAGAGAAAGCTTCGGGGATACCATTACGAATATCATAAAGCTTGCGCCCCGGCACGTATCGGCGTACAGCCTGAAACTCGAAGAAGGCACGAAGCTTGCGCGGGAATATTCGGGCGCGGACGAAGACGCCGACCGCGACATGTACCACTGCGCGTCGCAGATGCTTTTGGAAGCCGGCTATACGCATTATGAGACGTCTAATTTCGCTAAGGAAAACGCGCAGTGCCTTCATAACATGAAATACTGGACAGGCGGAGAATACCTAGGACTCGGAGCCGCCGCTCACTCATATTTATCAGCACAAAAGAAAAGGTTCAGCAACACAGAAAATATACATGAATATATACAATTCGTAACCAAAGGCAAAAAACCAATAGCTCAAGAATACGTGCTTACCGAAAAGGACGAGATGACGGAATACATTATGCTCAGGCTCAGACTTAGCGAAGGAATAACGTTTAAAGGCTTCAGTGATCGCTTTTGCATGGATTTCAAGCGTGTTTTCGGTAATGCGATAGATATTGCCCAAAAATCCGGCCTTATAGTTAAGGATGAGCAAGGAATATACCCCACGATAAAGGGGTTTGACCTTCAAAACACTCTAATCACCGAATTTATGAAAATAATATGAAATGCGCTCTGCGGTATTGACTTTAAAGTTAAAAAGTGTTATTTTTATACCATGATGTTAGCACTCGCTAGGCAAGAGTGCTAATAACGGGGGAAGCACCATGGAATTGAATGAAAGGAAGCTCGGTATACTAAAAGCAGTCGTGGACGACTATATAATGACCGGACTCCCTATCGGCTCAAGAACTATATCGAGAAAACACGGCATTGAGCTCAGTTCCGCTACGATAAGGAACGAGATGGCGGACCTTGAAGAGCTCGGCTTTTTAGAGCAGCCTCATACGTCCGCCGGCCGCATCCCTTCGCATAAGGCCTACAGATTTTATGTGGACAGACTTATGAAAGTAGCAAAGCTCAACGCGGCCGAGGCGAATAAAATAAAGAGCTACTTTGCCGAAAAGATGGCAGAAGTCGAGCAGGTCATAGAGAAAGCCGCTCAGGTGCTGTCGGACACGACGCATCATATATCGATGGTGCTTCGGCCTCAGCTCAAAAAGTCTGTCATCAAGCGCATACAGCTCGTAAAGCTTACGGAACGAAAAGCCATACTTTTGCTTGTAACCGACGCGGGGCTCGTAAACGACACCGTTATAGGAGTGCCGGAGGGCATAACTCTGGGCGATATAGAGATGCTTTCAAACCTTTTGACCGATAAGCTCTCGGGCAAAACGCTCGAACAGGCGGAGAGCGATCTTTCGGCATGCCTCAGGGAGAACGTGTGCGTCAACAGCGAGTTTATGACGGATATCATGAAAGCCATAGACTTGAGCGTCGAGCCGCAGGGCGAAAAGGGAATAGTCGTTGGCGGCGCGCAGAATATAATAGACTTCCCCGGATACATGAGCGTTGAGAAGACAAAGAATTTTCTCGCTCTGCTCGAGACTAAAGACATGCTTTACGACATGATGAAAAAAGCAACGAGCTTTGAGTTTACCGTAACTATAGGGCAGGAGAACATGGCTCAGGAGCTTTTCGATATGAGCGTGGTAACTGCGACGTATAAGATAGGCGGAAAGACGCTTGGCTCGTTCGGCGTTATAGGGCCGACAAGGATGGATTATTCAAAAATAGTATCTATTTTAGGCCATGTAAGCAGCAGCCTTAACAGCATACTATCCCATTTTTTAGAGACAGATGATAAATAGAAAAGGCGGTGATTGACATGAATGGAAACAGAAACGCGGGTCAGCATCCTCAATCGGAGTACGATAAAGAAAATGCCGTCGATCAGGAGGAAATAAGGGCAGAGGCGGACGATACGTACGGCAATGAGGCTAGCGTTAAAGAAACCGGCAAAGGAAAAGGCAGCGGCAGCAAAGAAACGGCGAGGCTTGAAAAGGCGCTCGCGCAGGCGATAGAGGAGAGGGATTCGTTCAGGGACAGCTATCAGCGTACGTTCAGCGACTATAACAACTACAAGAAACGCAATCAGGCACTGACGTCTCAGGCTATGAAAGCGGGCTCGTGCGACGTGATAGAAAAAATTCTGCCTGTGGTCGATAATCTTGAGAGAGCGCTTGAGCATGTTGACGAGAACAGCGATAACTCTGTTGAAAAGGGAGTTTTAATGGTATATAAGCAGCTGTCGGATATACTTGCGTGTATAGGCGTAAAGGAGATTCCGGCGCTCGGCTGCGAATTCGACCCAAACGTGCATCAGGCGATACAGCAGATTGAGACTGCTGAAGACCAAACGCCGGGCACTGTCGCCGCGGTGGCGCAAAAAGGCTATATGATGGACGACAGGATCATAAGACACAGCATGGTTATAGTAAACAAATAATATATTTTATATAGGAGGATAACAAACATGGGTAAAATAATCGGAATAGACCTCGGAACTACAAACTCGTGCGTTGCCGTCATGGAAGGCGGCGAGCCGACAGTTATACCGAACGCCGAAGGCAGCAGGACGACTCCTTCCGTCGTGGCGTTTTCAAACACAGGCGAGAGGCTGGTAGGCAAAGTAGCTAAAAACCAGGCGATAACGAATCCTGACAAGACCATAAGCTCAATTAAAAGGGATATGGGCACGGACAGGAAGGTAAACATAGAAGGCAAAACATATACTCCGCAGGAGATATCGGCTATGATACTGCAAAAGCTAAAAGCCGACGCCGAAAGCTATCTCGGAGAAACGGTAACGGACGCTGTTATAACAGTCCCCGCATATTTTTCGGACAGCCAGAGGCAGGCCACAAAAGACGCGGGCAAAATAGCAGGCCTTAACGTTCAAAGGATAATAAACGAGCCAACGGCGGCTTCGCTCGCGTACGGGCTTAACAAGGAAGTCGACCAGAAAATACTCGTATACGACCTCGGCGGCGGAACGTTCGACGTTTCAATACTCGAGATCGGCGACGGCGTATTTGAGGTGCTCGCAACGAACGGCAACACGCGCCTTGGCGGAGACGACTTCGACGAGAAGGTAATGCACCATATTGTCGCGGAGTTCAAGAAGTCGAGCGGAATAGATCTTTCAAAAGATAAGATGGCGATGCAGCGCATAAAGGAAGCCGCGGAAAAAGCGAAGGTAGAGCTTTCGGGAGTGCTTCAGGCGAACATAAACCTGCCGTTCATCACCGCCGACGCTTCGGGACCAAAGCACCTCGATATGACGCTGACGAGGGCGAAGTTTGACGAGCTTACGGCTGACCTCGTGGAAATGACGGTAGAGCCCACGAAAAAGGCCATGGCGGACGCGGGAGTAAAGGCCGCTGATCTCAGCAAGATAATACTTGTCGGCGGTTCCACAAGGATACCGGCCGTTCAGGACAAAGTAAAGTCGCTTACCGGAAAAGACCCGTATAAGGGAATCAACCCGGACGAGTGCGTAGCGATAGGCGCCGCCATACAGGCGGGCGTCATAGGCGGAGAAGTAAACGACATCGTTCTGCTCGACGTTACACCGCTCTCGCTCGGTATTGAGACGCTGGGCGGCGTTTCCACGAAGCTTATCGAAAGGAACACCACTATTCCCACGAAGAAGAGCCAGGTGTTCTCAACCGCGGCTGACGGCCAGACGAGCGTCGAGATACACGTGCTGCAGGGCGAGCGCGAAATGGCTGCGCACAACAAGACACTGGGAAGGTTCAACCTTACCGGTATACCGCCCGCTCCCAGAGGCGTGCCTCAGATAGAGGTCACGTTTGATATCGACGCTAACGGCATCGTGCACGTATCGGCTAAAGACTTAGGCACGGGCAACGAGCAGAAGGTAACTATAACCGCCTCGACGAACATGTCGAAGGACGATATCGATAAAGCCGTAAAAGACGCCGAGAGGTTTGCCGAAGAGGACAAAAAGGAAAAGGAGAACGTCGAGATAAGGAATAACGCCGACGCGCTCGTATTCCAAACCGAGAAGACATTAAAAGACCTCGGTGAAAAGGTAAGCAGCGAGGACAAGGGCAAGATAGAGGCTGAGGTTTCTAGCGTAAGGAGCGCTCTTGCGGGCACGGACAGCGCTGCTATAAAAGCGGCCGCCGAAAAGCTCTCGCAGGTGTCGTACGATGTGTTTGGAAAGGTATACCAGCAGGCAAATGCCGAGGCCAACGCCACCGGTGCGGGCGGCCAGACTGGCGGAGCTGAGCAGCAGAAAAACGACGACGTCGTCGACGCGGAGTACGAAGTTGTTGACGATGATAAGAAACAAGAATAAAATAATATAGCTTACATAGCGTGTTAATAAAACCCCGAAAGGCAATTCCTTTTCGGGGCACTCTATTAACCCGAAAGCCAAAGCGGAAAAGTCGCTTTGGCTTTTAGAGCGTAAAAATATTTTTTAGGCGGTGCTGGTATTTTGGCGGAGAAGAGAGACTACTACGAGGTTCTGGGCGTAAAAAAAGACGCCTCAACAGAGGACATTAAAAAAGCGTACCGGAAGCTCGCGAAACAATATCATCCCGATGTAAACGAAGATAAAGAGGGTTCGGCAGAAAAGTTTAAGGAGGCCAGCGAAGCGTACGCCGTATTAAGTGACGACGGCAAAAGAAGGCAGTACGACAGCTTCGGTCACTCGGCGTTCGACGGCGCGGGGGGAATGGGTTTTGGCGGCTTCGAAGATTTTATGGGCGGCTTCGGTGATATATTCGACTCGTTCTTTGGCGGCGGAAGGTCGGCGAGGCAAAGGAACGGCCCTGTGCGCGGCGCGGACCTTAGGATGGAGATGCGCATAACGTTTGAAGAGGCAGCTTTTGGAACGTCAAGAGAGGTACAGTTAAATAAAGACGTTACATGTGAAGCATGCGGCGGTACAGGCGCGAAAGAGGGCACCGAGCCAAAACGCTGCGGGACATGCGGAGGCACCGGACAGCTAAGGCAGCAGAGGAGCACGGCTTTCGGCAACTTTGTAAACATAATAGACTGTCCCGATTGCGGAGGCAAGGGTACTATAATAAAGGATCCCTGCCAGGAGTGCTCAGGCAGAGGCATATTAAGAAAACCAAAGAAAATGAAGGTCAATATACCCGCCGGAATAGACAACGCTCAGATAATAACACTGAGGGGCGAAGGCGGCGCCGGGCAGCGAGGAGGCCCTACGGGCGATCTTCAGATATATATCTACGTTGAGCCTCACAAGTTTTTTAAGCGCGACGGGTATGACCTTTATCTTGAGATGCCGGTTTCGTTCGCTCAGGCGGCGCTTGGCGCCGAGCTTGTCGTGCCCACGCTCGAAGGCAAGGCAAAGTATAAAATTAGCGAAGGCACCCAGACGGGAACGGTGTTCAGGCTTAAAGATAAGGGCATACAATATCTGCATTCGACAAAGAAGGGCAGCCTATATGTGCAGGTAAACGTTGAGGTTCCCAAAAAGCTGACCGAGAAACAAAAGACAATGCTGAGGGAGTTTGAAAAGTCCACAAAAGAGAAGAAGAGCTTTTTCGAGAGGGTAATGGGCAGTTAAATGTTCTGGAACAAGGTTTCTATAGAGACAACTGAAGACGCCGCGGATATAGTGTCGTCCGCGCTTATAGACACGGGCGCGGGCGGCGTGGAGATTGAGGGCGGCAGCGTCGCCTTGCAGAAACACGACGAGCACTGCGCATTACTGCCATCGCTTCAAAGCGTGTCTGTATCCGCGTACTACGGTGAGCATGGGTTTGATAAGGCTCTTCAATCTATCAAGGACAGCCTCGATATAATAAGGAAAACATCCGAAACAGACGCGGGAACGCTGAAGGTAAGCGTCGCAAGGATACCCGATACCGACTGGAACGAGAACTTCAAAAAACACTTCACAACGTTTAAAGCCGCGGGTAATATTATAGTCAAACCGTCGTGGGAAGACTACAGCGCGAAGCGCGGAGAAGTCGTTATAGAGATAGACCCCGGCATGGCGTTCGGCTCGGGCGTTCACGAGACCACGAAGATGTGTCTCGAGCTTATTCAAAAGCATATCAATAAGGGCGATCGTGTTCTCGACGTGGGGTGCGGCTCGGGAATACTCGGAATAGCAGCCGCTAAGCTGGGCGCAGGCAGCGTGCTCGCGCTCGATTACGACAGCGTCAGCGTTAACGTGGCGCTCGATAACGCGAGGGCGAACGGCGCAGGGGAGTTTGAGGCCCGACAGTCCGACCTTGTCGCGAACGCCGACAGTGTACAATATGACCTCATAGCCGCAAATATCATCGCGGACATCATAATAAGGCTCAACAGAGACGTTAAAACGTATATGAACCACGGAGCGGTCTACGTAATTTCCGGAATAATCGCGGACAGGCTCACGGACGTACTCGAATCGCTCAAAGAAAACGGGCTTGATGTTATAGAAACTATGGCAATGGGAGACTGGAGAGCGGCGGCGGTGCGCATAGATCCCCGCATAAAGGAGCGAGCTTGAAAACGGTCGCGCTGTGCACTCTTGGCTGCAAGGTAAACTCGTACGACTCTGAGTTTATGCGGCAGCTGTTTTTACGCAATGGCTATTCAGAGGTAAAATTCGGAGAGCCCGCAGATATAAACGTGATAAACACCTGCACGGTCACAGCCGTTGCTGACAAGAAATCGAGAGCGATGATACGGCGCGCCTCTGCGACGGGAAAGGTGATAGTCGCCGGTTGCATGGCGCAAAAGCAGGCTGACGAACTCCTTGAAATGGAGGGGGTAAGCGCTGTAATAGGCACAGACGAGCGTTCTAATATAATAACGGTTGCTGAACGCCTGATATCCGGCGAGGAGCGCATAGACGCGACGCACGGCCTTGAGGGCTGCGGCTTCGAAGCAATGGACATAGGCGCGTCGGGAGACAGAACGCGCGGCATAGTGAAGATACAGGAGGGCTGCGATAATTTTTGCAGCTACTGCATAATACCGTATGTGAGAGGACGCTCGCGCTCGAGGAGCTTTGCGGATATAGTAAAAGAAACGGAGTTGCTTTTTGAAAACGGCGTTAAAGAGATAGTGCTCACAGGTATACACATAGCTTCGTATTACGATAAGGGCCTTACGCTGGGGGATGTTATACGCGGGCTCGACAAAACGGGTGTGAGGATAAGGCTCGGTTCCATAGAACCGGGAGTGCTGGGCGGTGAGTTCATAGAGCAGGCGGCGGCGGCAAAACACCTGTGTGCGCATTTTCATCTGTCCTTGCAGAGCGGGTCCGGGAGCGTTTTGAAACGCATGAACCGCAAGTATACTCCCGAAGAGTATTCTGATTTTGTTAGACTGTTGCGCAAGCACTTTGATAACCCCGCGATAACCACCGATATAATAGCCGGTTTTCCGGGCGAGACGGAAGAAGAACACGAAGAGACAAAAGCTTTTGTGCAAAACATAGAGTTTTCAAGGGTGCACGTTTTTCCCTTTTCGGCGAGAAAAGGAACCAAAGCATACGATATGCAGCCAAAGGTGCCAAAACATGTGGCAAGGCAAAGGGCTGCCGAGCTTATAGCGCTGGGAGATATATTCGAGAAAAAGTATATAGAGAGCCTGATAGGACAAAGCGCGCAGGTGCTGTTTGAGCAGGAGTCTCAAACATTCAAGGGCTGCCTCGAGGGTTATTCCGAGAGGTATGTGCGCGTCGCAGCGAAGGCCGAAGAGAACGAGCTTAAAAGCGTTACATTGACGGAAGTTCGAGATAAAGTTATATACGGAATTTAATAAGCGAAGGGTTGTAAAAAAACATAATGCAAGGAACGACCCTCGTGCCGTTCCAAAAAGCATTTCCGAACAGCCCTGAATATAAGGAGGTATTGTATGAACGATTGCCTGTTCTGCAAAATAGCCGCGGGAGTAATACCTTGCGGAAAGGTCTATGAGGACGACACCGTTTTTGCGTTCCATGACATCGACAAGAAAGCGCCGGTGCACGTGCTCATAATCCCCAAAAAACACATAGCGTCCGTCGCGGAAACGGCGGAGGAGGATATGAGCGTCTTTTCGCATATAATGAGCGTCGCGAAGAAGCTCGCCGCGGAGATTGAGCTTGAAAACGGCTTTCGCATAGTCGTCAACACCGGACGCGACGGAGGGCAGTCCGTGCACCATCTGCACTTTCATCTGCTTGGCGGACGCGCTATGGCGTGGCCTCCCGGCTGATACGCGATATAAGTTGCGTATTTACGTTCTGAAATACGACATCGGGTGCACGTCGTGTATCTCCTTCGGGTGGCGGTCGTACACCTGAGGCTTAAGCAGAGAAGCCCTTATGACAGCGTCGGGACCGAAGCGGCTTACTATAGCGTCTTTTGCGAATTCGAGGCTCTGTGCTCGCTCGCGCTCAACGTCGAAGAACGAGAGCTGCACATATCTGTCTATAACGGAGAGATTCGCTATTCGGACGCCTATCGAGCGTATAGGGCGAAGGCTCGCGTCCCAGTTGTTTTTATACAGCGTCATCGCGTGGCGCGCTATCTCACCCGAGATATACGTTTCCCTCGGCAGCGTTGTCTGCCTTGTTATGGATTCGAGAGCGTTGTCCCGAAGCCATATCGCGATTACCTTGCCCTGAAGCATCTTCTTTCTCGCGCGCTTCGCCACCATCTCGGACAGTATCAAAAACGCCTCCCAGACCTCCTCGTCGCTCTTAAGGTCGTGCCTTGTCGTCATGCTGTTTCCTATGCCCTTGACGCCCAGCTGATACTCTACGCTCTTTACGGGAGAATCGTCCTGGCCCGCCGCAAAGCTGTGCAGCGTGATTCCGTTCTTTCCGAGCAAAAGCTTAAGCAGCGGTATAGGGGTGTTCGCTATATCGCCTATGGTGTTTATGCCCGCGCGGACCAGCCTTCCGCCCGTGGCTCTGCCTACATACATAAGATCCCTGGCGGGAAGAGGCCACACGAGCTGACGGTAGTTGTCGCGGCTTATAACCGTTACGGCGTCGGGTTTTTTGTAGTCGCTGCCGAGCTTGGCGAACACCTTGTTCCACGAAACGCCCACGGATATCGTAAGACCGGTCTCCTTGCTGACCGTTTTTCTTATCTCGTCAGCCACGCGCTCGCCGTAGTTTGCGCCTCCCGAAAACGGCGTGACGTCGAGCCAGCATTCGTCTATTCCGAAAGGCTCGATATGCCCGGTATATCGCTCGTATATGCCCTTTACAGTGTCGGACATCTGCATATAAAGCGGATAGTCGGGGGCGATAGTAATGAGGTTTGGGCAAAGCGCGAAAGCCTGCCACAGCGCCTGGCCTGTCTTTATGCCCATGCGCTTGGCAGTCTGGCTTTTGGCAAGTATGATGCCGTGGCGCTTGGCAACGTCGCCGCATACGGCAACGGGCATACCGGCAAGCTCGGGCCGTTTGAGGCAAGACGCCGACACATAAAAGTTATTAAGATCGCAGTGCAATACTACTCTGTCCATAACTCCCAAATAGAACATATGTTCTTATAAATATTATAAGACGCGAACACATGTTCTGTCAACGTATATGTTATGCGGACAAGCGGGCAAATATTACATGACGGCAAATTTCATCCGTTTAATGTTCATAAAAATGTAAACAATAAACGCTGTCTGTATAGTATAATAATGTATTACAAAAACGATTAAGACTTACGGAGGATAAGCGGTGAAGATACGAAAGGCGGTCATACCGGCTGCCGGACTGGGTACGAGATTTTTGCCGGCGACAAAAGCTCAGCCCAAGGAGATGCTGCCGATAGTGGACAAGCCCACTATACAGTATATCGTGGAGGAAGCCATAAGCGCAGGTATTGAGAGCATACTTATAATAACCGGCCGCGGCAAAAGAA
Source organism: Bacillota bacterium (assembly GCA_023410475.1). GTDB lineage: Bacteria > Bacillota > Clostridia > Christensenellales > SZUA-584 > DTFZ01. The sequence goes on along the minus strand of JAEYPS010000006.1, from coordinate 149,733 downwards.
ATATAGAAGACCATTTTGATAAATCTTACGAGCTTGAATCGGAACTCGAACGCAAGGGCAAATCATCGTTGCTGACAATGGTGGAGGATATATCCAACCTCGTAGACGTATATTACGTTAGGCAGAAGGAGGCCAAAGGCCTCGGGCACGCTATAAGCTGCGCCCGCGCGTTCGTCGGCAACGAACCGTTCGCCGTACTGCTCGGAGACGATATAGTTATCTCTGAAAAGCCTGCGATAGGACAGCTTATCGAGGTGTTCGGGGAATATAACAAGACGGTGCTCGGCGTTCAAAGAGTAGACTTGGAGGACATCGAAAGATACGGGATAATAGACCCTGCCGTAAAGTCAAGGGAATACAAGCTGCACAAGGTTATAGATATGGTGGAAAAGCCTCTCGCGAAATATGCGCCCTCGGACATAGCGATACTCGGACGATATATCATAACGCCCGAGATATTTGAGATACTGCAGCATCAGAAGCCGGGCAAGAACGAAGAGGTACAGCTTACCGACGCTCTTAAAACGCTGTGCGGCTCTCAGGGCATGTACGCGTACGAGTTTGAGGGCAAGAGATACGATGTAGGCGACAAGCTCGGCTTTTTGAAAGCTACCGTAGAGTTTGCGCTCGGGCGCGACGATATAAAGGAGAGTTTCAAAAAATATCTTTTGAGTATAATGAAAGAGATATCAAATGAGTGAGATAAGAGATATAAAAAGCGCGCCTTCGGGAGAGATGAAGATTGCCTGGGCGCAAAAGAACATGCCGGTGCTGTCGGGGATAAAGGCTGAATTTGAGAAAGAAAAGCCGTTTGCGGGCATAAAGATATCGCTCTCGATACACCTCGAGGCAAAGACCGCGTATCTTTGCAGGACGCTCGAGGCGGGAGGAGCGCTGATGTCGGTAACGGGGTCGAACCCGCTTTCCACTCAGGACGACGTTGCGGCGGCGCTTGCTGCCGGAGGTATGGATGTGTACGCGTGGCACGCGTCGACGCCTGAAGAGTATGAAAGGCACATATCCATGGCGCTCTCGAACGGGCCCGATATAATACTTGATGACGGAGCGGACCTCTGCGAGGCTCTGCATACGAGGGACAGGGACAAGGCAGCGGGCGTTATCGGTTCCTGCGAGGAAACGACGACCGGGCTTTTAAGATACCGTTCCAGGCAAAAGGCAGGTTCGCTGATGTTTCCGGCAATAGCCGTCAACGACGCAGACTGCAAGCATCTGTTCGACAACAGATACGGCACAGGTCAGTCGGTATGGGACGGTATAATGAGGACTACGAATCTCGTTGTAGCCGGAAAAACAGTGGTTGTCGCAGGATACGGCTGGTGCGGAAAAGGCGTCGCGATGCGCGCGAAAGGGCTCGGCGCAAAGGTGGTCGTAACAGAGATAGACCCGATATGCGCTATGGAAGCCGCCATGGACGGCTTTGAGGTTATGACGATGGATGAAGCGTCTTTTATCGGAGACATATTCGTCACGGTAACCGGCTGCAGTGACGTTATAACGGGCAGGCACTTTAAAAACATGAAGAACGGCGCTATGCTCTCAAACGCGGGCCACTTCGACGTCGAGGTGAACGTTGCCGAATTAAACAGCATGTCTGAGTCGCGCTATACCGCGCGTAATAACATAACAGCTTATAAGCTGGATAATAAGGAGCTTTACGTCATAGCGGAAGGCCGGCTCGTAAACCTCGCCGCCGCCGACGGGCATCCGGCAGAGATCATGGATCTAAGCTTTGCCATTCAGGCTCTGTCGCTGAAATATTTGCTGCATAACAGGGGAAGACTTGAAAACAAAGTATACGACGTTCCCAAGAAAATAGACGAATACGTAGCCCGGCTCAAGCTTAAAGCTATGGGAATAGAAATAGACTCTCTTACGGACGAGCAGAGAAGATATATGTACGGAGGCGTGGAATGAAGACGCTTATAAAAAACGGATATCTGATAACAGCCGACAGCGCAGACAGCCGCATGCATGGCTGCGTACAGGTGGACGGCAGCGTCATTGTCTACGCGGGCGAAGATACCGGCGCTCCGCAATTTGCTGCCGACAGGGTAATAGACGCTAAAGGCGGCATAATCGCGCCGGGGTTCATCAACACGCATACCCACATTCCGATGAATCTTTTCAGAGGCGCCGCGGACGATATGGCGCTCATGGACTGGCTGCAAAACAAGATATGGCCAGCCGAGGAAAAACTTGATGAAGAAGCGGTATATTGGGGCACTATGCTCGGCATCGCAGAGCTCGTCTCAGGCGGAGTCACATGTTTCTCGGATATGTATAACTTCAACGCCGTTATCGCAAGGGCAGCAAACGAAGCGGGAATAAGGGCGCTTATTGCCGCTGCGGTTATTGACATAGACGGCGGTGGCGAAAGGCGGCTTAAGGCCGCCGAAGAGTTTTTCAGTATCGTGAAGGGTTATAAAAGGATTGACGCCGCAATCGGCCCTCACGCCGAATATACCGTGAGCCCCGGGCTTTTCAAAGGCATCCGTGACTTTGCGCAGAGGCATAAATGCAGAGTGCATGTCCATATATCCGAAACAAAAGGCGAGCACGCAGGCTGCATATCACGCCACGGCAAGACGCCGATAGCGCTTATTGACAGCCTTGGGCTGACGGAAGTGCCTGTAATGGCGGCGCACTGCGTTTGGGTAGAGGATGAAGATATTGAAATAATGGCGCGCACAGGCGTCAGCGTTATGTCGTGCCCGGGCAGCAACCTAAAGCTCGGAAGCGGCATCGCGAGAACGGCAAAGATGATAGAGGCGGGCGTCAACGTAAGCTGCGCGACTGACGGCGCGGCGAGCAACAACAACCTCTCGATGATGGAAGAGATGACGCTTCTGGCGCTGCTGCAAAAGGGCGTTAACCTCGACGCGGCGCTTATACCTGCGAAAACGGCATTTCGCACCGCGACGATTAACGGGGCAAGAGCGCTTGGCATCGACGGTATCACCGGAAGCCTCGAAGCGGGAAAACAGGCAGATATAATAATAATCGGCACCGATGGATTAAGGTATTGCCCAGGCACAGACCTGTTGAACCATCTTGTATACAGCGGAAACGATTCTGATGTCACTCTTACCATGGTGGCAGGAGACATATTATACGAAAACGGCAGTATTACATTCGCGGACATAGATGAAATAAAGTCGAAGGCAAGTCAGTATTCAAAAAACATACTCGCCTGAAGCCATAGAACCGACGCATTGAGCGTTATCCGAAAAGGACGAACACATTGAGATTACTTAAGACTATTATTGCTACAGTGTTAATAACGGGAATGCTTATGGGGTGCGCGCCTGGCGGGCAGCCGTCTTCAGACGCGCCCACGCAGACTGCCGCGGGAGGGGTTTCGCAGCCGGCAGAAAACATCAACCTCAAAGACATCGACATTACTGCTCAGGGCAGCAATACGGTGGTTACGCTGTCTCTGCTGAGCGGCAGCCGAAAGGCGGGATATCCTGAATCTAAGCTAACAAGGCTGCCCGAATATGAGATATCGCTGCTCGAACAGCCGCAAAGGCTTATGATAAAGCTTAGCAATATAAGCTTTTGGGACTATACTCCTAAGCAAAACTGGGCGTTTTCCGAGTTCGTGCTTGGGTTGTTCAGAGAAGTCCCGGCAAACGAGAAATCGCTTATTATCTATATACAGCTTTCCAGAACAGCAGAGTTTACCGTACAGGAATCCGAAGGCGATCTTGTTGTTGAGCTAAAACCGGGTACGGAAAACGCGGAGTCTAAATTCTTCTGCCTGTCTAATTCATTCTATGAGCATCAGGAAGGATTATGGCCGCAAGATATCGATATGACACCTGTTCTGTGCGCCGATCTTGAAAACAAGCTATTGATATCAAGGCCGTTTGAAACGAGGCAGGAAGCTCAGGCGTTTATGGAATCGGCAAATCAAACGCTCAAAGCCGTATTGCCTGACAGCAGTTTGTATGTCTCGCAGATAGGAAAGGACGCACTGCCGGCGTTTATAAGCAATGCGGATTTTTCAGCCGCGGACGGAAGAAGCGTAGTGATGAAAGACGGTGTTATGATGCAAACCCCTCTTCTGCTGCAAAACGGCAAATATCTCGCTTCAGCCGCGGACGGCAGGATAGCGTTCTCACGCAGGTATAAGCCGGAGGAACCGGCGCTCGAGCAGGATATCTATCTTCTTTCGGAAAAACTCTGGATGCTCGATCCCAACGGCAGAGTACAGAAAATAGACGTGCCGGATTTTTATTATATAGACTCTGCGGCGTTCTCCGCCGACGGCAGGTATCTTTGCCTGCTTGACGTATCTATGGAAAACCGGGTGCTTTATGTGTACGACTTTGTCACATCCGTTCTAATCAACCTTGGCGAAGAGGGTTTCGGCAATCAGACTGCTGCTTTTGCGTGGTCGGACAAGTCGGACATACTGTACGCGATGACAGGATACGGCTCTATGCAGATGATGTCCTGCTCGTTTAATGAAGACGCGACGTTTAATATTTCGGCTGTGGAAGAGGCGGCGGGCTCGGAAGGAAGGCTGAAAGTGGCCAGCGGAAGAATCTTCTTTGCCGATAATGCGGGATATTCAGGCGTTATATATGAGATAGGCGCAAAGAGAAGAAAGGTAACGGAGGGCATGGATTTCGCCGTTTCGCCCGACGCAAAGACGATGCTTGTGCTCGAAACCTCATCGGCGGGGCTAGAAGAGGTATTGACGAGCCTAAAGTTATGTGATATTAAGACAGGGGAATCGAAGTACATCGTAAAGAACGCACTCATTACAAGCTTTTGTTTCTCGCAAAGCGGGAGCAAGGTATATTACACTGACGCTTCGCTGCCCGAAGAGGAAACGACGGGCCAGTATAAATACGGTCTGTTTACATACGACATAGCGAGCGCAGCGCGGCAGATGGCGGCGCTCAGCAGCACAGAGGATTTCGCGCCGTCCAACGAACCCGGCAAGATATACCTGATACAGTACTTCGGCGATACGGCAAACAGCTTTTTCGCTACATATACATACGATCTTAGCAAATAAGGAGGAAATGATGCCCGTTCCTATATCAGAGGTAGAAAAAATAGCAGCGCTATCGCGGCTCAGCTTCACGGATGAGGAGAAGCTTGAATATCAGCATCATCTCGAGGCTATTGTTAATACGGCAAAGAAACTCGATGAGCTTGATACCAGTGGTGTTGCGCCTACGGCCCACATACAGGGAGTCGCTAACGTATTGAGAGAGGATTGCGTGAAGAGCAGCATGCAAAATGATATCCTTACGGCAAACGCGCCCGAGAGAGAAAACGGGTGTTTTATAGTTCCCAGAGTTGTTGAATGAGGTGCAATATTGAAAACGTATGAAATGACTATGAAACAGGCGATGGACGCGCTTGAGAGAAAGGACATAAGCGCCGTCGAGCTTGTTTCGGGGCTTCTTGAAAGAATCGACAGCATTGAGCCAAACGTAAAAGCGCTTAACCTTATATGCAGGGAAACGGCATTAGAGCAGGCCCTAATGTCCGACGAGAGGCGGGCAAAGGGGCGGCAGTTCAGCAAATATGACGGCATTCCGGTTATAGTAAAGGATAATATCTGTACAAAGGGAATAAAGACCACCTGTTCATCAAGGATGCTTGGAAATTTTATCCCGCCATACGACGCGCATGTCGTTGAACTTCTTAAAAGCAAAGGCGCAGTTGTTCTCGCGAAATCCAACATGGACGAATTCGCCATGGGCTCGTCCACCGAGAACAGTGCTTTCAATATCACATACAACCCGTGGGATCTGACGAAAGTGCCCGGAGGCTCGTCCGGCGGCAGCGCCGCGTCCGTTGCGGCGGGAATGGCACCGTTTGCGCTCGGTTCTGACACGGGAGGAAGCATAAGGCAGCCTGCTTCGTATTGTGGCGTAGTCGGACTTAAGCCCACATACGGAGCCGTATCAAGATACGGTCTCGTAGCGTTCGCGTCTTCGCTTGACCAGATAGGCCCACTCGCACGCACCGTAGAAGACGCCGCATTGGCGCTGGGAGCGATATGCGGCCATGACAGACGGGATTCCACGTCCGTTAATGCCGATTACCCTGATTTTTCAAATGCTATAGGACAAGATATAAAAGGAATGAGGATAGGGCTTCCGAAGGAGTATCTCGCCGCTGCGCTGCACGAAGATGTACGGAAGGCGGTGGACACCACGGTTGCCGCTTTGCGGAGCCTTGGGGCTGTGGTGGAGGAGACAACCCTACCAACGTTCGACTATGCTCTTACTGCGTATTATATAATATCGTCAGCTGAGGCGACATCCAACCTTTCAAGATACGACGGAGTCAAATACGGTTACCGCGCGAAGCAGTTTGACGGCATCGTGGATATGTATATAAAGACACGCAACGAAGGATTCGGCGCGGAGGTCAAAAGGAGAATGATGCTCGGAAACTACGTGCTCAGTTCCGGCTACTACGACGCGTACTATATGAAGGCTCTAAAAGTAAGGACGCTGATAAAACGCGACTTCGACGCACTGTTTGAAAAGTACGACTGCATTCTCTCGCCCACAGCGCCCGCGACCGCGTTTGCTGCGGGTGAGAAGAGCGACCCCATGCAGATGTATCTTACGGACATTTATACAGTGCCCGTCAACATTGCGGGGCTTACCGCTGTCTCGATACCCTGCGCGCTGTGCAGCCGCGGAATGCCGATAGGTATGCAGCTTATAGCTAAACCCATGGGAGAGCAGACTATGCTAAGGGCCGCGTACGCGCTCGAGCAGGCGCTTCCTTCAATTGGCAGGCCGTCTTTCAGAGGAGGTGAGGCGTGATGCGATATGAGACTGTTATCGGTCTTGAGGTTCATGTAGAGCTGGCGACGAATACTAAGATATTCTGTTCGTGCGAAAACAAATTCGGGGGGGAACCAAACACGCATTGCTGCCCCGTATGCACGGGCATGCCGGGCGTGCTGCCCGTTTTAAACAAAAAGGCTGTTGAATACGCCGCCAAAGCAGGCCTCGCTACAAACTGCGAGATAGCAAATTTCTCAAAGATGGACAGGAAAGGCTATTATTACCCCGACCTGCCTAAAGCATATCAGATATCGCAGTTCGACCTGCCGCTATGCAAAGGCGGATATATCGATATAAAAGCCGGCGATATTGAAAAGCGTATAAGGATAACGCGCATTCATATGGAAGAGGACGCAGGCAAGCTTTTGCACGATGCGGGAGCGGGCACCGCGGTGGATTACAACCGCTGCGGAGTTCCACTTATAGAAATAGTCACCGAGCCCGACCTTCGCAGCGCCGAAGAGGCAAAGGCGTTCCTCGAAACGCTCAAGAGCATACTGCAGTATACAGAGGTTTCAGACTGCAAGATGCAGGAGGGCTCGCTTCGCTGCGACGTAAATATTTCCGTCAGGGAAGAGGGCAGCGGCGTTCTTGGAACGCGCACCGAGATGAAAAACCTTAACAGCTTCTCGGCGGTATACCGCGCCATAGAAGCGGAGAGCGCCCGTCAGATAGACATACTCAGCGAGGGCGGAAGCATTGTTCAAGAGACAAGACGGTTCGACGATATAAAGGGAAAGAGCTACGCCATGCGCAGCAAGGAAGAGGCTCACGACTACAGGTATTTCCCCGACCCCGACCTTGTACCCATAACGCTGACGGGTGAGCAGATACAATCGTTCAGTGAAAGCCTTCCCGAGCTTCCTGCCGTAAAGAAGCAAAGGTATATAGACGAGCTTGGACTGCCCGAATATGACGCGGGCGTGCTTACAGCCGAAAAAGCGATAGCCTCGTTCTTTGACGAGTGCCTTTTGAGCTATAACGACGCAAAGAAGCTCAGCAACTTCATTATGACCGACCTGCTGCGTCTTTTAAAGGAAAACGGAACGGCTCCGGAAGACAACCCGGTAAAGCCCTCTCAGCTTGTTGCTACGCTTATGCTCATAGACGAAGGCAAGGTTAACATAACCGTAGGCAAATCCGTATTCGAGGAAGTCTTCCGCACGGGCGAAGACCCTGAAATAATAGTAAAAAGCAAAGGCCTTGCTCAGATAAGCGACGCAGGAGAGATACTGAACTTGGTAAAAGATATTATAGCAAATAACCCGGGGCCCGTCGCAGACTTTAAGGGCGGCAAGGAAAAGGCGCTTACGTTCTTTGTAGGGCAGGTCATGAAAGCCACAAAAGGCCAGGCAAACCCTAAGGTCGTAAACGAAATAGTATTGGAAGAGCTGAAAAAAGCGTGAGAATTGGAAAGCTTACAAACGAGCAATTGAAAAGCGTCGTGCTCTCAAAGCTTCGACCGAAGCGCGACGTTTTATTGCGCTCGGGTGTCGGCGAGGACTGCGCGGCTCTCGATTTTCAAGGACAAGCCTGCGTGCTCTCCACCGACCCTATAACGGGAGCGGAGAAAAACGCGGGCAGGCTAGCCGTGCATGTGTCATGCAACGACGTCGCGTCGTCGGGCGCGGAGCCGGAAGCCATGCTCGTAACGCTGCTGATACCGCCGGGTAAAACCATGGCCGAGGTTGAAAGCGTTATCGACGATCTCACAGCGACAGCCGACATGCTGGGGGTAGACATCATCGGCGGGCATACCGAGGTGACGGACGCCGTCAACCGGATAGTTTTATCTACTACGGTTATTGGCAGGACGGCAAGCAATAAACTTGTTAAAAGCGGCGGCGCGATGCCGGGCGACACTCTTATAATGACAGGCTGCGCCGCCTCGGAGGGTACGTATATAATAGCGTCTGAGAGAAGCGGACAGCTTGCGCACGTTCTTACGGAAGAAGAATTGAAAGAAGCAACGGTTCTCGGCGGCAGCCTGAGCGTCATAAGCGAGGGCATTATTGCGGGCAGACTAGGCGCAACGGCTATGCACGACGTTACGGAAGGCGGGGTGTTCGGCGCTGTGCACGAGCTTTGCGAGGCGTCGGGCACCGGATGCGACATCAGAAAACAGGACATACCGATTCTTGATGTGACGAAGAAGATTTGCGCGCATTTCGGGCTCGACCCGTACAGGCTTATAGGAAGCGGCAGCATGCTTATAACGGCTAAAGATCCAGCTGTTATAATGAGCGTTCTTGACGAAAAGGGCATAAGCGCTGCCATAATAGGAACAATTACCGTTAAAGATGTATGTGTGATTGATAGCGGCAAGAGAGAGAAACTAGCCCCGCCCGAAGCCGACGAGTTGTTCAGATTGTAACAATACCCAAATAATATAACATTTGGCATAATGCTCAATCCGCAGAAAAAGCCGTAAAAACAAGCGTATATATCAGTAAACAGGTGATATCAACAGAAATTTGACGATTAAGCTTATTTTTTTTTGCGTGTTGTGCTATAATCATTTATAATCAAGGTGAAAAAAGCTATTTGGCATAAAGAAAAGGTGGCGAAGTTTATTTGCTTAGCATGACGGGATTCGGCAGAGCCGAAGCAGAGGCGGACGGAAGAAAAGTAACGATAGAGATAAAAGCCGTAAACCATAGGTTTCTCGATATAAACATAAGGATGCCGCGCACGCTCGGGTTTGCCGAGGAAACGATACGCAAAACGATAAAATCAAGGCTTGAGAGAGGCAGAATAGATGTATTTGTCAACTACAGCGCACTGGTGGACAACGCGAAAACAGCCGCTGCCGACACGGGACTTATAGAGTCATACATATCTGCCGCAAGGCTGGCCGCAAAGGCTGCGGGCGTAGAAGACGACCTTAAACTTTCGCATATTATAGGCATACCCGACGCGATTGTTATAGAAGAATCGCCTGAGGATGAAGAGAAGCAGACCGAGCTTGTGACGAGCGCGCTCGACTCCGCGCTTAACGCTCTTTACGAAATGAGAAAAAGGGAAGGCGGCGCTTTAAAAGAAAATATTATAGAATGCCTTTCAGCGCTGGAGGTCATAAAGGCGGCGATAGACACCAAGAAGGAAAGAGTCTCCAAAGAATACGCAGAGAAATTAAAGCTAAGGATAGGCGAGCTTCTCGGAGGAGCGGAGATAGACGAATCAAGGTTTAACACGGAGGTCGCGTATATTGCGGACAAGGCCGATATAACAGAAGAGGTGGTGCGGCTCGGGACGCATATAAATCAATTCCGCAGCACCGTCTCCGAAAAACAGGCCGTCGGCAGAAAGCTTGATTTTATGGTGCAGGAAATGAACCGCGAGCTTAATACGATAGGCTCAAAGTCTCAGGATATGGATATAACTAACGCTGTCATAGAAGGAAAAAGCGTTATTGAGAAGATAAGAGAACAGGTTCAGAATATAGAATAACTTTGGAGGTGGTTTATGAGTATAAAGCTTATAAACATCGGATTTGGCAATATAGTGTCGGCGAACAGACTGATAGCCATCGTCAGCCCCGAGTCAGCGCCCATTAAAAGGATAATTCAGGAAGCGCGGCAAAAGGGAAATCTTATAGACGCAACATACGGACGAAGGACGAGGGCGGTCATAATAACGGACAGCGACCATGTTATACTGTCTGCGGTGCAGCCCGAGACGGTTGCGCACAGGCTTTCGGATAAAGAGATAGAATTAGAGGATTGACGGATGAGTGAGGGACTGCTTATAGTTCTGTCTGGGCCTTCGGGGGCGGGCAAGGGCACTGTTTGCGACGCGCTGATGAAGCACAGGAGCGACCTTGTGTTGTCAGTTTCCTGCACGACGCGCGAGCGCAGGCCGGGCGAATACGAAGGGGTAGACTACTATTACAAAACAAAAGAGGAATTTGAAGGGCTGATAGAGCAGGGCGAGTTTCTCGAATACGCCAGCGTGTTCTCAAACTTTTACGGTACGCCGAGAAGCTTTGTAGCTGAAAAGCTGAGCGAAGGGAACAACGTTTTGCTGGAGATCGACGTGCAGGGGGCTCTGAAGGTAAAAGAGTCGTTCCCGGACGGCGTATTCCTCTTTCTTGTGCCTCCCTCCATGGAAGAGCTCGAGAAAAGGATACGCGGCAGAGCGACGGAAACCGAGGAGCAGATAACGGCGCGCCTTAGTAAAGCGTCGTATGAAATGAATAAAATGAGCGAATACGACTATATAATAGTTAACGACCATATAGAGAAGGTCGTCAAAAGTATCGAAAGTATAATAGAAGCTGAAAAACTGAGTGTAGCAAGAAACATGGAAAAATTTAAATATTTAAGGAATGGTGAAGATATATGATGTACCCGGGAATAAGCGAACTTAAAGAAAAGGCTGACTGCAGATATACTCTTGTTATAGAGTCAGCAAAAAGAGCGAGGCAGCTGGTGGACGGCGCCGAGCCTCTGACAGAGCAGCACGAGTCTAACCCCGTTTCTCAGGCCGCTAAGGAGATATATCTGGACAAGATAACGTACATATCTGCTGAGGAGAGCTGATAAATGCCCAAAACAGTCGTCCTTGGCGTATCGGGAGGCATAGCCGCCTACAAGGCGGCGTATCTTGCAAGCCTGCTCAAAAAACAAGGATATGACGTACATGTTATAATGACAAAGAATGCGCAAGAATTTGTAACGGCGCTTACCTTCGAGACTCTTTCAGGCAATGAAACCATAACCGATACGTTCGAGAGAACATCAGAATACGACGTTAAGCATGTATCGCTCGCCAAAAAAGCTGACATGTTTATTGTCGCGCCCGCAACAGCGAATGTGCTTGGCAAAGCCGCTTCGGGAATAGCGGACGATATGCTGACGACGACGCTGATGGCCGCAGAGTGTCCGGTTATATTCGCTCCCGCGATGAACACCGCGATGTACGAAGACGCCGCCGTTCAAGAGAATATAACTATACTAAAGAACAGAGGGTACCATGTTATGGACACCGGCGAGGGAATGCTGGCCTGCAAAGACATAGGCTCCGGCAGGATGAAGGAGCCCGATGAAATAGCGCTATACGCCCAAAGCGTAATGCGCTCTATGTACGACATGCACGGTATAAGCGTGCTCATCTCGGCGGGTCCCACGCGCGAGGCCATAGACCCCGTTCGTTACCTCTCAAACAATTCCTCGGGCAAGATGGGCTATGCCATAGCCGAGGCGGCGCTTGCACGAGGCGCCAGCGTAACGCTCGTATCCGGCCCGGTCGCTATAGAGCCGCCCGCAAAAGCCGACGTAATAAATGTTGTTTCCGCCAAGGAGATGGCTGAGCGGGTCTTTGCCGCGTCCGAAACCGCGGATATCGTTATAATGGCGGCTGCCGTCGCGGACTATGAGCCCGAGATCCGCAGCGGCCATAAGATAAAAAAGAACGAGCAAATGAGACTTAGTCTTATTAAAACACAGGATATATTAAAAGAGCTGGGAGCAAGAAAGAAACAATCACAGGTTTTGGTGGGCTTTGCCGCAGAGACCGAGAATATTGAAAGTAACGCGCTTGAAAAGCTAAGGAAAAAGAATCTTGACATGATAGCTTTGAATGACGTTTCAAGGCAGGGTGAGGGCTTTAGCTCAGATAACAACAACATAAAGCTGTTTTTCAAAGACGGAAAGTCAGCGGACCTTGGAAGCGACAGCAAAAAGGCGCTCGCCAAGACGATAGTAAACGAAGCGTTTGAGCTGTATAAAGCGGCCCGGGCCTAGAGGTGAGGCATGTTCGCTAAGGTTATAGTCGATATTGTAAGCTCAAGCGTGGACAGGCTTTTTGATTACGGCGTACCCGAAGGAATGAATGTCGGGGTCGGTTACCGGGTAAAGGTGCCGTTCGGAAAAGGCAACGCTCTGCGCGAAGGGTATGTGCTGGGGCTCTCGGAGACCTGCGAATACAAGGGCGAGGGGTTAAAGGTTATATCGTCAGTTATCTCAGATTATGCGGCGCTTACGGAAGGCCAGATAAAGCTCGCGTTTCTGATGCAAAGATATTACCACACGACGCTTGCGATATCGCTCAGGCTGATGTTCCCCGCTGAGATGCGTGGAGGCAGGGTAAAAGACAAGTTCGAGCGGGAAGTATTTATATCATCCGGAATCGATATAAAAAAAGCTGTTGAGTCTTTGAGTTCCGGCTCGGGTAAGGTCAAAGCGCCCAAACAGCTCGAAGTGCTGAGCGTTATTCGCGAGAAACGGCGCCTGAATATAAAAGAGCTCGAGGCGATAGTTCCAAAGAGCGCGGCCGCTCGGGACGCGCTTATAAAGAAGGGCATACTCGGCGTTGAGAAGATAAACGCATTTCGCGTCAGCCGAAGGACGGGCGAGACAGAGCGCGAATTCCTCCTAACAGAAGACCAGATAAACGCTTACAAAACAATAACGGCTAGTCAGGGCAAATACCTTCTGCACGGCGTAACGGGAAGCGGCAAGACCGAAGTTTATATAAAAGTGGTCAGGGAATGCCTTGATAGGGGACAGAGCGCAGTAGTGCTCGTTCCCGAGATATCGCTGACGCCACAACTCGTCTCGATGTTTGAGAGAAGGATAGGAGAGCATATCGCCGTTTACCACTCGACGCTTTCTTCGGGAGAGCGGTTCGACGAGTGGAAGCGCATGGTGCTGGGTGACGCACGGGTGGTTATAGGCGCAAGGTCAGCGGTGTTCGCGCCTCTGCGGAAAATCGGCGTTATCATAATAGACGAGGAGCACGAGACAAGCTACCGGTCGGATACCCACCCGAGATACACGGCTCACGAGATAGCGAGAATGCGCGCGAATATTGAAGGCGCCTCTCTGGTGCTTGCATCGGCTACTCCGTCTGTGGAAAGCTATATAAAGGCAAGAAACGGGATATACAGCCTTATAGTGATGCCGCAAAGACTGTTCCGGCTTAAGCTTCCGTCCGTTGAGATAGCCGATATGCGCGAAGAGATAGTGCGCGGAAACCGAACCGTTTTTTCAGGGCTGCTGTATAATGAAATTGAAAAGGCTCTGGGGAACGGCAGGCAGGTAATGCTTTTTATGAACCGGCGCGGCTATTCCACGTTTGTCATGTGCAGAGACTGCGGATATGTTGAATACTGCAGCAGCTGCGAGGTGTCGATGACATATCACTCAAACGGCTCCGCGCTCGTTTGCCATTACTGCGGCAAAAAAAGGAGTCTCAGAAGCAAGTGCCCGGTATGCGGCAAGGACTACCTCAAGCAGTTCGGTATAGGCACACAGCAGGTAGAGGACCAGGTTAAAAAGCATTTCCCCGGCGCGCGCGTGCTTCGTATGGACCTCGACACTACAAGGAGCAAGGACTCTCACATAAAGATATACGAGCAGTTCAAAAACGGCGGCGCCGATATACTCATCGGCACGCAGATGATAGCGAAGGGGCTCGATTTTGAAAACGTATCCCTTGTGGGAGTGATATCCGCGGACAGCTCGTTGCACATACCCGACTACAGAAGCCCCGAAAAAACGTTCCAGCTCTTAGAGCAGGTATCGGGAAGGGCAGGAAGAAAGGACCCCGGGAAAGTAGTCGTTCAGACATACTGCCCGGAGCATTACGCCATTGAGTACGCGAGGACTCACGATTATGAGGGTTTTTTCGATAAGGAGATGAGCGTCAGGAAGTCGGCCCTTCTTCCGCCGTATACGGTGTTTTTCAGGATAGTGTTCGCTGGCAGGAATGAGGGCAAGGTCATGGAGGCGTGCATTGACTACGCAAATGGTTTAAAGAATGAGTGTTCCGATATAATGGAACATGTGCTGTTGTTTGACGTGAGCGAGGCTCCGGTAAAAAAGATACAGGGAAAGACGCGATGGCAGATACTCGTAAAGGTATTGAACGACGATAAGCTTGCGGAGTTCCGCAGAAGGCTGTATACATACTCGGATTCAAAGACATACGACGGATGTGCGTTCGGTGTGCAGATTAATCCGCAGAGCATGATGTAAGGGGAGATAAAATGGCTATAAGAGAGATAGTAACAGGCACCGACAACGAAGCGCTCAGAAAGATATCAAGGCCGGTAATGTCGGTAAACACGCATATAATAACGCTGCTCGACGATATGAAGGAGACGCTTCACATCGAGGACGGCGTCGGCCTCGCCGCGCCGCAGGTGGGCGTTCTCAGGCGGATAGCAATAGTTGAGTACGACGAAAAGTTTTATGAGCTGATAAACCCGAAAATAATCGAATGCTCGGGCGAGGCAGTGGAAGAGGAAGGATGCCTCTCTGTCGTAGGTGTCAGAGGTACGGTAAAAAGGCCCGAAGAAATAACAGTCAGGTATTTGGACAGAAACAATAAATGGCATAAGGAAAAGATATCAGGTATGCTCGCGAGAGTATTCTGTCATGAAATAGACCATCTTGACGGCGTATTGTTTGTGGATAAGATGATCGAGGAAACAGAATGAGACTCGTCTTTATGGGCACGCCGCAGTTCGCGGTGCCCAGCCTTAAAAAGCTGATAGAACAGCGCTTTGATATAGCAGCCGTCGTAACCCAGCCCGACAGGAAAAGCGGGCGCGGGCACAGGCTGAGCGCCTCGCCGATAAAGGAGCTTGCCGCAAGCGAAGGCATACCCGTGCTGCAGTTTGAAAAGATTAGAGCGCAGGAGGGCATAGACGCTTTAAGCGATATCTCACCCGACATTATCGTCACCGCGGCGTTCGGGCAGATTCTGCCAAAGGCTATACTCGACATACCTCCGCTTGGCTGCATAAACGTGCACGCGTCACTGCTGCCGAAGTACAGGGGAGCGGCGCCCATACAGTGGGCGATTATAAACGGCGAGGAAAAGACAGGCGTCACGATAATGTATATGGACGTCGGGCTCGATACCGGAGACATCATATCTTCTACGCAAGTCACCATAGACGAGGGCATGACGGGCGGCGAGCTATACGAGAAGCTGTCTCATCTCGGCGCGCAGCTTCTGATAACTACATTAAAAAACATTGAAGCGGGCGCCGCAAAACGGAAAAAGCAGGACGAAAGCGAGTCGAGCTATTACCCGCCTCTTTCAAAGGAACTAGGCAGGATAGACTGGAACAAACCCGCGTTTGATATATACAACCTTATACGGGCGCTCGACCCGGTTATGGGGACGTATACGTACGCGGGAGAAGATGCCGTTAAAATATGGAGCGCAAATGTTTTGCCGGGAACGGCTGAGCCCGGACAGTTTCTTTCTGCGAACGATAAAGAAGGGCTCGTTGTGGGCACGGGCGGCGGGCTTTTGCGCGTGCTTAGCATGCAGGCTCCCGGCACAAAGAGGATGAGTCCGGAGGAGTTTTTCCGCGGGAGAAGGCTGTTAACTGACCGGTTCGATAATACTCCAACAAAATCAAATGATGAGCGGGGTGGCAATTGATAAGCGCCCGAAGGGCTGCGTATGACGCGCTTACGGCGGTGACGAAGGAAGGCGCGTATACATCGCTCGCGCTCAAAAATCACCTGCCGCAGGAACTGCCCGCCAAGGATAAGGCGTTCGCGTCGCTGCTTGTGCGTACTACGCTCGAAAATCTGCTGCGTATCGACTATGTTTTGAGCACGTTTATAACATCCGGCCGAGTTCACGGGAGCGTAAAAAACATTCTGCGTCTCGGCGCGTGTCAGATAATGTTTACGGACACAGAAGACTACGCTGCCGTAAGCGAGAGCGTTGAGCTTGTAAAGCAGATAAAGCCTCAGATGAAGGGCTTTGTTAACGCCGTGCTTCGCAACGTGATACGCAGCAAAGACAGCATTGAATATCCGTCAGGGCAAAACGCCGACTCTTTAAGCATACTTTCTAGCTATCCGGTCTGGATATGCGAGAAATACATTGCCGATTTCGGATATGATTTTGCTGAAGAGCTGCTAACATACAAGGATAAGCCGGGCACAAGCGTTCGCGCCAATACTCTTCTTGCAAACAGTGAAGAGCTGAAAAAGGGGTTCGGCTCGCTCGGGCTTGAGTATTCTCCCGGGACAATAGAAGATACGTTTATAGTCGAAGGGCTTACGGACATCGAAAACCTTGACGCCTATAAAAGAGGGCATATGGCTGTACAGTCGCAAAGCGCGATGCGTGCCGTGCTTGAAACGGGCATACAGCCTGGAATGAGATTACTCGACTGCTGCGCCGCGCCGGGAGGCAAAAGCGCGTACGCCGCCGTACTTGCCAGAAACACACTCGATATAACAGCATGGGACATACACAAGCACAGAGTGGATATGATGAGGAAAAACTTTGACCGCCTCGGAGTCAAAAACGCGAAGACAGAGCTGCGCGACGCCGGAGTTTATGCTCGCGAATATGAGAAAGCGTTCGGCGCGGTCATAGTTGACGCACCGTGCAGCGCTATGGGGCTGATGTACAAAAGCCCTGATATCAGGTATTCGCGCAAGCCTGAGGACATAAAAGCGCTCAGCGTTAGTCAGTATGAAATATTGTCTGTATGCTCAAAATATGTGAAACTGGACGGTATACTCGCGTATTACACATGCTCTGTCAACAAAGAGGAAAATGAGCAGGTGACCGAAAGGTTTATATCCGCAAACGAGGGCTTCCGGTATGTCAAGCCGCCGATAACGCTGTATCCTCATCTTTACGGCTCGGACGGGTTTTATATCGCGGTTATGAGAAGGATAACATGAACGATCTGCTGTCTTTGAATGTTGATCAACTGAAATCGCTGCTCACAGATATGGGCGAAAAGCCATTTGCGGCAAAACAGCTTGACGGCTGGCTGGCAAAAGGCGCGGTCTTCGAGGATATGACCAACCTGTCCAAAGCCTTGAGAGAAAAGCTCCGGTTCAATCATAACGAGGGTTATGCCCGCATAAAAGAGAAGCATACTTCCTTTGACGGCACGGTGAAGTATCTTCTGTCTATGTCGGGAGGCGGGCTCGCCGAATGCGTCGCGATGCGGTATCATCACGGAAACACACTGTGCGTCAGCACTCAGATGGGATGCCGCATGGGCTGCGCTTTTTGCGCCTCGGGCAAAGAAGGGCTTATAAGGAACCTCTCGTGCGGCGAGATGAGATCGGAATTCATTGCGGCGGGCGAGAGCGGACCTGTCTCAAACGTAGTTTTGATGGGCACGGGCGAGCCGCTCGACAACTACGATAACGTGCTCTGTTTTATAAGAGCGCTGAAAGACAGGCACGGCATTGGCATAAGGCATGTCTCGCTCTCTACATGCGGCGTCGTGCCCGGCATTCTCCGCCTCGCCGAAGAAGGGCTGCCTATAACACTTTGCGTATCTCTTCATTCCGCTATAGACGAAAAGAGAAAAAGAATAATGCCGGGCGCGTCGGAGTATACCGTGAGACAGATTATGGATAGCGCAAATATATACTTTAAAAAAACGGGCAGACGGGTTATAATTGAATACACGCTGATTAAAGGATTCAACGACTGTGAGGAAGACCAAAATGCGCTTATAAAAGCGCTGCACGGTCTTAATTGTCATGTAAACGTAATACCGCTTAACAGTACCGTAGGCGAGTTTAAAGCGCCGGATACAAAGCAGGCTCATTTATTCGCGTCACGGCTGGAGAAAGCAGGGCGCAGCGCTACAGTCCGAAGGACGCTCGGCGGGGATATCGAAGGAGCATGCGGCCAGTTGAGGCTCAGGCGAGAGGAACGATGATCTATTACGCAAGAACAGACAAAGGCAAAGTAAGGAACCAAAACGAAGACTTTATCTATGCGCCGGACGGGAATGACGGCTTTTTTGCCGTTGTCGCCGACGGAATGGGCGGGCATAAGGCAGGCGAGGTAGCAAGCAGGATCGTTGTTGACACCATAAAAGACAGCCTTGAATCGGCAGGCGCTAAAAACGTAACAATACAGATGCTTTGCGACGCTCTTAAAACCGCGAATAAAAATGTATGGGACGAAGCGCAGACAAATCCTCATCTCAAGGGGATGGGGTCGACCGCGACGGTAGCGGCGTTCAGAGGGCACGAGGTGATAATAGGACACGTCGGAGACTCGCGCGCCTATCTTTTCCGCGACGGGGCGCTTTCTCAGATAACAAAAGATCACTCCTATGTCCAGATGCTTATTGACAACGGATACATAACGAGCAAGCAGGCGGAAAACCATCCAAATAAAAATGTTATAACGCGCTCGGTTGGCACAGACGACATAGTGGATATCGACACATTTACGGTACAGCTTGAAAAAGGAGATGTTATTTTGCTCTGCAGCGACGGGCTCAATATAGTCGTATCCGACGAAGATATAGAAGCCACGCTTAGCAATGGGATAGAATCGGCCGCGGACTCTCTTGTTGAGTCGGCGCTAAAAAACGGAGGCGTAGACAACATAAGCGTTGTGCTTGCGTATATGGACGGTGACGGCGCATGACGGGTACGTTGCTGGGCAAGAGATATGAGCTTACAGAGAAAATAGACTCGGGAGGAATGGCCGATATCTATAAAGCGCTGTGCAAAAAAACAGGCAGCATAGTGGCGGTAAAGGTGCTCAAGGAATGCTTTTCGGACGACAAGGAATATGTCGACCGATTCAAAAAAGAGGCTGAAGCCGTTTTCGCGCTTGACCATCAAAACATAGTGCGCGTTACCGATATAGGCTATGACGAAGACGCGTATTACATGGTGATGGAATACGTCGACGGCTCTACGCTCAAAGCCCAGATTGATAAACGCAAGCCTCTCGGCGAAAAAGAGGTGGTAGAATACGCTCTGCAGGTATGCTCGGCGCTGTCGGCGGCGCATAAAAAAGGCATTATCCACCGCGATATAAAGCCGCACAACGTGCTCCTGGATAAAGACGGCAATGTCAAGCTTACGGATTTTGGTATAGCGAAAAGCGTTACATCCAGAGAAGAGAATGAAAACCAGGTCATAGGCTCCGTATACTATATCTCTCCCGAGCAGGCAAGGGGGGAGAAGGCGGACGCGCGGTCAGATATCTATTCGCTAGGCATAATGATGTACGAGATGATAACGGGGGTACTGCCGCATACAGGCGAAAAGACGGTATCGGTCGCGCTCAAGCACATCAACGAGCAGATTACGCCTCCGGACGAGTTAAACCCGGGCATTTCAAAATCGCTGAACAACATAATTCTCAAAGCAACGTGCAAGAGTAAAAAAGACAGATATCAGTCTGCGGCAGATCTTAAAAAAGATCTTGTGAAATCTCTTGCCGATCCTGAAGGCGCCGTAACAGAGCTGCCCGCTGCTTGCAGAAACGCCAATGTAAATCCGGAACAAATAAAAAAGAACATGCTTTTAAAATTCGGAATGCTGTTTTTGCTTGTTGCGCTCATGGCTTCTCTTGTAACCGCCGGCATTCTTATATTCGGCAATGCCGCCAAAGAAGCGTTTGTAGTCCCCGATCTTGTGGGGCTGAATATAGACTCTGTTTCAAAGAGATTAGGCAATCTTACCGTAAATACGACATACGAGCCGAGCGAATCCGCCGATGAGGGGGTCATCATCTCTCAGTCACCCGAGGCAGGCAGTAATTCTGCCGGCAACGCGTCGATCACGCTTACTATCTCAAGCGGCCCCATAGGCCCTGTAATGCCGAATCTTGCAGGCATGCCGCTTGAAGAGGCCTTAGCGCTCATTGCTTCTATGGGCATAGAATTAAGAGAAGAGAACATAGACTACGAATATTATCAGGAAATGCCTTCAGGTATCATTATTATACAGACTCCCGAAGCGGGAGAGCCGGTGACTCGAGACAGCATTTTGAGTCTGATAGTATCGGATCAAAACGAACAGTCAACCGTTATGATGCCCGATCTTACGAACAGGCTTGCAGACCAGGCAGTGAGCTACCTTAAGGATAACGGTTTTGGCACTTGCTTTGTATACGAAGATGAGTACGATCTTCCCGAAGGCACCGTCAAGGTTCAGTTTCCCGAGAAGGGAATACAGACAGCCTATACGCAAGCCGTGACTCTCTCCATAAGCAAATATAAGACAAGGTATTATGCTGAATTACCAATAACAGGATTGAGCATCACAGAGAAGGAGTCTAAGGTTAAAATAGTGGTACGGGAAATGATAAACGGCCAGCAGATCAATCTTGTAACCAAAGAGATGAATGAGGGCATAGGAAAGATCAAGCGCAGCATCGATATAGACAGTATATCGCGCGGAAAGAAAATCGTCGTTGTATATGTTAACAACGTCGAAGCCCAATCTTACGAGGTCAATTTCAGTTGAGTCAGGAAAACTATCTTAAAGGCAGGATACTAAAAGGCATCGGCGGATTTTATTACATACAGGATAACGACGGACGTGTACATGAATGCAGGGCGCCGGGGCGTTTCAGGAACGAAGGAATCGTTCCGCTTACAGGCGATAATGTATCGTTTTCATCCGGAGGTTTTATTGAAAAAATACAACCGAGAAGAAATGAGCTTTCACGGCCGAAGGTCGTAAACGTAGATATGGCAGCTATCGTTGTTTCCGCGGCAAAACCGAAAATCGACAGGCTTCTTTGCGACAAGCTTATCGTATCCGCAAGGCATAAAGGCATATTGCCGCTGCTGGTCATAAACAAGTGCGATATAGGGGATAAAAAGCATATAGCGTGCATATTAAACGATTATAAAAACGTATGCGAAACCGTATGTGTTTCCGCAAAGAGCGGCGAAGGGTTGGATACGCTTAAACATTTGCTTGAAGGAAGGTGCACTTGCCTCGCGGGACAGTCGGCAGCGGGCAAATCGTCGATATTAAACGCATTGTTCCCCGGCTTTAACCTTGTAACAGGCGGTCTTTCAAGAAAGACGGACAGAGGCACGCATACTACGCGCCAGGCGGAGCTTCTTGTCGCTGACGGATTTTCGGGAGCCGTTGTGGATACGCCGGGGTTTTCGTTCTTCGACTGCTCGGAAATAGAGCCAGAAAAATTGAGCCTTTGTTATGACGACATGTCACCGTATTTAAAAACATGCAGGTTTACCTCGTGCCTTCACGCGGACGAGCCGGACTGCGCAGTTAAAGAGGCCGTAAGTGATGGGCTCATAAGCAAAGGAAGATACGAAAGGTATCTTATGATACTGAAAGAAATAAAAGATAAGAGGTCAAAACAATATGATTAAAGTCTCGCCTTCCATACTTTCCGCCGATTTTACTAAAATGTTCGACGCGGTAAAACTGCTTGAAAACGCGGGAGCGGATTACATACACTGTGACGTTATGGACGGCATGTTCGTTCCCAATATCACATTCGGACAGTATATGGTCCGCGATCTTAAAAAGCACACGAAGCTTCCTCTTGACGTGCACCTTATGATTGAACGGCCGGAAAGGTACGTCGAAGAGTTTGCGGCCTCGGGCGCAGATATAATAACGGTCCATCCCGAAGCCACCGTTCACCTTGACCGCACGCTGCAGCTTATACGCTCTGCAGGAAAGAAATGCGCGGTAGCGCTCAATCCCCACACTCCTCTCAATGTGCTCGATCATGTTCTTGACGGGCTTGATATGGTGCTTCTTATGTCGGTCAACCCCGGCTTCGGAGGACAGACTTTTATTCCCTCCGCGCTTGAAAAGGCGTCAAGGCTAAAATCAATCATAGACGACAGAAAGCTCGATATTGATATAGAGATGGACGGCGGCATCTACGCCGAGAACGTAAGAGAGGTAACGGAGGCGGGCGTCAACGTTATCGTCGCGGGCAACGCCGTATTTTCTTCCGAGGATCCTGCCGATATGATAAAACGGTTGAAGCTGTTAAAATGAAATGCGTTATACTGACGGGCGGCGAGCCTCCTGAAAGGCGGCTGCTTGAGAACAGCCTCATGGACGCGCAGCTGATAATAAGTGTGGACGGAGCCGCCGATATATTCTATGAATACGGCATTGTTCCCGATGTTCTCATAGGTGACTTTGACACAGCCGATGAGGATTGCGTTAAAGCGCTCGAAAAAAGAGGCGCTAAAACCGTTGTTTTAAAAGCGGAGAAAAACGAAACGGATACGCAAGCCGCGATAGATTACGCGCTTTCAGCGGGCTCAGACGAGATAAGGATCCTCGGAGCGCTCGGCGGCAGATTAGACCATCTGTTATCAAACGTGATGATGCTTGTAAGGGCTGAAAACGCGGGAGCAAAGTGCAGTATAACTTCAAAAGAATGCGAGCTTTACGTTACCGATAAAGAATTTTTACTTTTCGGCGAGCAGGGGCAGACGGTGTCCATACTGCCGCTGACAGGCGAAGTCTGTGTCAACGCCACCGGCCTTAAATATCCGCTAGATAACCTTCTGCTAGAATGGGGCTCATCCAGAGGCATAAGCAATATCATGCTGGGCGGGCGAGCGCACATCAGCGTTTCGGGCGGATATGCGCTTATAATAAAGAATAATCTCAATCCGTAACACTTCTTGTAAAAGAATAATACTATAAAACAGAAACGGTTAATACGGGGTCCCCAAAAAGTCATGAGGCTTTTTGGGGTGGCATAACGCCGGAGGTGATAGCTTGTTTTATAGTAATTGTTTAGTGCGCAAAATCGTAGGCTTTTTCCTTATCCTTTTAGGCGTGGTGCTTCTGATATGCTTCATGCCGTTCTGGATGTGGCTCGCGCTTCTGGGAGTTGGGATGCTTATCCTGGGCTGCATTGTGATTATCAGGGGTTGTTTCTGATTACATAACGGAGGTGGGTTTTTTGAAGATATACTGTTTTAAGGCTCCGAGGCTGTTTCGGGGCATACTGAAGAAGATATTCAGATAATATACATATAGCCCGGAGCATTTCTTCCGGGCCAAAACTAAATATTCTTGATTTTAAGATAAATCAAAAGGACTGCCAAAGGACAGCCCTGTAAATATGCTTTAGCGGTATATAAATAAACTATCCGCGGACAACCTTACCCGAGCGAAGACATCTTGTGCAGACATACACCCTTTTGGGAGCTCCGTCCACTACCGCGCTGACGCGCTGAACATTGGGGGACCATGTCCTTTTTGATTTTCTGTTTGAGTGGCTGACGTTATTTCCAGTTGTTATACCCTTTTTGCATATCTCGCAGTATTTTGCCATTTTACTTACCTCTCTCCGGCTAAAATCAAGCAGAAAATATTTTATCATCATAATGTTTTTTTGGCAAGAACAAAAATTAAATTTTCGTTTCATTTATATTAATAAGCTTGACTGGGAGTGGAAAAAGAGATAAATTTAATCTTACCCGGAGTAACTAGTTAACTGAACATATTGAGGAGGCTTATAGATGGCCGTAATTCAACAGAACTCATACGGTACAATTGAATTTACAGACGAATTTTTATCAAATCTGGCCGGCGTTGCAACGATGGACTGCTACGGCATTGTAGGTATGGCGTCGCAAAACGCGATGGACGGCATCGTAGAACTCTTAAAAGGCGAAAATCTCAATAGAGGCGTTAAAATCACTACGCAGGATGGAAGCGTCAGCATTCATTTATATGTTATTGTCGAGTACGGAGTATCAATATCCGCAGTCGCGTCAAATGTTATCGACACGGTAAAATACAGGGTCGAAAAGTTTACAGGGCTTAATGTAGATAAAGTTGATGTAACTGTTAACGGTATCCGGGTCTAAGGGGGGATTATTATGCATCAGAAGCTTACCGGTGAGCTGTTAAAGGATATGATTTTTTCAGCAGCCGCTCTACTTGAAAAAAACAAAAAGGGACTTAATTCCCTCAATGTATTTCCCGTACCCGACGGCGATACGGGCACAAATATGTCTCTGACGATGCTGTCCGCTGTTAAAGAGGTCAAATCAGCCGACTCGGCAAACATCAGCAGCGTTGGCGACGCTCTCTCGCTGGGGGCGTTAAAAGGTGCCAGAGGAAACTCTGGCGTTATTCTGTCTCAGCTTTTCAGGGGCATGGCCAAATGCCTTTCCGGCCTTGAGTTCGCGACCCCCAACGACTTCGCAAGAGCGATGCAGGAAGGCGTTGACGCCGCTTACAAAGCGGTTATGAAGCCCAAGGAAGGAACGATACTTACCGTCGCCAAAGACATGGCAAAAGCCGGCATGAGGAGCGCAAGCAAAGGCGACAATATTTTTACGCTTATGGATGCTGTGCTCGAGCAGGGCGCGCTGACGCTTAAAAAGACGCCCGACATGCTTCCCGTGTTGAAAGAAGCGGGAGTCGTGGACGCGGGCGGCAAAGGCCTGCTCGTGATATACCGCGGGTTTAAGATGGCTCTTGACGGAGAGGCCGTCACAGAAGACATCTCTCTCGACCAGGAAATAGCCGCAAACTTCTCGGAAGCAATAAGTACGGCGGATATCGAGTTCGCGTACTGCACGGAATTTTTCATAAAAAATATTTATTCATCCGTTACTCAAAACGATATAGACAGATACAGGGAAAAGCTAATGCATATCGGAGACTGCGTTCTCGTCGTCGGCGACCTTCAGCTTATCAAGACTCACGTGCATACGAATGTACCCGGAAAGGCCCTGCAGTTCGCTCTGAGGTTTGGTGAACTGTCGAAGATAAAGATAGACAACATGAGAGAGCAGCATACCGAGCTTGAGGAGCCGCCTAAAAAAGAAAAGAAAAACATGGCTGTCGTTACCGTTGCCGCGGGCGAGGGCATCGTCAATATATTCAGGGAGTTCATGGTAGACGAGATCGTTCAGGGCGGACAGACGATGAACCCTTCCACCGAGACTATAAGGCAGGCTATTGACAAGGCGCCTTCCGACAATGTATTCGTGTTCCCAAACAACAAGAATATCATACTCGCCGCCCAGCAGGCCGCCGCGTTCTCAGAGAAAAACGTTCATGTCATACCTTCGAAGTCGTTCCCTCAGGGTATAACGGGAGTGCTTGCCTACAATCCCGATCTCGATTTTGAAGAGAACACTCAACGCATGAACAAGGCGATAACAACCGTTAAGACCGGACAGGTTACGAGCGCGGTCAGGGAATCGACGCTTAACGGCCAGAAGATCAAAAAAGGAGAGATAATCGGTATCCATGACGGCGATATAACATGCCATTCGGGAGATGTTTTCACGACGATAGAGCAGCTCCTTGAAGGAATGGTGACCGATGATGACAGCGTTATTACGATATTCTACGGCGAGGACGTTACCGAACAGCTTGCCAAAGAAGTATCCGATATGGTGGAAAGCAAATACGAGGATTACGATATAGAGCTGCAGTTTGGCGGACAGCCGGTATATCAGTTTATATTCGCGGTAGAATAATGAATTTGGACGACGCGGTCTCATCCGTAAAGGGGATAGGCGGCAGTAAGGCTGCGCTTTTAAAAAAGCTTGGAATAGAGCGGGCACGCGACCTGCTCTATTATATGCCAAGAGATTACGAATCCTCAGGACAAAGCGTTAAGATAAGCGGACTTCGCGAAGATGTTGTCTGCAATTTAACGGCCGTGATCGCAAAAGACCCGGTGCTCAGAAGAATAAGGAAAGGCCTCTCTATCGTTACGTTTCACCTTAAGGATGAAACGGGCGTTGCGGAGGCTGTTTTTTTTAACCAGCCTTACATCAAAAACATGTACAGATGCGGCGACAAAGTATACGTTTTTGGAAAGACGAAACGGGTAGGCAGAAGCATCAAGTTCACAAACCCGAACATGGAAAAGGAAGGCCGGCCGCGCGAAGGCCTTTTGCCGGTATATCCGCTTACGATGGGCCTGACGCAAAAGGTCATGCGCATTATCATAAGATCCGCACTTGACAGGTATCTGGGAAGCATACCTGATATACTTCCCGGCGATTTCAGGGCCGGGCACAGACTTGCCGAGATCAATTTCGCGCTCTCAAACATACATTTCCCCGAGAACGAAGAATGCCTCGAGGCCGCAAAACGCCGCTTGATATTTGAGGAGCTTTTGCTGTTCAACATAGCTCTGATGT
This sequence comes from Bacillota bacterium, assembly GCA_023410475.1. Taxonomy (GTDB): domain Bacteria; phylum Bacillota; class Clostridia; order Christensenellales; family SZUA-584; genus DTFZ01. The sequence continues at coordinate 122,988 of JAEYPS010000006.1, read as the reverse complement.
CGCATGAGTATCGCAGGCAAGCAGGCGCTGTATCTATGAGGTGCACGGAAGAACTTAAACAGCGATTTTTGGACAGGCTTGAATTCTTGCCCACAAACGCTCAGCTTAGGGTGATGGGCGAGATAGAGAATGATTTGGCAGGCTCGTCGCCTATGAACCGCCTGCTTCAGGGTGACGTGGGCAGCGGAAAGACTTGCCCCGCGTTTTACGCCATGCATATCTGCGTTACGAGCGGCTTTCAGTGCGTAATGATGGCGCCAACAGAAGTGCTGGCGAGGCAGCACTTCAAAAACGCGCAGCACATATTCGACGGCTGTAATGTGGAGCTTATAACGGGCAGCACTCCCGCGGCTCAGAAAAGGGCGGCGTTTGAAAACATCGCAGGCGGGCTCACGGATATCGTTATCGGCACCCACGCGCTGCTATACGACAGTGTTCAGTTTTCGCGTCTCGGGCTTATAATAACAGACGAGCAGCACAGATTCGGCGTGGGGCAAAGGGCGCTTCTCGAAGCGAAATCAAAATCGCCTCACGTGCTTATCATGTCCGCGACGCCTATACCGCGAACGCTCGCGCTTATACTGTACGGCAAGACAGATATATCAGTCATAGACGAGATGCCTCCCGGCAGAAGCCCCGTCGCCACTCACTGCGTACCCGAGAGCAAACGGCAGGATATGTACGGGTTCATTCAAAAAGAGATAGAATCGGGCGCTCAGGTGTTTGTAGTGTGCCCCGTAATAGAGCAAAACGAGGAAAACGGTATGCAATCAGCGGAAGAGGTATTTGAGAACATTTGTGACCGTTTCACGCGCGCCGCGCTTCTTCACGGTAAGATGAAGCCCTCAGAAAAAAACGACGTGCTTCAGGCGTTTCGGGACAAGGAATACGACATACTTGTATCGACTACAGTAATTGAGGTGGGGATAGACATACCCGACGCCACTGTAATGGTGATAGAGAACGCCGAGAGGTTCGGGCTCGCACAGCTGCACCAGCTTCGCGGCAGAGTCGGCAGGGGAGACAAGCGCTCGTACTGCTTTTTGATGTGCGCAGACAAGCAAAACGAGAGGCTTAACATATTGACCAGAACAAACGACGGCTATAAGATCGCAGAGGAAGACCTGATGCAAAGAGGGCCGGGTCAGTATCTTGGCAGCAATCAGAGCGGAGTATCCGACCTCTATATGGCAAACCTTATACGCGATATGAAGCTGCTCGAGCAGACGAGGCGCATAGCAAACGAACTTTATACCTCGGACCATAGTCTTTACGCAGAGCTTGAGCGTTTGGCAAGAAAGCGCTTTGATGCAAAATTTGAACAAACGACGGTAAACTGAAAATTTCTGTTGACATATATATGTATATCGTATATAGTATTTAGCGTATTAGTGTGCTAATACGCTAAATTATTAACCGAAGGCAATTTGGGCAGAATTACAGGTGGATTATGTACGAAAAATATGTGCCGGACGGCGTGGAAGACTGCCTGCCGGCCGAATGCCGCATAAAAAAGAATATTGAGAACTCCCTGCGGAATGAATTCATGATGTCCGGCTATGAAGAGCTCGAGACGCCGTCGTATGAGTTTTATGACGTCTTCCAGAGCGGAGTCGGTTCATACATGCAGGAGAGCATGATAAAATTCGTAGATACGAAGGGCAGGATACTTGTTCTTCGCCCCGATATAACGGTGCCTATAGCAAGAGCCGCCGCCACAAAGCTTGGGATAGGTGTAAAACGTCTGTTCTATATACAAAATTCGTTTGCGGCAGCAGCGCCTTCCATAGGCATGTCGGGAGAGTTCACGCAGGCGGGCATTGAGCTTATCGGCGACGACAGGTACCAGGCCGACGCCGAGGTAATAGCGCTTGCCATAACGGCGCTTAAAACGGCGGGCCTTAAGGAGTTCACCATAGATATAGGGCAGGTCGCTTTTTTCAAAGCGCTCATAAGCTCTCTTGAGCTAGGAGACGAGCAGACGGACAGATTAAGGCACGCTGTCGATTCCAAGGACTGCATAGCAATAGAATGCGCTGCCGAACAGCTTGGAATAACCGGAACGCTTAAAACACAGATCATGGAGCTGCCCCGGCTTTTCGGAGGCGAAGAGGTTTTTGATAAGGCTTTAGCGCTTTCGGACATTCCGGGATGCAGAGAGGCCGTTGAAAACTTAAAAAACGTTTACGGGCTTCTCTCGAGGCTGGGCCTTTCGGAATACATATCCGTAGATTTCGGTATGCTGCATGATATCGCGTATTACTCGGGGATAATCTTTCGCGGCCTTACTCCGGGCATAGGGTTTCCTGTGGTTTCGGGCGGCAGATACGACGAACTTCTGCAAAGGTTCGGCAGCCCTGCGCCCGCAACGGGGTTTGCGCTCGGCATAAAGAGGGTAATGATAGCCATGGAGCGGCAGGGACTGCTCAAAGGAGGCTACGGAGCGCTGACAGTGGTGTCGTGCGACATGGCTGCCTGCGAGACAGCTTCAAGTTATGCCGAAAGCCTGAAAAGCGAAGGAGAAAGGACGCTCTTTTCATCCGGCCTCGACAAAGAAGAGCTGCTTGCATTAAAGAAACAGACAGGAGCGGTTGCCGCGGCATATTTTGACGAGTTTGGCAGCATGGAGAGCATATGACAAGGAGAACGATATGCAGTTGACGATAGCGCTTGCTAAGGGCAGGCTTGCCGAATACTCTATGAAGCTGCTTGAAAAGTGCGGCATTGATTGTCCTGAGATGTACGAGAACACACGCAAGCTTATAATATACGACAAAACGAAGGATATACGCTTCATACTCGTCAAGCCCTCCGACGTGCCCACTTACGTTGACCACGGCGTAGCCGATATGGGCATAGTGGGCAAGGACACGCTTATGGAGGCGGGTCTGCCGCTTTACGAGATGGTGGACCTTAAATTCGCGAAGTGCAGGCTTGCCATTGCGGGATACCCTGACAAGAAGGATAATTCTCTTACGTCGTCGATAATAAGAGTGGCAACGAAGTATCCGGAGACAGCTAAAAAGTACTACGCTTCTAAGGGCGAGTCTATAGAATGCATAAAGCTCAATGGCAGCGTCGAGCTTGGGCCAATACTCGGTCTTTCCGACGTTATACTCGATATCGTCGAGAGCGGCAGGACGCTTAAAGAAAACGGGCTTGAGATACTGGAAGACGTTTGCGAGATAACCGCGAGGCTTGCGGTAAACAGGGCAAGCCTTAAGATAAAGTCTAAAATGATAGCGCCGCTCATAGAGAGCATACGGCTTGCCGTGGAGGAGTAATATGCGCATATACAAGTCGTCGGAAATGGAGCTCATAAATAAACGCCTCAGCAGGACGTCCTCGGCGGAAGAAAGAATAAACGAATCCGTTAGGCAGATAGTGAGAGACGTCTCTGAAAACGGCGACAGCGCTCTGTTCCGTTACACAAAGATGTACGACGGCTTTGACCTGGGCGAGGGCAATATCCGCGTCACAAAGGAAGAAATCGCGCGCGCCTATGATAACGTGCCGAAAGAGCTTATAGAAGTGTTGAAGAAGAGCGCCGCAAATATTGCGGCGTTCCATGAGATGCAAAAGCCTGAAAGTTTCAAAAGGGAAATCGGCGGAGCAGTGACGGGTTCGGTAATGCTGCCCATGAAACGCGCCGGAGTCTACGTTCCCGGCGGTAAAGCGGCTTATCCGTCAAGCGTACTTATGAACATAATCCCGGCGAAGATAGCGGGCGTGGATGATATAATCATGGTGACTCCTCCCGGCAAGACAGGGCGCATAGAGCCTCTGACGCTCGTAGCGGCGGATATAGCTGGTGCGGACATAATACTCAGGATAGGCGGCGCTCAGGCGATAGCGGCGCTCGCCTACGGCACGCAAAGCGTGCCCAGGGCAGACGTAATTACGGGCCCCGGCAACGCGTACGTGACGGCCGCAAAAAAAGAGGTGTTCGGCGTTGTTGGCATAGACATGCTGGCAGGGCCGTCCGAGGTGCTTATAGTGGCCGATGAAAAAGCCAATGTCAGATACGTCGCTGCGGATTTCCTTTCGCAGGCCGAGCACGACGAGATGGCCGCGGGCATACTGGTAACGACGAGCAGGGCGCTCGCCGAAAGCGCAGCTGTGGAGATAGGGCGGCAGCTCAGTCTGCTGCCGAGAAAAGAGATAGCGGCGAAATCGGTTGAAGACTATGGTACCATAATAGTTGCAGGTTCGCTCGAAGAGGCTTTTGATATCGCTAACGAAATAGCTCCCGAGCATCTTGAGATACTGACGGACGACCCGTGGCGCGACCTCAAAAAAGTAAGGAACGCCGGATCAGTGTTTCTCGGGGAATATTCCCCGGAGCCTCTTGGCGATTACTTCGCGGGGCCTAACCATGTAATACCGACCGCAGGCACGGCGAGGTTCTCTTCGCCATTGTCGGTAGAGCATTTTATGAAAAGGACGAATTACGTCTGCTACGATAGACAAAGCCTCGCCGCGTGCTATAATGACATAAAAAGCTTCGCGGCAGCGGAAGGGCTGGACGCGCACGCAAGAAGCGCCGCCATAAGATTTGATGATGAGGTGGATATATGAGGACTGCCGAGATAACAAGAGAAACGAGCGAAACTAGCATAAAGCTAAAGCTCGGAATAGACGGTGACGGCACAAGGCGCATAGAGACCGGCCTTGGCTTTTTCGATCATATGCTCGATCTGTTTGCCAAGCACGGATTGTTTGACCTCACGCTCAGCGTTAAAGGCGATATAAACGTTGACGAGCACCACACGATAGAGGACACTGGTATTGCGCTCGGAGAGGCGTTCGCCGCAGCCGTGGGCGACAAGTCGGGTATAGCAAGGTATTCAACGCAGTTTCTGCCTATGGACGAAGCTCTGGCGTTCGCCAGCGTCGATTTTTCCGGAAGGCCGTTCCTGCAGTACGGCGTAAGCTGCCCGGACGAGACAGTCGGAGGGCTCAGCTCTCAGGTGTTCGAGGAGTTTTTCCGCGCGTTCGCGATGTCGGCAAAGGTAACGCTGCATATAGGCCTGCTTTACGGCTCGAATTCGCACCACATCATCGAGGCTGTGTTCAAAGCCGTGGCGAGGGCGCTCAGGTTCGCGCTTGAGAGCGATACACGCGTAAAAGGAATACCCTCCACAAAGGGAGTGCTGTAAATAATGATTGCTATAATAGACTACGGCATGGGAAACCTACGCAGCGTTCAGAAGGCGTTCGAGTTTCTTGGTTTTGACGCAAGCGTAACAAGCGACAGCAAGGACATTATTAATGCTTCTCATATCGTTCTTCCGGGCGTAGGCGCGTTCGCGGACGCCGCAAGATGCCTTGAAAACACAGGTGTGCAGGAGACGATGGTAGCGCAGATAAAAAAGGGTAAGCCTTTTTTGGGAATATGCCTTGGAATGCAACTTCTGTTTGACAGGAGCTTTGAAAACGGCGAACACAAGGGGCTTTCGCTTATACCCGGTGACATTGTTGAGTTTGACGTCAAAGGGCTTAAAGTCCCGCATATGGGGTGGAACACCCTTGCCGAAAAGAGCAACGCGTTGTTTGACGGCGAAGGCGAAGAAAAATACGTATACTTCGTGCACTCGTACCACCCTGCGAACGTGCCGGAGGAATACGTGATAGCAAAGACGGATTACGGATATACGTTCCCGTCCGCGGTAGCGAAGGATAACATATTCGGGCTGCAGTTCCATCCCGAGAAGAGCTCGGAGACGGGGCTCGATATGCTTAAACGGTTCGGAGAGCTCACATGAGGATATACCCTGCTATAGATATTAAAAACGGAGTGTGCGTAAGGCTCAAGATGGGTGATATGCAGCAGGCGACGGAGTACGGGGACCCTGCCGAGACAGCGTTTCGCTGGCAGCAGGCGGGCGCAGAGGTTTTGCACATAGTAGACCTCGACGCCGCGTTCGCGGGCGCATTTTCTAACTATGAAACTGTCGCGAGGATATTAAAGACAGTAAGCATACCTGTGCAGCTTGGCGGGGGAGTGCGCACTGCTGAGGATATAGACGTAAGGCTCGGCCTTGGGATATGGCGCGTCATAATCGGTACGGCGGCGTATGAGAACCCCGAGCTGCTGTCTGAGGCAGCCGCGAAGTATTCCGGAAGAATAGCCGTTGGCATAGACGCGAAGGACGGCAGGGTGGCTACAAGAGGCTGGGCGACGCAAACGGATTCTGACCCAATATTGCTCGCACTTGATATGAAAAAGCGCGGCGTAGATACTGTGATATACACAGACATATCGAGAGACGGCATGCTTACCGGCCCGAACCTTTTGGGAACAAAAGACATGGTAATAGCGACGGGCATGGATATAATCGCATCCGGCGGGATGAGCAGCATAGAAGACGTAAAGAATGTGAAGGAAACCGGCGTTGAGGGCGTCATAATAGGCAGGGCGCTCTACACAGGCGCAATTGATTTAAAAGAAGCTATAGAGGCGGGAAAATGCTGACGAAAAGAATTATACCTTGCCTTGACGTTCACGCCGGTCGCGTGGTCAAGGGCATAAATTTTGTGGATATTCGCGACGCCGGAGACCCGGTGGAGATGGCAAAGGCGTTCAACAAGGCGGGAGCGGACGAGCTCGTGTTTCTCGATATAACGGCTTCGGCGCACGAGAGGAGCATAATGAGCGACGTCGTCGCAAGAACTGCCGAAGAGGTGTTCATACCCCTTACGGTGGGCGGCGGCATAAGAACGGTCGACGATTTTCGTGAGATGCTGAGGCGCGGCGCGGATAAGATTTCGGTAAATTCTGCGGCGCTTAAAGACCCAAACCTGATATCCGAGGCTGCCGAAAGGTTCGGGAGCCAGTGCGTCGTCTGCGCTATAGACGCTAAAAAGCGCGAAGATTCATCAGGCTGGGACGTATATCTTAACGGCGGCAGAGTTAACACGGGCCGCGACGCGCTTGAGTGGGCCGCTGAGGCGGAAAAACGCGGCGCGGGCGAGATATTATTGACGAGCATGGACACGGACGGAACGAAAGACGGATATGACCTTGAGGTTACAAAGGCGGTCTCGGACGCTGTGAGGATACCTGTTATCGCTTCGGGTGGAGCCGGGAAGATGGAGCACTTCAAAGAAGCAGTAGAAGCCGGCGCCGATGCGCTGCTGGTAGCATCACTGTTCCATTACGGTATATTTACCGTGAGACAGGTCAAGGAATACCTTGTGAGCGAGCATATACCGGCAAGATTATAATTTGGAGGCGGCATGGATACGCAAAGGATAAAGTTCGACGACAGGGGGCTTGTGCCCGTAATAGTGCAGGACGTCAAGACAAACGCGGTGCTTATGCTCGCTTATATGAGCAAAGAATCCTTAGAGAAAACGCTTGAGACGGGGAAGATGACGTATTATTCGAGGAGCAGGCAAAAGCTTTGGCAAAAAGGCGAGACCTCGGGCAACTATCAGACGCTGCACGAGCTTAAAGCCGACTGCGACGGCGATACATTGCTTGCGCTTGTGTCTCAGCAGGGCGTCGCCTGCCATACGGGCAGCTACACGTGCTTTTATGACTCGCTGCACGGCGCTGAAGCTTATGCCGGTGGTTACGGTATAATAGACGAGCTGTTCGGCGTTATAGAAGGCAGGAAAGAAAATCCTAAAGAGGGTTCATACACAAGTTATCTTTTTGAAAAAGGCATAGACAAGATACTGAAAAAAGTGGGCGAGGAAGCGGCGGAAGTCATCATAGCAGCCAAGAATTCTTCTGCCGGTGAAATAAAGTATGAGACAGCAGATCTTTTTTATCATCTGCTTGTAATGCTGAGCAAAATGGGACTTTCTCCCTCGGAGGTCTTCGCGGAGCTTGAGAAGCGCAGACAGTAATAATGCCCGTAAATCAGCGCATAGTCAAACAATATTGAGCAAGCACGCGTTAATCATAAATAAACGCAGAATTCAACTTTTGACTATGAATCGAGTCTATTATACAATAGCGCAGCGTTCATTTCGTGAAGTTGTGGGAGCATAGCTCAGCTGGGAGAGCACTTGCCTTACAAGCAAGGGGTCGTTGGTTCGAGCCCAACTGTTCCCACCAAATTCACTTATTGAGCATAAGTTGTGCGGGAGTGACTCAGTGGTAGAGTGCGACCTTGCCAAGGTCGAAGTCGCGGGTTCGAATCCCGTCTTCCGCTCCACTAATGAATAAAAAGACCAGTTCAGGATTGGAAGAATACGAAACACGGCGATCGGCATATAGATGACTATGTGCCGAGTTTTTCCAAAAAGAAGTTTTTGATATGTGGCGCCATAGCCAAGTGGTAAGGCACGGGTCTGCAAAACCCTTATGCCCCGGTTCAAATCCGGGTGGCGCCTCCAATATCCATCCATACAAAGGTCTATGCCGAAGTGGCGGAATCGGCAGACGCACGGGACTTAAAATCCCGCGGTGGCAACACCGTACCGGTTCAAGTCCGGTCTTCGGCACCAGAAAGGGCTGTCCAGAAATATGCGGGCGATTAGTGATCGCCCCTACATGTATGGTTATATGTAAAGAACTATCATATATTGTAGGGAACGACCCCTGTGTCGTTCCGAGAATGCATTTCTGGAAAGCCCCTTTTTATATATAATGATTTATTCAATTTTCTTCATTAATATAGACTTTTATAAGCTTATAATATTTTTGTTAAATTACTTTATTTCTGTATGAAAATTCTTTCCATTGGCCGTCTCTTTCTGGATTATCGATACATTTGTATACGCATATCAAAAGTAATTTACAAGAAAAAGGCTGCTGGAGCTTGTCAGTAGCCTGAACTTGTGGGGCTATTACTGTCTGGCCTGTTTTTAAGTTAAACAGCAGAATTGATTTATGGACGATAATATCCTAGTTCATTTGCCACGTAAACACTAGGAACTTCTTTAGGTTTATGAATATACAATCCACCGGGGCCCCATTTTGAAATGTACTTATTACTACTTACACTATAAACTCTGCTGAATGCGGTCTGTGGTCGCTTTTAACATAATAATCAACTTTATCACCATTTTTTATGCCGGAAGGAATGGTATTTGTCCAACTTGTTGATTTTAACCAACCTGATCGATATTTTGTTGGATCGTCAATCCAGTATTTATTACTGGAACTTGTACTATGCCATGCGTATGAATGACAATTATATTTTACTGTTGCATCTCTTGACTTTGTAATATTATAGGAACTACTTAAAGAGTCATGTATTTGCTGTTTTTGACTGTTAGTAAATTCTCCTGATATCCATTCATATGCTTTAGTTCCATTCGATAAGGTTACAATTTTGGTCTTTACAGTAAACCCGAAATTATCCTCGATGTAATTAAAATATTCTTCTGTTGTACATGCAGAAAATAATATAAGTATAATGATTACTGTAACAATTACTGCTGATATTTTCGCTCCGGTATGTTTATTCTGTTCATGCTTATTCACCCCCAAAATAATTTTTTTGAAAATGTAGAGCTAGTTCGCCTAAATCATAATCACTCACTTCATTTAATTCAAGCCGGCCGGTGTCAACAAATTCCCTTATCGCTTTTGAACCATCAATAATTTGTCTGGCTTCTGAGTCATGCTCATATAAACATCGTAATCCTAAATAAAGGGTCGTGGCTATTGTATATTTTCCAGAATGATTTTCAATGATTTCCATACCTTTGTTGTAACACTCCAGAATTAATTCACGAGCTTCACTTTCGTCTAAGTTTTTTAAAAAGGACTGTTCCGCTAAAATCATTTCTAGATAACTATATCTCAATGTGCTAAATCTATCTTTTTCATACAAATCACTTAGATCAATTGTCTGATATAATTTAACCAAGCGAGCTCCATTATCTTTCTTTTTTAATAAGCTATATAAACCATTAAATTGGCTTGAGATTCTATCAAAACCTTCTATAATACTATCGGCAACAAATATATCTGAAAAGAAATTGTAATTCATACTTAGCAGTATAAGATCATCGGTTGTTAATTCATTAAGTTTCTCTTTTGGAATTTCAGATATTCTTACCCTTTCGTCAACAGACATACTCTTCCATTGTACAGAGGTATCATAAGGGTTTATTTCAGTAACGAAAAGTTCTTTCTTTACCGCATCTTTTGATGTTATTATTGATGATTTTATATCAGCTGTAAAAGCATCGGGTGCTTCGAATATAAAGCTCTTTTTTTTCATTTCAGCATCAAATTTTGCTTTTTGTTCCTCGGTCCATTCCTCCGTATCTAAACATGATATACTGTCTTTTATATTTACTCCTACTTGTGCATAGGCATTATGAGTAATTATACTGAAAACTGCTATTGCTGCCATTGTCATACATATAGTAAAGACTCCTATTTTAAGGTATAAAGATTTCATTTCATCCTCCTTTAATTATTTATTAATGGTTATTTTGTGTCTGCCGATTACCGGAAAAATTTTGGCGATATATAAGTTATTAATAACCATGCTTAATACATAACACCACATATATCATATATTACTTATATATCTAATATATGGTATCATCATGATTAATAACTGTCAATAATTAATTATTCATGTTTTTCCATTTATTGATCTCTTGCGTTGATAGAAATTTATTGATGCATAAGGTTCATGGTTCGTCATTTAAATCATTTTTTAACAGGCTACTTTCTTATACATCGCCTTGCACTAGCATATTAATAAACGTGTTATAGCTGGCATTTGCTATACCTGAAGCCAAAATTCTTCATAATATATTATTCCTTATAAGACGTTCGGACATATAGTAAGTTCCAGTCCTCTTCCGGGTTAATGAATCTTTACCCAGAATCGTAAATAAAGATAATTATGTGACAAATCGCATGACGCGCTGGTGCAAAATTGCTTAGTTACACATAAAGGTAATGCCCGAATGAAAAAATCATTCTTTGCAAACACGATCGTTCTTACGCTTACAACGCAGCTTCTCAGGATAACGGGTCTTTGCTTTATAGCGTTTTTGACCGGCAAGATAGGGCCTGAGGGCATTGGGCTTTTCCAGCTTATCTCATCCGTATATTTTCTTGCGTCGACATTCGCGATATCGGGAGTTGGAGTTGCCGTATCAAGACTGACGGCGGAATCTGTCGGTACGAGCGGCAATAAAACCATCTCAAACATCGTGGGCAGGGCGTTGATAATAAGCCTGTTTATCGGTATATTTGCGGGCCTTACGTTTTTTCTTTTGTCAGGATTTATCGGAACGTATGTTCTTGCGGACGGCAGAAGCGTGCTTTCGCTCAAAACGCTCTCGTTTGCATTGCCGTTTATGGCTGTCACGGTCAGTCTGCGGGGTTATTTTTTCGGGCTGAAAAAAGCGACGGCCCCCGCGGCACAGATGATATTCGAGCAGGCGGTGCAGCTTATAGTTTTGTTTTCAATTATCGACTCGTTTGTACCGCTCGGGCTGGAATACGCTTGCTTCGCGATAGCTATTTCTTCCGTGGTTTCAGAAGCGCTGTCCTTCGGTTTTGGATTTGTAATGTATGCAGTGCAGAAAAGCAGGTCGAGCCTCACAGTTATGAGAGATTCAAGTATAAACAGAAAGATACTCGGCATATCAGTTCCCGTCGCGTTAAGCTCTTACCTGCGCTCAGGGCTTCGGACAGCGGAAAACGTGCTTATACCGTCAGGCCTTCGGCGCTTTGGCGCCACAGAGAGCGAAGCGCTGTCTCAGTTCGGCCTGCTTGGAATGGTCATGCCCATACTGCTGTTTCCTTCCTCGTTTCTAACGGCTGTCTCAGCGCTTCTGCTGCCCGAGATATCAGAAGCAAGCGCCTTAAACGACAACCAAAAAGTAAGAGCTATATTTTCAAAGGTGTTTAAAATAACGACAGTGCTGTCGCTGCTGTTCAGTGGTATATTCGCCGCGTTTGCTGGTGATTTCGGGGTACTGATATATAAGAATAAAGCGTCCGGTGTGCTGCTCATGCTGCTTGCGCCTCTTTTGCCTCTTATTTACCTTGATTACATCGTTGATTCCATGCTTTGCGGGCTTAATCAGCAGACGGCAACTCTTAAAATCAACGTACTTGATTATACGCTGAGGATAGGGCTGATACTTTTTCTTATTCCGAGATATGGGTTTGCCGCGTACATCGCCGTTTTTTACGCCAGTACGATGCTCAACGCGTTTCTAAGCATAAGGCGGCTCTTGATTGTAAGCGGCTCGCGCATAGAATACGCGGACTGGGTGATAAAACCGCTGCTTTGCGTGACAATTGCCTGCTTAACAACGCGCATACTTATTAGATTGACAGGATATATCGAGCTGTCAGCCGAAGCGCTGATTATCAAAATATCTTCTGCAATCCTTTTATACACAGTATTCTTGTTTTTAACCCGATGCTTGGGAAGATCCGATATCGAATGGTTAGCGGGCGTGGCTCGAAAACGAAAAATGACACGCGCGAAATACACCAGTAATGGTATCTGAATAATTTATACGGTTTATTCTTGTCTTAGCACATGCTGCAAGTATTCTTTTAACTCAATATTTTGCGCAAAATTTTGCGTTTTAATTAAAAATGAGCCACATTTTTGCTGTAATATGGTATAATAATTGATTAGAGAAGCTTAAAAAGGAAAACAGGGCACCCAACTGTATTAAGTTGGTATTAGTTTATACAAGAACATACCAGGTCTATCATATTAATGGAAAAAAATAAAAAAGGGTTGCATAATTGCAGATACAATGTATAATATTATTAAAGGTTTACGAATGTTACAAATATGTTACGATAGCAAATAAACAAGTTTAGAGGTCTGTACTAATGAAAAATGCTTTAAAGACTATACTAAGATATGTGGTAAAGGCCATATATCCTCTGGTAAAAGCCAAGAGGTATCTTTTTAAACGAGTCCGATCTCTCTTTTCAAAGCCTTCTAACAGAACAAATCCTAATATGTCAGGCAGAGTATTAACAAAAACCGAGAAAACAAGAAGGTTTGACCCCAACAATAGAACGGGCAGAAGCGTTTCTTATTCCAAGCCATACATTGCCTCGCAGGAGAGCCGGACGAGATACAGAGCAAAGAAAAAGCCGATATGGAAAGACAAGCGCATAATCGCGGGAGCATGCGCGCTTGCGGTGATAATAACAGTCGTACTTGCCGTTTCAGCGCCCGCGGGCGGCAGCAACGACGCTTATGCAGGTGCCGGAACCGTGAGCTCCTCAAATCCGAGTGCGCAAACCTCATTTGATACCGCGGCTTCGCAAGTTCCGGAATATGTTTCGTATAATCGCAATAACCTTGGTGGGCTTGCCGGCAATGTATCAGGAGGCATAACAAGCATCATAAAAGAAAAACCTTTGTCTCAAAATACATCTATGCCTGAACCAGATCCTATGCAGACACCTATTCCGACTACCGAGCCAGATATACAGGACCTTGTTCCGGGATGTCACGATCCAAGGGTAATACAAATCCAGATAAGGCTGATGGATCTGGGATATATGGAGTCGGATGAACCTACGGATTATTACGGACCGGTCACTAAGTATTCTCTTCAGCTATTCCAAAGAAAGCATGATTTGAAGATAGACGGTGTAGCAGGAGCCGATACACTTGAGAAACTGTATGCAAGCGACGCAAAGCAATATAGCGTTAGGTTAAATGACAGAGGAACCGACGTAAAATCGATACAGGAACGCTTAAGAGAATTGAAATATTTAAAATCCAAAGCTAACGGGATTTTCGGCGAAGACACCGAAAAAGCGGTTAAAGCGTTTCAGAAGAGAAACGGGCTTGCAGCCGACGGTTCAGTCGGAGAGATGACGAGGGAAGCGCTCTTCTCGGAAGATGCGAAAGAAGCGCTGCAGCCAAAGCCTTCATCGAAGCCTACTGCCAAGCCTACTACCAAACCCAAGGCAACCCCGAAGCCTACTTCAGGCGGCGGTTCGGGCACGCCTGTGGGCGACCCGGACAGCGCTTCCGTTGAAAAGCTTATAAATGTTTTAAAATCTCTTGTCGGTTCAAAATATGTTAGAGGCGGCAAAGGCCCTAATACATTTGACTGCTCCGGACTTGTATATTACGCACTCAACAAAGCCGGGCGAAGTATTGGCTACAGGACTTCCACGCAATGGAAAAGCGCCAACTTCCCCAAGATAACGAAGATGTCAGACATGAAGCCTGGCGATATAATAGTCTTTAAGACGCGCCATGTCGGCGTATACATAGGCAACGGCCAAATGATAGACGCGTCGTCTACGCACGGCAAGGTAGTGCAAAGATCATGCATGACTGATCACTGGAAGAAAGAGTTTTACTGCGCGAAAAGAGTGTTATAGAAAAACCAGTTAACGGGATTATATACCAGACAAGTCAGGACAATATAAAGAGCGTGCAGAACAATGCGCGCTCTTCACTTATTTTTTGCCCCCAAAAAGGCGTATGACTTTTTGAGGTGTGCATCAGTCAGATTAAAGACTTTACCCGGCTGTTACACAGGCGTGCCGTCGTCTATTACCATGGAGTTGCCGCCGTTCGTCCATAGCCTCTCGAGGCCGTAAAACTCTCTTTCCCGCTTATGAAATATATGAATAAGAACATCACCGTAATCGAGAACTATCCATCTTCCCTCGCGATAACCCTCAAGACGCAGCTGCTCATTTCCTGATTCAAACATATACTTTTGCACGTCGTCGCAAAGCGATTTTACATGAACGTCTGATCTTCCGCTCGCAAGTATAAAATAGTCCGCTATGATGGTCATATCCGATACGTTTATTACAAGTATGTCTTCCGCCTTTTTCATAAGCAGCTGCCTAGCAGCTCCTGTTACGCTTTCATTAAACTCCAAACTAATCGTTAACCTCCGTATTTATTAAATGTTCATAAGCCTCTATGCTGTTGGGGTGCAGTGAAAACCCTTGGCTTTTCACATACCCCATAACATGCATAAGGCCTGTTTTCATAGCCTCATTGATGTCTTCATACGCAAGATGTCTGAGCGCCTCGGTCTGCGTGTAATTCCTGCCGGGTTCTATTATATCCGCAATATAGATGATTTTTTCCAGCAGCGTCATATTTTTATGGCCGGTGGTGTGCCATTTTATTGCGGACAGTATTTCTTCGTCGGTTATGCCAAGCTCGCTGGCCACGATAGCCGCACCCACTTTTCCGTGCATCAGTTCGGGATTATTCTGCTCATATTCGTCAACCTCCAAGCAGTATTTTTCGGCTATTATTTTGAGCATAACGGGGGACAGCCCTTTGGCAACGTCATGCAACAGCCCTGCGATATATGCCTTATCAACATCGGCGCCATACTTTCTGGCGAGCGATACCGCTTCGTTGGCCGTGTTGACGGAATGGGTAAACCGCTTTTCATTTATTCTTCTGCGCACAAATTCTTTTATCTCATCAACTCTTTTCTCCATCGTATCCTCGTGTCGGAATTGTTTATATGTCACCGCGGTAAAGCCGGTGTTTCTCAATATACCTCGCTACCTTATACGGAACAAGCCCGTCGCAAACCCTGCCGTCCTTTACAAGCTCTCTTATATGAGAAGACGATATGTCGGGACCTCTGTCCTTAGCGACAAAAAACTTGTAACCGTACCTGCTGTTTAACATATTTGCGTACTCTGCAGCTTTTTTATCCGGCTGGCCCGGCCTTAATACGCAGATAAAGTTTGTGAGACAAAAGACCCTCTCGTAGTTTTTCCATGAAGTAAGCTCAAAAAGAGTGTCCGCTCCTATTATATAATAATATTCGGCTTTTTTATTCCGGCGCGTTAGTATCTCGAGCGTATCGACGGTATATGTGAAACCTTCGCGGCAAATCTCCGCAGTGCTTATGGAAAAGCGTTGCTCGTCCTCAATGGCAAGGGTTAACATGTCAAGCCTGCGGTCTGCAGGGGCGATATATTTGTTCTTTTTATGGGGAGGGCAGCCGAGCGGAAGAAACGCCACTTCACCCAGAGAAAACTCATAAGCGGCGATCTTTGCAATCTCTATATGTCCGTTATGCACGGGATTGAACGTGCCGCCAAGAAGCCCTATTCTGTTTTGCTTTAACAGCGCATTCGTATCAAGTTTTGAAAATTCGGTATAGTATTGCATATAGCCCCTTCCAGTATATCTAGTATTATACACCGAGGTTAAAATTACAACAAGTTGTGCAAGTATACAAAATAAAAATATGGCTACAATCATTACTGGAAGTGATATGGATGGATTCAAAGCTTTTACGGTACTATAAAAAGAAGATATACGGCGGAAGATCGATAGCGGCAAGGGTTATGGATTTTGTGCTTCTAAGGTTGTTTTTGCTGTTTATTATATTCGTATTCGTATTATATTTAAGCCTGTCGACTACCGTGGCGCTGCTTATGTCAATTTTCCTTACAGCCGCGTTCAGCCTCGCATTGAGCGCATACAACAAGAAAAAGGCAGAACGATTTATAATAAAAGACCTTCAAAGAATAAAGCGAAAATGCCTTCTTGAAAAGCTTACATTTATGAACGCCGATGATTACGCAGAATATATAAACAAGATGCATGGCGGCAGGATAAAAAATATTGTGCATAACGGCGACGGATTTTTCGGTGATTATGACGGTAAAATTGTATATGCTTTTCACAACCATCCAAGCTGCGAATGCGGGGTATCCGATGTATTAAAAGTAATCAGGATTATGGGTGATGATAAGGAAGTTTTGATTCTGTCGTTATCCGAGTTCAGCGATGACGCGAGGAAAATGTGCAAATCTATCGGAAATGTGCAGCTGACAGACGGAGAAGGTGTTCTTGAGACAGCGGATAAGGTGGGTATGCTGCCTGATCAGGACGAGGCAGAGAAAAACGCCGAAAAAGAAATGCGCGACGCCGTTGTTACGCTGAGGCAGATAGAGAAGAGCGCTTTCAAAAGGTCAAAAATAAAGGGCTATATAATCTGCGGCATAGTAATCATGTGCTGGCCTCTGGTGACCGGATTCAGGATCTATTATCCGATAATAGCTGTTATCTGTTTTATAATGGCGCTTATTACGTACAAGAGAACAAAGACAGACGTGAAAGAAAGTTCGGATATCGGCATAAGCTGACTTGACAAACTTCACGACAGATAATAAAATTATTAGGGTTTCTAATATGAGGATTTATTGTTGTTTACATTTTATAGATTTTTCATAATTAGCGATCTTATATGCATCCGCAAACCTTTTTTATTATAAGGAAGATGGGAGCAAACAACAGCTGCAAATATACTCTGATTGTTATAAGCTGTATAGTTGCACAAAAACTTAATAGGAGGTGTATCATTTTAAGTGGAAATCTTGGTGATAGTACTGCCTCTGGTCGCAATTGTTATCGGTGCGTTTATAGGATATATATACAGAAGGAACGTTGCTGAAGCGAAGGTAGGCAGAGCGGAAGATTCCGTAAAGAAGCTTTTGGCCGAGGCTCAAAAGAAGGCCGAAGCGGTTAAAAAGGAAACGGTTCTTGAAGCCAAAGAAGAGATCCACATATTGAGAAGCGAGTTTGAAAAGGAATCCAAGGAACGGCGTAGCGAGATACAGAGAATCGAGAGAAGACTCGTCCAGCGCGAAGAGATGCTGGACAAAAAAGTAACCGGTATTGAGGCAAAAGAGGAGCAAGTCAGCAAACGTCTGAAAGAGGTAACAAAGAGCAAAGAGGATGTTGATCAGACGATAAAACAGCAGATCGAGCAGCTTGAAAAGATTTCAGGTATGACGTCCGACGAGGCCAAAGGGCTTCTGCTCGAAAAGGTCGAACAGGAAACTCGGCGCGACATGGCTGTTTACGTAAGGGAGATAGAGGCAAAGGCAAAAGACGAAGCCGACAGAAAATCCCGCGAGATAATATCCAACGCTATACAAAAATACGCAGCTGACCACGTTGCTGAAAATACGGTATCAGTTGTCGCGCTGCCCAGCGACGAAATGAAGGGCAGGATAATTGGCAGGGAAGGGCGCAATATACGCGCTCTCGAGACCGCTACAGGTATAGATCTTATAATCGATGATACGCCCGAAGCGGTAATACTGTCCGGGTTCGACCCGATACGCAGGGAGATAGCTAGGATTGCTCTTGAAAAGCTTATAATAGACGGCAGGATTCACCCGGCCCGCATCGAGGAAATGGTGAAGAAGGCCAAAAAGGAAGTTGACAAAGAGATACATGAAGCTGGCGAGCAGGCTGCTTTCGAAACCGGAATACATAATCTGCACCCTGAAATTATAAAATTGCTCGGCAGATTAAAATATCGCACAAGCTACGGGCAAAACGTTCTCAAGCATTCGCTTGAGGTGGCGCACCTCTCGGCTGTAATGGCCGCAGAGCTCGGCGCTAACGTAAAGCTTGCTAAGCGCGGCGGACTGCTGCACGACATAGGCAAGGCTGTCGACCACGAGGTGGAAGGACCGCACATACAGATAGGCGCGGACCTTGCGAGAAAATACAGGGAAAGCAACGATGTGGTGCACTGCATACAGGCGCATCACGGCGATATCGAAGCGCAGACCGTTGAAGCTGTGCTCGTGCAGTCAGCAGACGCGATATCGGCCGCAAGGCCGGGGGCAAGGCGCGAAACTCTCGAAAACTATATAAAACGCTTAGAAGCATTGGAAGAAATCGCTAACTCATTCTCGGGCGTAGAAAAGTGCTATGCTATCCAGGCGGGCAGGGAAGTCCGCATACTGGTGAAGCCCGAAGACGTGGATGATGCAGGAATGCATCTTATGGCAAAGGACATTGTCAAGAAGATCGAAAAGGATCTTGACTATCCCGGACAGATAAAGGTAAACGTGATAAGGGAAACAAGATCGGTCGATTTTGCAAAGTAATAAAACGGAAGAGCCGGAACACGGCTCTTCTTTATATTTACGCCGGGGCATATGTATCTGATATAGATTTTAACTCGGGGAATTGTATGATACGAATAGCTGATTCACATTCGGATTTCGCGGGCTTTATAGCTCTTGACGGCTGTAAGGGCCGTCTTTATGATCACGCGGACCCGCAAAAGATGCTGGAGGGGGGGGTCTCTCTTCAGGTATTCGCCGCCTGGGTTCCCGCTGATTTTTCGGACAGGTTAAGTCTTGGCTTTAGGCAGATAGAATATATGCATCGCCTGACGTCTGCAGAAGAGAATATGATACTCTGCGCTTCTCCCGAGCAGCTCTCGGCTCCCGGGATAAAGGCCGTGCTCGCTATAGAGAGCGGCGACACGATAGATTGCAGAGTGGATATGATACAGTATGTTTTCGAGCTTGGCGCAAGGATGATGAGCCTTACATGGAACGTGGAGAACGGTTTCGGATATGGGTGCCACTCAAGGGGAGGGCTAAAAGAAAAGGGTTTAGAGGCCATAAGAGAGCTTAACAGGCTTCGCATGTCGCTTGACATATCTCACCTTAATTATGAGGGTTTTTGGGACGCTGCCGGAATCTATGTATACCCGATGTGCGCTTCGCATTCATGCTGCCATAGAATAACGCCCAACCAAAGGAACTTAAAAAACGACCAGATAGAATACATCATAAAAAGCAAAGGATATATAGGCGTTAATTTTTTTACGGAGTTTTTAAGGGGCGAAAAGGCGTCCATAGGCGATATACTCGATCATATCGAATATATCCTTTCTATGGGGGGGCAATGCTGCGTCGGACTCGGCTCGGACTTCTGCGGCATACAGTACACACCGGTAGGGCTCAAATCCGTTGCCGATTTTCAAAAAATCCCCGAAGCTATGGCAAAACGAAATTATAGTGATGATTTGATACACCGAATATGCTATAGTAATCTGGAAAGATACTTGTTAAAATTCCTGTAAGGCTTTAAGGTGGTAAAGAATGTCGACCAACGTATACGAAAATCCGCTCATTACGCGTTACGCGTCAAAGGAAATGGCCGAGCTATTTTCGGACGATAAAAAATTCAAAACGTGGAGAAAGCTGTGGATAGCGCTAGCGGAATGTGAAAAAGAGCTCGGGCTTGACATTACGCAAGAGCAGATAGATGAAATGAAGCGCTTTGAGAGCGATATAAACTATGATGTTGCCGCCGAGCGCGAGCGTGCCGTGCGCCACGACGTGATGGCCCACGTATATGCGTATGGCGAGCAGTGTAAAAAAGCTAAGCCAATTATACACCTAGGCGCCACAAGCTGTTTTGTGGGCGACAACACAGACCTTATCGTAATGTATGAAGCGCTTAAAGCCATAGAGATAAAGCTTGTGAACGTTATAGACAGGCTGTCGCGTTTCGCGCTTGAATACAAGGACTTGCCGGCGCTGGGGTTCACGCATTTTCAGCCAGCGCAGCTTACGACGGTCGGAAAGCGCGCCGCGCTGTGGATCCAGGAACTTTTGATGGATCTTGACGCTGTAAAAAACATATTGAAGGACTATAAGCTCAGGGGCGCCAAGGGTACTACCGGAACGGGCGCAAGCTTTTTATCGCTGTTTGACGGAGACGCCGAAAAAGTAAATAAACTCGACAACATGGTCTGCGGCAAGCTCGGGTTTTCGTCCGCGTACCCAGTGACAGGGCAGACGTACACTAGAAAGTTTGACACTATTGTATTAAACGCTCTTTCGCTAATCGCCCAGAGCGCGTATAAGTTCAGTAACGACCTTCGGCTGCTCCAGAATCTTAAAGAGATAGAAGAGCCTTTTGAGAAAGAACAGATAGGCTCGTCCGCGATGGCCTACAAGCGAAACCCTATGCGCAGCGAGCGTATGGGTTCTCTCGCGCGATACCTTATCTCACTGCCCGTAAACGCCGCGGTAACGGCTTCTACGCAGTGGTTCGAGAGAACGCTTGACGATTCGGCGAACAGGCGCATAGTGCTGCCGCAGGGCTTTCTGGCGGCCGACGCTATACTCAACCTCTATATGAACATAACATCCGGGCTCGTCGTGTATGAGAATGTTATCAAGAGCAGGATAAAGCAGGAGCTTCCTTTTATGGCAACGGAAACGATACTGATGGAAGCCGTGAAGCGCGGGGGAGACCGGCAGGAGCTGCACGAAAGCATTAGGGTCTACTCTATGCAGGCAGCCGAGCGCGTTAAGATGCACGGGCAGACAAACAACCTTATCGAGCTGATAAAAGCTGATGATAATTTTATGTTATCCGGCGAAGAGATTGACGCTCTGCTAGACCCGGTTAAATTTACCGGATGCGCGGCAATACAGACACAGGAGTTTATAGACGAATATGTGAAACCGATACTTAGCCAATACGAAAACACGCTTAATATTAAAGACGATGTGAGGGTATAGATATAAGCTAATAATAGCAAAAAAGCGCCTATAAGGCGCTTATGCGATGTTTTGGCAGGGGAGACGCGATTCGAACACGCAACCGTCGGTTTTGGAGACCGATGCTCTACCGTTGAGCCACTCCCCTAAAGTGACAAACGATATTATAATAAATTTGCAAACCAACGTCAATAGGAGGATTCAAAATGAATCAGCTGAGCCTCGGGTTTATAGGCGCGGGAAACATGGCTTCGGCCATCATTAAAGGCGCTGTAGATAAAAACATCATAGACGCCAAAAACATATATGTGTACGATGTCGATGAAGCAAAGACTGAAGAACTTAAAGAAACGGTTGGCATATCTTGCTCACAAAGCATCAGCGATTTGGCAAAACAGTGCGATATTTTGTTTATTGCAGTAAAGCCTAATGTTATGATGGGCGTTCTCGGCGAAATACAGTCGGTAAAAAAGCCTATCGTGTCTATAGCGGCCGGCTGGAGCGCCAAAATGATACAGGGAATCATCGGCGCAGACAAAAAGGTGCTCAGGCTCATGCCCAATACCCCGCTTATGGCAGGGGAGGGCATGAGCGTTTTCGAGGAACCGAGCAATTTTTCGGAGGATCACAAGGCGTTTGTCGAACAGATATTCGCCGCAATGGGAAAGATAGAGTACGCGCCGTCCAAGCAGATGGACGCGGTCACCGCCATTTCGGGAAGCGGCCCGGCGTATGTCTATATGTTTATAGAAGCGCTTTCGGACGCCGGCGTGCTTTGCGGCCTGCCGAGAGACAAGGCGTTAAAGCTTGCCGCACAGACAGTTCTTGGCGCTGCGAAAACAGTTCTTGATACTGAAAAACACCCCGGGGAGCTAAAAGACGCTGTATGCTCTCCGGGAGGCACGACTATAGAGGCTGTAAGGTCGCTTGAAACGAGCGGCTTTAGAGGAGCGGTCATTACCGCTGTAGAGCAGTGCGCTAAGAAATCAAAGGCGCTCGCTCAATGAAAAAGGTAATTATTTACACTGACGGAGCGTGCTCATATAATCCGGGGCCGGGCGGATGGGCGGCCGTTCTTATCTATAAAGGCAATGAAAAGCAGATAAGCGGTTTTGAGCCCGAAACGACGAACAACCGCATGGAATTAAGGGCCGTTAAAGAAGCTATAAGCGCGCTTAAAGAGCCTTGCGTCGTAACGCTGCATACGGACAGCTCGTATATACATAACGCGTTTGAAAAGGGCTGGATAGATAACTGGCAGACAAACGGATGGAAAACAGCCGCGAAAAAACCCGTGGAAAATCAGGACTTGTGGCAGCAGATACTGGACGCTGCGGACAAGCATAAAATGAACTGGCGCAAGGTGAAGGGGCATTCGGACGATAAATACAACAATATATGCGACAGCCTCGCACGGGCGGCTATAAAGGAAAACACCAAAAAAGAGGACCAGAAGCAGATATCTTAAACTATGCGTAAAAGACATGTTTTGCGCATAGTTTAGTGAAACAGTATAGATTAAAGCGGGTTTTTAATGTCCAAATTAAGCAAAACAGAGTTTAATATTCAGAAAACGGAAAAGCTGCGCAGCGTTCTTTCCACGCTTCCGCCCTTCTGCCTTGATTTTTTCAGAGGCATCGAGCCAAGAACGTCTCTGTTGACGCGCATAAACTACGCGTACGACCTTCGATTGTTCTTTAACTTTTTGAGCGGCGAGCTTGGCAAGGATATAGCGCGCATGAGCGCAAAAAACATTCAGGACATATCTTTAAACGATTTTGAAGTGTATCTCGAGTATCTTACGTTATATTATAAAGACGATGATTCTGTCGTGGAAAACGGCGAAAAAGGCCTTGCGCGCAAGCTCTCGTCCGTACGCTCTTTATACAAGTATTATTATAAAAAAGGTATAATAGACACAAACGTAACCACAAAGCTTGAAACTCCAAAAATTCACGAAAAACCCATCGTAAGATTAAGCGGCGACGAAGCGCTCTCGCTGCTGAATGTCATAGACTCGGGCTCAGGTTTAACGGATACGCAGCTCAAATTCCATGAAAAAACTAAAATACGCGATCTCGCTGTATTTACGCTGTTTCTGACGACCGGGATCCGCATCAGCGAGCTTTGCGCGCTCGATGTCAGCGACATCGATTTCAAAAACAACGCGTTTAAGGTTCTGCGCAAAGGCGGTAATGAGGTCATGCTATATTTCGGAGCGGAAACAAAAGCTGCGCTTGAACGCTATATCGAAGAAAGGAAGGCAGCTGCCAATTTCAGTCAGGACTCCCCCATGTTCCTGTCATTACAAGGAAAAAGAATGAGTGTTCGGGCGCTTCAGGAGCTTGTAAAGAAATACGCGAAGCTCGCGGTGCCTCTTAAAAACATATCTCCTCATAAGCTGCGCAGCACATACGGAACTATGCTTTACGAGGAAACGGGCGATATCTATCTTGTAGCCGACGTGCTCGGCCACAAGGACGTAAACACCACAAGGAAGCATTACGCTGCGATAGACGAAGAGCGGCGCAGGTCAGCGTCCGGCGCGGTAAAGTTTCGCAAGGAATAAGAACATATGTTTGTAATTACGTTGACATAAACATATACATTTGTTATCATGAACTCGAGGTGATTTTTTTATGGAAGGCTTATCCAAACGGCAGAACGATGTGTTTCAGTACATAAAGCGCTATATCGACGAAACAGGATACGCTCCATGTGTGCGCGATATCTGCTCCGCGCTGAATCTTAAGTCCACTTCCACCGCGCACGCGCACCTTACAAAGCTCGAGACAAAGGGCTATATCACAAGAGACCCGGCAAAGCCCAGAACGATAATGATACTTGACGGCAGCGCCTCAAAGGAGCGCTTTGTACGCATACCTATCGTCGGCAGAGTAGCCGCGGGCGTGCCGATAACTGCTGTCGAGAATATAGAAGAATACCTCTCGCTCCCCTATTCGCTGCTGGGCACCGAAGACGTCTTTATATTGAACGTCAGCGGAGACAGTATGACTGGCGCGGGGATATTCGATAAAGACAGGATAATCGCTCAAAAACAGGATTTCGCTCAAAACGGAGACATCGTTGTCGCTATGATAGAGGACGAAGCGACGGTAAAACGTTTTTACCTCGAAAACGGGCGATTCAAGCTTCAGCCCGAAAATGAGAAATATCAGCCTATATATACGAAAGATATGAGCATATTAGGAAAAGTTATAGGCGTTCTGAGGATGTTCAGATAATACGCATCTCGGCAAGAGCGCTCATGAGCCCAAGCTTCATGTGCGCGTATGTAAGCCCTCCCTGAGCGTATACGATATACGGCGCCCTTACAGGAGCGTCAGCCGAAAGCTCTATGGAAGCGCCCTGCACGAACGTGCCCGCTGCCATTACTATCTTATCCTCGTAGCCCGGCATATCCCATGGAACCGGAGTCGCATTGCTGTCTACAGCGGCGGCTTTTTGTATGCCCTTTGTATAGGCTAGCAGAAGGTTTTCGTCTTCCAGCATGATGGATTGCGTTATATCGCTTCTTTTAGCGTCGTGAGCGGGAAACACCTTATAGCCCAGCTCCTCAAACACCTTTGCGTACAAAACGCTTCCCTTAAGAGCTTCGGCAACGGTGTGCGGCGCCATAAACAGCCCCTGGAAGAACGGCCTGTACGATGCCTCGTATGAGCCGACTTCCGCACCTAGCCCCGGGCACGTCAGGCGGTTCGCGGCGAACTCTATAAGCTCTGATCTGCCCGCTACATACCCTCCGGTCGGAGCAAGTCCACCACCCGGATTCTTTATCATTGAGCCTGCTATTAAGTCCGCCCCGCACTCTGTCGGCTCTTGCGTTTCGCAGAACTCTCCGTAGCAGTTATCGGTGAATATTATAATTTCCGGGAAAATACGTTTGATATATGACGCGAACTCTTTTATATCCTTTACCCGGAGCGCTTTTCTCCAAGCGTAGCCTCTTGAGCGCTGCATGAACAACACCTTTGGCTTTGCGCAACTCTTTAATGTGTTTACAACAGATTCAATGTCTATAGCTCCATCTGTAAGCAGATCAACCTGCCTGTATTCTACGCCGAAATCAAAAAGCGATCCTGTATCCTTTGCACTGCTGCCGATGACGCTGCCGAGGGTATCGTAAGGCTTTCCTGTGACGCTGATAAGCGTTTCTCCCGGCCTTAAGACAGAAAATAAAGCCAGCGATATCGCGTGAGTTCCAGAAGCGATATGCGGGCTTATAATAGAATCCTGCGAGCCTGTAATGCGGGCAAACACCCTTGCGAGCGCCTCTCTGCCCTCATCCGAATAGCCGTAACCATTCGTAGGGGCAAAATGCCGCGGAGAGATGTTTTCTTCACTAAACGCGCCAATAACTTTGTATTGATTATATTCGGCAGTCGCCTCTATACAGCGAAAGATTTCCCCCAATCGGGATTCGGCGCCGCTTACCAGCGATTGTATCTTCCCGCCTATCCCAAAGCTGTCAAGTATCCTCATAAACTATTCTTGTGTTTCTTTCTGCTTGTCCGAAAATGTAAAGAACACAGATTTTGACGGCGCTATGGTGGATACAGCATGCTTATATATCATCAGCTGTTTCCCTTCGCTGTCCAGAATAATAGTGAAGTTGTCGAATCCTTTCACAGAGCCCTTTATCTGATAGCCGTTTGTAAGGTGGATAGTTACGGGTACCTTTTCTTTACGCACCTGATTTAAAAAGACATCCTGCAAAACTATGACGGATTTTTGCATATTAAAACCCCTTTCCTTTTATATAAATGATTATATCATTAATGGTATCTTCTATACAGGAATACTTGGAAACATCAAACCAGGTTATACGCTCATCCCTTTTAAACCAGGTATGCTGCCTCTTGGCAAACCTTCTCGTATTGCGCTTTATCAGCCTCACCGCTTCATCTATACCATATTCACCGTTTATGTATGATACTAACTCTTTATATCCTATGGCCTTGAGCGCGCCTACGCAGCCATACGTTTCGTATATACGACGCGCCTCCTCTAAGAGGCCGGCATCCATCATATCATCTACGCGTTTGTCTATTCTATGATAGAGGGTTTCCCTTGGCATAGTAAGCCCTGCAATTATATAATCATATGCTTCGTTATATTTTCTGAAGTCATATTTGCTATCTATACCCGCATCCAGTATCTCAAGTCTTCGTATTATGCGCCTTTTGTCATTAGGCGAAATTATACTAGCATATTCTGGGTCTTTTTCCTTAAGGATATTATACAGAAACGGCAGGCTTTTGTCATCAGCAAGTTGTGAATATTTTTGTCGAAGCGCTTCGCTGCTTTTTTCATTCCCGAAGTCAAGGCAGTAAGTAAGAGAATTTATGTAAAGCCCGGTGCCTCCGGATACTATTGGGGTAATCCCTCTAGAGTTCAGTGAGTCAATAAGCAAAAACGCGGCGCTTTGAAACTGGGCTACGGAGTATTCCTCGCCGGGCAGAACAACGTCGAGCATATGGTGAGGCACGCCCTGCCGCTCGTCCGGCGCAGCTTTTGCCGTGCCTATGTCACAGTCTTTATATATCTGCATGCTGTCGGCGCATATTATTTCGCAGTCAAGCCGCTTCGCGATCTCGACCGATACAAACGTTTTTCCGGATGCCGTAGGCCCTGTTATCACTATAAACCTGTTTTTTCTCATATGACCCTTTTAAAGCTCTTTTCCAGCTGTTTCTTAGTAATAACCAATATCACCGGCCTCCCGTGCGGACATGTCGGGATAATACCCGTTTTAAGAAAGCTGTCCGCGAGGCTTTTCAGCTCGGCTTCGCTCAATTTATCGCCCGCCTTAACGGCGCTGCGGCAGGCGGCTCTTATAATGACCTTACGCTTTAAAGCAATGTCTCCCCCGCCGTTTATGCCGCCAAGCGCTTCGTTTACTATCTCTGCCGCCGGGGCGCCTGCCGCAATAAAGGGCACGGAGCTTATCTTATATTCCAGAGCGCCGAATGGCTCGATATCAAACCCTGCGGCTATAAAAGCTTGCATGTTGTCTTCGAGCAGGTTTTTCTGTTCGTGAGAAACAGTTATCACACAGGGCTCGAGCAGCGTCTGCGACGCGGCATAAGCGCTGCTTTTAAACTTCTCGTATAAAAGCCTTTCATGGGCGGCATGCTGATCGATTATAAGGAGGTCTCCCCCCTGCTCAACGAGAACGTATGTGTCGCCCAGTGAGCCTATCAATCTGTAGCCGTCCGTTTCAAACGCAATATCACGCCCGGAGCAGGTGTCCTTATTTACGGGGGCTTCTTCTTCGTTGTCCTCAAACACATACGCGTTTGCGCTGCGTGTAATCGGCGATTCGCGTTCTTCAAGCTTTGGAGCTTTGAATCCCTGAAAAAACTCCTGCTGCATGTCCTCAGTGGCCCGCATCTCGACAACGCTTCTTTGCGGCAGTTCTTTGGGGATAACAACGTTCACGCTGCCTCTAACCTCCCGGCAGGCCCCAGATACCGCTTCCTTTATCACATACTCTACCGCGGCCGAATCCCTGAAACGCACCTGAAGCTTATTAGGATGTACATTGACGTCGACGGAAGACAGCGCAACATCTAAATTAAGAACGAAAAACGGTACATCTCCCTTGACAAGCGTTTCGCCGTAAGCACTCTTTATCATGTCGTGCAAGAAGGTGTTTCTCACGTATCTGCGGTTTACGAATACGCTGCCGGCACGCCTGTTTTTCATGACCGTTCCCGGCCTTGATACGTATCCCGAAACGCTAATATCGTTAGCCTTATGCTCCACATACACTATGGTATCCGTAATCTTGTCACCGTAAACGCAGTATATTGCCGATAACAAATCGCCGTTTCCGGGGCTGTGGTATATAGTTTTACCATCCGATGAGTAGTGAAACGATATTTCGGGAAAAGCGAGTATAAAACGCGATACGAGGTCGGATACGTACGCCGCCTCCTGCGCTTCTTTTTTAAGAAAATTCTTTCTCGCGGGAACGTTGTAAAACAGGTTGCTCACGCTTATAGACGTTCCGTCGGGAATACCTACAGGTTTGATATAATCAATGCGGCCTGCGCTTATGCGGATATGCGTTCCCGCCTCTTCTTCGCGCCGTTTTGTCTTCATCTCGGCTATGGATACCGCGGCGATGCTCGAAAGCGCCTCTCCGCGAAACCCCTGCGTCGCTATAAAATCAAGGTCGCTGAGCGTATACAGCTTGCTTGTCGCGTGTTTTTCAAACGCCAAGCCAACGTCGCCCGAGCTTATGCCTGTGCCGTTGTCGGTAACGGATATATCTTTTATGCCTCCGCCCGAAATGCTTATGCTAACAGCGCTTGCCTTTGCGTCTATAGCGTTTTCGACAAGCTCCTTTACGACACTGGCCGGGCGCTCAACCACTTCGCCAGCGGCTATCTTATCTGATATGTTTTTCGGAAGAAGCCTGATGTCGCTCATTGCCGCCCCCGGTTAAGCTTATGCTTAATATCGCTGAGAAGCTTCAGGGAATCAAGGGGCGTCATGTTGTCGAGATTGACGTCATCAAGAGCCGCTATAAGCTCATCGCGCTCATACGGCCTTTCCTGCCTGTTATCCCGCTTCAAGCCGAATATGCCTTCGTCCTTCTCGATAAGCGACTGCATTATAGATTTTGCTCTGTCCGTGACCTCGCCCGGCACGCCTGCAAGCTTTGCTACCTCTATCCCAAAGCTCTTGTCCGTGCCTCCCCTTACTATTTTGTGCAAAAATATCACGGTATCAGCCATCTCTTTAACGGTTATTGAATAGTTGCTGACGCCGGGGACGACGCCCTCAAGCTCGGATAGCTCATGAAAATGCGTCGCGAACAGAGTTTTCGCCTTTATGTTTTTGCTGATAAACTCGACGACTGACCACGCTATGGAAAGCCCGTCGAGCGTACTCGTCCCACGTCCTATTTCATCGAGTATAAGAAGGCTTCGCGGCGTTGCGTTGTTTAATATATTCGCGACCTCGTTCATTTCCACCATGAACGTGCTTTGCCCTGACGCGAGGTTGTCTGAAGCGCCCACACGGGTGAATATCTTGTCAACTATGCATATATCCGCGCTGTCGGCAGGCACGAAGCAGCCCATGTGCGCCATAAGCACTATGAGAGCGACCTGCCTCATATATGTACTCTTCCCCGCCATATTCGGGCCGGTCAGTATCATTATGCTTTCATCGGCTGTAATAAGAGTGTCGTTTTTTACGAACGACTGCCTGACGAACGATTCCACAACAGGGTGTCGCCCGCCCGATATATTTATAATGCCGCTTTGGGATATCGCAGGCCGGTTGTAGTTGTTCTCGTAAGCTATGGCGCCAAAGCTTCGAAGCATGTCGAGAGACGCCACTGTTTTCGCGGCATTCTGAAAACGGCTGATATTATCCGAAAGCTTGTTTCTGATGCCTACAAAGCATTCATACTCCAAAGCTACGCGTTTCTCCTCGGCACCCAAAAGCTTTTCTTCCATCTCTTTTAGCTCGGGCGTTACGAACCGCTCACAGTTTGCGAGCGTCTGCTTTCTTATGTATCTGTAAGGCACAAGCTCAAGATAAGATTTCGTGACCTCGAGATAGTAACCGAACACCTTGTTGAAGCCGACTTTAAGGTTTTTTATGCCCGTAGCCTGCCTTTCGGAATTCTCAAGAGCTGCTATCCACTGCTTGCCCTGCCTGGACGAATTCTTAAGCTCGTCAATTTCAGCGCTGTATCCCGCTTTTATTATATTGCCTTCCGTTATGCCCGTGGGAGCGTCCTCCTCTATTGCGGCGTCAAGAAGAGCGAAAATATCCTCCATGCAGTCAAGGCCGTCGCGCAGACGGCACATAAGCGCAGATTTACAATTTTTAACCGCTTCTTTCAGCGCGGGAAGCCTTTTAAGAGAGTTTTTCAGCGCTGTGCAGTTCCTCGCGTCCAGCGTTGAGTACGATATTCGCGATATCAGTCTCTCGAGGTCGAACACGCCGTCAAGCGCAGCCGCTATGCTGTCTGAGAGTTTAAGGCGGTCTTTTACTTCCTGAACAGCGTCAAGCCTGTTGTTTATCTCGTTTATGCTTTGAAGCGGCTCGTTGATGCAGCGCTTTAAAAGCCTTGCGCCCATAGCAGTTTTTGTGCGGTCAAGCGTGCCGAAAAGCGAGCCTCTTACCTTGCCTTCGCGAAGCGTCTTCGTAAGCTCAAGGTTTCCCCGCGTAAAGACGTCAAGCGCCATAAAATCGCTGCTGCCGTTAACGCGGATGGTATTTATATGAGACAGCGCGTTTTTCTGTGTCTCTTTTAGGTAATCTATAAGCGCTCCCGCCGCTCCTACAGACGGGCTTGATTCATCTATGCCGTAACCGGAAAGGTTAGATACTTTAAAATGCGATATGAGCGAATCACGCGCAATATCACGCTCAAACGTGAATTCCGGGTACTCACTGGTGTATATGCCCTGCTCTGTTATCATCGCGTTCAGCTTTTCTATTATGTCTTTATCAGGCGCGCTGTAGATAATCTCACTTGGCAGTATACGCGATATCTCATTCACAACGGCAGAAAAATCCTCGTCCGCTTCGCATTCCCCCGCAAAAAATGCCCCGGTGGATACGTCCGCGTAGGCTATACCTATCAGATGATCCCGCCTGTAAAGCGATAGTATGTAATTGTTGTCCGTGTCGCTTAGAATTGAATTTTCCGTAACGGTCCCAGGCGTAATTACTCTTACAACGTCGCGCTCCACAAGTCCCGGAAGCGACGGATCGGTAAGCTGCTCGCATATAGCCACCTTGTAGCCTTTTTTGATGAGTTTGTCTATATAGCCCTGAACGGAATGATGAGGCACGCCGCACATCGGAGCGCGCTCTGACAGCCCGCAATCCCTTCCGGTAAGCGTAATCTCAAGTTCTTTAGACGCGCACAGAGCGTCGTCGAAAAACAGCTCGTAAAAATCACCCAGCCTGTACATAAGCAAACAGTCTTTGTATTTTTCCTTAAGCTCGACGTATTGTCTCATCATCGGTGTCAGCTGCTGCATATCATCCTCCATATATCTGTAATATTATAACACACAAATCGTTTTGTGTTGAAATAAATACGTTCATGCAATATAATTTTATGGTGTCAGGCAAACAGCAGCGTATCTTTGTCTTTCGTGCAATAATAATTTTCGGAGTAGTAATGAAAAAGCTAACAATATTTTTGCTTATTTGCGCATCGATCGCTCTTTTGTCGTCTTGCGCAGGCGCGGCGGTGTCGTACCGTCTCTCGGACGATAATACAGTCATAGTCGATTATGAGATAACGCTGTCCTCAGGCGAAGAGAACGCGGCCTCGTATGTTTCTGGCATATCAAGATACTGGCATGATATGGGGTTTGACGCAAACGATACCGAGGATAACGGCACGCATACTATAACGGGTACAAAAACACTGAAAAGCGACTCGCGCGGCGCCGCGGCCGCGGCGCTATCGTCTATACTCACCGATGACAAATCGCTATTCTATGACGCTGTTTTTACATACGCTCCTTCATATTTCGAGGATAATTACAGTTTCTCCGCAAGCATTTCGCTTATAGATATAATACGAAAAAGCGAAGAAAACACGATACCCTCCGGTGAAGTGGACTCTCTGATCGAGAGCGCCGGTCAGGGTATATATAAGCTAAAGATGACTCTCCCGGGCGAAATCACGCATACGAACGCAGACACGCAAAACGGGCAGGAATGCGAGTGGATACTCAAATACGCAGAGGAACGGCGAATCGAGCTATCCACAAAGAAAGCCTTTGAGGAAAATGTCGCCCATTACGCGAATCTTACAGAGACTCAGAGCAGGGACGACACGTTTTTTACAGCGTTCGCAATCGCCGCAGGAGCGCTCCTTCTGTTGATTTTAATAACCGTTATCGTGCGCGCTTCAAGACGCGGCAGAAGATCAAAAATTTACACGGAACGGTTCTGAAGACTGCATCCTTCCGTCGGGCAGTATCAGATACAGCTTGAATATCCTGTCTTCATCAGTTATGTAATCATTCCACGTCGTAAGTGTATAGTGATCGTCATAATCCTTTCTGACAGTATATTTACCGACAGCCGCAACCGGCGTTTCGTTTCCGTTTATGGTCTTTACCGGCCAGAACAGCTCACCGTTTTTTTTGTAACACACCAGAGTATAAAGGGCTTTTTTATCGGTGCTCGTTTTCGCCCACCTTATGTTGTAATACTCGCCGGCCTTTTCGATCCTGAGTTTGAAGTCGGCATCTTCAATGGGCTCAAGTTCGTTCTCTTTGCCGATGAACGAATAATAGTAATCGCGCAGCCCCGCAACCTCATCCGCGAGCGGCAAATAGATGTTGTTCTGAGGGTTAAGGTTTATTAAATTCTCGTCGGCTTTCGGACGATATGACTTTTCGCTTGAAAACTGTTTGACATCTTTATACTTGGCCGTTTTACGCGCGCTTGGGCTGCCCATAAGCTGCACATAGTCTTCTGCTGCGAGCTCATATATATCCCAGTTATAGTTTTCCATATATTCGTCCCAGTTTTCGTATATCACTTTTTTGCCCGTTTCTCTGAGTTTCCTTATGTTGTAGTATTCGGATTCCAGAGCTGCCTCATTGTTCTTGAGGAAATGATATATTGTGTAATGATGACCGTACTCGTGCGCAATGGTTTTGGCCGCCTGAGAGGCGTTATCGTATTTATCCATGTTATAAAGCGCTATTACGCTCACCTTCGGGCGTATATTATATTTCAGCGTATCTGGTATGAGCGCGGGTATATCAAAAAACACAGGATAATTGTCGTGCCTCGAGCTTTGCGTGCCGGCTATCGACGTATCGTCTGAATCGAGATCTGATGCGCCGGGATATACCGATACCTCCCCCACATACATCATTTCATCGCCGTGCGTGTTTTTCAGCAGCTCTTCGTATATCTCAATCAGCTTCTCGCCTTTCCATTTATTTGAATAACTAACGATAGAAAATCCATGGGGCGTCTGATACGTGTTATCGCTTAGCTGTTCGTTTATCTGCGCCGAGAGCGGGATGCCTTTCAATTCATACTGCTGCGCTTTTTCCGCGAGCAAGTCCGTGTATTCAAATGTATCTATCGCTGTAATCTCTCTGCTTACGGATTCCCTGTCAAGATAAAAATAAACCGCTCCTCCCGCTGCGACGATAAGCAGCGCGATCAGTATAATCAGTACAGCGCTCTTTTTTTGTTTATAACGTGGCAAACCTGCTGCCCCCCTTAATTACGTACGCCGTGAAGCGTATGTGTTTTTATGTTGTCTATTTTAACATTTATATAGTTACCTATCTCATCTGGCCTACCGGTAAATGTAACTGTCTTTGCGCTGCGCGTCCTTCCGCGCAGCTCGTCATCGCTGCGACGGCTTACAGAATCGGCAAGCACCTCAAATTCACGGCCAAGATACGAACCGTTTCTTTCCCTCACGCACTGCGCGATTAGAGCGTTAAGCCTTGAAAGCCTTTGTGCCTTTACCGCTTTATCCAAATGACCGGGCATAGACGCGGCTTTCGTAAGTTTGCGGCTCGAGTAAGCGAATGTGTAAGCAGCGTCATACCGTACATTTCTTACAAGCTCCATGGTACGCTCAAAATCTTCTTCCGTCTCGCCCGGGAAACCGACTATTATATCAGTTGTGACGGCTATATCCGGCACTCGCTGACGCAGCTTATCTATGAGTTCGAGATAATGCCCGCTCGTATAGCGTCTGTTCATGCGCCTTAGCACATCGTCGCTGCCCGACTGCACGGGAAGATGTATGTGCTCGCACAGGCTGTCAAGCCGCCCGAAACAACCGATAAGCTCGTCTGTCAGGTCTTTCGGGTGAGAAGTCATAAACCTTATCCTTTTTATTCCTGTGTCTTTATCTATACGCTCAAGCAGCTCGGGAAACGAGACATCGTCCCCCAAGTCTTTTCCGTATGAGTTTACATTTTGCCCGAGAAGCGTTATCTCGGTAACGCCCGATTCGAAAAGCCCGTTTATCTCATCAAATATATCCTTTGATTTTCGGCTGCGCTCCCTGCCGCGAACGTATGGAACGACGCAGTATGAGCAAAAGTTGTTGCAGCCGTATATGATGTTGACAAACGCGCCGGGCGCCCCGCTCCTTTTGGCGCTGAGTCCCTCTACTATCTCTTCATCGGGCTCGACGCTGTGCGCCCTTGCGCCTTCGAGCAAAACGCTCTCAAGCAGCGATTCGAGCCTGTGAATATGATTCGTGCCGAATACCATATCCACATGAGGGAAGCGCTTCATGAGCTTTTGTGCCGCGTCCTGCTGCTGCATCATACATCCGCACACTGCTATGACCGCGCCAGGGACGTTTTGTTTATGCTCTTTAAGAGCTCCTATGTTTCCGTAAAGACGCTCTTCCGCGTGCTCTCTTACGCAGCATGTGTTGAATATAATAAAATCGGCGTCTTTCTTTTCAGACGCGGGCATAAAGCCCAAACCCTCGAGCACGCCGGAAAGCTTCTCGCTTTCGTGCTCGTTCATCTGGCAGCCGTATGTCTCCACATAGTAAAGAAGAACTCTTTCGGTTATATATTTTTTGAGCGTTTCGTTCAATCAGCGCTGTCGCCTTTCCATATAAAATAAGCAATAAAACCATTATAATAAACGCGGGCGCTTTATTCAACTTTTTCGGCAAATATCAGTTTCTTACATCACATAAAAGGCAGTATTTTCACTGCTTCAAAAAACAAAATTAGCGCCAAAAATGAGTTGACATTGCAGTTTAAATACTGTATATTATACTTCGTCGCGAAAAAACTCACGGGGTGTAGCGCAGTTTGGTAGCGCACGTGCTTTGGGAGCATGGGGCCGGGGGTTCAAGTCCCTTCACCCCGACCAGCGTAACAAATACTAGGCCCCTTGGTCAAGCGGTTAAGACACCGCCCTTTCACGGCGGTAACAGGAGTTCGAGTCTCCTAGGGGTCACCAGTTTGGGGCCTTAGCTCAGTTGGTTAGAGCAGTCGGCTCATAACCGATCGGTCCGGGGTTCGAGTCCCTGAGGCCCCACCAAATACCCCGAAGGCTTAATCTTTGGGGGCAAAATATGGCCCGGTAGTTCAGTTGGTTAGAACGCTAGCCTGTCACGCTAGAGGTCGACGGTTCGAGCCCGTTCCGGGTCGCCACACTACCCCAAGGAGATGATAATCGCCTTGGGGTATATACAAGCCTCGGTAGCTCAGTTGGTAGAGCAAGGGACTGAACATCCCTGTGTCGACAGTTCGATTCTGTCCTGAGGCACCATTTTTCCGGTATCACCTTTAAGTATATAACGCTCAAAGGTGATTTACGTGCTGATGTAGCTCAACCGGTAGAGCAGCTGATTTGTAATCAGCAGGTTGCGGGTTCGAGTCCCATCATCAGCTCCACACGGAGGGATTCCCGAGCGGCCAAAGGGAGCAGACTGTAAATCTGTTGTCAATGACTTCGGTGGTTCGAATCCACCTCCCTCCACCATTTGCCTAAGCCGTGCGAGAATGGCGGAACTGGCAGACGCGCTAGATTCAGGTTCTAGTGGGGTCACACCCGTGCAGGTTCAAGTCCTGTTTCTCGCACCATACCGAGTGGTCATATAGCATTTGAACATGCTGTAAGATCACTCGGTTTTTTATTTGCCCTCACATGGCTTCCTGTGCCGCCGAATAGCTGACGGCCACGCCTTTTCGCGTCTGTATCAGCACTTCCGGCTCGGGCAGCATCTCAGGAATCTCGATGGAACCGACGCAGTTATAATGAATCCTGATCTTCTGGACATGAACACCGTCTATCTTCTCCGCATGATGCACCTCGATGTACTCGATCAGTTCGGTGAGCATACGCGGCGTGAGCTTTCTGGTACGCGTATACTTACGAACGGTGGCGATGAACATGTCCGTGGTCATGGTCTGGCTGTCGGCCTTTGCAAGCTCGGCTTTCAGCACCTTTACCCGCTCCAAAATCCCTTGCTGCTCATCTTCATACCGTCTGGACATCCGCTGGAAACGCTCATCGGATATCTTCCCAGCCAGGTTGTCCACATATATCCTTTCAAACAACCCGTCGATCTCCTTATCGCGCGCCTTCAGGGAATTCACCTCGCGCTGCTTGCTGTTCAGTCCATTGGTAATAGTCTGCCGCGAATGCCCGATCACCGCTTCAATAAACGCTGATTCGTACCGGCCTGCAAACTGCGTCAAGCGGCGTATTTCCCCCAGCACTACCTTCTCCAGAAAATCGACGCGGATGTAATGCGTCGATGGACACGTCCCGCGATTGCCCTTGTAGTTGGAGCAGTTGAAATACCTGATGTCGGGATTGCCCTGATTAAAGTGGTAATGCAGGTTATGGCCGCAGTCCGCGCATACCAGCAAGCCGGAAAACATGTTTTTTTCACCTTCGTTTGTGCGACGCTTACGCATTTTCCCGCGCTTCTGCTGAACCTTTTCCCACACGACGCGGGCGATGATGGGTTCATGCACGTCCTTAAACACCACCCGGTTTTCTTCATCATTGACCATACGCTTCTTGTACTTGTAGGACTTGGAATAGGTTTTGAAGTTGATCACATCGCCGCAATACTCCTGCAATCCCAGCATCTTAATCACGGTGGAGTTATTCCAGTGGTAGGGGTTCTTTTCGCTGCCCTTGCCGGAACGATTAATCCCCCTGCTTTGCCAGTAGAATGTGGGAGACAGTATATGCTCCTTGGAGAGCTTGGCGGCAATCTGCTCCGTTCCCATACCGCTCAGCGTCATGTCGAATACCCGGCGCACCACGGCGGCGGGCGCTTCATCCACGATCCAGCGTTTGGGGTCATCCGGGTCTTTGAGATAGCCGTAGGGCGGCTGGCCCATCGGCTCCCCGGCGTTCCCTTTGATTTTGTTGCTGAGACGCCGCTTCTTGGATATGTCGCGGGCGTACCATTCGTTGAACAGATTGCGGAAGGGCGCAAGCTCGTTGTCGCCCTCGTCGGTGTCGATCCCGTCCGAAACCGCCACAAGGCGTACATCGTGTTCCGGGAAGAACTCCTCCGTCAGTCTGCCCACCTCGATATAGTTTCTGCCCAAGCGTGACAAGTCTTTGACGAAAACAGCCGCCGCATAGCCTTTTTCGATCTCCTCAAGCATTTCCGTAAGACCGGGACGATCCATCGTCACGCCGGATATACCGTCGTCCAAAAAGTGCACCAAATTTGTGTACCCCTTCTCCTTAGCGACCTTCGTTAACAACTTTTTCCGGTTGCCAATGCTATAACTTTCACCGTCCTTGTTATCATCCCGTGAAAGACGCGCATATAAAAAAGCGGTCTTATCACAATTTTTCTTACTATTTGACTGTTTCACAAGTCCTCCTTTCCGGCAGTCAAATAAGCAGTGTTTACAGTGAAAGATATACCATATCCGACCGCCGTTGTCACGTTTGGCACAGCGTTGTTCGCCTAACCTTGACTTGCGTCTGTCCGCATAAGATTGACGAGAATCGTGCCGACGGTTTCCATTGCATCAGGCTTAAAGACAGGCTCTACGACAAACGTCTTGCCGTCCACCTGATAGATTGACTTTTGTGCCAAATGGTTTTGATCGGAAAGATCGGGCAATTTTCTTTTTTCACAAGAGGTTGATTTAGCATTTCCCATTTTTCAGCCTCCACTTGTATTTAATAATAAGGTAGGCTGGCAGTGAAATATAAACAGCGCCAGCCTATCCTTACCTTACCTGATTTTCTGCCGTATTTGTCACGCTCCCCGGCAGAGGGGGATATTTCAGGCTGCGGCCAGCTTTACCGCATCATAGCTCCGCGAATACCGTTGTTTGCCAGACTGACGCATACCGCAGAGGCTCCCCCCAAGTCTATAGGGGGCCGTGAGGAAGTATCATGATTGCCTGCGTGTGTCGTCGCGCCCGGCCTGCCACAGCCAGGTCAAAGAGTCCGTTTATCGCTCAAGCTTACGCCATAGTCGCGCCGCCTCTTATGCCGCTTGCCTTACAGCCACACAGGGAATGTACCTGAAATACCGTATATGAAATTGTCAAAGATCATCCAAGCGGACAAGTAATGTCCTTCATAAGCCATGACATTTTAGAGGTAATCGTTGCGCCTTCAAGGCATATTTTTCAGGAATCGCTCTATGTTGCGTAAAGCCGTTTTGATGGAGCGCGTCACTTGGCTTTTGTTGACACCTTCGGCCTTGGCGATAGCCGCCTTGCTCATGCCTAAAAAGTAGTAAGCATAGATGCGCTTGGCCTGCTTGTCCGACAAGCTGGCTATAGCCGCGTGGAGCTGTTCGTTTGTGACCTTGCGTTCATATATCTCGCATGGCGACAGGGACACGAAAAGAATGTTGTTTTCGATGCCGTCGTTCCGGTCGAGAGAGAAATGCGCCTTGTGCCGGTATGTACGACGCTGGTAAGAAGCCTCTTGGCGTGCATAGGAAAGCAACAGCGCGGCAACCTCGTCCGGTACATCGACGAGGCAATCGGACGTATAAAACGGGTAATAATCCCGCAAATTTATCGTTTTCATATAGAAACCTCCGTTCAGTTTTTTAAGGGAAAAATCAATACGGAGGGAGGGGAACGGCAACGCGGTATATGCCCGCATAAATTAAAAAGGCCGAGCTTACGAAAATAAGTAAACTCGGCCATGAAGGCCATTATATTAAGCAGTCCGCTCTCTATAAACTCTAAAAGAGCAATGCTTTTTTTATCTTTTTTTACAGGGAGGAACCTTATGTATATGTATTGTTGCTTTATGTATGCTGGACAGGGCTGTAAATGATTTATGAAGGCTTTTAAGTCCTATAATTAATACTTATCGTTATAAAAATTCTTCTATAACCCCTTTTAACTCAATCCGAACTAGCACAATATACATTTCCTGCTATATAGACACGATAAACCGTCAAAATATGACGAATATTTATAATAAAAATAAAGCAGTGTTCTTGAGAACTGACATGTTTTAATAAAGCGGCTTATGCGACAATATAAAAAAGGAGTATTACATTATTCTATGCGTAATACTCTGCTATATCGGTTGTTATAAAAGTTTCAATTAATTATTTTCAGGAAGGTATCTTATATATATTTTTGCAGCTAGCAACGTTAGTACAGGAAGTATATAGTAGTATGTATAAGTACCATATAGGGTAGCATTTGCTTTTAACTGCCTCCAGATAGAGCTTCTACATGTATAATATCTCCTGTGTAAGGGTTAACAAGGAAGCTCCATAGATAGTTGAATATATCGTCGTATTCTCCCCAACTTGTTATAGTCTCCAACTCGACAATCCAATTCACTTCATCGTTAAACATCACTTTCTCTTGCCTATATATGTCTATGTGATTTATATCCATCGTAAAATCCGGCAACTCAAACCCTTCATCTCCAAACATAATAATATTACCTTTTTGTGGTAATCCGGGAATGTACATACCCTCAGGAAGATATCCGTTATTATCCTCGAGCATTTGCTTGATTTTTGATAATTCATCTATACAAATTAAATACACTTTGTCTGAAGAAATCATCCTTTCATCAACAAAAAGCGATTGGTCATTCATAATCCGAGTAAAAAGGAACAATGTCCCATCACATGAAAGGCTGAAGGTATTATTGTTTATAATAGAGTCACTTAGTTTTTCTTTTACTTCAAACGTGATGGTCTCTAAATAATTATCAGCATTATAATGATAATCAACTATTAATTCGGAGTTTTGGTCATAATAATTATATAGTTTTTTTATGACTTCATGCCCTTTGTCTACCAAGTCGTATTCTTTTAGCGATTCAACTGTACCATATTCTAATTTATCCCATAATTCCTCATTTTTTACGCCCGTCACTATATAATTATCATGTATAGAATATTTAAATATATCATCACTGTATATTTTTAATTCTTCACCATATTCATTTGTTTTATTTCCTATGAAAATAATATCTCCCCTAGCTAGCCCTGCAGCATGTAAATATTCAATTGGTTCAACCATAATATCATTCGCCTCATCCTTTTTCTCATTACCGGCAAGAAACGGACTAGATTCGCCAATATGGTTATTTGTACAACCAAGAAGTGATACTAGCATAAATGTTTCCATAATGAATATAATAATTTGCTTATTTAACTTCATATAACCCTCATTTTGAGAGCCTGAAGCATAGTTCAATAACTATGCTTCAGGCTCTTATACTTATTACTGTTAGGCTATAATAATCTCGGATGATTAGCTACCCGAAATTACTTCTGCTTCTATTATGTTACCATTATTAGCGTCAACCTTGAAG
Source organism: Bacillota bacterium (assembly GCA_023410475.1). Classification (GTDB taxonomy): domain Bacteria; phylum Bacillota; class Clostridia; order Christensenellales; family SZUA-584; genus DTFZ01. The sequence continues at coordinate 82,418 of JAEYPS010000006.1, read as the reverse complement.
CAGAAAATGTAATTGAATATCTCATCGATTTTTCCCCAGCTAGTGTATACTTGTGCTTCTACAGTCCATACTACAGAACCATTGTAAATAGTTTTGTAAATCTTTTTGAAATTTACATCATTTACTGATTTAATATAAATTTCAAAGGGTGGAGTTTCAACTGGTTCTTTGCCGATTTGCTCATCTTCAGGATTAATATCACCCTCTCTTAGCGGAGGATCAATTTTTTCGGTTTCAGCCACAGTAGAATTTGCGCCTTGAGTCTTCATTTCACTGTTTATGTCTATGAGTTCTTTAAACACAATATCCTTAATCATAGACTTGCTCAGCTTGTCAGAATCCTTGAAATCATCAATCGTATTGCTTGTTCCACCAAATACTACGAGAGTTCCATCAATGGCAAAACTCATATAACCAGTATTGACGAGACAGTCTCCGACCTGATCAATGATTTCAAATGATACGTATTCGACAGGATTCTCCGCATTAATATGCGATTCAATTTTCATTGTATTCTTGCCGAAGGATCGCAGAAAAGTATCTGTATATGAATACACGAGCGCTGTATAATCCTTAGCAGTGCGAATGTCTGTAGACAAGTTTGCCAGTTTGTCCAACCGTTCGCTATTCAAAACCATAGAAACAACCTTAGAGCTTTCAGCGTCAATAAAATATTGATAGTTATCATCTTGACATATTAGCCGCTGATCACCCCAGTGATTCTGTTGTTCAGCAACAAGCTTAAGTTCGCCCCTAGAGATTTCCAAGGCTTGGATTTCCGTTGTAATGGCTTCGCTAACTTCACCACTTAGCGGGGTTACGCCCATAATGGAGGGAGTGGGAGTCGAGGCCATAGCAGTCATGATACCAGCAAAAACAACCAACAACATAACAGATATTATGCATATCGTTATTTTTATATTTTTTTTCATGATGATCTCCTTTCTTTTTATAGCCGATATGTATCAGAATGATTTAGCTACCATAGGCGGCTGGCTTAATCTTTGTGGAAGAAGAACCAGCAACGTTGGTTTTTACAGTCTTTGTAATGTAATCATCATTGTTGAATTGAGCTAAGGCATAAGCTTTTGCACTTGCAAGGGCCGCACTTACAGTTGCACTATCACGGTTTAAGTACCAGAAAAATAGATATGCAAAGTATGTCGATCTTGAAGCATAAGTATTATCAGTGTGAGTAACAGCAGCATCAACCCCGAGATTAATAGATTTTTCGTTTAGGCTTCCATAAGTAGAACTTGTCCCGTATGTATTACATCCGGACCAATATGCAAGTCTGATATTCTTAAGCTTGTTCGTTGTATTATCAAAATTATAAGCCAGAGAATACACAGAATCGTCAGAAACAGCCTTAGCGGAAAGCCGAGTAATAGTGTTATTTTTTACGGTCGCCATACGACCAGGGCCAGCGTGGCAATTAATATGAAAGACAGCGTCGTTGCCCAGCGTTCTTATTACAGAACTACTAGACTTAGGGCCGGCCGCGACGTTTGTATAGCTTTTGCAGTCATATCCTGCACTATCGATTTCAGCTTCAGTTTGGGATTTGTATGTCGTTGTGTCAAGAGTAGAAAGTCCGCCAACCTCACCATGGTTATAAAAATAGATTTCCGAGAGCGGAGTGTCTGCGGCTAATGCAGGCATTGTTGACATGAGAGCCAGCATCACGATCAAAGCAAAAACGCTGCTTGCTTTAAAGATTTTCATTTGTATTTCTCCTTTCATCAGTTCGTTCTTTACCTAGTACAAGTCATTGTGATACAATACCAAATAGTCCTTGCTAATCCAGCTACCGTAGTAATACGGTAGGGTTGATGCCTTTGGTTTTATGCAAGGACTTTTTATACAATCATACACATCACCTCTTTTGTACTTGAATCTAAATTTCTCATGCTATACATTCTTACTATATAGACACCACAAGTCGGGAAATTATGACTATTAATTTTGTTAAATTTTATATTTTTCATCGTCATATTTTTCTGCGCTGGCGTGTCATATAAAAAGCGATGAAATAAAATATCACACAAGGAGTAAATCAAATGAAAAAGCGGTTAATGTGTTTTGTTCTAATAGTAATACTATGTCTGTCATTTAGCGGTACTGCTATTGCCGCAGAGAAGGTAGAAATTGTTCCCTTTGGCGCTGTAGGGCTTTCAAGCGGCCTGACCAATGTATCAGGCAATTCATATCGCGCTTGGGCAAGCGCAACAGCAGCACTTCCAGAAGACATTAAAGTTGGTTTTACATTGTACAAAATAGTTAACGGATCTGAGGTATATGTTACATCTGGAAGTGCTAGCGCAAATAGTACATTTGTAAAGGCAGAAAAAACAGTAACACTTAGCTCCGGCAGCTATAAGCTGTATGCATGGTATATAGGCAAAACACAATCGGATGGCGTTAATAAATACTATACAATATAGCTGATAAGCAAAAGCGCCCTGCATATATGGGCGCTTTACTTAGTTATCTTATAGCTACTTCATAGCGTTAATAAGCTGTCCAGTATCTATACCATTTTCTGCGCCGATTATCAATAACGAGTCGTCAAGGAGCGCAGTTCCTACAAATGATCCATCGACTGGATCAGTGGTATAGAATAATTCCTTATTACCAAAAATGATTGTTTTGTTGTATGTAGCACCCTCAACACGAAAAACGATATCTTTACCAAGACCCCAGCGTTGCGTTACTACGACATATAATCCGTCCCGGGTTAAATATTGAACTGTTAACGTTATACCAAGGTCTTTATCGTCAAGGCTTTGGATTGTTTGGCATGTAAGCCAGTCCGTTTTTAATGTAACAGGCGCTAAACCTGTTTGTTTTACAAATCGCTCTATATCAGGGTAATATAACAGATCTTTTTCATATGTAGATTCAGAGTCGCCAATATTATCTTTATTGTATTGTTCTGCGGTCAAGTTGACATAATTATAATCGTCATAATCGGGATTCTGACTTGTAACCTCTATACGCCCCTCAATCACACGCATAATCATGTCAAAAAGACTGGCTGCAAGCGCGCGGCCAAACGGTACGAGCGTAAAAAATGAAACGATAAGGACAACTGCCAGACAAACAATAGCCAATCGCCTATGCTGTGAAATGTACGCCCCAATGCGCTTGGTCATTTTCCATTGTCGCTTAGTAGATGCTCTTTCTGCGATGACTTTATCAAAATCCGCCCATGCCTCCGGCGGCATATCAAAGCGCTTTTTTGCTCCCTTAACCATCTTATCGAAGGTTGGAAAACCGGTATTGAAAACGCACTCTGCTTCCGCCTCGGACAGAGTATTATTCGTATAATCAAAGTAAGGATGATCAAAGTATATATTTTTTAATTTCCACCACCGCATTAACTGTTTCACCTCGAATTTAAATGATCTGCTTATAAAAAAGACAAAATCATTATCAGAATATTATACTTTAGTGACTGAGATGCTATTTTCCCGCGCATCCTCTTGAATTGTTGTGCCAACGCGTTGGGCGTCATATTAAGCTCTTTTGCCAACACTGCCAAAGGATAACCATCAACATAGTACTTAATAAACGCACTCTGTAATTTTGGTGAATACGAAACAAGATGCTTTTTCAACATCATAACCCATTCTATATAATCAATTGCGATATGAGAGCGTACGTCACTATGCATTTCTTCAAGCTTGACTGGATCAGTCGGATAAGCCCTTGATTCGTCTCTTATATAATTCAGGGCGGCACGGCGGACACAGGTTGCCAGAAATCCTATTACGTTATCGATGTCATTGAGTTGATTTTCTTTTTTCAAAAGTATGAGAGCCACATTCTGCATTACGTCTAATGCTGCATCTTTATCCTTAACGGTCATTATTGCAAGCCTTGATAGCATTTTATAATTTTCCGCAAATATATCGATGATTCTTTTTTCATTGATCAATTGCGATGCCTCCAATGCTCTTGTAGAAACAAGCCACCTTTCATACTAATTTTACCACATTTCCATGATCAATTGTTAATGAATATATACCACCAATATGCGTTTTTTAATATATAGACACCGCAAGCCGATAAAAAATGATGAAGAGTTTATAATTATTTAAGAAATCGGATAACTTTCTTGGCAAGCAGGGCAAGGTTGTACACACCTTGCTTTTTGCTTTGCAAAAAAGCTTGTTGGGGAAGGTTCCCCAATCCCCACGGAACGCAACATAATAAATTGTGCGGCTACGCGTCCTTGCGGACGCTTTGGCGCGGGCAGTTTGCCCGCAGGTTGCACAGACAGAAATCCGTGTCAAGGGTCAAGATAAACGTGCCAAAGCCCGCCCTTGACACCGGCTTCCTGTCCGCGCCGTTTGGTTGCCAAGGAGGATAAACCCATACAGGCTATCCCTCCGGCAAAAGCCACCTGCCGAGAGATGAAAAGAGCCGCATTGTCTGTCCTGCTCTCGCTTCCGTTCCGTCTGCGCGTGCCGCCCAGCAGTCTGTCAATGTTGCCTTGGCCGTGAGCAATTCACGCATATCTTTTCGCGCTGCGGTGCATCCGGAATAGGCGCTTCGCTTTTGGCGTTCTTCTCATTCCAATCATGGAGTTTTCTGCTCTGTGACAGATGACGCAATTTCCGTATAGCTTTGGCTTCTATCTGCAAAAAACCATGCGCCAAAGGCATGGTCTAATAGGGAAACTTGTTGAACCATAAACCAAACCGATACGGAAGCGAAAGAGGAGCTATCTCTCAAAGGGATAGTCCTCTCTTAAGCTTTATTATATTGAATGTACATTTGAATCGCCGAATAAAGTCTTTGCTTGTGTAATTATTTGTGATGTCGGTTCTGGATAGTAAATCACCAGGTTATTTATTGCTCTTGAGCAACAAACATAAAATATCCGTTCTGTTCGGCTTATAACACTTTCTTTTCCGGTTGTTTTTTCAAAATAGTATTTGAAGTTATAATTATTCCATCTTCCGTTATCCATTATCACAAGAACATTATCAAATTCTGCACCTTTTATTCCATGTTGCGTTGAATATGGCGAATAGTCATTATAGTACTTAAAATAAGCCATTGCTTGTGTGAATGGTAGCGCCTTGATTTTATCGTAAGTTTCGGTGTGTTCCGTAATATAGGTGTCAAGTCGATCATCCTTACGCACAAGACTTTCTTGATTAAAACGGTTTATCATAGTGTCTATATCAATGGTTTGATTCGTGAGCAAATCCGATAATAATTTGTTTATTTTCCCTTTGTCAGAGCTTGACTTTAATTTAATTTGAATCTCAGATATTACATGACTATAATCTTTGTGCTCAAAATGATAAAGAACGCTTCCCATCTTAAGCAGGTGTATTGCAAGCCTGTCTGGCTCATTTCCAATCAGACTATCATTGTATTGATAAGCGTTCAAAAGATCTTCAAATCCAATCCTTTTAGCAATTAACTTATGTGTCAAAAATAAAACCTTCGTGAGTTTTGGATTATCAAAAGCCCAATCTGAAACAAATTTTGATTTCTTAAATTGTTCTAACTCAAACTCGTTTTGTGAATACACGAAGGTTATACTGCCCGGCTTATTTGCAATTGTTCCCTTCACATCTTTCTTCGAAGGCTGTTGTTGTATGTCGGAGCGTATCTTATTCAGCAATCCAATTACGGAGACCGAGCACCGATAATTATCCTCTTTTATGACCTCTGTCACATCGCCACTCTCTACAAAAGATTGAATGTTGCCAATGCCGGAATCATATATTGATTGCATTTTGTCGCCGAAAAAACCAATACAAATGGAATCTTGAGCCTGTTCTTTGATGTGGCTTAAAAAGATATCAATAACAACTCTTTGAGTATCTTGGTACTCGTCGATAAAAATATAATCATATTTGCCGCATAAGACTCTAGATAAGAGCGGGTAGGCAGCGAACATATAGTTTGCCACCTTTAATAAGTCATCATGAGAAATAATACCTTTTTCTAAATCTCTATAATTTTTATATTCGATAAGTTCCAAATTTTTTTCAGAAATTTCAACTTCGCCTGAATAGGTTATTCCAGTTCCTTTTGAGCTTTTTTCAGCAGTAATTAAAGCAACGAGAGCCTGCTTCAGGTTTTTCTGATACCCTTTAATCACTTCCCAAAGAAAATCGTGAATCGTTGATACATGAAGTTTGGAATAGGGTGAACGCTCTTTTATTTCATCAGCGGCTACATTTGTGTATGTAATACACGCGACACGTGCAGTGGTATCATGCTCAAATACATTTCGTAATGTTTGAATAAGCGTATGGGTTTTGCCGCTGCCTGCTCCGCCGCTTAATAGAAAATTTTGCTTTTTTACAAGGCATTCTCTTATTTGCTCTATTACTTCGTCAGCCATTCCAATCCCTCCTTGATGTATAGGGGTATGTCCCATTTATCATTATCATCACCAGAGTAGAGAAGAACATCAAGCGCAAACGAGGTTTTGCTATCAATACAGCTTTCCGCAAGATCATAATAGTCATTAGCTGTCGCCACAATTTTTTCCCGATTCTTCAAACCTGAAAAAGCCTCTTTATTGTCTACAACGAATGACAGATTCTTAGATAAAAATGCATCTTCAAAACTTCGTGCCTGATAGCCTTTTTCTTCTTTCTGAAATGCTACTCTTAATAAGCCGGATTGATCTGGAACCCATGATGGGTTTTCAAACTTAAAAGTCAAATGGTTGGCACTAAGCTGTGCGAGTTCTTGTGGCTTATCCTTTTTTACAAAGTACTTAATCGATGCATTTGTTGTTGTTTCACTGTCTGAGAATCGGCACTTCTTAAGACGATCATTTTCTTTTTTTGCGCAATCAAGGTCTGTAATAATAAGTGTTTTAATGTCAAGGAATCCTAAAAATAATGCAAATACTTGAGCATATGCTCCAACTTCAATTACAGAAATATTCTGAGAAAGTAACGGGACATAGTCTTTTTTACTGTCATTTTGCTTATCAAGCTTCCTCATCATAGCGGAGAGAAGCATTCGCTCAGTATCGCCTTCAATAAGGACAGCTTTATCCGCAAAAAATAGTTCAGCGCGATTTAACGTCACATATTGTTTTACAAATTTAAAACATAGCTCTTGGTTTGTTTTTTCAGGATCGGCAGTGGCTGTTACCATTTTTGAATACAAAGTTTTTAAGCTGCGTGACTTAATACTTGTACTTGATTCACGATAGAAATACTTTATGTCATTAAAATCACATTGTGAAACTATATGCGAAGAATGCGTGCTTATAATAGTTTGGAGAGAAAATGGCTTGCCACTATCAGTGCTGTGGCGTTTCAGTAGCTTCTTAATATTTGTGATAAATACATACTGCATCTGAGGATGTGTATGCGCTTCTGGTTCCTCTATAAATAATAAATTAATCGGCGCAGGTTTTTCATCAGGCACTTTCTTTTTCGCAAGCTGATCAAGTTTAATTCTTATATTAAATATTATTGCAAATAGATTTAAGTACCCCAAACCGTTATAATCTTCAGGTAATAAAGTAGCATCATGCTTATATTTCACAATGGTATTATCTTGAAAAATTTTCTTTTCACTTAAAGAAGATATAACCGAAATCTCTGCCTCGCGCGGATTATATGACATTTCCTTTATCTCATCTATGACAGGTAAGAAAAGCGTTTGATATTCTTTGGACAAGTTATCGTCTGTTTCAAGCAGTTGTTTATGAAGTTCTGGGAAATCAAGCTCAGAGGCAACGCTCGCATTGTAATATTTATAAGCCAGCAGAGAGAGCGAAGTACTACGCCCTTGATCGTTAGCGACATCGCGTCTGGCGCCGATGGTTTGCATCGAAATCACCGACTTTATAACATCATCAGAAATTATCTTTGAATTGCTCTCATTACCATATTCCAACGCCGAAATACGAACTTTGAAATATTTGTTGATGTTTTTGCTTACAAAATATGAAAAATCTTTATTGATCTTTTTCTTGTATTCAGCGCAATCCGACATGAGTTTGATATATTTTTCATATTCAAGTACATATTCAAATAAGACTACCAGAATGTGTTTGCTATCATCTAAATCAAGCAACAATTCTGAAGCTTCTCCTATATTATCACTGTCTGTGTATGATATATAGAGTTTTAAAGATAAAGCTATCTCTGTATAATCTTCAGGTGTAAAGGAACTGCTTTCACAGGCACAAATTTGCTCCTGTGTTTCAATATTAAAGTCGTCCAAGGTAAACTCAGGCTTATTCCCGCAAAGGAATTTCTCAAGAATCGCTAAAAAGGATGTTTTTCCGGAATTATTCTTCCCTATGATTAAAGAAAGGACATCTTCAAAATCAACATCAAGATCTTTCAACATTCTGAAATTCCGAATATTTACACGATCAATTTTCATGTATTCGCTCCCCTCTATTCGTTATGAAAGATCATATTTTTACTTTTATTACCAATCATCTGCTGAATTCTGTCTAAAGTAGCTGAGATATTTTTTTGCTTTAGTTCGCATTCCCATATGCGAACAACAGTCCATCCTCGTGTTTGAAACAATACCGTGATTTCCTGATCATGCTGGATATTACGTTCGCGCTTTCTCCTCCAGTATTCTTCGTTCTCCTTTGGTCGTGTATTGCGGCAATCGTGTCCGTGCCAAAAGCAACCATCGACAAATATTGCAACTTTTCTGTCTAAAAAAACAAAGTCGGGATGTCCTTTTACTGGATAGTTGCGCCTCCATCCGGTAACACCGTTCTCGAGAAACAATGTAACCAGTCGCTTTTCTGTTGATTTGTTCCCTTTTGATCGTACTTTCTGCATTACAGCAGAGCGAGTTGCTTTATCGTAAACATCGGCCATAGTACCTCACCTCTATTAAGCGCCAGTGCCAACGAGAGGGTGAATTATCGGGCAATGGCCGTCAATTACCTCATGCATTACAATGTCGATTTCCCCAACCAATCCGACGTATTCAAGCAGCTTGTTTACAAGAATGAGCAATCCCTCCATATCGTCCGGCGTAAAGGGGCAATGGGTATAATCGTAGGAGTTGAACTTCATCCACACATTCTTGATAACTTCGTACCCTGCTATGTTTATCTTCTGCGCGTCGAGCGGGCAACTCACAACGACATTGCGTCTCCCATCCGTTAAGGTGATGGTCTCCTGCTCTTCATCAAAAGGCTGTATGGCCTTTGTCCAGACGAGCCGGAAGTCTGGCGGCACCTGGTCTTTAATTTCGTCATAGTCGTACTCCGCAAGATTAGCCGGGCTATGGTCTCTCCGCTCTAGGTTGGCGATTTGGCGTCCGAGGCTGACAAGACGACGAAATACCGCTGCGTCGCTCACGATAGGAATGCGCGGGCGTAAATCGGTGCGATTTGTAATGAACAGCGCACCCTCGAACTCGTCAAGGTAGACCTGTGAGCATAAAATGGCGAATGTGTAGAAAATCATATCGGTAGCGACGGCGTCATCGCCTACACCCAAAAGCGCGGTAAGTTCGTCGCGTAGCCGGTCGTTGATGTTGTTCACTATGTCATACCCGCCGCCGCGCCTTTTTACAGGGTGACGGTTGAGGTAGATGAACGAATTGCCGCGCCTGCACAAATCGTTGTCGGGATAATACCAACAGAAAGAAGCGAATTGCTTTAACACATCTTTCTGATCCTTCGGAGAATGTGACAGTGCAAATCCGATGGTTCCTTCGTTAGAATACGCCGTGCTGATTTCAGGGCGGCGTCTTGTCCCTCCGCCTCCGACGCTGGCAAATTTGTGAAGCAATTCCTGCCACAAGAACGCCTTCATCGGAAGGAACGGACGGAAAGCGTAGTCAACGATGTTTGCATTCAGGAGCATGTCAACCGCTGCTGCGTTGCCATATGCATTAAGCTCCCTTGCAAAGGTGAGGATTTCAACCTCTTTAGGTGGCTTATCCTGCGCTCCTAGCCACTCATAGGCTGCGAGTGCTCCGCGTTGCATAATGTCTCGGCTCCGTCTTTTGAGCATTGGCATTTTCAGATGTGTGAAAATACTTGACGGCGCGAGTTTCACGCCGGAGCAATGATTCTTGAATATGGCGGTTGGTTCTGATTCTCCGCTGACCGGCCAATAGGAAGCATAAAGTTCTTCGTTGAACGGTATGGACGGGCGCAGGGAGTAGTTCGCCGCATCGACTGCATGGATGGTGAACGCACGCAGGGACGCTTGGGCGTCCTGCGTAAGCCACGTCGTTTTCTCTGCTTTAGAGAGGCGTGAAATGTCGTGATACAAATATTCGGCAATACCCGCAGGTTCGCCGAAGCGCCGAGTTGCGATAAGTATGGCGCGCCCTTGCTGTGTTTTAAACATACTGTCTGAGCGCACTCCGGCGCGTGCGTCTGCGTCTACAGAAACAATCCAAGCGGAGGAAAAATGTTCGACGATGTATTTCCGCGCGAATCTATACGACTCTGCTTCGAGGAATGTAGCGGGGACTATATACGCTAATACGGAATGGTTTTCCGACTGTTCCAACTTCTCGCAGCCCCAGCGTAAGAATTGGAGGTGCGGATTGTTTATTTGTTTTTGCGTGTTTTGCCTGCCGTGACGGCTCTCAACCGGAGGCCGGAAGTCCTCCATCAAGGCCAGTATCCTTGAAAAATCATCGCCAACATTCGTTTTCGAGGAATCGGAGGACGGTGGATTACCGATTACGAGAGTAATAGGATGCGACGATATTTCACAGGCGCGGTTCAGTTCAAAACCCTCGACTGTGTCAGTGTTGGCAGGTTCGCCGAAAACGACATTGCTGAGCGCATTAGCAAGCAATAATTCATTATTGGCGCGCCCGCCCTCGATTTCCTGATTAAGCGCTGCCATACGGTAATTGGCGAGCATATACGGAGCAGGCAGAATCTCTATCCCGCACAGTGTGTACGCGCCGCGCCTCTCGTCGTTGCGTCGGATTCTCTCGAGGAACGATCCCGTCCCGCAGCACGGGTCGATAAGGGTGTTGCCGTTGGCGAAAATGCTCGCACCGTCAAAAGTGTCACGCGCTATGACTTCGACCAAACGGATGATGCAATCAGCCAGCTCGCTCGGGGTGTAGTATGCTCCGTAATCGAAACGGGAACGCGGATCAAATTTTGAAAGAAATAATTCGAACAGTTTATGGTAGTCTGGACGCTGTCGTTGTTGCTCAGTCATATGTACGAACGATAAAAAACGGATGCACTCATCAGCCCATGTCAAAATAAAATTGCTATCGTCGCCGTGATTATTGATATAATGAATAATTGTGAGAAATGGGCGTAGCGCTTGTCCGTCCTCGATTTCACGCGACAGATAGTCTTTGATTTTTTGCTCTTTCTCTGTCGGAAAATCCGCATCCGTGCATTCCACGCGGTGCGCATACAAAAGCGCGAACATAATAACCTGTGCAGCGAAGTCAGCAAACACTCTATCTTGCCGCAAAGCCAGATCGTTGTGATTGTACACCAATTCACGAAGTTCGCCCAGAAGAGATATAGCGCTCCGCTCAGTATCGTCCATCGCTTCATCAATCGGAATGCTTGCGTATCTTAAAATCTCATTTGACAAGAAGCGTGTTCGGAGCGCAACAAGTTCAACCAAGCCGCCTTCGTCGCAATACTGCGGAGACGGCTCGGCGAAAAACCTACGCATCATCATTTCAAACTGCGGGTTTATTGTAAGGCGCGACCAGTCCGGGCGGTTCATATTCGCCTTGACAATAAGGGAAATCACTTGCAGCGGTTCACCCTCGTCAAAGGAATATACGAAATCGACACCGTCCGTGATTATTAACTTATGTCCGAGCGAGAGATAACGGTTAAACTGCTCCTCGTGCGGGGCGATGTCAAAAGCATCGGAAGAATACCCTTTCGCTTCGATGTAGCCGTAAACGCCGAGTGTGTTTCTGTCATGAAACCGCCAGTCCGGGCGACCCATACGAGCTTGGTTTCGCGGCTCTAATACTACTACAATATCCGGGCTCCCGTTTAACTCAGCGGCTAACTCTTGAAACATTATATGAAGCGGTGGCCGGAAAGATAGCTCGGCGGTGTGCTGCCCGCCCGCAAGGGCGTCCATATATTCCTGTTGAAAACTCCGCAGATAACGTCTGATAATTGGCTCAACTGGCATATACCTATCACCTCTTTCCTGTGTAGTAATCAATGATGCTTTCACCGATAGCTTTCGCCAGCTTTGGGGGCACCGCATTCCCAATCTGGCGTGCGATTTCTATTTTCGATCCCGCAAACTCAAAGTCCAAGGGGAACGTCTGAAGCAAGGCGCCTTCGAGTAGTGAAATGCTACGCGGCTGGTCTGGATGCCCGAACAGTCCGCGCGTGAAACTGTCAAAGCGCGCCGTTATCGTGGGGGCGACGTCGTCCCACGCCATTCTACCATACACGTTTCGGTGTCCGATAACCGCACTGTCTACACGGTGGCAATTAGCCAAGAGTTCTTCAGGTAGGAAATCCCTCCCTTGCCCTTGACCAAGTGCGTTTATGCGCTTAATGTTCTTTTCAGATAGACGGTCGCGTCGATGGAGCGGATAGTCGGGATGCGGCTTTCCGTCTTCGGGCGGCGGTGGCAGAAATTCTATCGTATCGCGGACGGTGCGTCTTTCGCCGGTGGGCTTTGGGAAATCATACGTCGAGCCAACATCACCACGTTCGCCGACAAGGACAATCCGTTTTCTACGCTGAGGAACACCGTAGTCTTCTGCATCAATTAACTGCTTGTGGACATGGTAACCTATGGATTCCATTTTTCTAATTAACTCTGCTAGGATTTTCTTTCCACGCTTGCCCTGTATACCCGATACGTTTTCCATTACAAAAAACATTGGGCGAACCTCGTCTATCAGTTCGCCGTAAAGGAGAACGAGCTCATTCCTGCTGTCGGTGTCTTCTCCGATACGTTGGACGGAAAACCCTTGACACGGTGGCCCCCCAGCTAGCAGGAATAGCTCTCCTTGTTTAAGCCCTATCCTATCGAGTAATCGCCCCTCAAGCACATCCTTGATATCCTCGCACAAGGCGGGATGTGAAAAATACTTCGGATTCATATTTATTGTGTGGATACATTTGGGATCGTTATCAAAACTGAGAAGCAAATCATACCCTGCTTCATGTAAACCTAATGATAATCCCCCCGCGCCGGAAAAACTGTCCACACAAGTAAAATGCATATCAAGCTTGCCTCCTTATTTTTATTCCAGCAATAACGCTTGAATATGAATTACTTACGGGCAAATTCATGGTCTGTACCCCTGCCTCCAACTGGAATTTCGTAGGCTCGCAAGACAGAAGTTCAATTAAGATATTGACAGCAATTCCGCACGATAATAACGGTGGTACAGCTTCACCAATTTGTCGATAAACATCGTCAGATTTACCTTCAAAAGAGAACCCATCGGGAAAGCTCTGAAGACGAGCGGCTTCCCTTGCGGTTAATCCCCGGTCCTGTACGGGGTGCGTATATCTACCGCTAGCAGGATTCCGTGCATAATGAGTTATAGTGATAGCTGGTTTATCCCAGCTTAGCCTTCCGTAAACATCGTAAAAACCATTGACCCGGGATAAGCATTCAGGTCCCACTCCTTCTGGCAAATTGCCTCCGTCATGAGGAACCTGCTTGATTACTTCAATGGTACTCTGCTTATGAGCAACAGCTTTATGTAATAAGTCACTAGGGTCAGCCTCCCCAGCAGCAATTGGACGTAGAGAAGCAATTGCATCCCTTACGGTTTTATATTCATTCGGAGTATAAAAGCTTTCCGGTAACAGAAACTCCTTCTTCATTCCGATTATTACTGAACGAAAGCGTTCTTGCGGCACGCCAAATTCAGCAGCATTATATATATTCTGTTTAACAATGTACCCCGCATCATAAAAAGCGATTTGCGCTTTGCTGAAGTATTTCCGGTATCTATCAGACAGAAATTCCGGTACGTTTTCCATTACAAAGACAGATGGATTTACTTCCGCAACAATCTTAGAAAAAGCAACCACCAGGCTATTTCTGTCATCATCTTCGTCGTTCCACTTTTTCTTTCTGTGAGAAGAGAATCCTTGGCATGGCGCACAACCAATTAAAATAGTAGGAAGATTAGGGTCGAAATTAATACTTTGCAAAAATTCCTGAATACTATTTGTTGATTCAGAAATTTTAATAATGTCTATACAAATTATAGGGGTTCCAAAATTTTTACTATATGTAGCGGCAGATATGTGATTAATGTCACATCCTCCTAAAAAACGAAATACCGGGAATATACTATTTATCACAGCAAAGCCGAGAGAAGTGCCCCCAGCTCCGCTAAAAAAATCTAAAATCTGAATAGGATTTGGGAGAGTTGCGCCATTGCCTATTGGTGTAAATCTATACATCGCTTTTTTACTCTCCATAAAAAGCGAGTGCTTATAATTCCTATAATCATTAGCGCCAAAAGAGTTCGATGTTGCAACCTTAAGCATCTGGTTTAATGCCTCCATGCCACCACCTCCAAGAAAAATAATTTATAACAAGCAAGTCGAAATCAAATATTAACACATGGCGCTTTTGCCACTCTTAACCCATTCGTCAATCTCAGATAGCCTGAACTTCCATAACTTACCAATTTTATGTGCAGGAATCGCATCTTTTTTTATCCAGTTGCGAACGGTATCTTTATTTACACCGATGTGTTTGGCTACTTCTTCAAGGCTTGACCATTTCTCTGCATCGGATCCCATTAACACGTCTCCTTTCTTGCCAATGGTTTTTATCTATTATATCATGAGTAAGTACAATTTCCAATACAATTGTATGTTTTCGTATGATTTTATATGAATTCAGAAGCTCAAGAGAATTACAGTGACTACACAGAAAAAATAAGATAGAGCAGGCATTATAACAAGTAATGGGGAGAGCAGGCAAAGTGAAAAGTTACGCTCGCCCTTTCAGACTTCCCCTCCGGCAAATACCGCCTGAACGCAGGAGGAAACGCGCTATCTGTCCCGCTCTTGTTCCTTTCCCGGTTGTTCCTGTGTCTTGCCCAGCAATCTATCAACATTTGCTTTTGCCGTGATCAATTCGCGCATATCTTTTCTCACTTCGGTGTACCCGGAATAGGCGCTGCGCTTTTGGGCCAGCAACGTTTCATACTCGGCTTGCAGCGCCCTGATGGTGGGCAGCTTTTTGACGCCCATGTCGTCAAACGCCTGTTTCGCCGCCTTGTGCAAAAGGATGTCCGCCTCATGCTCGGCGCGAAACTTTTTGTTGTATCCGGCCCTGCGGTAAGCGACATATACGTCACGGGTTTTGGCATAATTGATGATATGCGATTTCAAGTTTCTGATCTCGGCTATACGTGACTCGGCAGCCTTGATGCGCGCCGTCAGATCATGGAAACGGGCGGTAGCCGCCGACGCTTTTCTCTCCAGCACGGCGTACTCCAGAAGATTGTTTTCAGTCAGGTAATTGATGGTCTGAGCCATCTGCTTGAGGTTGAAAACCTTGGCCCAGCGTTCATAACCGGGGCCTTTTCCTGCCTGTAATTTTGCCTGAATATCCACCAGCAAATTGACGCCCTGCGGCCTTTTGTTTTGCCACGTTGGTTTACGCGGCGTATGGGTTTTCCCACCGGCGATGACAGCGCGGATTTCTTCCTCCGAATACCCTTTGCCAAGAGAGCGGAGACAGATGTTTGTCTTCTGACCAGTACTGCGGAAAGCGAGGCGCTTGCCTGTCCTGATTTCATATCCAGCGACTCGAATGAGCCGCAGAAATGTCTCAAAATCGGTAGGCTTTTGGGCAAGGACCGCTTCAATCGCAAGGCGCAGCTTTTCCCGAAATGAGAGTTTTTTATTGTCACCCAACCACTTGCCGTAATGCTTTTTACCGCGCTTAGGATTTTCGACAATGGAAAGGCCGTGTTCCAGACAAAGCCTGTCGCTGACCCGCTGTAAAGCGAGGCCGGAGCCGCGAAAATCTCGGAACTTGCGTGTGCAGTCCAGCCCAGTCGAATTAAATATAATGTGCGAATGAATGTGGGCCTTGTCAACATGCGTGGCCACGATAAAGGCATGGCGGCCTTTCGTCCAGCGCATCCCCAGCTCATAGCCGATCTTGTTGGCCTGCTCCGGCGTCACTTCGCCCGGTCTGAAGGATTGCCTTATCTGATAGGCGATCACATCATTTTTCTGTTCTCTGCCGGTGATGTTTTTGTATTGCCGCTTGGCCAGAAGGAACTGCGCGTCCACGACGGCGGGGTCGCATTCATAGGCGCTAATGTATTCACCGTCGTTGGTTTTATCAGGGTTTTTGGAATAATTGGTGCGGTCGGTCAGGCATTGGGCGATGCTCTTGCCTTTGTTGATGTGCATGGAAATCAGGCGCGTGGTTGCCAAAGGGCTATTCACCTCCAATCAAAAACGGCGGGGCGCTGGTAACCGTATCCCACCGTCTTTCGTTATTGCTGTTTTGGCGGGAGAATCCGGAACTGCTTTCGCCGTTCCAGCGCTTCAAAATCCACACCGGAAACGACCGCCAATGTATCCGAGTGAATGGTGATGATCTCCCGTTCTTTCTCCCGCGCATAGCGAACGGTATAGGCCGTGCCGCCCTTGCCGTCCCCGTCGTATACCGCCAAAAGGTATTCCGCGTGATCGACCATATAGCGATTGCGCTCGTGCATACATTGCGGCGAATAGCGGGCGCGGAGTGTTATAACATCATCGCAGACCGCCAGCGTGTTGAAATACCGTTCCCGCTGCATGGGCGACCACTTGTTGGCCTGCGTCTCGCAGGGCAAAACCGCAATCAACTGAACGTGCGGATACTGCCGCTTCATGCCCAATACGATCTCGGCCCCGTATTGATCGACGCCCTGCGCCATCCCGGTATAGAACAGCGAAACGCCGCCCTTGATCAGCTTCATGATCTGCTGTGCCATCACCAGCTTGAGCCGGACGCATTTCTCGTCTTCCTCGTCATATCCAAAGCTGAATCTCTTGGGGCGGTGTCCCGTAAACGCGCAGGCAATCTGTTTACTCATTCTGCTTCCTCTCCCGTGTTTATGTAGTGTTAGTAACGCGATAAATTATAGCGGTACTAAAGAGTTCAGGTCAATGATACCATCACATAAACTAATGGTGTAAGGTGGTGTTACCTTGAAAGAGAAAAAGGATATCAATATTGAAATTGGCAACCGGATTAAAAAGGCCAGAGAAACAGCCGGTTTGACGCAGGACAGGTTCGCGGAGCTGATTGGCATGGGAACCAAGAATGTTTCAGCCATAGAACGCGGAGCCGTAGGCGTTTCCTTGTCTTCCATGCAAAAAATCTGTCAGGTCTTATCTATTTCCAGCGACAATCTTCTGTTTGAACACCAAGCCGAAAATGAGGTACAGGCTTTGGCCTCGCGGCTCAGGCGGTTGCCCCCGGAACAGTTCAATATTGCAGGCGATATCCTCAATAAGCTCCTTGAAGCGTTTGCCGTCTCTGATAAATAGGGCCATATAAAAATGAAACGGCCCGCATTCACTTCACAATCGTAACGCGGACCATCTTTGTCATGCTTTTGTGGGGCACTATATCGCTTTCAACCTGCAATTTAAATCATCCACTTTTTCCACCAGCCAGGACGCGAACAGCGGAATCCCAAACGGAGATATAAGCCATGCCAGCACCAGCGCTATAAGGCCGTTTGACGTGTCGTGCAGGAATATCATCGTGGCAAGAGCCAGCGCAAAGATGATGAAAGCGATAATAGACAGCAGCACCGTGGAGAAGGTGCAAAGGAACCGGCAAATCGCCACGAATATGGTGAGAACCAGTACCACGGGAAACAACAATATTTTTAGTATCAGCCGCATGGAAATCCCTCCTTTTTCGGCCCGTTTCGTTTATCCTTCAATATCATCATACCGGCTGAGGCGTCATATGTCCATTTTGTCAAGGGCAAAAAAGAAGACGCCACGTTTCAGTCAGCATCTTCTTCGTTTAATTCATAGGGCGTCATGCCCATTTCCTCTCACGTCACACCGTATGGCGCGCCTCCGGGCGTGTATCCGGCGATAAAGAAAAACGTATCGTCGGAATCGGGGAAGCGGTCATGCAATGCCTGTTCCTGTGCAAGTGCCTTTTGCTCTCTTTTTTGCCGGAGCCTGATGGCATCGGCTTGCTTCATGTTCTCATATTTCTCCGGGGAAAGAGCGCCAATGGTTCTCATATCCTCAAGCGCACAGGTATAATCCAGTTTGAAGCGTTTTCTGTAATCACGAACGATATGCGAGCCTTGATAGGTCAGTGCCCACTGACGCGCCTTATTGAGCCGCTGTTCGCGGCGCTCCGGCTTGGAGGGCTTTCGCTTTTTCTTTGCCACATTCACCACCGTCCATTTTATTGATTATATTCCAAGCTATAAAGGAACACAACGTTTTAAGGCGCGCACAGCTTTTTACAGGAGCATACGCTCCATTCACCGGATGTCGGACAGCTCGGTCAGTATCTTGCCCGCCATCGTCCACAGGCGGTCGTAATGCTGGCGCAAATCTTCAATGTCGGTCTCATAAATGTTCCCGGTTTCGTGTGCCCGGCGCGTGAGCTGGTTTAAGTTGTTGCTGCTCCGGCGCAGGAGGGACACCAGCTCTCCCACGGCGGATAAATCCAGATTGACCACATAGCCGTCAATCGCCATCTTACGCAGATAAGCACCCATGTTGTGGGTACCCATCTGCGCCATCTTCTGTTCGATCAGCGCCCGCTCCCGCTCCGTGGCCATGAAGTGGAGCTGAACGCTGCGCTTTCGATTCGCCATCTATCTTGCCTCCAGTTCATACTTGTGTTTTTTACCGTTGCTCCGGCAGGGCGCACTCAGCCCATCCAGTACGGAGGGCCGCTCACGCTTGGCGGTCTGTTCCTGCACGGGCGGGCGTCCGCCATCCATACTCAGCTCAGCGTCCAGCGCTGCCAGCAGCGTGCTCTTTTGCGCCAGCTCCGCTTCGTGCGCAAACGGCTTGCCAATCTCCTGTTTTGCCGCCTCCATCTGCTGATACAGGTTGTCGAGCTGTGCCCGCACCGACTTCAACCGATCCGGCATCTGCGAAAGGGCGTTGTCGATGCGCGTCAGGTTACCACGCACGTCCTTACCCAGCACGGCCTTGTGGCTCATCGCGCTCTTGAGCGTGACGCTGTACTCCTTATCAAAGCTGTCGAAGGAAAGGTACATGGCAAAGCCCCGATACTGGCCGATCTCCACCGGCTCCCCGGACTTCACTTCCTTGCAGGCTTCCAGTATCGCGGCACCGGCGTTGTCTTTATCGGTGAGCGTATCGCCCCGCAACAACATACCAACAAAACCATCTTTGGGATGCGGGTGTTTGTCAAGAGTCGCCATGTCAGCCTCAAAGCCCCGGATGTAACCCTTATTTTTCTCTATGCTCTCCGGGAAGTAGCGGAGCAGATCATCCTCCAGCCGGTACTGTTGGCTCTGATGCTCGGCTTTCAGTAGTTTCAGCCTCGCCACATCAATATCCAAGTCCATCTTGAATCTGATTTTGGGATTTCCGGCGCACAGAGCCTTTATTTCTGCATATGACAGGGCGGTTTCGTCCACGTCCTCACAGGAACGCACGGGGCTTTTACTGGTCATGATCTGACTGATAAATTTCTGCTTGCTCTCTACCGTCTGCCAGAGGTATGCGTCAAAGGTGCCATCCGTTACATAGCGGTAAATATCTACCTCGGGGTTTTGGTTTCCCTGCCGGACGATGCGCCCGCCGCGCTGCTCCAGATCGCCGGGCCGCCATGGGCAATCCAAATCATGCAAGGCTCGCAGGCGGTCTTGGACGTTCATGCCCGCGCCCATCTTGAACGTGCTGCCCATGAGGACGCGCACCTGGCCGGAGCGTACCTTTACGAACAGCTCTTTCTTGCGCACCTCGGTGTTGGCGTCGTGAATGAACGCGATCTGCTCGGCGGGAATGCCTCTGGATATGAGCTTATCGCGGATATCGTCATACACTGTGAATTGCGCATCTTCCGTTTTCACGTCCGGTTCCAGTGCGTCGGCCAGCGAGCGCAGCTCCACGCCGTTAATCGTCTTATCCGCCGCTTTCGCGGCCAGCCGTGACGTGCGGCCTTTGGGTGTCGAAATATCGCAGAACACCAACTGCGTCAGCTTATCGGGCTGTCCTTCACCCCAAATACGGCATATGTTATTCACGCACTGGTTGACTTTGCTGCCTGGATCGTCGGGCAGCAGCGGATTGACGATGCGCTGATCAAGGCCCAGCTTGCGCCCATCCGATGTAATTTTGAGCATGTTGTCCTCGCGCGGGTCAACCGTGCCGGTATGAACGGCGGCGGCGCGTTCGGACAAATCGGAAACCATGTCTTTTTGATGCTCGGTGGGCTGCGCCACGACGGTATGGAAATTGGCCTTGGGCACAGGCAGATTAAGTTGGTCAGCGGTCTTGATATCGGCCACCTCTTTGAAAAGGTTCATCAGCTCCGGCAGGTTAAAGAACTTGGCAAAGCGCGTCCGCGCCCGGTATCCGGTGCCCTCCGGAGCCAGCTCGATGGCTGTCACCGTCTCTCCGAATGTTGAAGCCCAGCAGTCGAAATGCGACAGCCCCTGCCGCTGGAGCGCAAGGTATTGCAGATAGCGCTGCATGGTATAGAGCTCGGTCATGGAATTGCTGACCGGCGTACCGGTGGCGAAGATCACGCCGCGGCCCTCCGTCAGCTCGTCGATATAGCGGCACTTCAAAAACATGTCGCTGGATTTCTGCGCATCGGAGGTGGAAAGTCCGGCCACATTACGCATTTTTGTAAAAAGGAACAAGTTTTTGTACGAATGTGCCTCGTCCACATACAGGCGGTCAACGCCAAGCTGCTCAAAGGTGACCACGTCGTCCTTGCGGCCGCTTGCCAGAAGTTTTTCCAGCTTGGCTTCAAGGCTTTTCTTGGTTCGCTCCAACTGCTTGATGGTGAAACGCTCACCGCCGCTGCCCTTGACCTCTGAGATGCCCTCAGTGATCTCCCTTATCTGCTCCTGCAAAAGCCGTTCCTGCCGTTCTACGCTGATGGGAATGCGCTCAAACTGGCTGTGCCCAATGATTACGGCGTCGTAATCACCGGTGGCAATGCGGGCGCAGAACTTCTTGCGGTTATGCTTTTCAAAATCTTTTTTAGTGGTCACAAGGATGTTCGCCTGCGGGTACAACCGCAGAAACTCGGCGGCCCACTGCTCCGTCAGGTGATTGGGCACCGCAAACAGGCTCTTTTGGCAGAGGCCCAGTCGCTTACTTTCCATTGTAGCGGCGATCATCTCAAAGGTCTTGCCTGATCCTACTTCATGCGCCAGCAGCGTGTTGCCGCCGTAGATCTGCCGGGCAGCGGCGTTGATCTGATGCGGTTGCAGCGTAATCTCTGGGTTCATCCCGGCAAAAGTGATGTGCCGCCCGTCATACTCCCGAGGGCGTGTACTGTTGAACTTCTCGTTGTATTCGCTGACAAGGATACGCCGCCTGTCAGGGTCATGCCATATCCAGTCACGGAAAGCGTCCTTGATGGCCTGCTGCTTCTGCTGGGCTAATGTCGTATCCTTGGAATTCAGGACGCGGCGCTCCTTGCCGTCCGGGTCGGTCACGGTGTCGTAGATGCGGATGTCCCGAAGGTTGAGCGTTTCCTCCAGAATGCGGTAGGCGTTCGCCCGATCCGTGCCGTAGGTAACGTAGGCTGCCACGTTGTTGTAGGACACAGTGTTCTTATTGCTGACGCTCCATTCGGCTGTATATGGCACATATCTGACTTCGATTGTGTCCTGAAGATAACCGGGCGTCTGGAAGGTTTCCACCATGAACTGCTGAATGTATTCAGGCGCAATCCACGTCGCGCCCAAACGCACGTCGATCTCGGACGCACTCAAATCTTTGGGCTGCGCGGCTTCCAGCGCGGCCACGTTGGGCCGGTAAATATGGGACATTTCCACAGCGCGCCGCGCTTCCCGCAGCTTCTGCCGCACATTGCCGGAGAGATATTCGTCAGCAGGGACATATCGGGGTTTTCTGTTTCCGTCAGTCGGCTCGGGCAGACGGAAGATGACGCCCTGCAAATCGGCAGCAAGCTGTTCCTCGCTCATGCCGGTCAGCCCGGCCATGTAATCTATGTCCACACGCGCCTTTTCCGCGATGGAAAGCGCCAACGCTTCCGACGCTGTATCCACGGCGGTCACGACGCGCTGCCGTTTGATGGTGCGCTTAGAGAACATATCAGCTTTGCGTTCCAGATTGCCGTCCTCGTCTAGCACCTCCAGCGAACAGAGCAGGTAGTAAGCGCTGTCGCTGGCAAAGGCGAGGCTGTTGCCGCGGCTGTTGATAATGCCGTACCTGGCTGTGAAATCATCGTACAAGGTTTTCAGCTCGGCTTGCTTTTGCGCAATATCCCAATCAGAATAGTCGTTGAGCTGGTAATCCATCAGGGTATGCACGCAATCCCGCAGGCTGATCAGCCCGGTGACGCGCTCATTAGCGGTCTGGTTCAGCTCCGGGCGCACCATGCGGGAGTTTTCACGGTAATACACCTCGCCGTCCACAAGTGTGTACGAAAAATTGCGGACAGTGGGGTCGGCGGGAATGGAGGTGTCGATGTCCTCGTCCTCGCCCAGTTCGGGCAGCTCCGCTTCGGTGATTTGTCCCTCGATATGGGACAGCGCTTCGTGCAGTTGTGCGGCGAGATCAGCCCCTTCTATGGGAACACAGGTTGTTTCCTTTTGATTCCCATACATCCGGTCGTCCCACGCCATGCTGCCCAGCACCATTTCGGGATGACTGGCATAATAGCTGTTGACGGGGATTCCATCGCTCTGCGCAAGATGCACCCAATCCGGCTCCATATCGATGGGCCGGTCGCGCTTCTGTAAAAACAGAATGTCGCTGGTAACTTCGGT
Organism: Bacillota bacterium; assembly: GCA_023410475.1. Classification (GTDB taxonomy): domain Bacteria; phylum Bacillota; class Clostridia; order Christensenellales; family SZUA-584; genus DTFZ01. The sequence continues at coordinate 59,486 of JAEYPS010000006.1, read as the reverse complement.
ACCGGCGTTTTTGAGAAAAGCGTTGTTGGGCAGCCGCACGGCCCCCAGCAACTCAGCCCGCTGCGCGAGATACCGGCGCACCTCGGCGCTCTTCTTATCCATCGTTCCCTTGGAGGTCACGAACGCCACGATGCCGCCCGGACGCACCTGATCAAGCGACTTGGCGAGAAAATAATCGTGGATCAGGAAGTTGTGCTTGTCGTATTTCTTATCGGGCACCTTATACGAACCGAACGGCACGTTGCCCACGGCAAGGTCAAAAAAGCTGTCGGGCAGGGCTGTTTTCTCAAAGCCGGATACGGTGATATTCGCATCAGGATAGAGTTGCGCGGCAATGCGGCCCGTGATGCTGTCCAGCTCCACGCCGTATAACCGACTTCCCGACAACTCGTCGGGAATTAACCCGAAGAAATTGCCAATGCCGCAGGCCGGTTCCAATATGTTGCCAGATTGAAAGCCCATATTGCCAACGGCCTCATAGATAGCCCGTATGACTGTGGGGCTGGTGTAATGGGCGTTGAGCGTGGAGGCCCGCGCCATGTCGTATTCATCCTCGGTCAGCAGCGCTTTTAGCTCCGCATACTCGTTGGCCCAGGACGCGTTTTCGCCGTCAAACGCCTGCGGGATTCCGCCCCAGCCGACGTAGCGCGAGAGGGTTTCCTGTTCCTCCGGCGTGGCGAAGCGCCCCTCGGCCTCGATGGTTTTCAGTGTGCGGATGGCGGCGACGTTATACCCGTACTTCGCCTTTGCGCCGCCTTCGCCCAGATGATCGTCGGTAATGCGGAAATTGGCCGGTCGGGTCTGTTCCTTATCCGGCTGTGGATACCGCGTCAGCAGGCGGGCGAAGCTCTCCCTGCTCTCGGAGCGAAAGATAGGATATGTAAGCGACGGGTCGCTCAGACGAATATCAAACATACCGATTCCATCAATAATGAAGGGCTTGCCGTCTTCCAGATAGACCATATCGCCAACGGTATACGGTAGCGGTTCCGGTTCATAGGCATCGATTTTAGCACGCTCCACGGCCAGCCATTCAGCCGCTTCCTTGTCGGCCACGGCTTTTCTGACTTCTTCCAGATAGGCGTTGGCCTGCCATTCACTTGTGAACTCTTCGGTGACGCCCTCGTCATCCACATAGTAGCCATCGTGAAGGTCATCCCAAATGGCGTACCCTTCTTCGGTTTCCACAACAGCGAACCGCTCATAGGATTCTACCTTACTGTCGGCAGCGATTTCCTCGGCGGCGTCGAGCATCTTGTCCGTTTCGGTCTGCCGTTCCGGGCTATCCAGCCGTTCCCGAACGGCCACGGGATCAACATCGTCCAGATTGTCGTACTCGGCCTCGGTATAGAACCGGTCGTCGGCGATGAGCTGGGCGATTCGGCGTTGCGCCTTAGGCCACGGCACATCCGTTGCCGCGCCCTCGGCGGTCACGGGGAAAGCGGGCAGGTCGTCGCCAAATTCGGCGCGCAGGAATGCCGCCGTTTCCTTGTCGCGGGCGTGTTCGCGCATATGGCGTACTACGGCGTGTTTGCTCCGGATATCACCGTTCCACTCCCGGAGCGCGGCGTCGATGTCGGCCTCTGTGACTTCGCGTTGGGTGACGACAGGCATAGAAAAAGCGGAGGCCATCTCGCTCTCCGCTTGCGGGGCCGGTTCTTCCGGCGGTGGCTCCTGTTGTGCTTGCTCCGGTGGCGTGGGTTCCGATGACGGCGTGTCCGTCAAGCCCGCCTGTTCCTGCTGCCTTACCTCAAACCGCGCCTTTTCCTCGGCGGTCAGGTAGCGGTCATTACTGATCAGAAAGTCGATGCGTTTGGCCACGGCGTTCCATGTCAGCCGAAGCTGATCGTCATCCACACCGCGCCGGTACATGATGCCTTTAGCGCTGTGATCCTCCCAGCTACTGGACGCACCGGACAGGGCGTGGCTCCGGCCGCCCGTGCCGAACTCGTTTTTCAGGAAGTCGGCCTTTTCTTTGGGGCTGTGGGGCTGCGTGAAATATGCGTAGATGCGGGACTTGCCGCCCTCGAAGCCACTGCCGCTTACGAGCGCGGCATCGGCCTCATCCTGCATGATGAACATTCTCAGGCGCGGCACGTCGGTTAACTCAGAGGTGTATTCGCGCCGGAGAATCTGTAAATCCCGCAGGTTATCCAATAGCACCTGCGGCCTGTGATAATGAAATCGCAAAAGCTCATGGTCTTGCGCATAGGCGGCGATAAAGCGCTCCAATTCGGCGGTGATTGCGCCGCGGCTGTCCGGCTGTGCCAGCAGCTCCGCAAGGCGGGTCGTGCTGTCTGGGAAACCTCCCCGGAATATCTCGGCATCAAAATAGGCGTCCCGCGCTTCATCTGACAAGTCGTGATACACATACCAAAGCCTTTCGGCAAGGCGGGTGCGCTCATAGGTGTCCATGGAGGCCAAAGATTCCTGAGAGAGATATTGTCCTTGTGACAGCAGCTCCCCGATACGTTGCTCGGCCTGCTCCCATGAGATGAGCTGCTTTGCGTCCGCGTACAGCGCCGTGTCGCCCTTGGCGATATGGATACCGGCCTCGTCAAACCAGACAGACACCTTTTCGCCGTTTAAATACAGGCCTTTTCCGCCACGGTATTCACGACGCAAGAAAGCGGCGTTTTCCCCGGCACTCTTGCCCATGCGGTACATGGCACTAATGCGCAAGACGCTGTTGTCCTCATTGCTGCCGGTGCGCAAAATATGGTCGATGTCCGGCTGCGGTAATGAAAAAGCGGAGGGCATTTCACTCTCCGCTGTGCGCTGTATCTGTTCCTGCTCGGTGAGAAAAAGGCTTAGCTGTAGATAAGCTCCGCCAGTATCGTTTCCTCGGCCTGCGCTTTGAGGCTGTTCATGAGACCCACCCAGCGCATCGGGTCGGAGGCTTTCAGGCTCTCCGTGACGCCCGCCGCTTTCATCATCTCCGGCATCATCCGTTCCAAGCGTTCCGTCGCCGTCTGCTCGATCTCCAGCAGATGCGGATACAGCTTCTCCGACAGCAGCAGGCTGTTGTACAGTATCCGGCGATGCTCCTTTAGATACGCCTTGCGCATCCTCCCGTATTTGCCGATGCTCCGTATTGGCTCCGTGATCGTCAGGTCGGGTATCAGGTAATCCCCGTTCCGGCTGTAGGTCAGTTCGTTCATGTTCCATGCTCCTTTCGCGTTCATATTTTTTAACGGTGACTTCGATCTGCCGCAATATCTGCTGGCTTAACTCGCTGACCGCCGTGCCCAAGGCGGAGACGGTCGCGGTCGTATTGAAGTCGAAAATACTCAAAAAATCCTCATGTTCAAAGGCTTCATCCGGTACCAGCCCGCAGCGCGACATGAGGGCGTATGTGATGCTGACGGTGGCCGCGCTTATGAACTGAACGCCAATGTTGAATTCATCGTAATCCTCCAGATAGCTATCGTCAATGATATAAAGGATGTCGCGCTGGTTGTCCTGCCAATACTCGTCTGCCATCTGCGCGGCGATACGCTCCAACTGATCGGCAAGGCCCTTTTCACCGGAAACTTCGTATTCACGTTCCAGCATGGCCGAAACCGCGTCCTCATGTTCGGGATTCAGCTCCCAAAGGAAAGGGCGGCGGGAATTCTCCCCGCCGCCCGTGTCGGACACATCGAACACGTATCTCAACCTAGGTTTGCCTCCGGAGGCGTCGATGAGCGCGATGCCCTTGCTGCCGCGCCGGACGTATCGGCGCATTTTTTCGTTCCAGAAGCCGTATTCCGCACAGGCCGTCGCTTCGGGGCGCTGGGCGAAAATAAGGAGCTGTTCGTCATATGGGTATTTGTAGAGGCGGGCAGCGGTGGTCAGAAACGCCGTCCAACGTTCGCGGCTGCCGGTGAGTTGGCGTGCGGCTTGCTCGGCCATCTGTGCGAAGGCTTGTACTTTGCTTGGCATGGTGTATTCCTCCTTTATGTGGTTTTTAGACAAAATAAAAGAGCAGTTAGTTGACTGCCCTTTTATTAGCTGTTACTCAAACATTCTCGATAACTTCTAAATCCCGTTCTAATCTAGTGCTCGAATTTTTGCCAATTCAGCGTTTACCTTTCCAAGTATTTCTTTTACATCCGAGGAAACATCACATGTAAACAATCCTCTTATAATAGAATCAAATTCTTGATGAATATTAAAAAAATCATAACCTGCGTTCACAACATCTTTAAGGCTAGTTAATACGTATTCCCAGAACTCTTTGCTTAAAAGATCATGTCTCAATTCCAACAAATCTTCGTTGCTTTCAACTGTTTCATAGATTTTTTGATATGTTGGATTCATAATCCAGTATATCACCTGCAATGGGCGATATTTCTCGATTAATCCATGAGCAAATACTGTTTTATTGCCATTTAAGTCATTAAACAGGGCACCAAAATGAGGATACTCTTCGGCCTTTATTAGCTTTTTATAGTGCTCAATGTATCCATGAACAAATCTTCTCATCTTTTCGGTTTCACTATTTATATTTACAATATGGATTATGTAAAACATGTCCATCAACAATTCGGTGGAAAAAATCTCAATTTGTTTGGAATCACTGCAAAAGTTCTCAAACACACCATGAGCAATATTGTTCCGTACAATATTGTTAAATGAAAAATAAAAATATAGCAAAGCTTCAGTAGGCATATTGTTACCAAACTGTTCTAATAAACTTAGCTTTTCTCTTAATACGGCTTTGGGGTAAATCATTAAATCTGTAAATCTTCGAAATGTAGTCTCATCATATAAATAGTCAGTTATGATTCCTTCAATTTGCACCGGAGTACTATTTACAAATAACTCAAATTCACAATTTCTATACAGACTCAGAATTTTTTCCAAAACACTCTTTCGACTATACAGGCTCGTACTCGAATTTAATATCGCTGAGATATTATCTACAATATGATAATTATTAATCAATCCCTTTAATTGCATAAGATATGCATTAGGATCATGCTGCTTTATGCGATACAAAGAATCAATTTTAGGTAAGGCGTCAACTTTTGCTTTTAGCTCTTTACCGGCTTTTTCTTCGTCTATATACGAGGAAATCCTATATTGCTCTTCAAACATATATATAATGGGGACGAACTTTACTTTATAGAATAGTGCGTAAGGGCGTAGTACACTGTCTTCCGTGGCCTCAATCAACATGCGGTAGGGCGAGAATGTAAACTTCGTATCAATGGGAGATGAGTCATGATTTCTTGCTAAACTTAATGTGGTTTTGCGTAATGCCTGCTCCACAGAGGTAGGATCATCCATATCGCAGTAATCTCTAAAATAGTCATCTAGCATCTGGCTTACTTTTTCAATTGTTTCCTTGTCAGTTTCTAAGGAGCGCAATTTAAACGCAAGCTCCTTAATGGATGCATAGTCGGCTGTGATGTCTTTTATAAAAGAACCACCGCAAACTGACTCTGCCGTGGATTTTATTCTAGAACTTTGTTGTTTGGTGTTTTCTATTTTTTGTTCAATTTCTGAAAAAGCAAATGCGATTTCACCTTTTACCCGATTATATGATACGATAAAAATATCATCGAATTCATTCCGGATCTCAGTAAAAAGCAATTTTGGTATCTGGTGAATAAATGCCATATTGCAAATAGCATCATAGTATTCATCTTCGACTTGTGGTTCGGTATTTCTTAGTGCTATAGATTTTATCAATAACTTCAACAAACTATCGGTTAACCCTTCAACGTTCTGAAGTGTTTTTTGGAAGTAGTATCTCCCGAGTTCTGTCAAAGTAGATGCATTAAACACTTGGTCATCTGTGCATTCATATAATTCATAAATATATTGATGGGCTTTTTTGGCTATTTCTCGAAATGCTGCTTCCATTTCACTTCTCCTTTATACTTCGAAATTGATCTAACAAATGAAATATTACCTCTTAGTAGAATAACATAGAATGGAGAATTTTACATTATCATTAGAAGGAGCACCAGCCTAATAGTGCGCCTTCTATAATCCTCAATCCTCCTGGTCTTCGTAATCCGGAACAAGCGTTTCGGCAATCACGGCGTATTCCTCGTCGCTCATGGCGCGTAGCTTTTCTGTGACGGAGCGCGTCAGCTCCGCAAGCTCCGTTTCGTCCGGCTCCAAATGAGCGGACATGGCTGTCAGCTCGCTTAATAGCCCCGTTCGGGTACCGGTGTTGTAGATGCACATCAGGTTCATTTCGTCGTTGGTAAACATATCATCGCTCCATTTCCGCGCCGCGGCAGGGCTCTGTTTTGTGACGCTCCAGCTTCACCGGCTGCGCGGTAAGCTGTTCCAGCACGGACTTGCGCTTATCCGCGCGCTCCGCGTGAGCCGCCCGCGCCAGCCCGGTCAGTGAAATCGGCTGCCCGGCTTTGGCCTGGGCCTCCAGCTCCGCGACACTCGGATTTTTGCCGTTGTTGATGATGCCGTCGATCATGCCGTAATCATCTTCCATCACCATCTCCGCGTTTTTTAGATAGTTTTCCGTTTTTAGAAACGCGGGAAGCTCCTTAAAGCCGAAGCTGTCAACGTAATGACAGGATACCGCGCCATTCTGCTTGAGGGCAACGATATCGCTGACGCTCAGGCTGTGCCCTCTGAAATCTGCGGGGTGGTCGTTGTTAAACTGAACCCATAAAGCGCCCAGTCGGTCTACCGTGCTGCCGGTGTCCGTGAGCTCACCAGTATAAACGATGTCATAGTTGCCGCGCTCCACGGCGCGGCCCGCCGATTCCAGCCGGTCCATCGTCTCAAAGCGGATGTCTCGCAGCTCGTCGCCGTCCCTGAGCTGGAAGATAGCGTAGGCGTCGGCATGGTTGCCAAAAAACCGGTCTGCGAGCTTTTGCTGCTCATTCCCTTTGGCCAGCACCAAATCATCCCGATTGACGTCCCATTCCTCGCGGGAGATGCCGAATATGCCGGTATGGTTCTCGATATCCTCCCGGTCAAAAGCCATGCCCGCGCCGTTATCCTCATAGAGCATATAGACGCTAATGTCCTTTTCGTACAGCTCGATGGCGCGTTCGCGGGACAGCGGCAGCATATCGTCGTCCGTATAACCGTAGGCGTTCCGGGCTTCGATGCTCATGGCCGGGTCGGGCATGGGATAATCGTCCGCAGCGGGCGGTTCCGGGGCGTTCAGCGATTGCTCAAGCGCATCCTGCTCGGAAGGGACAGCATCCCCGGTTTCCTCCGGTACCGTTTGTTCTGCATCTCGCGTCTGCTCCTGCGTAAACCGCTCATACTGCTCCAGAAGCTGCCGCGCCCGGGGACTGTTTTCGTCGTTCTCGCTGATGATGGATTGCAGCCAATCTTCGATATATGACGCGTTGCCGCGCTCAATGCTGTCGGTCAGCGCGGCAAGAGCCGCTTCCCGATCATCCATCGCATCGTGATACCCGTGCGTATCGTAGTCATATGAAAATTCGTCGATGGCCGCGGCCAGATCAGCCGCCGTCATATCCGCTTCTTTCTGCTCGGCCAGGTCGTTGCCGCGCTCTTTAGCGATGATGGCGAAATGCCGGTCAATATCATCGATCAGCCCCGAAGCTGTCCTGTTGATGGTTTCCAGAGAGGTCCGCAGCTCCGGCATCTCCTTGTCGCGGCTCCAGTTGGCGATATACCCGAAGCTGTTCTCACCGGTCTGTATGCCGTAGTAGGCGCAGACGGCGAAAGAGACGCTTTCGGCCTCCACTTCTTCGGTATGGCGATCTTTCGGTTTGGGCGCTTCGGCGGATTCATCCGTCCGCGCATTGGCAAGACGAGCTTTCTCATAGTTGTGGAGCATGGAATGGGCGATCTCATGGATGGCCGCAGATACCGTCTGTACCCCGCTCATGCCTGAACGGATGGCGATTCTCTGGCCGCTCTCGCTGAAATAGCCGTCCGTATCCTGCTGCATCGCTTCAAAGGCAATCGGGACCGGCGAGGAACGCCGCAGCGCCTCCATGAAAATATCGTACTGCTGTACGTCGCCGGTAAGGTTGCTGGCAAGCTGGGGCAGCGGCTTGCCCTCGGTCTGGCTCACGTCAAAAACGGACACCACCTTATACATCGGTATCTTGACTTCCACTTCCTCAGTCATCACCTTACCGTCCTTATCCAGCATGGGTACTCTGGTATCCGGGTCGAGCTTTTCCTGCTCGATCTTTTTCTTGAACGGCGTGGGCGCAATGATTTTGATACCTTTCTCACCGCGCATGACGTTACGCCCAAACTGGTCGCGCCATCTGTTGAAGCCCGCCACAAGCGTGGAGTCGGGCCGCTGCATGGCGATGAGGACGGTATTGTTCAGAGAATACCGGTGGAAACGGCTCATGGTGCGCAGGTATTCCATATATTTCTCGCTTTCAAATATGTCTTTTATGCCCTGCTCGATGCTGTCGGTGATTTCCTTCAATCGTTCCTTGTTCTTGCTGGTTTCTGCCATTGTGATTTACGCTCCTTTCACGCGCCGCGTCACGCTTTGATAACCAAAAACGGCGGTATGAAGGGTTTCCATAAGCCGAGTGAAAGCGACGATTCAGTTTTGGAGCATATGCTCCTGTTTTTGCGCTATAAAGCTACGTTTTGCTGCCCCGGTCAGACGGGCGCAGGCTGGCTTGTTTCGCCCTTTTGCTGTCGGCGGCGCGGCGGGCGTCGCTGTATGGCTCCCGTACGGATACGCACCGTTTGGGAACGGTGAATCTGGCGGCTGCGCCGTATTCTTTCTTGCCAGCCTGATTTTATCGGGGTGCTTCCCGGCCAGCCGTTTCAGCTTTACGATCAGCCTGTTATCGTGGGTATAGACGCTCGCCGTTTCTTCTTCCTCGTTATAGCAGATGATGGTTTCCTGCTCGTAGCGGGGCAGCCTCATCGTTCCATCCCTTTCTGCCGGGGGCGCTTGGCTTTCGCGGGCCTAATGGGGTTACCGCGCACATCGTAGCTGGCGGTCTTGGCGGCGGGCGTGCTCCAGCCGAACAGGGAACCGCCCAGCATGGCGGCCTCCTGCTGACGGGTTATGCTGTTGCGGGTGTTGAGCTTGTCGGCAAGCTGTTTGTTCTGTGCGGGGCTGGGCGTGGAAAAGCCGCACTTCCCGTAGCCTTTTTTATTCTTTTCAATAAAGATCAGTTCTCCGTTGGAGGGAAGCGTGCTGAAGCACTGATCTGGAAGGGCGGGCGGCTGCTCCGGGGCGTAGGCTGTGCCGTTGCGCTCCATCTTCTCTGCAAATTCACAGATGTGATAGACGTTGCTGCCGATTTGGGTGTGATATTCGTCCAAAAACTTGCACGGGCGGGTCAGCTTTTCGCCGTCCGAATAGGTCAGGACGATGTTTCCACCGTCCGGCACATAGAACAGCGTATTATATCCGCTGTCGATAAACCGGATGTTTTTAACGTCATCCATTTTTCTTTCCCTCCTTGAAGTCCAGCTTAAAATTCACATATTTGCCGCCCGTATCGTCCAACACCACCACGGCGTCGTAGGTCTTTCCGGTTTTCTCGGAATAGCAGCCGGACAAATCGGCGCGTCCATCCTTTAAGAGCGCTTCGGCGATCTTTTTGGTCAGCTCCTTTTTCTTGGCGGTGAAGAACCGGTTGTCTCTCCACAGCATGAAGCCGCAGTCCCGATTCTCACAGAAAAAGCCTTTTTTGCGTTCGATGACGCGCCCGCCGCAGCGTGGGCAAAAACCCACGGCCTCCCGGTCGGATGGAAAAGCGGCGTTTGCTTTGGGCGCGTAGGTTTCCACCAACTCGCGGGTCATGGCGGCGATGCCGTCCATGAAGCCGGTGGAAGGAAGCGAGCCGCGCTCCATGTGCATGAACTGCTCCTCCCATTCGGCGGTCAGCGCCGGGGACTTGAGCGATTCCGGCAGCACGGCGATCAGGGCGGTGCCTTTATCGGTGGGCAGCAGATATTTGACCTTCTTGGCCGCTTTGCGCTGCGCAAGGCCGGTCTTAACCAGTTTTTCCAGAATACCGGCGCGGGTTGCGGGCGTGCCCAAACCTTTTCGCTCAGTATCCTCCAGCATATCCTCCGCGCCCGCCGGTTCCATCGCGGCCAGCAGCGTATCCTCGGTGAAATGCTTGGGGGGGGTAGTCTTGCCCTCCTTGACCGTGGCGGTGACGACCGCCACTTCCTGTCCTTCGCCCACCACCGGAAGGGGCCTTGCCGCGTCGTCCTTTTTGTCCTCCTGCTGTTTCAGCGTCGCCCGGAACCGTCCTTCGGCTTCCTTCCAGCCGGGCGCGATAACCACTTTGCCCTTGACCGTAAACGCATGGCCCGCGCATTCCAGCGAAATGACCGTTTCGGAATAATCGTGCTTGTTGCCCGCGGCGCAGATCAGGCGAACGGCTATCATATCGAGAACGGCACGTTCCCCGGCAGGCAACGTGGCGAGGTCGGTTTCCCGCATGGTCAGCGTGGGGATGATGGCGTGGTGGTCGCTCACTTTGGCGCTGTTGACCACCTGTACCGGGTTCATTTGTACCGCTAAGCCTGCCATGAAGGACAGGGCTTTTGCGGTCGCGTTGACCAGCACGGGCAGCCCGTCGGCCATGTCCTCCGTCAGATACCGGCTGTCGGTGCGCGGATAGGTGCAGAGCTTCTTTTCGTACAGGGATTGCGTGTAATCCAGCGTCTGCTGTGCGGTGTATCCGTACAAACGGTTCGCCTCCCGCTGCAAGGTGGTGAGGTCGTAGAGCTTTGGCGGCGGCTCGACCTTGTCCCGGCGTTCCACCGTTTTGACGATGGCTGCGTGTTCAAGACAGCACTCGGCAATGCGCCGGGCTTCATCGCGATCTTGCAGCCGTTCGCTTGTAGCGGCAAAGCCATTCAGGGCGATAATAACGTTGAAAAAGGGAGTAGGCGTAAAGGCTGCGATCTCCGTTTCCCGCCGCACCAGCATTGCCAGCGTCGGGGACTGCACCCGGCCCACGTTCAGGGTTTGACCGTACAGCACCGAAAGCAGGCGCGTTGCGTTGATGCCCACCAGCCAATCGGCCTGAGAGCGGCACAGCGCCGACTGATACAGGTTGTCGTAGGCGGCGCTGCTTTTAAGGGCACGAAAACCTTCGATAATGGCACTTTCCTCCATAGAGGAAATCCAGAGGCGCTGCACCGGCTTTTTGCAGCCGCAGTGCGCGTAGACGAGCCGGAAGATCAGTTCGCCCTCGCGCCCGGCGTCGGTGGCGCAGACGATGCCGTCCACATCCTCGCGGGCCATGAGGCCGCGCAGGACTTTAAGCTGCTTTTCTTTGTTTTTCGGAACAGCATACTGCCAGCGTTCAGGCAGAATGGGCAAATCCACGCGTTTCCACTTGGCATACCTTTCGTCGTAGCTTTCGGGCTGGGCCAGCTCAACAAGGTGCCCGACGCACCACGACACAATGTGCCCGTTTCCTTCCATATAACCGTCCCCGCGCTGTTTCGCGCCGATCACGGCGGCGATGCTTTGAGCCACGGACGGTTTTTCAGCGATCACCAATTGCATGGTCGGCCTCCTTTTTTCTGATAATCAGCTCCCGATAACAGGGGCCGGAGCAGACCTTTTTATACCGCTCGCAGCCGATACAGGCGTCGCCCTTCGGCGTGGCGGGAGATAGTTTCTCCCGCCGCTGCCTGGGTCGCTGCATCATCATCTTCTCATATGAGCTTTCGGTGAAATACCTCATTGCTGCTTATCCTCCGTGTCCGCTTCATCCTCCTGTTCATACGGTTCGTCGGGTTCATCCTCGGGTTCGTCATCGTCCTCGTCAAAGTCGTATTCGTCCGGATCGATCTTGCCCTTCACGGTTTGCTTAGGTTTGTGGAATTTTATAAAATACACGGCTCCGCCCGCGATGAGCGCGATGATCAGCACTACGGCGATAATGCCGCCCGTATTGCTTTGCTGTGTAGGCTCAGTCTGTCTATCCAGTTCAGGCTCAGAGGTTGGTTCCGGCGCGACAACAATGCTGCTTTCTTGAGAAGTATCTTCCTCCGGCAGATCTTCTTCCGCGATGATGTTCAGCAAATCACGCTCATCCACCATGTTCAGGAAGTAGGCGTGATACTGCTCTAAATCCTCATCCACCGGCTTGTCATAGTCGATTATGATATAAAACACCTTGCCGTTTCTGGTCTCCACAGCGATAAACTGTTTGTTGGTGCTTTCGTTATACAGCACATCGCGGGTGATAAGGTTTCCGTCCTCGTTGCCGGACGTTTCAGTCGGCTCGGTTTCGTCGCCCTCCGCGGCGTAAGCCACAGATGAAAAAGCCGCCATACAGAGCATGACGGCCAGCGTTATAATGCAAAAGCGATTCTTATTCATTTTGGGAACCCTCCTTATTTCGTATTGATGGCACTCCGTTCTCGCGGAACGCCCGGATGAACGCGGCCAGCTCCTGTGGCGTGGCGTCCACGCCCCGCACCAGCTCCACAATTTCGGTGTTCTCGATCTCCGTTTTCTGTCGCTCAAGCTCCCGGAGCCGGGTCTGAAGCTCGTTGATTTTCGTTTTGGTCTTGCCAATCTCGCCATTGATTTTTTTGATTTTGGGGTTCATAGTTTCTCCTTCCTTAATTCGAATAGGGCAACCGCCCAAAGGCATAGAAGTGTTTCTGCCAGAATCGCGTGTTGATGGATGCGTACTGAATGGGTTTACCGGCATGGATCATCATACCGTCGCCCACATAGATGCCGACGTGCGAAACCGGCCCGGTGCTGTCGTAGGTACCCGTGAAAAAGATGATGTCGCCAGGCTTGGCTTCGGAGGGCGCAATAGGCGTGGTTTGGTTAAAGATGCCCTGTGCGTTAGTTCTGCGAATGGGATATACGCCGGAGTTGTTCAGCACCCAGCAAACGAAGCCGGAGCAGTCGAACGACGTGGAGGGCTTAGAGCCGCCCCATACGTAGGGGTAGCCCAAATACTTTTCAGCCTCCGCGATCAGCGCCGCGAAAGTCGCATCCGCGAGAGCCTCCGGAGGAACTTCATAATCGGTGTACGACCCCGGATGGGCGTAGATATTCCGCTCGAACAGATAAGGCTTGTTGCCCTGCGTTTCCATGTACACGGCGTACAGCTCCAGCTTTTCGGCATCGAGGTCTGCCGCCACAATCCCGCCCAGACCGTTGTTGGTCAGCGTGACATTCAAAATGTAATAGTCGTAAGGAACCTCAATCTCGTAGGTGTCCGTATGGGTGGTCGTTTCACCGGTCGCGGGATCGGTTTCCGTCCAAATGTCCGTGCGGGTTTCGGTTCGGTAGCGCACCTCCATTGTCTCTGAAGCGGTCAAAGAGTACTGCCTCTCGAACAGAGCGTTGAGCGGCTCCCTAACTTCCGTAATAGTAAAATCCATGTATAGCGCGGTCAAATACGAAATCAACTCAAACGGGTTGTGCCCGATCTCGGTAAGCTCATAACGGTACTCATCATAGCCGGGGTGAGTGCTCTCGATGTTGGCGAGCTTTTGCCGCAGCTCACTCTCCAATCCGACATAATGCGCTTCCGCCGCCAGAATATCCTCATCCTCGGCGGTGTAGGAGGTGCCGACCACCATGTTCATGCCGCCCTGCATCATGACAGAGCAGGAGGACACAGCGCTCAGCAGGAGCATGATTACAACGGCGATGGCAATAATGATGAGGATTGGCTTCCGGTGGCGCGCGACAAACGCCACCGTTCTTTCGGCAGCTTTCGCCGTTTGCTTGGCCGCCCGTTTGGTGTTCGCCGCCGCCTGCCTTGTTCGCTTTCTGGCCTTGGCCGCGGCGTACTGCCGCTTGATAGCGCGTTTTTGCTGCCAGCGCGAAAGCGGGTTGGAGGAAAACTGCGGGTTCTCCCGCAAAGCCTTCTTATACAGCGCGTTGATGTTCGCCCTGTCCGCTTTCTTTTCCAGCCGCGCGGCGGTGCGATACGGCTGAAGCTGGCGGCTGCGATGGATGGAACGCACCGCGCGCACGCCGGATTCAGACGCAAGTTCGGATTTATGGGCCGCCTCCACGCCCACATTTTCATCTTCAACCTTGCAGATCTGCCGGTGCGCTTCAAGCAGGGGCGCGGCGGCAACGGCGTGTGCTAGCTTGGAGGGGACCTTGGTCTTGTCGATTTCATCAAAATACAAGCGCGTCCTGGGCTTGGCTTTCGCTTCCTCAAAGACGCGCTCTTTTCGTATGACCTTTTTCTTTGGCAGCCGTGATTTGGCTTTATCCAGCTTATCCGCCGCCTTATCCGCTTTACGGATGTGCGGCGCAAGCTCCGGATCGGCGCGTTCCTCATCGGTGAAGTGCAGGCGTTGGGCCTTATCGTATGGACGTTTGTTGGCGCTCATGGCGTTACCTCCCGACTTCGCCCAACTTGGTCGTTAGAAGATTGTAAATTTCTCCCTTTGGAAATCTGTCCACGAAGGGTAAAATGACGTTGCCGTAGAACAGCAGCCCTTCGCCCTCGCCGGAATGTGTCACATACGAAAGCTGATATGGCGAAATGCCGAGCTGCTTGGCGAGTATCTGCCGGTCGCCGCCCGCCTGATTGAGCATGTAAATGAAGTCAGAGTTTTCAAAGATGTTTTCGATCTCACGGGAGGCCAGCAGGTCTTTGACGTTCTGCGTGATGCCGGTCGGGATTCCGCCCCACTTCCTGAACCGTTTCCATATCTCGACGCTGTACGCCGCCGTCTGTTCCTCCTTCAGCAGCAGATGGAATTCGTCCATATAGTAGCGGGTGGTTCGGCCCTCGGCGCGGTTGGCGGTCACGCGGTTCCATACCTGATCCTGCACGATAAGCATCCCTAGCTTTTTAAGCTGCTTGCCCAGTTCCTTGATGTCGTAGCACACCACGCGGTTGCTGATGTCCACCGTGGTGCGGTGATTGAACACGTTGAGCGAGCCGGACACATAGATCTCCAGCGCCGTGGCGATATGCCTGGCCTCCCGTTCCTCCTGCCGGAGCAGTTCGTTGTACAAATCCTCCAGTATGGGCATGTTCTCAGGGCGCGGGTCGGCCAGATAGCCCCGGTACACCAGCCGCACGCAGCGGTCGATGATGGTCTTTTCAATGGGCTGCAAACCCTCCTTGCCGCCGACGATCAGCTCACACAGCGACAGAATGAAGTCGGACTTGAGCGACAACGGGTTTTCTTCCTCGGAGTAGTTGAGGTTGATGTCCATCGGGTTGATGTAGTCCGTGCTGGTGGGCGAAATGTGGATGACCTGCCCGCCCAGCCGCTCGATGACGGCGAAATATTCTCCCTCCGGGTCGCAGACGATGATATGATCTTGGGTCATCAGCACCACGTTCACGATCTCCCGCTTGGCGGCAAATGATTTGCCGCTGCCCGGCGTGCCGAGAATCAGGCCGTTGGGTGCTTTGAGCAGCTTCCTGTCCACCATGATAAGGTTGTTGGAGAGCGCGTTTAGCCCGTAATACAGTGCCTCGCCGCCGCTCTGGAACAGCTCCTGCGTCGTGAAAGGCACGAAGATGGCCGTGCTGGACGTGGTGAGCGCCCGTTGAATGCGAATTTGGTTTAAGCCCAGAGGAAGCGAGGACATGAGGCCCTGCTCCTGCTGGAAATCCAGCCTTGATAGCTGGCAGTTGTACTTCTGCGCCACGCCCTGCGCCTGAAACACGTTGTTTTCCAGCCGCTGCCGCTTATCCGCCGTGCCCATGACGAGGAAGGTGATGAGAAACATGCGCTCGTTGCGGCTTTGCAGGTCTTGGAGCAGCTTTTTGGCCTCGCCGCCGTAGGTGGCCAGGTCGGACGGAATGATGTCCATGTCGTAGCCTGCGCGCACAGCCTTCTTCTGTTCCTCGATTTTCATTTTATCGAGGTCGGTGATTTTTCTCTTTATGCTCTTGATGGCCGCCACCTGGTCAATGGACTGGATGTGCATGTTGACGATCAGGCTGCTTTCCATATCCAGCAGGTCGGCCAGCAGCCGGTCGTTCAGTTCCGGCGCGAGGATTTGCAGGAAGGACACGGCTCCCAGCCGCTTGCCCATGCGGAACACGCGCCCGTCGCTGAATTCAAACGAGGACGGCGCGATAAAGTCCTTGGTGGAAAGGCCGGACGGGGCCAGCCACTTCCAGTCAAACTGAAACCGCTCGACGCCGTCCATATGGAAAATGCTGTGCAGCAGGTGCAGACGTTCCGCGCCGTTCAGACATAGCGCGGCCACGCCCAACTGCTTGAAGTTGTTCAAGATGTCGTTCTCGATGCGCTCCAGCCGGGGCTTGGCCATACGAATGCCGTCCGCTTCGATGCCGAAGGTCAGAAACTTGGTCTTGGTCAGGCCGTTGTTGCCCTTGGAGAGCTGGTTTTGCAGCATCTCGGCGTATTCGGCGCGAATGCTGTTAAGGTCATCCCGCCGGGGTGGTATGAGGATGCTGCGCTCAAAGTCCTCTACGCTGGCGCTCAGGTTGAGGAAGGAGAACTGAAAGCGGATGGTGCTGTCGAAATAGTTGAGGAAATCGCACCAGCCCTCGAAGATGGCCGTCTTGTCGTCGTTCTGCGCGAGCTGGTAGTTGATGTCCTGAAACTGTATGGTCTTGGTGAAAAACGTATCCGTCACCCGGCAGATGCCGTCCGGGTACATGCGCTGGTTCGGTATGGACTGCTGCGCCGATATTTCCTTTTTGGAATGGTCTTTGGAGCGCGCGATGGCGGCGGCGACCAGCCTGCGCTCTGAGCGTGTCAGCCCAAGGCCGGGGTTAGCGGGCGCTTTTCGCTTTTTCTTTAACTGAAACAATCTCTTTTACCTCCTTGTCAAGTTGTATTTGCCGTTGTATGGCGGCGTAGAAATTGTCCGTCCTGTACGGTCTGTGCCGGGGCCGCAGGAACCGGACTTGCACGATATGGCGAATAAACACCTCCAGCGGCTGGCCGTTTTTTTCATAGATGGCGAACAGGAAAAAAGGCAACATGACGATCACCATGACGAGGGCGGCCACGCTGACGCTGGTGTGTGCCCTGATTAAAAAGAACAGCGGCACGCCCGCAAGCGCGGCCAGGCCGAAGCACAAGAGCTGCCGCTTGGTGAGGTTAAACATCACCTTGGTTTTGACTTTCGTCAGATCTTTGGGTACGGGAACGTAGGGCATCAGCGCACCTCCTGTTCTTTGGAGCGATTCACAGGTGCCGTGGAACGGACGGCGGCGCTGTGAAGCTGCTCCAGCACGGACGGTTTTTCCGCGTCCTTCAGGGCGTAATCCCGCAGCGCGTCCCGCTTATCGAACACCTCGTCCAGCGCAAAGCTGAAATCGCTCAAATCCTCCGTCCGATCCAACCACTTGTCCGCGACAACCTGCAAAGGGGCGTCGAACAGCAGCAGATAGTCGATCTCGTCGGCGTCGAATCCGTGGGTTTCCGTCAGGTAATAATGTGTGTCCTTCACGGCGCTGATTTCATGCGAACGCTCTATCAGGTCGTTTTGGCTCATGGCTGTCCACTGCGCTCTGAAATCCGCAAGGTTGCCGTCCAGCCGTTTCATTAACTGTTCCAATTTGTCCTGCATTGATTCTTTCACCTCCATCTCAATGCGCGTTGAATATGCTCTTGCTAAGGCTTCCGGTCTTAAAGAGAGCGAAGCACAGCAGCACCGTATAGCCCATGCACGTCCATATGGCGGCGCTGATGTCCGTATCCGTGGCTATGGTCTTCACCAGTACGGCGTAGATGCCCACGCACACCATGATGAGAAACGCCTGAAAGCCGAGCGCCAGCAGGGATTTTAAATAGTTTTGGCCCATCGCGCCCCATTCTTTGTTCGCCATCGTCGCAAGCGGAATGGGGCCGAGCGAGGTCATGAGGTAGATTTCCAGCATACGGCCATATATAACGATAAAAACGCAGATCGTGAGGGCGCTCATGGTGACGCCGATAAAAATGCTCTGGAACCACAGTCCGAACAGCGGGCCTAATTCCATCGCCTGCAATCGCGTTTCCAGATCGGGCAGTACGCTGGCAAGGTCGATGTTTGTTTCGGATATAATGACGCCCGCGCTTTGGTTCACCACATGCTGGGCCACGTCGAATATGCCCATGACGATATTAAACGTGTTGGTGACGATCAGTACGGCCACAAAGGTTTTGAAAATCCACTTGAAGAACATCCATGTGTCGATCTCATGCAGGTTGTTTCGGTCTATGACCATCTGGATCAGCTCATAGCACATGACAAAGGCGAGTATCAGCCCGGCAATTGGAATGATGACCGTCTCGGAGATGTCCCGTATCATGGTGAAGACGCCGCTGTTCCATTGCAGCGGCGTCTTTCCGACTTCAACGGCAACACTGCCCACCTGCTGGTTGACCGTATCGAACATCCCCGACAAATTGCCCATAATGCCGTCGATCAGTATGCCTTTGAGCCATTCGGTAATATTGTCGATGATGCTTTGCATAACCGTTTACCCCCCAATCAACCGAACAGGCCGGAGAGCAGCGGCACCAGAACAATGCCGATCAGCGCCACGCCGCCGCCCGCCATAAGCTGTTTGATGCCCTGACTTTTCGCACCGGGATTATCGTTGCCATAACCTTCGAGCAGATTGATACCGCCCCAGATAGCAAGGCCCGCACCCAGGGCGATAACGAGAGTTTGCAGTACGTCTACTGCGCTGTTGAAGAAATCCATAAGTTTTTACCTCCATTTATTTTTGGTTTTGTATATAAAAAGAGCCGCTACTTGGCGGCATCGGGTTCGTCCGTGATGGCGATGTCGTAGACATCGCACACCTCGTCCGGTTTGAGCTTGAGTTTGGTTGAAAGGTACTTTTCAATCCGAAAAGCGTTGCGCGGGTCGGCATCGGACAGATACGGATAATTCGGATGTTGCGTAATATCGTATTTTTCCGACAGGAAGGGGCGCACGCCCTGAAGCTGGAGTATGCACTTTCCGCCGTCCATGACGGCGAGCTCGTCTTGGGTCATCAACTCCTTTCCCAACTTCTGATAACTGAGGCCGTGGGATTTTTCCCGTCCCCGGTTCTCGGAGGTGTTGTACAGGTCAATCGTCTCCTTTCCTAAGATTTCCGAAATATCCTTGAGCGTACTTTTCTCCTTGCCGCCTAAGAAAATGGTGCTGGCACAATTGCCAACGATGGTATCGGCATGGTCTTTATACAGCGCCTTGAGCTGGCTTTGCGCCTGTAGAAACAGGCAGGCGGATATCTCACGGCTGCGGATGGTAGACATGAGCTTTTCCAGCTTGGGTATCTGGCCGATGTTGGCCGTCTCGTCGATGAGGCAGCGCACATGCACCGGCAGCCTGCCGCCATATATATCATCGGCCTTTTCGCACAGCAGGTTGAAAAGCTGGGTATAGGCCATACTGACGAGAAAATTGAACGTGTCGTCCGTGTCGGAAATGATGATGAACAGCGCCGTTTTGCGGTCGCCCAGCGTATCCAGCTCCAGCTCGTCGTAGGCCGTCAGCTCGCGCAGCTCCTGTATGTCAAACGGGGCCAGCCGCGCGCCGCAGGAAATAAGGA
The DNA here is from genome assembly GCA_023410475.1 of Bacillota bacterium. Lineage (GTDB taxonomy): Bacteria > Bacillota > Clostridia > Christensenellales > SZUA-584 > DTFZ01. Next base: position 40,044 of record JAEYPS010000006.1, on the reverse strand, counting down.
TGGACTTGGCAGTCTTGCCCGAAACGAATTGTCAAGGACTTTTTCATCAAAAAAGCCCTGCAACGATTAGATTCCGTTACAGAGCTTCATATTTAAATATTTTTTATGGAATGATAGCCAACTTATAGTTAGCAACATGGCTTATCGAACCGTGTTTTACGATCCCCTGAATATTAAATTGTACAAATACTATAGGATTTCAACTCTTTCCAACGATTAATTATTTCTCTGTAAATATCACTGTACCAGTTTCTGAAAAGTTCCAGTTTCCATTTTTATTAGGCTGCGAAAATATTGTAAGTATTCGTATATTAGATCTGCCACCCAACTTAAAAACATTCCTTGCAATCCAGTAGCTATGCTTCGGATTTAATGTTGGATAAAGGTTAATCGCGCACACGTTATTTGGCAACTGTCTAACAGTATTTTGAACACTCTCTCGGAATTTTTTACTGTAGCTTCGCACAGAATCATTTTTATTATCACGTTGAATCCAAATGGTTGAAAGATCACTTGTGCTTGTGGGTAACATTTCTTTAAAAACAGGATATGTATCAGATAATACAAGGTTAACAGTACTTGAATAATTATTAGACGGGGATTTTATTTTAATATTTTCATCATCTATATCTCGATAATCATTGTCTTGTCCATAATCGTAATCTACAAAGGTATCCCTAATGACTAACTTAAATTGCATTGCAACTGGAACCCGTATGAGATTACATTTTTTATAACCTAGAATTTTTGAGCAAATCCAATAACCTACATATAAGTGATCATGATACAAGTCTCCGGTATTTAGCAAACTGCTTTTATTACTCTTACGAATCCACACAAACAATACTATTAGCATAAACACTATACCGATGATTCCATTGCCTAACTTCATTAAGAAAAAGTATTTTGCATTATCAAAATTTAGATTATTAGTGCTAAATATCATCCTGATTATGGAGGTAACATCAATCATACTCGGAATAGCCAATGTGGCTACTAAAATTACCAATTGAGTATATGGCCCTTTCCAATCCCTAATCTTCTTCATCTAAAATCAACTCCATCTCATCGTTATCAACTCTGTTATTGCCTGTGTAGAACTTGAAAATTCCCATAGCCGTAACGTATCATACCCAGCGATTAAATGAATTTGTGTGCTATCTTGAAAGGCATCTTTTCCAATCTCTCTCCAATTTTTCAAATCTATAATGGAATACGACGGAACTGCCTCCGGATGAGTATGCCATTCGCCTACATAAGCATAAATTCTTTGGCTCTCTTCATAAAGATTTCTATAAAAATCAATATGACCATTATCTCCACGATAAAACCTATTTCGACTTCTTTTGTCTTTAGGCATTGGTTCTGTTGCATATTCCATAATCAGATTACTATTAGAAAGGTTTTCACGGCCTATTAGTACACCTCCTGCTTCGCAGGTTTTCCTGTCACATTGGAGATATTTTCTTATGATACTCAATACACTATCACATATTTTTATTTGCCTACCCTTGCTTTCAAATACCATATATTTATCCACACACTTCGCATTTTGCATTTCTGAACTTAGATCCTATTGTAACATTCAAATGATTTGACTGTTGTGTATACATTGTAGACATTTTAAAATCAGCTTTTACAAAGTAGTAGCCATCTCCCTTTAGAGAGACTAATACGTTATCACAACACCTTCCATCAATGATCCGATTAATCCAATCCATGCAAAGAACAGTAGATTTCAAAGATATTGTTGAACCATAAGGAATAAAGGAACCTCCACATCCAGTAAAGTTTTTCGTAACATTTTGTCCAGGAGAACAATATGCCGTAGAATCATATAATTCCTGGCTTTTTTCATCACGTTTGAAAAAACATTCATAGCAACCTGTTCGTGTTGATTTTACAACTGCAACATGACACCCTAAATCAAGTGGCTCATTCCACACATAAAAAACGGGTGCCTTTATCTTTTGAGTATATACAGTTTTATTGATCCAGCGGTTAATATTATGATTACCCGTTGCCGAAATTATAAAATCATATTCAGCAAGATCAATGCTACCATCCTCAATCAAATCTCGAATATTGTCATCGATAGAATTCAACGTCAAGTGAGGGATATTTTTTCTAAAATATCGCACTAATGCTCCCGCTTTATACTGACCAATATACTCAATACCAAGAAAATGACGAAATACGTTTTCTGCCATCAACAAATCTTCATCTACTAAAGTAATACTTTCAAAGCCAAACTTGATCAACTCATTAACAAGGTATCCACCAATAGACCCACACCCAATTAGGAGGCACTTCTTCTCCGTTAATGATATAGCTGGGCTGGTTATTCTATTCATCAGATAAGATTTGTCTATTCTTTGAATAGATAACGGATACATTTTTGTGGAAGCCGTTTCCTTTATATTGTAGAATCCGTTATCTTCTAACACCACGGCATTTTTGATCAGGACTCCAAAGCAAGTTTTCATCCCATTGGGTTGTTCTATTTGGAATATGAACAGCTTATCGCTAGCTGCTTTATGCAATGCTCTTTTATATTCATCCGCTGCAACAAGCCTTAATAGATTATTGATAAACTCGAAATTTAACAATATTCTTGGATCTGGAGGATAGACGTAACTTTTTGCATAAAGATAAAAATAAATGCCATTTTTCTGCGCTTCACTAATACTCCAAGTACTAAAGGCGTCGGTATCAACCGCGGCAAACAATTCATTACCTTCCATTCTTTTTATATATGCCGCATATTTTTCATTTTTACGCCGAGGCGCAACTTTTTCCTCCACATATTTGATAATCTGTATTTTGGGCTCGGCTGGAATAACGCACTTTATATTTCTTTTCGCCGGCAACTGACACCAATATAAATCAAACTCTTTTATGAAGTCCTCTTTATTTCTCCCACTTAGACCGTCAGATAAAACCATAATTGCCCTATTAACACATTGGTGCAGAAGGCCACAAAGATTTGTATCAATTAACACGCCTTCCAGATCAAACAGGCATATTTTTCCCTTTACGTCTACATGAGGAATATAAGGGAAGCTCTTATAGTTTTCGATATATATATCAACTAGTTCCTGTTCCCATTTCTCTGATATGCCAATAAAAACTGGTATCATCGAGTCTGATACTGATAGTTTACAAGATATGAAGCATTCATATGAAATTCCCATATACGTACATGGATCTTGGCGAACAATAGCAGTAACCTTTCGATTATCTAAAAGAGTATCGTAAACTGCGTTAAAATCCATATTAGTATGATCCTGATGCACTTGAAGACGGGATATAGTTTCTCTGTTGTTTAGAAACATTCTTAGCTTCTGGCACATGGAAATCATCGCCAAAGATTTTTTGTAGTTTTTTACACTGCTCCACCTCATCAGCCTCTGATTTAGCTGCTTCTAAATCGCGAATCAACTTTTCCACCTTATCTTTAAAATCTGTCATTTGTGAATCTGTCATTTTTACAAATGCGTCCGTATCAGATTCAAATGACAGCGTACTTGGCATTGGATATTTTATACGATATAAACATCTGTCCTTGTCGTTAATACCCACAAAGTAAAACAAGCCTTTAATCTCCTTCGCTAATGATAATACAGAGTTCAGATCATCATATCCATCTCCAACTGTATGGGCTTCGAAATAATCTGCGGCAATTAAAGTGACTCCAATACTTGCCGGTTCTGCGTGTCCACTACTATCAAATTTTAAATTTTTCCAACGCTTCATATAACGTATAATCCGTCGGTACTGATCACGATCATCCGTACCAGCGGCAGAATTGATATAATCAATTAGACCTTTAGGATCAGCTTTCTCCCAGCAAGTTTCTTCCGAGGTGCTATCCTTGCCGCGTGCTAAATACATTTGGCTATCATGTTTAGTCTTATCAGCATATGCATATACCACTAAATCAACATGGTATGCTGCTTCTCCATCTTTTTTGTATGTTACCGTAACACAAGGCTTTTTTATATCTGCCCCATATTCAGTGTGATCCTGTAGAATGTCATAAATGATATTCTTCAGTTCCATCGGCTCATAGTCATTGTAACTGACATTAAACTTTAATCCAACATCAATGTCATATTCCTTACCATCAAGCGGCTCTGCACCAGTATGCATAATATAGCTACCTTGGTTAAGAACTTCAAATCCTGGAAGTTTGCCACTATCCCTCAAAATATCAACTAAAATATCGCGTTTGTCCTTTAATTCCGACCTCACATCATAATCAAGTTTGATTCTATTATGAAACTCTAAAAAATCTGTTTGTAAACTCATAAGTGTTTTCTCCTTATTTATTCAATATCTTCTACCTTTAGTAAACTCCATGTGTGTTTCGTTAGCCCTAGGCTATTTTGTTAGCCAATAGCTTTTTCAAATTATTCAATTCACCATCTTCTCCTCCTTTCCTGTATTCTTTAAATGAGTAATAGTTATTTGTCCATGCTACACCGATATAAATTATAAGCATATGCAAATTAACTATGAGTATTTCTATTTAGGTTATGGCCTAGGTACTCGAAAGTACCCAGGCCTCAAAACTTATCAAGTGTCTGTTACCGTGAAGCTTGAGTCAAGGAAGCAATTCTTTCCAGATGTGTTGATAGTAGTGTCTGGGAATGGAAACGAGTACTTGTACTCTTCATTGCACGGCGGCTTATGATGATAGATTACAGCTGCTTCTGCTCTATTCCTGTCGTCAGACCCGACGGGAGCAAACGAATAACAAAGTGTTTCTCCACTTTTAAGACGTTTTTTCCAGTTAGGAAGGCGCTCGTGCTCTGCCAACCTGTCTCTGACGTTTTCGGATTCACCTATGTACATAAGTTCTCTGAGAGATACAGTTTTCTCGTTCTGGTTATAGGTGCAGGCATATACACCGTATATGCCTGAATTGGCTGAAACGCTACCCTTGTTAACCTCTCTCCAGTAACCGTCAAACGTCAATGAGATTATTTTCATTTAGCGTCCCTCCTTATGCTTTGTCTTGTCAACGAGGGTGAATGTAGTAGCACCTTTTTTCGTTGGAGGGACCTTGTTGCTTTTGACAAACGTGACCTCGGTTTTGATACCCGCGGGTTTATACTGACCCGAAACAGGGGCCTTTTGCCCAGTTTTGATAATCGTTTTCATTTATGAAAACCCCCATAATAATATGGTAAAGGCTCACAAGTCTCGCGATTTCATCCTTTCTGCCGAAAAATTAAGATTGCAAAGTAGTCGTGGTCGTGATACACTGTCAATGCTATTAACAAATATCAGCCAATTGCATTAGTCGGCGCGAGGAGACTCCTGACAAAGGTGTCTTTTTGTTTACCCTTACTTTACAGAATCAAGGAACTTCAAAGAACTGTTGACCGCTATTACAAGATAGTATAATGAAGGAATTAAAATATAGAAACATCTTGTAAGTTAGCAGCCTCTTCATTGGAGTGCCAAGCTCTGGAGATAAGATAACACGCCGCCTCTTGCTTGTCAAGTAATAACACTAAATTAAAGCACATATATGACAATTTGGGTAACAATATATAAAGATAATTATATTTTTTATGAAAATAAGTTGATTTATGATGACAACCATGAGATAATACCCGTACGTAATTTATGAGGTGAGGTATATGTTCACAAAACTGAAACTTAAAAATTTTCGCTCTTTTGATAATATTGAGCTAGATTTAAGGCGTAGAGATGGAGAATCTAAGCATCTTACAATGATTTATGGCGAAAATGGAGCTGGAAAATCTAACTTAATGTCTGGATTTGTACTACTAAAAGAATTAATGACAACTATGGATATGCGAGATGTATACCAAGAACTTCTTAGTAAAGATTCTATATTTGCAGATGAAAATATGGAAAAACTTATGCGCCAGCAAATTATGTTAGGAATGCGTGACATGAAGGCAATAATTGATGATTACCGTATGATTGGTAATGAAGAAACAATAATTGCTGAGTATGAGTTTTCAATATATGGGAATAGCGGCAGTTATTCTGTTGAGTTCAGTAAAGATGAGATTGTACACGAACGTCTCGAATATTTGTTAAGTCAAAGGAGGGGCATATATTTTGATTGCGTTCCTGGAAAGATAAAGATAAATAGTGGAATCGTTAAAGACAATGATTTTCTTACTGATATTAAGGCAGCAGCAAAGAGGTATTGGGGGAAACACTCGATTCTTGCACTTGTTCTGCATGAATTATATGATAAGTCTAAATCTTATGCGAGCAACAATATTTCAGAGAATTTTGATGATATTCTTGCAGAATTCAGTATGCTATCATGTTACATTGGACTAGGAACCAGGAAATGGGATGGTTTGAATGCGCCATATGAGATTTTTGAAAAACCGACACGGGGGCAAATTCCGCTTTTAGAAGAAAAACAGCTTGACATAGCTGAATTTATATTCACTTCTTTCTTTTCTGCAATTAATTCAGATATAAAAAAGGCCTACTACAAAAAAACATATGACGAAAATAAAGTTAAGTATCAACTTTATCTTGAGAAAATAGTTGCCGGAGAAAATCGAAAAATTGAATTTTCTAGAGAATCTACAGGGAATCATCAGATTGTACATGTGCTTTGTTTTTTGATATCTGCTTGTATGGGTTGTACTGTAATTATCGATGAAGTTGATGCAGGAATACACGACCTGCTTTTTCAAAAAGTATTGCAAGAAATTGAACCATTTATTGAGGGACAAGTGATAATGACAACCCATAATACAATGCTTATGGAAGCTGAATTTGCACGAGAGGCAACATATATTCTTAGTGAAGAAGAAATGGGCCATAAACAAATACGTTGTGTATCTGCATATGAAAAACGTTTATACCAGAAAAATAATATACGAAATAAATACTTAAATAATGAATATGAAGGTTTACCACGGACTACTGCCATAGATTTTAAAGCCTTGCTTAAGCGAATTGAAGATAGCATTGAAGATAATAATAGTTAATGCCGTATGAGTGAATTAAGGGAGATAAAAGTATCCGAACTTCTTAACTTCCTTTTTTACCATACTGAGCGTTATCAATGTTACAGAAAGTTATCCGTATGGAAGACGAGATCGGTCATTTATAGAATTTTGCTAATTCTTTTATTCCAACACGATAACAACGCATGGTAGATTCACAATATCATGCTATACGTTTTAACAGATTATCAGAGGCTTTTCATCAACGAGTATAAAAAAGATGGCCGGAAACCTGTTTTCAAAATTTCCAGCCTGAAATGCTGTATTTTACATCTGGCTGACTTCGTTACGGATCATCCGCTTGATTTTATCGCTCATGGTTTCCCGGCTGGTGGTGCTGAAATGGATCGTTACCCGGTAAGTAGTTTTGCCAATTTTCTTCACCAGCGCGGGCGTGTCCTCGGTTCTATATCGAACGGCTCTTTCATTGCTCATAGACTTTACTCCCAAAATCGTTAATCCTCCTTGGCACGCTTGGACTGATAGCGGGGGCACGCCATCACATCAGCACGAAAGCTCTGCTTGCAGTTATGAACGCATTTTCGGCACAGCTCATTGTAGATGATGCGGTTCCGGTGGTTAAGGAAAAACGCCCATTCCAGCTTCCGCTTCTTACTCATCCTCGGCATAACCAACACTCCTTTAAGCTGCTATGATGGCGCAGACAGGTAACCCGGCTTTTCTGTCGCTTTTCGGTAACATTTTTAGGACATTTCGACGCTGTAAGCTACTTTTCGGGAACGGGAGATGGATGGATAAGGATAGGATAGATGGATATGCGGATGTTCTCTTTCGGTATCATTTTGAGGTATATTTTAACGTTCATGTTCAGACTCCTTAGTCATTGGTTTTCTGCCGCTGGGAATGCCCTCGGCGGACTTGCGGAATTTCTCCAAAAGCGCGATGTCGCCGCGCATGGCTTTTACCTGCTGGAAAAGAGAATCCTTATAGGCAACCAACTGCACCGTTTCCGCCCGCCATTGCTTCGGTGATATGACCTCGCCGGAGGCTTTCAGCTCATCAAAATAGCTGGCGGCAGAATCAAACAGTATCAGATCGACACGGTACTTTTCAGAAAAGGAATTCCGCGCGCCCGGTTTCAAGGTCGTAAGCTGTTGATACACGCCCTTGTTTTCCTCATACTGCTCCCACATAGAAAGCCGTTCGGTGAGTTTATCAAGCTCGCGTTCGGTGCTCATGATCTCTCCCCGCAGAGCGTAATACTCGCGGTTCATATCGGAGATTTTTTCGTGTAGTATTGGTATGGACGATATCTTTTTCTCCTGTAACAGGTTGAACAGAGCCACGTCTTCATTGCGCACTCTGGCCTTCCCATAGGTGTTAGTGACTTGTGTCATATTACGTGCTCGCTGGAGTTGCTCCAAAACGCTGCGCTTTTTGCCCGGCTGTGCGGCCTGTTCCTTAGACCAGTTGTAGAGGCGGGTCAGCCGCGCCTTGATTTCTTTCAGCAGTTTGTTCTGAGCGGCAACCTCCCGATTGACGCCGCCCTTCTCTGTGTGAATACCACGGCGCTCCATCTGTGTGGCCGCAACGCCCATATGGACGGTCGGTATCTGTTCCACGCCCTGACGTTCGTAGCTGCGATGGTCAATGCGCTCTGACAGCCCCTTTTGCTCCAGAGCGCGGTTGGCATATTCAGCCCACGCCGCACGCCACTCTTCGACCTTGGTCGGTTCGTTCCAATCGGTGGTATCTACGCGATGGCTTTTGAACACGCCGCTTTTCAGCCGAATACGTTGCCTATGTTTGTCGAGATCGTATTCCTTCCGGCACTTCGCGTCCCATGAACCATCCTCCTTGAATGGGCGCATGGTCAGCAGTATATGCGCGTGCGGATTACCGTCGCCCTTGTCGTGAACGGCAACGTCCGCGCACATTCCCACAGACACGAAAGTATCTTGAGCATAGTCGCGGATAAGGCCGATTTGCTTTTTCCGGCTTAATTCCACCGGTAGAGCAATTTCAATCTCGCGAGCAAGCTGTGCATTCCGGCTTTTTTCAACCTTCTCCACACTGTTCCAAAGAGCGGAGCGGTCTTGAAACGCCGGAGGCGCATACATAGGCAACAGGATTTCCGTATGGACAACGCCGCCCTTGCGGGTGTAATCATGGGTCATGCCATCCCACTCATTTATGAGCGTTTCGCCGCTTCGGTAGGCCGCCGCCGCCACGGCGCTCCTGCCTTGACTGCGCTTTATGATTTTGATGCTGCAATGAAAGATCGCCATGTTTCACCTCCATTCGTAACGGCGAGCAATAGATCTCATGGCCGGACGTATTCTCCGATTAGGATACATCCGGCTGTGAGGTGCACAGGTGGTTTGGAGGGTGTAGCCCTCCATCGCGCTCGCAAGAGCGCAAGCCTCGCAGAGCGCACACACCCGTAAGGGTGTATAAGTGCGCCCTTGTTGCCAAGGGAGCTATTGCGCATCCCCGTCGTTTGATTCCTTAGGTAGCAGTTTTCGCACCTCCGCCAACCGCTCCACACTCCGGAGAAACGCTTTGACCTGTTCGCCGGAGCACTCAGCAAGCACAGGAAACACGCTCTCCAGAATAGCCCCACGCTCAATGAGCCGGTGCGTCCGCACTTTGCGCTCGGCGTCGGATTTCTTTTTCAGCAATAGCTTCTGGCGGTTCTTGAGCTGCCGGATTTTCTCCTGAACAGACTCGATTTTCTCTGTGTACTTTTCCATTTCAATCCTCCTTTATTTCCATTGTTTATTTTCAAAGTAGCGCCTGAGATTTCTCAAGCCCGCCTTGATCGTTGCGCATACGCCACTGCCGCATACCCCTTCGGCGCGGGCGATGTCCACCTTCTTCATGCCAAGAATGTAATGGGCGTAGACGCGCCGCATCTGTACTGACGGCAGATGGTCGATAGCTTCCTGAAGTTGTTCCAGCGATACCTGCCGGAGAAAAATTTCCTCCGGTGATGGTGTAAAATGAAGCGCATCGTGTTCAATGCCGTCACCCCGATCAAGAGAGTAGTACGCCTTGTGGTAGTACGTTCTTCGACGGTAATTGTTGTCCTGACGGATGGCCAATAGTATGGCCTCGGCCACTTCGTCAGAGACTTCCACAAACACGTCCCCGGTGTAGAGGCCGGGATACTGTTTGCGCAGATTGATGATTTGCATAGGCTAAACCTCCAAACAGCAAGAGAGACAGCGCAGTTTGAAACTGCCTGTCCCTCTCGCAGATGTGATAGGGCAAAAAGCCCTTCACTGTATAGCCCGAAAATCGCGTTTCGTAGGGTCGGTGTTTAAAAATTCCCGACATTTTTTTCGTACCGACTCAATGCTGTCTTGCACGGCGGCCTTGGAGCAGCCGTAGCGTTTTGCTATCTGCGAATAACTCAGCCCTTCCAACGTGAAAAGCAAAAAGCGCTGGCGCTGTACTTCGGTACAGCTCTCCAGCGCTTTCGCGATTTCCCGCAAAGTTTCTTTTCGAATAAGCCATTGCTCCGGCGTTTCATATAGGCTTTGGCCGCATTCATGAAAGATAATGTCCTCATCATACTCACGGTCATCCCAATGCCGCCGTTTTTCATGAGCCAAGTTTTCGTTTTTGTGATTGGCTTGGGCGAGGTATTCACAGACTTCAATAGAGACGTCCACGGACACGGTTTGTCCGTGGATTTTGATATACATCTTCATGGTCTTCTGTCCTTTCTGATGATCTGAAATTTCAGAAAGGACAGGGAGGTGAGCGGCAACGGGGAAAACTGAGCATAAAAATGCCCGGCTGAACGATTGACAACCGGGCGCATGGGCAAATGTTTCTTACTATACTATGTAAAAATCTATATTGGAGGGTATAATATCCCCTCGGCTCTGAACAACTTCTTAAATGACTATCGATTAAAGCAAGCCATAAGATGATGTCCGCTTCATCACGCCGGGCCGCTATTCAATAGCGGCTCCTCTGGTTTCTCGGCATGAAGGATGCGCATAAAAATACCCTCCAAACCCGTAAGTTCTAGGGCTATTCCGATTATTCAAGTATAGGAAAAATAGCTCACCAACTTACGTTTTTTTTATTTGGTGGGCGACCCGTATTACTGCAAGAAAACCTGCCGTTGTAAGGGCAGGTTCACATAATCCTTTAGCGGCGACCAGACTGTCATATTGCATTTGCATCATAGACCCTATGGCTTTGCGTCCTTGCCTTTCGGCAAATTTGCCCTTAACACGATAACATTTATTAAATTCACATTACGCTATACAAATCTCATTAAACACCTTTTTTTAGAATTCTCCAAACCAAAACTGTACATATCAAAGCAAAAAAACCGCCAACAGCCGCTACATTTGCCGCCGGGTAGTAAAATGGAGCATCAGAAGCCAATCTGTATGGGGTGAGCAGTTGCCAAAGATTATATTGCTGCGAGACATCCCAAAAGCTAAAACGGTTAAACATAAATTCCAGAATACCAATTAAGGACATCCCGGCACAAACAGTCATTGTAGCTTTGCTGTGGCAGGAAATCAACAGCGTAAGAACGGCTGTGACAATCGAACCAAGAATAAGCGAAAGCACTGCAAACAAGTAGTGAGACCAAGCGCTCCACAGAAAATTAAACAGATTTTCTCCACCAACATTTGTAACCAGTTGACTCCATGTTTCCAGTGGTTGCGTTAATAATCCGATCAAGCAAGTAACCAGGTGATATGCCACATTGAGCAGTATTATAAAGAGCAGGATTGCAAATAGCTTGCACAGGCACCGGGTACGACGCCCGTAGGTGCAGGTGCTTGGGATTTCCTCAATATGGTTTTCAATTTCCCCAGCGAACACAGGGGATAGTACAAGGGCCAGGTTTACAAATAGAAATACCGGTAGAATAAAATTTGCAAGCTCCAGCACTACAGAATTAAAGGCACTAAAATATATTTCTCGGAAGGAATCAATACAACTAATAGCTATGGCAAGCAAAGCATATCCTGCGAGAAGTAAAGCGTTTATACGCCGCTCAATTAGATGTTGCAGCTCATATTGTATGACGCGTGCAATCTTTTTGGTATGACTCAATTTTTCACCTGCTTCCTTACATATCCCCGATAACAGAACAGCAGACTGACAAAGGCGACAAGCAGATTAAAGAAAATATTCGCATAAAGAGTGGGTACTGCACTTCCAAACAAATTGATATAACGGCCGTTTGATACAAGGTCAGTTGTGGATTGAAGCATAAATGGGCTGAGTTCAGTGAGTGAGGAAAGTAGCGTGGTAACATATTGAGGCAATACAATCATCTTCGCCCATACAAACGTTCCCCCATAATAGACTCCGGCTAAAAAAAACGGTAACAACGCGTTTCTACAGTACACAGACAGACACATTGTCAGGCTACCCATAGCAAACGCGGCAAGAATGGAACCCAATACCTGAAACAGATAGAATTCGAGCGCGGACCACGCCACCGGTGTTAATTTGAAGCCATATAAGCTCATAAGGGTTATGTTCATGTCGGGTATACCATATACGAATCCAGTGACCACAACAGAAAATAACTGAAAGTAAAGAACACAAAGGACGCTGAAAATCGTTCCGGCGGTAAGTTTGCTCAAGAATACGCCCCTTCGTCCTTTTTTTGAGGTAAGCAGTACGGATTGTGTTTTATTGGTATATTCATCTGAATAAATGCCGGCAAGCCCTAAAAGAATAATAAGCATAGTACAAACTGGAATCAGCCAAGCATAGTTTATATCCGCAATTTTGTCCCAGCTCTCCAGATTCAGCTCGACGCTACCGGCTTTATCATACATATTAAGTAATTTTGATTGAACCGAATACAGAAAAGAGTCTTCCTTTCCGCTTTCCTGCATTTCAGTCAAACTGGACTGCAAAGATAAAATCTCGTTCTGACGATCGTCAATCCTTTCAAAATAGTTGCAAATCCTATCAGCAACTTTGTTTTCAAGGAGTGAAGAAACCGAAGCTTCATGATAATAAACTGTTCCGTACTGCTCAATGTACTCAATTGCAGAAGCAGCAAGAAAAGGCTTAATATCTTTATAGGAGCTATTATAATTCGCGCTACGAATCATGCTGCTCAGTTCTTCGTCATCAACGGCTTGCTGGATTTCATTACGGATCGGTTGCAGGGAATATTCTACATTGGCATTGTCCTTAAACTGAAAAGTGAAAAAAGCAAAAATCGCTGAAAAAAGGATCAAAAATATCCAGAGGTATTTTTTACTGATGATCTTATAAAGCTCTGTTCGTATCATGGCCGTATTCATTTGGTTGTTCCTCCAAAATAATAGGTGTAGACATCTTCCAAAATAGGCTGAATGGGTTTTGCATGATCCAATGGCTTTTTATCGCCAATGATACGCACTTCCATGCCGTCGCTTCTTTGCATCACGTTACCAACGGAATAAATCTGCTTAACCTGATTGAATTGTTCCTGCGACAATACGGCGGACCATACCTTACCTTCAACTGAGCGTATGAGATTTTCGGTATGACCCATACACAGAAGCGCTCCTTCCCGCAGCAGAATAATCTGCCCGGCAATGAACTCCATATCTGTAACGATATGAGTAGAAAACAGGACTATCCGGCTCCCGGACAACTCCGAAATAATATTTCGAAAGCGGATTCGCTCCTGCGGGTCCAATCCCGATGTTGGTTCATCTAATATAAGAATTTGAGGATCATTCAGCAAGGTTTGGGCGATCCCGATACGCCGGAGCATGCCGCCGGAAAAGCCACCAAGCCTCTTGTTCACAACATCCTTCAAGCCAACCAGTTCAAGAAGCTCCGCGACTTTGCTTTCGGCTTCCTTGCCGGATAAGCCCTTTAAGGCTGCAATGTATTTCAAAAACTTTTTAGCGGAAAAATTTTTATATACACCAATTTCCTGTGGCATGTACCCTAATTTATCCCGATATGAGGCTCCAAGTTCGGTAATATCAACTCCGTCCAGTGTGATATGTCCGGATGATGGGGTCAGGATATCGACCATCAATTTCATCAATGTAGTCTTTCCCGCGCCATTCGGGCCGAGTAGCCCATAAACACCGGATGTAAGCTCCAACGAAACGTTGCTTACAGCCCGCTTTTCTCCAAAGCTTTTTGTCACGCTTTGTACTGATAATTTCATAAATTATATCCTCCGTTTTCTGTACATGGACGCATATGCCGCGCTGTATTGATAAGTTTAATGGCAAATAGGATAAGACTGACCGCAAAAGCAAGTATAAGTGCCACGATACTTATGTGCTCAAACAAATTAATCGTTTGAGCCTCTCCGAGTATCACCCCTCCTGAAACGATCCACAACGCAAGGAACGCCGAAAGAGGCAATGAGTTTTTGAATTTTCCAATCAAAAGAAGTGCGATAAATCCAATTAAAAACATTGTGGTGAAGGTACATAAGGCTAACCGCAAGCCGTTTTCATATACTGAGCTTACGGCAAAGACGGCGGGAAGCAAAAGAGCAATGTTGAATAGCATCCCGATCAGCAGTTTGGCAATATACAATTGACGCACATCATATCGGCAGGTCATTTCAAGCTCTACGAGATGAAGATCGCGGTAATGGAGCATATCAATCGAAAAAGCGAGGAAAGGTACAGGGGCCAGCACCATCATTACCATAAGTGGAGAAAAATAGCTCATTGCAGTTTGTATCAAAGTCGCGCCGATACATAGGGCTATGGCACAGAGCAACCAAAAGAGAGGTGATTTACCTGTCATTTCAAAAAAGGCTAATTTCCAAAAACGTAAATCGAGAGTGGAAGTGCGTTTTTGAGGAAGGTATGATCCGGCTATATCGCATAATTCTCGCATCTCACCCAGACTGACTACAGGCACGTCATATCCTTTCAGAAAGTTCATCTCCATAAATTCTTCCTGATCCTGAATAAAATCCAATGAATTAGACTTCTTCCTATTCATACTTAGGTCCCTCCAATAAACGTTTGAGCTTTTCCGATCCGTATCGAATCCGCGCTTTAACGGTACTCTCTTTAGCCTCCGTTATCTTTGCAATCTCATTGATTTTGAAGCCATGATAAAATCGTAAAATAACGGCTTCCTTTTGTTCGTTTTGTAATTGTGCTATTGCCTGCTGTATAACAATCCTTTGCGCAATATCACTCTCGGCTTCAACATTCTCCGCATGTTCGTCTTGATATAACCTTGAACTGGGATGCCGGGCTGTGTACCGCCAGTAGTTTTTCAGATGGTTTGAGGCAATGGTAAAAAGCCAGTTTTTAAATTCGGTTCGTTTTTGATAGTGACCAATGTTAACAACCATCTTTATAAATACTTCCTGAGATAAATCTTTTGATTGATGGTAATCGCCTGTATTTCTATAAAAATATGAAAAAACGGATTGATAGTAGGCTTCAATAAGGGCATCCATTGCGAGCCTATCACCGCTTTTAATTTTTCTTATAGATTCCTGTTCATTCATTACATTACCACCCAATTTGTCTACCTATAAAGTAAAACACCAGAAGGCTTCAAAAAGATATATTTTTAAGAATAATATTGTAAATATAGTTTATTTGTTTTTTAGAATACCATCAATAGTGTTTGCCGACTTTAACTGCAACCCTCCTTTTGTTCTGTTGCACTTTTGCCACTTATGCGGTATGAATAATATGTGGTAAAAATCGAAGTAGACAAAACAAAGGAGATGGATCATTTATGATCACCAATGAAAAAGTATTGGATGTTTTCAAGGACTATCTTTCACAAGACTCGGAGTATGAAGTCGTGCTGACCAGCCACGGCTACACTGTTATGTGCTGGAACAGTAAAGGCGAAGAATGGTTCAGCGCCCAATACTGTAAAACGCCGCATGATCTATTAAATGCCCTTCTGGCCGCCTATGAAAACTATTTACAGGATTTAATTACGCATTCTGATCGTGATCTAACGGAACAGGAGGCGCAAGAGGTACAGAACAAGAAAAATGCCATGAAGCAAAAGTGCCAAGCGGATTAATAAAAATCATATAGCGTACGACTCACCAATGCATTCTTCAGTCTGAAAATAGCGGGAGCGCTCTAACCAAGCGTTCCTGCCCCTGCTACACATAGATCAACTGCGACAAGATTATTTCTTCAGCCTGTGCTTTCAGCATATTCATCAAACCAACCCATTTCATGGGGTCGATGGCTTTTAGCTGTTCCGTTATACCTGCTGATTTCATTAATTCAGGCATCATCATTTCAAGTCTGCGGTGTGCCGCTTCATCAATCTCCAGTAGATGTGGATACAGTTTTTCGCTTAACAGTAGGCTACTGTATAGGCCGGGCCGATACTCCTTCAAATACCGTTTTCTCATACGTCCATATTTGCCAATGGGTTTGTCCGGTTGGTCTTTAAGGGTCAAGTCGGGGATGTAGTAGTCTCCGTTACGGGAATAGGTCAGTTTTTTCATCATGATTCACTCCCTTTATTTACAAGATCTCATTATCAAACGGCAACGCTGACTGGTGCTGTAGCTTTCTGCGGCTCTGCTTTTGACAAACTACCGACTGGGATAAACACGCCATCTGCCATATCCTCTGCACGTATGGCGATTTTCTTTGCTTCCATCTCGGCCTTTTTCGCCGCCTTTATCCGTTCCTCATATTCTTTCTGTTTACCGTTAGCCTTACGGCGCAGATAGTTCTGATGCAGCCTGTCTTTTCGTTCTTCTTTTTTGCTCAGAGCTTTCTGTTCCTCCGGGGTCAGACTGATTTCTCCGAAGCAGGGTGGCACATAACGGCCGACAAAGTTGAAATAAATTTCAACCTCCTGCGTGGTGTCCTGACTACCCTTGCGGGCGCGCTCATGGACAAGAATTTTCTCCACAAACTCATTCAGCATAGTTGTTGTCAGCGTGTCGAACCGTTCATATTTTTCAACGAGGGAGCTGAACTTCTCCGCAGACTTTTTGCTCTGCTCGTAACCGCTTATGGCCTTTTTCAGAGTCGCAATTTCACCGGAAAGATAATCCTGTTCTTTGGCGTACTGCGCATCAAGGGTAGCATACCGCGCGTCCGGCAGCTTGCCCAGCGCGTTATCCTCGTAGATTTTGCACATCAGCTTTTCCAGCTCCCCGGCGCGCTTCTGCGCCGTCGCCAATCGCTTATTTTTTCTGGTGATGTCGGTGGTCTGCTGTTCGGCCTGTGCTTGCTGCACCGTCCTCACAAACTCGGCCCGGTCGTTTTGGGAATATTTCGCGATTGCCCGGAGCATATCGGCAATCAGGGTCATCACCGCCTCGGCCTTGATACGGTGCGCTGAGAGGCAGAGTGTCCCCACCGGAACTTTACTATACCGGGAACAGGTATATTGCGGGATGCGCTTGCCGTTGTGGGTACGGTGAACGTACATCTTGCCGCCGCAGTCGGCGCAGTACATGAGGCCGGTCAGAGGATGCGCTTCGCCCCATCCGTCCGGGTATCGCCTGACATTGCCGCGTATACGCTGCACATTGTCAAAGGTCTCTTGGTCGATGATAGCTTCATGGGTATTTTCAAAAACCGTCCATTCACTTTCATCAACGTAATGGCTTTTCTTATCCTTGAAGTGCTTGCGGGTTTTGAAGTTTACCGTATGCCCAAGGTATTCGCACTTTTTGAGTATGTTAACAATGGTGGACGAACCCCATCCGTAAATATCCTTGAACGTCTTGTTTTTGTTTAACCCCGTGTCATACCGCGCCATGTGGACGGCGGGAATTTCCACCTTGTCTACAGATAGGCGCTGTGCAATCTGATACGGGCCATAGCCTGCCATCGTCATGGCGAATATGCGGCGTACAACGGTTGCGGCTTCCTCGTCTATAACCCACTGGTTTTTATCCTCCGGCGATTTCAGATAGCCATAGGGCGTCGTGCTGGAGGTGTGCTTTCCCGACATGCCTTTGGCCTTGAACACTGACTTGATTTTCCGGCTGGTATCGCGGGCGTAAAACTCATTCATGATATTGCGGAACGGGGTAAAATCGTCATCGCCTTTGGAACTGTCCACGCTGTCATTGATAGCGATCAGCCGCACGCCCTTTTGCCGTAAAATCTCCATGATTTGCCCGACCTTGAGATAGTCGCGGCCCAAGCGGCTCATGTCCTTGATGATGATAGCCTCCACGCGTCCGGCCTCGACTTCTTCCATCATGGCGGTGAAGCCGGGCCGGTCAAAGCGTGTGCCAGAAACGCCATCGTCTGTGAAGTGGGTGGGATTGGGAAATCCGTTCCTGCGGGCGTATTCCTCCAACATCTCTTTCTGATGGGAAATGCTATTGCTTTCGCCTTGCAGTTCATCGTCGCGGGACAACCGCTCATACAACGGTGTGATTTTTGTTTTCAGCATGTCGCTGTCCTCCTGTATAAAAATGCTCTAAGGGTCTTTCAATAACCATTACAAAAATCATGATTAATAAGCCTCTTAGAGCATATATCTCCCGCCGCCAGCTTATATTTCTTATATTGCCGCACGGCGAAGTGGTTCGGCTCCCGTTCAGCCAGCGCGTCGAACATGAGATCAACGGGATTCTTGAATTCCTCATCGTCCTCTCGGACTTCCGACGCGTTGATGAACTCGATGAGCGTAGCGAAATTCTGCTCGTTCTCCGGGGCCTCATAATGGATATATCCGATGAGAGCGGTATACAGCAGCGTTTCGGCCTTCTGCCAAAAATCGTCACCGGTTTTGCCGTCGCCTTTGGTGTTGGCGATCAGCGTCGTGACCAATTTTAATATGTCCTTTTCGCTGTGAATGTACGCGAAGGGATTGTAGTGCATGGACTTTTTGAAGTTGATGGTGTTGAGTATCTTGATGCGGTAGCCCTTGCGCAGCAGGAGCCGCCCGCACTCCACCACGACGCTGCCCTTGGGGTCGGTCACGACATAGGAACTGTGGCACTGCATGAGGTTAGGCTTCAACACAAAACGCGTTTTGCCGCTGCCGGAGCCGCCGATGACCAGAACGTTTTTATTTCGCGCCGTCTTGGGGTTTTTGGGCCGGTTGTTCATGGTGAGCCGTTCGGTCTGCGTCAAAATGATGTTGTTTTGGAATACCGGGTCGATGTACGGCTTAATGTCGGCGACGGTTCCCCAGCGCGCGGAGCCGTACTCCACGTTTTTACGGAACTTTTTGGCGCTACGTCCCTTGACGTATACCGCCAGCCGAAGAATAGCCGTGCCGATCAATCCGATAAGCGTGTCCTGAAGATGAAAGTCAATAGGCGGCGCGTGAAACGCGGCAATAATGCCGTCCAGCAGGTGCAGCGCCTTGGCGCCCGCATTCACTCCGGCCGCCAGTCGCCAACCCTCGCCCAGCTTGCAGAATAGCCAGAGAAAGAGCAGGTACGGCAGGTTGGTCAAAAGCAGCCGTTTCAGTTTCGCGCTCATATGGAACGCTCCTGTTCCCGGCGGCGCACCTTGTCGATCACGTTGTTTTTTACCAGCGCGGCAAACTTTTTAAGCTGTGCCAACACCGAGGGCTTTTTCGTCCGGTTCACCGTCTTTGACGTAAACTCGGTAAATGCGGCGGTCAGCGCGTCTGCGTCGCGCGCCTTGAAGAACACAAGGAACTTGGGCGGCGAGACGCTGCGGTCCTTCTTGACGGCGAAGTCCATACCGTATTTGCGCGCCACGCGCTCAAAGGATTTGATGTTACTGTCCGTCACTTCAATGTTGGATACGCCAACGTTTTGCCCAACGAGCTGTTTGACCGTCTGCTTGCCGTGCGGGATTTTGGCTTTATCCCGGCCCTTTTTCCATGCCGCCAGCAGTTTACGCAGCGCCGCCCGCAGCACGGGAGCCGTGAGCCGCGTGGTGGTAATAGCGAGCGTCACCGTTTTATGTGTCACTTCCTCCTGCATAGTGAAAATCTCCTTTCGTCAGGTTAGTAAAGTCAATATATATCCGAGCAACACAGCGCCGACTCCGCCGAACGCCAGAACCGGCGCGAAGGGTATCGCATTTTTTAGCGTCTCGGCTTTTATCCACGAGCGAACCATGAGGCCAATGAGAACAGGAACCATAAGGGCAAAGGATATAAGCGCGTTAAGCATACCAAGATACAGTCCGATACCCATGATCAGCTTCACGTCGCCAGCGCCCATACCACCTTTTAGCCAGACGATGAAAAACGGGATAGCCAATGCCAGCCCTGCCGGGTAGGGCCACCATGCGCTGCCGGATAGCCCGATTAGCACCGTATGCGCCAGCCCCAGGCACAGTAACAGTATGACGGACACGTTTGAAACGGTGCGCGTCTTAATGTCTGTATACACGCAGCAAATAAGGAGGGCAATAAAAAAAGCATCCATCAGGATGCGCAGAATAATACACATATTTCCTTACCTCATAGACAAATTGAAATTTGTCAGCTTTCAGTTATGCTCATAATTCCTTATTATAAAGCATTAGTAACCTTATCATAGTGAATGCTCTAAGCAATTTGAGAAGCCCATTCCCACTCTCCTTGTAATTTTTTATAAAACCGTTGACACAAGTATGATTTCGTACTAAAATAGCGAAGTATGATTTCGTACCTGTGGAGGTGTGCTATGTCTATAAATGTATCAGATCAAATGAAAAGGTTTAATAACTTAATATCGGAAATGAATGAAGCATATCACGATGTAGCCTTAAAGCTTGAGCTATCAGACAGTGCTATGCAGATACTGTATGTCATTTGTAATGGCGGCGGTGAATGTCTTCTTAGCGAAATTGTTCAAATGTCAGGCATTAGCAAGCAGACAATCAATTCTGCTATGCGTAAGCTTGAAAATGAAGGTGTCGTTATAACCGAAGATGCAACGGCAAGAAAAAAGCTTGTGCGACTAAGTGAAAAAGGAAAGCAGCTTGCAAAAAATACTGTTCAAAAAGTAATTGATATTGAAAATGAGATTTTCGCTTCCTGGACACAGGAAGAATGGCAGAGCTACTTTAATTTGACGAAGCGGTACATAACCCACTTTAAGGAACGTGCAAAAGAACTATAAATAAGGAAAAAGTTAGAAATACATTTATTGTAACGCGCCATAAAGATAAGGGAAAATAAGCCGCTAATCAAAGAAGCTTAAAAAAAGAATATGGTACTTAGGACTAAGAGGCTATAACACCGTCTAATATCAAAGAATTAGCACCGACTGCTGCAGCATTTGCTACAAGCTGGTTTAGGAGAACATAATGCAAATTCAGCTTTCAGACCATTTTAAATATAGAAGATTGTTTCGCTTCACCATACCATCTGTTTTGATGATGATTTTCACATCTATTTACGGTGTGGTGGACGGCTTCTTTGTTTCAAATTTTGTGGGTAAAACACCCTTTGCCGCCGTCAACTTCATCATGCCATTGGTGATGATTTTAGGTGCTGTCGGCTTTATGTTCGGTGCAGGTGGCAGTGCTTTAGTGGCAAAAACCTTTGGTGAAGGAAATGAAGAAAGAGCAAACCGACTTTTCTCATTGTTTATCTATATTACAATAGGAATTGGGGTTTTGCTTACCATTCTTACCTTTATTTTTTTACGCCCCATTGTAGCTATGATGGGTGCCGAAGGAGCTATGCTTGACGACTGCGTGCTATACGGTCGCACGGTTTTAATAGCACTCCCGTTTTTTATGCTACAGTTTGAGTTTCAGAGCTTCTTTATTGCCGCTGGAAAGCCTCACTTGGGGCTGATTGTTTCTATCGCAACAGGCGTTACAAATATGATTCTTGACGCACTGTTTGTGGCGGTATTTCAGTGGGGACTTGTCGGTGCGGCACTGGCAACGGGCATCAGTCAGGTACTTGGCGGTATTATTCCGCTCATCTATTTCACTAGACCCAACAACAGTACATTGAGGCTTGTAAAGACGAATTTCGACGGACGAGCGATCCTCAAAGCTTGTACAAATGGCTCCTCGGAGCTGATGAACAACATCGCCATGTCGGTTGTCAGTATGCTTTATAACATTCAGCTCATAAAATATGCAGGAGAAAATGGTATTGCCGCTTATGGGGTTCTCATGTATGTGAATATGATTTTCCTATCTATTTTCATAGGTTACTCCACAGGTATTGCTCCTATTGTTGGTTACCACTTCGGAGCTGAAAATCACAAAGAACTGAAAAGCTTACTCAAAAAGAGTATGGTAATCATATTAACTTCATCCATCGCCATGTTCCTGCTTGCAGAATTACTCGGTCGTCCACTATCGGGAATATTTGTGAGCTATGATGCTCAGCTTATGGACATGACAACGAGAGCTTTTATGATTTATTCCTTCTCTTTCCTGTTTTCAGGACTTGCCATCTTCGGTTCAGCCTTTTTTACGGCACTCAATGACGGACTGACATCCGCTTTAATATCGTTTCTAAGAACGCTGGTGTTTCAAGTTGCGGCAGTGCTTATCCTTCCGCTATTTTGGGAGATTGACGGTATCTGGGTTTCCATTGTGGTAGCAGAGCTTATCGCCGCACTTATGACGGCACTATTTCTCCTTTGGAAAAGAGCGAAATATCATTATTAAAAAGCAACACCTCAAGTATACTTCACTTAGTGATAAACTTGAGGTGTTTTATTTGGTATAAGGAAACAAAATATAAATAATAGCATCTTACCAAATAGCCGTTGTCCTGCACATTATGAGCGAAATATAGAAAGTGGCTTGCTCGCTAAAATGAAATTTGTCGGGTATGTAATCTTAAATAATTACCTCACCTAAGATTTTATCATGCGGAACAATCAAACACTTTTCTATCGCTTTCCAATGAGTTCCATATAATTGTTTTTGAGCTTTACCATAATTTTTATCTGTGTCGAATTCCCAGTAGAGTGCATAGCGAACACATTTAACAATACGAGTAAGTCTGTCAGGTTGAAGTCCATCCTTAATAGTTTTCATATCCTTTATATAGTGTGTACGCTGTATAAGTCGAAGAGATTGACAACCGTCTAGTACTTTCATCATTTCACCAGCGTCTTTTATAATAGCTTCAAACTCATTCGTCTTATCTGGCTTTACCTGATAAATACTAATTTCCGAAAATGACATCCTTCTACTTCCTCTAGTTTTCTGTTGTGCATGTTATATAAATAACCGGCTCATATACACCACAATTTTTGCATATCAATACGAGCCTCAGCATTATATGTATGATTATAACATGCCCTACAGCCCTGCACCATAGGGCATGTTACTCATCCGTCACCGCTTAATCGTCGTAATCCGGTCATACATATCGCCTTCAATGATCAGCGTATCGGTTTTGTGTTCATAGAGTTGGCCAACGGGACTCCACGCATAGAACGCCTGTGCCCACGTCACATACTCTTCGTCAGGATACCAAAGAGGCGTGTAGTGCAAGCGGCTCCCTGTTACTGAATACGGGTTGACAGCAAGCTGCCATGTGGCTGTTAAGCCTCCCGTCATACCTGTTTTCACTTGCAAATTATCACGCACGTTCTGCCACGCTGATAGCTGGCCGTAAGCACTCTCGGTATATCGTACCCAAACCATCTGTGCGCCAACGAGCTTTTCGGGATGGTCATAGTTGGTCATTAGCGTGGTAGAGCATTGTACGGTGAAACCAAAGCCTGATTCCATCTGTTTTGGCTTGTCAGCATAAGCGATGCGCTCATCAGGCATTATAAAAAACGATGTTGTCAACCGGACGTAGAATATCTTTGTGACATAGCTGCCGCTTATAAGCCGTACCTCCTGCCATGTATGATAGGTTGAGGCCGCAGGCACTAAAAGGCTGTTTAACCCATACGCCTTATACCGCTGTTCCATCGCCGTATCGTCAGGATCAGCCACGATGAAGGCTGGAACATTTTGAACCTGAATGTTCTTTGTCAGCGTGTTGTTGCTTTCATCCGTTTCATCCAGCACGTTATCCGGGTCTGCGGTGAACTTGACGGTATAGCCTCCAGCTGGCGGTACGGTGATACGGAATACAGCAAGATTATTCCCGTTTCCCGCAATGGGGATATTCTCCGTATAGGATGCTCCACCAATGCTCATCCGTATGGCTACGGAAGGCACCGGCTGCGCCGTATTGTTCCGCACCGTTGCCGATACCGTCACTTCCTTGCCCGCATACCAATCCGTGATCGTTGAATCTACGATCTCGATATCAGGCCGCAAAGCATTGATGGATATCGTTGTCGTGCGGGTATTGTTGCTCTCGTTGCTTTCCGCAACAATGTTGTCCGGATCAACGAAAGCGGTAACGGATATGTTCTGTGCGGAAAGCGCCGTTGGCGCTGTGATCGTAAATGTCACCGTCTGGGTCGCGCCTATGCTTAGCGCCGATACATTCTTTGAAAATGTCTCTATGCCCGGCACGGTGAGCCGAACCGTCGTGGCAGCCGATGCCTTTTTACCAATGTTTTTCACCACCGCTGTTATCGTCACTGTTTCACCGGCTTCATAAACCGCCTTGTCACCAGTAAGCGACGTGACGGTCAGATCAGGCAGCGATGCGAGCACCTTGAACGAAGCCGAGCGTGTGTTATTACTCTCATTGCTCTCCGCAACAGCGTTGGTCGAATCCGCCGTGGCCGTCACGGATATGGTTCTATCGGCGGTGTATTGAGGTGCTGTATAAGTAAAACTCACATTCGTGGTGCCGCCCACTGCCAGCGACGACACGTACTTTGATTGTGTTGCAAGATCGGGAGATGTCAGAGCGACATAAAAACCGCCCGCTGCTCTAAGACCCTGATTGCGTACCGTTGCGGTAATGGTGATCGTATCGCCTGCATCATAGACAGATGCGTTGGCGGTTAAAGTTGAAACGATAAGGTCGGCGTAAATCTGCGGTGTGCTGATGGAAACTGAAACGGTCTGCGCGTCATGGTACTCAGCAGCCTTTCCGACGATGACTCTTTGTAGACTGCTCGAATTGGGCGCGTAAGCGATCATGTTGGAGCGCGTCCTGTTGTCTTTGCCCGTCGCGGACAAGCTGAACGTTCGATTGGCGTTGGCCTCACTGACCGGAACCCGTATAGTCAGTACATCGCCGGATTGTCCTGTATAGCCGGTCACGCTGGAACCTGCCGGAAGCCCGGATGTATTCAGTGTATACCCACCGTTCATGTTGGTTAGCGATACGGTGGATGTGCCGACAAAGTAGCTGCCGCTTATTGACATAGACGGCGTGGACAGGGTGACGCTGTGCGTCATAAGAGTTTGTGATCGCGCCTTTATAAGCAGCTCTATCGCAAATTGCAGCACATCCGTGTTTCCTGACTTAGCCCTGATTTTGCTGCCAATCGTTCCGCTGGCTGCGGCAGAACGCAACTGTGAATCCGAATATGAGCCTAAATTCGTAAAATTATATTGCCCGGAATCACCGTTTTCAGATAACCAAAACCGCACAGCATTTGCTGTGGCATACCGTGCTTTTGTTCCCGATAAACCACCCGTAGCATACGGATAGCCGTTTTCCAAGATGATACGCAAGCCCGTCTGCACACGTGTGGAGTATGTACCCAGGATGTCTGTTTCGCTGTACGAGGCGTTGTGTGGACTATCATTTCGGTGTTGAAGACAGTAGGCTATCTGTTCAGGTGATGTCCCCACAATGTAGTGCTCCGGCGTCTTAAGGTCATTCCAGCCGCTGCCGCCGTTATATTGCAGGTAATGGGTGGTAGTGCGCGTTCCGACATTCACGGCGGCAAGGGCCGACGATACAAAAAGTACAAGTGTTGCCAGAATAATGATGCCTGCAATCGCCGCAATGGTTATTTTCTTTCTCCGTTTCATGGCTACTCCTTTCTATTCGATATACAAGACCGATGACAGCACTTTTATAGGGATATGTATTTCATCTATGCCGTCAATCTGCCACGGTAGGGGCATCGTAAATACCGCGTCAATTTGCATTGTTTTTTCTGCTACTGTCATTTGCATATCCTCAAGCGCGTATATCAGCTTGCCGCCGTCGCGTTTTACCCAGTCTCCGTCTTCTTTTGTCCAGCCCGACTCTGTCAGGTTATCTTCGAACAGCGAATAGGCCGAAACTGCCGGAATATCCAATTCAAGATCGCGCACATTGGCGTTGAGCAGCCCTTTATCCACCGTCACGATGGCTGCCCGCTCCAGCTCGGTTTCACAGGTCTGATACTTGGCATATACCATCACGCCCGTATACACCTCGAAGGTCAAGGTGAAAAGAACCAGGATAAGGAACAACGTCCAGATGACCGCGCTGCCGCGTGTGTCTTTTAAAAAACGTCTCATTTCTTTATATACACCTCCGATATGCCGCGCGCGAAGGCAGTGATCTGCACGTCTATCGTCAGCGGGTCACCCAGCGCGGGACGCAGGATCACGATGGATACTGTTTTCGTTAGCGTGACGGTGAACGGCGTTTTGAGCTGGATGCTTTTTTCGGCTGCGTCGTGCCACTCCGTATTGACCTCCATGCTGTCGGGAGCCAAAAAGTTCTCGTTCTCCATGACGGATTGCAGAGTCGCATCGTCTGCTTTCCCGTAAAGCTCCACGGTGCGCGCCATATATTTTGCCGTTTGATTTAGGGATTGCTGAGCTGTGAATATGGGGAACAGCGCCATCAATGAGGCCATAAGGGTGAACAGGATGAGTATAGTGATTGCTACGTCGATATACCCCTCGGCGGTTTGGTCACGTATAAATTTACGTTTCATACTGGTTCCTTTCCAATGGACAAAGGGCCGCCACACGGCAGCCCCTAGCCATTCATTATTTTTTTACGGCAGCACGCTTATTCCGGTCAGTTCACCGGATATCTTCTCGATCAGCCCGGAGAACAGGTTCGGCACGGCGGCATTCAGGATCAGAAGGATTGCCGCGCCAATGACGACGACAATCAAAATCTTAAACGCCAGATCAAGGAAGCCTTCGCCCTTTTTGTCGGAAATGAAGCGACGAACTGTGGTTTTGACTTTCAGCATAGTGTTTCTCCTTTTTACAAATTGATTTGAAATGATTGGGGGAACCGTATATATAAAATCCGCTGTTCCGGCAGCATATAAAAAAACAGCCCTCCCTTCGGCTACCGGAACAAACGGCCTATAAGCCAACGCCGGCTAAGTTGCCTATAATGAGCAATACAAGCGGAACCATGAACATGAGTATCATGAGTACGGTCAGAATGAGCGAAGCCGCCTTGATTCTACCGGGACGCTTCTCCATCAAACGCCGGAGCGTTTCTCGCTCCTTCGTGCGCATGTCCTGCTCCAACACCAACAGGCTCGTGCGCTGATCCACGCCTTGATACACGCCGCACAGCACTGCGCATAGCGCGGAGAAAGACGGCAGATTAAGCCGCGCTTCCATTCGGCGAAGCGCCGTCTCGTGATTGCTGATTCGCATGTCGGTGATGAGCCGGTCAAGCTCGGCTCCCAGAGCTTTACCTGCCACGCGGCGGTACTTTTCAAAAAAGGCCAGCATGTCACGGTTATCCTGCAAGGTATAGTTCATCGTTTCAACCAATCGTGGCAGCTCCGCTTCGATCTCCCGGTTCCACGCTTCAACGTGCTTGCGGACGCGCTGCATGGCCTGAAAGTACGCGAGCAGCGCGGCCACGGCGATCAGCATTGTCAGCAAAGGAACGCCCAGCGCAATGAACAGCGTGCCGACGAGCGCCAGCAGCAGCGATCTCGTCATGGCGGTTCCCACATATTCCTGCGGCGTTTCGCTCATATGGAGCCGGGCAAAGTCCGCTTCCATGCGTTTTCGTTTGTACTCGCTCATGGGGAATATCCGCGAGATCAGCCGGGCCAACGGTAGCAGCGCAGCCTGCAAACGCTCCGCCATACCGCGCTTTCCGTGGATATTCTGTATGGCTGCGACGCTCTTTCCCGTTGGCAGGCAAAACGCCGCCTGTGCGAGGCGGTATAGCCCGAAAGCCAGCAGCAGAGCGGGGATAAGATAAAGCATGATCGTCATTTTCCATCACCACCTTCCACCGGACGGTACAACCGCGCCACCCATATGGCCGTCGCCAGCACAGCGGCCAGCACCACGGCCAGCGTGATTTTGCCCGCTGGCATGGTCGTGAGCATGGTGTACCAATCGGGCATCATCGCCCCCATGAGGGGAATAGCCCCCAGCACCAGCATGACTGTGATAATATAATCGCCAAGCTGTTTTTGTATAGCTGTATCCGCTTCCATCTGCGCCCGACGCATTTCACCAAGTCGGCTCACGATACCCGGCAGCGCGAACCGAAGCTGCCTGTCGCGCTGGCACTGTATCAGCACGTCGCACCAATCGCGCCAGTAACGGTTGTCTATGCGTTCCCGCAACCGGCGCAGGGCTTTTGCGATGTCCGAGTCAATAAGCTGCGTTTCCGTATAAAACTGCCGGAACACGCCGTCCAGCGGAGCGGAAAGCAGGTGCAGGTTATTTTCCACCGCGCCGATCAGATCGCCGCCCGCCACATACGCGTTGGTGACGGTGCCCATCGCGCTCTCCAGCTTCTCGTTAAGGCTCCGTATGTAGTCGCCGGTGTGAATGCGGATCACGATCAGCGGCGAGCAACCAAGCCCCACCGCCAGCACCATCCCGGCGAGGACGTTATCCAAAGCGAGGCCAACCATCAGTCCGACGATGGCGAGCACGACAGCCGCCCACTTATAGGCGCTTATTTTCTCATCCATGTTCGCCGCCGTGAGCATGGCTTTGGCGTCGTCCACCGTTGCGGCTAGCTTGCCTTTTGGTTTACCGGTGATGCGACGTATCTTGTTCTTCCTTTCGCGCTGACGCTTAAAAGGCTTTACGAACGGGCGTGCTATATCCGAAGGGCGGACGCCCAGCAACAGAAAAAGCCCTGCTATGAGCAGTATGGCACAAAGTATCCGCATCATGACCTCACCACCTTAAACCGGCCCACGGAAGCAGCGGGCGCACCGTTTTCCAGCAGGGTCATGGTCAGGCTATCGGATATACCGCCCAGATGGACGAATTGCCCGTCCTCAAACCGGAACAGCGTGCACGCCTGTACCGTGCCGTCCCGGACGCCTGTGGCTTCCACGATCTCCATAAAGCGGCGTGTGCCGTCCGGCATCTGTTTTGTAAAGACTATGACCGGAAATGCTTCGGACACAAAGCCCATGAGAATATCCGTGGATATGTGGGTGTCCGACATCTGGCACATGGAGAGGATTCGCCCATATGCCTTGCGTGCGGAATTGGCGTGCAGGCTGGTCACGACGACATGCCCGGTGCGCGCCGCTTCCTGTGCGGTCATGGCCTCTGCGCCGCGCATTTCAGCCACGGCGATGATGTCCGGTGAAAACCGCATGGCCTTTCTTAAAAGGTCGTTCATATCCACGTCGGCGTTCGGCAGGTCTGACGGACGGATACAGGTATGGATGACGCGGTTTTGCGCGTTGCCCTGCGCGTCCTCGCTGAACAAATCCAACTCTCGGGTTTCCTCAATGGTATAGATTCTTTTGTTTTGATCTGCTGTCCCCAAAAGGTAGGAAATATCTGTGGTCTTGCCGCTTCCCGTCTTGCCCGCGAACCCGATGGACACGCCGTGGTTGACGCAAAGCGAGAGGAAATCCAGCATTTCCGGCGTGGCTGTGCGCCATTCCATAAGCTGCTGCTTCGTCACCTTCGCCATGCGCTGGCGGCGGATGGAAAACACCGCGCCGCTACGCCGATCGGTAACGGGCGGGATCATGGCCGATATACGGACGCCCTCGGTGATGTAGCTGTCCACGATGGGATTGGTGCCGTCCAGCACCAGGCCGCCCAGACGTACCATTTTGCGCAGGGTATCCTCGGCGTGCCGCGGCGAAAGAAAGCGTTCCGGGGCTTTATGCCAGCCGGAGCGCGTAACGATCTCAATGTCCCGCCAGCTATTGCCGTTGATTTCCTCAATTTCCGGGTCGGCAATGTATTTGTCCAGAAACCCGAAACCCGCCATGTCGCCGTACAGCCTGTCGGCCAATTGCTGTGCGCTCAGATCGCCCACGCGGAGCTGATGGGCGGTCACATACTCACCAATCAGCCGCTTGACAGCCTCCGCCGCCGACTTTTGGGCGATGCTCTGCGCCAGGGTGTCCGCGTGGTCTTTGGATATGGCGGCGCGCACCTGCTCCAGCACGGCTTCATATGCGTCTCTTTTTTGCGTATCGGCTTCCTGTTTCTCATATGCCAGTTCGCGTAATGTCCGGCTCATGCTGTCACCTCCGTGAGTTTCTTATACAGTGCCCGCACTTGCTTCATGTACCGTGTGGCAGCGGTTGTGGTCGCGGCTTCCACGTCGTCCTGCCGGAATTCACGGACGAACGGCAGCGCCGCAGCAAAGCGGACGTCCACTGTTTTTTCAATAACCGCCATCGGAGGTTGTACCGCCATTGCCGCGACGGGCAATATGCGCCCACCCGCGTTCATGGCTTCCAGAAATGGCTTGACGGCATTAAACCAGCAAACGCCCTGCACGTCCGGCGTGATGGGGATGATGAGCGTATCCGCGCCGGATAATGCTGCGGGAAGAAAGGGATCGCTGCGCTGCCCCGACAGGTCGAGGATGACCGTATCCGCCAGCGCCGCGCACCGTTCCATGAAATCCCGCGCCGCGTCGGTCGCGTCCAACCCCAGCTCAAAGGACAGGTATTCGTCTTTATCCGTCAGCCCCGCATAAAAGAGCCGTTTCTTTCTGGGATGCTGATGCAGGTACTTGGCGGCGTCATCTGCGCCCATGCCCGATATGGCTTTGCCAAGCGATGCTTCCGCGCTGAGCTTCTTCCCGTTTATCCTTGCGGGAAGGGTCGGCTGTGTCAGGTCGGCATCGATGATGGCCGTAACGCCCCGTTTGGCAAAGATCAGTCCCAGCGCGTCGGCCAGCGTGCTTTTACCCGTGCCGTCGCGTCCCCATATTGCGAAGATCATGTTAGTCCACCTCCGTTCCCACCAGCACTCTGTCGGATGCATATTCCGATGCGGTATCTCCGCGTGCGACAAACACTAGATGGATTGTACCTGTCTGTTCCATCTCGGCCAGCTTTAACGCCTGTTCTTCCGTGGCGTAGAAGGAGACGGTAACGGGAAGAATGTTCTTTGTATCTTTGTCCGGCTGCGCGGAGACACTGGCGTCAGCGCCATCGCTTGTCGTGACCATGCACACCTCGATGTATTCAAGCGCCGGGGTAATGTACGCGCCGGATACAGTCGTTTCGGTCGCTTCACCCGGTTCCACGCCCAACGCTTGGTTAACGGTACCCTGCGGAATGGCGATGACGGTCACAATATCGCCGGGCAGCAGCCGCCCGGATACGCCGGAAGCAAGGGACGGCAGGGTAACGGATACCACCATTTTACCTTTGGCTGTGCCAGCCGCGAAAACGCTTTGTGCCGCAAGCGTGGCGGTGAGCTTTTTTGTGGTAAGGTAATCCCCGGCGTACAGGTCGGCAGCCGCGTATTGGCCCACAGCC
This sequence comes from Bacillota bacterium, assembly GCA_023410475.1. Lineage (GTDB taxonomy): Bacteria > Bacillota > Clostridia > Christensenellales > SZUA-584 > DTFZ01. The sequence goes on along the minus strand of JAEYPS010000006.1, from coordinate 8,622 downwards.
GATGCGGTATCATGGATGCCGTTCGAGACGAGGGTTTCCGGCACGCTGACGGTTTCCACCATCTCGGCGGTGATCTGCGTCCCTGCGCTCACGGTCTGTGTGAGGCGCAGGACGCTCACCGTTTCATTCTTTCCGCTGCCGGTCAGGGCGGGCAGCGCGGCAAAGGCGAACAGCAGCGCCAAGATGATGCACAACGTTCCAATGACGGATTTGTTTCTGAGTAGCTTCATGTTTTTGATTTCCTCCTTCAAAAATTACTGATTCTTCCGGCCCTGTTTTTTGACCGTGAGGATGCCGTCCAGCGTGGTAGCCGTGATGTTCAGGCGCTGGGCGACGGCGATATCGTTTTTCACCTGTTCGTCCACACCGTGGCCGCAGACTACCAGCACATGTGCGCGGCGCAGCAGGTCGCGGCCCATGTCGATGCCGTCCTTGTGCTCCTGCGGGATTTCGTCGTTCAGGTACAGCGGCAGGAACAGCAGCGGGCAGATGGGCGAAAAACCTGCGTCGTACACCGCACGGCAAAACCCGGCGGCGTTCTCCGTGTTCTCGATCTCGTTTGCGCCCCACGGGGCCGTGATATAGGCAAGGGGTCGTTTCATTTGGAAAATCTCCTTTCGTTGGCATAAAAATGGACGGCGCGTTAATACGGGCCGCCGTACATGTCGTGGTTCACCTCGGCGCGGTAGTAATGGTCGATGGTGGTTGGCGCGTTATACAGGGTGGTCAGCAGATACCCCCTGATGTTGCGCACCCTGGTGGTGTTCTTGTCAATGCAATCAAAGACGTACTGGATATGCGTGCTGTTCAGCTTGAGCAAACGGCTTTTGACCACCTCGGCAGGAATGTCCTCGCCGCCGATACGGATATGTGACCGCGGCAGGCAAACCGCTTCGAGCATAAGCTCCACGATTTCATCCATGCGCTCCCGCCCGTACTGCTGGATGAGGCAATCGTACTCAATGTTTTGATAAATGAGCCTCCTGTACGCATCCATCGCATCCATCCCGGTTTCCCGCTCCGCGCCCTCCGGTCTAGGATTGATTGATGGATGGATTGTTGATGAATCCGTATTTGATTTTTGGGTATTGGATGAATAAGTGTTTGATCTATTAGTATTTAATTGCATTGGATTTCCCTGTGTAGGGCAATCCAATGCAGGCTTTTCCTGCGTTGGATTATCCAATGTTGGATTTTCCAACGTAGGCTTCCCCGGTACAGGCGGTTCATCCGATAAATGCGGCTGTTCATAGATTACGTATTCCGCGCCTTTGAGCTGTCCTTTTTCGTTGCGTTCTCTGGAACGAACAATGTACCCGGCGCTTTCCAGTTCCCTGACCGCCTGCCGAATAGCGTCGATGCTCTCCACGCTGATAAGGGACAGTCCTTTGAGCGTATAGTCCCAATCCTCCGGCAGGGAAAGCATGAGGGATAAGAGGCCCTTCGCCTTTAAGGTCAACGCCCGGTTTTTCAAATGATGATTGGCCATAACTGTGTAATCCCTTGTTTTTTCGACCCGAAATACAGCCAAAGGCACACACCTCCTCTCCGATGAAGGGCATATAAAAAGGCGCTCCTTTCAGAACGCCTTTATGTGCCGCCGCTCACCGTTCCTGTTCACGCTGCCTTTTTCGGTGCCATCCCTCCAACAGTTTGATGATGGTGGCCTCCATCTGCTGCGGCGTGTACGACCTGGGAAAGTATTTTTTGAGCTTGTCGCCTGTAAGCGTCACCTTGTCCAGCTCGCTTTTCTTTTCCTCCGACATGATGGCGCGCATCACGTCGAGGGAAAGCGTGCCCTCCTGACTGAATTTTTTGAGCCGCTGGGCTTGAGAAAGCGACGGCGTGGCCTGTTCGCTGTCCATCGCTTCAAGCAGGTTTGTTTGTTCCTCCGGTTTGAGATACGACAGCTCCACGGCGGGATTAAAGGCGATTTTCTTCGTGTCCACCATGTCCAGCAGTTCGGGGGTAAGCTCGGTTAAGCGGATATATCGCTGGACTTGGCGACCACTTTCACCAGCACCTTGGCCTACAATTTCAGCGCTTTCAAAATTCCCGACAAGTTGTCGGGAATTATTTGAAGGTCGTCCAGCTTGCCGCCTGATGGCATCCAGCTTTAGCTTATATGCAAAAGCGCGTTCGCTCGGCAGAATGTTCTCACGTTGAATGTTACTGTCCACCATGATGATCGTGGCTGCGTCATCGTCCAGATCGCGGACGATGCAGGGCATGGTGGCAAGCCCCGCTAGTTCACAGCCGCGCTTTCTTCGGTGGCCGGAGATCAGCTCATATCCGCTGTCCTCGCGGGGACGGGCGATGGCCGGAACAAGAACGCCATGCTCTTTGATGCTCTCGGCGGTATCCTGCATGGCCGCGTCGTCCAGTACCTTGAACGGGTGGTTTCTGAAAGGGAACAACTCCGAAAGCGGAAGCTCCATGACTTTTTCCCGCTGTGCGTCCGCGCGCAATTCCTCCGTGGTGAAAAGCTCATCGACAGAGGTCAGCTTTACATTTTTGGCGCTGCTTTTCAATCTTCAATACCTCCTTCGTCAGTTCTCGGTACGCTTCGGCCACCTTTCCATTTGGGTCGTGCGCATAGATGCTTTTGCCTTCGGCGCTGATTTCAGCCGCCCGGACGGAATGCGGGATGTCTGTATCAAACACCTTAATTTTGCCGCTGTAGGTTTCCCTGAGCAAGGCGGCCATATCTTTAGCATAGTTCGTGCGATTGTCCACCATAGTCAGCAGGATGCCGTCGATTTTGAGCTTAGAATTAATCTGTCTGCGCACTTTGCTGATCGTCTGCAAGAGCTGTTCAAGGCCCTTTGCCGGTAGATACTGCGCCTGTACCGGAATGAGTACGCTATCGGCAGCAGCCAGTGCGTTGATGGTGAGCATACCCAGGCTGGGTGGGCAATCCACAATCACGTAATCGTATTGCCGCTTAACGCTTTCGAGATACTGTTTGAGGATAGTCTCGCGGCTCATGGCGTTGACCAGCGACACCTCGATGCCGGAAAGCTCGATATTGGCGGGCATGAGGTCAACGCCCTCCGCGTGGTGCAGGATTCCTTCCTGTGGTAATATGGGAAGCTCGGACATGACCTTGCCCATGACGGTCGCCAGTGTGACCTGCAGATCATCCGGTCGGGGATATCCGAGACTGATGGAGAGACTGCCCTGCGGATCGTTATCCAAAAGTAGCACCTTTTTCCCGTTTTGGGCCAGCCCGATGCCAAGATTAGCGGCGGTCGTCGTTTTGGTTACACCGCCTTTTTGGTTTGAAATTGTCAATATATGGCTCATATAACCTTCACCTCCTGAGATAGTAAAAGGACGCTCCGCTTTCGGAACGTCCTTAAAAACGCCTTGATATTATTCAAATTTTAGAGATAAACACTGCTCTTTGATCGCCAAAACCCCGATGAAATGGGGCTTTTCTCGTAAATGCTGTATCACCACTCGCACCAGCAATAGGTTGCTTAATCTGCAAAGCGTTTATCGTTCTATTTGTTATCCTCAATTTTGTCTGAATAGTTAAACTCTTGTAGTTTGCTCTGAATTACAGTGGTACAAATCAATTTAAGATTTTCTTTAATTCATTATTGAACTTTTCAGTTTCAGAAAAAAACGGTGTATGCGCTGAATCCTCGAAAATAATCAGTTCTTTTTTAGGTGCTATTATAGTATTATTATACTCTTCAACGAGCACAAAAGGCGTGTTGTAATCGTTGCGGCCAATGAAAAAGTATACGGGAACTTTGATTTCAGGAACAGAATGTATATAATTGTATTGTGCCATGACTCCGCCCTTATGAAGCGGCGCACCTCCTCTGTTCATGCCGTCAAGAAGGCGAAGATAGTCGACACACGTATATTCCGGAGCCTGAAATGCTATAAAGGCCAACTCCAGCATGCTTTTATCATAATGACCTCCATAGGGAACTGACAGTTTAATAAATTCTCTATAATCACTGTGATAAAATGCAGGGCTCTTAATATTGGTTAATTCCTCAATGCCTTTTTGGTCATTGTTTTTTTCCATCTCTTTACGCAGACGTTTACATGCAACTTCGACCGCCCTTGCATGGTCAACCACCTGGCCGACTGCAATGTAGCCATAAAATTTTTCCGGGTATTCATATACCAATTCAATGCCCAAATGAGTTCCGAAGGAATGCCCAAGTAAATATATCTTTTCCTGCTCCAGACTTTCCTGCAAATAGTCTATTAATGAAACTGCATCATCCTTAATCTGATGAAACGTCATTGTATCTGCCGAAAAACCTTCGTGGTTTGATTTGCCTGCGCCCCTCTGATCCCAGTGGACAACAACATAACTCTCCTCCAACTCCTTATCAAGATAATGGGACATGGCCATCTGCGCAGAACCAGGCCCTCCGTGAAGCCAAAGCAGGACCGGATTTGTCCGGTCTTTACCCCGAATTGAAATCCACTGTTTCATTCCGTTAATGTCCAGCTCCTGCAAAACCACAATGCTCCCGGGCAACTCATTGCCATTTTCATCCCTGAATGGTCTTACAGAAGATGTTATGCCCAACAGTAATATGCCTGTTCCAGCCAACAGCAGCAAAGTAATCAATAACGTCAACAACAGTCTTATTATTTTCATATTTCCCCTTCTTCATTGTACAGGCGCATTTGGAGTGATACGTATTATTAACACAAGGTCCCCAAAATGTCGTGAGGCTCTTTGGGGTGTGTATCAAGATAATAATTAATATTATATCATAATCTTTCTTACTGAAATCAGACTGATTAACGCGTCAATATGAAGATATAGTATATAAAAAACATTTAAGGATTAGAGTGTTACTCAAACAGGATACTCAAACTCTGCCGTCATTCAGTAAATGATAGTGCCGTTTTTATAGTACTGTTACTCATTAAATTCTACAATCTTTTCTTCGTATTTTAAGCAATGACATAAATATCTGAAGAATTAATAAGCGCAATGTGATAACCGATACTAGTTGCTTTTTAATAGCTTTATTAGCCTTTTTACAAAAAACACGATCAAGTAGGCACAGGCAAATATTATAGTAACCCCAACAATATACGCCAATATCTCAAAAAATATATTATTCTGATAAAAGGGATACAGCGGGATTTTTGCGGCTTCTATTGTTACAGGCATTATTATTCCTCCATAATAAATTAACAATATATGCTATCTATATTTATAATAACATATATTATCTATAATTCAAGATAATATATGGCTGCTGCGAATATTTGACTTACCTTATTTGATCTTGCATTTTCTTTTTCACCGCCGTAATATGGTAAATATGAGATCAAACGTAACATTAAATGACCGAAATCATAATCACCGCCGCGCCTATCTTTCCATAGGCAATAATTCTCTGACTGTAACAAAAATAGAATATTCAAACCCGAAAATAGAAACCGGCCTTGACGGTTTTAAGATAGTCCATATCTCAGACCTACATAATCATCGCTTCGGCGCAAGCCAGTCAAAGCTTGTTCTTGCTGTTTGGGAGCAGCGTCCCGACATAATCGTCGTCACAGGCGACTCCATAGACCGGCGCAGGACGGATATTAAGGCAGCCATGGAGTTTTACGATCAGGCGGTCATGATAGCCCCCGTCTGCTTCGTTACGGGGAACCACGAGGAGTTATCAGGCAGGTATGATGAATTTAAAACGCGGCTTATAAGCGCCGGTGTTTGTATTCTCGAAAACAGATTGGTAACGCTTAATCATAAAGGAAGCTTGATTAAGCTTATAGGGCTTTCTGACGCCTGCTCTTTCGGGTTCGTCACAAAATTAGAAGCGCCGAAGGCTCTTAGCAGTATAAGAAATACACTTAAAGATCTGACGATCGGCGATTCATGTTTCTCGATACTGCTGACGCACAGGCCGGAATTTATTGATATTTATTCCGAGTGCGGCGTCGATCTCGTGCTTTCGGGGCACGCCCACGGCGGTCAGGTAAGGCTGCCGTTTATCGGAGGTCTCTTTGCGCCCGGGCAAGGCGTATTCCCGCGCTATACGAGCGGAATATATTATGCCGGCAAAACGGCTATGGTGGTCAGCAGAGGTTTGGGAAACAGCATATTCCCGTTAAGGATGTTCAACCCTCCCGATATCGTATCGCTGACGCTGACAAGTAAGTAACGCGTATTTATGATCAGCCGTTGAAATACACAGCAACGCCGCTGCATATCGCTTTTACTACTTTGCGCTGGTAGTCATCGGTAACGAGTTTCTCTTCCTCTTTGGCGTTGCTTATATAGCCGCATTCCACAATAACGCAAGGCTGATTGCCGCTTTTGAGTATAAAAAGATTGCTCTCCGAGCGCGATCTGCCTTTTTTATCAGGCTCAAGCTCGGCGTTCATACTGTCTATGATCGCTTGAGCGAGCTTCTTCCCGTTCGCCGAGCCTTTCATAAACAGCACGAGCGGGCCGGACACCTCAGGGTCATCAGGAAACGAGTTCATATGAACGCTTACAACTATATCCGAGCCGCTCTGCGTTATTATCTCGCGCCTCTTTGCCATGTCGGCATCTTTTGTTTCGGCAAGCGCGTTTTCATCGCTTCTCGTCATTATTACTTCGGCGCCCATCGACTCCAGCTCTGCTTTAAGCAAAAACGCCACTTTGAGATTAAGCTCATCCTCTCGGGTGCCGCTTACGCCCGTGGCTCCCGGGTCAAATCCCCCGTGCCCCGCGTCTACGACTATAAGCCTGCCGTAGATACTTTTTGATATTTCAGCCGTAGCTTGCGAGCCCGGCGTCTGCTGAGGAGGATTCAGCGCAGCAACAGCCTCCCTTTCCTCGGCGCTCATAAGATAGTAAATGGCGACCATCAGCGCGGCTGCCGCAAAGCACAGCACAGACATCGCAATAGCGAATTTTTTCTTGTTAAGCCTGTATTTGCGTTTCGGTTCCTCTTTGCTGTTTGTGTTCCTGTTGTCTCTTTCGTTGTTCATATTCACCCGCATTCTCACCACACCATATTGCTTTAAGGTGCATTTCATCCATTATTTTTGTTTGTCAGCCGAACAGCCGCTGCATCTGTTCATCAGAGAGCTTGAAGTAGCTTTTAAGCTGCATGCGCATCTCACCCGGGCGCTGCTTGGCGAATGTGCGCAGCCTCTCCACCTGAGCGTTCCAGTCCTTTGTCTTAACATCAGTAAATTTTGATCGCTCAGCGGGCATCTCCTGCGCCACAGACGCAGCGATTCCGTCAATAACTTCCAGCATCCTCTCCGTTGAGTATATGTTTTTCATTGCCCAGGCAAAACGCTCTATAAACGCCTGCTTCCACGGCTCGTATTTCAGAAGAGCGTTGAACATCGTAGAGCCGCCGTTTTTAGGATCCATGCGGTATGTCAGCGTCTTATGCTCAGGCTCCCTGAACGCCCAGCAGAAATCATAGAATATCTGCTTCCATTTCCCTCCCGGCGTCTGGTAAAACTGAAGATTGTAGTAATCCGAATTTGCCATATATATCTGGTTTATCATAAGGTCCATAAAGCTGTCGGTATCAAAACGCTCTGCTAAATAATCGAAGCTTTCCTTCTTTGACATATCGTGCGATGTTATATAACTGTATAGCTCTTTATATCCCTCGTTTGTGCCGTTTATAACGTATTTTAACCCAGAGCCGAACAAAAGGTTGATGCTGTCAGGGTCGCCCACACCTTCGTGCCGCGCGACGAAGTCTTCGTTGCGTTTTTCCTGCAGGAAATATACGCCCCAGTATTCGCCGTTAAGATAGACGACGTATGTCTTGTACGCTTGTGTAAGCACGTTTGTCTTGCCTTCCACAAGGCTCAGAACTACGGCCTCCTTGATCTTTGCGTACCACTGATCCTGCCCGCCGTTTCTCAATACAAGCGACGAATACTGCGTATAGGGCAGGCTCTGAAAGAACCTATAATTCATTGTACCTGGCCCGTATTGGCTGCGCGCCATTATCGCGAGAGACTTTTGCTGATTGTCGCGGCTGAAGGCTCCCTGCACTCGAATACCTACGTTCTGCTGAAAAACTCTGCCGCCGTTTTCGTCAAACACCTCGAAAGACGCAGGACGCTCAGATTCTTTGCCTTTTTGCAGATAGTTTGCCGTCTGATAGTGGTCTGCGGAGTTTTCTATCAGCTGCGCGTTCGGGCCAAGAACGAATATGCCCTTATTGGGGTCAAACAGGTTATCATGATCCGTTACCACCGAGATAAGCGGCAGCGTATGCTTCGGGTTTATAAAGTATGTAGACGTAGCCGTACCGCTTGCTATATAACCCTCTTTATAGGCCTTTGCGCGAATAACCGTCGTCTTGCTGACAGTGATCGCCCCCGTATATTTTACAGAGCTTTGAGCCGGAGTATTTCCTTTCTCGAGCGTATAATAGATATCGCTTCCTTCTGTGGACAATAGTTCAACTTCAATCTTATTCTCATAGATTCCCGCCTTTTTGCTGAACCCCACATCCGCGGCAACGCCTTCTTTGCCGTCGCCGTTTGTTTTCTTTGGCGTCGGCGTCTCAAAGTATGATAGCGCGGCCGAGCCGGGCTCTCTGCCAACTGATATGTTCTGTGGCAGCTCGCCTATGAAATACCTGTCCAGCAGATTAT
>JAEYPS010000022.1 GCA_023410475.1 Bacillota bacterium | reverse complement strand
CGCTGGAACCGATCAATATCATTCAAAAAGGAGGATATCTATGCTTGCTGTTGGAATCGATATTTCAAAATCCAAAAGCACGGATCTGCCTGTAATGCTTCATTTGGCAGCAAAGGGGAATTGTTTGCCACCTCTGAAACATTTCCTCAGCCAGCTAATGATACCATGATGACCAATACCAATATTTATGCACTAATTTTTTTCATATAAGAACCTCTTTCGTTAAATTGGATTTGTCCTTACTGTTCGTCTTTATTGGATCGGTATCTTTTCAGATTTACAACAAAGGCTGCAATCCAAATTACTGCACAGAGGACATTAAGAACAAACCCAAAAACAGAGTCATTATATGTTTGATATACAACTTCAAGTATGGCTCTGATAGTCCAAATAACAGCACACGCTCCAAACAAAATTATCGTTAAACGGCTCGGCTTTTTCATACAATCACACTCCTTTGTCAAATTCAAGTTGGTAATATTTAAGCGAGGGTTTAACAGCCTTCGCTTTTCTTATATGATGAAGGTGACCGGTCTGACGTAATTTCAAGTTGGGACACCACGCCCGGAGACAAATGTGTCAGCCACCCTTCATTATTCTACATTCGATTTAGCTAGTTGGGACGACATGTCGCTCCCGTTAACGCACCAATCTGAATGAATTTTGAAGCGCTGGAACCGATCAATATCATTCAAAAAGGAGGATATATATGCTTGCTGTTGGACAAGACTTTAACACCCCTTACATATTCATTTCCATATCTTCAAGAATTCCTATAAGATTACGAATTGATTTTCCTTCTTCAACTCTCTTTTTTAGTTCTTCTTTAATTTGCAAATATGTAATTTTTGATGGAACAATATCATCTACAATCCCTGGATACAATTCTGATAAATTGTCTATCATAAGTTTTACAATATTCTTATTTAGAATTACAGCATAATGCTTATTGCAAACATCCGCAACATTATCAATTATTGTTTTATAAGGTTCTTCCTCTTTCTCATCTATGAACGCAGTAAACAAGGTATTATCAAAAGCTGAAATTCTATACTCGTTTTCTTTAAGTTCCGTATTATCTCTAATTCGTAATAGAGGCATTAGTTTTCCAGTTTTTTTAACCAAAAGCATACGCTGTTTATTCACATAATCTGTCTCAAGCCCTGAAACTATGTATGATATTAAGCCTACTCCAAATTCTAAAAATAATGGATCGGCTATCATATTATTTTTAATTTCTCTATCAGCCGTAAAATTTCCATTCTCAACTACACTTTCTTCTACTCCTATTAAACCACCTGCTGATACTCCTAGAACTTTGCATATTCCAGCCAATAAAGAGACATCTGGCAACCCGTTGCCACGTTCCCACTTACTTACCGCCTGTGCGGTTACGCCTATTCTTGACGCAAATTCTTCTTGTGTTATCTTACGCATTTGCCTATATTTGCAAATAGTTTCTCCCATATTATTTTGCATATTAGCACCTCCAAAATGTTTTACAATTAGATTATATTTCTAATTTTCATCTCCGTAAAACAACGAGATGTTGATAGAAACTAAACCGACTTATGCTAAAAAAACACTCTACCAAATATTGTATCATCATTCGGACTTGAATTTTCAAGGCTTTTTCTTAAAAGGTTAATGCGGAAGATGGGACTTGAATGAATTTGTACCTAAAAAAACACGATAGAAAGGGGCTTTTCAGCACATCATCTGCAAGTGTAACAAAAGTGTAACAAACTTCCGCAATAACTTTTATAATCATTTTCTTGCCACAAAAGAAACTACGCTAGATTTTAAATCAATAATTCTATTTTCTCTTGGAATATCATATTGCTGTTCTTGAATAGTTGATTTTAAAATTGTCCATTCACTAAATATTTCATTAAGAATGTTTTGCAACTCGGTAGTAAAAAGATTAACTTCAAACTGTGCAGGAAGTTCTTCTCCTGTTAATTTATCATTCTCTCTTACATTGGAATTTATCACTAAGCAAATAATTCCATTTTTTCTTACGCCCTCTTTTATCTCAATCAATTTATTTATGAACGAGGTTTTACTTTCTACATGTTCTAATGCTGATACCGCAATAATAAAATCATATTTATCTTTTTGAATATCATATTCTTCAATAGGTTTAACAACACCACAAATATTTGAAGAAACATTATATTCATTTGCATTTGAATACAGTTTTTCTATGGCTATTTCTAAGATATCCACACATTCAATTACACAATCTATATCTTTGTACTCCTGAGCAATATAAATACTATTTCTCCCAACACCACAACCCAAATCTAATACGTTTATTTTTTTATAATCTTTAAATAATGGTGTAATTTCTTTTATGGTTTTAATTGGTTTGTTCAACCAACTTCCAGACTTATATAATTCATCATTGGAATACATTTCTGTGTGTGATTTCTTTTCACTTTCTCTTATTTGCTCTATTCGTTTATCCAATCTAATCACTCCTATAACTTGTCTGTCTAGTATTATATCATTCTTTCCAATATGAGCAAAGTTTTTTATCCATTCTTCTTAATCGTGATGTATGTGGTTTCAATTCCACTCTCTTCATCTTTTACCTTTTTAATCTTCACAAGGTCTTTATTCTTGGAAAGAAGCAACTCCATAAATTTCAAATCTTCTTCAAATAGTGTTTCGCTCAGCCATTTTTGACAATGTCACTCTTTTCAAATTTCAACTTGTAGCAATTTACACCAATGCCATGAAAGTGCCAACGCTTGCTCTTATGCAACGCTGGAA
>JAEYPS010000008.1 GCA_023410475.1 Bacillota bacterium | reverse complement strand
TTGTAATAGTACGTCCTGTTGGGGATTAGGCTCTTATTGTAATAGTATGTATTGGTCGTTGTTGTGATATACTTATAGACGCCGTCCTCAGCGTCCGAGCGCCATATCTCGTAGCCTTTCCTTCCGGGTACCGCGTTCCACGTAATCCTGTTGCTCGATACGGTGTACATAGTGGCAGAGGCGCCCGACACAGTCTGGAACACGGGCATAGCGCTCGTAACGTTGGAAAAACTGCTTCGGTATTTCGTCTTGCCCACCATTACATACGCTCGCACCTTGTAGTAGTACGTCCTGTTTGGAATGAGGCTCTTATTGTAATAGTATGTACTGGTCGTTGTTGCGATGTACTTATAGACGCCGTCCTCAGCGTCTGAGCGCCATATCTCGTAGCCTTTCCTGCCGGGTACCGCGTTCCATGTTATCTTGTTGCCCGTGACAGAGTACATACTGGCAGAGGCGCCCGATACCGTCTGGAACACCGGCATAGCGCTCGTAACGTCCGACTCGGGGCTGTATATCTTTTTCCTTTGTACCGTCCTATAAGCCCTTACCTTATAGTAATACGTTCTGTTGGGCGTTATCTTTGAGTTTGTGTAATACGTCTTTGTCGTCGTGCCTATGACTTTGTACACACCGTCCGGGGCGTCAGAGCGAAGCACCTGATATGATGTCCTGCCCGCGACGGCGCTCCAGCTTATCCTGACGCTTGTGGCGCTCGCCATAACTGCGTTCTGGCCCGTTACCTTTGAAAGCATTGGCTTCGCGGATACTACAGCCGAGTAACCTCCGTTTGTCTTCGCGGCCCCGACGTACGCGCATACTTTGTAGTAATACGTCGTTCCGGTATTCAGCTTCGTGTTCGTACAGCTCAAAGAGGCAGTCGTTGCTACAAGCGAATACTTTCCGCCCGCGGACGTCGCGCGGTAGACTCTGTATCCCGCCGCTCCATCAACCGCGTTCCACGAAACCCTTACGCTGTTGTAGCTTGCTGATTGAGCCAAAACCGACCCGGGGATCGGGAGAATCGGCTTGACGGATGCATACGCCGAAAAACTGCCATATGTGGTGCCGGACCCCCCGGTGTAGTAGGCTCTTACCTTGTAGTAATACGTGATTCCCGTTACAAGGCCGGCATCAGTGAACGACGTCTCCGACCCTAAGTAAGCAGAGGTATAGCCGCTAGTGCTCGAAGTCGAACGGTACAGCTCGTAACCTGTCGCTCCCGGAATCGCGCTCCACGATACAGCCGCGCTGTTAGCTCCGGCGGAAACGGCCGAGATTTGAATCTCACTCATAACAGCTGCCAGTGCGTCCGCCCTGCCGTAGCCGTATATGGTGTCGTAACCGGACGGCCCGAGGTCGACACTGTTGTCAAGTATCAGCTTCTTTATATCGGATGGAGATTTCAAGGGGTATTTTGACATCAGAAGCGCGGAGATGGCAGCCACATGGGGAGCCGCAGCGCTCGTGCCGTAGAAGTAGTAATTGCCGTTGTTAAGATGACCAAAGCCGCCCGCGCCCGTTATAGACACGCCGTCAACGCCGCATATGTCGGGCTTCTGCCGCACGCCCGAGAGCATCGTTACGGGCCCGCGCGAAGAGTAACTTCTTATATTATCCGGGTTGCCCGACATGCCCGGGATGTTCGCGCCTACCGTGCCGCACGAGATAACTCCCGGCACAGCGGGGTGACCGAATATGGAATCCGCCATAACTATATTGTTTGAATACATAGACCCGCCGTATGTATATAATTCGAGCGTTTTAGCCGTGGGCGCTTCGTATGCGTAAACGCATATCATAGCTTCGATAGTGCTGCTTGTATTGTTTTCATACACTATCCCCTCAAGAGGGTCGTCGTTTCCGTTTTGTGTAACGGTGCTGCCTCCAAGTATAAGGTCGTCTGCATCTGGATCCATATCCAGCAGCCACAGGTCGTAATCGTTTCCTGAAGCGCCGAACTTGTCGTTCCACTGCAATATTATTACGACTTCATCTCCGGGCTCTATATCCATATAAAGGTCCGTATAGTAGGGGTCGGTGCCGCGGCTGAAATCGTGCCATTTCGAACTGTTATAGAAATTGCCCTGATAGTGATCCTGCGCGGAGTTGCCCGCCGCGGTCACGTAAACGATGCCTCTTGAGGCGATAATGTTCGCGACATGCTTCGCTATTACGCCGTCCTCGAAAAACGGCTCGGCCAGCCACCCGATATCGTCGCAGATTATATCGCACCCGGCGTCCGCGAGCGCGGTTATTGCAGCGTTGAACGCGAGCCTATCCGCTCCGCAGTCGTGGAAGTAAAGCTCGGCTCCCGGAGCGAGGTCGTGCACTATCTCGAGCATCGCCGTGCCTTCGTCTCCGCCTATCCTGTTGTTCAATACCGTGACGCCTGCCGGCAGATCGCCGCTCGTTACCGCGCTTGCCATGTGGTCTACGCCGTCGGATATGATGCCTATCTTTACTCCCGTGCCGTCCACACCCACCTCAGACTTAACAAGATCAGCCTTCAGTATGGAGTCGCCTTGCGTCATTTTTGCGCCGGCGTATACTATGGGAGGCAATACCTCGCGCACACCCGTAACGCCCTTAAGCGAGGATAGGCCTTTTATCATACTCACGTCTACCCATGCCGCCGCGAGTCCGTTCTCTTCATCCTTGTTTTCGATACGCGGCACAAAACGGGAAAGCATATCAAAGTCATATCCTTGCTCAAGCTGTATGTATACATAAGCGCTGAGCCCGGACGAGCCGCCGCTCGCGCCGTTTGCCGCAGCGCCCTGCTTTATCTGACGCTGCTGCTTCATCCGGTCAATCAGCTGGCTGCGCGTCGTCCCTTTAAGAAGGTGCTTGCTGTCGGAAAGCTGCAGCAGAGCGTTTGAAAGTTTTTTCTCAGGTTCGGTCAGGCTCTCCTTTTTAGTGAATATTTCATCTTCTAAGTTTATCTTGACCTTTTTGCCCGAAGGATGGTGCTTTTCGACCCACCGTGAGCCTTTATCGGTCTCTTCCTCCGGCTGCGGGGCTTCCGTGGGCTCGGCAGATTCCGCAGGCTCGGAAGACTCCTCGGGCTCCGGCTCTGCCTCAGGCTGAGGTGACTCGGCAGGGTCGGCGAGCTGCGTTTTGTCCGCAGGCTTCATGCCCGTCGCGAATGCGTTGGGTATGTCTACGGCAACCGCCGAAAACATTAAAAGCAGCGCCAAAAGCAAAGCCGCCGCGCCGCTCAGCACCTTGACTGTAAATCTCGAGTGTCTTTCGTTTTTCATTTTTCTGACCTTTCCGAACTTATGGATCTGAGTTTATTTTTATGGTATATTGAAGCTGCCTGTATATAATAGCTGATATATTCTATCATTATATGTATCAAAATACAAATGATTTCCACATATTTTATTACATATGCTAATAATTAAATATACCACCGCCCTGATGGCACTAAACATTGCCCGGGATATAAAAGTGGCAGGAAGGGCGATCTTTTTCATAGCAGCGCAAACAGAAAAGAGCCGCACCGGCTCTCTTCTATCCTTTTTATACTATAAAACTTAATACATTACTTAATATTGCTGCTTATCATGCCCAGCAGAGTGCCGTTTGCGTTTTGGGACAGCTCCCACACGGCCGCGCCGCCCAGCCCTGTATCCTTTATATATTTTGCTTTGGCGGCTATGGAATCGGCGTCGTCGTATGAAATGAACGTAGAGTCGTCAAACAGCCACGGCACAAGAGCGTCCGCGTGCACATAACGCTTAAACGCGGGCTTGCTGAGGAACGAGGACACTATATTGTCATAAGATATCGACGAGCCTGACGTAAACGTCTGATACAGACCGTTCCCCGCGTTTGTCACACCGTTGAACCTGATACCGTAAAAAGGTATGCCCATGAGCAGCTTTGTCTTCGGGAAGCCCTCGCCAGTCCACAGCTGCACCGCGGCGTTGCAGCTCCACTTATACTGCGGAGAATTCTCCGACGGAGTATACAGCGGAGCGTTGAAGTCCGTAAGGCTGCCTGCCCACGGGCCGTGCATATCGTACGTCATTATGACCGCGAAGTCCACATAATCGGCGAGCTTCTTAAGCTCGGTGTTCTTGGCATAGAACGTTCCTGACGCGCCCGCGAACGAGAGCAGGTAGCTGCGGCCGTTTTTTGCGCCCTCTATGTTGAGCCTCTCGCGCAGCTTCGCCATCAGCAGCGTAAAGTTAGTTTTGTCCTCCGGCCTTGTGACGTTTTTGGAGAGCCCGCCGCCCACAGGGTATTCCCAGTCTATATCAACCCCGTCAAATCCGTGCTGCGTTATAAAAGCGACCACGCTGTCGGCGAACGCCGTGCGGCTGGCGTCTGTCAGCGCGGCGTTCGAGAATTTGTCGGACCACGTCCAGCCCCCTACGGATATAAGCGTCTTAAGGCCGGGGCGCTGCGCTTTGAGCTGCCTCAGCTTTTCAAAGTTTGAAGGGTCTATGGTTATGTCCCCCATCGTTATCTTAAGGTCTGAGGTTATATTCGCAAATGCGTACTTGATATGCGTCACTCCGGCGGGTATCTTATCGGGCGTATAGCCGGAGTACGCTGACCACGACGCGTAATATCCCGCAATAATCTTCTCTCCCCCCTCGGGAGGCGCCGGTACGGGCGTCGGCGCGGGCATCGCGGTCGGAGACGGAGACGCCGTGGGTGTGGACGCCGGTGTCGCCGTCGGTGTCGCCGTGGGTGTGGGCGCCGGTGTCGCCGTCGGTGTCGCCGTGGGCGTGGGCGCCGGTGTCGCCGTCGGTGTCGGCTCAGGCGTCGGCGCTGGTGTGGGAACAGGCGTCGGAGCGGGCGCCGCGTACGTTACGGAAATATAACTGGAGTGCACGTAGCCGGTACAGCTGCCGAAGTTAACAGCGAAATACGTGCCGGATTTGCCCGTCACGGTATATACCGCCCCTTTGGGCGCTTGCCCTATTTTTGAATAGCTTGTGCCGGGGCCGCTGCGCACGTTTACCCAGCTCGTACAGTTTACTATGCGCCCCGTGCCGACAGATGCGCCGGGCGATGGCGAGGACGAGACGGAAATATAGCCGGAATGGATATAGCCCACTTTGCCGTTATAGTTTATCCTGACAAACGAGCCGGACAACCCCGTGACGGTGTAGACGGCGCCTTTGGGCGCGGTGCCGAGCTTTGAGTAATTGGTACCGGGGCCGCTCCTTACATTGACACCGATCTGACAGTTAACGATAGTCCCTGTCGACGAAGCGGGCATGGTATTCGCCGGAGCGCCTGTTGATATGACCGATATATAATTCGAATGGACGTAACCCGTCCTTCCGTTATAATTTATGGAGAAATAAGAGCCTGATTTTCCCGTAACGGTATAGACGGCGCCTTTGGGCGCGGTGCCTATCTTGGCGTAGCTTGTGCCGGGGCCGCTTCGAACGTTTACCCAGCTTTGGCAGTTTACTATAGTGCCCGTTTGAGCGTCAGAAGACGCGTAGACTATCGGTACAAAAAGCACAAATAAAAAAACAACGATACTGACAAGCGTTAATAATCTGCGGATAGTATTCAATTAAGACCCCCGGAAAAACTGTTTTCGCCAATTTTAACATAACTGCGTGAATGTACACAAACGCGGTGTTACGGTATATAAAGTTTTATTCGCATAAAAAAAGAGAGAAAAATCAATCTTCCTCTCTTTTTGCTCTTAATTTTAAAAGTCTTCTCCGTGCTGCTCGGGGCTTTCATCCCGCTTGTAGATCCGCGGGATCTTTTTGTCCCATTTCTCTTTCTCTTTTTTTGCCTTGTCTGTCTTTCGGTCATCTATCTTTTTAAAATTCAATAAATCACCTCCTCAGTTACTTTGTCCAATAATCAAATTTTATATTACTGGAAAAAATAAAATCAGAGGCAAGGTTCAGCCGCTGCTGATAAGCTGCTCTTTTTCCTCTTCAAGCTTTTTGTCGTAGTAATATTGCAGTATATCCCGGCGCGTGACGATGCCTATGAAGAGTTCGCGGTCGTCGGTTACGGGGACGAAATTCTGGTTCATAGCCACAAGCAGCAGATCTTCGATAACCGCGTTGACGTTAACGGGAGCATAATACCTGCCTTTGATGATATCCTTCACAAAGTAGTCTTCCCTTGTGCGGTCGTCATACGCTTCGAGCCCGAGAATAGCCCACAAAAGGTCGCCTTCGCTGAGTGTCGCCACATATTTTCCGGTTCTGTCGAGCACGGGTATCGCCGTATACCCGTAGTGTTTCATTTTTTCGAGAGCCTGCCTTAGCGTAAAATCGCTGTAGATAAAGGCTATATCGCCCTTGGGTTTCAAAAAAAACAGTATATTCATGACGCTCCGTTCCTGCTGTGTTTAGCGTATATCTGCATCCGGCAAGGTGAAAATGCCGTGCCGCATCAATAATACTTTGTTTGGTTGTTCCGTCTTCCGCTTGTATAATAGCACTTTATATGTGCCGCTTCAACATCAAAATGTTAACCTTTAGAGAACAAATATATTTACCATACCTACGCACCGAGCCTATTCTTCTTTGAGTCCGGCGCACCTATATAACTCCGCAAATTACACTAACACAATTACGGCTGCCGGAATATTATACTATATAACTTTTTTCGGGTGGTCTTAATGTCAACTATATTGATAATCGGCATAGTGCTGTTGGGGCTCGGGGGGCTTTTCGGGCTCGCGGTACTGTTTATAAACATAGTAAGGTGGGGCTTAAGGGGCATATTTACCATATTCAAAGGAGTCTTTTCCGGGCTGTATTCAAATGTCAAGGGCTCGCTTAATGAGCCTATAGCGGGGTTCGCTTATGACAGCACTCAGGATATATTCTACTCCGACATGGACGCGTGGCAGAGGGACTTTGGCTATTGCCGTCTTTACGACGAGGCTGCGGCGCTTATGAGCATGATAATAGACTGCGAGCCTATTTATTTTGATTACGCGGGCAAGCACTGGCTAATAGAGTTTTGGAAGGGCCAGTACGGTATGACTACCGGCTGCGAGGTTGGCGTATACAACACTAAGGGGCCGGATCTGAGAATACCGGGGATATTCTACGGCACGTTTTACCACACTGCCGTCCCTGCCGATATGCTCAATATATCGTACGCACTTTTTAAAGACGGCAAGACGCTGTTCAGGCGCGCCGGCAAACATTGGTGGCTGACAGGTTTCGCTCTGGCAGAATTCTCTGAGCCTTCAGAACTTACCGCGCGGATAAGCATTGTTTTAAAAGACAGGAACATGATGACCGCTTTTTTGGAAGCCATGAAAAAAGCCGGTTATTCGGGCAGCGAACTCGCCGTCAGCGGCAATACTGTTAACTTTATGTTTGACAAACCCCGGACGGCTCAGCCGTATACCCGCACGCGCGAGATCGAGCGCTTTATGCAAAAAAAGAATAAATTACTGTGCGAAAAGTTTGGTGAGCTTACCGGCAGCGAGAAGGGCGCGCTCGCAAAGCTTGAAGCAGCGCGTACGCTCGACCCCTCGTTGTACAGTGAAATCATCGACATCGGCGGAAGCAAGAAGATTCTCGGCAAATACAAAATGATTGAAAAGTTTTTGCCCAGGACTCAGTGAGGCGGCAAAATGGCGGCATTAAATAAACTTTCTAAAATACTTGCCTCCGCTTACATAGTGCCGATTAGCGACGCCTCGAAAATAGTGCTGATGAGCGACTGCCACCGGGGCGACGGAAGCTTTGCAGACAATTTCTCTAAAAACCAGAACGTTTACTGCGGCGCTCTCGACTATTACTTTAGCAGAGGATACACTTATATCGAGATCGGGGACGGAGACGAGCTGTGGGAAAACTATGATTTTGGAGTAATAGTCGAAACACACAAGGACGCGTTCAGGCTGCTGACGAAATTTCAACAGCACGGCCGGCTCTATATGATCTACGGCAACCATGACATGGTAAAAAAGAACTCAAGGTATGTAGCTAAAAACCTATACCGCTATCACGACGCGCGTCTGAAAAAAGATATGCCTCTGTTCGAGAATATAAAAGTTCACGAAGCGCTGAGGCTGCGCCATGCCGAAACTGGTAAGGATATTTTTGTCGTGCACGGACATCAGCCCGATTTTTTCAACAACCATCTATGGAAGCTTGCGAGGTTTTTAGTAAGGCATCTTTGGAGGCACCTTGAGGCAGCAGGTTTCAACAACCCGACTAGCGCGGCAAAAAACAACAAGATGTCATCGTCAATCGAAAACAAGCTTGCGTCATGGTGTGAGCGCGAAAACAAGATGATGATCGCGGGCCATACGCACAGGCCGGTGTTTCCCGAAAAAGACGCTCCCCTTTACTTCAACGACGGAAGCTGCGTGCACCCGCGCTGTGTAACCGCTATTGAGATATCAGGCGGTGATATTGTGCTGGTAAAATGGTGCGTCAGCACTATGCATGGCGGGATATTGTATGTGAGGCGGGAAGTCATAGCAGGCCCTGAGAAGCTTTCCGCATACCTGGCGCCGGATGCATCGGCAGACGCATAAGATACGATATCCACAAAAGCGGCAGGCAGGCCGCCTCTGCTTATACTCTCTCCAATAATGCCAAGTTTTTTGTTAAAAGCAAATAAGCGCTTTTCAAGCGCTTATCTGCCGGAGGAGAATCAACCCCCGTTTTCTCTTTGCGTCATCTCCCACAATGACCTTTATGATTTGTTTTTTCCGTTTCCTTTGCCTTTACCCTGCCCAGAGCTGTTTTCTTTACCGCTGTTTTCTTTGACGCTCTCTTTTTGCTTGTCCTTGCCGCCGCCAAAGTCCGCGTTTTCAAACTCAAAGTCCATATCGACTTCAAACACTGTATCAAAGTTCCATTCAAGAAGCTTGTCAATCGTCTCCCGGTCCAGCCCGAAGCCCTCTATAGCCGCCATGAACTCTTCTCTGGCTCTTATCTTGGCCTGCCTCAGAGTATCTGTCGCTGTCTTCTTCGCTAGCGCGAACGTTTCTTTTATCTGCTTCTTTGCAGCTTTGAGCGCAGTATTGTCTTTGCTTTCAAGAAAAGCGTTCTTGGCTTCGTCTCTAGCTGTATGAAAAGCGTTCCTGGCCTGCGTCCTTGCCTCAAGGAAAGCCCGCTGCGCGCTCCTCATCGCGTTTTGAAACGCGAGCCGCGCCTGAGTAAGCATCTGAAGCTGCTCTGGCGTAAGAGTGTCGAGCGCTTTGTTTATGTCATCTATATCTTTCAAAAATTCATCGATATTATCTATAAGAGCTAAGAGCTCATACATCTTGAGACTGCCGTATTTTTCCTTGGCCTCATCAAGGGTGATATCTTCCTGCAAAGCTATCTGTTTAAGAAGCAGATACCTTCCTATCGAAAGTCCGCTGTTCTCGGCGGTATTTACTATCTCCTCCGCTACGCTCGTCGTTACAACGTTACATTCGAGCCCCATGTCCTGAAGAATCGTACTGGCGCTCTGTTTAAGGTTTTCGGCCAGTCCGTCACCCTGCCCTCCCGCAACGGTTATGACTACAGTAGCGTTTTCATCACCCGCCGTTATGTATCCTTCCGAAGCGAACGAACCGATAAGCGCCGCCACGGCTTCCTCCGGAGTCATGCCCGAGACGTCGGTTGACAGTATTATTGCTTGTCCGTCATCGTTATACGCTTTTGCCTCGGCCACGAACCCGTCAACAAGCTTAAGCTCTATGCTGGGGTTTATGTCGATGGAAACATAGCTTATCTCGGACTTCTGAATCATGTCCGCTGCTCCCAATGCCGCTGCAGCCGTCTCCTCCTGCTGATAATCCGTCCCCGAGGGTGCGCTTTGCTCCGGAGTCTTCGCGCACCCCGCGAGGAACATAGAGGTTACCAATGTTAGTACAACAACAAGTGTGATCAGTGCTTTAAATCTGATTTTCATGTTTTACTCTCCCATTCTAAAAATAATAATCCACCACACGATATGCCTGCGTTAATTACCCTTGCCATTACCCTTGTCTTTATTCTTGCCCTTATCGTTGTCCTTCTCTCTATCTTTTTCCTTGTCAGAATTGCCTTTTGCGTTATCTTGCTTTTTTGCCGAGTCTTTGCCTTTGGCGCTGTTGCTGCCGCTGCTGTTATTGCCGCTGTTGCCTTCAGCTTTACCGCTGTTACCGTTATTATCCTTATTCTCAATTTTATTTTTCTGGCCGTCCGGGGCTTTGCCGGGCTTGTCTGACATTTTATCAATAACAACGTCTATATCCTTATCTCTAATGCCAGCCTCGCGCGCTCCGTCCATCAGCAGCTCTATGCCCGGCTTCTGCCCGGCCTTTTTGGCTTTCTCGAACTTGTCTTTGCCGCCGTTCAATGCCAGCGCGACAACTCCGCTTTCCGGCAGTTGATCAGCGACTATTTCTTCAAGCGCCTGCTGAGATATGCCTTCGCTGTCTCCGAAGTGGGCTACGAGCAGATGCCCTCCCTGTTTGAGATAACCTTTCTGCGACGCGGCGTTTATTACGACTTTGAGCGCTTCATCAAATCTCATGCCGGTAAGCCCGACACCTGTCATCAGTTCTTTGGCTTCCTTGTTCTTAGCTGTAAAAAACAGCACCGTGTCATCGTCGTCCACCGCTACGATTATGCTGGGGTTAATATCTATCGTGTAATACCCCGCCGCCTGAGCGGGCGTCCCCGGAAACACAGAAAACACCAGTATGACAGCAAGGACAACAGCGACTGCCGGATAATAAAGCAGGTTATGCTTTCTTATCCTTGGATTTCGTCCGGTTCTCTGCTGTTCGGCACTTCTTACGAGCCTGCGCGTTTGTAGGCGCAGCTCTTCATCCGGTATATATCTCTCGGCCTGCATGGCCTGTAATTCTTTATCTATATCAAACAACTTCGGTTTTCTCCATTTCCTCAAGCAGCTTCTTTTTAGCGGAGTTCAGCCTAGATTTTATCGTCCCTACCGGGATGCCGAGCGCGCTCGCGCATTCTTTATAATCCATGCCCTCGAAATAGTGCAGCACTACCGGAAGCCTGTGCTTGTCCGGAAGCCGGCTGATTTTTGCTTTAAGCATTGCCTTTGTATAATTATCTATCGCCACGCTTTCAGCGGATACACCGTCTGTCGCCGACTCGATTGCGTAATCCTTTGCCCCCGTATCCAGATGGTCGTTCGTGACCTTTTCGCGGCTTTTTGCTCTGCGGCATTGGTCTTTATATGTGTTTACGCATATCGTATACAGCCAGTTGCGAAAGGATTTGCTCTTATAGCTGCCGGCGTTTTGCATGGCTTTAAGCCACGTTTGCTGGTAGAGGTCGTCCGCGTCCTCCCTGCTTCGCGCAAGCCTTCGGCAAAGGCTGTAGAGATTATTCTCATATTCCCGAATAAGCTCTTCGGCGAAAGAGTAATCTCCGGTGAAAAGAAAATTGTTAAGCCGTTTATCGTCCAAGAATATCTTTTCCTTTCGCTATAATAAACGTATGATAAACGAAAATGTTCATTTTAAAAAGTAACTTTATCATGTAACTTTTGTAATGCCTGTTAACACGTTATTGCCGCTGCTTCTTAAACCACACTTATTATGTTGCTCCGCTCTCGGCGATCCGATTTTTCATGCCAAAGGTTTAGCCTGCACTTTTAATCAACTGGCACTTGAAACCCTTAAATGAAAGCCCGCTTTTACGCAGGCTTTCACAATAGATTTTATAGATCTTTTCATAATGTACGAAAAACATGGAGCCAGAATATCCTTTGCGCGGCGGCAGCGCGTTATAGCTAGCGGCAGCCCGCTCTCTTACGCGCAGCCCGATGCTATAAAACACCCCTGACTTAAGAGAATCGGATAAGCGCATTGCGCCTTGGTTTGCCACTTTGCGACTCATAGCATAACCTCCGAATACCTGCCTCATTTACATTCTGTCAGAACGCCGACTGTAAGTATAAGGTATTTATAAATAACGCGTTTTATATACATATATTTCAACCGCTTTTTGCCTTTTCAAATATTTAAACCCCTTAGGCCGACGCCTGTTTTTATAAGTCTCATTGCCCTTTCCGCGGAGTCCGCCAACAGCTCGTCCCATCGCGAAACAGCTTCTTCCACGCTCATCGGACGGCAGGTGCTGCTTATCAGCGCGTCTATACCGTGTTCGTATATGCTTTTCGCGCCCTCGCCTATCGCTCCCGTAACAGCGACAACTGGCTTGCCGTATTTCTTGGCGCGCCGGGCTATGCCCACCGGCGCTTTTCCATAGACAGACTGCCCGTCGATGCTGCCTTCTCCCGTTATTATAAGATCCGCCTCTGAAGCGAGATTGTCAAATCCCGCTATATCAAGCATCGTCTCGATACCCGGCCTCAAACTAGCGTCCGCGAACGCCATAAGCCCGAATCCAAGACCTCCCGCGGCGCCCGCGCCCGGCAGGTCTGAGTAATCGGCGCCGAGCAGCTCTCGCACCTTGTCCGCAAGATGAGAAAGCCCGAAGTCCAGCAGCTTTACCTGGTCGGGCACAGCCCCTTTTTGCGGCCCAAATACCACTGACGCTCCCTTTTCGCCGCAGAGCGGGTTTTCCACGTCGGACATGACGGTAATATTTACGTTTTTAAGCCTGCTGTCCATGCCTAAGACATCTATCTTGTCAATAAGGTAAAGGCTTCCTCCTCCGGGAGGTACGGAATTACCGTGTGAATCGAGAAACCTTGCGCCAAGAGCCTCGGCCATTCCCGCCCCTCCGTCGTTTGTGGCCGAGCCTCCGATACCTATAAAGATATCCGTGCAGCCAAGGTCGAGCGCCGCTAAAATGAGTTGTCCTGTGCCGTACGTTGTGGCTTTCAAAGGGTCCTTTTCCTTTATCAGCGTCAGACCCGACGCCGCTGCCATTTCGATCACGGCTTTGCTTTTTGATATCAGACCGAACGCGGCGTTGACGCTTTCCCCGAGAGGGCCTGACACCTGCGCATAAGCGAGGCTGCCGCCGAGCGCGCCTATCACCGCATCTACCGTGCCTTCACCACCATCGGCTATCGGTATTATCGTGACGGACGCGTCCGGAAAAACGCGCAACACTCCTTTTTTAAACTCGTTTGCCGCCTCAAGTGTGCTGCAGCAGCCTTTAAATGAGTCGGTCGCGATTAAAATTTTCACAATAAAACATACCCCTGCTATCACATACCTAACAACCGTTTGGTTTCTTTTATTTTACCATAATTTATGGTAAAAGTCATCTTGTTTTTTTATTTCAACACAGTTGCGTATAGCGCAAAAAGCCGTTACGTTTGTAACGGCATAAGGTATACTCAGAGTCATTTGGCTCTGCTTTCGCCCGAAAATGCGACCTCCGCGGTTCCTGAAAAGCAGCGCCCGAGCCTCTCCGCTTTGTTCCAGCGCTCCCTGCTGATAAAATAGGCGAATGTGCCGGCAATGACGAAGATGAGATTCAAGAGCTTGCAGAACAATATCTTGAAGGGTACGAAGAGTCCGACTCTCAAACTGTCCATACCCGAAAAACAGTGATTATATCTTGCGGCCATCCTTTTCGAGACCAGGCACTCCGCGACGCCCAGCAGCAGATCAACGCTCAATATAATGAAGAAGATCATTGAAATCTTTTCGCCCAACAGCAAAAACATCGGCAGCAAAAAGAACAGGAACGACGTCACAGTTCCGAGTATCAGATAGTCGAATATAAAAAAGATCGAAAGGCTTAATTTAAAACTCCTGAACATTTTTGGTCCGTATTTTAAAACGCAGTCGATAAAGGCCTTCTGCCAGCGTATCCTCTGTTTCATAAGGCTCTTAAAGCTCTCGGGGCATTCTGTATAGCAGATGCTTTGGGGAACAAAAGATATAAGATACCTCTTGTTGTACATCTTTATATACTGCTGGATCTTCAGCGTTATATCCATATCCTCGCCAACCGTTTTGCGGTAGCCGTTAAGCTTTATCAATAGGCTCCTTTTAAACGCGCCGTAGGCTCCTGAAACCACTATAAGCGATTTTAATCGCGATTGTGTAAACTTATGAAGATAGAACGCGATAAGATACTGAATGACCTGATACCTTATCAGATTCTTCAGCCTGAAAACGATCCGGTCGGTGTCCCTCGAATCTATGCTCTGCGTTATATGCACCGCCCCGCCGGCGGCGACTACGCGCTCATTCTGGAACGCCTCGTTCATAATGCCAAGCGCGTCTTCTTTAAGCATGCAGTCAGCGTCAAGCGTTACCACTATCTCTTCCGCGCAGCAAGCTATTCCTGCGTTGAGTGCGTCCGCTTTTCCCCCGTTTTCTTTTCTGATAACGTATATATTCGGGTGCAGCCTTGACCTCTTGACCGATATTATACGGCTGCTTTCAAGGCGGGTATCCTGCCTCAGCCTTGCGGGTATAAGCGCAAGGTTATCCTTCAGTATGTCGAATGTGCCGTCCGTAGAGCCGTCGTCTATTATGTATACTCTGTAATTTGGGTACTGAAGCGCCTTCAATGAATTGACGCAGTTCAAAATTACGCTTTCTTCGTTGTAGGAAGGCACGAGAACCGCAAAGCTCTTATATAGAGTGACCGGCCCTATTACCTCGGGCAGCCTTTTATTCTTCATGGGAAAAATAATGTAAAGCAGTTTAAATATCATGTACAGAACGAAAATTACTCCACCAATGTATATCATCTCACGCGGCTCCTATTTATAGTATTTGATGTAATCGATAAGCATCGTTTGGGGGAACCGCGTGGAGGAGTCGGGGCTTCCGGGCCAGTTCCCGCCGACGGCGGTGTTAAGGTATAGATACATCTTTTGTGTTGGTACGTTTTTTCTTATCGAGTATGTCTCCACGCCGTCCACAAACCACTTCAGGCTGTCTTTTGACCACTCGAGAGCGAATATATGAAAGTCCTGATCAAAGTTCTTTTTTGCTTTGTAGTTCTTTGCGTGTTTGCCGCCTTTTTTATAGTGCATCACATGCCAGACGACATTAGGCTTGTCGCCAAGGTACTCGATTATGTCTATCTCGGGAAACGAGTCTCCCGATTGGGGCAGCATCCAGAACGCGGGAAATATACCTTTGCCGGACGCAAGCTTTGCCCTTATCTCTATCCTGCCGTATTGGAACAGACGTTTGTTCTGCGTGGTTACAGCCCCTGAGATATAGCGTTTACCGTCTTTGTCGCTTGTCAGTTGCAGCATCCCGTCCTCCACCGAGACGGCGCTTTGCGCGTATGTCTGCAGCTCGTTGTTCTTGAAAGGCTCGGCTTCCACTATGTTCCACGTTTTTGTGTCGAATTCTCCCTCAAACTTGTCTTCCCAGACAAGTTTTAGCGCATCTTCGCCGAGTGCCGGCGCGTCTGTATCGGGCGGCAAAGGTTCTATTATGTCGGCTTCCAGAACTTCCGACAGCGTCACGATTTTTATCTCGGAACGCCGCTCATCAAGAGCGCCTATTATCTTTTCAAAATTCTCCCTGCTGTATCTCGTAGACTCGCCGGCCGGAGATTCTATGGAGTGAAAGAGAAGTACCAGCCAAAGATCGTTATCGATAGCTTCTTCTATCCACTGCTCAACCGTTTCCGCGCTTGTGTCGGAAAACACTTCTTTAAACCCAAGATGGTAAGGGTCGGTAACGGGCAGATAGTTATACGCCGACCAGCGCATTCTGGACGTGAGCGCAAGGCTTTGTATCAGCTCGTCTGTCTCTTCGTTTGTCGCGCAGTACGGCGGTACCACGTTGCCGGAAGCGCGCGTAAAACCCCTCGAATCAAGGTAGTTTTTGCAATTTGCTATCGCCGCCTTCACTTCATCCGAGGATATCTCGGTAAGATTCTGATGCTCATCCGTGTGGTTTGTAAGGTCCCAGCCGTAGGCGTACATATCGCTTAGATCAAACTCGTCGCAGTATGAAGGGCAGCCTACATAAGAGCTGACCACTGAAAGTATGCCTTTAAAGCCCTTTTCCTTCATGACCGGGTAAGCGTCCGTAAACGTCGTCTTCCAGCCGTCGTCAAACCAGATGCTGCACATGGGCGAAGCTTTATATGTGCTTATCTCGCTGAGCGTTACAGAGAAATCCGCTTCGTCAGCCGCTCCGAAAGCTATCTTCACCGTGCTGATTTCGTCCCACTTCGGAGTGCCGGAGCCGACAGTAAAGTCTTTTTTGTTGATTATCAGATCGTTACCGCCCTCGTTCATGGCTTCAAGAAGGTCGAACTCGAAATAGTTCGCGTAGCTCAAGTCCTCCATAAGATACAGCGTCATCCAGTCTGCCGACTCAAGCCCGGTCGCTTTAATATCCAAGTGCAGGTATGTTCCCAGAGGCAGCAGCCCGTCGTATTTACGGTAGGCGCTCGTATATTTCCCGCCGCTGGCTATCGTAATACATCCTTCGCCGGAGCTTTGCTCAATGCCGCTCCACAGCGCCGGGGAGAGAAAATCGTCTATCCTTGTGCGTTTCGATAGCTGCTGCCTCACGTCAAAGAGCATGCTTTTCGCGGGGGCTACATTATAAGCAGCCTCGGCCGGAGTAGGCTCAGCGCTTACATCGGCAAAAGGCGAGCTTTGCTCAGCCGGGCCAGCCGCCTGTACGGGCTTATCAATAAGACTTGTGATTTTAAAAATCTGCAGACTTAGCAGCGCGAGCAGTACTATAAGTACGCTCATAAGAACAGTATTTACGATAACAATCTTTGTATAACCGTCTTTTTTCATATGTGCATCCCTCTCTCGCTCATCTGAAGAAGGCCGTTAATTTCTCTGCGCAAAAATCTAAAAGAAGTTCTTCGCAGTCCCTTCCCTCCGGCTGCTGTAATCTATATGAGAGTTTTGCCCATATAATTCAAAATTATCTCAGCATGGCAGGTTATTTTTTTGTCTGATTTTGGCGATTATAATAAAATGAGTATGTTAAATTGAACAAACGCAGCGACAAGTAACCGTAATACACAGATACGGTTATGTCCAATAAGATCGTCAGCAATAAAGGCAATAAAAAAGCAGAGGCTCGTAAACCTCCGCTTTTTGTGCTTACAATGATATTTTGCCGGATTATTTCACTGTTTACTTTTCAGCGTCTTGTTGTTTTGCTTTGGATGATGCTTCGGGCGCTTTTGGCGTTTTAAGGGCTTCCTTGTCTTTGCCGAGGAACTCGGGCAGCTGCATGCCCGCCATGTCGAACATCTCCTTCATGGGCGGTATGCTTTTAAGCAGCCCCGACAGAAAGTTTGCCGTTGAGGACTCGCCCTTTGCCGCGCCGCTGTCCCAGACGGTCACCTTGTCTATCTTAAGGTTCTTAATGGCCTCGACCTGTACTTTGACTATGTCCTCCATCTTGTCGGCGATCATCATGCGTATAGCGGCGTCGGAATCGCCGTTAGCGGCGCCTATTATCTGTTTGAAGCCCTCAGCTTGTTTTACGAGTATCTCGTTTATGCCCCGCGCCTGTGCCTCCATCTTCTGGTAGATCGCGTCCGCTTCGCCCTTTGCCATGCGGCGGTATTTTTCGGCTTCCGCTTCGGCGTCTATCTCGGCCTTGCGCTTATCAATCTCGGCTCTAACTATGACGTCCGCCTCTTTCGATGCCTTCTCACGGCTCGCCCTTTGCAGCTCGGCCGCCTCTTCCGCGGCGTATGCTTCTTCTAGGGCTTTCGCGGTTTGCACCTTCTCGGCGGCGGTCGCGCGGCGCAGCGCCTCTGCCTCGCGCTCTCTTCTTATAGCGTCGGAATTCGCGACAGTTATCTTTGCGGTGTTCTCGCCCTCTATGGCCTGGGAGTTTGCTTCCGCTACGTTAATGCGCTCGTCCTTCTGAGCGAGGGCTTCGCCGATAGCGCCGTCCCTGTTCTTCTCGGCGACGCTCTTTCTAGCGTCGTTTATGGCCTTGGCGGCCGCTTCCTTACCGAGCGCCTGTATATATCCCGACTCGTCGTTTATGTCGGTAACGTTGACGTTTATCAGCCTGAGGCCTATCTTTTTAAGCTCGGACTCGACATTCCTGGACACCGCTTCGAGGAACAGGTCGCGGTCGGTGTTAATTTCCTCTATGTCCATCGTCGCGACGACGAGACGGAGCTGTCCGAATATAATGTCCTTCGCGAGCTCCTCTATCTCGTTGAGCCTGAGCCCTAAAAGGCGCTCCGCGGCGTTCTGCATTATCCCCGGTTCCGTCGATATGCCGACCGTAAACCTTGAGGGTACGTCGATACGGATATTCTGCTTTGACAGCGCGTTCTTGAGGTCTACCGTTATAGACATAGGCGTTAAGCTCATAAACTCGTAGTGCTGGAATACCGGCCAAATAAACGCGGCTCCGCCGTGTATGCACTTCGCGCTCTTCGACTCGCCATCCATGCCTCTGCCTACCTTGCCGTACACGACAAGTATACGGTCTGAAGGGCACTTCTTGTACCTCGTCAGCACCGCGATAAATGTAATGAACAGGATTACGACAATTACGATTATCAGTGGTATTACTTCCATAGTGTGTCTCCTTCTATCTTTTTACTATCAGGGTGCTGCCTGCGCTGCCCGTCACTCTGACAGTTTCGCCCGTTTTAAGCTTTTCTTCTTCGTCGGTCACGGCCTCGGCTTCGACGAGCCTCTCCTGAATCTCTACCATCACCTTGCCTCTGCCGCTCCTTTTCGCGGGGATGGGGATATAAACCTCCGCCATCCTGCCGACCGCGTTTGAATATCTTATGTTGCCGCTAGACTGCATGCGCTTGACCGCAAAGAACATGAGCCCGATAAAAAGCATAGCGGCGAGCCCAGCAGCCGCCGATATAAACAGCACCGGTACAGTGCCCAGCGCGGAGTAGCTGAGCGCGAAACCCGTCCACCCGAATATGCAGAAGAACGCGATTATGCCGCTGACAGAGAAAAATTTGAAACCTCCGACATGCGTAAAACCTTCGTCGCCTTCTTGTCCTCCTGCGCCGCCTTCGCCGGGGTCAGCATCGACGTCGATATCAGCGTCGACGTCGATGTCAGCGTCGGCGTCTGCATCAAGCCCGTCCGCGCCGCCTCCGCCGAGCCCGATAAACGTGAGCACCGTCTGTATAAGCAGTATCACGGAAAAAGGCACTGCCGTAAAAAGAAAAATATGCTGCAGCGTCGATAACGCTTCCCACCATTCAGCCATACGCATCACCTCTTGTTTTTACATATAATAACACAATAAACTAAAAAACGATATATATCCGCAAAATATTTGACAAAATAAATAATAAGGGGCAACTTTATCCGATTCCCCTTATTATAGTATTAATATTGTTTGGTTTGTATGTTACGGTTTAAGACTTTGCGCGGTGTGATGATAAATGATATTTTGAATCAGCCTCTTTGAATAACGATGTTGGCCTGCTCCTTGATACTCATTTGCTCAAAGTAGCTGTTCTCCATGGGTATCCACTCCCTGATGAATCTTTTATGCATATCGGGGCCGTTTCGCTTTAGTATGCGCTCGCTCTGCGCGGCGGCGCTTATGCCAAGGAAAACCTTCAGGCCGTAAAAGCCGATAAGTGAAGGGTGCATGCTGTAAGAGCCTTCTATTACGTTTAACCGTTTGGGTTTGACAGGTATCGGCTCTCCTAGCTTCTGGGCCTTGCAGTCATACTTTCTGTAAGAAAACTCACTGCCGGTGGTGATTCCTTTGATTATCTCCGCGGCAAAACGCTCGTAGTCGACATTCCCGCCCGTTTCTTTTAAACGCTGCTGCGTTTTTTGCTCCGGCCTCAGAAAGAAATCGTCCATGTGAAAGATATTACAGTCATAAACGCCTCCGATTAGAGATGCGAGCGCGCTCTTTCCCGAGGCGCAGCTGCCGTCTATAGCGACGATTACAATACCCCCTTGCTCCAAAAGGGAGTCTATACTGCCAAATACTTCTATGTAATCGCGGTATGCGGCTTTCACTACGCGGTACGCGGGAGCGTACGCTTCACGGTATTCCTCACTGTGTGATACGGGCGGATAACCTTTTTTCTTGAGTTCTCTGATATAGGTTTCTGCTATTTCAGGCTTAAGCGGAAGCTCTCCGTTACGGCACAGCTCAAGCAGCA
Source organism: Bacillota bacterium (assembly GCA_023410475.1). Lineage (GTDB taxonomy): Bacteria > Bacillota > Clostridia > Christensenellales > SZUA-584 > DTFZ01. The sequence goes on along the minus strand of JAEYPS010000008.1, from coordinate 25,011 downwards.
CGTCTAGCTTAAACTCAAAACTCTCTAAGGTGCCCCGCGCTGAATCAGCGGTCTCGACGAAAAAGCGGTTTGCGGTTTCAACAGTAATGCCGAGGCTGGTGAGAGAGCGCAGGTTCATTCTGCAAAGGCTGCCCCCGATATCCTCGAACGCTTCCTCCGCCGCAAGCGTGGTATAAACAAGCGAGGCGCATTCCTCGTTCAGCCGCTTAAGGCTTTCGCTTGCGTCTTCTATGAGGTGCCCGCCCGCAAATTCGCTCTGGTATAACAGCTTTACCGTGTCACAAACCTGCGCTTCGGGGCAGCGCTTAAACTGCCTCAGCAGCAGATCTCTTAATTCGCTTTTCTCCGTACTCAATGAGCTTTGCCTTTCTTAAAGCTATGACCAGCAGCGGGATAAGCACGAGCTGAATCGCGATACCCGGAAGCGATGTTACGAATACCGCCGACAGCCATACCGAAAACGTATATTCTCCCGCCCTGAAAATGAGAGCGTTAAGCAGCCCGTATACTGCACGCCCCGCAAGCATAGCAGTAATAAGCTGAACATACAAGCCCGCATATATACTTTTAGTCTTTATTACTTTGCTCATTATCCCCGTCAGCAACCCGTAGACCGCCAGCTCGCACACCATCGCCGGAAGAAATGCCGCAGGCGGCATGCCCGTTAACAGGCTCGATAGCAGCGGTGTTATAACGCCGCACGCAAGGCCGTACTGCCAGCCGCACGCTAGCCCGCAAAGCAGCACAGGGATGTGCATAGGCAAGAAGATGCTTCCCGCGTTGGGAATAGAATGAAACGCAATCGGGAGCACGACGCCCAAAGCAATGCAAAGGCCCGTGAATACCAGTCGTTTTGCCGTAAATGATCTCATAATGATACCTCCTTAGTAAAATAAAAAACCATGAAAGCCGCCCGTTAAATGAGCTGTACCTTCATGGTATGATTTCAAAATCCTCGGGTTTTTTTCGTTTGCCGGCTTCTTGCCAGCTTTTGAAGAATTTTACCACACGAAGCTTAATAATGTCAATGTGTTTTCCCGATAGTCTTTCTTGTATCGCTGTAGATAAACGAGCGTACAAACACCGTTATGGTGTCCACGATATGCCCGAATATCGTTAGCCCTATTATCACTTTGGGGAATATGGCCCACGCGGTTGCCGCCTCGGGCGTCGCTGCCCAATCCCATCCGTAAACATTGTACAGCGACATCATGAAGTCCGCGTTCCATATCGCCGGGGGCACGAATACATACAGGAACAGTATAAGCGAAAGAATGTTGAGTACCGTGACCGATATGGCGAGCTTGAAATCGTACTTGCCTATGATGAGCCTCGCCGTCTCTTTCAGTATGCCGAGGCAGAACATCACGTTTAATAGTGGAAGCATTGTTATTAGCACTTCAAGATTGAACACCGGTATGAACGTCATGCCGGAAAAATCGTTCGCCCCGAACAGCCATGGTGCGACGTTGAAGATTATGATGGCAAAGACGGTGAACACTATGCCGACGATGCATTCGCTCCTGCTTATGACGGCCTTTGCGGCGGGCACAGGCGGAAGGTCGGAAGGATTCCAGTCTTCATCGAGTATATCGCTCTTTTTCGCGAAACGCTCTATCGCCGCGAAGATTAGCGTGACCAGCGCGAACGCGTATATCGCCGCCGCTATGACCGAGCCGAACAGCATTCCTATCGATTCAAGCGCGTTTACAGGCGGATTTGCAGCGTATCTTATGATCTGGGCGAACGCCGTAGCGCAGGGCGCTACGATGATGACTATCTTTAATACTATAGTATAAAGATCGAAGTATTCCGGGCCTATAAGATGCTGCTCCACTCCCCTGTACTTAGCGGCCAGCGCGGACGGCCTGCCAAGCTCCTTTAAAACCGCCTCTATATCCTCTTTCCTTGGAGGCGCTCCTACCGTCCTGTCCTGCAGCATGTCATCGATGAGCCCGCGAAGCTCTTTATCGATGTCCGCCCGCTGCGATTCCTGAAGCCGTTTTGTGACCGAATATATATATCTGTCTATCATTTCAGCAACCGGCTTTTCATAGTTTTCCATGTTTATTACTCCTTTTTACCAGTCAGATTGTTGATGGTGCCCTGCAAATCGTCCCAGTCCCTGAGCAGCAGGTTATAGACTTCCCTGCCCAGCGAGCTAAGCACGTAATACTTTCGCGGCTTAGCGCCCGACGTCTCCCACTCGCTTGTCAGAAGCTCCTGCTTTTCAAGCCTTCGCAGCAGCGGATAAAGCGTCCCCGGCTCAACGCGTATGCCCTTTGCTTCGAGCGACTCGACAAGCGCATAACCGTATTTCGGCGAGGTAAGCTGGCTCAATACGCACAGCACTATCGCGCCGCGCTTGAGCTCCTGCTGAAGATTGGTTACGATGTCCTGAATTTTGTCCATCTGTATCACCTCGGCAGCATTATACTATTTGTCGTACACTATTGTCAATGTTTTTATAATATCTTTTTATATTTATTCAGCATTATATAATATTAGAGCCCAGCATTTAAGATACGGTCGCATTTTGTCTGAAATCAGCGCGGATATCCGCGCCCGATTCCGTAATATCCGTTAAATTTACAAATTAAACAGACAATTTGTCGTTTTCAGGTGTACAAACCGGGGTATATATGATATAAATAAAACTATAATTATTACAAATGTGTTGCGTTTATTACAAAATAAGCGCGGTCATTTCTTGTTATTTTCCGGGGGATACTGATGAGACGTAAGCTACTTGGCATTATAGTCAGCCTGGCACTGTTATTGCTTCTTGTAGTACCACCATCCAGCGCGACCGCGGCCGGCAGCGGCATCATCAGGGTAAAGCTTACTATGGGCACGCCCACTTCGATACAGGTCTTTCTCGACGGAAACTACAGCGTTTCGGGCGTCCCTCTCGACCGTCAGCTCTACACGGTAAAGATAGAAAGCGGGTCGCTCAGCCTGTATCTCGGGAGCACGAGGATAGCGCGCGCATCGTCGATTTACCTGACGCAGCACACGGCAACGACCAACCAGAACAACTTCATGTGGATGAATAGTCCGCATTACGGCAGATACCTGCGGTATCTGGGAGATATGAGCTTTTCCATCGTCAGCGGCGCTATTCAGGTAGTAAACCACATATACCTTGAGGACTATCTTTACGGCGTGCTGCCGTATGAGATGAGCGATTCGTTCCCGCTCGAGGCTCTGAAAAGCCAGGCGGTCGCCGCGCGCAACTATGCCGCCAAGAGGATGGGAAAAAGCGGAAGCTACGATCTGACGGATCAATCCTCTTACGACCAGGTGTACAGAGGCTGGAACGATACGTATAAAAACTGCATAGCGGCTGTGGACGCCACAGCAGGGCAGGTGCTCAGATCGGGCAGCACGGTTATAGACGCTTTCTATTCCGCTTCGAACGGTGGGCGAACCGAGCTTCCCTACCACAGATGGGGAGGCGGCTATGAATGGACGTATTATCAGATGGTTGACGACCCTTTCGACACCGCAAACCCGTCGAGCCTGTTTGAAACCATAACGTTTCCCGTAGCTATAAGCTCGGGCAACCCTGTCACGATTAAGGACAACCTGTCGGGCACGCCCGACGCGGCAAAGGCCGCGGCTTATATAAGGCATGAGATATACAACAGCGGTCAGCTAAGCGGCTACGGAGTGACGAGCGCGAACGGCTTCGAGCTGACGGGAGTGCTCAGCCTTGAGGCGCATACGCCCGAGATAACATACTCATCGAGCGGCAGCGTTGCGCAGGACCACACGCGCATGCCGATGAACGGAGTAAACAATTGCCTCGACCTTATAAAAGCTACGGGAGATTTTTCGGTAAAGGTAGGCTCGGATACGGTGACCGTAACCGGAGTTGAGCTCGACCTGCGGTATCTCGACGGAGGAAGATCGAGTACGAACAACATGTATAAGGCGTTCGTGGGTTCTAGCCTCGGCGTGTTCGTGGTAGAGCCGGTAATGGAAGGCGAAACCGTAACGGCATATTCCATATCTCAGAAGCGTTACGGCCACGGATGCGGGCTCTCTCAGCGAGGCGCGCAGCAAAGGGCAAGGAGTGTCTCGAGCGGAGGCGGCGGCCACACATACGATCAGATACTGGGGTTCTACTACCCCGGTGCGGCGCTTACGGCGCTCGGCGCGCAGCAGCCAACGCTCACGGCGGTAAGCACGCGAAACCGCTATAACGCCACGGTGACGACGAACGTAAACGTTCGCAGCGGCCCCGGCACGAACTACAGCGCTCTCCCCGGCTCGCAGATACCCGTGGGCATGAGGGTTGAGGTGACAAAGGCGTTATATACGGCGAACTGGCATCAGGTAAACTACGGCGGAACGCTGGCTTATATACACAAGGACTACTTAAAGATCGACTCGAATTATCAGGCCGTGCCGTATACGCGCATCGACGGAATGATATACATACCCGACAAGGTAACGCCCGCGTCGCTGCTTTCAAACCTCGACATAACCGAAGGCACTCCCGCGCTGTATGACTCTTCGGGCGCGGCATACGCAGCGCAGTACGCCGGTACGGGCGCGCTGCTGAAGGTGGAGAGCGGCGGCGAGGTAATCGAGGAGCTTACGGTAATAGTGCTGGGAGACGCGAACGGCGACGGCGTGATATCTATATCCGACTATACGATGGCGCGGCTCGACATACTGGGCCTCAGCGTTCTGTCGGGAACGCAGCGCACAGGCGCGGATGTAAATCAGGACTCAAGCATATCGATATCCGATTATACGCTTATGAGACTGGATATTTTAGGATTGAAAAAGATTCACTGATTAAAGTATCCATGATATACTTTATGCTAAAAGTGATTATATATTGAGGATACACAGATATGGTAATAACATCAGCATGGTTTAAAAGAGCCGTTGCCGTACTGGCCGCGGTGGTGGCCGCGGCGGTAATGCTGCCGGGCGCGACGCACGCCGCGCCAGAGGACGCCGTAACGATTCCCGACGCGGCGCTTAGAGCGGAGCTGCTTGCTGAGGCGGACGGCGGGGATGGCACGCTGACGGAGGGCGAGCTTGCCGCGCTTACGGGAACGCTCGATCTCAGCGGGGTTGGGATATACGACATAACGGGGCTCGAGTATCTCGCGGGCGTAACGGAGCTAGACCTGTCGGACAACTATATCAGCGATATCTCACCGCTTGCCGGTCTTGCGCTTACCGGCCTTAACGTGTCCGGCAACTACCTGTATATCACGGATTCGTCGCAGGCCATGACTGTAATAGACGGTTTGTCGTCAACCGAACCCTACTGCTCCGTTATATACCTGCCGCAAAAGGATATACCGGCAAACGGAGTAAGCCTTGACAGGACAAGCTTTGCGGGCTGCGTAGGCGACACCGTTACGCTTAACGTCACGGTCTCCCCCGCGGGCGCCGCGGAAAAGGGCGTAACGTGGTCTTCCGAAAACGACGAGATAGTATCCGTTGACGGCGGCGCTATAACGCTGCTCGAGGTAGGCACCGTGGAGATAACCGCGACAACAGTGGACGGAGGGTTTACGGCCTCGTGCACGGTCAACGTTAAAGGGGACAAGCTCGCTTCCACAAAGTATGTTGCTGTGGACGGGCTGCTGACGGGAGTCGCGAAATCGACGGCTATCCCGGTGTTCAAGTCATATTTCGGAAACGACGAGACGGACATAAAGGTGTATAAGGCGGCCGGCGGCGAGATTACGGCGGGGCTCGCGGGCACGGGCATGACGGTAAAGCTGTTTGTGAGAGGCATCGAGCGCGACGCGCTTACAGTCATAGTCCTCGGGGACGCGAACGGCGACGGCAATATATCCATATCGGATTACACGCTCGCGAGGCTCGATATACTGGGGCTCAAGGCGCTTGAAGGGCATTACCGCACGGCGGCGGACGTAAACCAGGACGGCAGTATATCCATCAGCGACTACACGCTGATGAGGCTCGATATACTCGGGCTTAAGCCTATAGGCGGCGGCCTACCCGATATACCCGACGACAGCGCGCCCAAGGTTCAAAACTTCATCAACATCGCGCTGGCGCAGCAGGGCAAGCCATACGTCTGGGGCGCGGAAGGCCCCAACTCGTTCGACTGCTCTGGGCTCGTGCATTACTGCCTCAATCAGGCTGGGCATTCCGTAGGGCGCTCGACGGCGGACACGTACAGCAAAAGGACGAGCTGGCAGCGCGTGGAGAAGAACGAGCTTGTGCCGGGAGACCTTATGTTCTATTTCTCGGACAAGCCGGGGGACACGACCCGCATAGGGCACACGGGGATATACCTCGGCAACGGATACCACATACACGCGTCGTCGAGCAACGGCTTCGTAATAATATCGGAATTCAAGGGATGGTACGACAAGCAGTTCAGCCACGGAAGGCGCGTCAATTTCTAGACAAAAGGCATAATAAGGAGAAGGCTAATGAAAAGGTTTACAGCTTTATTGATTTCGGCAGTAATGATGATTTCTATGTTGGGGGTAATGACTGCTTCTGCGGGTGTTGTTAATTTTGCAAAGTACAGCCCTACCGCAGGCGCATCAAAAACAATTACGGTTTCTATTACCGCAACCGCTTCTTCAATAGCAATTAAAAGCGTTACATGCGGAGGAGTCTTCAGCGGCAGCAAAGCAACCGGCTGGAAAGATTCGGATACCGGGTTAAACAAAAGAATAACCGCAACCGCAAAAATCAACGTAAAAGTTTCCTCGACCGCGAAACCCAATGATATCGGTACAATAACGGTGTCGTATGAAATTGGCAAAGATGACGCCAGTGAGACTAAAGGTACTGAATCAAAGCAATACAAAGTGGTTGCAAAATCAACCTCGACTCCGAAGCCCGCTGCCAATTCCCAGCCCAAGGCCGCCGCAGCGCCCACAGAGTGGGATATCGCGGAGCAGAGCGTAACAAAGATACAGAGCGAGGGCGATATCAGTATTGACATAAAAGAAGACCCCATGGTGCCAGCAAATGTGCTGGGCGCGCTCAGGGAAAAGAAGTGCACGCTGACGCTCAACTTCGGCTCGTATACGTGCACGATAGACGGAAAGTCTCTGGGCGCTCTTGGCGATAACCAAAAGCCCATAGACCTCTCGATGAAGATGCAGCGCGACGATAAGTTTTCGGACGCCGTTGGCGGCGGCGACGCGTATCAGCTGCATTTCGCTCATAAGGGGCCTTTCCCGGGCAAATTCACGTATTCGTTCAAGGCGGAGGGCAGCTCACCCGGAGATTTGCTCTATCTTTACTATTACTATAACCAATCGGGCGTTGTGCAGGGAATGCAGTCGGCGGTCGTTGGCGACGATGGCTATGTGTCGTTCGACATATACCACTGCTCGAGCTATTTCGTGGCGAAGAGCCCCGTAGAAGGCGCGATGGGCGCGGACTTCGCCATAGACGCGAAATACTCCCAGCAGCTTGCCGAGGCAAAGGCCGCGAGCGCCGAGCTTGAGTCGCAGCTCACGGAGGCAAACGCGGCTTTGGCGGCGGCTGAGGCGGCTCAGCCCGAGTCAGCGGAGCCGGGGCAGCCCGAGGCAAACCCCAATACCGCAGACCCCGCCATGCTGGGAGCGTCGGCCATGGCTCCAATAGAAAAGCTGTTCGGCGTTCCATACGGCGCGCTTATAGCAGGTATGCTGGGCGTGGCCATGCTGTCCGTTCTGCTTACCATGGTGTTCTGCCGGGCGGGCATATTCAAAAAGCGTGAAAAGCCAAGAACAGATATAATATAAAACAAACGTGATTTTACCATAGGCATACCCCGGCTCAGCCGGGGTATTGTTGTATATGCGTATAAAGCCTTCCCCCAATGAGAAAGGCCGGAGTGTCAAACCCAACTAAAATAGCTCACTTATACGATTGGACGTTCGTGCCTGCCCGAGAGAGGAGTAAAACGGTCACTCCCTTCGCCAATCACTGGATTGTCGGGCTCTTCTCTTGGGTCTGACAATCCAGTGATCGACACCTCCCTCATCGAGGGAGGTATGAAAGGCTTCATCACGAATTAAGCTTTTACAAGATCACAGTTGGCTGTCGGGCAGGGCGATGCTTATCCCCTGCCTTATTTCATTGGGCATTATATTAGAATTTGCTTTCAACAGCGACGGTACGCTCAGTCCCAGCTTTTCGGCTACTGTCCAGAGCGTCTCGCCCTCCCCCAGTTCATACGAGCGCACTCCGGGCGGCCTGCTCTTTATAAAAAGCGTCTGACCTTCGCGAAGCGACAAAAGATCGCAGGCTTCGTTATATTCCATAAGGTCGGTGATGCTTACGTCAAACCTTCTCATCACATCCGAAAGCGTTTCATGCCTTTTTATGTTGTATTTAATGCATCTTGTCTCTTCGCTCATGAAAGCGCCTCCTGCTGTAAAAATCGTGTGCATAGAAATATGATATGCGGCAAAAACAAAAAAATTGACAGCATATTTAATAAGCGTAAAATTCGCGGCTTTTAAAAAGCGTATTTTATACCGATTGTTAACACTTGCGTGTTGTGCTATTATTATGCTGATTCTGATATCGGAGTTTTATGATGCTTCGTTCGTTCAAATACGCCGCGCGCGGCGTCGCGGCTGCGTTCGCCGGGCGCAACATACGAATAATGGCCGCCTGCTTCGTTCTCGTGACGGCGGCGGGCTTTTTGGTCGGGATTACCGCGATAGAGTGGGCGGCGGTGCTTTTATGCTGCGCGGGCGTTATATCGCTAGAGATGGTAAACACCGCGCTTGAGTCGGCGGTCGATATCGCGACAACCGAATACAAGCCTCTCGCCAAAAAAGCGAAGGACATCGCGGCGGGCGCTGTGCTCGTTTTTTCGATAGTATCGGCGGCGGTCGGCCTTATAATTTTCGTGCCGCATATCATACGGCTGATAAACGCGGCGGGTTAGCATAACAGCTCGCTTTTAAGCTTGTATCGGTCTTGACTCGAAATAGCGTATGTGCTATATTAGGAAGGCTTAAAATGCCGAAGTGATGGAATTGGCAGACGTGCCGGACTCAAAATCCGCTTCGCGGTTTCACCCGCTGATGCGTAAAGCCCTGATAAATACGGGGTTCTTGAAAACTTAATACTTGCTTTGGTTCTAATATCCCTCCTCAATATCCCTCCAACTTCCGAAGGGCAATTCTTGGGTGGGAGATTAAATAAATTATGCCGGTGTGATGAAATTGGCAGACGTGCGGCACTCAAAATGCCGTGTCCTATGGACGTGTCGGTTCGAGTCCGACCACCGGCACCATTGACATCTTTGTTCTGCATCAGTTTTCTGACATCAGTACTGACATCTTTGTAAAGCTGCAGGGAAGACATCAAGTGGGAAGTTTTTGGAGAAGCTGCCGAAGCGATTCGGCGGCTTTTTCTATGCCCTCCCCCACTTATTTATCCTGGATACACGCCTATAATCGCATTAGCTGAAGCAATCTTAGATTTAAAGTCCAGATGAGTATAGATGTTTGAAGTCGTCGAAATATCGCTATGCCCCAGCCACTCTTGAATTTCTTTTAAGCTGACTCCATTTGCGTACAAAAGGCTCGCGCAGCTATGCCTTAAATCGTGGAACCGAATCTTTTTCATACCATTATTCTTAAGAGTGATTTCAAAGTTCTGCGTGATATACCCCGGCTTAATCCGTTCGCCCAACTCGTCCACATAGATATAATCCAAATAGTCCTTGCAATAAACGCGGCCGCACACTTTCCGATTTCGCTCCTGTTCAGCCCTAGTTTATTGAGCAGTTCTTCAAACGGCTCTACTAGTGGCAAGCTACGGTAACTCGACTTCGTTTTTGTACGATCTTTTTCAATAATTGTATTCTTTCCGTCCAGCGTTACTTCGGTTACTGTGTGTTTGATAGTCAGCGTTTTCCTCTCAAAATCAATTGCGTCCCATTTCAGTCCAACAACCTCACTCCTACGCAGCCCATAGAACGCACCCAGGATGACAGCCAGTTCTATCTTTTTCCCTTTCACGACAGCGAACAAGGTTTCCAGTTCCTTTGCATTATAGATTGACGCCGTGTATTTCCCTTTACGAGGACGTTCCACACGGTCAGCTGGGTTAAAGTCGATCAACCCGGTTTTAAATGCATATTGAGTGTTCGAACCGTCATTGGCTGTCACCATGCAGACTTCAAGGTATTGCAGCTCAGGATATATAACGGCTCCGGAGTTTGAGACTGTATCGGTTGTTTCCGGTTCGATGCCCAAGGTCTTATTGACGACGCCATTCGGTAACGACATAACTGTAACCACATCACCAGGCTGAAGCTGTCCTGATACGCCCGATGCAAGCGATGGCAATGTGACGGGCATAACCATTTTGCCTTTGGAAGTACCCGCTGCTACGGTATCCGTTTTTTCCTGTTTGGCAAAAAGCTTTTCTGCAGTCAGGTAATCTCCGGTATATAAATCCGTATTGGCATACCTGCCGAGAACAGAAGAAACATCACTGATGCTCCCCTGTACGAGTCCTTCCGGTATTCTTACCGTTTCAACCATTTCCGCACTTATCTGCGCTCCATCTTGAACTGCTGCTTTCATACGAACAGCGTTTACATATGGGTTCTGACTGCTTCCCTGCAATGCCGGTACTGCCACAAAGCTGAACAGCAACGCAGCCGCTATGCAAAGAACTCCAATAAAGAATTTGTTTTTAAATAGTTTCATATAGTTCCTCCTAAGCTTTGAATAGATATTTTCTTTTTTCGGCTGGTATTTTTTCGGCTGGTAATAAAGGGTTGGGGGTCTGGGGGAAGGGGAATGCAGTCTTGTTCATTTCAGACAAATTGACAGACTGCCCCCTTGGTGTGAAATTGCCTGCTTTATCGGCTGGTTCTAATGACTACGCATTTTTCCTGTTTGCATTGTTTACGCCTCGAGTCATAAAATAGACAACCAGGACAGTTGCGTTTTTGTATTGTCGGCCCGCGCAGTCGATTGGATTCAAAAATATTATTTATTCTGGGTGGTCTTGGAGTCTCTCTCATCATGCGCTCAAATGTGCTAAGCTCACCTTCTGTAAACAGCATTGTTAACCTCCTCTCTCTGAAAAAGAGCAACAAAAAACACCCTGGCTCATAGCTTCGGGTGTTCAGCGCTCCTGTTCTCTTTCTTGTTTTACTCGCTCCATCCGTTTGAAGTACAGGTCAAGCGCTTTATATATCAGCTCTTCACATTGCTTTGCCGAATAATCCTTAATTGACGGGTAGCGCTTTTCAAGCTCTGTCGTTTTTATCGTGAAGTTATTCTGTTGTGGTTTTTCTTCACCCATAACGAGTTCCATACCGTTGCGATCAAGTTTTCCTTCCTGAGCGGCCTGTTTCATCCGCTGCGCTTGTGAAAGCGACGGAGTACATTCCTCCTGCTCAATGACATCCAGCAATTCGGTTTGAAGATCATGCGGCAGATATGACAGCTCAACTGCGGGGTTAAATGCCATTTTCTTTTCGTCCACCATCTGTAGTAAAGGGGGTACAAGTTCAGTCAATCGAATATAGCGCTGGACTTGCTTGACACTTTCGCCTGAATCTTGAGCAACAATTGCATTGGAACGATTTTTTAACTTCGGGTCAAGTTGGCCCGAAGTTAAGTCTGTCCTCTTGCCCTGCCTTTTCAGTGCTTCCAGCTTCATTTTATAAGCAAGAGCCTTTTCGCTTGGAAATATGGTTTCTCTTTGGATGTTCCCGTCAACAACTAAGATGCTGGCGGCATCATCGTCGTATTCACGGACAATAAGGGGAAGCGTTTCAAGTCCGACAATCGTACTTGCAAGCTTACGTCTATGTCCTGAAAGCAGTTCATATCCGCCCTCAGCCCGTGGCCGCGCGAGGCAGGGTGTCTTTACGCCGATCCGCTGGATGCTCTCCACCATATTCATTAGTTCTGCATCCTTCCGAACGCGATATGGGTTGTGTGCAAAGTCATGTATTTCTGAAATAGGCACGTTTATGACTTGTTCACCCTGTTGCTGCTGCTCCGCTCGCCGGCTATCCTCGCTGCTGAACAGGTCATCTACTGATGTCAGCCTTATATTTCTCCCGTTGCCTGCCATCGTTTAAGACCTCCTTCGTCAGTTCTTCGTATGCCTTTGCTACTTTTCCGTTTGAGTCATAAGCATATATGCTCTTACCTTCTGCGCTCGTTTCTGCTGCTTTTATGGCAAGAGGTATTTCCGTTTTATACACGTGCAATCTATCGCCATAATCACGGCGCAGCACAAAAGAAATATCCTTGGCGAAGTTCGTTCGATAATCCACCATCGTCATAAGTACGCCTTCAATTTTGAGATTTGGGTTAATGTTCCGTTTGACTCTGTTGATTGTTTGCAGCAACTGCGACATTCCTTTTGTAGGCAGATAATGTGCCTGCACCGGGATAATGACGCTGTCTGCGGCGACAAGCGCATTGACGGTCATCATGCCAAGTGAAGGCATACAATCGATTAAGACATAGTCATAATTGTGTTTGACCCTGTTAATGTAATTGTGCAGTACTACCTCACGGCTCATGGTGTTAACTAACAATACATCTGTGGCAGACAACTCAATGTTTGATGGCATAAGATCGATGCCTTCATTGTGATGCAGGATACCTTCATCCTGCTCAAGCGGTTCATCTGTGATTAGCTTGGCCATAACGGTAGCGAGAGACACTGGCAGCTTATCAGGTTCTTTCCATCCGAGTGAATCTGTCAGGTTGCCCTGTGCGTCTGCATCAATAAGCAGAACTTTTTTGCCCTGCCGAGCCAAGCCAATCCCTAGGTTCACGGTTGTCGTTGTTTTGCCCACGCCGCCCTTTTGGTTAGCGAGAGCGATAACTTTAACCATTTAATTACCTCCTTTGATTTTAAGACATAAAAAAACCGCTTACCTTTTATGCAAACGGTTAAATCGCAAAATATATATATTTCTTTGCTATTGACGCTGACGTATTTGTTGTCTAGTCTCCAAGTTATTTGTAATGTATCCTCTTGCTCTTAAACCATTAACAACTTCTGAATATATGTCATGACCTGCATGATCTATGATCGATACGATAAGAACGAACTCTTGAGTTGTAAAATTAAGCCCGTTCCTAGGGGTTAAGTCTATTCGTATTTTCCATCCTTCTCCGGATTTAATACCTTTGTCACTAATATTTCTATAATAAGACTTTATCGAACTCCACTTAAATCCATTCTCTACTCTGATTCTTTCGTATTTTTCGTCCCACGAACTTTCAAGCGGGACACACCCTGCATGTTTTATTTTACCATTATCCTCGTATTCATAGGTCCCGAAACTAACATCAATATTTGTTCTACAATATTCATGACCATAACGATCGTCCAAAACCGGATTGTACGCAAGAGTCATGCAAATTTCACCGTAGCATTTCCCGTTACGAATTAATGAAGTTGGATATGGAAAATCGAATATCTCAAGGTGAGTGCCTTGAATAACCCTTTGACGAAATACCAAGGTTACTTCGTCCTTACTACACTGAAGAATGTCTTGAATATTAACAGAGGGCATTCCAAAACCGTAATACTTAATGTTTTCTTGATTCTTATCAATTAGTTCACGAGAGGCCTTCCTCGCAGAATGAATAAGCATTGCTTTTGCTAGCAATAGATCCTTGTCTACCATTTCATCATAGATGGCAGCGAACTTTTGCGCTACTCGCGGATTGGAATAACTTGTCCCATTACCCTCAATTACATTACCGTTTATATCCAATCCTTTAATACCGAGTCCTGAAATGCTATGATCTATCGCAATGTTTCCACCAAAATCGACTACATCTGGCTTAACAATATAATTTGCACCAGGCCCCCTTCTACTAAAAGGAGATGGCTCATATGATTTTACAATAGAATTTTCAGACTCATACAACGCAACCGATCCAACCGTAATCGCCCTGACTGAATCTGCCTGAGATATTATTCTATCTCGCTCATTCATATCGTTCTGCGGTGGCCATGTTCGCAATGGAAGTTGATTCAAGTTCCCACTCGAAACGAAAATCTGTACGCCATAATTATCTTGAATATAGTCTAAAAAAATGCCGAGATCTGACATACCTCCTCGGCAAACCTTGCTTTCTATACCTAAAGATATATTCCATACCTTTACTCTGGCCGCGTACTTCTGCATTACTTCCTCAATAATTTCCATTAATTCTTCTTCACCAATTGTGTCTGTTGGCCCAAATTTTTTATCACTATTTGGCATTGCAATTATATCAACAAATTTATATCTTTTTAAATATATTGATTCGATCCCATTAAGTTTGTTTCCATATTGTATTGTTGATGCGATAAAGGTAGCGTGGTAAGAGTTGCAATATGTCATATTGACATATTCTTCTCTAGCTGCAATATAAGGGGCTAAGAGTTCATTATCATCAATTCCACCATCAATAATGCCAATAAGCACATCGCTATCTGAATACTCATCTTCCAAGTAAGTTTGCAAATCAGTATTTGAAAATTCACCTAATGTGCAGAACTCAGGTAAAGTTACAACATCAGAATATGAAGCATAAAGCTGCTCATAGTACTTTCTCGTTTTACTCAATGTATCGGCTCCCGTATATTATTTGTCAACGGCGGGTATGGCCTTTACAATATGTTTTTTATTATTTCCTTCACGTTAGCAGGCGTAATGGAATGATAGTCCTGTGCGGCGATATCCCTTCGATATCCCTCCAACGTAATGATTTCCCTGCCAAATAGAAGGGATTCTGTTCAAATAAACGCATCCCATTCTTCGTATATCCGCTTTGTGTAAAATCTACTATCGATTCACCCATGCCCGTTATGGAAAGGCAGCGAAAAGCCGGGGTGCCCGCCTATGCCAAAATACATCGGGGATTCGCCTTTGTTACTAATGCTATACAAGATGCTTATCCGTGATCCCTTCAGGTTGTACGCCACACGGAATTCAAAATAAAATGGATACATCATTCTGGTGGATTTATTATCCCTCAGTAAAAACACAGCGGCATTTTCTGCCCTGTCTTCCAGCAGAAACTCCGTATTTGCCGCAAATCCATGGATCCCCATGTGATAGCGTCTGCCGTTAAGAGTATACGTTTCATTCGTCAAACGCGCAATGTAAGGGAAAAGATTAGGCACGCGCCCCGTCCAATATGTGCTGTTTCCATTCCACAGAAATTCAGTTCCTTCGCGATCCCGAACAGACTGCATTTCCGCGCCAAGCGTTGAAACGGTTAACGAAATGTTTTCATTTTTTATTACAATGTCATGTTGTACTTGGTTTTCGCGTAGAAGTTTTCGGGCAGTCCCATCCCTATACCGCCCAGCATGATTATCAGCACCGATTATCGGCAAATTACGACATAGGTCACTTGGTTTGTGAGATTTTGCAATTGCATCAGGCTTCATTACAATTTTTCCTACAACCGGCTCAAGCTTTACCTGCTTGCCCGGGCAACGCAGAATTCGCGCCCGTCCATGCATACTTTAACGTCTGTATTGTCGTACTCTCCTTCGGGCGTTGAGTTATAAACCCGTAGTGAAAGTGCATGGGCGAATACTGCCCTTCTTCCAGCATGAGCAGTTTCTCAGCATAGGGCTTTTTATATTTATCCGCCATATTGACGTTTCCGTTTCTTATCGTTATCAGCGAGAAACCCATGTTTTCAAAATTGCCCATGCCATAATCCGTAATATCCCAACCCAATTTGTTGTCCCTTATCTCGTCGTATTCGCTATTTTTGTTCTCCCATTCCTCAGGCGTAAAGCTGCAAAACGGCGGCAGCTTAAAACCGTGCTCCTTTGCCAGCTCTTCCATCCTCTTTATCGCCCGGTTAATCCTCGATCTCTTCATGTTGGCCCTCCTTTTTTATTATAACAAAAAACGCCTTCCGGCGCTTTTTGTTTCAGCGTTTTTTACTGTACTTTTGATTTGTCAAGGACGGAAACACCCGTGTCAACCTTATTTTCAAAAGACTGTCCAGTGAGTGCTGCTATAGCTGTCTTCAAGCCCTCATATCCCATCACGTCAGGGTTCTGGGCCATCGTGCAGAGAATGTAGCCGTCTTTTACAAGGCTCAGTATCGTGTCCGACTTGTCGAAACCAACGCCTATTACGGAAGTTCCGGCTTCTTGAATAGCGTTGCCGGTTCCGACCGTGCAGCCTTCGTTAGCGCCGAATATGCCTGCGCACCCCTGCGTTATGTAGTTCGTGGCAATGTCCTTGGAGCGTGCGGCATCTCCGTCGCTGTACTGTGTTTCGAGGATCTCAAAGTTCGTTCCCGCAAACGCCTCGCGGAAGCCGGCTTCACGGGCAACTGTGGAAGCGGTAGCAGCGTTTACGCTTATCACGCCAATCTTACCTTCCGTAACTCCCGCAGCTGTAAAAGCATTAAGCATCTGCGTTCCAGCTGTCTTCCCTGCGGCTTTGTTATCGGTCGCGAGCGTCGCAACAGCTTTATCGTAGTTTGCGGCTGAGTCTACATAAACGATGGTCACGCCTGCCGCCGTGGCTTCTTCAAGAGCAGCAGTAACTGCGTCGGGGCCGTTAGCCGCAAGCAGTATGGCGTCCGCTCCGCCAGCGACGGCATTGTTGATGCACTCGATCTGTTTTGCGTCATCCTTTACATCGGGCGCAAGCCATGTGTAGTCAACATTCCCGAGCTCAGCGGCAGCCTTTTTGCATCCTCCGTCAACAGTCTTCCAGTGCTGGTCCATCTGATCCATCGTAATAAGATAGATCTTGTAGTTTTCAGCAACGGGTTCCTGTGATTTGGGAGCCGCCGGGTCCGCCGGTTTGCTCTCTACCGGCGCGGGCGTATTCGAGCATCCCGCAAACAGAGCAACTGCCAGAATAAGAACGAGCATCAGTGCAAGTGTCTTTTTCATAGATATCCTCCTATTAATATTTCTTTATCAAACGCAGCCAAAGCCGCGTTATGAACTAATCTCAGCGCACTCTTTTTTTACGTTTTTCGGAGCGAACGACCACATCTATAAGCACCGATACGACAACTATGATACCTATAACGATGTTTCGGATCGCGACAGGCGCTCCCGCGAACTGCAGCCCGTTTTGCAGCACACCCCATATTGAGGCGCCAATTACGGTGCCGAGAAGTATGCCCTGCCCTCCCAGCGTCGACACGCCGCCTATAACAGACGCCGCAACGGCGTATAGCTCATAACCGGTGCCCGCGTCCATCGCGCCCATGCCGCTCGTCGCACAGGTTATAAGGCCCACGACGCCCGCGCAGAACGAACTGACTATATACGCTTTTATAGTAGTAGTAACTACGTTGACGCCCGACAGCCTCGCCGCTTCAATATTGCTGCCTATCGCGTAGATATGCCGCCCCGTCCGCGTCTTGCTCAATATGAAATTGAATATGAGCCATAACGCCAACGTTATCCAGATGGTGTTATAAAACCCTAACGTCTTTCCGTAGTAAAAGAAGTCACGGAATCCTTTCGCAGCTTCGCCGATAGAATCGGTGTTATAATTGTTGTTGACTATTTGGGCAATGCCCCTCGCTATCGTCATCGTACCGAGCGTAGCGATAAATGCCGCCAGCTTGCATTTAGCTACAAGAAAACCGTTTACGACGCCGAGTGCTATACAGCTGACTAAAGTGATAATAACGGCAAACCAGGGGTCAATGCCCTTTGTCATCAGCGTCGCCGATATCATGGTGCTCATGCCGACAACAGAGCCGATAGAGAGATCGATGTTGCCGGTTATAAGCACGTACGACTGGCTGATGCCTATGAGAAGTATAGGAGCGATCTGGCGCAAAAGGTTTTTAACGTTTGCCTCCAGGATAAACGTCGGATTCAATATGCTGAAAACTATACATAGAACAACCAGGCCCATGCCGACTGTGATTACCTGTCCCATGCCCCGTACAGCCATTATCCTTTTTAATATATTTTGCTGCTGTCTCATTATATATTTCCCCCTTCGGCGCTTCCGTTTATAGTTTTCTTTTCAAATCTTGTCGCGTATTCAAGCACCCTGTTTTGCGTCGCCTCTTTGGTATCCAGTTCTCCGGTGATGCATCCGTCGCACATAACGATGATACGGTCGGCTATACCCATGATCTCTGGCATCTCGGAAGAGACAAACAACACCCCTATGCCGTGCTGCTTCAATTCGTTCATCAACTGATATATTTCCACCTTTGCCGCGACGTCGATGCCGCGCGTAGGTTCGTCAAACATTACTACTTTAGAATTGCGCGCCAGCCACTTTGCCACAACAACTTTCTGCTGATTGCCCCCGGAGAGGCTTGCGGCATCAACATTGGCATGAGGAAGCCTGATGGAAAGGTTCCTGATCGCTGTATCGACGATCTGCTTTTCTTTCCTGCGGTTGACCATAGTCAGGCGGTTGCATAGCATATCAAGATTCGGCAGCGAGATATTTTCGCGTACGCTCAGTTTCGTGCAAAGCCCGTCCTTTTTGCGGTCTTCAGGAGCGAGCACTAAGCCTTTGCGTATAGCGTCAATCGGCTTCTTTATATTGATCTGCTTGCCTTCAAGTATTATCTCGCCCGATTCCTTGGGGTCTACGCCGAATATCGCGCGCGTCATTTCCGTCCGCCCTGCGCCCATGAGCCCCGCGATACCTACTATTTCGCCCTCATAGACGTCGAAATTTATATTGCGAACCATGCGCGCAGCATTCAGGTTCTTTACTTCGAGCAGCTTTTTACCGCGCTTGCATTCAACTCTGGGATACTTGTTTTTAATCTCGCGGCCGACCATATTTGAGATTATCTCTTCCATCGATATATCGGCAAAGGCGCGGTCGGTTATATGCTTTCCATCCCGCATTATCGTAACCGAGTCGACTACGTGCTGCAATTCGTCCAGCCGGTGCGAGATATATATTATTCCGTGCCCTTCGGCCTTTAGATTTCTTATTATATTGAAAAGTTCATCTATCTCTTTGTTTGTAAGCGCGCTCGTCGGTTCGTCCATTATAAGGATCTTCGCGTTTATCGAAAGCGCTTTTGCTATCTCGACCATCTGCTGTTTTGATACCGCAAGCCTGCCGACTATCGCATTCGGATTAATATCGATCTTGAGCCTGCCGAGTACTTCCCTTGCGCGTTTTACCATCTCCCGGTTCGATAACACTCCCCCGCGACTAAGCTCACGCCCAAGGAATATATTTTCCGCAACCGTTAAATGCTGGCACATGTTAAGTTCCTGATGTATTATAGCAACGCCCAATTCCTGAGCGCGTTTCGGTGTCAGATCCCCGTGTATTTTTTTCCCGAATATCTCTATTTCGCCTTTATCGCGGGCATATACACCGCTCAATACTTTAACGAGAGTCGATTTCCCCGCCCCGTTCTCACCGAGCAGCGCCCTTACTTCCCCAGCTTTAAGATAAAACGAAACATCGCTGAGCGCCAAAACGCCCGGAAAGAATTTATATATGTGCTCCATTTTTACGATGTCGTCAGCCATACTCCCCTGCCTTTACCTTTCTGCTGAAAATAAATAACCCGGTACTTTTATATACCGAGTATATACGGCTGTTATATTTATTTACAGGGGTATGATTTAGATAAACAGGGGCATTCTTTGGATTATTGAGGCAGCCGCGGCCAATTTACTCGATAGCTTGCTCAACGCCCATACCTACAGCCCGGAATGCCGCGATCTCCTCTTTGGCGTATTCCATATAGATGCGGCCTCCCTTTACGACAAGAAGGCGGTCGGCAAGCTGCAGCGAATCGGACAGGCTGACGGCAAGTATCATCACCGCCGTACCGCGCTCGAGCAGCTTTCTTATAAGCCCCAGACAATGGAGCCTTAAGTAAAAGTCGGCGCCTGAAAACGGCTGCACGCATACCGCAACTTCGGGATGCTGCAGATACGTGCGGTTATATACAAGGCTGTAGAGCGACTTTGTTGAAAGCTTAAACAGGTCGGGGGCATATATATCCTCTCCCGCAACCGGAAAAAACTGCTGTATGATGCTCTTCCGCTTCCTTCTCGACGACCACAGCGCCCGGGCCCGCCTGTCCCCCATAAAACAGAGGTTATCGAGATAGCTTATATCGGGGAACAGCATGCTCTGCGCGGGCTTTTCCCGTATGAGCGCTATCCTTCGGCGCTGCACCGATTTTAAAGGCGCTCCTTTAAGGAGTATCCTGCCGCCCTGCGGCCTGCTCTGTCCGCTGAGCAGGTTTAAAAAATCTGTCTGTGTAGTGTTGTTGATATCCAGTAGAACGACGCATTCGCCGGGATATATCGAAAAAGTCATTTCATTCATCGCATCCGTCTTTACATTATTGAATTCCATGACCGCCCGCGTATTGCTTTCAGGTTTATCGCTGAAGGCTTTACCGCTGGCGGTTTCGGCTGTAAAAAGCGTATCCACATACGGCTGCATGCTTGCCGAAGTCATATCTTCTTTATCCAGTATACGGAATATCCGGCCGTTTTCCATCATCGCCGTGCGGCTGCATATTCGGAATATCTCTTCGTGGTGGTTGCATACATACAGAAACGCCACGCCCCGCGATGCGTAGAAACGCATTGCGTCGTGAAGGCGTTCAAGGTCTACAGCGCTTACAAAGTTACTGACGTCGCGGACAACTATGAGGCGTATGCCTGTTGCCGCGGCCTTTACCATTTCCACCATGCAGCGTTCAAACGACGTCAAACGGTCCGCATATGCGCCCGCGCTTATATTAAAATTCAGCTCCTGCGATAATTTATTTATCTGGGCTTCGAAGCTCTTTGAGTTTATAACATGCCGTTTAAAGCCGTCCCGGAGCACAAAAACGTTATCGGCCACAGTCAGCTGGCCGACAAGGCTGCTGCGTTTTTCAATGACCGCTACGCGGTTGCGGCTTAAGTTGCTGTGCAGATGGTTGTTTACAAGCTGTTCGTGGAAATAGACGCGCCCGTAGTGTATAGGCTTGTTTACGGACAGCAATGCGATAAGATCCTCGAGCCCGTTGTCATTGATGCATAAAAGCCCGAGTATTTCGCCGCGGTATATGTTCAAATTAAAATTATCAAGAAGCGTAACGCCCTCTTCGATATATGTCACGCGTTCCATGCGAAGCACTTCGTCTTTCATGCGTTCGCCCTCTTTCCGTCCCCGGCACTTTCAGACAGCGGCCGCATATCCTGAAGGTGATTCGGCAGCGTTATTACGACGTCTGTGCCGATATCCTGAGTGCTGTATATGGTGATTCCGTATTCCTCGCCGAAAAGAAGCTTTATGCGGTTGTTTACGTTGACCATCGCGATGCCTTCCCTCCTGTCGCTCCTTTCGCTGTCAAACCGGAAAGACAGGGTATCGAGGCCGTTATTTAAAAGCGTAAGCTGCTCGTTCGACATTCCCGCGCCGTTATCTGAAATCGTTATAAGCAGCCGTTTTGCCGTCATCTCTATGCGTATGCGGACGATGCCTTCTCCGGCCTTTTGTTCAACACCGTGGATTATAGCGTTCTCAACTATAGGCTGCAGAGTAAGCTTCGGGAGCTGGCATTTATAAACCTCCTGCCTGTCTTCGCTGTCGCATTCTATCTTCAGCTGAAGCCTGTCGCCGAACCGGTACTGCTGTATAAGGAAATAATTATTTACGTTGCGGAGCTCATCCTCGAGCGAAACAAGATTTTCGACGTTGCTGATAGTATACCGGAAGAACGTTGAGAGCGCTTCAGTCATTTCCGCAATGTTCGCCATATTAGCGGCGATAGCTTCGCCGCGTATGCCTTCGAGCGTGTTATACAGAAAGTGCGGATTTATCTGGTTCTGAAGCGCAAGATACTGCGCCTGCCTCTTTCCGGCGTTTATAAGCTCCTGCGTCCCCAGCATTTCCTGCACCCTGTTCATGACTGCCTCAAACTCGTGGCTTATAGGATATCTTATCTTAAACGCGTCCTGTACCGTATAGCCGGCGGCAAAAAGGTGCAATATCTTCTTTGTCTCCCGGTAAGGGATATAAATAAAGCGGTAAACAAGATAAAGCATTGCGGCGAATATAATAAGCAACACAACTGCGGCTGCCGCCCTTGCCCCGGGCGTCAGTATAATGACACAACCCATAAGCAGCACGATAAACAGCAGCAGCATTACGGCAGCGGCGAATATACGCGTACTCAGATATCTTTTATTCCTTTTCATGGCTGCCACCTTTAATAAGCAGTTACTTAAGGGAACTGCTTATTAATTCGGAACAGCTGTCTTGTCGGCTGGATTTCGTGCCCTGCTGCGTCATGAAACCTTGAAATAGCGCCGCCATTCCTACAGTTTCATTCCTTGCAGGCCGCAAAACCATCTCGCCAATCCGGCATTCCTCATTTAATCAGCGGTTCCTAAGAATATAGCTTCCTGAATTCGGCGGGAGAAACGCTTGCGTGTTTTTTAAACGTCGTATTGAAATGCTTGACGTCAAGGTAGCCGACGCTGCAGCAGATATCCGCAATGCTCATGTCGGTATCACGAAGCAGATCCTTCGCCTTCTCGATACGGACCTGCGTGAGGTACTCAACAAACGTAACGCCGCATTCCTTTTTAAATAACGTGCTGAAATAGCTTGAATTAAACGCGACGACTCCGCTTACCTCTTCAAGCGAGATAGGCTCCATATAGTGTTCGCGGATAAACTCCTTTGCCTTGCGTATGGGCCGAGTCTGCGCCAGGTGGTATTGCTCATACAGCTCCCCGACCGAGGCCATGACAGTCTCCCTTAAAAAACCAAAAAGCTCTTTCGCGTGCCCGAAACACTCCGCTTTCCGCTTAAAGGCCTCAACCCCTTCGCGCGCGGCAGCCATATCATCCTTATACGGCCGGAGCGTCACATAATACAGCTCAAAACTTTCAATAACGAGAGCGAATACTTCCTGCCCGGTTATGCCCGCTGTCGAAAGAACCCTGCCCGCAAGGCGGTTTACCGCCTCTCCGGCCTTAACTGAGTCAAGAAGCTCTACGGCAGATGACAGCTCGGTTTTTAATTCGCTGAGCAGCTTGCTGCGGTTAAGCACGGGCGACGGAACGCCCTCCATTATGCGGCTCGAATCGGTTATCAGCCGGTGCTGTACTGTAGCTATCGCCGACCTCATTGAATAAGGCGCGGCAAAGATATCCTCGGTAAGCGTACCCATGCCGATAGTGAATTCCATCCTCTCATACAGAGTGCGCAATACCGCAAGCTCGTCCAAACAAGCGGAAAGGCGGCGCTTGATATCGTTCCTTGCCTCTGCCGCATAGTTCATTATGCAGTATACCCAGCATCGCGAGAAATACATTTCAACTTCGAAGCAGGCTGTAAAGTTATTTTTTATGAGCTTTAGAAGCTTTTCCTTGAGTATATCAAGCCCGTTTTCAGACAGGTCGTCGGGATTGACAACATCCATCTTGATAACAAACGCCTGAAACAATCCCGGGATAAATTCGTAATGATATGTCTGGTTTATACTGTCTATTGAGAACTGGGGCGGCTCTTCGGCCAGCAGAACATCGCGGAAGTATCCGCTGCGCAAAGCCTCTATATCGTTTTCAAGACGGAATTTTAATTGCTCCTCGTGAGTAAGCTGTTCGTTTTTTAGGCGCCAGCGCTGCCTTAGGCGTTCAAGCGTTGCCGAAAGCTCATTCTTCTTTAAAGGTTTAAGCAGGTAATCGCCCACGCCGTATTTTATTGCGGTCTGCGCATATTCGAAGTCCCTGTATCCGCTTATGATTATGAACTCAATATCGGGATGAACGCGCTTTACCTGCTTTATAGTTTCAAGCCCGTCCATGCTCGGCATGCGGATGTCGGTAACCACGAGGTCGGGTTTGTGTTTTTCTATCATGTCGATAACCTGAAGGCCGTCGTGCGCTACGTCCACGATCTGCATATCGAACTCAGCCCAGTCGATTAGATTGCAGATCAGCTTGCAAACCCGTATCTCATCATCAGCGACGATAACGCGCATCATATAACGCGGCTCCCTTCAGTTCTGTATGCTTATTATAACAAACGGTATGATAATTGCAAGGAAGGCGATGATGTCATCACTTTTCTCCATACCTAATACAATAACGTTAATATTGGAAGGTACTATATAAAACAAATCGCCTGAAACTTCTTTCCAGATTTCAGGCGATTGTGGTTCTTAGTGGTGGAGGCGAGGGATATAGAACCATTTTCCTCCAAATATTAAATTTGTACTTTTAACTTTTCCTTGTACTCATTATAGTGGTCACTCATGACATAATCGATCACCCATGATTTGGGAATCAAAAAGGTAGTCCGAATATAAAAATATCTCACTCGGTTTTCACGCATCAGTTTATATGCAGTGCTTCTACTAATTCCACCCAACATCTTTCAAAATTCCGGTAATGTAACCACATCAGGGTATGAGGCAAAAAGCTGCTCATATTGTTTTCTGGATTTTCTCATTGTATCTCTTCCCGTATATTTATTGTCAACGGCGGGTATGGCATCTACAATGATTTGATTTTTAACGTGATCGTCTTATCGGATTCTTGCTCCGGTGCGTAGCTGCACTACTATTACATCCCTCCAATATCCCTCCGACGTGCATTTTTTTACGCCAAACTGTGAAAATCCGAAAAACCAGTTTTCTTCCTGTTTTCTCTGAACTGCATCGGAAAACCCTGATTTTATCCGCATTTTTTTGGGTTGTAGGTTCCTGATGGTTCCACTAGGTTACCTTATCTTCCTATGACCTTGTAAAACTCAAAATCCGGTGGTAGCGATACCGTGTGGGTTCGAGTCCCACCTTCGGCACCATTTGCATCAATGGACAGACATAATTGCAAGGCATCCATGTCAGGCATCTTAGGGCAGACATCAGTCATACATCATAGTAAAAGTTTCAGGAAGAGCCGCCGAAGAGATTCGGCGGTCAGGCTGCTGACAAAGTATCAGCAGCCTTTTTCATTGTTCAAAAGTATGGTAAAATAAAAGAAACGCCGGAGAATACCATGTTAGAAGAACAAAACAGCCATCAAGCCGAAGTGGAACTAGTCATG
>JAEYPS010000028.1 GCA_023410475.1 Bacillota bacterium | reverse complement strand
TCGGAGTAGGTGTCGGTGTCGGTGTCGGTGTAGGTGTCGGAGTCGGTGTCGGTGTCGGAGTAGGTGTCGGTGTCGGCGTCGGTGTAGGTGTAGGTGTCGGCGTCGGAGTAGGTGTCGGTGTCGGCGTAGGTGTCGGCGTCGGTGTTGCCGTCGGTGCGTCGAGCTTGACATAATATGCGTATATGTAAGCGTCCCCTCCGTTAAAACTTATCTTATGCCACGTCGATGTTGCATAGGGCTGCGTAACGTTGATACGCGAGCCGAGAGCCACGGTACCAATCGCAGGTTTGCTTGTGTCGGGAGTGCTTCTAACGTTTACTGCCGAAGCGCAGTTTATTACCAAAGCGTTTTGATCGTCAGACGGTATCGGCGTCTCAGTAGGCGCGGCCGACTCGGTCGGCTCCGGCGTATCTGACGGAGGAACGGAAGGCGTAGGCTCAGGGTCGAGCCTTACATAGTATGCGTATATGTAAGCGTCCCCTCCTCCATAGCTTATCTTGTGCCATTCCGGCGCGGCAAAGGGCTGCGTGACGGTAAGCCGTGAGCCGAGAGGGGCTGAGCCTATAGCCGGCTTGCTCGTATCGGGAGTGCTTCTAATATTCACGGCGCTGTTGCAGTTTATGACCGTCGCGTTCGCTGTGTCGGCCGGGCTGTAAAGCGCGGGCGGAGAGATATTGAGCGTTTCAAACGTAGTGTTCGGGTAATAGAACGATAATATCTGCTGAAATGTTTGCCCCGCTTTCGCCCTTGTCTGTGCGCCCCTCTGGCTTAGTCCGACGCCGTGGCCAAATCTTCTGTGATAAAGCCTCCAGTCGTTTTGCGTCTCTTCGATTACGAATAGCCTGAGGCTGGAATTGTTGAACGCCTGATAAAGCCCTCCCTGCTCGTCAAACTTGTGCATGTCTATAGTAAAGCTGACGCTCATCTGTTCCTGCACGTACGGGCTGCCCGACGCCAGCATCTCTTCTATCGTTGCGTCGCGGTACGCGCGCACGGTCATCGTCACATCCGCCCTTGTAAATACCGGGCATGTGTTCGTGCCGTTATAGTCCTTCACGCTGCCGTGCTGGCCCTCGTGCGTATGGGCTTTCATGTTGCTTATTCCAACTATCTCAATATCGTCCGTTACGTTTGCGATATAGCCTTTTGCTGAGACCGCGGGCAGCGCGGTCATCTTAATATATCTTTCCGCGTTGGCGACTTCCGGGCCGTTCCGGGTCACCATAGAGCCGCTGTCCGTGTACTGATACTTTATCGCCGAGCCTGCCATTACCTTCGGGAATATCAGCACCTCCTGCAGGCTCCATGTGTTCTGCGTGTCGTACGGGTCGGGCTGTATGACATGGTACGGCAAAACCTTCGCGCTTGCCGACCACAGATGCTGCGGTATGTCCACGTAGCCGCCGTTAGACGCCGAATAAAACGTCTGCACCAGCTCGCTGCCGCATTTGAGCACCGTCTTCGCGGTCTCGTCAACGGCGCGTATTGCGTTGCCGTTTGAGGCATTGAATCCTTTGTATACCTGGTGCGTAGACGTGTCGACTACATCGTAGGTGCCGCTGCCCGTCATATATCGTTTGACATACGTTCTGGCCGCCACCGCCTGCGCTTTAAGCGCTTCGAGAGGCCACGTGTTGCTCATCTCGTGCGGAACGACCCCGTACAGGTAATATTCTATATAGATATGGTTGATGACATCAATTTTGCCCGAATTGAGCCTGAACTGAAGGCTGCCGCGATATTTGTTGGAGCCGTATTTCGTAGTGCTTAACGTGGCGTAATTGTATGTGCCGGCGTCGGGCGCGTATTCTTCAACGGTTATATCCGCGCCCGAAAACAGCACCGAGCTGCCTTTGTAAAGCTTCAGCGCTCCGCTTTCAACCTTCACGGAATACGAACCTGCTGGCAGGCTTATCCCGCTTCCCTTTATTCCGTAGTTTCCGTTCAGTGAAAAATTAAACGAAGTTATCGAGCCCACCGAAAGCTTTACGCGCACGATAGACTTTTCCGCGGCGAACGTGTTAGATGCGTACAACGTGATAAGGCATGTAATAATTACTGCTGCGATAATAACTGTTAACAGCCTTTTTACAGGCTTTCTTTTTTTGTTCACCCGCCTCACCTCATTTTCATGCCAATATAGCGGTTGTAGTCGACCCGACAATAAACATACATATATACTATCGTTATATATTATCAACAAGTATACGACATTTTTCAGTTAATTTATACTGGTAATTAAAAGAATTGCAATAATTCCGCAATAATTCCGTAACTTGTCGGTTTAATTTCTTTATTCCTCGGCCCGTATTGCCGAAGTTATATCGTGCATCCACTTTTTCGACACAAAACGGCGCAGCCCGAGTATGAGCTTGAACGAATCGCCAAGCAGCAGCGAACAAAGATATACAACGTACAGCGGCTGGCCGAACACCAGCGCCAGTATATAGGCGGCAATCAATGTCAGCCCCCACGAGCCGACAAGGTCTATAACCGCCGCGAATCTCGTATCTCCTCCGCCGCGCAGCACACCTATTATGTTCGTGCAGTTTATCATCATAATCCAGGCGATGCCCGTATTGATATATACCACACTTTTGACGAGCTCAAACGTTTCTTTGGTAATGTCATACTGCGCGAGGAACAAAGGAAGCCCCGCAAGCACTATTGCGCCCACCGCTATCGTCGACAGCGGGGCAATTATCAGAAAGCGCTTACCGTACGCATACGCTATATCGCGGCTCCCTTCGCCAAGCTGGTTGCCCACCATTACGCCGCTCGTGTGCGCGATGCCCATATATACCACAAAAGCGAGACGGTCGAGTGCGCCCGCCACGGACATAGCCGCCGCGACTTCGACGCCCATGATGTTATAAAGCTTGAAAAGCGCTACTGCAAACAGCGCCCACAGCGATTCGTTCAGGATTATCGGCGAGCCCACGCGCATAAACTCCCTCAGCAGCTTCTTGACGGCCTGATAGCCGGGGAAGAGCTCGCGAAGCTTTGCCTTTGCTTCATTGCGCTGCACGTGACATATTATTACCGTAAGCGCGGCGTCAAGAAAAGAGCCTACTGCCGTGCCTATGGCAGCGCCCTGCACTCCCATCTCGGGAAAGCCGAATTTTCCGAATATAAGCGTATAGTTTATTAAAGCGTTAACAGCAACAGAAACAAAGCCGGTCACCATGGGAATCTTCGTCTTCTGGCAGCCTTTCAGTATGTTTGAGTAGGCCTGCGACACTCCCGTAAAAATATACGATACACCGACTATGCGTATATAATCCCCGCCGCTTTTGACAACGCCCGGCTCACTGTTAAACGCAGATATAAGCCCTTCGGGAATAACGAGCGCGAGTACGAAAAAAATAAACCCTATGGAAACTGTGCCCGTAAGGCAGAGCCCAAGCGTCCTTTGTATGCCCTTTTTGTCGCCCTCTCCGTGAAACCTCGCCGCAAACACCCAGCCCGCCGAGCATATGCCGAACATTACGACGATTATAAAAAAAGCGATCTGATTCGCGTTCCCGACGCCTACTATCGCGTTTTCCCCGAGAGAGCCTATCATGATGTTGTCTATGAAATACATCAGCGCTTTGATTAGCTGCTGCAGCGCTATAGGAACGGATAAGTAGATAAATTTTCTGTAAAACGAGTCGCCCATTGCTGTGATACTCCTTATGTATGTCAGAGTATTATATCACAGCAAATAAAACTGTCAATTCTCAGTATATCGCCGATCTTCTATACCAGCCTGTTTATCTTAATACCCTTTTTTATTGAGCCTGCGCGATAAGGCAGACCGTAACCGTCATATCGTCGGCAGGCGCTCCTCCAATAAGCGCCTTTTGCAGTATAGCGTCCGCGGTTTCCTGCGGGTCTTCCAAAGGGATGTCTGAAAGCCAGTCCTCGGCTCCGCGCTTTATCATATCCGCCACTCCGTCGCTCATCATCACGATCATATCCCCCGGCGCAAGCTCTCTTCTTGTGGTTACGGGAGCGGCTTCCTCGATTATCCCTATAGGCAGCGAGCCGGGCGTTATAGAGGACGTTCTGCCCCCGCTCATAACGTACGAGCATTCAGCGCCAATCTTAGTAAAATCCGCGGTGCCCGACTTTAAGTCAACGAGGCATATATCGACGGTTGTAAACATATCTTCGTTTCCTTTTAGTATCAGCAGCCTGTTGATAGTGTCGAAGATAACGCTTTCGTCAAAACCGGCCTGATAGAAGTTTTCTATCAGCGACACCGCCGCGGCGCTCTCCCTTTTCGCCGCCTCCCCGCTGCCCATGCCGTCGCAGAGCATTATTAGGAACCTGCCGTCCTTAAGCTCTAAAAACGAAAAGCTGTCACCCGATACCTCTCCCTTTGCCATTGCCGCTACGCCCGTGACCGCCTCGTATTTTCTCATCTGCTCGAAGCGCAGCGTGCACAGCTTGCCCGAGCTGCAACCCGCTTCGCTGACCCTTTTCATCTTAACGCCGCATACTCCGCTTACCACTCTCTCTATGCCCGGCCTGCAGACCGTTCCCCCGCAGTTCTTTATCCTTACGGCTACCGCCATTCCTGAGGCCGAACGCTCAGCGCATACCTCCTTGGCGTGTATTCCGAGCGCGTCCAGCGAAACGGCGATATTCTGCTCTACAGATTCGAGGAACTTAAAACCGGTGTCCATCTCACTCCCTATATCGGCTACCACCTTGGCTACGCCTTTAAGCTGCTTTCCCGTTATCAGCCTCGACTCGTCTATCTTTCTTCTCCACTTTATGTTGAGAAGATATGCGCTGAAGATGCTTTCTGCAGCGCTCAGCACGCCGTCTATGTTAAAGCATTTCTTGACAAACGCCGTATCAATGCTTTGCTTGTCAATTCTGCCGCTCCTTTCATACAGCAAAAACAGCTTTCCGAAAACATTGTATGTACTGAGGAAATCCTTGTCCCAGCAGCTCTTCCTGAATACGCAGTCCTTGCATGTGGTCTCGGCGACTATCGAAAGCACGCCCGATATGTCTACCTCCCTCTCTATCTTATCAGCGGCCTCGCGTGTAAACATCTCTCCCGTCTGCATGAATACCTGTGATACCTCTTTGAGCCTGCCTACCGTAAGCTCGCGGAACCTGCTTGAGTGCAGCTTGTATTCATACTCGCGCCTGGTCTGCGGGTCGAAAAACTTGCCTGCGAAAGCGAACAGCTTTTTAGGCATGGCAAGGAACAGCACGATTGAGGACACTATCTCTATAAGCGCAAGATACCAGGATTCATACTTGCTGAATGCCATCACAAACAGCAGATTTATCATCAAAAAACCGGTGGCAGCGCCTATTTTCCTCAGTTTGCGCACCGTTCCCCCGACCATTCCCGAAAGCCCGAGCATACCTATATACATCACAGGCGCCGACGCGCCGAGGCACAGAGCCAGGCCGAGCGCAAGCCCTACTCCTGCGCCCAGCGCGGCCCCTCCCGTATATGCGGCGCACAGTACGAGAAACATCGCTAAAATATTGGCTGCATAGACATCGTATAAGGAAATCGGCCCTATCATGCATACTGCTATCAGCGCCGCCAGCGTAAGGCTTATAGTTTCCTCGGGAGAAAACACGGTGCGCTTTTTGCGGCTCGTTACAATATGAAGCACGTTCTGCAGAACGTATATCATTATCAGCGCTATTATACACTCGAGCATAGCCGTCATGAACATGTACGGGTCCTGCGTTTTAAACACGGTCGCGCCCACCGCGAACGCGCACGCCGTTGACATAACGACCATCCAGCGTTTTATCCTACCCAATACCAAAAGCGTACCGCATATTAGAAGAGTGACGGTTACAATATAAAGAGTGTCGGGCACAAGCAGCGCAGCCGCGCATACTCCCGCGGCCGCGAACAGCGCCTCGCTGCGGCGCGTCAAAAAGCACGCCGCTACAAACGCGGGCCCGAACGGGCTTATCGTCGATATAAGCTGTGCCCTTCCAAGCAAAAAACCGGCCGCGGTCATAAGCGCTATCCCCAGTATTCTCTTTGCAATAATCTCAAAGCTCCTGTTTACCGGTATTGCGTCTGTTGTCATATCGTTCACTCCCGTTTTTGCCCTTCGCTGTGCGCCGGACACGTATTTATTTTGTTGTAACCCCTATTATAGAAAGGCCGTTTTGTAAAGATTGTCACACCGCGCCGTGCTCCAAAGGATAATTTGCCGATATGCCATAAAAAAAATAATTATGTATGTATATTTATCAGCGTTTTTGCGTAAACTTATATATTAGCTTGATTCCTTATATGTCCCTTAACTTTTTGTAAGAATATTATAAAACTGTATTGACATTTTGATAAACAGACGCTATTATATGAATGAATTAATTATTATTCATTCACTAAGAGGTGGACATAAGCGTGAAAAAAATAGCCGCTTTTATAGGGAGCGACCGTAAGAAAGCAACGTATCGGGCAGTAAAGGAAATAGAAAAAAACCTTAAAAACTACGGCGATATTCAATTCGAATACGTCTTTCTTAAAGACTATAATCTTGAGTTTTGCAGGGGCTGCAAGCTGTGCTTTGACAAAGGCGAGCAGTACTGCCCGATAACTGGCGACAGGGATTTGCTGCTTCAAAAGATGGAGCAGTCGGACGGCGTCATATTCGCGTCTCCCAACTACGCGTTTCAGATATCGGCGCGGATGAAAAACCTTATTGACAGGCTGTCTTATATAATCCACCGACCGAGATTTTTCGGCAAGACATTCACCGCAATAGTTACGCAGGGCATAACGGGAGGCAACAAGCTGCGCAAATATCTTGAGTTCGCAGGAGAAAACCTGGGCTTTAACGTAGTAAGAGGAACATGCCTCACTACGCTTGAGCCAATTACCGAAAAACAAAAAGCAAGACTGGAAAGTGAAGCAAAAAAGGTCTCTGAAAGGCTTTATGCATCGCTCAACAAAAATGCGCCTCCCTCTCCCTCGATTTTCAGGCTCATGCTGTTCCGTTTTACAAGAACGGGGCTTAAACATTTTGAGGTAAAGTATCACGATTATTATTACTTCAAAGAAAAAGGATGGCTCGAGTCAGACTATTTTTACGATACGGCGCTAGGGCCCATAAAAAAGCTTGCGGGGCTGCTGTTTGATTTTATGGGTCGTATTATAATAAAACAAGTCTGAACGCAAACAACTGAAGGAGGGGCTTATGTCAGACAAAAGAAAGCAGATCTACAAATGTGCTAAAGAGCTGTTCAGCAATAAGGGGTTTAAAGACACAGGCGTGACCGACATAACAAAAATAGCCGGTATGGCGGCCGGCACATTCTATCTCTACTACACCTCTAAAGACAGCCTTTTCATGGAGATCTTTCTCGATGAAAACGAAAAGCTTAAAAGATCAATCATTAATTCTGTAAATCTTGACGGCGACCCTGCAAAAGTTATAAAAGAGATCATGCTTTTCAATTATCGGGGGATGAGCGAAAACCCGATACTGCGTCAATGGTATGACAGGGATGCATTTGACAAACTGGAGCGAAAATACCGCGAAGAAAACGGCATAGAGCATTCGGGCTTCGTCTACGACATATTCATTGATGTGGTAAAGAAGTGGCAGGCTGAGGGAAAGATGAGAAGCGATATAGACAGCGAGATGATAATGGCCATATTCGGCGCTCTCATAAATATCGACACTCATAAGGAAGAGATAGGCCTTAAGTACTTTCCCGATGTCATGGACCATATGGCGGACTTCATACTTAAAGGCCTGACAGAAAACATAAAAAGCGATAAGCCTTAAAAGGTTAAAATATATGGAGGATTTAATGAATATTGCAGTGGTATCTTACTCGATGACAGGCAACAACGAGGCTTTGGCCCTCAGCGTCACGCAAAAGCTTACGGCGGAGCATATCAGCATTACAGAAACAAAAAAGAGGACTATGGGCAAAATAGTGGGCGACCTGCTGCTTGGCCGCACACCGCGCATACAGCAGACGCCCGAACGTATAGACGGATACGATAAGGTCTTGCTGGTCGGCCCTGTCTGGATGGGTTGCGCTGCGACACCGCTTCGCCCCTATCTTAAGCAGCTTAAAAAAACACACAAGAATTATGCTTACGCTTCCATTAGCGGCGGGGCCGACGGCCCGAATCCTAAGCTTATTAGCGATCTCACGAAGCGTACAGGTTACGAGCCTTTCGCGCTTGTCGATCTTCATATCGCTGACCTGCTGCCTGCCGAGCCGAAGCCTGCTCGAAAAGACACCTCGGCATACAAAGTCAGCAAAGACGAAATCGAAAGTCTTAGCGAATCCGTAATAAAAGCATTAACTGAAAAACTGAACCAATAGTTTAATAATCAGATTTTATCATATCGACCGCCGTATAACGCTCCGGCGGCCTTTTTATTGTAAAAAGCGCTCGGATTTCGTTATAAAATGTTTTCTTTTTGCCTAATGGCTGATATAATCTGATTTAATATGAAAACATACGTGTATGATAAAAAATTCACATATAGGGGGTAATTATCAATGCAGTTTTCCAAAGAAGTGGAAGAGATGGTATGCGTAAAAAAAGGCCCTAAGCACGGCCCCGCTCCCATACCCGAAGAAGGCAGGTGGATAAAGTCCAAGCAGATATCGGATATCTCGGGACTCACCCACGGAGTGGGCTGGTGCGCGCCTCAGCAGGGCGCATGCAAGCTTACGCTCAACGTCAAAGAGGGCATCATAGAAGAAGCGCTCATTGAGACGCTCGGGTGCAGCGGAATGACGCACAGCGCGGCGATGGCGGCCGAGATACTCTCGGGCAAGACGATACTTGAAGCGCTCAACACCGACCTCGTATGCGACGCCATCAACACGGCAATGCGCGAGCTGTTTTTGCAGATAGCTTACGGGCGTACACAGACGGCGTTCTCGGAGGGCGGCCTGCCTATTGGCGCCGGGCTTGAGGACCTTGGCAAAGGCCTCAGATCACAGATAGGCACGATGTACGGCACGAAGGAAAAGGGAGTCAGATACCTCGAAATGGCCGAAGGCTATGTTATGGACATAGGGCTCAGCGCGGACGACGAAGTCGTAGGCTACAAGTTCGTCCACCTCGGAAAGATGATGGAAGCCATACGCAAGGGCGAAGACCCGGCCAAGGCTCTCGAGAAATGCACCGGAACATACGGGCAGTACAACGATGCGGTCAAGCACATAGACCCGCGCGCGAAATAGGAGGAGCTATCAATGATACGTTTTGAAGGATATGAGAGAAGGATAAAGGGCATAGAGGCCTGCATGAGCGAATACGGCTTTTCCGGCCTTGAGGACGTCGCGGCCTGCTGCCGTGAAAAAGGCCTCGATGTAGACAAGATAGTCAAGGACGTACAGCCGATAGCGTTTGAAAACGCGGTTTGGGCGTATACTCTGGGCGCGGCTATAGCTATAAAGAAGGGCTGTAAAAACGCCGCGGAGGCCGCGGAA
The DNA here is from genome assembly GCA_023410475.1 of Bacillota bacterium. Taxonomy (GTDB): domain Bacteria; phylum Bacillota; class Clostridia; order Christensenellales; family SZUA-584; genus DTFZ01. The sequence goes on along the minus strand of JAEYPS010000028.1, from coordinate 248,429 downwards.
GCCATCGGCATCGGGCTGCAGGCGTTCTGCATACCGGGCAGCGTAGCCGACCAGCGTCAGGTGGGCCTTGGCCACGGCAATCTCGGCGCCATGCTGCTGCGCGAAGAAACGCAGTGCTTCTGCTTCCTCGCGGGGCATGAGTCGTTCGCGGCTGCCGAGGGCGCGATAGGCATAGCGAAGACCGCAAACAAGGTAAGGAAGACTCCTTTGCGTATAATCCTTAACGGGCTCGGCAAAGACGCTGCGTACATAATATCGCGCATAAACGGCTTTACCAATGTCGAGACGGAGTACGACTACGCCACAGGCGAGCTCAAGATAGTCTGGGAAAAGGCGTTTTCACAGGGAGAGCGCGCGAAGGTAAAATGCTACGGCGCAGACGACGTAAGCGAAGGCGTGGCCATAATGCGCCACGAGAGCGTAGACGTATCTATAACGGGCAACTCGACGAACCCCACAAGGTTCCAGCACCCCGTAGCGGGCACGTACAAAAAGTGGGCCATGGAGAACGGCAAGAGATACTTCTCGGTCGCGTCAGGCGGCGGCACGGGCAGAACTTTGCATCCCGATAACATGGCGGCGGGCCCCGCGTCCTACGGCATGACGGACACTATGGGCAGGATGCACGGCGACGCGCAGTTCGCGGGCTCATCCTCCGTTCCGGCTCACGTCGAAATGATGGGGCTTATAGGCATGGGCAACAACCCGATGGTAGGCGCCACTGTCGCTGTGGCCGTCGCTATATCGCAGGCGCTGTAAATAACCTTTATATATTAAAACCAAGGAAAGTGAAGCCGCAGGAACCCTGCGGCTTTAATACTATTTATATGTCCAGAAGGAAAAAACTGCCCAAGAGAAGCAGACCTACATCTCGGTGCTAACAAGTTTCTCCAAAGCCGCTATCGCTTCATCCTCGTCCTTACCGTTCGCGAATATAAATATCTTCTCTCCCTGCTTGACTCCCAGAGAAAGCACACCCATGATGCTCTTTGCGTTGATCTTCTTATTGCCCTTTTCCACAAAGATCAGCGATGAAAACCTGCCCGCGACCTGAACGAACATGGCTGCTTTTGATGCCCGAAGCCCGTCTGCGCTCATGATGACCAGTTCTTTTGCCTGCATTGATACTACCCCCTTGTAGTTTTAAGTTGCTCTGCGATACTGTTAAGCTTCCTAAGCTTGTGGTTGACGCCTGATTTTGAAGCGGCTTTGAGAATGACAGTCAGCTCCTCAAGCGTCGCTTCGGGGTTTTCCACCCTTGCCTCCGCGACCTCGCGAAGAGAGTGGGAAAGCTTGTCAAACCCCATATGCTCTTTTATATACTCTATGCTTTCCTGCTGCCTTATAGATGCGTTCACCGTCTTTGAAAGGTTGCCCGTTTCGCAGTTCACCTTTCTGTTGACGGTGTTTCTCACGCTCTTCATGATACGAATGTTTTCTATATTCAAAATCGAAGAGTGCGCCCCCATCATAGTGAGCAGCGTCACTATTGGGTCGCCTTCCTTCAGATAAACGACGTATGTGCGCCCCCGGGGGATCATCTTTGCCGATACTCCGAGTTCATTTATTATATTCAACAAGCCCTGCGCAAATTCCTTTTGGCTTGACACAAATTCAAGATGATAGCGCTTTTCGGGGTTCGTTATCGACCCGCCTCCGAGGAACGCGCCTCGGAGAAACGCTATCTTGCAGCATCGGTTCTCCAAAAACGATGAATCGGTGCCAAAGCTCAAGCCCTCGTCGCCCAGCAGCCGCGTATCGAGCGCGACCATGCGCGCGCTTGCCTCGTCTATAAGAAGCGTGTATATGTGGTTGCCTTTGAGCGGGTTTGAATGCCTTTCCATCTTGGCGCCAACGCCGTAAAGCCTTTTGACGAGTGAAAACGCCCGCCTTGCGACCGCGGCGTTCTCGGTGTCAATCCTCAGCGTCATTGCGCCCGACGATATGTTTATTGACCCTGCCGTATGTATAAGCGCCGAGAGCTCCGCAAGCTCACAGCACTCTGCGCTAAGCTCTGTACGGCAGATCTCGCCTTTCGCAACCGAAGAAAACGACATGCGCCCTCCTCATCTGAGCTCCTTCTCTATGTCGCGGTGCTCTATGATAACATTATGCCCCTGCTGTTTGAATATGCTGTAGAGCTCCTCGGCCACAACGACGCTTCTGTGCACGCCGCCCGTACAGCCTATCGCTATAACGAGCTGCTTTTTGTCCTGCTCGAGATAGTAAGGCGCGATGTAGTTCACGAGCTCGCTTACCTTTTCTATAAACAGCCTTGTCCTCGGGAACGATAAAACGTAGTCCCTTACGTCCTTGTCTTTTCCCGTTTGGCCCCGCAGCTCATCATGATAAAAGGGGTTCGGTATAAACCTCATATCAAATACGAGATCGGCATCTATTGGGATACCCTTCTTGTATCCGAACGTGGTCACCGTTATAAGCACTCCGCTCTCCGCAGGGTCGCTGAACAGCTTGTCCATAACCTCGCCGAGCTTTTTTACCGAATATGTAGACGTATCTATCGTATTGTTAGCGAGGTCCTTTATGCTTCTCAGCTTTCCCCGCTCAAGCGTTATACCTGTCGTAACAAGCCCGTCCTGCGACAACGGATGCCGGCGCCTCGTTTCCTTAAACCTTTTTACGAGCGCCTCGTCGCTGGCGTCGAGATACAGTATGCTCAGCTCGATATCTCTCATTTCCTTTAAGGCTTTTATGGTCTCGAATATGTCCTCGAACATATCGCCCATTCGCATGTCCACGGCGGTCGCGGCCTTTATTATCTGGTCGTTTTCAAGGCACATCCCGGCAAAATCGGGTATGAGCTTGGGCGGAAGGTTGTCCACGCAGAAAAAACCGAGATCCTCAAGCCGCTTTAACGCCTGCGACCTGCCCGCGCCCGAAAGCCCTGTTACGATAATGAACTTCATGTCAATCCTCCCCGACGTTCGCTATTTGCGCCGCCGAAAGCCCCGCCTGCTTTGCAAGCGATAGCGCTCTTGATACCCTTCCTACATCCTGCGGCCTGTGGGCGTCGCTAGATACCACGAACTTGGCACCCTCAGAAGCGGCAGCCTCAATATCATCAGTTTTAAGCTCCGTATGTCTCTCGTTTATCTCAAACAGCGCGCCGTAGTCCGCGCACGCCCTGCCAAGCATCCTGTAGTCCACCGGCACCCCATACCCGGGATGCGCCACTATGTTTATGCCGTATTTTTGAACAGCCCGCATATACGCCGCGGTTATGCTCTTCTCATGGTCAAAATACCTGCCCGTAATAAATGTCCATGCTGTCTTTATGTCTTTCGTCAGCGCCGCCTTGTGATATCCCAATATCAGTATGTCAAACTTATACCCGCCGGGCACGTCCACGGTTCCGTCGAGCCCCGTAAGGTTAAGCTCGATGCCCGCTTTTACTTCTATTCTTCCGTCATACCACGCTTTCGCTTTCTCTATGCTTTCAATATAGCTGTCGAGCCGTCCTTTTTTAATCCCGTACAGAAAATGCGCTGTCCCGTGGTCCGATATGCCTATCTCGCTCAGGCCCCGCCTCAGCGCGTGCTCTATATTATCCCTCACGCCGCCCTTGCCGTGGCTGAACGTCGTGTGTGTATGGTAATCTGCGATAAGCCTCATATCTCGCCCACTATCCTGACTTCCGGCTCCAATGTAACGCCGCTGTGCCCTTTAACGCGCCGCCTTACCTCGCCGATAAGCGCGATGATGTCCTCGGGAGCCGCTCCGCCTGTATTAATTATAAACCCCGCGTGCTTTTCTGAAACCTGAGCGCCGCCGATTGAGAGGCCCTTCAGCCCCGCCGCCTCTATGAGCACGCCCGCAAAGCAGCCATGAGGCCGCTTAAATGTGCTGCCCGCGCTTGGAAACTCCAAAGGCTGCTTCTCGCGCCTTCTGGCATTGAGCTCCGAGAGTTTTCTTTTGCTATCGCCCGGGTCGCACAATCTTAGCCTGAGCTTTGCTCCTGTTACTATATACGGTTTCTCACCGAGTGTGCTCTTCCTGTAACCGAATCCCATATCATTGTTTTTAAGCGTTTTCTCCTTGCCGTCCGCAAGGACATACACTTCTTCCGTAAATTCGCATATCTCACCGCCGTAAGCTCCCGCGTTCATGAACACGGCGCCACCGAGTGTGCCTGGTATGCCGCCGAGGAACTCCGCGCCGCCCAGCGACTGAGCTGTCGCTTCCCTTACAAATACCGACAGCGGCGTGCCGCTCTTGGCGATTGCGTACTCTCCGTCAAACTCCACTCCAGAATAGTTGTCCGCGATTTTTAAAACGACGCCTCTTATGCCCTTGCTCGTCACAACAAGGTTCGTTCCCTTGCCCATTACGAACAGCGGGCAGCTGAGCTCTGATACGATTTTAAGAGCGTGTTTTATCTCATCCACGCTTTTCGGCAGAACCATAACGTCGGCGGGTCCGCCCGTCTTAAACGACGTATGCTCCGCCATGCTCTCGCCCGCCCTGACATCTTCTATTCTTTCGGATAGCGCTTTTGCTATTCGCTCCGCGTCCATGGATACCCCCGATATTTTACAACTACAGTTTACAACAAGGATATGCGCCGTACAACATGTTTATTATATTCACTGCTGGTCGGTCTCAAAGTATTCCACGACGGCCCTCGCGGAGCGCACATCCATGCCGGGAACGCTTACGATATCGTCGAAATCAGCCTCTTTTATGTCCCCCACCGTCTCAAAATGCTTGAGCAGCGCCTTCGCCCGCGTCTCGCCCACATACGGTATCTTCAAAAGCACGGAATCCTCGACTTTTTTAAGGCGCAGCCCGCGGTGATACGTTATAGCGAACCTGTGCGCCTCGTCGCGGATACGGATCAAGAGCTTCAATGCGTTGCTGTCTTTATCGAGTATGACGGGTTCGCTCTTGCCCACGACGAACACCTCCTCCTCGCGCTTAGCAAGGCTTATGAGAGGCATGTCCTCGAGGCCGAGGGATGCCAGCGCGTCATACGCGGAATTCAGCTGCCCCTTTCCTCCGTCGACGACTATCAGCGAGGGCATATTTTCAAACCCCTCGGACTGCTGAAGACCGCGCTTCAGCCTCCTTGTCAGCACCTCGTTCATAGAAGCAAAGTCGTCCGCGCCCTCTACGGTCTTTATCTTGAAGCGCCGGTACTGCTTCTTGTCGGGCTTGCCCCCCGTGAACACGACCATAGACGCGACGGAATCCGTACCCTGTATGTTCGATATGTCGTAGCACTCCATGCGGTCTATATCAGCCTCCATGACGAGCGCGTTTTTCAGCTCAGCAAGTGCGCCTTCGGTAGCGTCGTACTCGCGTTGTATCCTTAACAGCCTTCTAGTCAGCGTCTCCTTCGCGTTTGAGAGCGCCATATCCACAAGCTTTCTGTTGTCGCCCTTCTCGGGCACATGCAGGCTCACCTTGCTTCCGCGCTTTTCGGTGAGCCACTGCTCTATAAGCTGTTTTTCCGCCGGTTCTACGTTTATATATATCTGCTTCGCTATGCCGCTGACCGAAGAATAATACTGTTTGATGAGGTGTGAAAGCACCTCGCTTTCGCCCTCTCCCGCGCACCTCATAAAGTACCTCTCCATATAGTTGAGCTCGCCTTTGCGCACGAGGAATGCCTGCACGACCGCCTCGTCGTCCTGCTCGTACACCGCGAACACGTCCTTGTCATTAAGGTCGGGGAACGCGGCCTTCTGCTTCTCAAACAGCGTATGCAGCGACCTTATCCTGTCGCGTATCACAGCGGCCTTTTCATACTCCATGTTCTCCGAGGCTTCGTCCATCTCAGATTCAAGCTGCTTCTCAAGCCTTTTATATCTTCCCGAGAGGAAGTCGGCTATCTCGCCCACCATGCGTTTATAATCGTATTCGCTGACTCTTCCGGCGCACGGAGCGAGGCAGCGCCCCATCTCATAGTTGAGGCACGGCCGCGTCTTCTCGGTTCCCGTTATATCCTTTTTACACATCCTTATGGGAAACATCTTCGTCACGGTGTCGAGTATGTCGTGCAGTATGTGAGCCGCTATATACGGCCCGTAATACTTCGCGCCGTCATTTTTAACTCGCCTCGTGACGCATACGCGCGGGAACTTTTCATTGTAGTCAATACGTATATAAGGGTAGTGCTTGTCGTCCCTGAGCAGTATGTTGTAATAAGGGCTGTAGCGCTTTATCATGTTGCACTCGAGCATCAGCGCCTCTATCTCTGTCCCTACCATTATGTAGTCAAAGTCAGCGACTTCGGCGACCATCGCGGCGGTCTTTGCGTCCTTCCTGGAGTTCTGAAAATACCCGCTTACCCTGTTTTTGAGCGACAGCGCCTTGCCCACATATATTACTCTGCCCGAAGCGTTTTTCATCATATACACTCCGGGCGTCTTTGGAAGGTTTTTTACTTTTTCCTGAATCTCGTCCATATCAGTATCCGAGGTCCAGCGCTTTTTTCAATATCTTCTGCGCGGCGGGCGCGGCCTTCGAGCCTCCCGAGCCTGCTTTCTCCATTATTACCGCTATTGCCAGCGGGTGCTTTTCCTCGTCTATAAAACCTATGAACCACGCGTTGTCCGCTGTCTGCCCTCCGCCTATGTCTACCTGTGCCGTCCCGGTCTTGCCTGCCACCTTGTGTCCTTTTATAGCCGCTTTTTTGCCAGTACCGCTCTTTACTACGGACAGCATCATCTCTTTGAGGTCTTTAGTTCCGCTTAAGGGGCTCGCTGCGACTCCGGGGCTGGTTCTGTATGTGGAAATGCCGCTGTTTGTAACGCTGAAAAGCAGCTTAGGCTCGACCATCACGCCGTCGTTCGCGATACACGCTGCTATCATGCAGGCGTGAAGCGGCGTTATGAGGTTATGATACTGGCCTATCGCTGCCCACGCCGCGTCGGTGCCGTTGTCCGCCAGCTTGAAAACGCTGTCCTTCATTGTGATGTCACCAAACATCAGTGATTTATTGAAAAGAAATCTGTCGGCCTCGGCTTTGACCGGCGCCTTGCCTATCTCTGCGGCCGCCTCTGCGAAATAAACGTTGCACGAATGCGTAAGCGCCTCCTTAAGTCCTATTTTGCCGTGCTCGCCCGTGCACTTTATCTCTTTGCCGTCTATCGTAGTGCTGCCGTTACACGTCGTCTTAAAGTCCTCACTGCCCTGCCTGATTATCGCCGAAGCTGTTATCACCTTGAACGTGCTTCCGGGTGCGTAAAGCCCCGAGAACGCCCTGTTTACAAGCTCGCTCGTGCCTCCGCCCTCTTTGAACTTCTCCATATCGGTGGGGTCGAACGACGGCGACGATACGCTTGCGAGTATCTCTCCCGTCTTATAGTTCATGACCACCATAGAGCCGCTGCTTTTTCCGAGAGCCGCAAGCGCCGTCTCGCTGAGCTTCGCGTCTATAGTCAGCCTGACGTCGCTGCCCTTGCGCTCTTCGCCGCTTATAAGCTGCGATATGCGCGTGACAGGATCCGTGCCCGAGCCGTAAAGATACCTTGCGTACATTATCTGAGCGCCGTACGAGAGACCGTATTCGTCACCTATAATATGCGCTATCGATTTCCTGAGGTTCTCGCCCTTTATATATCTTCGCTTATCGCCGTCGGTATACACGAGTTTGCGCCCCATCCTGTCCAGTATATCCCCCGCCTTTACGGTCGTTTTCATGTTCTGTATACGCGGGTTGTAAGGGGTAGCGTACCATCTTTCTCCGTAAACTACGTTAACGTACCCGAGGTAAACGATGAGCCCTGTAAACAGCAGTACGAATACAGCAAGCAGCGCCGCTATGTTTCTTCGCAATATGTTCTTTTTCACAGCACTTCGCCTCCCGCCGCTGTTATTTTCATCTCATCCCTCTCGCCGTTTTTGACTGCCACTCCCTCTATCATGCCGACGAGCGCAATGCTCGCGATTAAAGAGCTGCCCCCCGCGCTGACAAACGGCAGCGTTATTCCTGTAAGAGGTATCATCTTTATGACGCCGCCGATTATTATGAAGCACTGCAGCGACAGCATACAGGTGGCTCCGAACACAAGCAGTGCGTCAAACCTCCTGCTAGCGTTCATGGCTATAAGCATCCCTCGGATTATGAACACTAGATAGAGCAGTATAACTATTATTCCAAAAGCTATCCCCAGCTCTTCGCATATGGCCGCGAATATAAAGTCGCTTGTGTTTACCGGTATAGCCTGAGGGTACCCGAGCCCGAGACCCGTACCGAACGTTCCTCCCGCGGCTATCGCCATAAGCGCCTGCACTATCTGATAGCCCTGCCTCGTATAGTGCGCCCACGGGTCCTGCCAGATCACTATCCTTGCCTTTACGTGAGGCAATACGTGATAGCTCGCGAATATACCCGCGCCGGCCACACCTATACCGGCAAGAGTGAGCAACGTACGCCCCGTGCCCGCGAAAAACATGATAAGGAACGTGCCCGCAAACAGCATCGCGGCGCCGAGGTCGTTCGAAAGCACGAGTATTATTACGCACATGCCCGCGTAAACGGCGTACGCAACAGAGGCTATCTTCTCCCTTTTCTCCGCGAAGAAATACGCCGACACTATTATGAACAGCACCTTGGCTATCTCGCTCGGCTGAAACGACAGCGGCCCTATGTTTACCCAGTTTCTCGCTCCGCCTCTCGTTTCCGCGAACAGGAACGCGAGTAACAACAGGCCGAGAGACGCGGCCATAAATATATAGTTTAGCCACCTGAAATCGGTGGCGTTCTTTACTATAACAACCGCTATGAAAAGCCCCAAGCTTCCCGACGCAAACCAGATAAGCTGCTTTACGGCCTGGTCCATATCGAGCCTTACGAGCATCACAAGCCCGACGCTCGTAAGAAACAGAAATATTACGAGCGTTATCCTGTCAATGTGCCGAAATATGGCTGCCGCAAGGTTATATACCAATATCTCAAGCACCGCCGCGCCGAAACCGAGCGCGAGTATGCCTAAGTCCGGCTCCGCGTCTTTAAACGCCAGCAGCGCGCACGCGGATATGAGGAACAATATCGTAAATGCCAGCAGTGCTCCGGCGCTTCTTCTTTCAAATACCATCAATGTGCCTCTTTTATATACAGTCTCGTTACGATGTTGCCGAAGCATATTATATCGCCGTCGTACACCTCGGCGGTAGAATCGACTCGCGTACCGTTAAGGGTGACATCTCCTTTGCCGAGCCTGTTCACAAAAATTCTGCCGCCCGACATGTATATCTGCGAATGGGCTTTTGAAATGCTGGAGTCTCTGAACATGATATCCATGCTTCTCGATTTGCCTATCGTGTTTTCGCGCATGAGCTGTATGTTTTCATTTATAATATCTTCCGGGCCCGAGATAACGCTCAAAAATCCGATGCTGCTGTGAGCGACGCTCAAAACATAGCGCTTGTCCCTGTATTCCTTGATCGATATTCCCGTAACGCCTAAAAGCACCACGGCTGCGGCTATTAAAAACCAAAACCGCATGCCAAGAGAAACAGCCTCGTATACAGCCATGTATATCACCTCGCATATAATTGTATCATATTTAGAGAAAAGTTAATCCTATAAGTTTGTAAATAAATATTAACATATTGCACTTTGCTTCTTAAGTTTGCTGCCTTACGCAAAAAAACTGTGACAAGACTTTGCTGTCACAGCGTTTATACGGGGTCACCAAAAAAGCCGTGGAGGCTTTATGGAATGTGCATGGCATATCATACTGCCCTTATTACTCCGCAGCCTATGCGGTCTCCCGCGTCTCCCGACGGCTGCGACGTATAATCGTCGCGCATGTCATGCACTATTACCGCCCGGCCTAAAACTTCTCTTACGGTAAAGCGCCCGGTTATAAACGAAAGCCACGCCTGCCCGGAACGCGTGCCGAGAAGCATAGGAAAATCGCCCGCATGAAGCGGATGCCTTAAGCCTTCCGGGTTATAATGCCCTCCCGCGCCTTCAAAATCGCCGGTGCAGTCGCCCTTCTCATGTATATGAAATCCGTAAAACCCTGTTTCGTTTTCAGGCAGACCCGTTATGTGCGCGTCCACTCTAACTCCCTCCGATGTGTCCGTAAGCCAAACTCTGCCGCGAAGCCCGGGCGCGTTCGAGTCTGCGAAAATCTCCGCAACAGCGGATAAAAACTCTCTTTCGCTGTACGTATGGCATCCCTCCTTTGTTTTATCTGATACTATTAAATATGCACGCCGTTAATCGTTAGTGCGCCAATATTTGCGCGTTTTAGCCTATGTGCTTATTTGACAAAGCATCCCGCCTGCTATATCATATTAATGTAGGAGGCAGTGATGTTTAAGCAGGGAGACAAAATTTCATATCCCATGCACGGCGCAGGTTTCATTGAATCTATCGAGGAGAAGAACTTTTTAGACGAAAAAAGAAGCTACTACGTGCTTAAATTCTCTGAGGGCGATATCAAGGTAAACGTTCCTGTTGAGAGCGCCGAAAGGTCAGGCCTTCGAAAAATAATAACGCGCGACGAATGCAACCGGGTATTCGAATCGTTCAGGGATTTCGATGATATCGACGAGTCATCAAACTGGAACCGCCGAAACCGCGAGAACCTTGAAAAGATGAAATCCGGTAATGTATTTGAGATCGCAGCCGTCATAAAAAGCTTGCTTAAGCGCGAAGTCAAAAAAAGCCTGTCTTCCAGCGAGAAAAAAATGCTTGGAACTTCAATGCAGATACTCGTGTCCGAGCTAGCTCTTGCCAGCAACAAAAAAGATGAAGAAGTAAAAAATTTAATAACAAAAATGCTTTAAATTGCCTTACGCGTATCATGTTGATATAATACTTTTATACTATTTTCAGAGGTGACTAATGGGCAAAAATATTGCACGTTTTTTTATTACGTTAGTCGGGCTGTTTGTGGGCCCCGGTCTTGCAGCGCTCGTTTTTGAGCTTCTTAACAACCTTAACGTCCTCGACGCGACCACCCAGCTTCAGCCATGGGCGAGTTTTCTTATTTATATCTCTTCGGGTATAATCACAGGAATCATTTTTCTTTTTTTATCAAGGTCATTGGTCGAGTTTATATTAAAAAGCGCAAAAAGAGCGGACAAGAGGATAGCAAAGCTCCCGGCAAGCGTAGTGCTGCCCGCGGTAATTGGGCTGATTTTGGGGCTGCTTGTCGCGTTTTTGCTGTCGCAGCTTATAAACAACATAATACTTATAGCCTGGCTGGCAGGGCTTATAAACGTCATCGTCTATATCGTATGCGTGTACCTTGGTATATCCGTATTTGTGAGGCACAGGCCCGAGATGTTTGAATCGGGTTTTTTCAGGAGGCACAAAGACGAAAAAACCAAAGATTCTGATACCGCCAAGCCCAAGCTGTTGGATACGAGCGTTATCATAGACGGACGAATTTTTGACATATGCAACACCGGCATTATAGAAGGAGCGCTTATCATACCCGAGTTTGTACTCGATGAGCTTCGGCATATCGCCGACTCTTCCGACGACCTTAAAAGAAACAGGGGAAGGCGCGGTCTCGACATATTAAAACGTATTCAGACGGAACTCAACTTGCCCGTAAAGATAGTGCACGCCGAGGTAGAGGAAGCGTCGGACGTCGATTCGAAGCTTTTGTATCTTGCGAAAGACATGGGAGGCATAGTCGTAACGAACGACTACAACCTTAATAAAGTAGCGGCTGTCAAGAGCGTTCAGGTGCTCAATATAAACGAACTCGCAAACGCCGTAAAGCCTGTGGTGCTGCCCGGCGAAGAGATGAAGGTGACCGTAGTCAAAGAGGGAAAAGAGCCGGGGCAGGGTATAGCATACCTTGACGACGGCACGATGATAGTCGTCGAAGGTGGGAAGAACGAGCTGGGCAGGCCGCTTTGCGTAATTGTAACGAGCGTGCTTCAAACCGCAGCAGGAAGAATGATATTCGCGAAGATCAGATAACGCGAGCAACATAAGAGCCCGAAATGAATATCGGGCGAAATAATAATATAATTGGCGATCTTACATCTGAAAAGAGGCGTATCCTTCGTCGTCCGGCAAACTTTCAAACTTTTCGAGTATTGCGCTTTGAATGAGAGCCCGAGCTTCAGAGTTTATAGGGTGAGCTATGTCCTTGTACTCTCCGTTGGATGTTCTTCTCGACGGCATCGCGATAAAGTAACCGTTTTGCCCTTCGATGATCTTCATATCGTGGATTGCGAACATATCATCGAACGTCACAGACACTACAGCTTTTAGTTTTCCGATCGTTTCGATCCTTCTGATACGAATGTCCGTGATTTCCATAGGTAATCCTCCTATAAAGAATGCGGTTTGTTTCTAGTTCGATACACAGTACCGTTTTTCCTTCTTTTGTGTAGGCTTACGACTTCATAATGGCAAATATACACATAATACGACAAAATACGCATCATTTTATTAGCGGATTTTGTGATTTCTTGCTTATAGCGCTAATAAAACCAATATATACTTGTCACATAAAAAAATTGTCTGAACGTTCTGATCGAAGACTAATGCTGCTTGTCGTTCGGATTTGCACATACACCAACCACCAACTTTGTGTGCATTAAATGTACCATTACAATAACAAGATTATATCAAACATACCACATTTTGTCCAGTATTTTATACTATACGCGTTTTATAATTATTCAAATCATCCTTAAAACGCAATTGCATCGCCGGGTCTTTGCCGCTATAATACCAATAAGACAGGGAGGCAATAATATGAAAAACGTTTATGATGTGCTTTTTGAGAGAGGATATATCCGGCAGGTAACGCACGAGGGCTTAAACGAGATGCTTGGGCGTGAAAGCGTTTCCTTTTATATAGGGTTCGACCCAACTGCGGACAGCCTTCATATAGGCCACTATGTGCAGCTTATGGCGATGGCTCATATGCAGCAGGCCGGGCACAGGCCGATAGCGCTGATCGGCGGAGGAACGACGATGATAGGAGACCCCTCGGGGCGCGCCGACCTTAGAAAGATGCTGTCCGCTGACGACATAGATGCAAACGCCAGCGCTTTTAAAAAGCAGATCGGACGTTTCCTGGATTTTGGCGAAGGCAAAGCGCTGATGGTAAACAACGCCGACTGGCTCTTGAAGTTAAACTATGTGGAATTCCTGCGCGACGTCGGCGTGCATTTCTCGGTGAACAGGATGCTTACCGCAGATTGCTACAAGACACGCATGGAAAAGGGGCTCACGTTCCTTGAGTTCAATTACATGCTGATGCAGGCATACGACTTCCTTGTGCTCAACAAAGAATACGGCTGCAAGCTGCAGCTCGGCGGTGACGACCAGTGGTCGAACATACTAGCGGGCGCCGATCTTATAAGAAGGAAAGAGCGAAAAGAGGCTTACGGCATGACGTTCGCGCTGCTCCTGACGAGCGACGGGCGCAAGATGGGCAAGACCGAAAAGGGCGCCGTCTGGCTCGACCCCGATAAGACGTCTCCTTACGACTTCTATCAATACTGGAGAAACGTGGCGGACAGCGATGTAGAGAACTGCCTCGCGCTGCTGACGTTCATGCCGATGGATGAGATTAAAGAGCTCTGCAAACACAGCGACGAGCGCATTAACGACGCCAAGATAGCGCTCGCGTACGCGGTAACGAAACAGGTGCACGGCGAGAAAGAGGCGGACAAGGCAAAAGCGGCGGCAGAAGCGCTGTTTTCGGGCGGCGCGGAGGGCGGCTCCATACCCGAAACTGCCGTCGGCGACATACAAGGCATGCTCATAACCGATCTTCTCGTTTGCTGCGGCCTCGCGTCGTCCAAGAGCGAGGCGCGAAGACTCATAAGCCAGGGAGGCATCTCGGCAAACGGCGAAAAGGTGACGGATGAATTCATGCCTGTCTCTGAAACACTGTTTGCGGGCGGCGAACTTATGATAAAGAAGGGCAAGAAGGTGTTCCACAAGGCGGTACTGAAATAATGAGCGCCGATGAGAAGGTATCCAATATCGGCATCGAGCCGTGTCAAGACACAGAGCTGCTCTCCAGGCTTTTTCTTGAGCTTGGAGAAGACGAGCGCTCGGATATAAAAAGGACGCAGCAGCAAGCTTTTGAGGATATGGAAGCGTTCCTTGAGCGTGGAGAGAAAGCGTTTAAGTTTACTTCGGACGGCAAAACTGCGGGTTACGCTCTTGTCGACGGTTCCCGTGAGCCTTTCTATCTTCATCATTTCTATATATGCCGAGCCGAGAGACGTAAGGGCGCGGGAACCGCGGCGTTTAATCTGCTGATAGAAACGCTTGGAGTTAGAGAGATGGACCTTGAAGTCTACGTATGGAACGAGCGCGGCAGGGCGTTCTGGAACTCTCTTGGGTTTAAGCCAAGGGCTATAAAAATGCGGTTGGGGCAATGATCACAGTAAAATGCATTACCGAAACCAGCTTCACAGAGAAAAAATCAAAATTTATAGGGCTTGCGCTCAGGGCAGAATCTGAGCGGCAAGCGCTGCTCGAAATAGAAAAGCGCAAAAAGCAGCGTTACGACGCCGCGCACAACTGCTGGGCATATGTGCTTGAAAGCGGAGTTATGCGCTACAGCGACGACGGTGAGCCTCAGGGCACCGCCGGCCTCCCCATGCTCGACGTAATAAAAAAATCGGGGCTGTCCGATGTTCTTGTCATCTCCACGCGTTATTTCGGCGGAACGTTGCTAGGCGCGGGCGGACTCGTGCGCGCTTATACTAGGAGCGCCTCCGAGACTCTTGAAGCAGCGCCAAAGGTGAGGCTAATACCGTGCAGCCTTTATAAGTGCTCGTTTCCGTACGGCGTATGGGCGAAGGCCGAAAACGTATTGGTAGGCGCGGGCTATACGTTTGAAGATATTACGTTTACGCAGGACGTTACTGCTGATGTATGCGTCACCGCCGGCGGCGAGGACGCGTTCCTTGAACTAATAAAAAACGTATCGCTCGGCAAGTCTGTCCCGGAGCTTCTCTGCCATAAGCTTAAAGAAATGCCGGCCTGATCTTATACCTGCTGATACTCCATAAGAAAGTATTCGTTACTGCCCCAAGGATATTCTTTTCGGTGCTTTTATACAACTTTATATCCGCACGCTTCATAACATTTGACCGCCCTCGCGTTAAACGTCCTGACCTGCATGTACACGTAACGGTTCGGATAATGGTTCAATGTATATTTGGTAATCAATTTAACAAAATCTTTCCCAAGGCCTTGTCCGCAAAGCTCGGGTTTCAATCCGAGTCCGATCTCAACTTTTGCGTGTTCGTCTTTCGTCATACGAAAAAAGCCTATAAAGTTGCCATTCTCATCTATAACGGAACGAAAATCAGACTCTCTTGCCATTGGGTCTGCAACAGGCCATTTTTGCTCTGCAGCTGTCTCCCATGAGACATTATATACTGAATATTCACCTTCATACTTCCAGCCGCAAAGCTGCTTCGCGTATTCTTGCGTCAGCTTATTGACAAACAGTCTCATATCCACGCCTCACACAAAATCCATGCTTCTGTTATTATTCGTCCAGGCTTTGCAGTTCTGCCATGCTTTTTCTAAGCGTTTTTACTATCCTGTCCTTCTCACTTTTTCCCTCGGCATCATATGTTACGCCCGCTCCTATACGAAGTATCCGGCTGCGTTTGCTGGCAAACACGGGATAAAACGTAACGCTCCTCCCCGTGTCACGGTGATACATGCGCCCTAGCCCCGCGAACCCCGAGTAAAACTCGCTTACCTTTTCGCCGTAGTCCTCTTCGGGGTTTTCAGGAAAAAGCAGTATGCTGTCTCCGGAGTTAAGGCATTCTATCGACAGCTTGAATGTTTTCAAAATATCCCTTCCCGCTCCGCGGTAGACGGGAACAGGCTCGAACGATCTGAGCGCCCACACAATTATAGGGCTCAATGCTTTGGCAATAAATTTTCTTAAAAACACAGGCAGCCACGCTATCCTTGCGAACGTGCCATCGTATATGTGATCAGTTATGCGCTTTTTGTCTATCATCTTGTCGAGTATCCACGGGCGTATGTCGTACGGAAGGAAGACCACCGCGGCTATCGGCCCGTAAAGCTCTCCGTGGTTGAACACGAACACCCCGGGCAGCTCGGTTACATGCTCCCTGCCTGTTACGCAATGATACATTACTCCCTTAAGGAACGCGCGTATGATGTACACGCCTATTCTTTTTTTGTACTTCTTTATAAGCACACTCCTGAGCCTTTTTTCCATATCGGGGTTTTGCCAGCCCCTCTTTCTGAGGCTGAAATAAGCTTTAAGCCTGCTGCCGAATTTCTTTGTCAGAGGCTGCTTTATCGAATAAACGAGCGATGCGACAAGGAAAAACGCAGGTATTACGGCGACGCTGGCGCCCACATACGGCGCGTATTCTATGTATTCACTTACGTCCATCATATAAAAGAAAGGGTTTGATATTATTATCAGCAGCACTATAATGAAGATGGCCTCGGATATCGCCGCAGACCAAACTTCGAGCCTCGCCATTCTCTCTTTCAGCGCCGCTTCGTCGAGACGCTGGTCGTATAGCCTCAGTACCAGCAGCACGTCTTCTTTAAGCCCAAGCGCAGCCGTCATCTGAAGTATCAGCCCGAAAAGCAGCAGCAATGTTTTTATGGAGATAATAAGCGGCCCTTGATACCAGCTGTCCCGGAAGACATAGACCGCGAAAATTGAGACCGCCGTCCCAAGTATAAATGCCGCGTTTTTTCCAATCTTGTGTATCAGCGCAGAGTTTACGCTCCTGTGCGTGGCGAGATATACTACTGTAAAAACAAGAGAAAGCCCTCCGAACACGACCAGGAAATCAAGAAAAAAGTCGCGCCGTCCTGAGAGCATAATAAACAGTATATAGGTAAACGCGAATATGTTGAGCGCCGCGCCCGACGTTATCGCCATGCCCTCATAGAGCCTTGCGCTCCTTACCTCGCGCATATTGAGCGAAGATTCGGACGTTCGCGGGTAATCCGTGGCGTAATCACGATAAATCACCTGCCGTATAAGGTTTAACGCCATGCCCAGCGCCATGCCCGCCGTAACCGGCGAAAAAGCTCCCGTATCAGCCGCCAGCGCGATGAGGCCGGCCGCCGCAATGAAAAAAAGCTCAACGGGAATCACCCGCTTTATGATGTCTCGCTTTTTTAGCTCGGCGGTTTTTGAAAGCCGTTTCAGTATAAAGTTTTCAGCCTCACGCTCTGCAAACGGCAGCGCGATTAACGCAATGGCGTAAACGCTGTGCTCAAACACGAATAAAAAAGGATATAGAACTAATAAATAGGCTGCGGAGAGTATAAAAAACAGCGCTGCCGCGGATTTTATTATCTTAAGCCAGCCGGGGTCAAACGGCGTTTTTACAGAAAACCCAAGTATCCTTATAAAAGCGGAAAGCGAGAAAAAAAGCGCCGCGCCATATACGAGGCTCATCAAAAACCGTTCGGCTATAAACATCGAAAAAAAACAGAAGTACACATAAACGACTTTATTGTACAGCTGTTTTCTATCCGGCGCGTTATTCATCGCAACAACTAAAACCTTTGTTTTGGTGCGAAGTTATACCCTTCTTTATCCCAGACGCTTATCCAGTTCTTAAGCTTATCCAGAAAATCCATGTTTGTCTGAGTCTTGGCGAGCATGGCAATGAGCTGCTCGGTCACGTCGGCGGTGTTGCCGTTGGCCATCACCTTTCTTATTGTCCAGATGCCGTCAAGCTCCCTCTTCGAGAGCAGCAGCTCTTCGCGCCTCGTGCTCGACTTATTAAGGTCGATTGCCGGGAATATGCGCTTCTCGGACAGGCGGCGGTCAAGGTGTATCTCCATGTTTCCGGTGCCCTTGAACTCCTCGTAGATTATCTCGTCCATCCTCGAGCCGGTATCCACGAGCGCAGTCGCTATGATAGTAAGGCTTCCGCCGAATTCTATGTTTCTCGCGGCTCCGAAAAATCTCTTGGGCTTATAAAGCGAACCGGGGTCAAGGCCTCCCGAGAGCGTCCTGCCCGTGGGCGGTATGATAAGGTTATACGCGCGCGCGAGCCTCGTTATGCTGTCTAGCAGCACCACAACATCTTTACCCTGCTCTACGAGCCTCTTTGCCCTCTCTATGACCATCTCGGAAACCCTCGTATGGTTCTCGGGCTTCTCGTCGAACGTCGAGTAGACGACCTCGCCCGACGTTGAGCGCTGCATATCCGTTACCTCTTCGGGCCGCTCGTCTATAAGCAGCACTATGAGGTGCACGTCCGGATAATTATTTGTTATACTATTCGCTATTTTTTTAAGCATTATCGTCTTGCCTGCCTTGGGCGGAGAGACGACAAGGCCTCTTTGCCCCTTTCCTATGGGAGATATAAGGTCTATGAGCCTTATGGCAAGGTCCCTTTGAGAGTCGGGTCTCTCCAATGTGAGCCTCTCCTGGGGATGTATAGGCGTCAGCTCCTCAAACGGCCTGCGCCGGAGGCATTTTTCCACCGAATCGTCATTTACCTGCTCTATATACAAAAGAGCGTTCAGCTTCTCGGCGTCTTTGGCGGGTCGGGTCTTTCCTCTTATCTTGTCGCCCGTCTTTAGGTTAAACTTTCTTATCTGAGCCATAGAGACGTAAACGTCCTTGTTGCCGGGCAGGTAGTTCTCGCTTCGAAGGAATCCGTAACCTTCGGGCAAAACCTCGAGTATGCCCAAAGCGTCGCCGCAGTCACCCTTGTTCAAAAGCTCGTTAACTGCGTCGTTGCCCATTACATACTCTATCATCTTCTTGTCTTCGCTTTTGGCCGCAGAATTCTCGGGCTCGCCGTAGTCCTCACGTTCGTACACGTCCTGTTCATCCTCGGCCTGCATATCTATCACATCCTGCTGATAGGAAGGTATGATAGACTCCTCCTCTTCCGGCAGCTCCTGCTGCATCATGCGCGCCTTCCTGTCAAGGTCGTAAAGCATGTCTAGAAGCTCGCCCTTGCGGTATTTGGTGACCGACTTGATGCCTGCCATTTTGGCGATCTCTCTCAAATCCATCAGGCTTTTTTCTTTCAACAAACTGATATCCAACTGAACATCTCCTTAAAGGTTATATATAAATATATAATTGAACTCTTTGAACAATAAAAACGCTTTCCGGTAATTATTTATGCATATTCGGGGAAAAACGCACTTAAAGAAATTCGAGCCCACAAGGCCATTTTCATTATAATTCCGCCTTATACCGTTGTCAATACTTTAAATGCTAATATAATATTACCCACAAAAAATAAAAATAGACTAGTTTAAAAAAGATGTTTCAATTTTTTTTAATGGTGGTATAATGTAATCAGAAAGACAGGCTTTTATGCCGATAATGGCAAACCCGGTGAAAGCCGGGGACGCAAAGCTAAGGGGTCTAATTCGAAAGAAACGACAGCCCGGCCGCCGAAACGTAAAAGTTTTTATTTTGCGCCTAAACCCTGAACCGCAGGGTTTATATAAAGGGGATGCAGACTTACGCCACTAATCATACAAAAGCTGCCATCCAGATTCATACTAATGATCGCAATATGGTTTATAGCAAGGCTTTGCCAATCGTATAAACCATCCCCTGCATATAAGTTTTATGCCGAAAAGGCGAAGGAGACCACAGCGAAGCTGTGGTTTTCCTTATATTCTAATGTTATGCATGCAAAATCTATTGAACTTGCGTGCCATATGTGTATAGTGTAATCATACAATCAATTTCACGGGAGGATAAAACATGGAAGATATCATAAGCAGTTATGCCGTTTTTGATACCGTAACACTGATTGCGGTCTGCGCCTTTGCGGCGGTTATGCTTGTCCTTGCCATTCTCGCGGTGATCGCGCTTTTCAGCCAGAAAAACCTTTTGACGCAGATCCACAATACGCTTCTGCGCCAGGGCACAGCCCAGAGCGCCCCAATCTACGCTCAGCCCGCCGCGGATACATGCAAGAAGTGCGGCGCGGCGTATAAGCCGGGGTCAGTATTCTGCCAGAGATGCGGTTCCGCTCTGTAAACTGCAAGGGCTAGAGCAACTTAAACAAATGAGGTCTAAAGCTTTTATTTTGGCCTGTATGTGTTGCAATTGCTTATAGCGCTGTCATGCGGCTCGTCTATCTCGACGGCATTCGCCTTGCATCTGAACGCCTTGTTGTAAACGCAAGACGCGGCTGTGCATGAAATTCGCGGCGTATCAAGGAATTCCGAGCCGAACTCCGCGTCCGAAATATTTTCCGTAATATGCGGCATCTTTCCTGCCTGATCAGCCACAAAAGAGTCTGACTTCGTGTAGGTGTCGCAAAATGTCTCATGCTTCGCGACGTTTACGTGTATTACGTTCGCGCCGCATTTTTTGCTGTCGTTATAAATACAATCTATTGCCTGGCAAATCAGTGTCTGCATAATACGCTCCTTTTTATGCCGTTAGGTATGTTTAGTATGTCCCTAAAATGAGATTATGTTTCAAGTTCAACAGCGGTTATTGAATTCTGTTTTTCGGATACCCGGCGCGTGGTATTCCGTATATGCGCAACACTCAAAGGACCTATCCTGAATTTTTCCATCATGCTTCATTAACCGCCACAATTAAGCAATAAAGTATATAAATTTACCTTTTATCTCGTTGATATTTTTAAAATCAGTATTATAGTATTAATTGTTAAAGAACAATCATCATGTAAAACGTCGCTTCAAAATAGAATCATTTTTATTCACAGGTTCAGTCCGGCATTTTGACGGGATACACCGCTTTAAAAAGAGTATTACCGCGCCACGTCGCAGAACGGAACCTATAGCCCAGAACCGTAGGCGGCGTCAGATATTACACCGACTATTCGTCGGTGGTGTCGGCTAAGCCGTAGATATCAAGTATAAAGGCTCAGAAAAAACAAGTAAGTATGCCCCCTTCACTATATATACTTGTGAAGGGGGCATTTTCTATAAAAATACCATTGACGCGGCCGCTCCCATGCCATTAGGATTCAAACATATTTGCAATGGAACGCGGTGGCATTTATTCTAACAGATGCCTTTACATTGTAATAATTGACATAGACTGACTGTTACGCTAGACTTAACATGACCGCCAATTACCGATCGGAGAATGATATGGTTAAAAACAATAAGCTCTTTAAAAAGTGGTTATTCAGGCTTGCTTTAATTTCTTTAGCCGCAGCGGCTGTCGCTGTTATCTTTCTTCTTGCTAGTCCCAAAGCAGCTGTGAAACCCAGCCTTCTTGTTTCAGAGATACAGTCCGCGCAGGCGCTGAATATGATGGGAATAAGAGCAGAAATCCCCTCTGAAGATTTTGATAACATATGCGAGCTTGTCTCATCGGCTAAAAATGTAACCGAGTATACTGCGCCTACAAACGAAACGCCTGATTACGGTATTTACATTACAACAAAGAATAACAGTATCGTAGCGATAAGTGAACTGTCTGGTGATATGCTGTTTCAGCGGGACGGCAGAAGCTGGGTCATTGACGACCCAGACCTTGAAAGCTTTGTGCACGATGTTTGCGCGGTGGATGCCGAAGAGCCGTATGACCCGCATAACGCTGCTGCACCCGCCGTCTTCGCCAATATTCCGGGCGGCTTCATAATAAACGAGGCTGGGGCGACCGACGCGGAGGTATCCGCCATATATGAGGCCGAAAAGGCAGGTTTTAACAATGGCTTTGATATTGAATATGCTGCCCGGCAGGGCATTCACTTATATATATACGCCAGGCAAGACTGGCATGGCGGCGCGTTGCTGTTGGCAGGATTATCCCCTATGGGTGAACTGGCTCCCGAGCTGTATTACATAAACAACAGCGGAGTGGTCACGCGCACGAATGGTTCGGATGTCTGGAGCATCAACTACACCCATTATGCGGGCGAGACCATTGTGTTCGGAGAATCGTTCGCGTGGGACAACGGGCCGCTTGCCACGAGCGAGGTGACGGCGGAGTTTTTGGACGGAAATACCGTAACCGTGCCGATGGAGTATAGCCCGAATGGCGAGATGGATATATCATGCGGGTTTATTTGCGTTTCACCTTCAATAACATGGCTGAAATCTCTTAAGATAACAAAGGACGGCAAAACCGTCGCGGACGATTATAGCGGCCCGTTTACTTTTTCTCCGGCAAACGAGCCGTGGTACGGCGAGGCGGAAAGCATACGCAACCGCACACGCTATGTATGCACATCTGACTCAATGCCTGCCAATCAAATTTACGTAACAGATTTCTTTGGCGGCTATCCGTCGTTAACATTCGAAACACCATACGCGGGTGAATCGATCGTTACCCACTCACTTACATATTGGCCGTATTGCCATGCCCATGAGGGCGTGTCCCCCGACATATGGCACAGCAACAACGGTTTGCACGAAATGGCTGACGTAATAGCGGGAAGCCAAATTGCGGCGGTAGTGATGTCGGTGACCGATAATTATGATGACCGCCAAAAGTTAGCCGACCTTTGCGTATCAAAGGCATACTGGGCCGATCTGTCCGTAGATGACGACGAAAGATGCATAAGAGAGGGAGAGCTTGTTTGTCCAAGGAAAAAGGGATACTACATACTTATACTGCTTACGGATTACGGTTATTTCTCTCAAACGATGAGAGTCGTCTAAATAGTAATGTTATACTTAATGGTAATAAGCACAGAACAAATACTCCTTGCGTCATATAAAAACAGGGGCGATCGTCCGTGATTGCCCCTGTGTCAGGTTTTATGTGAATGTATTACTAATCTTTTATGCTCAGCGCTTTTGCGGGATTGTCAGTAATGATTCTATCCGCAATATCTTTGCCTATGCGTTCTTCGAGAACAAACCTGAACCCGGTCAGAATATAGTCGAGCCCGAATTCGGCTCCGTAGCTTTTGAGCCTCTGATTTGTAGTATCTAGCCCCAGCAGCAGGCTGTCCGCGTATCCCGCGCCTGCCATATACTCTATCAACGCGGCTTCGTCCTCGTCGCTGTGATACTTCTCTCTGCGGATTGTGTCATACTCGAGATACGCTCCCGAAGACGCGACTTCCCTGTGATACTCGAAATCATACCTCGCCCTGTCAAGGTGGCACAGCAGCAGCCTCTCCGGCCAGACTCCGTTTTCCTCAAAGAACTTTATGACAGAAAGCGCGTCCGCTCCCGAGTCAAAATGAACCATCACCGGAGCACCCGTGGCTGCGGCGGCGTTTGCTGCCGCCGAAAACATTTTAGCGTACGTACTGTTTGCGTTATGCTCACCGGGTATAGCGGCGCACTTGATTATGCCCGCCCTCGATGCAGGCGCCTCATCCATGCCCTGCTCCACTTCGCGGATATAAACCCCGGTCAGCGAATCTTCGGTTTGCCCATTGAGCCAGTCCGTATCCTCGAAGAACTCCGTTTTGTGAAACCCCGTACAGGCGATGATATTGATTTCTGTTTGCCTGCTTACGCGAGCGAGATTATCCGCCATCCTCCCGCAGCCGTGCGGCTGAGCGTCGACAAAGCTTTTGCCTCCCGCATTTTTGTACAGCAATACTTCCGCCAGAGATGCTTGATAGTCGTCCATATACAGCGCTTCGTTGATTCTCCTCGAAGGTCCGTCCGCGAGGAAAATATGCTCATGACACTGGCACCATCCGAGACTGCTCGGCTCAATATCTCCCGTTACTGTTCGTATCATACCCATAAATTATACCCGCCAAAACCACAAGGGGCGACTTTACAGCGCCCCCCATAGCCTCTCCCATAAAATTAAACAGTACTATAAAAGCACCGGTTAAAACTATTTGCTTCTTGCCTTTTTTACTTCCTCTACCATCTGCCTGCCGATAGTAACGATGGACTCATAGTCGCCCTTCTTCGCGCCCGCCGTAAGGCTGCTGCCCGCGCCGACGGCCACCGCGCCCGCCTTTATCCACTCGCCAATGTTGTCTATGCTTACGCCGCCTGTGGGCATCATCTTCATCTGCGGCAGAGGCCCCTTGAACGCCTTTATTATCTTCGGCCCGAACAGCTCTCCCGGGAATATCTTTATTATATCGGCGCCTGCCCTCATGCCTTCGACGGCTTCCTTTACGGTCATCGCTCCCGGCATGCACGCTATGTCATACGTGTTGCAGAGCCTCACCGTATCTACGTCGAGACACGGGCTTACAACATACTTCGCTCCCGCCAGTATCGCCGCTCTCGCTGTCTCGCTGTCGAGCACCGTTCCCGCCCCTATGATTATCTCGTCCTCGGAGTATTCCTTGCTTAGGCTTTCGATTATTTTTATAGCGCCCGGCACGGTAAACGTTATCTCTATGCCCACGATTCCGGCCTCTATGCACGCCGCCGCTATCTTCTTAGCCTGCTCGTCGCTGTCGGCTCTCACAACGGCCACAACGCCGCAGTCGGTAAGTCTTTTTATTATATCTGCTTTTCCCATATCAATCCCTCATTTCTATACGATGATATATTTGCAGTCTTTCCCCTGCAGCACGTTTATCAGGTTCTCCACGGCCATGATTCCCATACCCGCTATGGCCTCGTTCGTATGTGCGCCCGTGTGCGGCGTCATCACTACATTGTCAAGACCAAGCAGCGGCGAGTCGGTGACCGGTTCAACCTCATAAGCGTCAAGCCCTATGCCCCCGAGCTTCCCGTTCTTTATCGCCTCCGCCGCCGCCGCTTCGTCTATAAGCCCGCCTCTCGCGGTGTTGATTATAAACGCTCCGTTTTTCATGCGCAATATCGCGGCTTTGTCTATCATATGCTTTGTGTCTTTCGTCAGCGGCACATGCAGCGAGATAAAGTCCGCGCCCGACAACACTCCGTCGAGGCTTTCCTGCATTACGCCTTGCTGCGCCGCGAACGCCGCGTCGAAGTAAGGATCGTACGCTGTTACGTACATGCCGAACGCTTTGGCTCTTGTCGCGAGATTCTTGCCTATGGCGCCGAAACCCACAACTCCGAGCGTTTTGCCCATAAGCTCCGTGCCGTTGTTTCTCGGCCACTCGCCGTTTTTGACGGCGCCGTCCAGCCTCGGTATCGCCCTTGCGAGGCAGAGCATATGCGCGAACGCGAGCTCGCACACCGCGACGGCGTTAGTGCCGGGCGTGTTCGTGACCGTTATACCCTTTGCCTTAGCGGCGTCTAGGTCCACGCGGTCGACGCCCGCGCCGTATCTTGATATCACCTTCAGGCTGTCCGGCGCGCTGTTGATGACGTCAGCCGTTATGTAATCAAGCCCCGCTATGAATCCGTCAACGCCATCAAGCATCGCCGTTATCTCTTCAGGCTCAAGAGGGCGGGTTTGCGGGTTGTAAACTATCTCTTCCGCGAACGCTTCCACCATCTCTTTCGCTTTAGCGTTCTGCGGCTTTTGAAACGACGTTGGAGTAATCAATATCTTCATATCGTTACTTCCATTTCGGGTTGTCGATTATCTCCGGCTTGCCGTCCTTCTCGACGATCAGCTTCCTGTAGCCTTTTGTCTCTATCGTTCCGTAGTCGTGCCCCGCGTCTCCTCTGAAGCAGAATATCGTTACCATAGGCACATTGCCCGTGTTTATGCTGCGGTGCGCGTACCTCGGCGGCACGTATACTGCCATACCGGGTGACAGCTTCTGCGCGCTCCAATCGCCTTCAGGGTTTTCAAGGAGCATGTACCCTTCGCCCGAAATGCAGTAATACATCTCGCCCGTCTCCAGTATCGTATGGAAATGCCCCTTCGTCATGAAATACTCGTTTCCGACCTTTCCGGGGTACGTGATGCTCGAACCGAACGCGAGGTCTCCCTCCGTCTCGGGAGCACCCATCTCGTAAAACTCGTATACGAGAGGATCTGCGTTTTTGATAAGCTCCTCAGTTGCCGCTTCGTCCATATACATGCCGCGCATGCTTGAAACGTTGCGCTTGCTCGACTCCGCGCCGCTCTTAGAAAGCCCCGTTTTCAGATCGAAATCGATTGTAAAGCCTTGCAGCCAGTTGAATTTCTCCGCATTTTTGTTACTGCTCATATATAAACTCCTTATCTGAACTTGCTCGCGATCTCGTCGCATCTGGCCAGCGTCTCGCCCTCTATAGGTATGTGGAACACCTCGGATATGACCGCGGTCCAACCGTAGATGAAGTACTTCCATCCGTCTATTACGGTTAGCTGCTGCTTTTCCTGCTGCTCGAGCGCCTGATACATAAACCGCAGATCTCCCCGATAGTTTATCTCCCACACGAACGACTTCTTCGGGAACACGGCGTCGTCCGTCAGCGGACTGCCCGGCCTGTCCTTGCCAAGGCCTGTTGCGTTGACGATTACAGAGCCCTCCTTAACGCGCGAGAGTACGTCGTCGTTCTGCTCCGGCTCGGGCGTCAGGTAATACTCAAACCCGATGCCGCCGGGGTCAAGCTTTTTGAATATGTTCTCTATCTCTGTGAGCCTCGGCTGGCTGCGGTTGGCTATTATAATCTTGCTCGGGTAGTTCCCCTTAAACCTCTCCTGCATAAGGTGATACCCCATGGATATAGCGCTTCCGCCCGCGCCCATTATAAATACTTCCGCTCCTGTATTTTTAAAGTGGTCTTTTGGCACGAACTCATCGAGCGACAGCCCCGCAGTGATAGGATCTTTCGCGTGTCCCCTCAGCTGTCCGTCCAGTTTGGAGATGGACGACAGTTCTCCGAACGCCTGAGCGAGAGGGTCGAGGTAGTCAAACAAATCTTTCGCGGCCTCATAGAGGTCAATCTTGTGCGTAGTCACAAGCGCTCCGAGTGACAGCGGGTCGTTCTTCAAAAAGCTGACGACTTCGCGGTAAACCTCGGGTTTTTCGTGTATCTCGATGTCGATGCCTTTCATCACGGCGTTTATGCCGAGCGCCTTCGCCCATTCAGGAAACACCTTCATGATGGACGATTTTGTTGTCGTTACCCCGATGAAATACATCGTAGGCTGTGTTGCCGGTTCCAGCTTCATGCTTTTAAAACACTCCTTTTGTAATAAATAAAAACTTTTTTAAATATCCCGCTTTACGCGGGCGGTTTGAATAATGCTTTGGAGCGGCAAAAACATGTTCTGCCGCTCCAAATGTTTAATATCAGACCTTGACCTTAGCTCCTGTAGCCGCGGATTTCTTAACGGCGTCAAGCGTCTTTATTATCTGAAGGCCGTCGCTGAAGTCAGGCGTTACCTTCTCGCCCTTGGCAAGCGCGATAAGATAATCGTACGCGGCGTTCACAAACGTGGTCTCGTATCCCACCAGATGCCCGGGCGCCCACCAGTTGCCCGTATACGGATGAGAGCCGTATGTCGCCATTATGTTTCTGAAACCCTGCTCAGGCTCGGCGTCATCGGCGCTTAAATAGTTGAGCTCGTCCATGCGCTCAAGGTTCCATGTAAGGCTGCCCTTAGAGCCGTATATCTCAAAGTAGTTGTAGTTGCGTCTTCCGCCCGCGAAGCGCGAAACGTCGCACGAGCCGAGCGTCCTCTTTCCGGCGAACTCCATGATTATAAAGCACGCGTCGTCTACGGTCACTTTGCCTTTCTCCGCGGCTTCTGCCGAGCCCTTCGAGAACGTAGCGGAGCCCGCGCCGGGCAGAGGCCTTTCTTCTATATACGTGCGAAGGTTAGCGGATACGCTTTCTATCTCGCCCACGAGATACCTCGCTAGGTCGAGCGAGTGGGACGCTAGGTCGTAAAGCGGCCCGCCTCCAGCCGTCTCTTTTTTGAGGTGCCACGTCAGCGGGAAGTTGTCGTCCATAATCCAGTCCTGCAGATACGCTCCCCTGAAGTGGTATATCTCACCTATTTTACCTTCGTCTATAAGCCGCTTAGCGTACGCGACGGCTGGCACTCTGCGGTAGTTGTGGTTGAGATAGTGCAGTATTCCTGCCTTTTCGCACTCGGCAAGCATCTCCTCAGCGTCCGCCACGGTCAGTGTAAACGGCTTCTCGCAGAATATATGCTTTTTGTTCTTTGCTGCATGGATGACCATATCCTTATGCAGATATGTGGGCGTAACTATATCGACGACGTCTATATCGTCTCGCTCTATCGCTTTCTTCCAGTCCGTAGTGTATTCCTCGAAGCCCCACCTCTCGGCAAACGCTTTTGTCGCGGCCTCGTCCGTTCCCGCGGCTATCTTTAATACAGGCTCATACTCTACGTCGAATATCTTGTCTACCGTACGCCACATATGGCTGTGCAGCTTGCCCATGAAGCCTTTGCCTATTAGCAAAACATTCAGTTTCTTTTTCATCTCACATTCACCCCGATTTTTAAAGCGAACTAACTATTTTCTTTAAGCCCGCAACGCTCTTCTCTACGCACTCGTCTTCTCTGTTCATCCAGTCGTAATGCGGATGGTCTATCTCGACGGCGAGGAAGCCATTAAAGTCAGTCTTATTGAGTATGTTCGCCAGTGCCTGGTTGTCGATGAGCCCTTCGCCCACCGGAACGCCCGAGAAGAAGAACCAGTCATTGGGGCGAGCCATGCGCGGGTTGACCTGAAGGTCTTTTAGGTGCACCGCGAACACATACGGCGCGAGTATCTCCATAGCCCTGATGGGGTCGTCGAGCAGTCGCAGGAAGTTGCCCGTATCGAAGTTGACGCCGAAATTAGGCGAGCCGACGTTCTCGACAAGCTGCAGTATCTCTTCGCCGGTGTAGTCTATGTGGTTTTCTACAGCCAGCTTTATGTCGTTGTCTTCCGCTATCTTCACCGCTTCCTTAAACTGCTTTGTAAGCGCTTCTATCTGCGGGCCGTGAGGCTCATGCCTGAACATCAGCGACGAGCCGGTAACGCGCATTACGTCCGCTCCCATCAGTTTCGCAGTGGGTATCAGCGCCTTCATCTCCTTAAACGCTTCTTCGTTCTTTCCTCTCTCAAGCCCGTCGGGATGTCCCCATGCGAATACGCGGTCAAAGCAGTATTCGTCGAGCTGCGCTTTGAGGTCTTTAATGTACGAATCATCAAACGACTCGAAAAAACACGATTCCAGCGAAACGCCGTCAACACCCAGTTCCTGAGCCCTTGTAAGAAAATCTCCCATGGTCATCTTCTTTGGCGCAGGCTCCTGATCGGGGTATACTTCGCCGAAAAACCTGTGGTAGCAATAACTATCAATACCAATCTTCATAGCTCATTCTCCTTTATTTTTATTATTACAAAATTTCCGTTTCCCAACCGAAAACTTTGGCAAGCTGTATGAGCTGCGGAACCTTGTTTCCCGCGATAATAAGCTGATGATGGGACGAGAGCGAATCCATGACCTTGTGGCCGTCCTTATAGCGTATCAGAGCGCCGTTCCTGCAGTCCGATCCGGGGTACTGCACGTAATCTTCTATCTCGGCTTCTATAATGGTAAGCTTTTTAAAGCTCGAATCTATCTTAGTCAGCGTTATGGGGCCTTTTTGAAATTCGCAATCTATCATAATCGCGTTGTCGTCCACGATGCCGAGCACCTTGGGGCGCACGCACCACTTTGTGCAAAACGGGCGCGGCGCAAGTCCGAAATAGCCGCAGTGAACGCCGAGTGCGTGGTTATCGGGGTCGTTGATGTCGGGGAATTTGTCTATCTTTTCATGCGCGAGCGCCGCCATACCCACAAGGAACGGATAGATATTCGTCATCATGATGGGGGCTTTGAGCGAGCGGTATAATATGAACGTGCTGAGAAGCGTCAGCGTGTCGCCCTCGCACGCCCAGATGGTGTCGTCTTTTTCAAACATCATCGTCCACGCGAGGCACGGTGTCGTATCCGCGCCAAAAGACTCGTTTAGGCAGTTGCTGCCCACGCCCTCTACGCCGCCTATTTCATTTATGAGCTCTTTTACGGCTACGTATATCTTGACGGCGCGCAGATAGTTCGCCTCGGGAACGCCCTCAACGCATACGTTCCAGTCTTTCGACGCTCTTCGAGCCTCGTCGTCGCTGATCTGCTTCGCGCGATCGCCGACCTGCTTCCAGCTGCGGTATATAAGCTGCATGCCGAACGTGTCCTGCATTATGCGCGTACATTCCTCTTCCCACCAGTAGAAGCGCTTGAATATATTCGCCTGCATGCCTTCTCCGGGGCTGTCCTGAAGCATCAGAAATTTGCCTCCCGACGCGAGCGTCTTTTTAGCTGCTATCGCCCGCAGTATCACTTTAGCAAGCTCTGTGTTGTAAGGCGAGAACACATTAAGCCCTTTTTGACGCAGATACGTGACTATCTCCCAGTCCCACATCTCCACCGTGCCGAACTTAGATGTAAGCACTATAACAGGCAGCGTTATGCTTTTAAGACTGTCCATCTCCCTGAACGCCGCGCCTATAAGCTGAGGAAAAAGGACAGCGTCAGCCGTCGGCAGCTGCTCTCCTACCATAACGGGCTCTAAAAATTCCGCGACGTCGCCATACATCTCTTTTAGCCGCAGTAATTGCTCAGAAAACTCCTTGCGTTCTCTTTCATTAGCGGCGGAAAAATACAACGGTACCAGACGTGTCAGCATATCTGTCATCCTTTTCTAAAGATTTTTTAACTATTGGCTTTATCATTATTCACGCGATGTCAACGGCAATCCCCTGCTGCTCAAGTTCGCTTATCTGCGCTGCGGGCAGCCCGTTGTCGGTTACTATAGTGTCGATTTTGCCTATATCGGCGAATTTTACGAACGAGGCCCTGCCGAACTTGCTGCTGTCGCTTAAAAGGTATACCTCTTCCGCAAAGCCAATAAGGCTCGTCTTTATCTGCGCCAGCTCTATGCTGGGGGTAGTGAGGCCGTTCTTAACGCTGATGGAGTTGCTCGCCACGAACGCTTTGTCTACGCTCAGCCCTTCAAGGCACCGAAGCGCTATAGGGCCTACGCTGCAGTGGAAGCCTTTTCGCACCCTGCCTCCGATAAGCACGATGTCAAACTCCGAATTCTCCTCCAGAAACCCCGCGATCTCGATATCGTTTGTGACTATGGTCAGATTCTTTTTAGAAACGAGCAGCTTCGCGAAACACAGCGTCGTAGTGCCGGTGTCTATAGCTATTGTATCGCCGTCTTCAACGTAATTAAGAGCCTTCTTCGCGATAGCCTCCTTCTCTTTAAGCTGCTCTACTTTCTTCTGGTTTGAGTTGAGTTCGTAATTAGCCTTTATGTTGGGTATCGCGCCGCCGTGCGTACGCTTTAACAGCCCCGCGTTCTCAAGCTCGTTGAGGTCGTTTCTTATCGTAGCGGGCGAGACCTTGAATATCCTGCACAGCTCGTTTACGGTCGATTTTCTGTTCTTGTGGATGTACTCGGCGATAGCGTTCTTTCGCTCTTCAGCAAACATGGATTCATTAACAGGTTGGCCGCTCATTGAATTACCCCCAATGTATGAAATATTTTGCCCAGCGCCGGAAACGATTCGAGGTAGGCTTTTGTATAAGGAGCATAGCTCTCATATGCTTCGAGGTCGCTCGCGACCTTGGAGCCCAGCCTTTTGAATCCTTCAGCGGTCTTTGCGATATCATTGTACATCCCAATGCCGAAACCGGCAACGATGGCGCTGCCCAGCGTTGCTGTATCAACGTTTTGAAGCTGTACATAAGGCAGCCCCAAAACGTCGGCCTTTATTTTATTGAAGAGTTCGCTCTTAGCTCCCCCGCCCATTCCGAACACGCTTTGTATCTCGGTGTCTATGCCTGTGTCTTTTATAACCTCGAGATAATACTTATACTCGTAAGCTATGCCTTCCATAATAGCGCGGAAGAGGTGCCCGCGCTTGTGCGACAGGTTAAGGCCAATAAAGCTGCCTCTTACATCCGGATCGTTCGGGCATACCCTTCCCGCGAAATGGGGCAGGAATATCAGCCCTTCGCTTCCCGGCCGGACTTCGCCCGCTTCGCGCTCGAGCGTCTGATAGTCAAGGCCGCAGTCAGCGCCCGCTATATCGTCCTTATACCATTTGAGGCACATACCTCCGCCGTTTATGTACGCTAGGGGCATCCACAGCCCGTCTATCACCGACCGCATAAACATGAGCGCCTCATGCTTTGTATCGGGTCTGTATGTATCGACGCAGCACGACAGTATAGATGCCGTTCCCGCAACATCGAAGACCTGTCCGGGTTTGACTATTCCCGCCCCAAGGCATGTAGCGGCGGAATCTCCGCACCCGGCGACCACAGGCAGCCCTTCCATAAGCCCGCACGCCGAGGCGTATTCTCTTTTCAGCTTCCCTACGACCTTCCATGGCTCGGCTATGTCGGGGAGCTTATCTCTTTTAACGCCGAACGTCTCCAGAAGCTCGTCCGACCACGTCTTGTTCAGGTTGTCGGCAAAACCGCTGAAGTGTATACATGTGTAATCCGTCACCGCTTCGTCCGATTTGAGACCGCAGAGCTTTCCTCCTACGTATATATGCGGCAGCACGAATTTCGCTATGTTGTTATAAACATCGGGGCGCTCGTTTTTCCACCACAGCACCTTCGGGCCGTGCGTGTACGTTACGGGCGCTCCGTTCAATTCTATAGATCTTCTGCCGGCGAGGCGCTTTATCTCGGCGATATAATTTGCGCACTTCGTGTCGAGCCAGCTGTCATAGTATGTGGCGGCCTCAAAATCCTTATCGATGCCCATGATGCCCGCCATCTGCGAGTCCATACCCATCGCGCGTATCTCGGACGCGTCAACTCCGCTCTTCACGACGACGTCTTTTACAGTGTTGATGACGGATGAAAATATCTCGTCCGCCTCCTGATATACCTCTCCGGTCTTAGGGCTTAAGAGATTCGACGCTTCAAAGCTGCTGCTTATTATGCGCCCTTCCTCGTCGTATAGGTTAGCCTTTGTTCCCTGTGTGCCGATATCAACGCCGATAAGATAATTCGCCATACATGCACCAACTTTACCGAAATTCTATAACGCTCTTGAGGCCTATCGCTTTTTCAGCGTTCTCAAAGGCCTTGCCGATATCTTTAAGGCTGTACCTTGCCGTCACTATGCCGGTAAGGTCTATCAGTCCGTCCGCTATAAGCTGAAGCGTCTTCCTGAAATGGCCTATGCTCGCCCTTGTGCTGCCTGTTACTATGAGCTGCTTAT
Organism: Bacillota bacterium; assembly: GCA_023410475.1. GTDB lineage: Bacteria > Bacillota > Clostridia > Christensenellales > SZUA-584 > DTFZ01. Next base: position 215,472 of record JAEYPS010000028.1, on the reverse strand, counting down.
AATGGATGATGTTCGTATTGATAGCAACGTTCTCTTTTGCCTTGGGCAGTCCTCCGAAGAAATTTATCCTTCCGCCTTCCGCCATGAGCTCAAGCGATTTCTTCTGGACTTCGGGAGATGGACAGGCCGTTATGCATACGTCCACGCCTCTTCCTTTCGTCTGCTCCTTTATAAAGCCGTCAAGATCGTCGCCGTGGTATGTGATTATGCCGCTCTCGATGTCTTTGCACATCTTCAGGCGATCCTCCGAAAGGTCGTTCATTATTATCTTTGCGGCGCCGAATATCTTCGCCAGCTTAGCGTGGAACAGCCCTATGGTGCCCGCGCCCACGATAAGCACATAGTCCCCCGGCATGATATGGCACGCAAGAGCGCCGTTATACGCGCACGACAGGGGCTCGTTGAGCGCAACGTCCTCCGCCTTGAGCCCGGCGGGCAGCTCCATGATGTTGCCCTGCCTTATAGCCTTTTCCGGCACCTTTACATACTCCGCGAACGCTCCGTCCATGTTTATGCCAAAAGCGGTGTAGCTGTCGCAAAGATGCCCGTTACCGCGGACGCACTTGTTGCATATGCCGCAGCCGATGTTGGGCGCGAGCGCAACCTCCATGCCTTCTTTGTAAAACTCGACGTCAGCGCCTACCTTATCGATAACGCCTCCGAACTCGTGACCCAGCACCCTCGGGTTATCCTCGCTTATGTCGCCGGAGCCGTTCTGATACATCCTGATGTCCGTACCGCATACAGCCGCGGCCTTTATCTTTATAAGCATCTCGTTTGCGTTTATGCTCGGTTTTTCTATTTCCTCAACGATGAGTTTTCTTGGTCCGTATAGCCTTGCTGCCAGCATGTTAGCCCCCTATAGTCTGATGATCGTTTTTTCCTTTATCGAGCGGTTGCCTGCCTTTACTACAGCCACCGCCGCCTTGCCGTCTTCTCCCGTTACTTTGGGAGCCGTGTCATTCAGTATACACTCTATAAACTGAATGTCCTCTTCGAGGTACGCGTCTTTAAACAGCGTCGTCCAGCTCGTTATGAACGGCGAGCTGCTGCCGTGCTCCTCGCTTACCACATTCATGTGATACGCCTGTGTCCTGCCTATATGGACGACGCCTTTCGTCCCCAATACCTCTACCCTCGCGTCATAGCCGTATCTTGCGTACTGCGCTCCTTCTATCGTGAACTGCACTGCGTTTTTGAGTTCTCCCGTCATAACGACGTTGTCGTAAAAGTCGGGGTACTGCTCTGCTATCTCCCTATTACGGTAGTTGCCCGCTATAGCGTACAGCGACACTATGTCGCTTCCCGCCAGCCATCTTACGCAGTCTATGTCGTGGCTGTTGACCTCGGCCAGCGGCCCGTTGCTTGCTTCGATGTCATACATCCATTCTTTTGGCTTGCTCGGCCCTCTCGTGATAGACCGTATATGGACTATGTCTCCGATGGAGCCCGCGTCTATTGCTTCCTTCGCCTTTTGAAAGCTCTCGTCGAAGCGCCGCATAAAGCCTATCTGAAGCTTTATATCGTTCCTTGCCGCCGCCTCTATCATCTCGTCGCATTCCTGCGCCGTCATCGCCATAGGCTTTTCGCACAGTATATGCTTGCCCGCGTTCGCGCAGTCTACGACTATTTCCTTGTGAAACTTCGTGGGCGAAACAACGACCACGGCGTGTATATCGTCCTCATTCAAAATGTCTTTGTAATCGAGGTAGTATCTTTGTATCTCAAGCTCTTCGCACGCCTCCCGGCATGCCTGCTCATATGGGTCTGCGACCGCCGCGATGCGCGCTCCGGGGACTTTCGATTTGAAATTTCTGGCGTGTATCATTCCCGCCCGTCCCGCGCCTATCAAGCATACATTAATCGTCTTTTTCATAATCGCCGCTTTCATTTGATAAACTATTAAGAATCGTTTATTATTTTATATTATTGTTTATTGTTATTTTATTTTGTTTGTAGGCAATTGTCAATAGATAAACTAATAAAAAACTGCCCTGCCACCCGCCATTATCCCAATCAAATCCGTAAATAAAATAAGAGCCGGCACAATCTATAATCTTTCCCGGCTCACCGTTTCTATCCCTCATATATGCTTAGTATTCAGATATTTTGATGCTGTAAGTGAGTACCCGATAATCATTTCACAGGAGGAAGACCGACGTCTGATATATATCGCTCATATATCTCGCGCCATGCTTCGCTGTAGTCCGGAAGAAATTCTTTTATATCCGCGCTGCGTATTACCGCGCTCCTCGCTTCGCCAAGCGACGCGAACTCTCCCGCCGCCATCAGCTGCGCCACGGCGTTGCCCATCGCCGTTGCTTCGGAAGGCCCGGCATATACCGGCTTGCCGGTAATATTCGCTGTCAATTGGTTGAGCAGTTCATTCTGAGCGCCGCCGCCGACGATATGGATAACAGGAAGCTCGTAACCGCACGCGTACTCTATGCATTCAAGCACGTAGCGGTATTTGCACGCAAGGCTCAAAAGCACGCAGCGCACGACATCGCCGACCTCACGCGGAGCCTGCCCGCCGCGCGTCTCAAAATAGCGCTCTATAAGCTCGGGCATAGGCCCCGGCTTGTAAAACAGCTCGTCATCGGGATCGAACAAATCCTTATCCCAAACGGACGCTTTGGCAAGCAGGGACAGGTCCGAAAAGCTGTAGTCCTCTCCCCGCTCCTGCCAGTACCGCCTGCACTCCTGCAATATCCAAAGGCCCATAACGTTTTTGAGCAGCCTTATGCGTCCGCCCACGCCGCCCTCGTTTGCAAGACCGTGGCGAAAGCTTCTCTCGTTTATAAGCGGTTTATCTATTTCCGTTCCAGCTATAGACCATGTGCCGCTGCTGATATATGCGAATCTCGCTTTATTGCTCGGCACTGCGGCCACGGCCGAAGCAGTATCATGCCCGCCCACAGCGATAACCGGCATTTGTTTTACCGAGAGCTCTTCGCAAACCTTGCCTGAAAGCCTGCCTATAGTCTCACCTGGCCGGATAATGTTTTGCAGCAGCCGCACCGGAAAGCCTATGCTCTCAAGAAGCTGCACATCCCAGCCGCCGCGGGTCGGGCTATACGCCTGCGATACGCTGGCCAGCGTATATTCGGTAACCTTCTCACCCGTCAAAAAATAAGCCAGCGCGTCGGGCACAAAAAGCAAATCGTCTGACGCCTCAAGTATCCACGGGCGCTGTTTTATGAGCGACAGCCACTGATAGAGCGAATTCATCCTGTTAAACTGAAGGCCTGTGCGGTAATAAAGCTCTTTACGCGAGATGTATTTGTCCATCTGCTCTACCATGCCAAGCGTGCGCCCGTCGCGGTAGGTGTGCGCAGGCTCAATTATATCGCCCGCGCCGTCAAGCAGCAGGTAATCGTTGCTGAACGAGTCTATGCCTATGGAATCAGCGTCCTTCGCTGAAGCGATACCCAGCTTCAGCCCTTCATACAGCGCGAAGATATCCCAGTAAAGGCTGCCACCGATGATAACAGGTTTATTCAAAAATCTGTGAATCACTTCGAGCGAGAGCTTTTCGCCATCATACGCCGCTGAAAAGACCCTCCCGCTCGACGCTCCGATGTCGCACACGATCAGCTTTTTGTTCATTCTAGATCAGTTTCCCGAATATATTGCATACCGCGTCCGCTTCAACCCGTTCGACGACCGAAAACGCCTGTTCGATGTGTTTGCCTACCGCGACGGTGCCGTGATAGGGCAGCAGTCCGCAAAGCCCCGTTGTCTTCAGCTGTTCACGCTTGGGAAGGAAGTATTCATACGCGTTCTCGGCAAGCTCCATGCTGTACGCCTTTGCCTGATGTATAAGGCCTGTCTCTCCCATTTTAAGTGTCGCTTCCGTGACCTGCGGTATTGGCTTGCATGCCGCGACAAATACCATCGTATAGAAAGGATGCGCGTGAATCACGCCGCTGACCTCGGGTATGTTTTTCATTATCAGCGCGTGCATCCTGCCCTCGCGCGAGAACGCCCCCGTGCCTTCGAGTATGTTGCAGTCGTAGTCTATCAGCAAGGGTTCCTCGATATCGATACAGCAATGCTTGTGCTCGCTCATCATAGACGGTGAAAGCAGTATGCGGTTGTCGTCCACCCGCATCGCAAGGTTGCCTCCCGCCGCGTTTGTCAGCCTGCGCTCCCACAGGTCGCTGGCTATCTTCAGCATTTTCTTTCTCTCTTCAATATACTGCACTATTCTGTCTCCAATCTCTCAATTCTTATATTTTTGCAAAGCTCAAGCGCTTTGTTTTTATCAAACCCGACTGACAGAGGATTCAGCGCCTCCGCCGCGCCGCATGCCGCCGCGAACGCAAGCGCGCGCTCCGGGGCATATCCGTTTTTTATAGAGTACACAAGGCCGCTCAGATACGCGTCTCCGCAGCCTACCGTATTTACCGCCTCAACGCTGGCGATACCCGCTCGGTAAAAGCTGCCGCCGAACTTAACTATGCTTCCCCGGCCGCCCATCGAAACAGCTATTATCTCTATACTATAGCCCGAGAGCATTTTAACTGCCGATATTATCTGCTCGTCCGTATTTGCGGGCATACCTGTCAGCTCTGAGAGCTCTTCGGCGTTAGGCTTTATCAGATAGGGGCTGTGCGCTATGCCCGATTTCAGCGATGCGCCCGCGCTGTCAAGCACTGTGCGCACTCCTTTGACGCGCGCGGTCTCAAGAAGCTTGTCCTGCAGCGAGCGTCCCGCGTTGTCCTCAAAATTCGACGCGTCGCCGGATATTACTACCCAGTCTGTTTGATCAAGAAGCTCATTATACCTTATAAAAAACGTGTCCAGCATATCCGCCGGTATATCGGGGCCGCGCTCACAAATGAGAGTGCTCGACTTGCCGTCAAGCAGTATATAGTTCGTGCGAGACTCACCCTGCTCGGAGTAAACAAAATCACAGATCACGCCCTGCTCTTCAAGGCTGCTGATGATCTGATGTCCGGTCTCACCCATAGCTATTCCCATCGCTATGCTCGGCTCCCCGAGGCACGCCAGGTTAACGGAAACATGCGTGCCTTTTCCGCCCACGCAGTTTTCGCGTCGGTATATCCTGTTCGTAACGTTGAATGTAAATCCGTCCACGAACATCAGCCTGTCCATGGCCGGGTTTAATGTGACTGTCAGTATCATCACATAATTAAGGGCTGCCCAAAAGAGCAGCCCTTTCGCCTTTCATTTAGAAATATACGCGCTCTTTAAGCTCGGGGCATACGAACACCTTTACAAGGTTGTTCTGTTCTCTTATCTCCTTGAGCGCCGTTTCGAGTTCGGAAAGAGGCACCGCCATAGAATACATGGGGCTCGGGTCGATGATGCCGTATTTGAGCAGCGTTATCGCGTCGCCCCAGTTGTTGCCTATGCCGGCGCACGAACCGCTGACCTTCTTTTCCCCGAGTACGAACTCATAAGGCTCAAGCGCCGCGGTCTGTCCCTGTCCTACTATGCCGAACGCCTCGACTTTGCCGCCGCGTCGAAGCATCTTGAACGCCTGCTCGTATGTCTGCGTAGTTCCCACAGCCTCGATCACGTAATCTACGCCCACACCGCCCGTAAGTCTTTTGACTTCCGCGACGGGATCGGCTACTTCTTTTATGTTGATGGTTATATCCGCGCCCATCTTCTTAGCCGTTTCGAGCCTTGCTGCGTCGTCGCCTATCACGATAACGGGAGCACATGCCCTCGCTTTTGCCAGCGCGCCGTGCAGTATGCCAAGGCCGCAGCCTATAACAGCTACTGACGAGCCTATCTTAGCGTCCATGCGCTGAGCAGCGTGTATGACCGCGGTCAGAGGCTCTACGAACGCCGCCGTATAATCGCCCATATCATCGGGAAGCGGGTAGCAGTTTTTCCACGGAGCCTTTACATATTCCGCGAAGCCGCCGTTTGTGTGTATGCCAAGCTGCGTAAACGTTTCGCAGAGCAGCCCGTCGCCTCTGCGGCAGAAGTAGCATGTTCCGCATGTAAGGCAGATATCCGCCGCTACCCGGTCTCCCACCTTCAAGCCTTTCGCGTTTTTGCCTACCTCGGCAACTTCGCCCCAGAACTCATGTCCCGTGATAAGCGGCAGCTTGTCCGCCGCGTATTTACCGGTATAGATGCTCCAGTCCGATCCGCAGATACCGCAGACCTTGATCTTTATCAAGACTTCGTCATCGTTTATCTCAGGGATGGGCACGTCTGTGTATTCCATCTGGTAAGGAGCTTTAACAACCTGCGCTTTCATTGTTTTTGCCATAATATCACCTCTTAATCTCTCGGATTGTTGAAAATCTTGTCGCGGCGGCCTTCATAAGGCGCCTTGATGATGAGCGGCTTTAAGTAAGCGGCAACCTTCTCTACGCCGTCGCCTACGCTCATCGTAACGTCTTCGTGCTCATAGCTTAAAACATAGTCGTATCCGACCATGGAAAGCTCGGTAATTACCTTCTTCCAAGGAACGCTGCCCCAGCCGGGTATGCGGAAGCGGAACGCGCGGTCTATCCTCTGCCAGTCGCCCTGCATCAGTATCCCGCCGCGCTGCAGGTTATGCTCTACTATCTCGCCGTCTTTTGCGTGAACGTGGAATATCCTGTCGCCAAGCTCGTCTATGAAGTTCTCTACCCTGACGCCGAGATAGATTATATTCGCCGGGTCAAGGTTGTATCCGAAGTTCGGATGCCCGTCCAAAAGCTCTATAGCGCGCTTAGCGGTATGTATGTCGTATATCATGTTGTTGGGATGAGGCTCTACCGCGAATTTTACGCCGTATTCCTTAAACTTGTCCATTATAGGAGGAAATACTTCGGCAAACTCCCTCTCCATCTTCTCCCAGCCGTCCGCGGACGGGAACGGGAAGTAACGGCCCCAGTTCGTGACGCCCGTGAATCCGTTGACCACCGGGCATTCAAGAGCGTTTGCCGCCTGAGCCGTCTTTAAAAGGTTTTCTATACCGTACTTAACCTTTTCTTCCTTTGTGCCGGGGCAAAGCTTATCGGTATCCTCGGTGTGAGGCCCGAGTATCAGCAGGGAGTCCGCGTGATTGGAAAGCCCTGAGATCTCTATGCCGTAGCCCGCAAGCATTTTTTTCAGCTCGGCCGCTTTACCCGGCTTTAACATCTCGTCACAGTCAAATTGCTCACAGCCGCTGTACGCGGGTATCTCCATCATCTCATAGCCGTGCTCGACCATTATATTCGCTACTTCTTCCAACGAAAGGTGCGCGTAGTTGGCCGCAAAAAATCCCAGTTTCATAGTGATTCTCCTTTTTTCATTATTTTCAAAACCGCGGGCTCTTATTATGTATGCATTTTGCGCAGCGGCCCGAATTCTTTTCTTGTTTTGACCAATACGTCGGTATAATGCTTGTTATACGTGCAGCATCCTATCTCCCTCTGGCGTATAAGAAGCTCGAGGCAGTTGTCGCATATCGTGCACCATTTTATCTCGCTCTCGCGTCCTTCGCGCAGCTTTTTGGGCAGCAGCGGGTCGGCGTAAGACTGGCGTCCGAGCGCTATCATATCCACCTTGCCTTCCGCTATAAACTTAGAGCCGTAGAAAAACATCGAGTTCTTCTCTGTTTCCGCCGCCAGGCAGCCGTTCTTTCCGTTTCTGAACACTGAATAGTTAGAGCCTATGATAGCAGCGCTTTTCGCTGCCTTTTTAAATTCCTTTGCCCAGGTGGGGTGCAGATACGCGAAATACGGCGCGTGCTTGTCGGCCTGCGTAATATTTACAGTTATAGAAGGACTGCCGCCCGACTGCACGAAGTACTGCGCGCCGCGCTCCTCAAGGCCGCGTACGAGATCAAGCGGCTCGGTAAGATCGATTATTGGAGAGTCGGGGCCTTCCGTGCCAAACCCGCCCGGGAAGCCTTCCCACGCGGATATCTTCGAGCCTATCAAAAAGTTCGGGTCATTAATCTCTTTGTTTATCCTCTCATACAGGTCAAACGCGAAGCGCCTTCTGTTTTCCCACGGGCCGCCGTATTTCCAGTTACGGTCGTTATACGGGCGCAGCATCTGAGAACCAAAATATCCGTGGCACAGCTTAAGGTCTATGCCGTCCGCTCCCGCGTCATAGGCTATACGCGCCGCAAGCACGAACTGGTCCATGATACGGTCGACTTCTTCCTCAGTTAATACCTCGCCGCCAAAGCCCGGCAGGGGCTTTACGGTCACCCTGCGCGAAAAGTCCGGGTTGCTCAGCTCGCCCGAGTGCGTGAGCTGGAATACGAACAGCGTATCCGGATTGAGCTTCTTCAAGTCTCCCACGAATTTTTCCAGCGGTTTTACGTTCTTGGGCATAATAGAAAGCTGGTTCAGCCTGCTGCGGCACTCATCCGTTATGGTAATGGCTTCAAGCGTTACCATGCCGGCTTCACCCTTGAAGAGATTAGAATACCGCTCGACGGTGAGATCCGATGGATTTCCGTCCTTGTCGGCGTCTGTGCATTCCATGGCCTGGATAAAGAATCTGTTCTTACACTCTCGTTTGCCAATGTTTATTGGGCTTAGCAAAACTTCCTTGTAACGATCCATTTACATTCCTTCTTTCGTGTATAGTTTCATAGTGCGTTGCTGATATAACGTATTATTGCCAAATACATTACAAATACTGCATCTTTTAAAGAGTTTGTGAAGACAAAAAAGGGCATGCGGCCATTCCGGTCCTCATGCCTTATGATAAATCAATTATTTGAACGTGTCAATATTCTATTGCATCATTTTATTGCTTCATTAAGATAACCGGCGGCCTCGGCCAGCGCCTCTTTCGGCGTTATCCGTTTTTCAATGGTCTTGTGCACGGCGTCGCCGATGATCTGCTCAAGCATAGCCTCCGAAACGCCCTCACCCTTAGGATTCTTGGGCATAGCGCGCCTTCTTGTGCATGTGAACGCGCTGGGCAGCATGCGGTACCACGGATACAGGTTGTGCAACTCGGTGCTTTCAAAAACGGAGCGGTAAGGCACTATTCTTCCCAGCATTGCGTTAGGCATTATCAGCGATTCTGAAGCCGTCCATTTCGCGAATTCGAACGCGTCGTCTTTTTTGTCGCTGTAGGGATTGACTCCTATAGACCAACCGCCGAGCACGCTCGCTTTGCCGGGAACAAGCGTAAACCCTACCTTTCCGACCACAGACGAAACGCTCCTGTCTTCGAGAGGAGTCGCGTGGTCCGAGAACATCACCATCATAGCCGCGTCGCCCCGGCCGAATATCTCTACCTGTTCATCCCACCAGTGCGCGGGGGAATCGGGATGGGCGTAATCAAAGCTTTGGACATAACAGGCAAGAGCCGCCGCGCACGCGTCGCTGTCGATAACGGCTTTGCCGTTTTCAAATACGTTTCCTCCTGCGGCCCATGCCCTGGGCAAAAACTCACAGACGGCGCCCGAAGCGTTCATAGCGCCCAGCGTCGTGCCGTAAAGAGTCTCGGATTCCGGGTTGTATTTTCTCGTGAAAAACTTTGCGACGCGGTTATATTCCTCCCACGTCGTGGGCACCTTAAGCTCTTTTTTGTAACGCTCAAAGAAAAGCCGCATGTTTTTCAATTGCCCGAACAGGTCTTTTCTGTAATACAAAAGCTGAACGGTATGGCTGAACGGAAGAGCGAAAAACCTATCCCCGAAGAAGCAGTGCTCGCGCAGCACGTCATCGGAAAACATCCGCGACAGTTCCTTTCTGTCTACATAAAACTCTGTAAGGTCCTGAACATACCCACCCAGTATCAATTCCTTCATCCACGCAAGGTCAAACGAGAACGCGTCGTAATCGCCCGCCGGCACTCCGCGCAGTATCTCGCCCAGCACTTGATTATATGGAACCTGGTTAAGCTCAAGATCTATTCCGGTAGTTCGTTTAAAGTCGGCCGCAAGCGACTTTATCGTATGGCTTGAGGGTGAGTCCTGTGTCAGTATCCTTATCTTCCGGCGGATACCGACGTCGTGGCAGCGGGCTGCGGCAAGACCTCTGCTTTTTACACAAGGCACAGCTATGCTTCTGCCTCCGCGCGTGTCGTCCTGCCTTATTACCTCGTCAAGCACTTTAAAAGCCGTCCTTGCCATCTGCGTATAAGGCAGGAACAGAACGGTGTCCTTTTCGCTTTTCGCCTTTGTCCATTCTTCGGCGTCAAGCGTTATCAGCCGGGGTATGGGCGTTCTCGGTTTAGCGCCGATAGCCAGTGCGCACGCGACGCCTTCGCTCAGCATCCTGTCTGTTGTGTAAATGACCTGCGGGGGCTGGTCTAGCTCCATCAGCCTTATTGCTGCGCGCATGGCGCTTTCTTTATTGTTGTTTACCGTCTCCACATATTTTGTATGGATAGTCTTCTTTGCTTTTTGCATGGCGTTAAAATACGCGTCGATACATTCCGTTTCAAACGAATATTCCTGCGGGCCCGCAACGATGGCTATCCTTTCACAGCCCGAGGCTATCTGGTCCTGCATATTTGCCATTACAGCACCTCGGACATCCATATATACATTGTTCATCCGGTATCCGTTTACCTTTCGGTGTATGAATACTATAGGCAGGCCGCCTTCTATAAGATGATCGAAGAAATCTGTATTTGCCGGCTGACATGTCAAAAGTATGACTCCGTCCGTACCCATCATCAGAGCGCGCTCAAGTATGGCGCATTCACGGTCGGGCACATCGGCGCATATGCGAAGATATGCCGAATATCCTCTCTCAGAGGCGTAAATGCTTATCTGCTCAAACAGCTTCGCGTATGCCAGATTGGATATGTCGGGCATCACAACCTCAATGCGCCCTGTACGCTTTGTCTTAAGGTTCTTTGCGAGTACGTTTTGCTTGTATCCAAGTTCCGCGACCGCCTGCTCGACCCTTTTAATTTTGTCGCTGCTTACCGACCTGGATCCATTCAATACATTTGAGACAGTGCCGTGCGATACTCCGGCAAGTCTCGCAACGTCTTTCATCGTTGCCATTTCCCTCTACCCCGCTCGTTGAAAAGTAAAAATAATAATCGTTATAATGTTTTTATCATACCATGCATACATATTTTATCAAGTGAGAAATTCAGCCTGCTTGACTTGCACTGTTCTTTGTCTTTGAAATCGCATTATCAGTTTGACTCGTTTTTGTAATCTCTATTGACAAATACACGCTATATAATATAAAATGCTAACATACAATAACATATGACAATAGTAATTGATAGTATTTAGTATAATTGCTGCAAATTATACATCGTTTGCGCCGCGCGGGGGCATAATATCTGTAAGTATTACAGCGGGTAAACGGCATTACGAAATAAGCTATAGCTGAACCCAAAGCAAATATGATAGCTGCTTATTACTGTGTAATGATTATTAACAGGATGTTAAAAACGTTTTATGGCGCACAAAAATAACTTGCAATTCTACGAGGCAGCATATAGAATAACAATTGGAACGTATCATTTATTGAAAAGGGGAGATATGAAATGACAGCAAGCGGCGCTGCCAGGCTAATAGATATCAGTGCGGTAAGAACGCATCATTCGCTCAGCGACATAAAATACATGGTGGATATCGCGCTCAGATATCGCTTTATAAACGTACATACGCTTCCCTGCTGGACAAAAACGCTCAGCGATATGCTGAAGGGCAGCCCTGATGTATTTGTGGGAGCCCCCGTAGGTTTTCCGGGCGGCGGTCATCTTACAAAGGTCAAAATGCTCGAGGCGGAGCAGCTTATAGAGGACGGTGTTCAGGAAATGGATATCGTTATGAATATTGGAAGGTTCAAAAACCACGAATTCTCGTATGTAGCTGACGATCTCAGCAGTATAGTCAAGCTTGCTCCCAAGGGCATACTTACAAAAGTGATAATTGAACTCAACTGCCTTGAAGACAGCGAACTTAGTGACGCGTGCCGTATAGTCATGGACAGCGGCGCGGATTTCTTAAAGACAGGTACGGGCTGGGTTCCCGGCAACGCCAATATTTCACGCATCGCGAAGATTAAAGAGCTCACGAGCGGGAATATTATGGTTAAAGCGGCGGGCGGAATACGCACACGAGAGGAATTTGACGCGCTTCTTGCGCTCGGCGTCGAGCGATTCGGCATAAACATCGCGTCGGCTCTTGCGATAGTAGAAAGCTTCAGCTAGGGAGACAGCATATGCACAATAAAGATATGATAATCGCTTACGACCTTGGTACCGGCGGTATCAAAGCGTCGTTATTCGATATAAACGGCAATTCGAGCTGCGATATCTTCAGCCAGTATGACGTCGCGTACACCGGCAGCGACTATCATGAACAGGCACCTGACGTTTGGTATGACGGAATATGCAGCACCACAAAGCAGCTTCTGCAAAAAAGCGGCGTTAGTCCGTCAAATGTCGTCGCGCTGTCTATATCCGGGCATTCATTGGGTGTGGTTCCGGTAGATAAAGACGGCCGGCTGCTCAGAAAGATGACGCCCATATGGAGCGATACTCGGGCAAAGAAACAGACGAAGGAATTCTTTTCAAAGATACCCTATACAGAATGGTACAAAAAAACGGGCAACGGTTTCCCTGCAGAATGTTACTCTATTTTCAAGATAATGTGGTATCGCGACAACGAGCCGGAACTCTACGAAAAAACGTATAAGATATTAGGCTCGAAAGACTACTGCAACTTAAGGCTTACGGGCAGGATGCTCACCGACCATTCTTATGCGTCGGGCAGCGGCGTATACGACCTCGTTAACAACCGTTACGACGAAGACTATATCCGCGCATCGGGCATTCGCAGAGACCTGCTTGCCGACCTCGTTCATTCTCACGAAGTCATCGGCAGCCTCACATCCGAGGCGGCTGCCGCGCTCGGGCTAACCACTGACATAAAAGTGGTTGCTGGCGGTGTTGACAATTCGTGTATGGCTCTCGGCGCGAGGGGCATCGAAAACGGACGTGCATATATATCTCTCGGCTCGTCGTCCTGGATAGCTGTAGTGAGCGATTCGCCTCTTGTAGACGCGGAAAAGAAACCGTTCGTATTCGCTCATGTTATGGACGGCATGTTCGCTTCGGCAACGAGCATATTTGCCGCCGGTTCGAGCTTTCGATGGGTGCGCGACACGCTTTGCCCCGATCTCGTACAAAGAGAGAAGAGCGGTGAGATAAAAGACGCTTATATAGAAATGAACGAACTCGCGGCGCTCTCGCCCATAGGATCAAACAATCTTCAGTTTAACCCAAGCCTTGCGGGCGGGGCGATGATAGAGCGCAGTAAAAATATAGTGGGCGGTTTTGTGGGCCTTCAGCTATCCCACACAAGAAATGATATTATCCGCTCATCTCTGGAAGGCATCACATATAACCTGTGGTATGCGATGACGGTGCTGAAAAGCTGCGGGGTCTCTATCCCTGAGCTGCTGATGGTCGGAGGCGGTGCGAAAAGCCCGTTCTGGCGGCAGATGTTTGCGGATATATTTGATATGAAGATGATAAAAACAAGCGTCGATCAAAACGCAGCGTCACTGGGCGCCGCGGCGCTTGCGGCATACGGGCTTGGGCTTTGGTCCGATTATTCTCCGATAGATAAAGCGCATAAACTGGAAAGCGTCTCAGAGCCCGATAAAGAAAAGACAAAGGCGTACCGCCGGCATTACGAGCTTTCAAGGTATATCTCGGAATGGCTGGCTGATACGGGCGACAAACTGGCGGCGGGAGTATAGCAGATGCAAATCAAAGCGATCGACCATATAGCGATAAACACCGTGGATATCGAGGAATCTGTAGCGTTTTATACGCAAGTAATGGGCTTTGAGCTTATTAAGCGGGTTCCGAACGGCGATAATACGCTGGTCTACCTCAGGGTTAATGAATTGAGCACGCTGGAGCTTTTTGATCACGAAAAAGCGATCGGGTATTGCGAGCACCCCGAGGACGCTTCCGGGGTAGCGCATATTGCCTTTGCTGTGAGCGGTATAAATGAATGGAACGAGCGTCTTAAAGCGCGGGGCGTAGAGTTTACCCTCCCGCTGTGCACGCTTGAACATCTTGGGAAAAACGTGCTGCTGTTCAAAGACCCCAGCGGGGTGGTAGTAGAGCTCAGCGAAGATATTTAACAAAGGCATCACAAACTATCAGAAAGGAACGAAAAGAAGCAATGGCAAGTCTGTTGGAGATGAAAAATATCTCAAAAAGTTTCTACGGCGTAAAAGTGCTCTCAAGTGTCGATTTCAGCCTTGAACGCGGTGAAGTTGTTGCTCTTTGCGGTGAGAACGGAGCGGGAAAATCGACGCTTATGAAGATACTCGCGGCCGTATATAAAAGCGATGAAGGCGATATTTACCTCGACGGTGAACATCTTACTTCTCATGTGGACACGCTTAACATGCAAAAAAGGGGTGTCTCGATGATCCATCAGGAGCTTAATCTGATGGAGTATCTTACCGTTGCGCAAAACATCTATTTAACTCGCGAGCCAAAAGGCAAAAATGGCCTCATAAACTTTAAAAAGATGAACGCGGCCGCGAAAGAGCTTTTGGCTTCGCTCGGGCAGCATGGTATAAGCCCAACCGCAACGGTCAGCAGCTTAAAAACAGCTCAGAAGCAGATGGTGGAAATAGCAAAAGCCATTTCGTTCAACGTAAAGGTGCTTATCATGGACGAGCCTACCGCCATGCTCACGCTCAAAGAGACGGAGATCCTTTTTGACCTCATCCGCCGCTTGGCAAAGGAAGGCATAGGCATAATCTATATAAGCCATCGTTTAAAGGAGATAAAAGAGGTCTGCGACCGCGTAACAGTGCTTCGCGACGGTATGTTCATCGTCTCCAAAAACGTGTCAGAAGTAACCGAACAGCAGATCGCAAACTATATGGTGGGGCGCGAAGTAAACGTATCCAAAGCAACTGACTTTACCGGCGACCCCGACGATGTCGTTTTGGAGGTGCGTAACGTATCCGATTCTCTGCTCAAGGATGTAAGCTTTAAAGTAGCACGCGGCGAGATATTGGGGTTTTCGGGCCTAGTCGGGTCGGGGCGCTCTGAGCTTATGGAATATATATTTGGTATACGAAAAACCAGAAGCGGTGAGATAATCCTCAACGGCAAACGTATAACAAACAAAATACCGGCATCCGCCATCAAAAAGGGCATCGGATTCGTAACCGAAGACCGGCAAAAGACAGGCGTTGTTATAAAAAGAGACATAAAAGAGAATATCAACCTTATCGACCAGGTCAAAAACAAAGGCTTTTTCAACCTGGCCGCAAAGCAGAAGAAAAATACTGCGGATATGATCAAACGCCTCAACATTAAATGCGCGGGGCACAGCCAGCTTGTAAGCAACCTGTCGGGCGGAAACCAGCAAAAGATAGTGCTTGCCAAGTGGCTGCTTGTCGATTCTGAAATACTCATTCTTGACGAGCCCACGCGCGGTATCGACGTAGGAGCCCGTGAAGAGATCTACAGAATCATTCATGAGCTTTCAGAGTCCGGCAAGACGATAATCGTCGTTTCGTCCGATCTGACCGAAGTCCTTAATATTTGTCAGAGGGTTATAGTTATGCACGAGGGAGCAATCAAAGCTGAGCTTACGCAAAGTGACAGAACGGAAGAAACCATTATGTCTTATGCGACAAATGCGTCTTAATATTTCGGGAGGAAGACTATGAACAATATTAAAAGCAGTAAAATATTGAGTGTTTCAAAGCATATCTGGTCTAAGTACAGCACTGTATTTGTATTTATCATACTGTTTATTATCTGTACTCTGTTGACAAACGGCAAATTCGCCGAATGGAAGAATATCACCACGATTTTCAGGAATTCATCCACCGTAGGTATTATTGCCCTTGGAATGACATTTGTCATCATATCGGGCGGCATCGACCTGTCAAGCGGTCCTGTAATGGCAACCGCCGGCTCGGTTCTGGTATTCCTACAAAAAGACGGCACTCCCCTGGTTCTCGCGATACTTGCATGTATCGCAGTGGCTGCGGCATTTGGGTTTGTAAACGGCATCATTACTACAAAAATAAAAGTCCCGCCGTTTATCGTAACGCTTGCTGTCGGTATTATCGCGCGCTCCATTACGATGTATATCGGCAACGGAGCCACGGTAACAGGCAACAATCAGGATACACTGTTTAAATCGATAGGCAACGGCAGCCTGACAATAACAAAGGATTTTATAATCCCCACGCCATTTATAATCATGGCTGTTGTTGCGGTCTTGCTGACGATACTGCTCGTTAAGACCAAGTTCGGCACATTCGTATCCGCTGTCGGCTGTAACGAACTGGCGGCCAAATACTCCGGTATCAAAGTCGACAGAATAAAAATACTGACATACATCATCGCAGGTATATGTGTCGGAATCGCGGGTACAATCGAAATATCAAGAATGGTTGCCGTTTCGTCTACAACGACGGGCAAAGGCTACGAGTTTGACGCTATCACGGCGGTACTCGTTGGCGGCACATCTCTTGCAGGCGGCCGCGGAACGATATACGGTACGGTCATCGGCGCCATCATACTGTTCTTCGTCAACAATATGATGATACAGCTTGACGTCTCTACATATTTAACCGACGCCGTTAAAGGGGCGGTCATCTTGATAGCCGTGCTCATGCAGGCACGCAATAAAAACTAAAGAAGTTTCATAAACTAACGTTTATGAATAACCCATATACAAATTAAGGAGGAAAAACATGAAGAAAGTTTTAGTAATGGTTCTCACGGTAATCCTGGCTGTTTCATTTGTAGCTTGCGCTCAAAACAACCAGCCGACTCCCGCACCGGTAGACGAGACACCTGCTCAAACGCCAGAACCCGAAGCTCCCGCAGCCGTAAAGAGGGTTGCCATATCTCTGCCCCCTGCGGATAACGCATGGCAGGCAGCTCTGCTCGCATCCATACAGGAAGCTATAGCCGGCGATACGGAAGTTGAATGGACCGTCAAAAACGCGGTAGATAATGCAGACCAGCAGAACGTTCTCGCTACATTTAAAGACGGCGATTACGACCTCATAGCCTGCCTGCCCGGCGACGGAACGCTGATGACCACGATCATGGAAGAGATCTATGACGCGGGTATCCCGACAGTCATCATCGACAGGAATATCGCTTCCGACAAATATACATCGTTTGTTGCTGAAGACAACTATTCCTGCGGCGTTATGGCTGCTGACTTCATCGGCAAGTTCTTTGAAGGCCAGGAAGACATCAAGCTCGTCAACCTGAGAAGCTATACGGGTATCCCGATAGACCTTTCGAGGTATCAGGGCTTTGCCGACACGATCGTAAAGTATACTAACATACAGATCATCGGTGAAGGTGACGGCGAATTCAACAGCACGGCTGGCTTCAACGCAATGTCAGACCTGCTTGCGGCACACGACAAGATCGACGTTGTGTTCACACACGACGACGAGGCTACAACCGGAGCAATGACAGCTATAGAACAGCAGGGCCGCACCGACATCAAGCTTATAACCGGTATGGGCGGAACGGTAACAGCGCTTAACGAAATCAAAGCCGACAACACGATACACAAAGCGACTGCTTCCTACTTCCCGAGAATCGGCGCTCAGGCGGTCGAAGTTATCAGAGAGTTCTTCAAGACCGGCAGCATCGAAAAAGACAACGTAAGAGAGTCCACGCTGATAACGAAGGAAAATGTTGACCAGTTCCTCGAATGGGCATATCAATAAGCTCTGACAGACTGGCAGATCAAAAAAATACCTCCGCATCCGCGGAGGCCGGAATGACACCCTGAGGGGTTAAACCATCAGGGAACCCATGAGATAACACCCCGCTGCGCTAACGGTCGGGGTGTTATCATTTATATAAAACGCAACAAACAATTATCACTGTATTATCACATGCTCACAATGAATCATTCTATCATATCCCAATAAAAGAGAAAAGGCTGCCGGACGCTTCGGCAGCCAATATTCGTATATTTTTTTGCTGAGGTTTATTTACCTTTGTATCCTTCCCGAACCGTCTCCCATAATGAGCGTTTCTACTTCAGCAGCGCTTACTCTGTTAAAATCCCCTTCTATCGAGTGTTTAAGACAGCTCGCGCCAACGGCAAATTCCAATGCTTTTTGCCTGTCATCATACGCTCCGAGGCCATAGATAAGTCCTGCAGCGAAGGCGTCTCCCCCTCCTACTCTGTCCACAATATCCGTTATGCTGTATTTCCTGCTTACCCTGAACCCCGTACGGTCGTTCATACACGCAGACCAGTCGTTGTGGTTGGCGCTTTTACTCTCCCGCAGCGTAACAGCGATGATTTTTATATTGCTGTACGCGGCCAAAACGCTTTCCGTTAGCCTTTTGTACGCGTCGGTTTTTAGCTCGCCCTCCTCGACCTGCGCGTCAGCCTCAATGCCAAGCGTTTTTTGACAATCTTCTTCGTTAGCTATCACCACATCGGAATACCCTACAAGCTCAGACATGACTTCGCTTGCGCTTTTGCCATAGCGCCACAGCTTCGCCCTGTAGTTAAGGTCTATGGAAACCATGAGGCCGTTTTCCCTTGCCTTTTTTACCGCCTCCAGGGATATATCCGCGGCAGATTGGCTCAGCGCCGGCGTTATGCCCGTTATATGAAACCACCCCGCGCCGCGATACGCGCCGTCCCAGTCTATACTGCCCGCGCCCAGCCGCGTAACCGCCGAACCGTCCCGGTCATAGATGACTTTTGACGGCCTCTGGTTCGATCCCGCTTCGAGGTAATACACTCCCATCCGGCCTGTGCCAAAAATAATGCCCGATGTATCGACGCCGTATTTTCTAAGCTCCATTACGCAGGCTCTGCCTATATCGTTGTCGGGAAGCGCCGTGATAAAGGCGGCATCCATGCCGAAATTAGCGAGCGATACCGCCACATTGGCTTCCCCTCCGCCAAACGACGCTTCAAACGATCCCGATTGAAAAAACCTTTCGAAGCCGGGCGTTTTGAGCCTGAGCATTATCTCCCCAAACGTAACTGCTCTTCGTTTCCTGTCTGTCATTTAAATACCTTCATTATCTTCTCAGAATCCATTACAGCGCCGTATTTCATGTTGATATTATCAAGCGCGGCGTCATGCAGCTCTTTGGAAAACGAAGAGACAGCGTCGCTTGCAACGACAACGTTAAGATCGTGGTGAAAAGCCTCGTGTACGGTATCCTCAACGCAAATCTGCATCACGGTACCAGTAACTATGATGGTGTCCCTGCCAAGGCTTTTCAGTATATCAATAAGGTTCGTGTTCCTTAACGCAGAATACCCGTATTTTTCAACGATATAATCCTCTTTCTTTGGGTATAACTCGTCTATGATATCCGTGCACTCGAGATGCTTATCCACATCGGGGTAGTACCGCATAAAGTGCCTCCTGCAGGCGTTGACGTCCGCTATCTGCGGGCTCCAGTTCCACAGAAGCGTCTTATGCGGGCCTGTTAAAAACTTTGTGTAGATAACGGGCATATCGTTGTTTCTGGCAAAAGCAATAAGCTTTTTGTTCACTTCTATCGTATCTCTTGCGCTCTCTACCTCCATACCCGCTCCCACGCGAACAAAGTCGTTCTGAAGATCGACAATGACCAGCGCGGTTTTTTTAATACTGTAATTCTCCATAACACTTCCTCCTAAGCTTTATTCTTTATATGCTTTGCGTACAGAGGCGCGTAGACCTCTTTGTCTCTTACCGCACACCCTGCTGCCATCGATGCTCGCATAAGCTGCGAGCATTTTGAACACGTTACACATGTTTTGTTTCGCGAAATACAGCCTTCTTCCAATATATCACGCGCGAATCCGGGATGGGCAAACGCCTGCCTGCCAAAACCGATAAAGTCAGCAAGCTCGTTTTCAAGGGTATACGCTCCCGCCTGCACCGCAAATTCTTTGAGCCAGCTGTAACCCGCTCCCACAAACAGCATGTCCGGCACCATACGCTTTACCCTGCCCGCGAGCGTTATCAGCCTTTCCACTCCTTTTGCGGGCGGCTCAGGCGGCGTATAAGCACCGCTGTTAAACGGCCTTCCTATATGAGGGTTGAAATAAGGGTTCCCCATCGTAACTGCGCACAGCTTGACTCCGAGGCAGGCAAGCTCTTTCAACAGTGCCGCCGGCTCTTTCAGATCGGGCTCCCCGCTAACCCTGTCGACGCCGAATCCATACGGATAATCCATAGCGTCGTATATTCCAAATCGCGTTGCCAGCACCATACCGCCGCTGACAGACCGCCTCACTTTTTTTATTGTGTTTTTTATAAAGCGTGTTCTGCCTTCATAGTCTGTGCCGTATTCTCCCTCTCTCGTATAAGCCGAAAGCAGCTCGGACAGCAGATACCCGTGGCTTGCCTTTATGTCTATGCCGTCAAACCCCGCGTATTCCGCAATCGCCGCCGCTTCCGCGAATCTGTCCTCGAGCGCTTTGAGTCCATCATCGCTGATTAGCTTATGGTCCGGGCTTATGTTATATTTCTCATCCAGCACAGGATTATGCGCCGCTATCACGGGAGACGGAATTCCATGAGGCTTAGAATACCTTCCCGAATGCGTAAGCTGTATTATCATCAGCGGAGCGTAACCGTTCTTTTTAAGCGACGCTTCCCTGACGCCGTCGATCATGCTTTTAAAGCTGTCCGCGTTGGCTTTGTTTATATAAAGCTGCTGCTTTGAAGCCCTGCCTTCCTCGGCCACGGCGACCGCCTCATACCACACGATGCCCGCGCCGCCTTCGCCGAATCTTAAATACCTTCTTTTTGTCAGCTCTCCCGGCGAGCCGTCGCTATTTGCGTCACATCCTTCCATCGGAAGTATTGCGACAGAGTTGCAGGCGCTGAATCCGCCGACGATACGGCGTTGCTTGAAAGCGCCGGTGTTCTCGGAAAACCCTATATCCGCGCCTTCCTTCGCGCAGTATTGCCTCATATCCTCAAGTGTCCTGAATGTGTTCTTCATGTTCTCCCCAGTTTGTAACATTGATGTATAGTGATTGACAATCTAAATTAATAGACGTTTCCGTTTTCCCTGTACTGTTTCCAGATGTTCTCAAAGAAGTCGTCATCTTCGGGTATCGGCCTTGTTTCTCTCCATTTAAAAACGCAGCCTTCGCCCGAGAGCGTTGCTTCCTGTATAACGCCGTCTTTTTCGCCTCCGCCCGGCACAAACCTAAGAGCTTCATCCAGCGATTCGCGAGGTTCCCTGCCCGAGCCGTCTAAATACAGAGCCGACCCGCGGCTTTTCCCTCCGTTTTCTATATAGTCCTTCATCGCCGACAGGTAAATATGCTGGCTCAGCAGTATGTCGTAGAGCCTGTACAGCTTTGAAACAGAAGTGCTATCTTTTATTTTTACTATTTTTACAAAATCGCGGAGCAGGCGTTTTGTTTCATCTGCCATCTTTGTTATCTGAGAGTAATCGCGTATCGCCGCTGCCACTTTGCTCATGTTTGTCTGTGCCTCGAGCATAAGCTGATCGACGTTGCTCTCTTGTGATAATGCTTTCTTATAAAGCCCGACTGCCTTTTCGATCTTATCCCGCGCGGCCGCGCTGAAGCTCGGGACATCGCGAACGCTGCCGATTCTTTTTGCCGCGATGTACTGCGCGGCGCGCATAGAGCCGACCTGACCGGCGTTCAGCGCGCTGCCCCCCGGCCTGTATACGCCGTGTGTGGCGCAGGCTTCCCCAGCCGCGAACAGTCCTTTTATATTCGTCTGCCACCAGCAGTCAACGGCAAGCCCTCCGTTGTTGTGCTGTACGCACAGCGCTATCTCGAGAGGCTGCTTTTTTAGGTCGACGCCGTTTTTAAGGTAGAATTCGTACGCAGGCGCGTTCATATGGACAAGCCTGTCTATCGGCTTACCGAAATGCGCGCCCGCCTTTTGAAGGTATAGCGCCGCCTCACTGCTCAGTGCGCTAAAGTCTATATCTTCATGCAAAGTATTGTCACGGTAATCAAGATACACCCTTCGGCCTTTCATCCGCTCGGTGTAAACGAGTATATCTATCAAAGAAGAACCGTTCTTGGCGCGCCTGACATCAAACGGCCATTCATACCCTTTAAGGAATACCGCGCTCAACATCTTCGCTTTATCCGGGAAACGATCATACAGGAACTCGCGCTCGCCGCCCCCGCTGTCTGTAGATATAAACCTCGGCAGACACTGCATGTATGTCCCCGACACGTTCCACCTTGGCTTCAGCGACGCAAGGCCGTACTGCCATTCCGTAAGGTTCCTGCCTTTGACGCCCGCCTCAAACGCGATGCCCGAAGCGCCGTACTGCCCGTGAGGATATACCGAGTCGAGATACATGCCCGCGGGCCCTCCCGTTGCGTATATGATATTCTCACAGTTGAAGGCCGTGAACCGCTTCTCTTTACTGTCTGCCTCGCGTATGTTCAGGCAAAGCAGCCCCAAAGCGGTATCGTCCCCGGTCAGTATGGATATTACCTGCATGCCTTCATACACCGGTATATTCTTTTTACGCACTGAATCCGTCAGCCGCTCAGTCATAATCCTTGATGTGAGCGGCCCGGCAGATGTCGCCCTTCTTCTCGGGTCGTGATCCGTTTTATATCCTGTGTATTCTCCATAGCGGCCCGTGGGAAAGGGCACGCCAAGCTCGCACAGCCTCAGAAAACACGCGGCGGAATTCGCCGCCTCCGCGAGAGCAATATCACCGTCCACGCATCCCCCGCTCATAAGCGTTTTCGCCAGCTCATACACCGAATCAAGCTCCGCTCCGGCTAGCGTCAGTTTATAGTACGTCTGCTTGTCCGACCCCGTGTTCATTGACGTGCTGAGCATAAGGTCCTCGCAGACCACGGCGATATCCCGGTTCCCATAGGAATATAGCCTGTCGGCCGCGTTCAACGCCGCCGCCCCGGCGCCTACGATCACCGTGTTTTTGGATATGACTTCGATTATATGCCCTTCGGCCTCAATAAAGCTCATGTTTGCCCTTCCGGTTCCTCTACAGCCTGCGCATATGAAAGCCCCCGTCGACGTTTAAGACCTCTCCCGTAGAATAAGGCAGCTGTCCCGAGCACAGCACCAACACTGCCATAGCAACGTCATCGGGTTGTCCCCAGCGCTTTATCGGGCATATGCCCTGCGCAAACAGCGCGTCATATTTCTCTTTAACCCCCGCCGTAAGGTCAGTCTCTATTATGCCCGGCCTTATCTCATACACATATATGCCTTCTTCCGCAAGCCGCGCCGCAAACAGCTTTGTCAGCATGGAAAGCCCTGCCTTTGACACGCAATATTCGCCCCGGTTCAGAGATACGACGTCAGAGGATATAGAAGCAATATTGATAATAGTACCCCTGTTATTCCTCTGCGGCTGGCTTATCATCTGTTTTGCCGCAAGCTGAGTCATAAACATCGCGCCTTTCAGATTGACGGATAAAACTCTCTCAAAGCTCTCTTCCGTCATTTCAAGAAGGTCAACCCGCTCATATGGCGCTACCCCCGCGTTGTTGACAAGAATATCTACCCTCCCGTACGCCTGCACCGCGGCGTTTATGCAGCGTTCGCGGTCTTTCGCGTTCGCTACATCTCCCGGCACGTTGATAAAGCTGCCCTCAAGAGCGTCTAAGTTTTCTTTTACTTTTGCGCTTTCGTGAGCGTGCATGATGACGACGTTCATTCCTTCGCTCAGAAGCCGTTTGACGATAGCGTAGCCTATGCCGCGGCTCCCGCCGGTCACTATAGCTGTTTTACGCACAATTTGACTCCTTTTCTCAAGTCGTTGTTTTTATTCTATATCTGCAAGCCAAAATAAGATATAATAGTATTGCGCAAAAGTTAGCGTTTATTGACGAGTGGTGATTTATGAATAATGATTACAAAAGCAGCAGGGGCGATGTAGAT
Organism: Bacillota bacterium; assembly: GCA_023410475.1. Taxonomy (GTDB): domain Bacteria; phylum Bacillota; class Clostridia; order Christensenellales; family SZUA-584; genus DTFZ01. The sequence goes on along the minus strand of JAEYPS010000028.1, from coordinate 191,647 downwards.
GTATATTTTCGTGACAGGCCGGACGTTGATTTTTTAAAAACACACTTCCATAACGTCCATAAGATCATTTTTGTCGCCGAGGGCACCGTAAAGATGGGCATCGCGGATAAAAGCTATACCGTATCCCGGGATTCCATTGTATTCATCAGCAACCTTGAGAACCACTCGGCAGCAATACTGAGTCCTCCTTATAAGCGCTATGTGATCACTCTGCCTCAGGATTTCGGACACACCGTTTTTAACAGTTCCGCGCTTCTTTCTATACTGACGCAGCGCCCGCCCGGCTTCTCTCACGCGATAGCGTTAAACGAAAAAACTGCGTATATAATTCGTGAAGTGTTGAGAGAAATGCTAAACGAGAACGAGAAAAAAGAAGCTTTCTGGGCTGAGCGGCTGTTGTCGCTCGCGGCAAAGCTGCTTATAACGCTTTATAGATATTCCAGCGCCGCGTTTCCCGTAAACGAAGCAAGCGAAGCGGCAAAAATCGTATCGTCGGTGCAGCGGTATATAATTCTTAACAGCCAAAAAGATATAACTCTTGAATCGATGGCAAACAGGCATTTTATCAACAAGTACTATCTGTCGCGCATATTCAGGAGCATCACAGGCTACAAATTCAAAGACTACGTAATACAGCAACGGTTGTCAGCCGCAAAAGAGCTGCTTTTGCACACAGACATGTCGGTGACAGAGGTATGCCTTCATTCGGGTTACAACAATGTCAACCATTTCATACGGATCTTTAAGAGCTACGAGGGAACATCGCCTTATCAGTATAGAAAACAACATCGCGACTGATTTCTGGCTTTCAGCGCTAAACACGGAGGGTGCTGTTAAAAGCTTCAGGCAAGTCCTGGGCTTTTTGGGGGCGGTAATAATGATCCCCCGGTCACGTCCGGGGGTATTTCGTATGCGGGCTTTGCCCTATAATACTGGCTTCGCCTAAAGGCGTACCCAATAGCTGTCTGTCGCAAGTTTGTTGCGCTTTGCCCTCGCTTTATGACGTATGTGTATTAACTAGGCTTCTCCTTGAGGAGAAGCTGCCGCCGATAGGCGACTGATGAGGTGTCACTAAACACCAGCAAATATCCCCTCATCCGGCGCTTCGCACCATCTTCCCCCGAGGGGGAAGGCTTATCTTATAATTTGTTTTCTGCTTAACATGATAATCCAATTTCAGGATTATTCTTTCCATAGCTTAAGTTCTTTTGAACCCCCGGCATTACCGGGGGTTTTCATATGCAATTAAATAGAGCAGGGCTTTCGGCACTCTCGCGCACTTTGCCCTGCTCTTTGTATCACTGTTTGCTTCTTTTATGGCTTTAAACTTTTTATTATCCGAAGAGCGCCAGAAGCACGCCCGCGGCGACAGCGGATCCGATTACGCCCGCGACATTGGGGCCCATCGCGTGCATCAGCAGGAAGTTATCGGGACGCGCCCTTTGCCCTTCCACCTGAGAAACTCTAGCGGCCATCGGAACTGCAGAAACACCTGCGGAACCTATAAGCGGGTTTATCTTGCCGCCGGATATTAGGTACATAATCTTGCCAATAAGCAGCCCGCCGACGGTGCTGAATATAAAGGCAAGAAGCCCAAGCCCGATTATCATCAGCGTTTCCGGCTTTAAAAACGTCTCTGCCTTGGCGGTCGCTCCCACCGTAACACCGAGGAATATGGTCACGATGTTGATAAGAGAGTTTTGAGCGGTCTTCGAGAGCCTGTCCACAACGCCGGATTCCTTGAAAAGGTTTCCGAGCATTAGCATACCTATCAAAGGCGCGACTGGCGGAAGAAGCAGAACGCAGAATATGGTCACAACTATAGGAAATATTATTTTTACCGTTTTGCTTACGCTGCGCAGCTGTTCCATCTTGACTTCGCGTTCCTTTTTGGTCGTCAGAAGCCTCATGAATGGCGGTTGTATTATAGGTATCAGCGCCATATACGAATAGGCCGCGATCGCGATGGCCGGCAAAAGATGCGGCGCGAGCCTCGATGTTAAAAATATGGCCGTCGGTCCGTCGGCTCCTCCGATAATAGATATCGAGCCGGCTTCCTGCGGGCTAAAGCCCAGAGTTATGGCAAATGCGAACGCGACATATATGCCAAACTGAGCGGCGGCGCCGAGTATAAGGCTGGACGGCCTTGCCAGCAGCGGCCCAAAATCGGTCATCGCTCCTATGCCAAGGAATATCAGCGAAGGGTATATTCCAAGCTTTACGCCCTGATATATATAGTACAGAAGACCGCCGGGGTCTGTCGAGCCTTCGACCGGAGGGCTCATAAGCCCCGTCTGCGGCAGGTTGGCAAGTATCACGCCAAAAGCAATGGGCAGCAGCAGAAGCGGCTCGTATTTTTTAACGATGGCAAGGAAGATCAAAACGCAGCCGACAAGCAGCATCACTCCCTGCTGCCACGTTAACGTGGCAAAACCGGATGTTGCCCAGATCTCCCCCAATGTATCAACAAATGACGTCATTTCAGACCTCCGTTACTGCAATACCGCAAGAACATCGCCGGTGTTGACCGATGCGCCCTTTACGGTAGTGATCTGAACTATAACGCCGTCCCTTGGCGCTACGACCTCGTTTTCCATCTTCATGGCTTCAAGCAGCAGTATGGTCTCGCCTTTTTTGACGCTGGCTCCGCTGCTTTTCTTGATATCGAGAATAACGCCGGGCATCGGAGCGGTTACCTTGTCCCCGTCCGCGGTGTTTACAGGCGCTGCTGCCGGTGCGGCAGGGGCAGGCGCGGCGGCAGCCGCGGCAGGCACAGCGGCCGGTACGGCAGGAGCGGCGGCGGCAACTGACGCCGCTGGGGCAGGCTTAACGTTTACTACCTGCGCCTCGCGCTCTTCGACTTCGACTTCATACTCATTGTTATTTATCGTAACTATATATCTCATATCGGTTATCCTTTCTGTTTAACAAGCCTGATGGTTTTAAACTGCAGTTTTGACAACGGTATATTCGTTTTGCTGCTTACTATCGCCATAACGAGCGCTGCGGTTTTTTCGTCCACATCGATGAGATCGAGTTCTCTGCTCTGATATACGGCAGCCTGTTCGTTGCTTTGAACTTCATGTGGCGCGGCGGTTTCATTCTCACGCACTCTGCCGAATATTGAGGATATAAGCTTTATCAGCAAACTTATGGAGATCAAAACGACAAATACCACGGATATTCCAAAAATGCCTACCAGCACGCTATCCAGTATTGACATGCTTTTCCCTCCCTACTTTTCTACGATAGAATAAGTTACTTTTACGGCCGAGGTTTTTTCCCGTTCCTTAAAGAACTTTTCGGCAATCTGCGGGAACGCGATATATGAAAGCACATCCTCGTCGTTTCTCGCCATAGCGCCAAGCTGCTTCTTTGTCTCCTCGAATACAGGCTCTAATGCTTCCGCAAACCGACCTTCTACGGGTTTTTCGTCTCCAAGCACTTTTTTGATAAGCTCTTTATCGACTTCGCCCGGAGCCATGCCGTATTCGCCCTTAAGATAAGCCTTTACTTCTTTTGAGACCGATTTATAACGCTCGCCCTGAAGCACATTGTTGGCGGCCTGAACGCCTACCATCTGGCTCATCGGCGTAACAAGCGGCGGATATCCGAGGTCTTTGCGCACATCGGGTATCTCGGCCAAAACCTCGTCCAGACGATCTATGGAATTTTGCGCTTTGAGCTGCGACAGCAGATTCGATAGCATGCCGCCCGGCACCTGATAAACCAAAGCGTCTGTTTCCGTTCCCATTACGAACGAATCCATAACTCCTGAATCGATGTATTTCTGCTTTACCGGCTTAAAGTAATCGTTGATGTTTTTTAGTATCTTTTCGTCGACGCCTGTTTTAAATCCCATCTGCTCAATAGCGTAAACAAGCGTTTCTGTTGAAGGCTGAGACGTTCCTCCCGAGAAGCATGATATGGCGCAGTCGATGCCTGTGCAGCCTGCCTCTATCGCCTTTACGTATGTAATGGGGCCAAGGCCGGTCGTCGAGTGCGTGTGCAAAACAATGGGCACCTTTACGCTCTCGGTAAGAGCTTTGACAAGGTCATAAGCTTCCTGCGGCCCCATAATGCCCGCCATATCCTTTATGCATATGGAATCTACGCCCATGCCTTCAAGCTGTTTTCCCATCGAAGCGTATTTTTCAAGGTTGTGTATAGGGCTTATCGTATAGCAGATAGTGCCCTGTGCGTGCGCTTTGTGCTTCTTTGTTTCGTCTATAGCCACTTCGATATTTCTAAAGTCATTGAGAGCGTCGAATATCCTGAAAATGTCCATGCCGCTGTCGGCCGCGTGAGCGACAAACTTGCGGACAACCTCATCAGGATAATGCTTGTAACCAAGTATGTTTTGCCCCCTCAGCAGCATCTGCAGCTTCGTCTTCTTGACTTTCGCCTTTATTTTCCTTAGCCTCTCCCACGGGTCTTCGTTAAGATACCTAAGGCACGAATCGAACGTGGCGCCGCCCCAGCATTCAAGAGAATAATAGCCTGCGTTATCCATCGTCTCGAGTATTCCTTCAAAGTCGGAAAACGGCATACGGGTAGCTATGAGAGATTGGTTGGCGTCTCTTAGCACTGTCTCTGTGATGTTGATTTTCATTTTGAATCCTTTCTTAAATATTTATATATTCTTTTATAAAACCAAAATTTCAAACGCTATTCTGGTTTTATTTAAATACCATTCCGCGCTTTTCTTTACGTCAGTATCATAAAAAAAGAGCGGAAGCTTAAGCTTCCCACCCTAGAAACTTCAAATCTTGACATCGCTGTCAACCGAAAGAAAAAATATTTATACGCCATATAATTATAATACAATAGTGAGGAAAAAACAATTATTATCTTTCAATATTTTATTAAATCTTGTATTATGCGATATATTTCGGGCGCAAACACCGATTCTATGAAATACAGTTCAAATTAATTATCATTTTACTGAAACCAATAATTAATAAAAGGGCAAAATTATAGTGCTTCCGGCTTTATACTGTGCTTCTATCTCAAACAGGATTGATTCGGGCTTCCATAGAAATTGAAATGTGCCCATCGTATTTTATACCCTTTTCCATTCTTATGCCTGCCGCCTTAATATCTCCGGACAACGAAGCATCTGCATACATCACAAACTCTCCGTCAGCGCTGATATTGCCCGCAACATCCCCGTGAATATGAATATCAAAGCCGACGATGTTTCCGTTTACTTTTGCGCCTTCGCCTATATAGACATTGCCGGATGTACTGACATCTCCGCCGACATGGCCGTAAATTCCAATATCGCTTCTGGTTTCTATTTTGCCCGTTATAACGGATTCCGCAGGGACGAGAACTTGCATTTTCTCATCATGTGCTTTTTTCGCTTTTTCAAATTTAAACATAAGCTTCAAACTCCCATATTGCCGTATTTTGTCTTGCCTCTTACAAAGTGCAATGATTACAGATAGAATATAACCATATCTTATTATAAATGCAATAGCATTTGATACCGGCAGCATGTTTAATCGAAAACATTTTACAGTTCTTCTTTAAATGGCGCTGCGGCTGTACAATCATTCAATACTATCGCTTCTGTTAAATATGCTTTTTAGCTCAACGATGTTGCCTGCTGCGGCACAAATGAAAGAAGCCCGTGTTTGGGCTTCAGGTTTTCTGCGAAATATAATAATACAAGCCCGGCTGCAGCGTCCCGTACATCTTCGATATCTTCATACTACGGTCGTCTATGACGGGAAAAGAAATTTCAACGCCGATATTCCGACATATGTTTATTATCCATGCTATATGCGATGGATTTTGAATCTATAGAGAGCCCTAATAGCTCTGCGTTGAGGTATTAGGATTTTCGTGATCGGTCACTAAAATTATAGGCTATTCGCGAATCAACTGTTATTAAGTCTACTTTTTAATCACATATTTATAATTGACATATAATCTCACATATTGTATGATAAATTGCATATAGGCTTTATTTTACTTATTCGGGGATTTCTATGCATGATAAAAAAACATTCATTAGTATTATCTGTCAGATAACTTTAACCATTGTTGCTGTCATAAACTTATTTAAGGACTCGAATAACTCTACTCAATCTAATAAACCCACATTCACTTTACCTGCATTATTTTGGTGGATATTAATTGTATTAATCATATTTTTAAATACACTTTTTTTCTACATAAAACATCAAAAAAAACAAAAAACAAAACTACGAATTACTTTAGATACAAATAATAATATCGTTACTCAAGTTATTACATATTTAAACGAAAGATGTATTTACATCAATAGTAAAAAATATGATGACGATCATGTTTTATATGATGATTTAAATAACATATGCCACCAAGTTGGAGAATATATACAAAAATTATTATGCATTGTTACAGACCAAAGTGACATCAGTGTATGCATAAAAGGAGCAAGATTTGATAAAAGATGGACTAATAATTTTTCTGATATAAATTTAAAAGTTTTGTCCCGAAGTACGAATACCGATCCTACTAGGCTTTCGGAAGATAATTGTCATGTTAGTTCTCAAGGTAACACTGCTATTAGAGAGATTTTTGACGAACATAAACCTTATTACTACTGTAATGATTTAATTGAAGCATCAAAAAGGAAGTTGTATTCAAACACAACCCATGACTGGGACTCTAAATATAAAACTGCAATAATAACACCAATAAAAACTGATGCATACTATATTAGGCAGGTATTACCTGAATACGTCGTTAAGGAGCCCAGGAACACTTATGCATACTATGGCTTTTTAGCAGCAGATTCAAGTGTTATTGGTGCATTTGAAACTATGGAAATGCAATCTATTAAGATTCTTCAACTCTTTAGTGAACTATTGGTGCCTATCTTTGAATGCATTGTTAACAAAAAAGCTCAAATTTCGATATGAATATTGGGCGCCACTTAAAATAAAAATAGTAAGGAGGATATGCAATGATCAATAATATGAGAGGCGAAAACTTGATAAATAAAAAAGCTTTAGAAACGTATATAGCACACGAATTAATAAAGAATAATATGGCATCATTAGCTGATGACCCAGAATATATTAATTCTCTTCTTAGGGCATTAACCGTAAAAACTAAAAAACACTTTATTTTACGTCTCTTCAATCAACCTCATACAAATAATAAAAACTTTATCATTATGAATGGAGATAATAATAAGGGCAAATATATAAATTCAGTTGCAGTATCTATTGGACCAAAATTATCCGAGTAAGCTTCACAAATCCTATTTGATTACTAAGTTTCTACACATTCTACGACACAGATAATACAGGCGTAAAGTCGCCGGGGTGTGAAAACAGTATAAGCCACCTTCCCCGGTAACCGGAAAGGTTTATATCTCCCGCCGTAGTCACAGCGGTAAACTCGGCGCGGGGTCTCCCAGTTCCGGAGGCGCCGGGCAGTGCTCCGTTATATCATTGTTCATTATAACATGGTCCTCCTCCGTCATATCACGGTCATTCATATTGTTTTGTTTTTATCATCCCTTCATCGATTAACTTTTGATTTTCTATCATATTGCAGTTCTCAATACCGCGTTCTTCTTCCGTCCTATGATTTTTCACAGGCAGTCTGGCACTGCGGTTATAACGATTATTCAAAGCTTTCACTTCCTATTATCATATTTATTATTTAATATATTATTTTTAGGGAGAAACGTTACTTAATACGGCGCAAATGAAACAAGCCCATATACAGGCTCGTCAGTTTATTACCTCATAGTATGTAATTAATAAGACCTCGCTGCCTCTTACGGACATAAGGCAGAAGTCTTAAATGAAAATGCTTATCCCTTCCTTTATGCTGATGGCGTATCGCTGTTCTCTGCGGCCTTCAGAGGCGGCTTTCTCGTCGCCTTCGCGATTCCCGCGAATACCAGCCCGGCTACCGCAATACCGAGCACTACCCAATAGACAACTCCGATACCCGATATCATACCAAGCAGTGTTTGTCCGTAATCTTCTCCTCCGGAAAGCGCGAGAGCACCCACCAGCACGAGAACGACGAGCAGAAAGATCGTAGTATCACAGAGCGAAACGAAATATCTGCGCACAGCTCTGCTGCGGAGCGCTAAAAAGCTTATCACGCTGGCGAGTGCAAACAGCGGAATGAGATAAAGCAAAAGGAAGGAATAAGAAACCCAGCCGTGAGGCACATCCTGCATAAGCTCTCTCATCATCGGGAATATCCCTGCGCCCGAAACCTCTTTGCCTAAAAAGCTAAGCCAAGGCAAAAAGAACAGCGCGCCGATAGCTATTGAAAGTATAAATTCCACTATTGCCTCAAAGTTGATGCCGCGATCACTATTCATATGTTTTCTCCTTTAATACCACCCCAACTGTACGCTGTTAAGGAGGCTCGATTTGATTTGCATGAATACTGTAATGACTGTCTTGGAATTTTCGCTGTGGTCTATATCAATAACATACAGAATAATGTATATACTGTCAAGCGGCTCTAGCAAAAGAAAATGTTCAAAACTCTTTGCATATACGCGCTTCCAGCGAATCAATGCGAGGGAACGGCGAGCGTGCTCCAGGACTTGCCCGGAAGCGTTATCGTCATCGCTGCTCCGTCGACCTCTATAATAAGCGTTTTTTCCTCCATGACCTGATTCTGAAGCAGGATAATGAGGCTGCCGCCCGGGTTCAAGAACGCGATAGCGTCATGCTTGAACCCAAAATCCACATAGCGTGCGCCCGGCTCTACAAAATACGAAAAGTGCTTGAATGCGAAGAACATGGGCGTATATGTTACTTCCTTTGTGTTTTTGTCCACCGTTACCGCGGCGTTCTGAGGCCACGGACTGTTTGAATCTATGCTTTTGCCCTCCTCATCGAGCACGATATTCCAAAGCATATAGGCGTTCACGCCCTCGTCGAAGTACTCTTTGACCTTATTCCATGTATAAATGCCGTATGACCAGTCGTTTTGCGGACGGTCGGGATCGTATCCCGGCTTCCAATAGAAGTTGCCGCACTCCGTCTCCGTCTGGTATATGCGCTTGTCCGGGTAATTCTCGCGTGTCAAGGCGACAGAATCCAACCCGCTCCATTGATAGCCGACGATGGAAACATATTTATTTACATCCGGGTCACTGAGCAGCATCGGAAAGCGGCGAAAGTCTGCGTCCTGAAGCGTCCCCAGCATGATCTCTGCGTTAACGCCCCTCTGTTCAAACAGCGGCCCAAAATGGTCTTTAATGAACGTACTGTATTGCTCCGGTTCCCACAGGCACGTCGGGTAATGCCTCTCTATTTCCGGCTCGTTTTGCACCGCCACCGCAAACAGGTTTATCCCCTCCGCCTGATACTCCTCCACAAAGCGCGCGAGATAAAGCGCGTATGCCTTATAGATGTTCGCGTCGGCTTTCATACTCCCGCCATCGTAATCGCCGTTCGTTTTCATCCATGTGGGCGGTGTCCAGCATGAGCCCCACACCTTAAGGCCGGGCTTATGGCTCATCGCCGCCATTATGTACGGTAAAAGATACTCTTTGTCACGTTCTATGGAGAAGTCGTTCATCTGCGTGTCGCCCTCTGTCTCGTTAAGCGAATAGCGCGATATTGCGTAATCGCTTGCCCCTATAGGGACGCGGCAGATGTTGAATTTTGCTCCTTGTTCAGGGTCGAACAGGGCTTTCATTACATCGTCGCGTTCGTCCTCCGCCAGCACCGACATCGCAGCCCAGCCCTGTTCGTTAAACGCTCCTCCGAAGCCCTCAACCTCCTGCCTGAGCCGCGCAGTATCTATTTTTATGTCGGCGTCTCCTGAAACCCCGGGCTCAAGCCGCAGCGCATCGCGGTCCTGCCACTGCGCATCCTGCGTCGTGCATTTCCACGGTACGTCCAGCGCCTTTTCAATGGGCGCGCGAGCAGAGGCAGGCGTTGCATCCGGCTGCTTTTTCCCGCCTGAGTCCACGCCCGCGCATGACGCGGTGAATATCAATGATAAAACTATTATAGCTGTCAGAACTTTTTTCATTACAGATACCTCCTTGCGTAATTACTAAATAATAGTATCATAACCTTTTTTCTATATGAACGCATAATTATTACTGTTACCCTTCAATTCTTTACCTATCGATCAATCTCCCGCAATCAGGATATAAAAAAGGACACGCTTGTGCGCATCCTTACCATTCATTAACTGTCTTATTAGAGTTTGCTGAGCTACTCATATCTGCGGATTTCAACACCCGGCAGCGTATCTGCCAATATATCCTCAATCAGCGCATCCGTCTTTTCCGAATCATTTACTCTGATCATACCCAGATAATCATCACCCATATATAAAAGCCAGTTATCCCAAATATCAAAGTATTCAGGCGGCGGTGTGTCATCATTTATCTTTACGCGCCATTTGCCGTCCGTTTTTACTTTATATAAACCTTTATCACCGCCTCCATCAATGTAGTAGATAAATCCACCGATTACTTTAACATAATATCCGTCGTTACAATCCGCTAGTTTGTGTTTTTGACTGCCGTCAAAGCTTTGTCTGTATAACCCCTTCCCTTCTATGTCCATGTAGTAGATCCAGCCGTCATCATAGTCTATCGAATACCGGCTTGTTTCCTGTGTCAGTTTCGTATCCTGCGTTCCGTCAGTCCGCATACGATACAAGTGCATCCCTGTTCCGCCAATATCGCTTGCTATATAATAGATCCATTCTCCGTCAACGCTAATGCCCTGGCAGACGCCTGATTTATCAACAAGTCGTATATGCTTTGAACCGTCAGTTCTCGTTCTGTATAGGTATCTGTTCGCATCAACGGAGTATACCCACCCGCCTTCGACGTCAAAAATAACCGCTGACACGCGTTATACTTTGAGACCATCAGTTTTGTTTTGTCGCTGCCGTCCGTTTTGATACTGTATATATAATTATTGTCGTCTTCGTTTATATAATAGATCCGGTCATCGCAAACATCAAAAACCCGCGTGGCATCACCGCAGATCTTCGTCCTTTCTTCACCGTTTGATTTGACCTTCCACAACTCCCCGACTGGAAAATGAGCATAATAAATCCACCCGTCCTGCTTGCAAAAAGTATTACGCCACAGCCCAAGACCGCTCGCTTTACTGTTATCCGCAGGCGAGCAGGATGGCGCTACAAACAACAGCATTGATATAATGATCACTAGCAGGATAATGCGCCCTTTCACAAATATCTCCTTACTAGTACTGTTAATTGCATTATTATATTTTCACTCATAAATTTCAATGAATGACCAATCCGACATGATATCTTTTATAATTTCATCTGTTTCTTCCGATTCACTGACTCTGATTACACTAATCGCATCACCAATACATAGAAGCCAGTTGTCCCAAACAGCATAGAAAATCGCTTGAGTATCATTTGTAATAAATGTTCGCTCGCTGCCATCCTTTTTGACTTTATATATGCCCGGCTTGTCGCCTCGATCTTCATAGTACACCCAATCTTCAATTACTTTTAAGAACAGACCGCTGTCACACTCTAGAATTCTTTGTTTTTCTGTTCCGTAAATAGGAACCTTATATATATTTTCATCATCGTTATCTATATAGTAAATCCAGTTTTCATCATAGTCTGTTGAAAGGCTGGCCTCCTGCATTAACTGTTGTTTCTGAGTGCCGTCTTTTTGCATTCGCCATAGCTGAAACCCCACAAATTTTTCATCCTCTTTTTCTTCCAAGCAATATATCCATTCTCCATCAATGCAAAAATCATAAACATCGTGATCATTAAGTCTGGTATATTCTGAACCATCCGATTTGATTTTGAATATATTCTTAGAAAAACCAAGTACATAAACCCATTCATCCGCAACATCCATTTTCCGTGCGCGTAAACCGAATAAGTCCGAATCAGGTGAAATGATTTTATCACTGCCGTCTGTTCGAATACTGCATAGCCCCCATCCTAGACCAATCGTATATAATACACGATCTTCATATACCACAAAAGAATTTATGTGGTCATCTCCGATCTGCATTTTTTCTTCACCGTCGGCGCTTACTCTCCATAATCTCCCTGTAGAATAGTTAACATAGTAAATCCAACCACCGTGCTTTTGAAATGAACGGAACGATATTCCAAGCCCGATGTGTTTCGTGTCATCCGCAGGCGAGCAGGATGGCGCTACAAACAACAGCATTGATATAATGATCACTAGCAGGATAATGCGCCCTTTCACGTGCTCCTCCTCATCAAGCAGCTTTTGTTTCATTCATACCAGTAGATTTTAATATCAGGCAAAGAGTTCTCGAGTATCTCCCGGATAAGCGCGTCCGTTTTATGAGAATCATCAATTCGAATCATTTGAATGTAGTCAACTCCTTCACATAAAGCCCAGTTGTCCCAAACATCAATAAAGATCAAAGTATTATCCGAGATTTTCTTATGTTCACCGCCGTCAGTTTTTATTCTGTATAGACCTGACGATTCACCAGAATTGATAAAATATAACCATTCCCCAATTACTTTTATGATAAGTCCGCCATTCGTCACTTTTTGTTTTTGACTGCCGTCAAGGCTTTGTCTGTAAATCCCGTCACCATTAACGTCAGTGTAATAAACCCATTTCTCATCATAATCGATAATATGGCCGCACTTCTGCGCTACTATTGTTTTTTCGGAGCCGTTATTCCTCATTCTATAAAGATGGTCTCTGTCCATATTCTCCGGTGATCTTGCCGTGAAATATATCCAATCACCAGAAATGCTGAAATCAAAACAACTCAACTCAAATGCTGTCAGTTCCGTAAGCTCCGTTCCGTCAGTTTTCATCTTTCTGATGGCTTTTGCATAGATAAAATAGATCCAATCATCTACTATATAAAACTTAAAAGCCTTGATATATGGGATATACTTATCACCGGTCAGGTCGGTTTTCTCAGTGCCATCGGTATTGATACGATATATGCGGCTATTGTCATCATTGTTAATATAGTATATGCGGTCTTTGTAAATTTCAAAGTTTCTGGTCTTAACACCGCTAATCTCTGTCAACTCTTCGCCGTTTGGCCTGATCTTATATAGCTGGGCGTTCGATAAGTCGCTGTAGTAAATCCAACCACCATGCTTTTGGTAAGCACTATACCATAAGAAATAATCACTCGTCAGCGTCTTATCCGCAGGTGAGCAGGATGGCGCTATAAACAACAGCATAATAAACGCCATCAGAAATACTATGATTCGCCTGTTCAATCGCTCCTCCTTACAAAGGCTACCAGCTTCTGCCCGCGCCTCCGCCGCCTCCGCCGCCTCCGCTGAAGCCACCGCCGCCGAAACCGCCTCCGCCGCCGAAACCACCGCTTCCGGACGACTGCGGCCTTGAAACCATGGTGTTTTGAAAACTCGCCATATTGCGCGAAATAGCGGACGTAAACAATACCGTATTAAACGCCGTCATGCCGTGATAGCCGTGATACCATACCGGCGGCTCAACGCCTATGCCCTCAAAGTTTTTGGCCCATTTGTCCGTTACGCCCAGCACATACGCGTAAGGCAGCACATTATAGAAATAGGACGGATTTTGCTCGACCAAGAGTTTTATCCTGTCTTTTTCGGCCTTTACGATAAACTCTTTAAAGCCTGTGAGCTTTGAGAGCCACTCGGCGCCCTGATCCGTGCGTTTGTGCATGACCATGGTCAATATGAGAAGCAGCACCGTCGCTCCCGCCGTAAACAGCAGCACGGCAAGCCCTATGTCATACTCCAGCAGCACTGCTATATATATTGCCAGCGCCGCTGTCAACACCAATATTGATAATGTAAGCTGCGTGATGCGCACGCCGTTTTTTGTCGAGCGCCATTTTGACATCACGTGCACGATAATGAACAGCGGCAGGCTGATGGCGACTCCCGCCAGCACAGTGAATATCATGCTGTCGAATATATCGTACGTATCCCTGTACATGGTCCAGAAGAATGTCAGAGCTATCGGGATCATCGCTATAAGCCCCATTGCGCCTCGCGCCTTTTTTGACTGGGGCGTAAAGAGACGCCGCTTGGGCGAAGCTTCAAAATAGTTTTTGACGCCCGTTTTCGTTGCGCTCATAGTGTTATAAAACGAGTTTCTCAGGCTCGATAGCTTGACTCTGTCTCCCTTGGCAAACAGCTTCGTAAACATAGGCCTCTCAAAGCTCCTTGCGTTTTCGATATCCCTGAGCTTTACAAGCTCAAACTCGCCTTTGCCCTCTTCGTTGATTTCAAGAAACCCCTTGTCCGCCCAATATAGTATCAGCGACACAACGTCCTTGTCGTCCACGCAGCCGTCGATTACATAGCCGGCTTCGGCTGGCGTCATGCCGTCGGGAGGATAAAACTCAACCGTCGGGAACATGCGTTTGTCGCGTCCGAATACCGCCCACAGCAAAAAGGCAGCCAGCAGGCAAAGCGCGGTAACTATATAAACGGCGCTTTGCCAGCCGGAATCAGCGGGCGTAACGCCTGTAAAATAACCTTCGGGCAGGTGTACTCTCAACGTCAGATATTCCCCGCCCCCTATCTCGCGCAGAGCGTGGCCTCTTATTGTGTTTCCCCGGGTCTCGATGTATACGCCTGCCGCGCCGCCTGCGCCGGCAGTCCCTAGCCCCGCATAAACGGCATTTGCGTCAAAGTCTTTGGGCATCTCGACAGTAAAGCTCGCGCTGCCTATGGTGTTGCCGTAATTGCAGTACAGCAGGTTCCAGTAAAACTCATCAAACGCGTCAATGCCGTCGGGGCCCAGGTTACATTTATACGATATCGTATACTTTACCTGGCCTATTACCGTAGCGTCCGGGTCGCCGATTTTAGCAAGCAGGAAGTTGCCCTCCCGAGAGAGCTCGAATTTATGCTCCGATACGTTAAAGTCGTATACATGATAGTTGTATTTTGAAGCGCGCGGTTCAATGTCGCGTCTTAGGATGCCTTTGGTCTGCAGCTCGTAAAAAAAACCGCGTCTTCTCTCATTGTAATTGAGCGTCATGACCTCTACAACATTTATCACGTTGTTTTCGGCTACCGTTATGTGTATGTCATGGCTTATCACATCGTACGCCTCGTCAGCTCGCGCCAAAGCCGGAAAGCAAAACAGCGTCATCAATGCGATGACGGCAAAAATGAGCTTTTTCATTGAAAACCTCCTTATAAGCAGGCCCTTTAAAACTGAACCTTAACGGCTTCCCTTTCGCGCTCGGCCGCTACTTCAAACATAGGCTTGCTGGTAAAGCCGAACATTCCCGCAATGATCACGCTCGGGAACGCCTCCCGTTTGATGTTGTAGGTCTTGACGACAGCGTTGTAATATTTCCTTGAGTTCGCTATCTCGTCCTCTATGCGCGAAAGCTGAGCTTGAAGGTCTAAAAAGTTTGTGTTTGCTTTAAGGTCGGGATAGGCCTCGGCAATGGCAAACAGGCTCTTAAGAGTGCCCTGAAGTATGTTTTCCTTCTCAACCCTGTCCTCAAGCGATGTGGCAGACGCAGCCATGTTTCTAGCCGACACAACGCTTTCAAGCGTCTCGCGTTCGTGCGCCGCGTATCCCTTTACCGTCTCTACGAGGTTAGGTATTAGGTCATACCTCTTCTTGAGGTATACGTCCATTGTAGAAAACGCTTCCTCTATGCTGTGCTTGAGCCTTATAAAGCCGTTGTAAACGGCTATGACCCAGATAATTATGATTACCGCGACTCCGCCGATTATAATTGGTAACAGCATGAATAAACCCTCCCCTTATTTTATACTCCGATTATATTACAATACTAATACGCATTACAAATATTAACGGGTATTTTTTACTTTATTCTATAATAAAAAGAGCCCCGGTATCGTCCGGAGCCCCTCTTGGCCGTATATTTTGCCTCGCGCTTTCTTATACATCCATTTCGATAAGCTTCGCAGCCGCCCTTCCCCTTACCCTGCTTCTTAATATGAGCAGCGTAAGCAGGAAGAAACTAAGGCAGTAAAGCGCAGTTACTATGAACGACGTCCCAAGCACAACCGCGGGCAATATCGCGACAGCCCCGAAAGCCACGCCCACAAGCATGTGAAGTATCACGTTCACGTTCTGCTTTATAGCCTGCTGCTCGTTGACCCACTCGAGCTTCGGGTTTCCTACGTCTATGAGCAGCCCCGCGTAGGACGTAGCCGTCATGACTATAATGCCTATTATGAGCGACGCTAGCACGACGCTTACGCTTGCTCCGAAAAACAGCGCCAAGCCCGTTATAAGCAGAATACTTATGCCCGAAAACACCATTCCGGTAAGATTCTTGGCAAAAAGCTGCTTGCGCATGCTCATAGGTATATACTTCGTGAAATAGAGCGACTTTCCTTCTCTCGATATCGCCGTGCTCGTTATGCCGTTGGCGGACGCTATGAACGCGCTGGCGCCCACCAATATCGCGGTAATAAGCCCGCCGTCTATCTGGGATACCATCAGCGATACGTCGGAAAGCCTGTTGCCTCCGCTTACGAGCATTATTATTATAAGCACGGGCCAGATAAACGTCATCAGCACGCAGTTCATAAACGCTATGGGAGAGCGGAACAGCAGACGCATCTCCTTTTTGACATAAGCCATCACCGCCGATGAGCTCTCCGTCTCGCGCCCGAGGTCCTTTATCGCCCGGCGCTTAGCGGCCGACTCCGTTATGCCCGAGATGCCCTTAAGGTATAGCAGCTGGCCTGCTCCCATAAACACGGCGAATGCCGCGGCCGAGCACAGCGCAAACAGCAGCAGGTTGAAAAGCCCGCCTATAGCGGCGCTTTGTATAAGCGCCTGCGACGCGAAGCCTATGCCCGGGAAAATCTGCGCGAACAGGTCCGGGAGCGTGGAGTTCATGAAAGCCAGCGCCATCTCCGCTTCGCCTATTTTCGAGACGGAGCTTTGCATCAATATATTGAACCCGATGGCGAGCGCCATTGCAAGTATTCCTCCGACAAATTTAAACGCCTGCTTGTTCTTGCCGAAGCTCGTAAAGCGCATTACTATCATGACGAGCACGGAAGCCATCGACAGCGCTATTACGGGCACCATAAGGAACAGCAGCGCCGAATATACGATATACGCCGCCCCCGCTCCGCTTTTTACGCCGTAAGCTATAAGCACGGGCGCGAGTATGAACGCCTCGAATATATATTCGTATACTACGAGCGTTATAAACTTTGCGCCTAGTATATGAGTTGCCTTGAGCGGCAGGTATTTTAGCTGCTCGACGTCGTCTGCGTGATACATCACGGATATAACATAGAATATGCCGAACAGGAATATAACCACACTCGTGGCCCCGAACGCAAGCGGAAGTATAATATCCTGCGCGCCTAAGGGAGCAAGACCTTCGTATATCTCAAGCGCGATTATGACTATGGAAAATCCAAAAGCCGCAAACGCGAACAATAGCACAAGAGGCACGAGCCATTTCGCCTTTTTGCTGCTGCCCGAAATAAATCCTCCGCCGCTTTTGAGCAGCGTTTTAGCAAGCAGAAATATTTTACGCATTTTCCGTCATCTCCAAAAACATTTTTTCAAGCGACTCGCTGCCGCTCTTTTTCATATCATTGATGCTTCCCGTAAAGATTATCCTGCCCCCGCCGATGACCGCTACCTTGTCGCAGACCTTCTCGGCGACCTCAAGCACGTGCGTCGAGAAAAACACCGTCTTGCCCGAGTCTGCGTGCTCGCGCATCATAGTTTTAAGCTCAAAAGCGGATTTCGGGTCGAGCCCTGTCATAGGCTCGTCGAGTATCCATACGCTCGGCCTGTGCAGCAGCGCGCCCATCAGCACAATCTTCTGTCTCATACCGTGAGAATAACTCTGTATCTTGTCGCCGAGAGCGTTTGTCATATCAAAACGCTTCGCCAGCTCGGATATCGTGCCCTCGCGATCCTTTGAATCCACCTCGTATATATCCGCCAGAAACGAAAGATACTCTATGCCCTTCAGCCTTAGGAACACGTTAGGGTCGTCGGGCACGAACCCTATGCTCTTTTTAGCTTTGAGAGGCTCTTTCTCTATGTCGCTGCCGTCCACGGTTATACTGCCGCCGTCCGGCTTTATGATGCCCGTTATCAGCTTAATAGTTGTCGTCTTCCCCGCCCCGTTAGGGCCCAGAAACCCGAATATGCAGCCGGATTCGATGCCAAGAGAAATGTTGTCCACTGCCTTCACCCTTCCGCCGTATGTTTTTGAAACCCCTATTAATTCAATCATAAATAATGCCTCCATTTTGTTGTTACAAGGATATAATATACCATTTTTCAGCAATACAGTAAAGCCTTGAATTGGTAAATATCTTCATACTGTATATAGTTGTTCGGCAATAACGGAATCTTTATTTTATACTGCAAATTATAGTTGCTTATTTTTATATTAAAGTATATTATTGCTAATATATCCATTTATGGCGGACAAATATGAAAAAGATATTTTTAATATCAATTGTTATTCTAGCGGCTTTGTTTTTTGTCTTGTATCTTGATTCAATAGGCACTATCGAATATGAGCGCGAATCATATTCACAATCGCTGCTCAATCATGAGGCTAATGAGTTTTGCCTTAGAATAGCAATGGCATACTGCAGGAATGATAAACAAATGATTCAGGAGCACAGCCTTGCTGACGGTTTGGAACTGCCCGAATTTTTAGATGGCGCTGATATGGCTATTTCAGGCCTTAAGCAATCTAAATATATTTTTGATTCAAAACAGCCATATGCCACGTATTTTATTGACTATTATGTAACTACCGCTTCTGCGAATAAAGCTAAGGAGTATATAACTCAAAGCGCCGGGCGTTCCGTTCGGCAGACGATCCATATTGAAAAAGATCCGGTATCCGAAAAATGGCTCTTCAAAGCGTTGAATTATGAAGAAATAAACTGAAGCTTTAGGCACTCTTTGTATTTGTTCCCTTTTTATGCAGGGAAAAGAACAGCCTATGACTTTTATAAATAACAATATATGCTATTAAAGATTCATAATTAAATACGCTTATACGTATGATGGTCATTAAGCCTGCCAAGCATATATGGCAGCATTATTAGAATATATATCTTTGGTCATTTATTCTTGGCGCATTGATTATTATAAAATTCGAGAGTAATATTTTAGCAGGCCACTGCTTTCGGGAGGGTCATATATGCAGGGATGGATCATTTATAAGGAAACCGAAGCGGATATAAAACCCGAAACCTACGAGATACAGTGCTTCATAGACGTAGCCAAAGATCAAAACATCGGACTTATGGTACTTCGTCCCGAGCAGTTCGACCTTATTGTCACAAGGGAGGACAGAAAAAGCATCTTCGTCGACGGCCATCCTGTGCCTCTGCCCGACTTCGTGCTTCCGAGGATGGGCGCTGGCACAACGTATTACGCTCTCTCGATACTTCGCCACTTAGAGAAGCTCGGGGTGCCTTGCGTAAACTCGTCGCTGGGCATAGAAATAGTAAAGGATAAGCTCTTCACCCACCAGATACTCGCTGAAAAGAATCTTCCGGTGCCAAAAACGATGCTTATGAAGCTGCCTGTAGACGTGGAGCTTGTGGAAAGGCAGATAGGCTTTCCCGTGGTAGTAAAGGCGATATCAGGCTCTCAGGGCAAGGGAGTATTCCTTGCCGAGAAAAAGCAGCATCTGACAGACCTCATTCAGCTCATAGAGCTTACGAACCCCAAGTTCAACCTTATCCTTCAGGAATTCATACGCCCCAGCTTCGGGCGCGACCTCAGAGTATTCGTAATAGGCGGGCGGGTGGTCGGCTGTATGGAAAGGACAGCCGCCGATACCGGCTTCAAGGCGAACTTCTCGGCGGGCGGCACTGTCCGCGAACACGAAGTTACCGCGGAAATAGAATGGCTCGCTACCGAGGCGTCAAGGATACTCGGGCTCGATATTGCGGGCGTAGACCTGCTGTTTGACGAAAACCATTTCAAGATATGCGAGGTAAACTCTTCTCCCGGGTTTCAGGGGCTGCATTCATGCTGCAGCGTCAATATTCCCCAAGAAATCTATCACTATCTTAAAATACGCTTCGGATTGTTTTTTTGATCTCAGAGACAAAAAAAATAAACCCATTACAGGTTATTTGTTCAGCTATTTCCCGAGCACCTCTTTAACAAATATTTCCACAATATCGGCGTCAAACTGTTTGCCGCCGTGTTTGCGAAGCTCTTTTATTGCCATGGCCGTAGTCATCTCTTCCTTATACGGCCTCTCGCTCGTCATGGCGTCATAAGCGTCGGCAACGGCCACTATCCTTGATTCAAGTGGTATCATATCGCCCTTCAGCCCGTTAGGATAACCAGTGCCGTCCGGCCTCTCATGATGCTTTAAAACATAATCGGCAATGTAGGCCATGTCGTTAGACGAGCTTAAAATCCTGTAGCCAATCTCGGGGTGCCGCTTCAGTTCGGCGATCTCTTTGTTGGAAAGCGTACCTTTCTTATTGAGTATCCTGTCACTCAGAGCTATCTTGCCTATATCGTGCATCATTCCTATGAGCTGCAGCTCGTTTACCTCCCTCGCAGACATGCCCATAGCCTTTGCTATGCCCACGCAAAGAGCGCTCACTCTTTTTGAATGCTGCTGCTCCCTCGGGTTTTTCTCGTGAAGCGCCGAGAGTATGGTATATACCGTCTTACCGCGTGTGCTCGTGCTTTCGAGATACTTCTTCCTGTACATGTAAAGCTCGGCGCTCTTCAGCACGTCGTAGATAGATTCTTCCGCGGCGTTTTTGGTATCGTATCCCAAAGATATAGAAAAGTTGATTTCGGACATCTTTACCCTTGCGCAGTTGGCCTTTATCCTCTCGCATACTCTTTCCGCGGATTTTTCATTCGTTTTGGGCAGCAGTATTATAAACTCGTCTCCGCCCCACCTCGCAATTATATCGTCCTTTCGGCACGCCTTTTTTATCTGCCCGGCCATATCCTTCAACAGCTGATCGCCCGTATCGTGCCCAAACGCGTCGTTCGTCAGCTTAAGGCCGTTTACGTCCCCCACTATAACCGACATAGGCAGGTTCCTCGCCGTGTCGAGCCTTGATATCTCTTCGTCAAAAAAACTGCGGTTGAAAAGCCCGGTCAGGCTGTCGTGATAGCTAAGATACTTTATCTGCTGCTGTTTTCTTTTTTCTTCGGTAACGTCACGGAATACGAATACTACGCCCATCAAGTTGCCGTCATCGTCTTTTATGGGCGCGGCACTGTCCTCTATCATCTTTCTTGTGCCATCCCGGCTTATAAGCACTGTATGGTTAGCGAGCCCGACGGTGTATCCGGTATCTATGACCTTTTTTACAGGATCCGAAACCGTCTCTCCTGTACGCTCGTCCGCAAGCTGCAGTATTGAATTTATAGGCTGCCCGACAATATCGTCCGTACATCCTACAATAGTCTGAGCGGTACGGTTTATGAGCGTTATTATACCCTCGTCGTCCGTCGTAATTACCCCTTCGCCGACCGACAGCAGCGTAACCTTCATCCTTTCTTCGCTCTCCTCGAGCTTTTGCTGCGCTATTTTCCTGTCGGTAATATCGTTGACTACAATAAGGTACAGATCCTCGCCTTTTACCCTTATATATCCTCCGTGTACTTCGACTTCCCTCTCTTCGCCCGATGAGAGCCTGTGCCTGAAAAACAGCTGATGCCTGTTCTCAGCTCCTGCGACGGATACTTTGGCGTCTACCTCCTCCGGCGTTTCTGTATTTATATCCGTCATGCTCATCGTTTTCATTTTCTCGCGGGTCCAGCCGTAATAGCTGCACGCCGCGGGATTAGCGTCGACTATTTCGCGCGTGCCGGGCCTGAAAAGAACCATTATCGAATGATAGTTTTCAAACAGGCTCCTGTACAGGCTTTCATTCTCTTCAAGCTGCGCCATAATACCCGCGCGGTCGAGCTGCCTGAAAAGCAGCATTCCCAATATAACTGTTGCTACAGGATAGATAAGCATAACTGGTAAGGATATGTTTTGCAGCGCCGTCACCGCGTCGCCCCAGGGAAGCGTAAACATGCATAAGAGCATGGCTATATGTACAGCTAAGCCTACAAGATACAGCTCGAGAAGCCTTCTTCGTTTCATGCCGGCTACTTTTCTCAGCCTGAAATGTCGCCATATGAGCCCTATGGCAGCCGACACCAGTATAACCGAAACACCCGGGGAGATACCGCTTCCGCCCATGTATACTCTGAAGGCGATGGTCATTACCGCGACGATGGACACAGGAACGACTCCCATGAACATCGCGGTCACGCTGATCAGCACCGAGCGTACGTCAAAAACAAGGCCCGGCATCAATACATACGGATTGAGCATTATCGCTATACCCACGAGGCCGAGCACGACACCTGATACTATGTTTTTTCTGCCTTCAAGCTTAATGGTTTTTGGTTCGATGATTGCGTATATTACACAGAGCGCAAGCAGCAAAGCTGTATTATATATAATGTTTATTAATAGTTCAATGTTCATCAAGAGCTCCCGTAAACCCGCCGTCAAATCAAGAATCCGCTTTAAATAGATACCCCGATTATATAATGTTCAACCATTACATAAAAAAACATTATCTCCGCTTTTTATCAGAGTATAGCATAGCGGGGTATATAATTCAATTATTCTGTCTTTTGCGAAATCGGTAATATAGCGCAAAAAGGGTTATTGATAACCCTTCTTGCGTGCTATGTGCTTTTATTTACCTTAAAAAAGCCTTCGGCTTTTCTCGGATGCGTAAAATGTATTTTCTCAGGCGTCGTCGCCGTCTTTAGTAAAGCTCAGCTCAACATTGCCGCTTATACCCATCCCCAGTTTCACGATGTCAAACGGGTATGTTATGACCTGGGCCACCATCTCATCTTCTCCGGGCATGGTTTCTCTTACTGTAACTTGCGTTACCCCTTCCTGATCTACGATGCGCGAAATTTCTATGCTGTATCCTGCCGTAGGCCTCTCTCCAGCGTAAACGACAAGGAAACTTGCATCTGCCGATCTAAGGATATCGAAGCCTTCTTCCTCTCTGCTTTGTTCTATTTTGTCCTTAAGATCGCCGGGCAGTTCTTCAGCGGATACTCTTTCAAACGGTATTTCGTTGACGGTTATGCCCTTTGCTCCTTCGAGCGAACCTTGGTCGTTGAGGCCTTCTGTATTGCTGCACGCGTAAAGTGCCGCCAGAACAACAAGACACGCAATGCTTATTAATACCTTCTTCATAACCGTCCTCCTTTGCTATAATTATTAGACGAATATCGCCGCAAAAAGTTCCCTTATTTTTAATTATATACAACTATAGTTATCCGCCGGTCAGCGCTTTTAATGCCGTGAAATATTTTCAACCGGTAATACGTTTTGGTGACGCCGATTCATTAAATAAAAAAGAACAGCAACCGGACATCCGGACCTCATTAGAGCCGATGTCGTGTTACTGCTCTTGTTGAGCGTATTCAAATCTGCTTTCTGTACAGCCCTTCCAGCACCGCGGTTTCAAGCACATGCCCTTCTATGGCTTTTTCAAATTCACCCTTTGAAAATCCTTGCGAGAGCTTAAGCTCGGCGTTAAGGGCGTATACCTTTATTACATAAGTATGACTCTTGTCGGGAGGAGCCGGGCCTGCGTATCCTACAGTGCCGTAATCGTTCGTGCCCTGTACCGCATTATCAGTCAGTCTGCTAAAATCAGGAGGCAGGCTCATCTGTGTTATATTCACTCCCATCCAATGCACCCACCGGTAGCCGCAGAGCGGTAAAGAATCTTCGTCGTCCATATAGACCGCGAAACACACCGTTCCTTCAGGCGCGCCCGTTATGTCGAGCGGGAGAGAAACGACAGGGACTCTTTTTTCGCATATTCCCTTATTCCCATACTCAGGGTCAATGACTCCGTCAGTTATTCCGCTGCTCGAAACAGCCATACAAGCTCCGGCGTCCGGTAAAGGTTGTTCCGTGGTTTCCGGCATAGCGGCGCTTTGTCCGGCAGACGTCTCAATCGCGCCGGTAACAGCTGTAGGAGTATCCGCAGGTGTACAACCTGTCAGTAATACCGCTGTAAGAACTGCCGCAAATAATAAGCGCATCTTCATTAATACACCTCCGCACTGTCCGAACTGCTTGCTGCATACGCCCGGGCGCTTTGATTTTAGCACCTTACTTAATTGCCGGCAACACAAAAAAGCACCGGCTGCAGAAACGAGCCGGTGCCATATCTAAACCATAAAGCTATTGCCCTATGGAATCCTTTATTATATGGCGGCATGCCGGCCTTAGCATTCAGCCGCGTTTTTGTCCGGAGTTAACTACTAGATTTTACCACCACCAGGAACGGCAGCAGCCTCTGCCGCACTGCGGAAAACCACACCGGCATCCGCGCCGGCATCCGCAGTAGCCTCTCCCATACCAGCCGTAACCTCTGCAGCACATATTTGCACCCCCTAATAACGAAATTTGAACATTTCATCACAAGGTATCCGTATAGAATACTGATGGGATGATATAGCCTGTTTTATCTTGGTGTTACTCTATATTTATATGTGAAATGGTATGCGGTTGTGAAAGCCCTGATTAAGCTTCTGAATACTGGCTGTCAAACAAAGCATTGTCCTTGCCCTGCTTTTTTGCTATATACATGGATTTATCGGCTTTCCCAATCATATCTTCAAGCGTCTCGGCATCTTTCATGCCTGCTATTCCAAAACTGCAGGTAATCATCGCGCCGTCCTCAAACTGATGCTCTTCCAGCGAAGCGCGTATTCTCTCGGTCAGCGCCCTTGCTTCGTCCAGGGTCGTATGCGGAAGAAGTAAAACGAACTCGTCGCCTCCCCACCTGACGCAGACATCGTTTATACGCAGCTGTTTGCTCATCGTCTGAGCTATGACATAGAGCAGCGCGTCGCCCGTCAGATGCCCATACTCGTCGTTTATCTGTTTTAAGTTGTCGACGTCCACAAGCACGAGAGACAGTTCAAGTCCGTGCCTTTTACAGTATGCCATCCATTTTCTCGCCTCGTCATCAAGCTTTACCCTGTTACCTACCTTTGTCAGAGGGTCGGTAGCGTATATGCGCCGAAGCTCAGCCCGGGCTAAAAACTCTCCCCTTTTATACCTGTTAAAGTTGTACGCGAATATAGAGCACAGCGCTATCTCGAGCGCTATATACACCGCGGAGGCGACGAAATGCACGTTATTTTCGGCGGCTCCCGGCTCAAGGTATGAATACAATAGAAACCCTGTTCCTATAAGCGCCGAAAGCAAAAGCATGTTTGTCCAAAGATTAGGGACAAGGAAGACAGTGAGTATAATAATAAACGTACCCAGAAGCTGTATCGTGAAATCCGGATCAGGATACATCGTCAGCACATGCAAAAATATAAATACGGCGGTAAACTCATATACCGTAAGGATAAACGCTAGTTTTTTAAACGTTTTGATCTTACCGAAAAAAACGACGAGCAGCGCAGCCATTATAAAGAAACCGCATCTGTAGATAATAACGAGCGTTCTTGACGAAGGATCGCTGATATTTGTCAGATCCGGTATCAAAAGAAGCAGATTGAACAAGCCGATAATAGCTGCTATATTTCTTATCAGCCTCGACGATACCGTTAACTCGTACTCATAAAACGCTTCGATGTTTGGATCTTTGTTTGTCATCGCTGCCCCTTTTTCGTTGTCTAAGTCAGATATGGTTCCAGGGTGTATTTTATAGTAATACGGTGTATATGTAAACGTCAGCTGAATAAATTAAACACAATAAGCAGTAAATATGTAAAAAAATCGCGCAAAAACCTGACAGCTTAGGCGCGATAAAAATACGCGCCGGCTCTAACTGCCGCGGCACGCGTGCTTTGCGTACAGGAAGTTATATATTCCGATATGCCGCAGCGCATCCGTCATTATCTCCGTAAGCATACTGATATGTGTTGAGCTTCTCATAGCGAACAGCACGCTTCGGTATACAGCCGCCGCTTCCTGCGCCGCCATCAGCGCCCTTTGCAGCCCCTCTTTATATGACGCCGGTTTTTCCGCTGATTCAGCGTCTGATATAGGAAGTGTGCCATTTGTTATTTCATAGTATATCCGCCTGAGCAGCTCATAACGCCTCGCCATATCGCAGCTTATCCCGGCTATGATCTCTTTGTCTTCGCCGCTGGCCATGCCGATGAGATGACGGCAGAACAAGCTCTCCTTCGCTTCTTCACAGGCGGCTTGCTCGATAATTCCAAGGGCGCGGGGCAGATTCGTATTTATGTCGTATTGATCGTCATATGTATTTGCACCCCAAGAAGACTCACGACTTTTAGGAGGGCCTGTGTTCATCCCCCAATAAGTCTCTGAGCTTTTTATTGGCTCTGTATCGCCCCAACGGCCTGCGGTCACCGGGGACACCGTTTTTTCACCCCTTAATGTTTCGTTTTTTGGGGACTCAGTTACGAGCACCTTCTGCCGTCCTCCCTCCGATAGCCTATCATTCAGCCGATACTCTCCGAAGCCTGGATCCTGATACATACACTCGCCTCCTTCCCGGTAGTATAGTATGAAAAACCAAGGCGCAGCGTGCCGTTATTATACAGGCAACATCATAAATAAATTTTGACATTTATACGCGACAGTGATACTATAATAAAAATTTCCACGAGGATGTTATGACAGAGGTCTTCTTTTCTGCGGTGATCGTAGGCTTTTCGGGCGCTATGATGCCCGGCACGCTGCTGACTTATACAATAAAGCAATCGCTCTCCCACGGGCCGCGAAGCGGGTTTATAATAACGCTCGGCCACGTTCTGCTTGAGGTGCTGCTGCTTATACTCATTTTTCTCGGGCTCGGCATCGTGCTTGAGTCCAAAGCGGCGCAGATAGCCATCGGGCTTTTAGGCGGGCTGTTCCTAATATACATGGGCATAGACATGATAGTGCAGTCGGTTAAAAATAAAGTTGCGGTAAAGTCGGATGGAAAACCCGGCGGCCGCAGCATGCTGCTCTCCGGCGCGCTCATCAGCGCGGCCAATCCTCACTTTTTGCTGTGGTGGGCCGTTATTGGCCTAGGCTTCGTGATGCAGTCTTACAACACTCTTGGATATACAGGAGTAATAATATACTTCGCGGGCCATATGCTAGCCGACTTTATATGGTTCGGCGCGATATCTGTGTTCATAGGCAAAACGGGAAGATTCATAAAACCCGCCCCATACCGCGTCGTAATAGCGGTACTCGGCGCTCTTATCGTGTTCTTCGGAGGGAGCTTCGTGTACGGCGCGATTTCAAATCTGGTACAATAAATACTATCCCTTTAATATCTTATCGGCTATATAGAGCCCGTTAGCCGCCGCGTGCGACAGCGACCGGGTGAACCCCGCTCCGTCCCCGGCGGCAAAGATGCCCCTGCACCCCTCGATCTCAAAGTCGTGCGCCGCCGGCCTTGCCGAATAATATTTGCACTCTACACCGTACAGCAGCGTGTCATGGTTCGCCGTCCCGGGCGCCACCCTGTCGAGAGCGTGAAGCGTCTCTATTATGTTGTCGAGCTGGCGCTTTGGCATACAGAGGCTGAGGTCCCCCGGCACAACGCTAAGTGTAGTCTTCGTCGTCGCGTCCTTCAGCCTTCTCTCATTCGTCCTTCTGCCAGCCTCAAGGTCCCCGAGCCGCTGCACCAAGACGCTGCCGCCGCTTATAAGGTTAGCGAGAGACGCCACGTATCTTGCGTATTCTATCGGGTTGTCGAACGGCTCTGTAAACATCGTCGTGCTCAAAAGCGCGAAATTTGAGTTCTGCGTCTTTTTGTTCTCGTCCTTATATGCATGGCCATTTACCGTGAGCACGCCTTCGGTGTTCTCCATCACCACGCTGCCGCGCTCGTTGAAGCAGAACATCCTTGACACGTCGCCGTACCTCTTGCTCCTGTACCATATCTTAGGCTCGTATATCCTTTTCGAGAAGTGCTCCCACACGAGCGCGGGAAGCTCGACCCGAACGCCGATATCGACTTGGTTGTTCGACATCTTAACATTATTTTTCCTGCACCACTGCGCGAACCATCGGCTTCCCGCCCTTCCGACGGCAAGCAGTATCACATCCGCTTCTATATCCCCGTCCGGCGTATAGAGCATATGCGTTTCTTTATTAACGTCTATGACCTCGGTCTTCGTCAATATCTCCACGCGCTCAGACACGGCGTCTATCATGTTCTTCATCGTTTTGTAGTTAGCGTCGGTGCCGAGGTGCTTCAGTTCCGCCTGCTGCATATGAAGGTCGTGCTTGAGGCACAGAGTTTTCAGCTCGTCGTCGGGGTGATACCTCTCACTCGTCGCTCCGAAATGCACGAGTATCGAATCTGCCTGCTCTATATAATCTATTACGACGTTTCTGTCAAGAAAATCGGTGAGCCACCCTCCGTATTCAGTGGATATGACGTATTTGCCGTCGCTGAACGCCCCCGCGCCCGCCATACCTTCCATAATTGCGCAGCGCGCGCATTTAACACACGCGCCCGACTTATGCGTAATCATTGGGCAGCCGCGCTTTTCGAGCGGAAGCCCTTTTTCTATCAGAACTATGTTAAGGGACGGCGCCGCATACGCCAGCCTGTATGCCGCCATGAGCGCGCTTATTCCGCCTCCTACTATCGCTACGTCATATTTATTAAGTCTGCTTTTCATGGTCTTATCTCCCGCAGCCGGTTTTTTATCCTTCGATATTATATCACGAAACACGCGCTATAACACAACACCGATTTCACGAGGTTATTATTGATTACTATACGTCATATATAATATATCGGAGATATCAAAATTTACTGGAGGTTTTGCTATGGGCATTTATAAACCGTCGAAAGGAATCTTTTTCATATCGCTTATCATCGGAGTATTCGCGATACTCAACCAATGGGTCATAAAAATAACGATACCGATACTGTCCGATATAGCGAATATAGTGTTTCTGGCAGTCGCGTTCGTGCTTCTTGTTCTGGGGGTCATATTCAAAAAGCTGTAACCGCTTCTGACTGCTAAGGGGTGGCTTTTGCTCAACAAAAAAGAGCGGCGATATGCTATGCCTGCCGCTCTGTCTCTTTATATTACTTTCCTATCATTCCCCCGAGGTTTTGGGCGAAGAATCTCTCTACCTCCGAGTAAAAACTGAGACGGTCCCGCTCGGTGCCAAACCCGTGGCCGGTATTCTCAAACAGCAGATACGTGACATCGATTCCCGCCTCACGAAGCGCCTCCACCATCTGGTCGGACTCCTTCTGAGGCACTCGCGGGTCGTTATCGCCCTGCGCTATAAGCAGGGGTATCTTAATATCCTTAGCGAAATACAGAGGAGAGCGGCTTTTCATCAGCTCCGCGTCTTTTGCCGGGTTACCCACAGATTTTTCAAGGCTTTTGCGCGCCTGCTCCCACTGCGGCGGTATAGACTCTACGAACGTTAAAAGGCTCGAGGGCCCGAAAGCGTCCACGGCGCATTTGAAAACGTCGGACGAGAAAGCCGCGCACACGAGAGCCTCATACCCTCCGTAAGACGCTCCGTAAACTCCCACCCTTTCGGGGTCCGTCCAGCCCTGCCGGACAGCGTAATCCACAGCGTCGAGTATATCCTGATGCATAAGCCCGCCCCATTCCATATCACCGGCGTTCATAAAATCCTTGCCGTAACCCGTAGACCCTCTGAAATTGACGCGCAGCACAAGGTATCCCCTGTTTGCGAGCAGCTGCACTTCCTTGTCGAACCCCCAGTAATCCCTTGCCCACGGGCCGCCGTGCACGAGCATCACAGTTGGCAGGCTCTTTTTATCACTGCCGAGAGGGAACGTAGCGTACCCTTCTATTTTGAGGCCGTCTCCCGACGTGTATGAAAACGGCTCTGTGGGCGCGAATTTATACTGCATAAGATCCGGCTGGGCGTTATAGAGGTATTTCAATTCCTTGTTATCCATGTCATAGAGGTAATAGTCCGTTTCCTTCACATCCGATGTATAGGCCACGATCCAGTATTCGTCCTTGCTGCTGGAATCGATTATCTTGAAATCGTCACCGGCCGTCTTCAGCACTTCAAAATCGTCCCTGAAGCTCTCGTCCAGTATGTGCCACTCGTTCTTGTGCCCGTATACCGTGACCGCGGTCACGCTGCCCAGTTCAAGGTCGGTCCACGACCCCACTATATCATAGTCCGGGTCATTGAATATCTCCGCAGACGTTTCTGTGGTTATGTCATAGTTATAGAGCGTTTTGGTGTTGCTCCTTGAGGAATCAACGTACATGAAGCCATTTTTATCCGGCATCATGCCCCAGACTCCGCTCGACTGAGCGTCTTCATAGTCCCACGACAGTATGCTCTTCCATTCCCTTTGCATAAACTTTGTGCCGCTCTTGAATCCCGTATTGAGCCATACGTGCTTGCCGGCGTTATCGTCGTTCGTTGTTACAAGCGTCAGGTTCCCGTCGTAATCGAATATATAGCTCGTTATTTCCCCCGGGTTTTCAAGCACAAGCGTCTTGTTGCCCGTCTCATAGTTCAAAAGGTAAAGGTCGTAAAGCTTTCTCTCAAAGTCGAGCATCTCGATGTAGATCTCTTTTACGTTTTTCGGGTTGTCGGACACGTAATAGCAGTTCGTCGTACCGCCGGGAAGAACGGTCCTCGTTTTGCCTGTTTCTATATTTGAGGCGTAAACTCCGTAGTTCTCGTCGCCCATGCTGTCCACAAAAAACAATACCGTTTTTCCGTCGGGCGCCCAGAAATAATACGGAATGCCGACGGCTTCATCCGGCCACCTTACTATCGTTTCCTCGCCCGTACGCCAGTCTTTTGCTACTATATTATCGGTATACCCTTTCAGATATCTGTAAAGTATGGTGTTCCCGTCGCCCGAGATATCAGGAGCCGTATACTCAAAAAAGCTGGTGAATAAATTCAGGGGGATTAGGTCGGTACGGACAGGCAGTGTTGGCAGATCCTCATAGTATTCCGAGGGGGAAGCTTCGGGGGCGAGCCCGGCTTCCCGAACATATCGGCGCAGCTCGATACAGCCCGCAAAAGAAACGATTATTATCGCGATGCAAAGAACGACAGCCAAAAGCTTTTTACCCATAACATCCTCCCGAATGATCGTACCGTAATCATTGATATTATGATTTTAGCAGAAATAATATGAACAAACAATAAATTCTGGCACGCGCTTAATATAAACCGC
This sequence comes from Bacillota bacterium, assembly GCA_023410475.1. Classification (GTDB taxonomy): domain Bacteria; phylum Bacillota; class Clostridia; order Christensenellales; family SZUA-584; genus DTFZ01. The sequence continues at coordinate 160,471 of JAEYPS010000028.1, read as the reverse complement.
AATATGGTATTTGACGTTTTGACATTATTTTAGTATTATCAGGCAAAAGCTAAAGCCGGTATCGACTTGCACGATTCGCGGGATTGACCGGCAGGGAGGAAACCGATGTTTAAGGAATTAAGCGCAGACGAGCTGGTCATGAACCCTTTTACAAAGATAGGCAGCGAATGGGCGCTGCTGAGCGCGGGAAACGAGGAGCGTTTCAACATGATGACGGCAAGCTGGGGAGGCTTCGGGGTATTATGGTTCAGAAACACGATAACGGCGTATATCCGCGAAAGCCGCTACACAAGAACATTCTTTGACGCAAACGACATATTCACGGTATCTTTCTTTGACGAGAGATACAGGGGCGCTTTGAACGTATGCGGCACACTGCACGGCAACGAATGCGACAAAGTAAAAGAATCCGGACTCACACCGTATTTTACGGAAGGCACGGCCGCTTTCGAGGAGGCCGGTCTCATATTTATATGCCGTAAGATGTTCCACGCCGATCTTACAAGGGAAACGGCTGACGCAAAGGAAATATACGACGAGGTATACAGCGAGCCCGATATACACAGGATGTATATCGGCGAGGTGTTGAAGGTATTGGCGAAGTGATAGCGATTATTAACCCAAAAGATTAGGCTTTTCGGGGATCACATAACAAAAACGGGCGTCTCCGGACTGGCGGATACACCCCTTCATTGTTTCATTATCATACAAGCGTTCTGTATATTGCCTCCACGGCTTTCTTGTCTAGATCAAGATAACCCTTAAGTAACCCCTCGGCGTTGCTTCTGCAGTTTTTGACTATCTCGGGTATGTCTTTTTCAGGTATGTTCATGTCCTTTAAGCAAAGCGGCATACCTATCGACTTTATGAATGCCCGAAATCTTTTTACGCCCTCTGATGCGGCTGCTTTATTATCGGTATCAATCTTTACGTCAAACACCATCTCGGCGAACCTTGCGGCTCGCGCTGCTCGCTGCTCTCCCCCGTTTTCTATAACATACTCAAGCCACGCCGGCATAAGCATTGCGAGCCCCGCTCCGTGCGCGGTATCATACGTTGCGCTCAGGTACGACTCAAGCCCGTGTGTCTGCAGCGTCTGTCCGCTTCTGCCTATTCCGGTTATATCGTTGTGAGCGAACGTGCCCGCAAGCATTAGTTCCGCTCTTGCTTCATAATCGCCCGGCCTCGATATCGCCACAGGCGCGTATTTTACGACGGTACGCAGTAAGCCTGCCGCGAACTCGTCCCCGAGACAGCAGCTGCTGTCAATAAAAAACCTGTCGAACGTGTGCGCAAATATATCCGCAGCTCCGGCCGCCGTCTGATATGCCGAGACCGAAAACGTAAGCTCAGGGTTCATAATAGCAAACACCGGACGCAGCACATTTGGGTACATTATGCCTTTTTTATGCGTACCTTCCACATCGTCTACAAGCACGGTAGAGCCGCTCGTCTCGCTGCCCGCGGCGGAGATCGTGTTTATCACGCCGACGCTGCACATGCGTTCCGGCGCGGCTTTGCCCGAATAAAAGTCCCATATGTCTGCGTCATAAGCGAGCCCGATCGCTATCGCCTTCGCGGTGTCTATAGCACTTCCGCCTCCCACACCAAGTACGAAATCGACGTTTTCTTTTTTGGCGATATCAAGCCCTTTATACGCAAATGAACGCAGAGGATTGGGCTTAACGCCTCCCAGCTCTACGAAAGGAATGCCACCTTCGTTAAACGAGCTCGTTACTGTGTCATACAGACCCGAGAGCTTAATGCTCCCTCCGCCGTATACGAGCATCACCTTCGTCCCTCCATGCTTTTTAACCATGGCGGCAACCTGCCTTTCGGTCTCCCTGCCGAAAACTATCTCTGTGTACATGTGAAGATTAAACCCGGTGAATTTTTTCATTGCATGTTTTCCTTTATGTTTTAGCTAAGTTTAACATGAGCAGGCGTGTATTGTAAGACTTTTCTTCGGTGTTACAGGCATTTATCAGTCTTCTTTGCGAACGAACCGAGCCACGCTTCCATGGCTGGACGGATATGATATGCACACCCCAAAAAGCCTCACGACTTTATGCGGACTGCGTATAAACCTTTTGTTCTTATCCATAATGACGCCCTCAGCTTTGCGCGTTTGTAAGCAGCGCTATAATTATCGCCGCGGTCAGCGCCGAGAAGCATACCCCTGAAATGAGCGTCAGCTTTTTGTACGACAGTATATTCTCTATCCTCACCCTTATCCTCGGCGCTCCGAACAGGCTTACATAGAGGCTCTTTTTTGAAGCGCAGCCGAGCAGAGCGAGAGCGTACTCCTTGTGTTCTTCTTTATCCAGCTTTTCAAGCACTTTCGCGTCACAGGTGAGCTCCATATCCTCAAAGAAGCATTTCACAAAAACCCAGACAAGAGGATTGAACCAGTGAATGCAAGCGGTCACGACGGCTGCGCAGCGCAATAAATTATCTTTGCGCTTCATATGCGCCCTTTCATGCGCAAGCACGTATTTAAGCGCGTCCTCCGGCAAGTCTTGAGGCACTATTATCTTAGGCTTTATTATCCCGTATACCGCGGGCGACGACATCCCCTTCATACAGTAAACGTTACCGCCAAGATGCACGGCGCGCTGTATCTCTGTTTTCGTAAAATAGTACAGCAGCGCCGCCGTTATAAGCAGAGCGCAGCATATGATAGCCCAGACGACTGCCACTATATTAAACGCAGTCTCTACACCTTGGGATCTGAACACCAACGGAAAGTAGTCCTCCGCTGCCATAATGGCGTTCGTATATGCGAGCGGTGGCCCCTGTTCAAACACTGCAACGCTGCGTGTCGTGAATTTCGAAATAAACGACATCAGGCCGATTCCCCCCGATATCCCAAAAGGTATCCATAGCCTCACAAGAGGTATCACCCACAGGCAGTAAACGAAAAATCTCGGTATGGCCTTAATACTTCGCACTAGCAGAACGACCGCGCCGGTAAGCCCGGCGATTATGCTCATATTCAAAACCCAGTAAAAGACCTCGGTCAGCACGCCGCTCACCTCTTCTCGATCATCGCTTTAAGCTCCGCGATCTCCTGCTCGCTCAGCGTTTCGTCACTCAGCAGCGACGCGAAAAACGCCTTCTTCGAGCCTCCGTAAAGCCTGTCTATCAGCGAGCTAGCCTCGGTTTTTCCCACATCATCTTTTTTCACTAGAGACGCGCATACAAACCCCGGCTCAGAGCGCTTCACAGCCTCTTTGCCGACGAGCTTTTTTATAACGGTATATGTCGTGTTCTTATTCCAGCCGATTTCTCTCGCGGCTATGAGGCTCAGTTCCTTCGCGCTCACGGGCTCATATTCCCACAGCAGCTCCATGAGCTTTAGCTCACTGTCATAAAGCTTTATCATTTCCATAATGACCTCCGGACTATGTCAGTAGTCTGAAAATAGACTATCACGATAGTCTATTAATGTCAATCGCGTTTTAATTATTTCTTTTATGGATGAAGACGAATAAGCGTGTGCTATGTACGCCCGTTTCTCTTTTCCGCAACCAGTTTTTTAACGACATAAACTGAAGTATAGAGCGCAGCCAGCGCCGCCCCTGCTATAAGCCCGTACTGCTGCCCAGAAACGAGCGGCATGCTCAGTATAATAGCTATTATGCCTATTATCGCGGCCAGCGACGTATACGGAAATCCCGGAAGCTGACAGTGCCCCGCGGGCGGGCATCCGCTTCTGCGGCGAAACCGGTAGTGCGTCAGCATGATAACAAGATACGTGAACAGCAGCGAAAAACCGCCCGAGCTTACGAGAAACAGGTATACCTGCTCGGGCAGCACGAACCCCATAAAAAGGCCGGCCAGCATCGCCGCCCCCGAAAACAATATGCAGCGCCGCGGTATATCGCCTCTGTCCCTGCACCAACTCGGCGCGTGCCCCTCGGCGGCGAGTGAGCGCATCATTCGCCCAAGCCCGAACATGGCGGCGAGCATCGTGGAAAGTATTGCGGTTATAAGCACGAAGCTCATAACGCTTCCCGCCCAGCCCATGTTCCATTTCCTGAGCGCGAGCACGAGAGGACTCTCCTGCGCAGTAAGCTCGTCCACGGGGATAAGCGGCAGCAGCACGATTATGGCCGCGGTATAAAGCCCGACAAGCGCAATAACGGTATACAGTATCGCCCTCGGCACCGTTTTATGCGGCTCGCCGGTCTCGGATGCCGCGAGGCCTATTATCTCAAAACCCGCGTATGTGAACATCACAATAAGCATGCTTCCCGCTATGCCGCCTATACCTCCCGGAAACAGCGCCTCCTCTCTGAGCGCCCCGAAACCCGCGCCCGGGCCTCCTCCCGCGATACCCGATATTATCATAATGCCGAGCGCGATAAACCCGGCGACGGCAAACAGCTTTATAAACGCTAGCCCGCTCTCCATGCGGCTCAATTTGTCCGCCCCGAGCAGGTTGAGCAGTGTTACAATAACTATTATAACGGCGCCCATAAGCGGCAGCGATACTCCCGGTATCCACTCTTTGAGGAACACGGACAGCGCAATGGCTTCGCTCGACATAGCGAGCACTATGCCCGTCCAGTACACCCACCCCACGACGAACCCCAGCCCCGGCCCGTACGCGCGCTCCGCGAACGTTCTGAACGAGCCGGGCGCGGCGTCCGCTACAGTCATCTCGGACAGCGCGAACAGTATGATATAGACGAGCGCGCCGCCAAGTATGTATGATATGACGACCGCCGGGCCCGCCGCCTTTATCGCCACCGTTGAGCCCAAAAAGAACGAGCCTCCTATAACGGTGCCGAGCGCCATCATCATAAGGTGCACAGCGGACAAGCCTTTTTCTTTGTGTTTCATAGTGTTTATTATCTGTTTCTGATTTTGAAGTTATCCTTATCGGCAGGCAGCAAAAAACCGCTGCGGTTTTGTATTGCCGCAGCGGTTCATCATGATTATTGTTTATTTTATTGCTTGCTCTTCATCGTAAACGATATGCGCTTTCGCTTAAGGTCTACATCGAGCACCCTCACCTTTACGACATCACCCACCTTCACGACCTCGGTCGGGTGCTTCACAAACCTGTCCGCGAGCTGCGAGATGTGCACGAGCCCGTCCTCGTGGACGCCTATGTCCACAAACGCTCCGAAGTCTATGACGTTTCTCACCGTACCTGTTAACTCCATGCCCGGCTTTAAGTCCTCGAGCTTCAAAACATCCTTCCTCAAAAGCGGCTGCGGCAGGTTTTCCCTCGGGTCCCGTCCCGGCTTTTTAAGCTCTGCCACTATGTCTATAAGCGTGGGCACTCCGACGCCAACCTTGCCCGCGAGCTGCCGGGCGTCGCTCTCTTTCAGCGCCGCGAGCTTTCCCTTCTTAACATCTTCCATGTTGTAACCGCTGAGCGACACGAGCTTTCTCGCCGCGTTATAGCTCTCCGGATGGACGGCTGTGTTGTCAAGCACCTCGTCGCTCTCGGGCACGCGAAGGAACCCCGCGCACTGCTCAAACGCCTTTTTGCCGAGCTTCGGAACCTCCATAAGCTCCATGCGGCTCCTGAAACGCCCCTTGCTCTCGCGGTAAGCAACAATGTTTTTAGCTATCTGGCTGTTGACGCCCGCTATGTGCGACAGCAGCGTGTGCGACGCTGTGTTGAGGTCCACTCCGACAGCATTAACGCAGTCCTCAACCACTCCGCCAAGCGCCTCGCCGAGCCTTACGGGCGGCATGTCGTGCTGGTACTGCCCGACGCCTATCGCCTTCGGGTCTATCTTTACAAGCTCCGCAAGAGGGTCCTGCAGCCTTCGCGCTATGGATACGGCGCTTCTCAGCGAAACGTCGAACTCCGGGAACTCCTCGGCGGCGAGCTTTGACGCAGAGTATACAGACGCTCCCGCCTCGTTTACCACCATATACGCGGCGGGGTATCCCATATCTTTGAGCACGCCCGCTATAAACTCCTCCGACTCGCGCGAGGCCGTGCCGTTGCCTATCGCTACGGCGGTTATGTTATAGCTCTTTATAAGCTTTTTCACAGTTTCGGCCGCTTCCACCACGCGGTTCTGCGGCGGAGTCGGGTATATTACTCCCGTATACAATACCTTACCCGTCTCGTCGACCACGGCCAGCTTGCAGCCCGTGCGGTAAGCCGGGTCGAGCCCGAGCACATTCTTGCCCTTTACGGGCGGCTGAAGCAGCAGGTTTTTAAGGTTCAGCGCGAACACGCTTATCGCCTGCTCGGCTGCGTTGTCCGTCAGCGTATTTCTTATCTCTCTTTCAAGCGCCGGGAATATGAGCCTTGAGAGAGCGTCCTCCCCGGCAGTCTTTACTATTCGCGAGCTTTCGCTGCCGCCTTTTACAAACGCCCTGTCCGCAAACGCGCTCATCGCTTCTTTATCGGCCTTGAGCTTTACCTTCAGCACGTTCTCGCGCTCGCCCCTGTCTATAGCGAGCACCCTGTGCCCCGGCATCCTGAAAACGGGCTCGGAGTACTCCTTATACATAGCGTACGTGCTGTCATCGTCGCAGTCGGACGTTACCTCTATAGTTCCGTTTTTCCAGAGGTATTCACGAAGGCGCTTCCTCAGCTGCGCGTCGTCGCTTATGTCTTCCGCTATTATATCCGAAGCTCCCTGCAGCGCTTCTTCGGCGCTGCCCACGCCTTTTTCTTCGTTTATATACTTCCTCGCCTCTTCATGCGGGTCAAAGCCGCTTTGCTGCAGCATTATCGCCGCCGCAAGAGGCCCCAAGCCCTTCTCCTTCGCGACAGACGCGCGAGTTTTGCGCTTGGGCTTGTACGGGCGGTATATGTCCTCTACCTCGGCCATAGTCTTCGCAGCCGCTATCGCCGCCGCCAGTTCTTCCGTCATCTTTCCCGACTCGGTAATCGAAGCGGCAACTTCCTCTTTGCGCTTCTCGAGATTGCGAAGATACGTAAGCCTGTCGGAAAGAGAGCGCAGTACCTGATCGTCCATCGCGCCCGTCAGTTCCTTGCGGTAGCGCGCGATAAACGGTATCGTGTTGCCCTCGTCTATAAGCGAGACTACATTATTGACATGTGTCGGTGAAACCTTGAATTCTTCTGAAAGCGTTCTTAAAATGTCCAGAGCGGTCATCTCCTTTTCGTTAATGCACGGCTATTATAGCAAAACGGGCCCATGAGCGTCCATAATTAATTGCTCCGCATATCGCATTTTTCTTATTTGCCGGGAAATAAAAACAGCGCAGGTCCTTAGCTTTAAGCGCTGTTGACGTCTTACATTCTGATTTTAAGAATTCTTCACCCGATACCCCGCTCTTTCAATAGAGGCCTTCGCGAGTATCTGCGTCGGGTCGACAGACGGAAACTCGATTCGGTATTTCTCAAACGCTATCGGAAGCTCAGTACAGCCGAGAATAAACGTCTGTGCTCCGCTGTCGCGCATTCGAAGAAGCTCTTCCTTCACGGCGGAAACGTCGTAGCTTGCCGAGCCACCCTTTACGCCCCCGTATATAAGCTTCATTATCTCGTCCTGACCGCCTTGCGTTGGCCTTAAGGAGTCTATGCCGTATTTATCGAGCTCGTTCTCGTACAGCCTCGCAAACAGCGTGCCGCTTGTGGCCAAAAGCCCCGCCTTAGTGATATTCATAGCTGAAACATGCTTCGCCGTCTCTTCTATCATGTTTATCACCGGCGTGTTCAGCGATTCGCAAAGCCTTGCGTAAAACGCATGCGACGTGTTGCACGGCATCAGCAGCAGCTGCGCGCCCATATCCTCAAGCCTTTTCGCGGCCTTAAGTATATACAAAAGAGGCTCGTCGCTACCCGCAAGTATAGCTTTCGTCCTGTCGGGGATCTTGGGGTTGTTGTCTATGACGATATGTATATGAGCTTCGTCACAGTCCGCGTTGGTAAACGAAATTATTTTATAAAAGAGGTCCGCTGTTGCCAGCGGGCCCATTCCGCCTATTATGCCCAGCGTTTTTTTATCGCCCGGCGCCATATTAATCCCCTCTCCTATTCCGCTGTATTGGCAGTTGGAGAATTGTATATATACATTATCGACGCAACACTGCCTTCCTTTACCTGTATCTGAAGCGTCGTTGCTCCTGACTCGAGCCGATACAGTGTTCCCTCCGCTTTGAGTCCGTCGCCCATAAGCTCCTTCATCTTTTCTTCGCTTTGCCCTATCTTGACTCCCTGAGGTATCGATACGGTATCGTCAGCCATCATCACTACAGTTACGTGTTTTCCTCCGTCCACATCGTTTACCGTAAGCTGAAAGCCCTGATAAGAATAGAATACATCCATTCCCTGAAAAGCGCAGCTCGGCGCTTCGAATGTATCGCTTGGCTGTCCTATGCTCTTAACCACGTCGTCAATAAGGTCGTACGGACGAATCTTAACTCCTTTTGTCTCAAAGTAAAGATCCTGCCCCGCCGCCGGCGACTCTCCCGGTTTTACCTGCGTCCCTTGCGTCTCGCTGCCGCCTTGCGCGTTCGGGTCGACTACCATAGCGCCGTTGCTTCCGCCGCAGCCCGCAAAGCCGAGTATCAATACCAATACTATCAAAACACTTATAATCTTTTTCATTTACTCCTCCTGGTTTTCCAATGTCAGGCTTTTCAAATAGCCGTATTTTTCAAGCTCCGCAAGCTGCGCAGCCTTATCCTGGTTATAAAAATCTATCTTTGCCGCCCAGACGCGTTCAAGCTCCTCGTCGCCGCGGCGGCCCGCAAGACCTAACTCTTCCCTGAGCATTTCGCCGAAATACCTCGACAGCTTCTCAGCGCCATAGACGTTAAGGTGCAGGCCCGAGTCATAAGTGTCGGTGCTCATATCGATGCCGACCTCGTCCATAAGCTTCAAATAGTTTATGTATCTGAGGCCGTTCTTTTCGGCGTATTCCGCCATCTGCTCGTCCCACTCATCGTACCAGTGAGGATAGATTATCGGCGCTTTTATAAGTATCAGCTCGATGCCGTTCTCTTTGCAGAGATCCTTCATCATATCGAGGTAATTATAGCACACATCGCTCAGCGTGTAATCCGGAAGTATTTCGGGAATGGGCGCTTTTTTGCCCGGCTTTACGTCCATGCGCAAAAGATATCCGTTGTGCGACATCCTGCTCTTTCCAAAAGCGTACCTGAAATCGTCCTCATTAAGCTCGCTCCAGCGCGAGTGATACCTGAAAAACGGAACTATATACGTAAGCACGCTCTCGTCCTTCATCATTGAGGCCTCTATAGCCTTAAGTTTCGTAGCCGACAGCCTCATTCCGTCGAGCGTGAGGCGGTTATAAGCCTCGTTCTGCGGCTCGCCGTATTTCATAGACAGCACGTTGTATACGACGACCTTGGGAGTCTCGTATTTCAGCGTCTCCTCAAGCAGGTAATACGACTGCCAGATAAGCTGCTGAGCGCTGCCGCGTATATAGCTCGTTATGCCATATTCCTCCCACAGCGTAACCGGGGAAAAGTTTTCGTACACTTCGCAGTCGCCTATGAAAATAACGTCGTGGCTCGTAGTCTCGTTATAGTATTCCTCAACAAGCGAGCCGTCTCGCATCGCTCCCACATATTTGGGCACGACAAGCAGCTGCAGCACATACATTATGCCCACGAGAGCCGCTATGGTCATTATAAAAACTATTATCTGCTTAAGTCTTTTCATTTTATCGCCTGTAACTTCATATTTGATTGCTAAAACTGATTGTAAATAAACTGGCTCGCGTTGAAGCCTGTGCCGTATGCCCCTATAAGAAGGACGGCCACGAGCACTATTATTATGACGCCGTATCTTAACGCCTGAGGCTTAAGATGCAGCCTCTCGCGTATATTGCCGCGTCTTTGCATAAGTGAGAACGCGGTGAGTATAACCGCTCCTATGCCAACTACGATATAGTCGGCGGCGCTGAGGCCGAGCTTTAAAAGCGCGCCGCTGCCAAGCTCGTCCCAGTTCCAGTTCGTGAATATCGAGAAGAACGCCCTAAACGACGTGGGCACGTCTCTGTAAACGTCGAGCAGCCTTATCGAAGACATTATGAACATCGTCCGAAGTATCTGGAACAGGCGGTATGCCGCCTTGTCCCGAAGCCCGGGGAACCTTCCGTGAAACCGAGTATACAGAGGAGTGAACTCCTGCGAGATAATTATTATAATACCTATAAGTAGTCCCCAAACGATGAAGTTCCACGCGGCGCCGTGCCAAAGGCCGGTTATAAACCACAGGAATATCGTCGAGATATACACGGGAAGCCTTTTCCCAAAACCGTTCCCGAGCTTCGCCCTCGCCTTTTTGGAAAGAGAGAGCATCGGCTTCGAGGCCGATATTGGATAGAAAAGATAGTCCCTGAACCACGTGCCGAGCGAAATGTGCCAGCGGCGCCAGAATTCGGCAATGCTCTTCGAAAAATAAGGCCGCAGGAAGTTTTCCTCCACCCTTACGCCGAGCACCTGCGCTATGCCTATCGTTATGTCTATGCCGCCCGTAAAATCAGCGTAAAGCCCGAGCGCGTAAAAAAGCATTCCGCAGAGCACATACACGCCCTGGTACGTTTCCGGGTCGGCAGTAAGCGCCGACACAGCCACGAGAACGCGGTCGGCGATAACGACTTTCTTGAAATAACCCCACAGCATACGCTGAAGCCCGAACGATATCTGCTTCGCGTCGAACGGGTGAGGCGAGTAAAGCGTCTTGCTGAGAGTGCCGTAACGCGATATCGGGCCCTGAACGAGCAGCGGAAAGAACGATACAAAAAGCGCGAGCTTAAATACGTTGCGCTCGGCAGGGTATTTACCGCGATACACGTCCAAAAGATAGCCCATCGTCTGGAACGTATAGAACGATATTCCCATCGTAAGCACGAGGTCTATATAAAACGGCGGCGCTGCCGGGCTTACAAGCGAGGTAACGGCGCCGACAGCGAAATTAGCGTATTTTAAAACCGCGAGTATGCCGAAATTCAAAACAAGGCATACCGCCAGCCAAACGCGCAGTATGCTCTTTGTCTTGCTTTTATACGCTATTTTCTGTTCTCTTGTCAGCTCTTCCTTGTGCTCTTTCGCGTATTGCTCGCGGGCGCTTTTTATCGCCTCTATCCGTCTTGAGATAATATACGTCGACAGAATCGTTACGGATATATATGCGCAGCCCTGCCATCCGGCAAACGCGTAGAAAACGGCGTTCGCGACGAGCAGCATCATCCACTGAAGCTTTTTGGGAATCAGGTAATATAAGAGAAAGAGTGCCAGCAGGAACAGCAAAAATACGCCTGATGTGAAAAGCATAACTCCTCCTTACAGGTCTTCATCCACCAACCGCTCGATAAGCTCATACAGCGATTTGGCGGAGTTGAAGTTGTCCGGAGTTATCTCCTCCGCGGGTATCGCGACGCCGTAAGCGCTGTCCACCTCGGCAATAATGGTGACGATGTCAAACGAATCGAGCACCTTGCCGTCTATCAGTTTTTCGTTGCTCAAAAAATCCACGTCGGGATGCAAATCGGTTAATATCTTAAGTAACGGTTCCATGTATCATTGCTCCTTGGTAATCTCAGTTTGTTTTTTCCGCGTACATCTGCCTCAATGCCATACGGTCGAGCTTTCCGTTCGCCGTATACGGCATGTGCGGCAGCCTGAACGTCATATTAGGCAGCATGTACCTTGGGAGCTTGTCCTTAAGCTCCTGCAAAACCCGGGCCTCGTCCGCTTCGCCCGTAAAAAATAAAATAATCTTTTTCTTCTCACCGTCAAACACACAGCCCGCGGCGCTGACGCCGCTAAGAGCGCCCGCCGCTGTCTCTATCTCCCCAAGCTCTATTCTTTGCCCCATGTGCTTTATCTGGTTGTCCTTGCGAGATACGAATACCAGCTCGCCGCGCTCGTTATGACGCGCTATGTCCCCCGTGCGGTAAATAATCTCAGGGTAGTTTTTGTTGAGCGGGTTTTGAACGAACACCTCGGCGGTCTTCTCCGGCGAACGGTAATACCCTAGCGTCAGAGACGTCCCCCTTATGCATAGCTCGCCCTGCTCCCCGCCCGAGACGGCGTTGTCGTTTTCATCGAGCAGTATTATTTCCTTGTTTCTGAACGGCCGCCCTATAGGTATGGCTTCCTCAAGACCAAACTCCCTGTCCACCTCATACCAGCACGACATGCCTGTAGCCTCGGTGGGGCCGTAAAGATTGATATACCGGGCGTTCGGAACATGCTGCTTCCACAGGTTGAACTGCTTTATCGGGAACACCTCGCTGCCGAAAGCTATCGTTCGAAGATACTCGGGCACGGCTTTTTTAAAAGCGCCCAGCCCCGATATTATCGTCAGCGCGGACACGACCCAGCATACCGTGTTTATCCTGTGCTCGTTCATAAACTCGACAAGCTTTAAGGGAAACATGAAAAGCTGCTTGGGGATTATCCATGTCGTGCCGCCGAATTTAAGCGTTGAGTATATCTCTTTGAGGCAAGCGTCCACATACAGCGGGACCTGAAGCCCGAACACCGAATCTTCGTCCGGTTTGAGCACCTCGGTCAGCGCCTCGATATAATCTATGACCGAGCGGTGGCATGCCACAACGCCCTTAGGCACGCCGGTCGAGCCGGATGTAAACACTACATATATGGGGTCGGTGTCTATCGAGCGCTGCCTGACAGCGACGAGCGCCTTATCATCTGCGGCAGCGGCTGCCATATCGTCGTACAGAAAACTGCTTCCCTTAAACCCGTACCCGGATATCTTGTCAATCGTTGAGGAATCGCATATTACGGCTTCGGCCTTGAGCTGCCGGAGTATCAGCGTTATCCTGTGAGCGGGCATCTCCTCATCGACAGGCACATAGTAGCAGCCAGCGAAAACTACACCGAAAAACGCCTGGATTGCCTCGGGCGATTTGCCCATAAAAACGACGACGGGTTTTTTGTAAAACCCGCGCGCATAAAGAAACGACCCTATAGACCTTGCGCCTGTTAACAGCTCTTTAAAACTAAGCGCCGTATCCTCACCGGCAAAAGCGGTCTTCTCGGGGTAGTCCGCAGCCGAATGCTCCAAATATTCCAAAACGTTTATCAACGCGTTTCACATCCAATCACTTCAGCTTATAAGGCGAGTCAGGAGTACGAGGATACAGGCTGCGGTTAAAGCTCCAGAAGTTCGGCTGTCTCGTCTGTATCTCTTTGTCGGTCCTCATGAAACAGGTGAAATTGCTGGGACCTACATTTATCGCATCAAAATGATACCACCCGGTGCCCAGATTGACAAGCAGCCAATAATGCCGTGTAGTTTTAGTACCGCCGTAACGCTCGACGTCCATCGTCTGAACGCCTATTTCCTCAAGCAGGCATTTCGCCGCTGCAAAGAACGTAAAGCAGTCGCCCCTGCCCGCGGTGATGCCTCTGTAAGCCTCGTATTTCCAGTCGGTCTTATTCGACTTGCCGTCATACTTTATGCGCGTATTGACGTATTTGAAGATGGCGAACGCCTTTTCCCCAAGCGACATATTATCCTTTAATATCTTGTTCAAAACCTTCTGAGCTTCGTTGTGCAGCTTTTCGTCTGAAACCGTTTCATCCACTAACGTGAACGAGCAGGACTTCTTCGTAACGTTGCCCGAAGCGTCGGTAGCTATATATGTTACTTTATATTTGCCCTTGACGTTTATATTAACATTTGACTCGACCTCGATCTTTACGTCGGGGTCGCAGTTGTCCTCCGCAAACACCTCCGCGAAATACGATACCGCTTCCCCTATATAACCATAGCGGTCCTTAACGCCGTACAGCGAAGGCGCCTCGGTATCCGGCTTGAGCTTGAGTGAGCACGAATACTCTGCCCAGTTGCCCGATGTATCTGTCAGCCTCACATGTACTTTTTGGCTTTCCTTGTTCCAGTCGGGCTCCTCGGCAAAAGAGTAGGTTATCTTTGTATAGTCGAACGCGTGATCGACAAAATGCTCGGGCGAAAGAGGGTTGCCAATGTACCACTCGATGTTTTTCGCTTCGGCTTTCGGGGCTGTGGTGTCAACAACATTGACGATAGCGTGGTTTGGCTGTCCGTCGATAATAATCTCGACATCGTATTCCCCTAGCTTGTTCGGCGTCATCGGGCTTGAGAGCGAGACGGAATTATGCGAGCCCGAGATGGAAAACTCGCTCGCATCAAGCGGCGTGTTGCGTATCTCGACCGTTAAAGGAGCGACGTTTGATATAAGCAGCAGCGCTTTGCCCTCGGTAGTATTGCCGCCCATATCGGTTGCTATTATGCCTACCTCCTGAGCGCCTTTTTTGTTGTAATCGGGCTCCGCGGAGTATCTGTAGCTAAGCTCGCTGGAGTCAGAAGCCGACAGCACAAAATCCTCGGGCCTCGCCGTTTCGCCGGGGGCGATATGGAACATGTGAAGCGTTATATCCGGCGGTATGGTATCCTCGACAATAAGTCTTGACGTATATGGCTTGCCTCCTACCTCTATCGACACGTCGTACGCTCCGGGGACACTCAGCGGCAGCTTTTCCGGGCTCGTTAAAAACTTGGCGCTTAACGTATCGTCTACCAGAAAATCCGTCAATCCCGGCGGGCTGTCTCCCGCCTCATAGACGACCTCGTCGCGTACGGTTCTTATAAAGACCGTTGATGTAACTGTAGTCGTGTTTCCGCTCATATCCTGAACAGTTATTACGGTAGGATAATCGCCGACTTTACCGAACTCGGGCTGCCGGTCCCAATTGATCTTTACGAGCCCGGCGTCGTTAAGGTCACTTACCAGCTGATCGGGCGTAACTTTTTCATTTATTGATATCGTGACCTCAACGGGCTTCGCCTCAGGGGGAATCGTGTCTCTTACGACCAGATTGACAAGCTTGTCCGATCCGTCTACCGATACATGTATCCAATTGCTTCCCGTCTTTTTCTCATCTATCTTCGATATATCCGTAATGTATTTAACATTTACGCTTCTGTTTTTCGCGAAAGCTTCGGCCGAAGGAAGCGGATCTCCAAGCTCTACGCAGTACTGCATGTGAACGTCTTTATAAATAAGCACAAGCGTGAGCACCGCCGCCAGGCACAGCACAAGCGCTCCGACGGCTACAACTAACAAAGGGCGCGACCTGCGTTTCTTTTTGCCTGAGTACTTTCCTCCGCCCGTATACTTGCCGCCGCCAGTATATTTACTGCCGCCCGAATATTTGCCGCCGCTTGTATATTTACTGCCGCCCGAATATTTTCTGGATGTAGAATAGCCAAAATCACGCGTTGCATAATGTCTTTTCTGAGCCATTGTTACATACTTCCATTTGTTTTTAATTCAGATAGCATCAAGGCTGTCGGCATTTTTACATAGACAAACAACCGAAGAGTCTTTCTTGCTTCAGTAAACAAAAGTATAACATGTACGTAATACAACTGCAATAATTTAAATATGATTTAAAACTTTTTTACATTTTGATTAAGTTAGGCTTTTTTATATTATACGCGGGAACCGCCCTCAATTTTTACCGCATAAACTTAATGTTTATTGCGCTTGGAGACGCAGACTAAGCCTGCTCGAGCAGTTTTTTTAAATATCCTTCGTTTAAAAGATGCACCGTATTAAACTTTCCTCCGTAAAAAACAGCCCAGTTGTTAAACACGCAGGGCGCTGATTTAGCTGTCTCAAGAGAGTCTATCGCTACAAGTTTAAGCGGAACACCGTTGTCTTCGCAGTATCTTTCTATCTGCTCTATACAGTTTGGTATATACGGGCACTGCTTTGCGTAAAAAATAGTCAGCTGCGTATCATCGATGCTCTGCTCTTTAGCGCAGTCTGCAAAACGAGGCACGGTTTCGTCAAAAGACAACGCCAGCAATTCGTATTCTCCTGTCGTGTCAACGGTCGTAAACCCGAACCTTTCTAAAAACGCTTTGTCGGAAAGAAACGGCTTTTTCTTTTTTGAGCTTATTACGCAGACGCCCCATCTTCCCCTGTCTTTCGCGTCTGTTATACAATATTCAAGCAGCTTAGTTCCGTGGCCTTTGCCCTTAAAGCTTCCCGATACCCAAAGGCAATAGATGTAAATAAAATTGTCTCCTGTTACAGGGACCCACGCCTTCTCTAGGGGGGCGTATTCTATAAACACCTTTCCCTTTGCGTCAAGCTTCCTCATAACATGACCTTCGGTAAATCTCTCTTTGAGCCACGCTTTCTTTACGTCTACACCGCGCTGGTGCTTTTTGTCGGCTATAGCGCAGCATAAGTGCTCATATCCCAGATTCTGTGCTGTAAGGTTAATATAGTCTGCCATATTACGCTTGTCTCCGTTTCCTCGCTGTATCAGACATGCGATGCAATATTATAGCACGCAATACACGACAACAGTATGTCAGGTTTTTATTTGCATATTCCTAACAAGCTTAACAGCCCGCTCTGGGTATTCGCAAAAAGCCTTCTTTAGTGATTTTATATAAAAACAAACGCCCTTTCGGGCGCTGTATTGTTTATTTAACGATTGCTTTCGCAATTATATTTATTGCTCCACGCGTAATTATTTCAGCAGCAGCTTAAACTCTTCGCTTATGTCAAGCGTTGAAAAATAATCGGCGGGAGTCTCCGCGCGGCGTATGAGCCTAGAGCCGCCGTCTTCGCCAAGCAGCACTTCCGCGGACCTCAGCTTTCCGTTATAATTGTAGCCCATAGCAAACCCGTGGGCGCCGGTGTCGTGAATAACGATAAGATCACCGATATCTATACCGGGCAGCATCCTGTCAATAGCGAATTTATCGTTGTTCTCACACAGCCCTCCCGTTATATCGTACTTTGCGGTATGCGGTATATCTTCCTTGCCCATCACCGTTATATGATGATACGCCCCGTACATTGCCGGACGCATAAGGTCCGCGGCGCAGGCGTCGAGCCCGATATATTTCTTATGAATATTTTTTTGATGTATCGCCGTCGCCACGAGACAGCCATAGGGCCCGAGCATATACCTTCCAAGCTCGGCGTAAATCGCGACATCGCCCATACCTGCCGGCACGAGTATCTCTTCAAACGCCTTTCTGACTCCCCGCCCTATTGCGTCTATGTCCGCCGGCCGCTGATCAGGATGATACGGGATGCCGATGCCGCCCGAAAGATTGATAAACGATATATTCGCTCCCGTTTCATTTTTCAGCTCTGCCGCGGTTTTAAACAATAGCTTTGCAAGGCCGGGATAATATTCGTTTGATACCGTGTTGCTTGCCAAAAACGCGTGCAGCCCGAAACGCTTTGCGCCTTTGCCTATTAAAATCTTAAACCCTTGGGTTAGCTGCTCGCGGGTAAAGCCGTATTTCGCTTCGCTGGGATTGCCCATTATGGCGTTTCCGACCGCAAAATCGCCCCCGGGGTTTAAGCGGCAGCTTATTGTCTCGGGTATCCCCGCTATCCTCTCCAAGTATTCTATATGCGTTATATCGTCAAGATTTATAACTGAGCCGAGTTTGTGCGCGTACTCAAAATCCTCTCTCGGTGTCATATTAGATGAAAACATTATATCATCGCCGCCGAATCCCACAGCCTCGGCGAGCATAAGCTCGGTATAAGAAGAGCAGTCTGCACCACAGCCCTCTTCTTTGAGTATGTTCAGTATCGCCGGGTTAGGATTAGCCTTAACCGCGAAATACTCTTTAAAGCCCTTATTCCAGGAAAATGCGGATTTGAGTCTTCTGGCGTTTTCACGTATCCCCTTTTCGTCGTATAAGTGAAAGGGAGTAGGAATTTCTTTTACAATGCTCTGCAGTTGCTCATGGCTGACGAATGTCTTTTTCATATTAACCGTTTCCTTTTGTCATCTCTATTATTTTTATTTCATTTTTCAATGAGTCCTTGATAAGATCCACGAGGTTCTTCTTCCTGGAATACAGGCAGGTAGAATACTCCTCGCTGTCTATATCTCCTGTCAATACAATTGCCGAATCTATGATAAGCCTTATCTGCTGCCGCTCTATCTTTAACGGATATAAAATTGCTCCGTCAAGCTTTGCCGGTTCATCTGTTATCAATACGACTTTAATACCTTTTTCTATTGCGGTTTTTATTTCGGGCATCAAACCATCCAGTATGTTTTTGGATGCGCAAAGATATAGTCTTTCCCGCGCCTGTAAAACCATGTTCCTCATTTTGAGCAGTATGTTGCTTTTGCCCTTTATTGTTATATACCCTTCCGCCGCTTCTTTTTTTGCGGCAGGAACGGATTTATGCAGACATTGCATCGTCTCCTGAAGCTTTCTTATTTTATTGCCGCAGAACTCATCTATGGAAACCGGCGTGTACTGCACAGTCGTGCCTTCGATAACATAGGCACAGCCCTTTTCAACCATGCTGGCAAGTGAAGTATAGGCGTTTGAACGTGAAAGCCCTGTCGTTTTCGCTATCTCATACCCGTTCATGTTGCCTTTTGATAACAGCGCGAGGTATATCCCCGCTTCCTGCCTCGTCAGATCGAATTGCATCAGCATTTCCGCCGCAGTCACTGTATCCGCTCCTGTTTTATTTCAATAATATACTATATCCCAAAGGGCTTCTTATATTTTTGTATAAAAAATAGTGTTCCTGTTTTGGAACACTATATATTTAATCCGCGTGTTTGTCAATACATATTTCTCTTTCTTTTGTATCAATCAGCTTTGATTAATCACATATACTTATACGGACTCCAGCGCCTGACCGAGGTCAGCTAATATGTCGTCTATATGCTCCGTCCCTACAGACAGTCGGATCGTGCCCGGTTTTATTCCCGACCGCTCAAGCTCGCTCTCACTCATCTGAGAGTGCGTGGTGCTGGCGGGATGTATCACGAGAGACTTCACATCCGCGACGTTGGCGAGCAGCGAGAATATCTCAAGTTTTTCGGCAAAAGCCTTGGCTTCCTTCGCTCCTCCCTTTATCTCAAACGTAAATATCGAGCCCGCGCCTTTGGGGAAATACTTTTTATAAAGCTCATTGTACGGGCTTTCGGGCAGTGACGGATGGTTTACCCTCTCCACCTTAGGGTGTGCGCTCAAAAACTCCGCAGCCTTAAGCGCGTTTTCCACATGACGCTCTACCCTCAGCGACAGCGTTTCAAGCCCCTGCAAAAACAAAAAAGCGTTGAACGGGCTTAAGGACGCCCCCAAGTCGCGCAGCAGCGTGACGCGCGCCTTTATTATGTACGCCGCCGCGCCCGCCGCTTCCGTAAACCTAAGGCCGTGATAGCTATCGTCCGGCTCGGTAAGGCACGGGAACCTGCCCGACGTCCAGTCGAACTTCCCGCCGTCAACAATTACGCCGCCTATCGACGTTCCGTGCCCTCCTATAAACTTCGTAGCCGAATGAACAACGATGTCTGCGCCGTGTTCCAAAGGGCGCAGCAGATATGGCGTTGCGAACGTGTTGTCCACTATGAGGGGTATACCGTGGCTGTGAGCAACCGCCGCAACCTCTTCAATATCTATAAGGCTGCAGTTTGGGTTGCCGATGGTTTCGAGAAACATCGCCTTCGTGTTCGGCCTTACCGCTTCCTCAAAGCTCCCCGCTTTATCTGGGTCGACGAACGTGACCTCGATACCGAAATCCTTGAACGTATGCGCGAACAGGTTGTATGTTCCGCCGTATAGCGTATTCGCCGATACAATATGGTCCCCCGCGCGGGCGATGTTCTGTATCGCGTACGCGACTGCTGCCGAGCCGCTGGCGAGAGCGAGAGCCGCTATGCCGCCTTCAAGCGCGGCTATACGTTTCTCGAAGACGTCCGTCGTAGGGTTCATTATACGCGTATAGATATTGCCCGCTTCGGTCAAAGAGAACCGTGCCGCCGCCGAGTCGCAGTCCGGAAAGACGTACGACGTCGTCTGATATATTGGCACCGCCCTTGCGTCCGTCGCCGGGTCGGGCGTCTCCTGCCCCGCGTGAAGCTGAAGAGTCTCAAATTTCAGCTGCCTGTTTTTTAACATTTGTTAACCCCCGTAATATGTGGTTTTTATATAATACTACAGACTAAAAAGCCTAACGTCTTTTTGGCGGCCATTATCAGTAGTTATTCAGGTACTATGAGCCTTTGCCATGTTTTCCCGAGCTCATATCATATACTCGTTGGCGTCCGCATACTTTTCACGCTGATTATTGACGAGGTCCGCAAGCGTGATGCTGTCCACAACGCTGTTCACAGCGTCGTCTATCCGCTTCCATACGTCTATCGTGACGCATTTCGAGCGTCGGGGACACTCCGCCGCCTTATCTTGTATGCAGGCGACAGGCGCTAAGCTGCCTTCTATCTGCCTGAGTATCATGCCCACCGTATAGCTTTCGGCAGGGCTGGCGAGCTTGTAGCCCCCCTGAGCTCCCCTTACGCTGTTAACGAACCCCGCGCGGCTGAGTATCGTAACGATCTGCTCGAGGTATTTGTCGGATATCCCCTGCCGATCCGCGATGCTCTTTATCGTAATGTACTCTCCGGTTTCGTTCATCGCGAGGTCCAGCATCAGACGAAGCGCGTACCGGCCTTTTGTAGATATCTTCACATCGTTCACCTTCCCTGATAAAACATGTCCCCGATAATACTATGGTAATAATCGGCTCGGCATTGCCGTTACTCAAAAAGAGGAGTAGATAGATACCTCTCGCCTGTGTCCGGCAAGATAACGACTATAGTCTTGCCTTCATTCCCCGGGCGCTTTGCCAGCTCCGTCGCCGCCCATACCGCCGCCCCCGACGATATCCCCACAAGCAGCCCTTCCGTTTTGGAAAGCTCTTTCCCCGTTTTGAAGGCGTCTTCGTTCCTGACGGCTATAATCTCGTCGTATACCGACGTGTTAAGCACGCTCGGAACGAATCCCGCGCCTATGCCCTGAATCTTGTGAGGCCCGGCTTTTCCCTCCGATAACACCGGCGAGTCGAAAGGCTCTACCGCCGTTATTTTGATATCGGAGTTCTTCGACCTCAGGTATTCTCCGGCTCCTGTTATCGTTCCGCCAGTGCCTACGCCCGCTACAAAGATGTCTATATTGCCGTCCGTGTCCCGCCATATCTCGGGGCCTGTCGTCGCTTTATGATAGGCTGGGTTAGCGGGGTTAACAAACTGGCCGGGTATGAATGAGTTCGGGGCTTCTTTGGCTATCTCGTCGGCCTTCTCAATAGCGCCTCTCATTCCCTTTGTTCCGTCGGTAAGCACAAGCTCCGCGCCGTAAGCCTTAAGCAGGTTCCTTCTCTCGACGCTCATGGTCTCGGGCATAGTAAGTATGATGCGGTAGCCCTTCGCGGCCGCCACGGACGCAAGCCCTATGCCGGTATTTCCGCTCGTAGGCTCTACGATCACCGAATCCGGTGTTAACAGCCCTTTACGCTCCGCGTCCTCTATCATCGCCTTCGCTATCCTGTCCTTTACGCTCCCAGCGGGATTGAAATATTCAAGTTTTCCTATTATCCTCGCTTTCAAACCTTGCTTCTCTGTATAATTTGTGAGCTCCAACAGCGGCGTGTTGCCTATAAGCTCTGTAAGGCTCTTATATATCTTTGACATATGATTCCCTCCAATAATTCTATATCTGTTCCAGTCTGTAAGGCGTCTCCTGATATACGTAATAGTTGAGCCAGTTCGCAAACAGCAGGTTCGCGTGGCTCCTCCACGTTACCTCGGGCGGCTTTTCGGTATCGCCTTGCGGGTAATAGTTGCTCGCGGGAGCGACATCCATGCCTTTGGCGATATCTCGTACATACTCCCTGTGCAGTGCATACTGGTCGTATTCGGGGTGCCCCATCACAAATATCTGCCTCCCGTTCATCGCCGATACTATGCATACCCCCGACTCATCCGATTCCGAGAGTATTTGAAGGCGGCTGTCGCTTTCGATATCCTCGCGCATGACCTCGGTATGCCTAGAATGGGGAACATAATACACGTCGTCAAACCCGCGCAGCAGCTTGATATTATCGTTATTCAGCGTGTGAGCGAACACTCCGAACTTCTTTTCGGGCAGCATACTCTTCGGAATGCCGTAGTGGTAATATAGACCGGCCTGCGCCCCCCAGCATATATGCATCGTGGAAAACACATGCGTCCTGCTCCACTCCATTATGCCTTTAAGCTCGTTCCAATAGAAGACATCTTCAAACTCCATTGTCTCGACGGGCGCGCCCGTTATAATGAGCCCGTCAAACTTGCTCTCTTTTATATCGTCGAACGTCTTGTAAAAAGCATCGAGGTGCTCAGCGGAGGTGAATGTGGGAGAATATGTAGCCGTTTTCACAAACACGACGTTTACCTGAAGTGCCGTGTTGCCAATAAGGCGCAACAGCTGCGTTTCCGCCGTTATCTTGTCGGGCATTATGTTGAGTATCGCGATCTCGAGAGGACGGATGTCCTGATGAAGAGCCCTGTCCTCCGTCATAACGAATATGTTTTCATTGCTTAGCGCCGCGTACGCGGGCAGGCTCTCGGGTATTTTTATTGGCATTAATTCTCTCCCTTATCGTTCTGCTCGTTTTTGTAGTTTTCTATTGCCTTTCTTATAGCTTCTTCGGCGAGCACAGAGCAATGCACCTTAACGGGCGGCAGCCCGTCGAGCTGCTCCACAACGTCGGAGTTCTTTATGCTCAGCGCTTCTTCTACGCTTTTGCCCTTAACGAGATCCGTCGCTACGCTGCTCGACGCTATGGCCGCGCAGCAGCCGAACGTCTTGAACGACGCGTCCTTTATTATGTCGTCCTCTATTTTCAGAAACATCCTCATTATATCTCCGCACTTGGCGTTGCCCACTTCGCCTATGGCGTTCGCGTCCTTTAGCTCACCCATGTTGTGCGGACACGAAAAATGCTCCATAACCTTTTCGCTGTACATATTATTCTCCTTTCATCAAATCACTCGTACACCGCTGCGATGCTTCCCAAAGCGGCGACATCTCCCTGAGTTCACGCACGATGCTTATAAGAGCGTCCGCGGCGTAGTCTATATCCTCTTGTGTCGTTTTTCTGCCTACGGTCATACGACATGAGCCGTGCGCAATCTCGTGCGGAAGACCTATGGCCAGCAGCACGTGGGACGGCTCGAGCGAGGCTGACGAGCACGCCGAGCCTGTGGAGGCTGCTATGCCCATTGCGCTCAGGCGCATTATCAGCGATTCGCCTTCAATGCCCTCAAATACAAAGCTCGCGTTGTTGGGGAGGCGGTTCTCTTTATGCCCGTTAAGCCTTGACCTTTCTATATTTCCCAAAACCTTTTCTATCAGTCTGTCTCGCAGCGCGGCCTGCCTCGCGCTCTCCTGCGGCATCTCAGCCGCCGCAAGCTCTAGCGCCTTCGCCATGCCCGCTATGCCGGGGACGTTCTCCGTTCCGGCGCGCCTGCCCCGCTCCTGTTCGCCTCCGGCATGCAGAGGACGTATGCGCAAGCCCTTGCGGATATACAACGCGCCTGTGCCCTTGGGTCCGTAAAACTTGTGCGCGGATAAAGACATAAGGTCAACAGCGAGGCTGTCCAGCCTTATTTCGATAGCGCCCGCGGCCTGCACCGCGTCAACGTGAAAAAGCGCTTTTGAATTCTCTTTTATAATCCTGCCTATCTCGGCGATCGGCTGAATAGTCCCAATCTCGTTGTTTGCCGCCATGATGCTGACGAGTATCGTATCCTGACGCAGAGCGTTTTTAAGCTGCCCGGTATCTACCGTGCCGTATTCATCCACGTCAAGATATGTTACTTCAAACCCGTCGCTCTCGAGCTCCCTGCAGGCGCTGAGCACTGCCGGGTGCTCTATCTTAGACGTTATTATATGCCTTCCTTTTTCTTTGTTCATATATGCGGCGCCTTTTACCGCCCAGTTGTCCGATTCCGTTCCTCCCGAAGTGAAATATATCTCGTCAGGCCGGGCGTGGAGTACGCCGGCAATAACGGCTCTTGATTCTTCAATTGCTTTTCTTGACCTTGCGCCAAAAACATGAAGGCTCGAAGCGTTCCCGTAAGGCTCGCCCATATACCCAGTCATGATTTCTATGACTTCAGGCCTTACATATGCAGTTGCCGCGTGATCAAGGTAAACTTCTCTTTTCATATCGTCTGTCCTATTCGTATAATTCCTATTGCTTTAGTATGATTTACAATGCTATAATATATCTGTTAAAATGGTTTGTCAATATAAAAAATAAATATATACAAGGAAGTTTACAGTATGAGACTTAATGATTGGCTGGTGGAAAACTCAAAAAACGTATCCTGCGCTTTGGCAAACAGCTGTCAAAGCAATTATGCCGGAAATGACATACTCAACTATACAACGCGTGCTCAGGTGATAGGCGTGCTCAAAGAGCTAAGAAGCCTGCTGCTTCCGGGAGTCTATGAGCAGACGCCCGTTGACAATTTCGCGCTTGAAAGCCGCCTTCACACAAAGCTCGTATCGGCGGCGGGCAGCCTTTGCTGCGTTATCAGCAACGCGCTTTTACATGACTGCCGCAAAACAAAAAGCCCGCATGAATGCTCAGAGATCGCCGAGGATATAACCGTAAGCGTTCTTGAAGGCCTGCCCGGTATAAAGAGCGCTGTAGGGCTTGACATTCAGGCCGCCTATGAGGGCGACCCCGCGGGCAAATCATATGAGGAGATAATACTCAGCTATCCTTCCATCGAAGCGGTCAGCATCTACCGTATAGCTCACCTTATATTCAGTCTCGGCGTTCCCATTATACCGCGCATCATGACTGAATACGCTCACAAGAACACCGGTATCGACATACACCCGGGCGCCTCCATAGGCAAGAGCTTTTTTATCGACCACGGCACGGGCGTCGTCATCGGCGAGACATGCACGATAGGCAACAACGTAAAGCTGTATCAGGGCGTTACGCTCGGCGCCAAAAGCTTCCCTCTCGATGAACACGGCAACCCCATAAAGGGCATAAAGAGGCATCCCGACATCGAAGACAATGTAGTCATCTACGCGGGCGCGACGATACTCGGCGGGGACACAAGGATAGGCCACGACTCGGTGATAGGCGGCAACGTATGGCTGACGGAATCCGTTCCTCCTTATTCCACCGTGTTCAACGCGCAGCCGTCCCCGGTCATAAAGCGCAAATAAGGCTTTTATCACAAAGCCGCTGCATATCTGCTTTCGGAGAGGCACGTTGCGGTTTTCCCGCTTTGTCTGATATAATTAATAAACCATTGTTAACCCCATATGCACACCCTAAAAAGCCTCAGGGCTTTTTAGGTGCCCCGTATTAACAAAAGGGAGTATTATATGCGCATCGTAAAAGTCACCGGCAAAAAGCAGATGAGAGATTTCGTACGTCTGCCTCAAACCATACACGGGAAAAGCCCCTGCTACGCCCCGCCTCTGTGGGCGGACGAGAAGAATGCGTATTATGCCCAAAACAACCCTATCTTAAAGAATTCCGATTACGAGCTGTTTCTAACGGTTAACGATGAAGGCAAGGCTGTAGGCCGCACTATAGCTTATATCGACCACACGTTCAACAGATATTACAATACGAATATGGGGTTTTTCGGAGCTTATGAGTGCATAGACGACGATGGCGCGGGAAGGCTTCTTGTAAAGGCCGCCGAAGAATGGCTCCTAGGCAAAGGCATGGATACGATAAGAGGGCCCATCCACCCCGCGGCCGAGAACTGGGGGTTTGTCGTAAACGGCTATGACAGCCCTCCTGTCTATATGTCGCCCTGGAATCCGCCTTACTACCACCGTTTTTTTGCCGATCTCGGGTACGAGAAGACGAAGGACCTGCTCGTATACGAAGCGGACAGCGAAAAAGGCTATGCCATCCCCGAGCGCTTCCACCGGCTCTATGATAAATACTTCGAGCGTTATCCCAACATAAGCATACGCCGGCTCAACACCCGCAATATTAAAGAGGACGCTCGCGCTATCTGGGAGATATCCAATTTGGCGCTGGCTGATAACTGGGGGTATGTGCCGCTTGAGCTTGCCGTGATGGAGGACATGCTACGAAAGCTAAAGCTTATAGTAGACCCCGACGCCGTGTGGATGGTAGAAGACAACGGAAAGCCCGTCGGCTTCTGTCTTGGATTTCCCGATATAAACATACTGCTCAGGCGCATAAACGGAAGGCTGCTGCCTTTTGGCTGGGCAAGGCTGCTGCTCGGCCTG
This sequence comes from Bacillota bacterium, assembly GCA_023410475.1. Lineage (GTDB taxonomy): Bacteria > Bacillota > Clostridia > Christensenellales > SZUA-584 > DTFZ01. The sequence goes on along the minus strand of JAEYPS010000028.1, from coordinate 134,406 downwards.
CGAAAGCTTAAAGACTACAGGCTGTTCGGGCTCGCCGTGCACCCCGACTGGCAGAAAAACGCGCTCGACGCTTTGATGTATATAAACCTCTACAGACATCTTGCTCCAAGAAAAATTCGCGTCGAGGCCAATTACATACTGGAGGATAATCTCAGCATAAAGAACGCGCTCGAGAAGCTGGGGCTTGAATATATAAAGACCTACCGCATATATGAAAAGCCTCTGCTGTCGCCTATCCAATAGACAATGGGCGCGTAACAGATTGATTGCCGTGCAAAAAGTGATATAATAAGCATTAGTTTATAGTTATTCCGGCTTGCCCTTGCCCCCTTTTCGCATCAATGATTTTCAGCTTGCGGCTTATTACCTTATTAAAGGAGTTCATTATGCCCAATGTGTCATCGCCCTCATACTATCACATATCGCGCAGGTGCGCCGCGGTCATCGTTGCAATCGTGTTTGTTCTGGTATCATTATCGGCGTGCTCGGAGAGCGCCGGGAAACCTGAGTCAACCGAGAGCGCGCCTGTAGTTGAGGTGTCGCCATCGCCCGTCGCAACGCCTTTGCCTACGCTCATCCCGACAGAGGCGCCCACGGCAACTCTTGCGCCCACTCCCTCGCCTACGCCCGACGTCTCGTTCCCGCCTTTAAAAACTAACGATGACGGCTCTTTGTCCTTTCCTCAGGCAATTGCGGACAAGACGAGCGTCGAAACTGGCGAGCCCATATACTTTAAAATAGTTACTTCCGAGAAGGTAAAGAGCATACAGACGATTATCGACGGCGATACCGGAAAGATATATACGAACTTTACCACAGACAACGGCGCGCGTATATGGCAGACAAGGATACACTTTACAAAGGGCGGAAACCGCAAGGTGCAGTTCAGATGCAATCTGACATCGGGAGGCAAGGCGATGGTGCCCAAGACCCCGATAAAGATAGACGTCACATTCAAATACACCGCGGAGTCTACGTCAAAGACTATATCAAAAGGCAAAACAGTCACATTCACGCTTAAGACCCCCGCCGCCATCGATTCCGTCTATGCGGTCGTTGACGGGGTAAATCAGGACATAGTATATACAAAGCCGGAGTCGGAAAGCGACGGCGTCAAGGTATGGAAGGTGCGCGTCACATTTTTCAAGCTCGGAGAGCGCGAGGTCAAATTCAACGCGTGCACTAAAAAGAAGGTAAAAAAGACGTTCCCGGATACGGGCATAACTATAATAGTGCAGGAAAGCGTATAGGAATTTATGAATCGAGGATAGATGAATGCGCAAGGAATTAATTACGATCTCTGCAATATCTATTATACTCAACATGTTATTGGGTATATTACTTATTCTTCAGCAAAGATTCTTATTAGTTGTATCGCCTGCATTTATCTTTGTTTTTTTTATTTTTGCTCTTTATTATATTGGCCAGGCTGTAGCTTTATTATTTCATTATGTAAAGAAAAAAGCGATAAGAGAAAGTTCTTTTAAAAAATTAAAGCTTATAGTATTTTTGTTTTCTGGAATAGTAATATACGTACTGTTTACATATCTGATGGCATCAATATATAACTTACCGTATACGTGGCAATTATTGGTTACAAGTTTATACAGCGTAGTTTGTTACGGGATTGGTTTAGCCTCTATGACAATGATGGTAAAGTTACCGCCGCAAAGAACAAAGGAACGTCAACCAGACTCATTATAATAGGTTGACGTTCAATTCTAAGATCAGATCCGCTTAAATATCGGCGTCCTTAACGCGTATGATCGTTTCACCCGGGCTCACCGCTGGCTCGGGTTTTTGTTTGCCTCTCGATTTGAAATACAGCACGGCGAAAAACGCCGCTGCCGCCGCAAGCACCGCGAACCCCGCCGCGATCGCTATCAACATAGCCGGTTCAAGTGTAATGCCCGATACGGGTTGTACAGCAGCCTGCGTCGGCGCGGGCTGTGCCGTCTGTTCCGCGGCCGGGGCAGGTTTCGCGTCTGAGCTGCCCTTATAGCGCTGCACGGATTTATCGTCTTTGTTGTAGAGATAAAACCCCGTTTCACCCGCCGAATCGCGTGCGTATATAAGATAAACGGATTCGTCGCCGTCCTCAGTCCAAGCGGGGACGTCTCTTTCTTTCCAATTTAGCGCAGCCGGTTTAAACCCTTCGGGCGCGGCGACTCCCTCGCCCGGCCATATGAGCGTGAAATCGGCGTACACTGATGCCACTGTAAGATACGGGAATAGCATGTTGTTTTTTTCGTCGTAAACGTAGTACCCGGCGTTTTTACCCGCCTTGTCGGAGAGATACAGCAGCACTAGGTCTTCCTTGTCGGGTATCGCGGCTCCGCCCACGTATTCTCCCTTATACGTTATCTGTCTGTCATAAAAACCGGAAGGCAGCGTAAGGCTCGTCAGCGAGCGCCATACATACATCTCGCCCTCGGAGCCCATTACGTTTCCGGCGGCCACTCCCGTCAGCGAAACATCCACGGCGGTTTCGGTTTTGCCGCCCGTTGCCCCGGTATTATTGCTCCCCGAAGACTCAACCTTAACGCTGACGCCCGCTTCGGCGTTTTCAAGCTGCTTTTCGTCATATGAGAGCACACTTTCCATGGTCACGTATATTTCGGCTTCTCCACCGCTTAAAGCCTTGAATTTCATCACAGCTGTCAGCGAGGACGCACCGCCCTTCGCTGACGATATCATATTAATGTATCCGTCCGATGCGCCTCCGTTGCTGCTTATATATGACAGCAGCGCCGGGTCATACGTAAATACGCCGCTCGCCGCGGCGATATGCTCGGCGGATACGATAACGGTGACGGTGACGGTATCTCCGGCCTTAACTGCGTTCGAATCCGCTGTCACCGAAATATCCGTCGCGAAAGCCACCGCGGGAAACGCAACTATTATAAGCAACGCGGTTATTAAAGAACATATCCTTTTCATCTTCATCGTTTTATCCACCGGGTATTACCCCCTTACTGTTCTATCGAAAATCCGCCGTGCAGACTCTTCATAAGTCGTAGCGCGTCAAGGCTGTCCACCGTGCCGTCGCGGCTTATATCCGCCGCCTCAATGTATACGCCCGCCAGCCGGCCGAGGCTCATCATATGCCGCCGCAGAGAATCGAGGTCGCTCTGCGTTATCTGCCCGTCGCCGTCGGTGTCGCCGTAAATAACGACCGGAAGGTCAAAATACGAGGAGCCGTCGCCGTATATCGTGCGTACGAAATCCCCCGTCGAAACCCTTCCGTCCTTCTTTTCCGAGCCTCTCGACGATATAACGCTCAGTCTCCCGCCAGCCGACGAGATACCCGACAGCAGCTCACCGGGCGTCGTTCCTGGCGCTATGCCGCTTATAAACGATTTTGTTATTGCGTAATTGCCGCTCGTTAGAGCGGGCGCAGATTCGAACGTTCCTATTGTGCATAGCTTTGTATCGGCGTAATAAAAATCGAGTATATCCGCGTAGCTTTGCCCGGCGGTAGCGCGCTGCTGGGCTCCCCGCTGACTGAGGCCTATTCCGTGCCCGTAGCGGCGGTTCGTTATAAACCACCCTTCATATTCTTTGCCGTCCGCCGTGAGCTTTCCCCGCTCTGCGCCGCGCATTCTAAGCGTCCTGTTTCCCGTATTGAAAATGCCGTCCGGATTCTTGTCGGTGTGCACAAGCTCACCCAGCGAAAGAGTTACGGTAATCTGCCCCGTTTTTCCTCCCGCGTCCTGCACCATCAAAACGACGTCGGCCTTTTTGTAAGAGCGGCTCGGAGGGTCGTATCTTGCATCATGGGCTTTTATGCGCACTGTGGAAAGCAGCGTTACCTCGCCGCCCGCGGCGGAATCCGCTCCCCGCTTTATCATATCGTAAACGAGACCATCCATGAGCGCTATGGTTTGCTGGCTGAACTCCAAAGGTATGAACGACTTTTCCTCAAGGCTCCACGGGTTCTCAACGTCATAGATATCGTCGCGCTGAACGTAATAAGGAAGATCGCTCACCCAAACGTTTCCCGTAAGCTCGGTCTGCCCGCCGTTCGACGCGGAATAATACGCCTGTATAATATCGCCGCCGTGTGTGAGCACCTGCCCCACCGTCTCATCAACGGCCGCGATAGCCCGGGTATATTTGCTGGCATAGCCGTGATAAACCTGGTCTGCCGAAGTGTCGAGTATATCGTATTCGCGCAGACGGAATTTAGAACAGTTGGCGACGGCGTAGCCCCTCGCACAGACGGCCTGAGCCTTTAACGACTCTATCGGGAACGTATTGCTCATCTCATATGGCACCACGCCGTAAAGATAACGCTCTATTGGCAGTGTGTTTATTGCGCGCAGGCGTGCGTCGTTAACATAGAACGTTAAGTTTCCAAGATAAGTGCGTATGCCGTATTTTGAGTTTTTCAGCCTGATGTATGCCGACGTGCCTTCGTAATCGCGGCTCATAAGCGTAAAGGAAGACGCGGTAAACGTATCCTCTCCCGCTTTGAGGACCGGCCTGCTGCCCGTCAGCGATACCGTCATTTTTTCGGCAAGCGTGAACGAAGGGTCTTCTTTAAGATAGTAGTCTCCGATAACGGTTATATCGATTGATTTGGAGGCGGTGGAAAGAAGAACGCGTATGTCGGTATAAAACGCGGCGGCGCGGGCTGTAGACGCACTGAACACCAGAGTAAACGTCAGTATAAGAACGGTTATGAATATAATGGGCCTGCTATTCTTTTTCACAACATATTCCTGTCTACCACCACAAAATAAAAACTTTCAAAATCATTGTCGCTATAAAGCAATTATTTCAAACGCATAAGATGTTATTCAAAGCTTCATCCATAATGATACAGTTTGACCTGCTGATAGTCAATGGGTTTCTTGCCGATGCTTATTGTTACAAAAGATTTGAATATTGCGCCACTGGCAGGAACCTGAACAAAAACCTAGAAAAACCGTCACCTGGCAAAAGCCTTCCCCTTAAAGGGGAAGGTGGCCGGGCACAGAATTGCGGCGCGCTAAAAGGGCATATGTCCGGACTGGACTGCCGTAATCCTGTGCCCGGACGGATGAGGTGTCACATGTCTTTACCAAATATGTATTTATAAATATCAGCGCAAACGCTTTCAAACCGCTTATCCACATCTGCATTGGAATACCGTTTAATGCTGAGGCCAAGGCCGCGCAGGTAATCATCCCGGGCCTTGTCCGCTGCGATACCTGTATCTTCAAAATTCTGCGAACCGTCAAGCTCTATGACTAATTTTGCGGAGGCACAGTAGAAATCTACGATACAGTTTCCAAGCACCTTCTGGCGTTTCACGGGAACAGGCAAGCTTTTCAAAAAATCGTACCACAACCGCCTCTCCTCTTTTATCATCTCGCGGCGCAGTTTTTGGGAAATCACTGTAAGTTTGGAACTGTGAAATATGCTCATAACACCTCATCAGTCTCGCTTCGCGCGCCAGCTTCCCCTTTAAGGGGAAGCCTTTCATGTATTTCTTTATTATATACAACGAAAAAATATATTAATATTGTAATACGATCTAATATTATTTTCAACTAATATCTCCCATTATCCGCATAAATATCCATCATGGATGTCACAAAGCCTTCCTCTTGAGGGGAAGGTGGCACGGAGTGCCGGATGAGGTGTTGTGTCGGATGAGGGGACACTGCTCTGCCGGAAGTTTAGAACCGATAAATATCATTTATTCTCTGCTTAGTATCATAATCCAAAATAGCGGCCACAAGCCGCCAATCTGAATCCTCTCTATTTCTTTTCCTTATCCGACATCCCCGCCAGATAGTCAAGGCTCACGTTATAAAACCGTGCGAGCTTTATAAACAGACGCAGCGGTATCTCCCTCTCCCCCCGCTCATACTTCGAGTACAGCGATTGATCGCACAAAAGATATTCCGCTATTTGTTTTTGGGTTATGTCTCGGTCTTCGCGCAGATCACGTATACGTAATTCCATCTTCATCATTGTAAGTATTATATGATAGTACTATTTGTCCTATTGACATATAGGACATTATGTCCTATGATTATATGCGAACACACATAGTCAGGGGTACGGGGGAAAGCGCATCGGCTTATGCCAGGGCGCTTTTTCGTCATGAATTATTATCACGCTCCGCCCTCGCCCGCCGCCCTTCTTATGCTCATCTTCACGGTAATCACCGTGTACACCGCAGCGCCCGCCGCTGTCATCACTATCGCCGCCCAGCCCAAAACGTACGCTCTGTGCATATAGATAAGTATCCCCGCCGCCGCGAACGCCGTCTGCACGAGCGAGAGTATTATTACAACGATAAGGTGGTCGCGAAAGAGCGTGTTCAGCTTGTGGTGAAAGTGCGAATTGTCGGGCTGCATCACTGATCGCTTCATAAGCAGCCTTCGCAGTATCGCAAGGCACATGTCGAGTATAGGCACAAACAGTATGTATATGGGCACTACTATGGCGAGCACCGTCGATTCGTGCGCTACCGACGTTATAGATAAGAGGCTCAGCATAAACCCTATAAACATGCTGCCCGCGTCGCCCATAAACACCATAGCGGGGCTCCTGTTGTAAGGCAGAAATCCCGCGACGGCGCCTGTGAGCGCAAGCGTCGCCGTCAGCACGAGCGTTATCCTGCCCTGCACGCAGAATATCACCGCGAAAGCTATAGCCGATATAAGCGACAAAAAGCTTGCCAGCCCGTCGAGACCGTCCATAAAGTTGACTGCGTTCGTGATGCCGACGATCCATATAATTATGTACGCTCCGAACACTATCCTGTCAAAGCTGTCGCCCTGAGCCATTATCCCCGGGCCGCTGAAATAAAACTGTATGCACCCGAAAAACACTATGAGCGCTATGCAAACGAGTATCGCCATTCGCTTCTTCGCGCATAGGTGTATCATGTCGTCTATCATGCCCATAAACGCTACGCCCGCCCCGCCCAAGAGCAGCACCGGCTTTGCGAACAGCCTCGGCGTCGTGCCGAATACGGCTATAGACGCTATAGCGGCAACGCATATCGCAAGGCCTCCCAAAAGAGGCGTGGGCGAAGAATGTCGTTTCCTCGAGTCGGGCACGTCGTATATGCGGAGCGCTTTCGCGAGCGAAATCATAAGCGGCGTCAGGAAAAGCGACAGCATAAGCGAGGCGCTTATCGTAAGAACGGCTTCTAGCATCCGCGCCCCCGGGAAAACCCGGACGCAAGGTTCATGCCTGTTATGATAATATCTGTTTTTTCCCGCATAAGAAGCTTCTCCTTGCCGTGCCGAAACAGCGCATACTATTATGGTGCGTATAAATTAAAAAAAAATTAGTTTATATAGCATTGTGTTTGCGCGCGCGGGACATTAAAATATCGGTATGCTTAAAAAAGTTTTTTATTGGGTATTGATAGTTTTGGGAGGCCTTGGCATTTTAGCGACCGCAAACGCAGTATTCGTGTCGACGGGCGTTAGCATAGGCACGGTGCTGCCGGGCTGCGCGGGCGTGGTGCTTATCGCGTACGCTGTGATAAAGCTAAAGCATCCGGCGTCTATACTAAAAAACAAAGCCGTCCGGATTGCCGTTACCGTTATCGTATGCATAGGGCTGCTCGTTTTCGCGGCGGTAGAAATGTTGCTTATAGTTTGCGCCGGCGGCATGAGGCCGGACAAAGACGTAAGCTTTGTTATAGTGCCGGGATGCGGCATATTCGAGGACGGACGCCTTACGCTCACGCTAATACAGCGGCTCGACACGGCGTATGATTACCTAGCGGAGCATAAGGACGCGGTCTGCATAGTCTCGGGCGGGCAGGGGCCCCGCGAGCCTATACCCGAAGCGGCGGCGATGAAGGACTACCTTGTCTCACGCGGACTGGACGCCTCTAGAATAGTAACGGAATCAAGCTCGCACGACACAAAGCAAAACATGCTGTACTCCGCCAATATAATGCGCACGGTGTTTCCTGAAAAGCAGATGAGCGCCGCAGTTATAACGAGCGGATTTCACGTGCTGCGCGCTGTAACGCTGGCGAGGAACTGCGGCATAGACGCTTACGGCATACCCGCTCCTTCTCCGTGGTATATGGCGCTGAACAACTACATGAGAGAATTTATAGGCATAGCGAAGCTCGTGCTTATAGACCTTGAATAAGGCAAACATTGATTTGACAAACTCCGTGTGGTATATTTGCTAACATAAATAAACAAGAGGTTGACTGAATGGATTACAAACAAGCTGTGGCCGAAGCTGTCGCAAAGTGCGCGGGCATTGAGCCGCAAGAAGCGTACGGCTTGATAGAGATACCCGCCGACTCGGCGCTGGGAGATTACGCGTTCCCCTGTTTTAAGCTTGCCAAGGTATTGAGAAAATCCCCCGCGGTGATAGCGGCCGAGCTTTCTGATAAGCTCGCCGCGCCTGCGTTCATCAGCGATACAAGCGTAGTTGGCGCTTATATCAACTTTTTTCTTGATAAAAAGCAGTTCATAAATGACACATTGCTCTGCGTCAGCGCTCAGGGCGAGGCGTTCGGCGGAGGTGATATCGGGCTGGGGAAGACGGTTTGCGTAGACTACTCCTCGATAAACATAGCTAAGCCGTTCCATATAGGCCACCTTTCGACCACGGTCATAGGCAGCTCTCTGTGCAGGATATATAATTTCCTTGGTTACAAGGCCGTGGGCATAAACCACCTTGGGGACTGGGGCACGCAGTTCGGAAAGCTCATCGCCGCTTATAAAAAGTGGGGCGACCGAGAGGATGTCGAGAAAAACTCCATAAACGCAATGCTCGAGCTTTACGTCAGGTTCCATGACGAGGCCGAGAAAGACGAAGCTTTAAACGACGAGGGCAGGGCTTGGTTTAAAAAAATAGAGGACGGCGACGAGGAAGCGCTCTTAATATTCAACTGGTTCAAAGAGCTTACCATAAAAGAGGCAAGCGTTATATACGACATGCTGGGCGTCAGGTTCGACAGCTACGCGGGCGAGAGTTTCTACAACGACAAGATGCAGCCCGTGATAGACGAGCTTAAGTCTAAGGGGCTTTTGGAATTTTCGGACGGCGCGTATGTCGTGCGGCTCGATGAGTTTGAGCTTCCCCCCTGCATAATTTTAAAGTCGGACGGTGCGACGCTGTACGCGACGCGAGATCTGGCGGCAGCGTTTTACCGCAAGAATACATACGACTTTGCGAAATGCCTTTACGTTGTCGCTTACCAGCAAAACCTGCACTTTAAGCAGTTCTTCAGCGTTTTGAAGCTGATGGGCTGCGATTGGGCGAAGGATATGGAGCATGTCGCGTTCGGAATGGTGTCGCTCGAGGACGGTACGCTGTCCACCCGAAAGGGCAAGGTCGTGTTTCTTAAGGACGTGCTGGACAAGGCCGTGGAAAAGACAAGGGCAATAATAGAGGAAAAATCGCCGGGGCTTGAAAACAAGGATGAAGTGGCAAAGACCGTAGGCGTGGGCGCGGTAGTGTTCGACACGCTGTCCGCCGCGAGGATAAAGGACATTACGTTCTCGTTCGAGCGCGTTTTAAACTTCGACGGCGAGACGGGGCCGTACGTTCAGTACACACACGCGAGGTGCTGCAGCCTTATAAGGAGGGCAGAGTTCGACTTTGCCTCTCACGACAAGGATTTCACGGCGCTCGACAACGAGGAAGCGTTTGCTGCGGCGAAGCTGTTGTACTCTTTCCCCGAGACGGTAACGCGCGCCTGCGAGAAAAACGAGCCGTATCTTATAACGAAGCATGTGACGGAGCTCGCAAAGGCCATGAACAAGTTCTACTATGAGCATCGTATAATAACGCAAGACCTTTCACAAAGCGCGGCTAGGCTCATGCTCGCTCAGTGCGTGAAGACTGTAATAAAGACGGGACTTTCGCTGATAGGCGTGGGAGCTCCCGAGAGGATGTAGTCATGCTGGATATCAAACGTATAAGGAGCAACCCCGAGGAGATAACCGAGGGGCTCAGGAAAAAGGGAGTAACGGGCGCGGTTGAGAGCATACTATCTCTCGACGAGAGGCGCAGAAAGCTCATCGGCGAAGCCGAAGCCTTAAAGGCGCGGCGCAACGAGGTCTCAAAATCCATACCCGTACTTAAAAAGGAGGGTAAGGACGTAGAGCCTTTGTTTGCCGAGATGAAGCTTGCGGGCGATCAGATCAAGGAAGCGGACGCAAGTCTCGCCGAGATTGAAGCGGAGCTAAACGATCTGCTGCTGTCCACGCCCAACACGCCGCTGCCGGACGTTCCCGAGGGCGAAAGCGAAGCGGACAATGTAGAGATAAAGCGATGGGGCTCTCCGCGAGAGTTCGGTTTTGAGCCGCTCGCTCACTGGGATATAGGCACGGCGCTCGGCATACTCGATTTCGAGACCGCCGCCAAAGTAACGGGCGCGAGGTTCACGTTTTATAAAGGAAAAGGCAGCCGGCTTGAGCGCTCTATAGCAAACCTGATGCTCGATATCCACACGCTAGAGAACGGATATACCGAGGTGTTCCCGCCGTTCATGGTGCACCGCAGCTCTATGACAGGCACTGGGCAGCTTCCAAAGTTCGAGGAAGGCGCTTTCAAGGTCGCCGGTACCGACTACTTTCTGGTGCCCACGGCAGAGGTTCCCGTTACCAATATGTACAGGGAAAGCGTCATGGAAAGCCTGCCTGTTTACCACACCGCATACAGCGCCTGCTTCAGATCTGAGGCGGGCAGCGCAGGCAGAGACACACGCGGACTCATACGCCAGCACCAGTTCAACAAGGTAGAGCTGATAAAATTCACCCGTCCCGAGGATTCAGATACCGAGCTTGAGCGCATGGTAAAAGACGCCGAGAGCGTGCTCCAGAGACTGGGGCTTCCCTACCGTGTCGTGATGCTGTGCCTCGCGGACCTCGGGTTCGCGTCGGCAAAGACTTACGACATAGAGGTATGGATGCCAAGTTACGGGCGTTATGTCGAGATATCGTCTTGCTCAAATTGCACCGATTTTCAGGCAAGGCGCGCAAACATAAAATACCGCACGGACTCAGGGCTGGGGTTCGTCCATACGCTCAACGGCAGCGGGCTCGCGGTGGGGCGCACGCTTGCGGCGATACTCGAAAACTATCAGAGGCCGGACGGCGCGGTGGACGTGCCCGAAGCGCTTCGCGAATACATGAAGACCGACATTATAAAATAACAGGCTTTGATAATCAGGCATTAAAAAACAGGAGCAGGACTCCTGTTTTTGTTTCAATACGGGGCTCCCAAAAACCTATAGCTTTTTGGGAGTAAATCATGCTGCGTTATTTCCAATACTTCTCGGGGTCTTTCCATGCGCTGCCCACCTTATACTCGAAGTGCAGGTGGTAGGAAAGGTCGAGCTCTTTTGGCATCTCGCCTATCTCGCCTATCTTCTGTCCGGCGCTTACCTTGTCGTCTTTCTTTACTATGATGTTGTCGAGCCCCGCGTACACCGTTATGGCGTCGCCCGAGTGGCTTATAACCACCATCCCGCCGTTTGCGTCGTCGGTGCTCACCGCTGTTACCGTTCCGCCAAGCGCCGCCCCTACAGACGCTCCTTTCTCTGCCTTGATGTCCACACCGTTATGCGTCATCCACATGCCAAGAGACGGAAACGATACGTGATTATCGCCCGAAAACTTGTTGATGACCTGCCCTTTTAAGGGCTTTGTAAGCAGCGCCTTGCTCTGCGGGTTTGCGGGCGGCGGCGTTGCCGAAACTGCCGGGCTCGCGCTCGGCATTGGTGATACCGTCACGACGGGCGTCTTCTGGGCCGCAATCTCGTCGGAAAGCGAGGGCCCTTCGATAACCGCCGCGCCCTGGTTATTTTCACCTATCTGCTCCGTGTTTTCCCGCGGCCACGCGATTATCGCCGTTATTCCCGCGGCGACTACGCACAAAAATATGAGCACGTAAAGTCCCTGTTTGTGAAAAAAGCTCTTTACGTTCTCTTTGCTGATTTTTTGGGAAATCTTATCCTTGATGCTGTTATTACTCATTGTTTCACACCTCCACGCTATAATAATTCCCCGTTTTAAATAAAAAAATACCAAAACGAGTAAAATAAAGCCCACCGGTATGAAACGTATGCATTTATTATTTTATTGTTACAACAATGTTATTTTACCGTTACGCCCGTATAATAATGCGTAAGGATGTCAATATAATCTGCTCCTCGTTTTGCCATAGCGTCAGCGCCGTCCTGACTCATGCCTACTCCGTGCCCGAAGCCCGTTGTGTCAAATATCACTTTGTCGGAAACGCTCACAGTAAACGACGCCGAATTGAGTGAAAATATAGAGCGTATCTCCCGGCCCGTAAAATACTCATTCCCAACTTTGATGCTCTGCACCCTGCCGCTGTCAAATCGCTTTATCTCGCCGATGTTTGATGAGAGTCTGCCTGCGTCTATGTCTATGCTCGGTGAATATTTTTTCATAGCGCTTACAAATTCCTCGGGAGAGACGGCTACCCTGTCAGAAAAATGTGAGTAACCTTCCTCGCCCTCGCTTTTTACGCTTTTAAGATACGGCAGATCCTGAACGTATACGTTAACGCAGTCCTCGGTCCATCCCCCAGAGCAGGCGTGATAAAACGCCTGTATCTCGCTTCCGTCATAGAATATCATTTCTCCTCGCGTCGAATTTACCGCCCCTTCTATTTTATCAATATAAGTCTGCATGCTGCTCCCCCAACGCTGCTCCATTTTTTCGCGCGTAAGATATGCCTGACAGCACCGGCTGTTTGTGCAGATGTCCGCTCCCGCGTTAGATGAGCATCCCCCGTGTTTTTTTATATAGCTCGTATACGTCCTCGCAGCGACGGCCTGCGCTTTGAGCGCCTCAGGCTCGAAAGAGGCCGGCATCTCAGCGGCCACCACTCCCACGAGATATTCCTCAAGCTCCATCTTCTCTATGCCGCCGTTATATACGTCTAGATATTGGCTGCCTTTCCCTATCTCTATCTTGATATCTTCCGGCGAAGATTCCGTTTCGTTCTTTTTCGCAAACAACGCAGGAAATATTATCGCAAACAAAACAAGCGCGGCTATAAGCAGTATTATCTTGCCCTCGGTGGTAAGCTCTCTTCTTCTCACTGTATTCGCCTCCTTACGGAATCATATTTGGAGGCCTTGGCTTTTATTCCACCCTTATTATATTTACCCCCAGCTTTTTGAGCTTTCCCGCAAGATCTTCATAGCCCCTGTCCATGTGGTGTATGTTTTTTATGAGAGTCTCGCCCCTCGCTGTAAGAGCCGCAATGCAAAGCGCAGCCCCTGCCCTAAGGTCGGTCGCCGATACCTCGGCTCCGCGCAGCATTCCCGTTCCTTTTACAACCGCCCTTCTCCCGTTTACAGTTATATCGGCGCCCATTTTTTTGAGTTCGGCAACGTGAAGGAACCTGTTTTCAAAAACCGTTTCGTCTATAGTGCTGACCCCGCTCGCGGAGCAGCACGCGGCCATAAACGGAGCCTGCATATCTGTCGGAAACCCGGGGTACGGAGAAGAAACTATGTCGAGCGGCTTTACTCCCGCCCCCCTTACCCTTATGCCACCGGGGTACGGGAATATCTCCGCTCCCGCCTCCGAGAGCTTTGAGCATACCGGCCCTAAATGGCGCATGTTCGCCCGGCCGAGGCATACGTCCCCTGCGGTCACAGCCGCTGCAAGCATCAGCGTTCCCGTCTCTATCCTGTCGGGTATGGGGGTATAGTCTGTGCCGAAAAGCGAGCCCCTGCCCTCAACTACTATCTTCTCACCCTCGCGGCTTATATCGGCTCCCATCGACTTTAGAAACCCTATAAGGTCTTCGACCTCCGGCTCGGCGGCCGCGCCTGTAAGCTGCGTCCTGCCCTTTGCCAAACAGGCTGCCATTATTATGTTTTCGGTAGCGCCCACAGACGGAAAACTGAGAGTTATACCTGCTCCCGAAAGAGAGCCCCATGTCGTCACATGCTCAGATGAGCAAAGCGACTTAGCGCCAAGAGCCATAAAACCTTTTATATGAAGATCTATTGGCCTCGTGCCTATTCTGCATCCCCCCGGCAAAGGCATAGTTACGCACCCCTGCCTCGCGAGCAGCGGCCCCATAAACAAAAATGAAGCGCGCAGTCTTTTTACCATATTCTCGTCGGGCGCGGTGGTCTTTATATTTCTTGCTGCTATTGTCAACGTGCTGCCGAATTCGCTTACTTCGGCTCCGAACGCCTTAAGAAGCGTTACCATATCGGCAACGTCGCTTATCTGGGGGACCTTTCTTATTATTACCCTTTCTTTTGTGAGCAGAGTGGCTGCTATAATAGGAAGTACTGCGTTTTTTGATGTGCTGATGTCGCATGTGCCGAATACCGGCCCGCTTTTCATAATAATGATGTGTTTATCCGGATACTCATTCTTATCAATCAACATATGCACCTCAGAAAAAATTCTATAGTTATTTTGTCCGAAGCGCCTAAAAATAAATGGCTTAATTTTTGCATGGTATGCATATTAAAACCGCAAGGGTTTTGCCGAATTAATAATATTTGAGAATAATTTTTGTTTATCGTGATTTTCGGCTTTTAACTTAGTACCGGTTTATATTATAATAAGAAAATGGATCATACTATAACAGCGGGTGACGGCAGCATGAATTTTGCGTTGGAGAGAAAGAACATACGAAATATTCGTATCCGCGTTACAGGCGCGTCAGAGGTGGTAGTTTCGGCACCGCTTAGAGCGCGCGATAGCCGAATACTGCAGTTTGTTGAGCAAAACATCGAAAAAATCAACTCAAGCCTTGAAAAAATCGAAGCACAGCGCCGAGAATTTTACCCGTCAGAATACATAAGCGGCGAAAAATTCTTTCATCTTGGACAAAGATCTGCAATAAAAATAGTGGAGTCAAACCGTTTTTCGGCGGTTTATTCGGGGGGGATACTGCTGCTTCACGTACGACGCGGCGCGGATTATGAAGCAAGAAAGGCGCTTTTCATGCGCTGGTCGAAAAGGGCCGCCGAGGCAGTGTTCACCAGCCGCCTTGCCAAAATAATCACCGATTTCCACTCCATACGCCCGGTACGTATAACGGTAAAGAATATGCTGACGCGCTGGGGAAGCATCAACACGGCAAAAAACACCATGAGCCTTTCAGTGCATCTTCTTCGCTGCGATATAAGGCTTATAGATTATATAATAACGCATGAGCTGTGCCACATGAAACATCCCGACCATTCGGCGGCGTTCTACCGCGAGCTCGAGCGCCGTTTTCCGGACAGAAAATTAATAGATAAACAGCTTTGCGAATACGGACTCGTAGACTTCTTATAGCAACAGATATTTCAAATCTGTTCCTAACGCCCTTGGTAAAACAAATTATCTGTTATCGTTATCCAAGCTCTTTTGTAAATGACGAAGACTCCGCGCGTTTGAGCTTTATGAATACCCCCGTGATATAAGGGTCGAACTGCGTGCCTGAGTTCCTTTCGATCTCGAGAAGAGCTTCCTGCTCCGGCACGGGATCGCGGTAACACCGCTTGGAAGTGAGCGCGTCAAATGCGTCAACTACCGAGACAATGCGGGCCAGCAGCGGTATTTTCGCGCCTCTTAGTCCGAAGGGATAACCCGCGCCGTCCCAGCGCTCGTGATGAGAAAGTATGTCATTGGCAACGCTTTTAAG
This sequence comes from Bacillota bacterium, assembly GCA_023410475.1. Lineage (GTDB taxonomy): Bacteria > Bacillota > Clostridia > Christensenellales > SZUA-584 > DTFZ01. Next base: position 118,782 of record JAEYPS010000028.1, on the reverse strand, counting down.
CTGTGGCACTGACGATGCTATTTTGTAACCCGTCTCGGGATGCTTCTTGATTTCTTTCCATTCTTCTTCGCTGAGCGCTCCCGGTTTCATAAGCACCGCTTCATCAATGCTTACCTTGCCTATGTCGTGAAGCGTCGCCAATACCTCGAGCTTCAGCAGCTGTTCCTCGGACAGCCCGAGAGCTCTGCCCAAAAGCCGCGACAGACAGACAAGCCTTTCCCCGTGCTCCTCGGTCTCATGGCTCTTTTCATACAGAGCCTTTTTTATGTGTTTTAACAGCGAGTCGTAAAAGCTCTTATGTTCTCGCTGTTTTTGGGTGGCAAGATCATGCTCGGCGGTTCTCAGTATAAACTCTATATCTTCGTCTTTGCGGTGCTTTGTAGCGCTGCCCGCCGATATGCTTATGCATGGCGAGCCAACGCGCTTTCTGTTGTCCGCACACTCTGTGATTATCCTTTCGATAATAAGGCCGCACTCTTTAGCGCCCGTGCGGGGAAGCAAAATTAAAAAGCGCTCTTCTCGCGCAAATGCAACTATGTCTTCCTTCCTGACGCACCCGGCAATAAGATTGCCGGCAAAGGCAAGAAGCTTCTCTCCCTCGCTGCGGCCCAGAGTATCGTTTATGAGCGGCAAACCGTTTATGTCGCAGATTACTACGGACAGCGGCATCAAGCCTCGGCTGTCAAACAACGCTAATCTTTTTTTAAAATACTCACAGCCGTATACCCTGCTGTGGCTAGGCTCACAGGTTATATAGCGTTTTGGTTTTATTTTATCAAGCAATTTATTTAAGATAAACACAAGCTGTACAATTCAAGCATTAAGACTGTAGCGCTTGGTTTTCGCGCTATAAGCATGCCTTTATGCCGCGTCCTTCCGTTGTATTGGCGTTGCTGATTATCCGCTGCCGTGTGTCAGTATGAAGCGGTTTTAAACCTCGTAACGGACTCAAGCAATGTGCTTCCGTTATACACGTAGTAGTAGACGTACAACCGGTAGTTATACCCGCTCGTAACATTATAAGTGTTCGACCACGTGGCTTCATTCGAATAATAATAATTCGACCAGCTGTTTATCGTGCTCCAGCTTCCCGCCTGATACCTTTGCAGGTGCGCCGCTATGCGGATCTTGTTTACGACCGACGCGCAATCAATGCTTGCGCTCATACTCGCAACACCGCCCGAGGATATACTCAAGTTGCATACCGCGCTGTAAATATACGTATACATTGGCGATATGATCATATCTTCATATATATCATCTTGTATACGAGCGCCTTGATTTTGTGCGTCGGCAAACGCGACTCCCGGCACGCAGGCCAACAAAGCCGCCGCTAAAACAACCAATAAAATCTTCTTCATTTGATTTTCATCTCCCGTTTGACACGAAACTACGGGGCTTTTCGCACAAAACTTATCTGTAGCGTAACTCTTGCATGAAATCACTTTATAAAGACAAAAAGCCCCGTTGTTCGTTTAATGTGTATTTTGTCTTAAGACTCCCTACACAATATAAACGAACTGCGGAGCGTAAAGGTTACAAATTATTTTATTTTTCGCGTTAACGGTCAATAATGCTCTGCGCTGTCTTCTTAAGCTCTGATAACTCGACTTCATCATCTCCCATAAGCACATAAGCATATTCTTTGTATATGAACGCTATAATGTTGTTGCCGTCGTTTTCGCAAGCAATGGCCTTAACCCCAGATATATCCGTTTCATAAGCGTTTCCGTCGTTGTCTATCGTAACGCTTGAATCCGCAGCTGTTTGCAGAATACTGATCGTGCTTCCGTGTCCATCTTCGTATTTGCTTTTGTATGCCATATACCCGTACTTTTCCGCCATGGTAAGCGTAAATCCTTCGGGTATATACCCGGGCATTATCATTCCTTCCGGAATACCTTCGGGACTCACTACATACCCTTGGATATCGACGGAGTCCCCGCCTATTTCGGAGAACATATTGAACACCTGCGAGCGCAGCGCTTCAGAGCTGAAAACAACAACCGTTGAGACGATCGCCAATATCAACAAAGCTGCTGCTGCCCGAGAGGCAATCTTTATGATCTTTGACGTTCTTCGCTTTCTTATCTCGCCGCTTATTATGCGCTCCATCTTTTTCTCAAAGCCTTCTGAAAACCGCGTTTCACCGCATGAAGGCGATTCAAGAGCTGTGTCCCTTAATAGCTCACGGCCCGCGTACTTTATGGCGATATCGAGAACATCATCGTAATATTCCCTACCCATGTATTGCCTCCTTCCCGATGGCTTCTATAAGCTTTTTCCTGCCGCGGTGGCATCTTATCTTTACGTTCTCTATAGATATATCCAAAAGGTCCGCTATCTCGGCGTGCGAAAACTCGAGAGTATATTTAAGTATCAGCGGCAGCGAATATTTATCGTCCATTTCCATAAGCTTCTGCTTTACCGTACTAAGCTCAAAATCGAGCATCGCAATATTTTCAAGCGTTTCTCCGCCTGCGGGCGAATATTCCATAGTCTCATAAGAAACGGTTTTAGAGTTCTTCTGCTTTCTTAAAAAGTCAAATGACAGGTTTCTTACTATATAGATTATGTAACCTTTTACCTCGCTGCCGGGAAGCGCGTTTATCTTGCCTATATGCTTTATTATGCGAATAAATGCATGCTGAACGATATCCTCGGCATGGCTGTAGTCTTTTACAATCGCAACAGCGGTATACAACATGTCGCTTCGATATTCATGATACAATTTTTCCACTTTGCTTCTGTATTTGGGCGGCAAAGCATCCAGAACAAAAAACAGCATTTTTATCTTTCATACCCTGTTATAGTACATCTATGAAATTATATAACATTACTGAATGCTTTTCTACTATTTTTGCCGATTGCAGCTAATTACTTATTTAGCGGACTAATATGTTTTAGCGAAGATAATCCGTTCTTGCCTCGCGCTGAGAATATAACAAAACACGGCGCCTGACATCCCGGGTTCATTCCTTGCCCTCTACTCCGGTACAATTATGGCAGGAAGAAGTATCGTCTGCCCAATAGTTATCATATCCTCGTCATTGATGCCGTTTATGCCAAGTATCAGCTTCTTGTTCGAAATATAGCTTAAACCGTTTTTCCGGCAGATCGAGCGAAGCGAGTCTCCCTTTGCCACCACATACTTTTTAAAATATACCAGCCTGCCGCCAGTTTTTCTTCCTATACCGGCCAGAAGCGCCTTCATTTCGCCAAGCTCACTCTCTCGCTGTGCCAAAAGCACGCGGCTCTGCTCTAGCTGACCAAGCAGGTCATCCGTTCCCGTGGCTCCGGACGCCTTTTGTAGTGACAGCGTCTTTTCCAGCTCATCTATCCTGATACGCTGCTTATCTATCTGGGTCTGCTGCCGCTCTATCTCAGACTGCTGCAGCGCTATCTTGTCATTAAGCAAAGAGCGCGCTTTTTCGGCCATACCAAGGTATACCTTCTGATTTGAGTTAAGGCTTATTACAGCGGTAAAGAGCCCTATCACAGTTGCCATCAGCAAACACAGCGCGGCAACGCATGCTTTCTTAAACATCGTCCCGGCGTCGCGCAGACGCGGTTTTACCGCCTCTTTTTCATGTACGATTATTTCTTTAGCTCCTCTGCTTTTCACGATGTAATCTCCTTTTGATGCCGCTTTGGACCCTGTCATAATAACCCTTATCTAATATATCGTCATTTTTCGCATATCCTTGATATTTTTTTGATATTTTTATAAAAATTATTTCATTTATTTAACTGCAGCACATAATTGTCAGCAAATAAATTCCTGAAACAGTTCCTCTGCGCTGTAACCAGCCGTGCTTGTTTCCCTATTCGGTTAGCATTGTATAATTTGTTATAATATAATATGGAACAAATGCTGTAATGTTATAAAGTTGCATTATTTTATAATATCATTTATAATCTTAGGGAGGTATGCAATATGTTGGAATTTACAGGCTCTACTCCGCTGTATATACAAATAAAAGACAGGCTGCTAGGCGACATACAGGCGGGCGTACTTCAGCCGGGCCAAAAGATACCCACCGAGTTTGAGCTCAGCTCTGCCTATGGCGTCAGTCGTATAACCGTGAGGAACGCCGTACTCGAGCTTGTAAAAACCGGCCATCTGGTTAGGCGGCAGGGCAAGGGCACTTACGTATACAAACCCGCGCATGGTGAGAACGCGCTTATCAATCAGAGCTTTACCACCGTTTGCGCACAAAGCGGCATTATGCCGGGCAGCAGGATAGTCGTGGCTTCGATACGTACGGCCGGCGAGGATGACATAAAAGAGCTCAAGCTGTCAAAGGGCAGCAAAGTGCTTTACATGGAGCGCGTCCGCTATGCAAACGGCTCGCCCGTAGTGCTCGAATACAATTTCCTTCCCGAGAGATTTGCCCCTGTCATTCACGAGCTCAAAGACGATATGTCGCTGTATTCGCTTCTCGAAAGCCGGTTTAAAACGGGAAGGCTCAACTCAGTCAAAAGGATATGCCTGTCAAAAACAAACGCCTACCAATCGGGGCTGCTCGGAGTGAAAAAATCAACGACCGTGATTTATGTCCACGAGATAGTGTACGACATAAAAAACGTACCCGTCCACCGTACATTGCAATACATACTCGCAGACAGGTTCGAGTATATAGTAAAATGCTTTATATAAGCTCCGCCCTAACGCAGCTCCCTTCCGCCGACTTGCTGTCGCTTCCTATATAAAACACATAGTCTTTATCGAGCTCCCATTCCTTCTTTACCGGGTCATAAAACTTAAGATCCTCGATATCAATTACTATATCAACCCGCGTTTGCCGGCCCGGCTCAAGCTCAACCCTTTTAAAGCCTTTCAAAAGCTTCTTCGGCCTTTCCTTTTCGCTATTTTCAGAGCCCGCGTATACCTGAACGACCTCGCTACCGCTTACCGCTCCGGTATTTTTAACACATGCGCTCACCGTTACGCAGCCCTCATCCTGCCTCAGCGTCGCATCGCCTGTCTCAAACGTCGTATAGCTAAGGCCATACCCAAACGGGTATTCAGGCTCAAGTCCCTCCTTGTCAAACAGCGTATAACCGTGATAATATCCGTAGTCCGTCTCATACGGAGCGTCCGCGAAATCCATAAACGGCGGGTAGTCCGACTGCCTTTTCGCAACGGTAAACGGCAGCTTTCCTCCGGGATTGACGTCGCCGCACAATATATCGGCAAGAGCGTTTCCCCCTTCGAGTCCGCTGTAATACGCCATTATTATGGCGTCAGCATAGTCCTTCCACTCGTTTACTGTAACAGCCCCGCCCGCAATAAGACAGACTACAACGCTTTTGCCGGCTCCTTTCAGCGCTTTAATAAGCTCTGTTTCCTTATCGCTGAGGCTGAGGGCTCGCCTGTCTCCGCCACTGCCTTCGGGCTTTTTCTTTTCTGCGTACTTCGTCTTTATTATAAACTCGCCTTCCGTACGGTAATCAAACCCCACGCATACTACAACGACTTTTGAATCTTTAGCCGCGGCCAGCGCTTTTCTTATGTCAGTGCCGCTGTATACCGCCGCGCTTCCAAAAACCCTTTTGATCCCACCGTACGGCGTTATGTTGTATCTGCTCCTGACGCTGCTGCTCCCCCTGTCTCCGGTGTTCGCAACGTCTGCGTATGGGCCGGTGACAGCTACTTTAGCGCTCTTTGAAAGGGGCAGCAAGCCTTTATTTTTAAGCAGCACCATTCCCTTTGAAGCAATCTGCCTCGAGAGCCTGCAGTGCTCATCGCAGCCTATTACGGACTTGTCTTGCTTCTTTATGTCCGGAGTCAGTTTTATCAGCGCTCTTAAGATATTTGAGGCCGCATTGTTGATATGCTCTTCAGTTATTATGCCTTTTTTGATAAGCCTTTTAAATGCTCTGAAGTTGTAATGGAGAGGCAGCGGCATCTCCATATCCAGCCCGGCTTTAAGCGAGCGCTCCGCGTCGTGCGTTCCCCACATAAAGTCGGACATCACAAAGCCACGGAACCCCCAGTCTTCGCGCAGGATATTCGTTAAAAGCGTTTTATTTTCGCCGCAATACTGATCGTTTACCTTGTTGTACGCGCTCATTATCGACATTACCCCCGCGTCTATGCACTTCTTGAAGTGAGGCAGGTATACTTCACGCAGCGTACTTTCGTCCGCGCGAACGTCCGCGAAAAACCGAGTGTCCTCGATGCTGTTAAGCGCGAAGTGCTTCGGGCAAGCAATAATGCCTTCTTCCTGCACCGCTTTTACGAGCGCCGTTCCCATGGAGCCCAAAAGATGCGGGTCTTCGCCGTATGTCTCCTGGCATCTTCCCCACCGGGGGTTGCGCACGAGGTTTACGCATATGCCCGCAAAGAAATTCGCTCCTAAGGCAGCCGCCTCTTTGGCTATCATCTTTCCCGCGCTGTATTCGAGCTCCTCGTCAAACGCCGACGCGCGAAGCATCGCGCAGGGCAGGCAGGTCGCCCTTCCCAAGACCACTCCCCTCGGCCCGTCGGTAAACCTTATCTCGGGTATTGCGAGCCTTTTGCATCCACCTCCCCGAAACGGAGTATAAAACACGCTTCCGTGCAGTATCACATTCTTCAGCACCTGAGGGGTGAACCTCTTTCCGTGCAGCATAGCCGCCTTTTCCCTGAGCGTCATCTGCCGGATAAGGCTATTCACCTGCCGCTCGAGGTTCTCGTCAATTTTATCTGCCGCGTAGCCCAAAACCGCTTTTTTATAATCCATACGCCTCACCCCCAGAAATATTCTTCCAAGGCGATTATACTTCCTTTTTCTTATATGTACTATAGGAACATAGCGTTAAATGATACTCCCGTTTGCTTAGGCAGGCTGTCCCCACTGACTGCCTCCGGTTCACAAGTATACGGTTGCGTTAATAGACTGAATATATAAACTCATAAGGAGAATCATAATATGGTTTTGAGAAGGGAACTGCAGCAGCTTGCAGCTGCGCTCAAGGCGACCCAGGAATACGCTAGGATGACGGGGCTCAGACAAAAGTTAATGGGAGACCCGTCTCTGGGCAGGCAGATGACGGGCTTTGAAAAAGAACATATCAGAATATTAAACCTTGGACTGCCTGAAACGGAAGCGGCGGCAAGGCTTAAACAGCTTTATGCCGAGTATGCAGGTTTTCTTGAAAAGCAGGACGTCAAGGATTATGTAAAAGCGACTCAGGAATATCAGGCGATGGTTGCCGAAAACATAAGTTTTTTAAACAGTCTTCTGGACGCTCGTAACTCAGGCAGATGAGTACCGTAATGTTTACTGGCCTAACGCGTAACACCTTAGGCCAGTTTTTTTATTTCGTATTCGTATCTTTGCTCGGGCTTATAAGTTAATCATCATAGTCAACGTAGTCGTTGAAAACCGCGGCGCTGTCCATGTCGGCGTCAGCCATATCGTCCATATCGGGCATCATGTCCCAGCTGCCTGCCACGCCATACCAGCTATCGTCCATGGTATCAGCTCCCGCAAACGGATACCCTCCAGTGTAAACGCATCTGCCCCACCTGTCGCAGCACCTGCCCCATCTGTCGCAGCATCTGCCGAATCTGTCGATGTAAAAACAGCGGTCAACCGGGAATCCGAAAAACGGCGGAACGATTATAGGCCTTGGGAATATTGGCCTCGGAAATCTACGCCTTATAGGGAATCTGCGCGGGAATCTGCCGCGCGGGAAACGACCGGGGAACCTGCCGCGCGGGAATCGCTGTGCCATTTGGTCACCGGATGTAGTTATATCATCTGACATATAAATTGGTCTCCTTTCTTGCCTAATGCATAATCATAGGCTATGCTGTTATATACTATGGAATGAAACTACATATTGTTCTCATAATTACGAATACTTACCCCGTTTTTCGGGCATAAAAAAAGCCCGCGGACAGGCGGGCTTTTTTTATGCATTACTCTCCCGCGATTACATTCAATATCTCACCGCTGCTTCTTCTGATAAAGCATGAGATATCTCCGCCCAGGGTATCAGGGCCCAGATTTCTGTTTACGAGCCATATACCGTTTTCTTCATCATACCAAATGCTAACGCTTGAAAACGAATTGAATTCTTCCTCGCCAACTATGGACTTAATAACGGCGTCTCCGATGATTTTCGCGGTAACAGGATCGTCCACATAATCTTTTTTTATCGCTCCCTCGCCCTCCGGAACATTAAGGCTATACTCTCTTGCAGATATGATCTCATATTGAACTTCTGTTTCTTGGTAATCAACTCTCGGCTGCGTTTTATCTATGGCATAAACGCAAGAGCTTAGAATAAATACCGCTACTATAGAGATTATTATCACTGCTTTTTTCATGTCGTTTATCACCTTACCGATCATTTTTTTATCTCTGTAACTATACACCTGTTTGCGAATAATTTCAATTTATTCCCTAATAAAACAAAACCGCCAGCAAGGCGATCTTTAATTCGGCGTCCTCAAAAAGTCATGAGACTTTTAGGGGTAAAATCATCTGTTTTCTATTTTGCGCTTATCTCAAGGTCTTCGAAGGCAACTACCCTTATATGCTTTTTGTTCATTATATCGTATATAGAGGGCACGACATACAGCGTCATAAGCGTCGCGTATATGAGTCCGCCTATACACACCACGGCCATCGGCTGCATAATAGCGGAGCCTTCGCTAAGCCCCAGAGCCAGCACAAGAAGCCCTAGTATCGTTGTGATGCTCGTCATAAGTATTGGCCTCATACGGGTTATGCTTGCTTCAACTATTGCTTCGCGCCTCTCCATGCCCTCTGCGCGCAGCCTGTTTATATAGTCTACGAGCACTATGCCGTTGTTGACAATGATGCCGCTTAGCATTACAAAGCCGATCATCGAAATAACGCTTACTTCAAATCCGGTTATCAGCAGCGCAAGAAAGCCTCCCGTAAACGCGAGAGGTATAGTAAAGAACACTATAAATGGCGATTTTAGTGACTGGAACTGCGCCACCATTATAAGATATACGAGCAGCACGCCTATGAGAAGCATGAACACGAGGTCCCCTACAGACTCCATTATAGATTCGTTCTCGCCTGAGAACTCATAGCCCGTGTCGCCCGGCAGCTCAATTCCCTGCAAAAGGCTTTGAGCGTCCGCTGTGACATGCGTTACGTTATACCCTTCGGCTATAGAGGCTGTGACGGATAAATAGCGGCGCTGGTCTACGCGTTTTATGGAGCTAAGCGTCTGCTTATCTTCTATAGACGCTATATCTCCTATTTTTATGTCCTTCTCCTCGCCATCCTTATCCTTGACCGTTATCGCAAGATTTTTTATATATTCGGGTGTAAGGTCGTCTTTTTCACCGCGAAGTATCAGAACATCATAGTCACTGCCGTCGTCGACGATCGTGACCGATTTCTTCTCGTTAGTCAGCGCGGCGACTACCTCCATGTAAACCTGAGCAGTGGTCAGCCCTTCCTTCATAGCGTCGTTCTTATTTACAGAAAAACGGATCTCGGGGTCGGTATCCTCAAGGCCGTCATCGACCTCTTTTACACCATCCAGCGTTTTAAGCTGAGCCGCAATATCTGTTGCTGAGTGCTGCAGATCGTCAAGATCGCTTCCAAATACGTTTATTGTGATGCCGGAGCCGCCCAGCATATCGCTGTAGCCCGTCATCATCGAGCTGTCCTGAGCTTTTATAACGCAGTCCATATCGGCGGTAAGCGCAATGATATCGGGTATTATCTCACGGCTCGTCCTTTTCGCGCTCTCATCGAGTATTACATAGAAATCGACCGTTGTCTCATCCGACGATGAGAACATTCCCATGCCCTGTGTTGACATTACGGCGCCTACCGTGACTATCTCATCGACAGCCTTGAGCCTGCTGCCCACTTCGTTTGCCAAAACTACCTTGTCCTGAAAGCTTGTGCCCTCGGGCACCTCCATAGTCACGCTTATCTGATTGGAGTTGGTTTGGGGCATAAACGAGAACCCTCTTGAAAGCGCGAGCGCCGTGCTCCCCCCTAAAAGCAGCACAGCCAGCACCAGCACAAACGCCTTATGTCCTAGCGTCCACGCCACCGAACGCATGTATAAGTTTTTCAGCCTCTCGAACAGCCTGTTGGAACGCTCGTTTCTCATTTTGAGCAGCTTTGACGACATAGCGGGCACGAGCGTGAGCGCTATTATAAGGCTGGCGATAAGCGAGTAAGCGAGCGTCAGCGCCATATCGGTAAACAGCTGCCGTGTGATGCCTTCCACAAATATTATAGGTACGAACACGCAGACAGTCGTCAGCGTAGAGGCGACTATAGCGCCGCCCACCTGAGCCGCGCCCGATACAGCGGCTTTTACCGGAGATTCACCGAGTGAGCGCAGCCGGTACGTGTTTTCGATTACCACGATAGAGTTGTCCACAAGCATCCCGATGGCTATCGCCAGCCCCGAAAGCGACATGATATTGAGCGTAATGCCCGAAAAGTACATCAGCACTATAGCGAAAATAACGCTGATGGGTATGCTGCACAGCGTGATAAACGTGGGCCTAATATCCTTTAAGAACAAAAACAGTATCAGCACGGCAAACAGCGCGCCCCAAAGAAGGCTCTCTGTGATAGAGCCGGTTATCCTGTAGATATATTTGCCCTGATCCATAAGATTTGAAAAGCGAAGCCCTTCGTGCTTCTCAGAAAGCTCTTTGAACTTCGCGTTTATGTTGTCGGTTACCTCGGCTGTAGGGTACGCCGACTGCTTGGAAAACGTCAGCGCGACGCCCGCGTTTCCGTTTATCATGGCATACACCGAATCCGAGTTGTCGGTGACGGTAATGTCTGCGACCTCTTTCAGATATATAGGCTCGACGCCTTCGATGCCGAGATTGAAAAGCATCAGCTCTTCAAGCTGCTCTATTGAGGTAAACTTATCCCCCACGCTGACCTGATATGATAATCCGTCCTCGTATACGTAGCCTGCCGGCATCGAAAAGTTCTGCGCCGTGAGGATTGCGGCAATAGTGTCGAGCGTTATCGTCTTGCCGAGGTCGGCAGACTCAAGCGCCTTTTTTACAGCGTCTTCATACTGCTCTATAGCGGACTCAAGGCTTTCCTGCGCTTTATCAAGCTCCGCTTCTGCGGCAGCCAGCTGCGCGCTTCCTGCGCCGAACCCGACCGCGGCGGCAAGCTTTCCTGCTTCCACAGCCGTGTAGTTTGCCTGAGCTTCGGCTATCGCCGCGTCTATCTGTTCAACTATCGCCGTTGTCGCGGCTATCTTCGTCACAAGGTTGGCCAGCTCTATGTCTATCTGGCTTATGCGCTTTACTGCGTCGGCCTGCTGAGATAAAAGCATTCCCTTTTGCGCGGTAAGCGATATCTGCTGGCTGGCAAGCTCGGCGTCGAGCGCGCGCACATCGCCCAGCGTTACGCAGCCTTGGGCTGTGAGCATTGCCATAAGGCCTGGGTCTATGGGCAGGGCCGAGAGCAATGTCCCGTCCGGGTCCGCTGAAATTACAAGCGGGTTTATCATTGCCCGCGTGAGATCGATATCACCAAGAGCGAGGTCTATGCCGGCGATGCCGCTGTTTATTTCCTCAAGCCCGCTTTCGTACAACGACTTCTCGGCTTGCAGGGCTCCTTGAGTCGCGATAAGCCCGGAAAGCTGGGCGTTATAAGCTATTGACTGCGCGATCGCCTCGTTTATCATCTTGCCGGCTTGAGTCAGCCTGTCAAATGTGCTTTCCTGATTTCTTTCGAGATCCCTTTTGCTTTTTTTGAGCTTTGATTTGCCGTCGTCTATTTTATCCTGCGCTTCGTCAAGATCGTCTTTTGTATCAGCAAGCTCATTTTTTATGGCCTGGGCCACTTTTTCGCTTACAGCGCTAATCTTTTCCTCGTTAAGCGACACTGCTATTTCTTTTTTGATGATCCCGTTGGCGGACACGCTGGCAACGCCAGATATGCCCTGCAGCTTGGGGAGCAGCGTATCCCCTACAAATTCGGAAAGCTCTATTGTGTCCATGCCTTCCATGTCCACCGCCGATACCATAACGGGCAGCATGCTGGGATTAATCTTCAAAATGCGCGGAACGCCCACGTTCTCGTCCCAGCGCCCGGATATCATGTTTATCTGCTGCAGTATATCGACAGATACGGTATCCATATTGACGGCGGGGCCAAACTCCATTATTACCATCGAGACGTTGGCCGACGACGTGGACTGGATTTCCTTTATATGCTCGAGCGTTGCCATCCTCTGCTCAAGAGGGCCTGTTACCGCGGTCTCTACTTCCTGCGGCGTCGCCCCCGGATACGCTGTCATAATGACGACATATGGCATATCCATGTTTGGCAGCAGGTCGGGAGTCATGTTGATAAGTGAAACGACGCCGAGTATTATAACGACGACGACTGCCGCAAATATTGTGAGCGGTTTCCTTGCGCTGAACTTTGACATTGGTTACCTTCTGTTTTCTTTATGCGAAACAACGAACAACGTTGGTCCTTGCATTTCACGTATTTTTACCTTTAAGGTATATACTAACACAACAATAACGTCATTGAAATGAAACTTTTTATTAACTTAACAAATAAACCTGCCAAAATAAAAACCCTCGAAGCAAGGTTTAAGCCGCTTAAACTTAAATAAATTCACTGCGTTTTTAACTGTTTATCTATATCATCTTTTCTATTCATGGAAGGCCTTGGGGATGAAAGAAGCATACACATAGGGGGACGGTTGAAAACGTGCATAATAATGGTATAATCATATTATGAAAAAAATATCAGCTGTTCTGGTCATATTTTATATTGTATTTTTTGCGGTTCTGGCTTTAAGCCTTACCCATCATGTTTTTGGCAGAGCAAGCTATATAACTGCGGATGCATATGAGATTGCTTATAAAAAGAACGACGATGAATGGAACGATGTATGGGGTAGCGGAGAGATATATATAGGGCAAAGCGGTGATATAGTTTATCGTTCCTTTTTGTCATTTGATGTGGGTTATATGCCGGAAGGCGCGATAATACGAAAAGCGACATTGGAAATGACCTATATTCCCGTTGACGGCAAAACAAGACCTATGCAGTTAAAAGCGTGCAACGCCACGTTATGGAACAGCTACAGATTAGAACCCAAGACGGAAAACTTTGACGCGCTCGGGGAAGCCCAGCTTGTAGGAACCGAGCAGAAAAGAATTGCGTTTGATATAACGTCTGTTTATAAGAAAATGGTCGAGCAGTCGGACACAACGATCATGATCGAGTCAGACGGAGCAGAAGGAGTGTTCGCTTTTTCAGCCGTTGAACTTCCTTATTTGAAAATAGACTTGGTATTGCCCTGAGCTAAAGCTCCGCTCGCTATTTGATCCATATAAATCCCACCTCTGGTTGCATCCACTTATAGTCAATATCCATAGACCTGCCATCCTCAAGAGACATAATCCGTAATTTGACAGCATATGGCCAGCTGTATAAACTCCCGTGATAGTAGGCTATATATTTGTTATCAGGACTGAGCGCTTCATTTTCTAGTTTGGTAACAAGAATATTGTTTCTGTCTTGAATAGACGGCATAAAATAATCAATGTCATTTATTAATACTTCAGAGCTCTGTTTGCTTATTTCAAATTTACCTAAGTATAAATCATCATTCTGATATGCTAAGTATATAATATTATTCTCATCGATTATTTGCGGATACATCATATTAAAAGGTAATTCAAATAGTATGTTTCTTGTGTCTCCTTCAACCGAAATAAGTTTTCCGGCGTTGTTATTATCCTCTTGTGAAACGCAAACAATACTATCATTATATATAGACGCGAACTCTAAGCGTTCATTTTCATACTCATACAGTATCCTGGGTTTGTGATTTGATTCCATATCAATAACCATTAACGCTCCGGTTGTGTCATTTTGATTCCAGGAATAACAATACGCCCTCCTCCTTTTATGACACTGCATGAACCCAAACAGATAAGTATAAGGCAGCCAAAAAATAAACACATTTTTGTTTTCATATATTAAATCCTCACATCGCTTTTTTTGATTTTACATATACTTGTTTATTCTTATAATCATGATTAGGGTTTAGAGTATTTACTGCCCTATTATACTTTCAATGTCAACTTTTGTATATAGCACGAATGCCAGCATTCTAGCTATAAATAACATTGCAGTAAAAGCAACAAAAAAGGCCTCAAACAGTATTTGAGGCTTTTCTTCTGGAGCCGCTAATCGGATTTGAACCGATGACCCCATCCTTACCATGGATGTGCTCTACCTACTGAGCTATAGCGGCATATTTCATTTAATTGTCAAAACTCTTAAGGCTTTCACATCACATTTTCGCACGATGACCGAGCTTACCATGGATGTGCTCTGCCTGCTTAAGCTATAGCGGCATATTTATTTACTTTCAAAGCTCTTAAGGCATTCACATCACATTTTCGCACGATGACCGGGCTTACCATGGATGTGCACTGCCTGTTTATGCTTTGAGGCATACTGCTTATTATCAGCATAATAAGCAATAAAGCGCAGTTTTAAACGCTGCGAAAGCTATTATAATGTATACCGCACTCGATTTCAAGTGTAATATTTTAGCCCCAAAACGCTGTAAGACTTTTGAGACCTAATATTCAGCGGCCAGTTTTCTCTCTTCCCGCAAAGAAGAACATAGCCGCCATTACCGCAGCGCACGCCGCGGATACAAAGAACACAGGCATAAAATTCGCTCCCGCGACAAGCGCCCCTGCCGCCACCGGCATGAGCGACCCTCCAAGCCCGCCAAGCGCCACCATAAGGTTTGAAGCCGTTCCTGCATTCGCGGGATATTTTTTCGCCACGACGTCGATGATAAGCGGCCAGCACGGCCCGCAGAACACCCCGAGCCCCGCGAATGCGATAAGCATCACCGTATGAGAACGAGCGATTATTACGGCGAGTATACACAGCAATACTCCGGCCGCGCAGCCTATTATAGTCGTTCTCGGCCTCAGCTTTATCGCGCCCAGCAGCAGCCTCGTCGGAATCATGCCCGCCCAGAAAAGGCTCAAGGCAAGCGCGCTGAGATGCGGCGCCTTCAGCGTAACCTCAAACCAGCTGTCGGTGAAAAAAGCTATAACTCCTTCCGCGCCTACATACATCACCATAGCCACGGATATAAATATAAACACTTTGCGCCTGAAAAACCTGAGCGCGCCTAGTATACCCGTGTTACAGCCGTCCTTTACATCGTACTCCTGCTTTGTCAGGCTGAACAGTATAAACAGAACAAGAAACACCACCGACATTATTCCGAACAGCTCGTTATATTTAAAGCCCGCCGCAAACAAAGCTTCGCACGTAAGCGGCGATATAACGGCGCCAAGGCTGAACGAAGCCTGCGCTATGCCGAGGTGAAACGTAGATCTTTTGCCGAATTCCGTCGCGAGCACGGCGCATATAGTGCCTTCCGTGACGCTGAAGCCCGCTCCGATAATGAGCACTCCCGCTATAAAAAGAATGATATTGTTTGTTACGCTTATCAAAAACGTTCCCAGAATCATGAGCGGAAGCGCTATCATCATGACTCCCCGCTTGCCTATCCTTTCGCAAAGCGTTCCCAGCACGAACGGCGGAACGATGAACCCCGCGAACTGCGCCGCGACGATCACGCCCATCATAAAGCTTGAAAGCTTAAATACCTCGGAGATCTGAAGAACGGAGATCTGGTACATCGAGAGGTAAAAACCGCACATACCTGTTATCAGGTTTGCTGCAGGGATTATAAGTTTATGTCTGAAATTCATAGCGTTCCTTTGTGCATAGATTTTAGCGCTTCTCTTATAGATAAATAAAATTTATATACCTTTTTATTTACAGTCTGAATAAACGCTTCCGCCGCGGCAGTCGGCGGCTACGATAAGCGGCACACGCTCAAACGTGACCTCACGTATTGCCTCCGTTCCGAGCTCGGAAAAAGCTATATCCCTTACCCCGGTTATGTGCGACGCGATAAGCGCGCCCGCGCCTCCGACAGCGGCAAAATACACCGCGCCGTTGCGCGCAATCGCCTCCATGACCTCGTTTGATACGGGGCCTTTTCCTATAACAAAGATAAGTCCCATGTCGTAAAGCATCGGGGCGTAAGCGTTCATCCTCGACGACGTCGTCGGCCCGCACGAGTTCATAACGCGCCCCGGCATAGGCGGGCACGGCCCCGCGTAGAATATGCCGCTGCCCTTTATCTGAAACGGAAGCGGCTCTCCGGTCTTTATCATCTCATACAGCCTCGCGTGCGCGGCGTCTCTCGCGGTGTAAACACAGCCCGAGAGCCTTACGCTGTCGCCTGCTTTAAGGCTTTGTATTACTTCCTTCTCAATAGGCGTTCTTACTTCAGTCATTTATGCTCCTATATCGTCACATGAGCGTGCCTTGAGGCGTGGCACTGAAAATTTACCGCTACGGGCAGCCCGGCGATATGCGTCGGGTATTTGCCTATATGCACGGCGAGGCAATAGTTTTTACCTCCAAAACCCATCGCGCCTATGCCAAGATCGTTGATCGTTTCTTTAAGCCGCGCTTCCATATCTGCCAGCGCCGCGTCTTCGTTTGCGCTGCCTATATCGCGCAGCAGCTGTCTTTTAGATAAAAGCGCGCATTTCTCGAACGTTCCGCCTATGCCGACTCCTATCACGGCTGGCGGGCACGGGCTTCCTCCGGCGCTCTTCACACAGCTCAATACAAAGCGCTCCACGCCCTCCATCCCTTCGCTTGGCTTAAGCATCGCTATGCGGCTCATGTTCTCGCTGCCAAAGCCCTTCGGCGCGGCTGTTAATTTTATACTGTCCCCCGGCACGATTTCATAATGTACTACCGCGGGAGTATTGTCTCCGGTGTTTTCCCTCGTTACAGGGTCGAGTACCGACATCCTGAAGTAACCCTCTTTATATGCCTGCCTTGCGCCTTCGTTTATGGCCTCGTTTATATCGCCCTCGATATGGACATCCTGACCGAGGTCGGCAAACACTACAGCCATACCGGTGTCCTGACAGTAGGGCATGCCCGTATCACGGGCTATTCGCGCGTTTTCAATGAGCTGGCGCAGAGCCTCTTTTGCGGGAGGACAGTCTTCAACGTCATATGCCTGCTTTATAGCCAAGAGCGCGTCCTCTGCCGGCATACGGCACGCGGTGAGAAACAGCTCTTTAACGGCTTTAATGATTACGCTGCTTTTTACGGTTCGCATTTCTTATCCTTTTTGTTTGCTGTTACGATTATAATCGATTGGGGCAAGTGTTGCAAATAATACACAGCCTGTTGCCTAATTATTAATTTATTAATAACATTCTGCGTTTTTCCGCACGGCGGGTAAAAGCATGTTATGATTGAACAGCTTAATCGTTAGCAGTGCTAATTAATTTGAACATGCCTTTTATGATTCATCTCTTTTACACAGCGACCGTTAAACTAAACTAAATACAAGGTAGATAAGTATGGCTATAAAGATAAAAGAGTTACCGATAGGAAACCTTAAGGTGAAACTTCCTATTATCCAGGGTGGCATGGGGGTCGGCATATCGCTGTCCTCTCTCGCCGCTGCTGTCGCAAACGAAGGCGGCGTCGGCGTTATAGCGACTGCAGGCATCGGTATGCAGGAGCCGGATTTTTTCAGCAACTTCGCGCTATCCAATATGCGAGCTCTTGGGCAGCAAATACGGAAAGCCAGAGAGATGACCCAGGGGATACTTGGCGTCAATATAATGGTCGCGCTTTCAAACTTTGCTGATATGGTCAGAACAGCTATCGAGGAGAAGATAGATATTATTTTCTCGGGTGCGGGGCTGCCTCTCGACCTGCCTGCGTTTTTAAAGGGAAGCAAGCATCAGCCAAAGCTCGTGCCTATAGTGTCCTCAGGCAAAGCGGCGCGTATCATTGCGCAAAAGTGGCAGAGCGACTATGGTTATACTCCCGATGCGTTCGTCGTGGAAGGACCCAAGGCAGGCGGCCATCTTGGCTTTAAACCCGAGGAGATCGATAACCCCGATTATGCGCTTGAGCGCCTTGTCGATAAAGTCATAGAAGAAGCGCGTAAAATAGAAAAGAAAAGCGGCAAAGAGATATCGGTCATCGCTGCGGGCGGTATATATACCGGAGAGGACATGTACGATATCATGCAGCGAGGCGCAGCGGGCGTGCAAATGGCTACGAGATTCGTGCCCACCGATGAATGCGACGCGTCGAGCGCTTTTAAACAGAGCTATGTTGACGCTAGAGAGAAAGACATAAGAATAATCAAAAGCCCGGTCGGGTTGCCCGGCAGAGCGATAGTCAACAGCTTTCTTACTGACGTGGCGGCGGGCAAGAAAAAGCCGTACAAGTGCCCGTACCATTGCATACGGACCTGTGAGGCTAAGGAGAGCCCTTATTGTATCGCTCTTGCGCTGATGAACGCCAAAAAAGGTAACCTCAAGCACGGGTTTGCGTTTGCCGGACAGAATGCCTACCGCACCACAGGCATCACGACAGTACCAAAGCTTATAGGCGCCCTCAAAGCCGAATATGCCTCAGCGCAGATAAAATCAAAAAAGAGCCGGATAACATAAGAGAATATCTTTCATTTTACTGGGAAATGCCCGCATCAAACCAGCCGGTCTTGCGGGCATTTTTTAATTCGGAGCCCTAAAAAGTCGTGAGGCTTTTGAGGTGGGTATAGAGTAATAATAAGCTAAATCAATGCAAGTATCAGTTCATACGCATAACCGAGAAATATCGCTCCCATTAGTATGAACGCTACGTAAAGCCCTAAAGCTTTTCTTTTCATTATCGTAGCAATCCCGGCCATAACGCCCGCGCTCGTGCCCGGCCCCGTTATAAGGAACGCAAGCATCGCCCCCGGGCTTACGCCGCTTTGCATTAATGAATTTATAAGCGGTATCGCGGAATCGCCGTTAACGTAGAGCGGCAGTCCTACAACAGCGGCCAGAGGCACCGCGAATATGCTCTGCGAGCCGAACAGCGCCGTTATCCAAGTGGAGGGTATCAGCCTGTTTATCATATACCCTGCTGCCGCGAATGCCGCGAAGTAAGGCAGTATCTTTTTTATACCGACGTCAAACGCCGCTTTGGCCATCTTGTCTATTTTGTACTTTACAAAAAAGCCTAGAACGGAGCTTCGCGCGGACGGCTTTGATATAACGCCGCAGCACCCCTGAACCGTGATATCGTCTGCATTGCCCGAACCGCAGCCACACTGATCGTCTGCGGCATTGCAGCACGCGCTGTTTATGGCGGGAGTATGCTCAGCATTGCCCGAGCTGCAACCGCAGCTTGCGTCATCAGATATCGAACTCGAAACAAAACGCAGCTGGTTATTAAAAAACTGTGTTCTTTTCTCGATAATGTTAGACAAATAGCCCGAACCTGCGCCTATTATTACCGAGGAGGCGGCAAGCGCAACGGCGAATGCCGGGCTTATAATGCCCGATATCAGCACGAACCCCTCGGGGCTCATCAAAGGCGAAGATGTAAGAAACGCCATTATAGGCCCCCACGGCAGCGATGTCGCAAGCATGGATATAACGACAGCCATAGTGCCGCATGCGCAGAAAGGCGTAAACGCGCCGAACGCGACGGTCGCGGGTATCGAGACAGACGAGCGCCTCATCAGCCAGTTTTTCAGCTTTTCGTGATTCACATAAGCCTGCATAGCCGCCGCTATCAGTATGCCGATTATAAGTATCGGGGCGTTGTGCAGTAGCGTATTAAATACGTACAGCACAGCTCCTTTAAAATAGTCCCATATTACTTCCATAGAAATACCTCCATATTATATCGTATTTTTACGATGTATCGAGTTAAAAAAATATGTCATTCAATAAGCGTCTTACGTACAGCACAGCAAAACTGCTCAAGGAGCTCTTTATTCAAAAAGAAGCACGTCCACTGTCCGCGCTTTTCGCGTATGATGACGCCCGCTTTTTCAAGAACGGCGAGATGCTGCGATACGGTCGACTGAGCTAGGCCGGTCGTAGATACGGCGTCGGCAACGCTTATCCCGTTCTCGAAATACTGTATCTTGTCGCAGCACGTGCCTATCGTCTTGTCCTTAAGCGCCTTTACTATCTGGAACCTCGTCTCGTTGCCGAGCGCGTTGCAGACTTTTGAGATGTCCATAACCTCTCCCCATCGTTTTTTTACGATATGATTATATCGCTCAATTACGATATTGTCAATCATGAATTTACTCGCTCATATATATAAATGCTGATATTTATTACTATTATTGCTTTTTATATTTAATTATACGCATTTAGGGAAACGGTATCATATATTCTCATCTAACCGCTAAAAGCCGTTCTTGACATTCCCGCCGCATATGTTATAATCACATTTGCGGCAAAAAATTAAACAAATATGCGGTCGTGGCGGAACTGGCAGACGCGTACGTTTGAGGGGCGTATGGTTATACCGTATGGGTTCAAGTCCCATCGACCGCACCAAAACAAATGGTCATACGTAAGTATGGCTTTTTGTTTTGGAAGTGTAAATCGGAGGGACTTGAAACGCGTGAAGCGCTTCGACTCCCCTTATCGGCCAAAATAAAAACGCCCAAAAGGGCGCTACAATAAAATCAATTCTGTCCTCCCTCGCCGTAGCATATTACTTAACCGTCGCTACCAACCGAGCCGTCTCGCTAAAACGTGCCATTGGGGCGTTTTTACCGGGGTCCCCAAAAAGCCGTGCTTTTTGGTGGGGCAAAATAATCTAAATATGAACATTTTCGTGTTTCTGGGTGGGTTTGGGGTAACTACAGACTTGATTAATATTTAATTACTTGCTGTTCTTTCTGTGTTTTAACTATTTGTTGTGCAAATTATAATAATTGGTATAATGTTAATTGATTACCTTTGGAGGACCCTATGAAAGCTTTGAAGATACTGTTGCCTGTCGTTTGGCTGATCCTGTCGATGCTTTTATTCGCCAGCTGCGAGAAGTTCGCCGTTTCAGATGAAATCAACGGTCTGATAAAAACGAACGATCTCTCAATGCTCATAAAAATTGAGGGAGCTGACTACACGCTTGCCAAAGAATATGATACCGATCAGCCGGATACTTATGTTTTAAAGCTGGATTCAGCGGACGAGTTTACACTGCGCGGGCAGGCGCCCATAGAGCCCGGGAAGCGGTATCGGCTGTCCTTTAGAAAAACATCAGCGCCGACCCCGTAATCTCCTATTCGTTCTTAAAGGATCCGTTACTTCACTGCGCCACGATACGCTCTGCGGCGAAAACGGTAATCCGCCGGCTTCTGTCACACAATATATTTACGAGGAATGGACGGTCTTCAGCGAAATCGTTGATACAGAGCAGGATGCAGACTCTATGATGATCTCGCTGCACTGCTCCAGGGGAACCTTCTATATCAGGGAAATATGCAATGAAGAAATCTAGCGGTCTTTTAAGGCAATGACCATGATACGGCTGACAGATACAACAGCGCATATGTCAGTCACAATGAACCATCTGAATTAAGCCAATGTTTTTGAGTTTTTTCCCGCAATGATGGCTACGGTCAGTCGATACGTGTCATAGCGACTTAATTTGAAGATGATGAATAGGAGATTCCCACCATGAAACGCATTGCATGCTGCTGCACACTCTTACTTTTAATTCTATTATTACTGGTGGGATGTGTTGAAACAAAACAAAAAACCAGTACAGACACTGTCGTAACCGCTCACGTTACAACAACTCCTGAAATGACAGTAGAGCCGACGCCGCGCAGTTCTGACGCTGATAACGTGATACCGGCGCCGACACCGGGGATTTTTGATGTAGACGACATGGTTCCAACACCGACGCCGCGCATTTTTGATGTTGGCGCCGTTAACATGCAGCCCACGCCTGAGTCCTCCTGCTTCAGTGAAATCGGCTATGATTCAGAATGGGAGGTTCTTGTTGTCCGGTTCAGGGACAACGGCTCAGTCTACACGTATTCGGATTTTCCAGAGGATGAATGGATTCAATTTATTGCAGCCGATTCACTTGGCCGCTGGTATAATGCACACATCAAAGGTCGATACGATTATGAGAAAATAAACGGGTGACCGTCCATGACAGAAGCTTTGTTGCCAATATCGACAATGACAGAGACCATTTGTTTATGATATGTTCATCGGTCAATTGACTTCCCATTATCGTTCCATAGGCTTTTTTAAGCCCATAACACACGGGGCATCGGCACAGTAATAATGGTAACAAGCAAAAAGCACACATGAAGCCCTAAAAAGATATTGAACGAATGGTTTCATACATGATACTTGTTACCTCAACCCGCCCATAAAAATATTTGTATTTAGATGACTATTTCCAAATAAAAAACGCCCATATGAGGACGTTTAATATTTGGTGGAGATAAGGGGATTCGAACCCCTGACCTCTGCATTGCGAACGCAGCGCTCTACCAACTGAGCTATATCCCCGCGCTTCATCACAGAAACGTATTATAACTGATTTTTAAGCTCTGTGCAATAGTTTTCTGACGCGCTCCTTTTATTATTATACACTCCAATTATAATTGACAGCATATCCCTTAACACATATAATATCAACAAAAAATGGGCATTCGGCCGTCAGATACGGCTGCCCAAAGGAGCGAATTATGCCTGTACGGTTCCGCAATTTTACGGACACACCCGGCTTCAGCGAAGACTTTAACAAGGTTCGCGACTTCTTAGTGGATATAAACAATGAGAAGGTCATTGCTCCGGGGTTTTTATGGGGCCGGTGGGAGTGGGCATTTTCGCTTCCTTTCCTTGATACCGCTTCGCTTTCACGCATCGGCATCTGGGAGGACGGCGGCCGCATCGCTGCCGTCGCGACCTACGAGTCAAACCTCGGGCACGCCTATTTTCTTATCAGAAAAGGATACGAAAGTCTGAAAAAAGAAATGCTGATGTACGCGAAGGACAATCTCTTAAGCGGCGGGAAAATCAACGCTCTCATTCCCGACGGAGATCTTGACTTTCAGCGCGCGGCTTTCGGGCTTGGTTTCAGGCCGACGCAGTCAAAAGAGCACAACGCCATGATGGATATTAAAAGCGAGAGTCTTACCTATGACCTGCCGCAAGGCTTTTCGATAACAAGCCTTGATAGAGATTTCGATATGTATAAGTATAACAGGGTGTTATGGAGGGGCTTCAATCACGAAGGCGAACCGCCGGCTGACGAAAAATCGATAGAGGAAAGAAGGATCAGCGTATCCGGGCCGCATGACGACCTTCGGCTCAAGGTAGCGGTAGTTTCGTTGAAAGGGGACTTCGTATCGTACTGCGGAATGTGGTGCGACCCCTCAACGAGCTATGCGCTGGTGGAACCCGTAGCTACAGACCCCGATTTTCGCAGAATGGGCCTTGGCCGGGCAGCCGTTCTCGAGTGCGTGCGGCGCTGCGGCGAAATGGGCGCGAAATACGCATATGTAGGCTCATCCCAGCAGTTTTACTACAGCATAGGTTTTTATCCTATATCCACCGAGACGTTTTGGGAGCTTACAACAGAATAGGATGGTACAGTACACGGATGTAATCCGTATGCGGATATTATAATATCAGAGGGTAATCTATGAAACGTCTGCTCATACTACCAGCAATAGTGATCTTCTTGCTTTTAATACTTCCTATGCCCGCGCTTGCCAACGCGCCTCCTCCGCCTCCAGAATTAATCGATATCCTAGTCGACGGATATTCGGATATTAAGACTGTATATATCTACGGTTATGATCAAAACAATGAATATAAATATGCCGGACGTGGCACATCATCAAGAGAAACCAAGCTGCAAAACGAGCGTATCATTAGTTTTTATAACAAAGACGCGCAGCTTAAAAGCTTTCAGCTCGTTGTAAAGCTAAAAAGCGGTGAAGATCTGCAATCAAATTTCGTCGATTTTTCCGAACGGGGCTCTTATGTCTATAGCATAAAAGACAACGTATTAAAGCAGGGTGCGATACTCAGCCGGAAACCTAATGGTACGATAGTCTTTTTCGGCGGAATCATATTGGTATTCCCGCTTCTATTTACTCTAGTTGTTGAATGGATAATATCTTTGTTTTTTAAGCTAAAGCCCGGCAAATATGTAGTTTATATAAACATAATAACCAACCTTGCGATGAATGTGCTTATACTGATAATGTACTCGACTCTGGTCATAGACTATCTGAAAATAATCATATGCCTTGAAGCCGCGGTTATGGCAGTCGAATATCTTTACTACAGTAAAAAGTATAAAAATATATCAAAAAAACGGCTCGTGGCGTTCGTAATCACCGCAAATCTCGCGAGCTGGCTTTTATACTGGCTGTTCGGAGGGATGTTTAGATACTAAGAGCAGACGGGCGCTACTCCAGCGCCGACTCAACGTCTATTTGATTGCAGTGATTATAACCTATCTCAAAAAGATCGTCCGCGTGGCTCGTATCGAGTATCTTGAATTTGCCGAGACCCGGCGGCTCTATTATAAGGCTGCAGTTGCATTTGGCGTTCTCGCTGTCTCTGTTTGCTATTATCTCAAACGCTCTGAGCGCCGCCCCTTTAAGGCTTCCCAGCCTCTCGACGCCCTCCGAGCCCGAGTTGACGTTGACGACAATTATCCTGTCGCACTTCCCGGCAAGCGGCGTGTACGGGAGATTGTCGAGTATGCCCCCGTCAAGGTACATCTGTCCGTCGAGCCTCACCGGCGTAAACAGCACCGGTATGGCGCACGACGCCTTAATGACAGGTATGAGAGGCCCGTCGTTTTTGTACTCCACCTTTCCTGTATATAGGTTTGTTACAGAAGCGTAGAAAGGAAGTTTTAAATCTGAAAACTCCCGCGCGGGCAGCAGCTTTTCCATGAGCTTCTCGAAGTTGTCCAGCGTAAAAAAACCTCCGCCGGGCAGCGTTACCTTTGCGAAATCTATAAATCTGTGTTTCTTTACAAGCTCAAGTATCTCCTCAGGCTCTTTTCCCGCCGCGATAAAAGCGCCGACTATCGAGCCCGCGCTAGTCCCCGATACCATATCCGGCTTTATGCCCTTCTCCCCAAGAGCCTTTAATACCCCGAGATGCGCGAAGCCCTTCGCTCCGCCGCCGCCCAGCGCAATACCTATCTTCATGTTAAAACCCCGTTATGCAAGCATTTCATATACATATTATAACATCAGCAAGGCTCAGCGGGCAAGAACGATCATCAGCGCAAACGTAGGTATCGCCCTGCTCCTGACCTTATTAAGCAACAAATATTAACCTGCTGAATAGTATAAACAAAAAGCAGCGGAGATAGTAGTATGCCAAGCACATACAAAATCACAGTACGGGTAAAATCAAGAAAGCTCGACTTATACAAGCAGAGCAAGCTTCATAAAACCTACACGATAGCTGTGGGCAAGCCGCTAACACCTACGCCGAAAGGTAATTTCAGAATTATAAACAAATCCAAAAACCCGGGCGGGCCGTTCGGCTCAAGGTGGATGGGGTTGTCAAAGCCCCGCATTGGCATACACGGAACGAATAAACCGTCGTCTATCGGCAAGGCCGTATCGAAGGGCTGTATACGTATGCATAATAAAGACGCCGAGGAATTGTTTGATTTGGTTGAGATCGGCACGCCGGTGAGTATAGTGAATGAGTAAGTATCAGTTTTGCCCAAGTTGCCGCTAGTATACGTTATATACCCTCGTATACTTTGAATAACTTTTGCATAACTTTTTCAGTGGCCCCATTTGCAATAACAACAACATCATCACCTTGCTCAATTTTTTCATTGTTATCAGGAACTTTTTTCAATTGACCGTTTCCTTTTTTAAGTCCGATGGCAATAATATTATACTTCTCTTTAAGTTCAAAAAACATATTACCGTACGACGTATCTTTATATGGATTAGTTTCAATTACTCTATATTGCTGTATGTCATATTCTAACTCATTATTTGTAGAAGTAAGAAGGTCTTGAGTAAAATCTGCGACAGCTGGTTCAAATATATAGCTAGCCAGTAGTTTTGACGCAATTTCATTCTTTGATAATACATAAGTCACTCCGGCGTTAACAAATGTTTCTTTTAATTCAGAATTTTCTAGTATAACAACGAATTTTAAATCCGGGTATAACTTTTTAATATTTAAAATGGATATAAGCTTATCGGAGTCTCCCCCGTTATTTAGAAAAGCAACGCTTGCTTTTTCTGCATTTAGAAGTTTTAATGAGCTGTAATTGCTTAAATCAGAAAAGCAAACGAACAGCTCTTTTTGGTCAAACTGCTGATATATTAAATCAATATCGTTTTTGTTTTCAGTCATTACTGCTACTTTCCTATCAGCATTAACCAGTTGTTTTGCAACATCTGCTGAAAAAGCATCCCACCCTATAATTATAACGTGGTTTATAAAATCAGTCCCCATTAACCCTAACCTCCTTTTCTCTGAACGTTTTCTGAATAGATTAGCAATGTGCCCAATTACAATACCTAAAAAGCCCACGCCAAATAAGATAAATGTAAAACCGATTATCTTACCGATTAAGGATATTGGAAATAAATCTCCATACCCGACAGTTGAAAATGTCGCTATCGAATACCAAAACGCATCAAAATAACTGCTAATTGCACTGTTTTGAGTGTTGCATTCCGCAAAAGTAAGTGTCAGAAGTAATAAAGCATATACAACGGTTGTCGTAAAAACAATAAAATACAGCTTCCGTTTATTCTTCATACTTTTCTCATATGATAGTTTTTATTAATATTAACATAGTAATATATTTCTGTAAAGTTTGCAAATGAGGCTATAAATACTTCAGCTGCATAGAAGCCACTTTTTTTAAACTATCTGCCCGCGCCGTTGCATAGTACATTATCATTATTGCCAACCGAGCCGTCTCGGGGCAAACGTGCCACCGGCACGTTTGCTTTTCCCTCGCTTCGAATCCCTTCCAATCAAAAATAGGATTACTAAAGCCTCCGCTAATCTGCCCGCGCCGTTGCATAGTACTTTATCGTTACTGCCAGCCGAGCCGTCTCGGGGCAAACGTGCCACCGGCACGTTTGCTTTTCCCTCGCTTCGAATCCCTTCCAATCAAAAAATCAGCGCACCACTATGGGTGCACTGATTTTTTGGCGGAGGAGGTGGGATTCGAACCCACGGACGGTTTTAGGCCGTCAACGCATTTCGAGTGCGCCCCGTTATGACCTCTTCGATACTCCTCCATGCCTTATAATATAGCATTAAATTGTCACGGAAGTACATTATAAAGCATTCCACCCGCATATTCAAGAACAATTTATACCTTCAAAAATTGGACTTATTAAATATTGAATATAAAAACAGCCGTCTAAAAAACGGCTGCCTTATACGGTCTTTTTTAGTTTTCTAGCCTTGCGCGGTCGTATGTAATATTCGCTTCGCTCTTCCACTGCTCCAGAGTATCTTTGTACTTTGCGGTCTGCCTTCCGGGGAGCAGAGCCGTCTTAATGCTGTCCTTAAGATCCTCAAACGGTATGATCCCCTTCTTGTACGTTTTTATATTCTGCAGCACATGCAGACCGTAATATGTGGCGACCGGGCCCGATATCTGGCCGACACTGGTCAGTTTCAGCGCGGCGTCTTTAAACTCCTTAACATACGTCGTCGTGCTCTCACCGACGATATAGCCTGTAGCAGCCGTGGTGCCCGACGCCATGCCCGGGTCTTCGCCCAGCTCTTTTATAAGCTCGTCTATGCTCTCGCCCGCCTCAAGCCTCTGCTTTACCTCAAGCATCGCGGGTGTAAGCGCTTCGATCTCTCCTTTAAGGAGCTCCATAGCCTCCGCTTCCTTTCCGCCCGTGTAAAGCTCGGTAGCTACTTCCGTCAGATCCTCGTCCTTATACTTTATAAGCACGTGCTTTAGTGCGTACGTATCCTCGGGAACATACGTGTTGATAAGATTTTTGTTCATGTTGTCCGCAAACACTGTGGGGGTTTCATCCATTTGCGGCTGCTGGACGGCGAGAGTATCGTCATACCATTTTCTTACGTCCTCGTCGGTAACCTCGGCAAGCCCTTTTACATAATCGGTTACTTTGGCGACAAGCGCCTGGTTGTAAAGCTGCTCATAATACATATCGGGCGTAAAGTCCGAAGTTCCTAAAAATTCCTGATACCTTTTTTCAACCTCGGCATCTATAGCCGCTTCGTCCGCTTCGGCGCCTGTTTGCTCGCCGTTTTCGTCTATCAATCCAAACTCCTGCTCAACCTCGCTACGTATCTGCTCTTTAGCGTACTGAAACTCAGCGTC
The DNA here is from genome assembly GCA_023410475.1 of Bacillota bacterium. GTDB lineage: Bacteria > Bacillota > Clostridia > Christensenellales > SZUA-584 > DTFZ01. Next base: position 90,538 of record JAEYPS010000028.1, on the reverse strand, counting down.
AGCTTCCTCGCGCTTTTCCGCCTTCTCCTCATCGGTCAGTGCGATCCCCATCTCTGCCGCTTTCAGCCGGAGAAGCTCTTCTTCTACAAGCCTGTCGAGCGTATAGTTAAGGTTCTCTACATACCAGGCCTTTGCTTTATCGTCTTTTTTAAAATCTTCGTAAGTGACGCCGTAATAATACATCTCATACATGAATGACTGTGAGCTCAAAAGCGTCTGCTCAACCTGAGAGCGCGTTATCGCTTTGCCGTTTACCGAAGCTACCGTCTGCGCATTAACAAGGTCCTCGTCCACAGTAAACAAAGAACACCCTGAAAGCATAAGCGCGAATGCTGCGATAAGCGCTATAACTCTTATTTTCCTACTCAACTCCGTATACCTCCGTAAGCCCTGAAAGGGACATGATAGCAATTTATTCAGCATATAATTATACTTGAAGCTAATTGATAATGCAACGCCTTATATCCTTTAAAAACTTAAGCAGAGCGTCCGTCGTATGTTCCTTTGCTGTGAAAAGGATATGCGGCGGCGTGCTGGAGCGAAGCTGCGCCGCGCGTTCATAATTCTCGAGCACGCTTATAAGTCTTTTGACGCTAATCCTCGCGTCTTCCGAGTATTTAAGCGTGAATGTCCTGCCGCTTCTCGTGACGGACGCTATGCCCGCCAGAGAAGCGAAGCTCTTTATAAGCGATATGATTATCAGATTTTCAACAGTCTTCGGCACCTGCCCGTACCTGTCCGTTATCTCTTCGCGTACGGCCTTTGCGCTTTGAAGCCCGTCGACCGCGGCTATCTTCTTATATGCCTCTATGCGCTGTATCTCGTCGGTTATGTAAGACGCAGGCACGTAAGCGTTTATCTTTATCTCTACGGAAGCCTCGTTGTAGGCCTTTTGCTTTTGCCCTTTTATCTCAGCGACAGCCTCACGCATAAGACGGCAGTACATGTCGTAACCGACCGCGGCCATCTGCCCCGACTGCTCTGGTCCAAGAAGGTTGCCCGCCCCTCTTATCTCGAGATCCCTCATCGCTATCTTAAAGCCCGCCCCGAGTTCGGTGAACTCGGCTATTGTCTGAAGCCTCTTCTCGGCCTCTATAGTCATGCGTGTGCCGGGCAGGAATGTCAGATAAGCGTACGAGCTCTTCGTTGCGCGTCCCACGCGGCCCTTTAGCTGATAGAGCTGCGCGAGCCCGAACTTGTCGGCTTCGTAGATTATAAGTGTATTGACGTTCGGAATATCTATGCCCGACTCTATTATCGTCGTGCACAGCAGCACGTCGTACTCGCCCGACAAAAAGCCCATCATAACGTTCTCGAGCTGCGTCTCTCCCATCTGACCGTGCGCCATGGCGATCCTTGCTTCGGGCACGAACGCTTTAAGGTCTCCCGCGAGCCTGTCCATGAGCCCTATCTGCCTGCAGACGAAATACACCTGACCGCCGCGCTCCATCTCGCGCATGACCGCCTCTCTAACGAGCTGACCGGAGTATTCCATAACATAGCTCTCGGGAGGCTTTCTCTCCTCGGGCGGCGTGTCTATTACGCTCATGTCGCGTATGCCCGTGAGCGACATCTGCAGTGTCCTTGGTATGGGAGTCGCAGACAGCGTCAGCACGTCCACGCTCCTTTTTATGTCCTTTATCCTCTCCTTGTGCGACACGCCGAACCTTTGCTCCTCGTCTATTATCAAAAGTCCCAAATCCTTAAATACAACGTCCTTCGACAGCAGCCTGTGCGTGCCTATAACGACGTCCACCGTTGCGTCCTTTAGTCCCTGTATTATCTTCTCCTGATCGCCGGCCGATACGAACCTCGATATGACCTCTATCTTCACCGCAAAGTCGGTAAACCTCTCTACGAACGTATGGTAATGCTGCCTCGCGAGCAGCGTCGTGGGCACGAGCACCGCGCACTGCCGCCCTTCCATGACGGCCTTGAAGCACGCACGCATGGCGACCTCCGTCTTGCCGTATCCTACGTCGCCCAAAACCAGCCTGTCCATAACTTTTTCGTTTTGCATATCCTTCTTGACGTCTTCTATGGACTTTAGCTGACCCTCCGTCTCGTCAAACGGGAAGTTATCCTCAAACTGCCGCTGCCATATCGTGTCCTCGCTGTATTTGTGCCCTTTTTTGCCGAGCCTTTCGCTGTAAATAGAAACAAGGTCTTCCGCAAGCTCCTTTACAGAAGCCTTAACTCTGGCCTTTGTGTTGCTCCATTCCTTGCCGCCGAGCTTTGAGAGCCTTTCGCCCTCTCCGCCCATATATTTTTGCACCCTGTCTATCTGGTCGGTGGGAATAAAAAGCTTGTCTCCTCCGCGGTACTCAAGCTCCATGTAGTCGCGCGATATGCCCTGCACCTCACGTGTGACGAGCCCCAAAAATCGCCCCTTGCCGTGTATGTCGTGCACTATCATATCTGCGACTTTAAGATCGGTGAAAATGTCGAGCTGCTTCCTTGCGAGCGGACGTATCTTCTTTCTGGTAAACCCGTATATCTCATGCTCCCCGAGAAAATATTCCTTGCGCGTAGCGAGCTCAAACCCGTTCGCCAGCTTTGCCGGGTATGCCGCTGCTTCACCCTTTTTAAGCTCACGCCCGTCCTTTATGCACGGCACGGTTATGTCTTTATCCGAAAGCTCGCTTGAAAGCTTCTCGGCCTTCTGCGCGCCGCCGCACATGAGATAAACGCTCCACCCGTTCTTGACCCTGGTCTTTACGTCCTCTTTGAGCATGTCTATCTTGCGGTTGTACGACAGCGCCGCCCTTGAGTGAAAGCTCGCTTCCCCCTTTGCGCCTATGTCGGGCGATTTGTCTATCATGCAGATGTCGATTATATCGTGCAGTTTTGCCCGGGAAAGCAGCTCGGATGCCGTGAAGTAAAGACTCTTTTGGTCATCAACGCCCTCGTGTGTCTCTATTATCTGAGCAAGCCGCTTTTCGAAATCCTCCGCGCGTTCTTTGCCCGCCGTCTTTATATACTTGTAGTCGTCGAATATAACAACAGCTTCGGCAACGTAATCTAAAAGGCTCGATCCGCACAGCGCGTAAGCGTAGTTCTCCATATCCTCAAAAAACCTGTGCTTTACAAGGCTCTGTGCATATTCCTGAAACCTTAGCTCGAGCGCGGGCCCCGGCGTCTTAGCCGACCTGAAATAATCCGCGCCCTTTTTCGCCGACTGCTCTGCGAGCACGAGCTCCACCGCGGGCTTCAATACTATTTCATTATAAGTCCTCTTGCTTCTCCTCTGCGTGCCGGGGTCAAATTCGCTTATGCTCTCTACGACATCGTCAAAATAGTCTATCCTGTAGGGCGACGCTTCCCCGGGCGTAAACACGTCGAGTATCTCGCCCCGCCTTGCGGCTTGCCCCGCCGTCTCCACAGCAGCCACGCGCTCGTAACCCGCGAGCACCAAAGCTTCCATGAGCTGCTCCGGGTCGTATACTGCGTCCTTCTTTATTGTAATATGCGCTTTTTCAAAATCCTCTTTCGCCGGGAGCCTTGCCGCGAGGGCCTCCTCGCTGACAAATGCCACTTTCGCTTTACCTGCCATAAGCTTCGAGATGCCGTCTATCCTTTTAAACATCATCTCGCGGCTGCGCGCGAGCGACGAGCGAAGCTGAAGCGCCCGCTTGGGTATATGCACAGCGCGCTCAATGGCCTGCGCGCAGCTCTCCGCGCGGTTTTGACTGTCGCATACGAATATCACGGGGCGCTCGAAAGCCTCCGATACCGCCGCAGCGAGGTGCGGCTTTAAACTGTCGGCAACGCCAAAAATCGAGCAGGGAACATCCCCTGCCCGTATATATTCCTTGAGCTTCGCGAAGCCCTCAAGCCCCGCTATATGTGAAGTTATACGCATATATCAAGTCTTTAATTGAACCGGCTCTGCGCCTTCTCAACGCCCTCCTCTATTATCGTCTCCACAGCGCCGGCGGCCTTTATGAGCGTATCAAACGCCAGCTGCTTGTCCGAGTATTCCCCCAGAACATGATCCTTTATGTCTCCCTCCGGTCTTCCGACGCCCACCCTGACACGCGTGAAATCGTCGGTCTGAAGGTGGTATATAACCGATCTCATTCCGTTGTGCGTTCCCGCGCTGCCCCTCGCCTTTATGCGCACGGTTCCTTCCTTTATGTCAACGTCGTCATAGACGAGTATGAGCTGCTCGTTATTTATGCCGAGAGCCTTTGCCATCTCCTTGACGCTCTCTCCCGACAGGTTCATGTACGTCTGCGGCATAGCGAGCGTAACGCTCTTATTCTTTATCGTGCCCGTACCAAGCCTCGCTTTATACGAGAATATCCGCACGGGTATTCTGTATCTCTGCGAGAGTATGGAAACGACATCGAACCCCGCGTTGTGACGCGTGTGCTCGTACCTGCCGCCCGGATTGCCAAGGCCTATTATATAAAATTCCGATTTCAGATTCTGAGACTTCTTGCGAAATCCAGAAGCTGAGAATAACCTCCGCGCTCGCATACAGGCGCCCTTTCTATATCTCCTATAATGTTATCAAGCAGCAGAAACCCTTTGAAGCCGAGCTCCACCGCTCCCATATCCTCGGTAACGTCGTTGCCCACTATATAGCACTCCGACGCGCTGAGCGACAGCTTGCTCAATATCTCCCTGTAAAACCCGTGATTGGGCTTGCACCAGCTCGAGTTGTGGTAATACGATACATACTCGAAATCGGCCGGGTCCAGGCCCGCCCACTCTATCCTCTGGTCCGTCGCCGTCTTGGGAAACAGAGGGTTTGTAGCTATTATGAGCCGAAAGCCCTTGGCCTTAATCTCGTCTATAACAAGAGGCACATTCTTATCGGGACGCGCGCACGCTTTCAGCCGCCTGAACTGGTTATTATAAAAGCCCTCCATATGCGGTATAAGCTCGTCCGAAGTCACGCCTGCCATGCTCTCGATAGCGCCGTAAAACACGTCCCTGTTAGACGTGCGCCCGTCGTTTTTGAGCATCGCGTACACTGCGGCATTGAATATCTCCCGCCCGTTTTGCTTCGATATCCTGCCGTAAAATCCCGATTCTTCTATGGCTTCATAATAGAGCGCCATAAACTCTTTCATATCGAGAGGAAGCAGCGTGCCGTCAAGGTCGAAGAATACTGCCTTCCTCACTCGCCCCTCCGCCGTTTGACCCAGCCTTCAATTACAGTCTGCTTGCTCCTCGCGATGCAAAGCGAGTCGGCTTCAACGTTCTTTGTCACTGTTGAGCCCGCCGCGACGTAAGCGCCGTCCTCCACCGTAACGGGTGCTACAAGGTTGACGTTGCAGCCTATGAACGCGTTTTTGCCGACTATTGTCCTGCTCTTCTTCTGTCCGTCATAGTTGACGAACACGACGCCGCAGCCTATGTTCGCCCTCTCGCCTACCTCGCCGTCGCCTATGTATGAAAGGTGCGATACCTTAGCGCCGTCCTTTATTTCAGAGTTCTTTACCTCCACAAAGTCGCCCACGCGGCAGCCGTTTCCTATCACGCTTCCCGGCCTTAAGTAAGCATACGGCCCTATCGTGCTGTTCTCTCCGACGCTGGAGTCGAGCACAACAGAGTTTTGCACGTTCGTTCCCTTGCCGATCTTGCTGTCCTTTATCCTGCTTCCCGGGTAAAGCACGGCGTCTTCACCGATAACGGTGTTACCCTCGAGCGTCACCCCGGGGTATATGACGGCGTCCGCGCCTATCTTAACGGTGGCGTCTATATATGTGCTGTCCGGATCTATGATGGAAACGCCGTCCAGCATCAGGTTAGTGTTTACCCTCTTCCTAAGCTCCTTCGATACGGCGGCAAGCTGCGCTCTGTCGTTAACCCCAAAACACTCTTGCGCGTCCTCGCAAACAACGGCTTTCGCGCCGTAGCCCTTATCCGAAATGTACTGAACGCAGTCGGTTATATAATACTCGTTCTGAGAGTTGTGGTTACGAAGTGCGTTGAGCGCCTCTGTAAGCCTTGGTATGGAGAAACAATAAACCGAGACGTTTACTTCTTTTATCAAGAGCTCGTCCGCGCCCGCGTCCCTGTGCTCAACTATACGGATCCCGTTGTCGCTTCTTATGATCCTCCCGTACCCGTCCGCGTTCTGCTGTATTGCGGACAATATGCACACTCCAAGCTTCTCTGTCACCGCTGTATCTATAATCCTTGAGAGCGTTTCGGCCCGAAGCAGAGGCATGTCAGCCGCAACGACGAGCACGTATCCGTCGCCCTTTATATAATCCCCCGCGGACATCACGGCGTGCCCCGTGCCAAGCTGCTCTTTTTGCAGTGCGTAGCTGACGCTGTGCCCGAAATATTCTTTGACCTTATCCGCGCCGCTGCCGATAACGAGCACAGGCGATTTTCCCGTGGCCTCTGCCGCGGCGTCGACCACCCACTTGGCGACAGGCTTACCCGCCGCGTCGTGCAGCACCTTTGGCGTTTTGGATCTCATTCTCTTTCCTTCGCCCGCCGCCAGTATAACGGCCATACAATCCTTCATTCAATATCTCCTAATCTTAACCACTGAGGTTTAAGTTACCATATTGATATTAGTTTATTATCATAATGGTGTCAACCGATAGTCGACAGTAGTTTATTTTTCAGAATACGCCGTCAGCCTGTCCGCAAGGTTTCCCGTATGCAACTCAAAAAGATGATCGTCAAAATCATAAAAATAAACAGATGTGCCTTCGCCCTGCACCCGCGGCCTGCCTTCTCTTATCTGCGCTCCCACATTCTTTATTTTCTCGATAATGCTTTCCAGTTCAGATCCTTCTATTTTAAAGGCGATATGTTCGTAAGTGCGGTATGGCATTCGGTCGCCTTCCATAACGCATATCCACATGCCGTTTATAAGAAAAAACTTTTCTCTTGACAGTGAGAACATCTTATCACCGCTTGAATATACTTCTTTGGCGTTAAATATCTTTATGAAGAACTCCGACGCACGCCTTAAATCCTTTACTATCAACGTTATGTGGCTGAGCCCTGACACCATATGAATCACCCCGATTAACAAAAAATTGATTCAAAAATAAAAGCTGCCTGCAGTTTTCAGACAGCTCAATGCTTTATACTATTCCCCGTAGCCTATGCCTATCTTGCGCCCGACGGCCAGCAGGTCTGCGTCAAGCGGTATCGTCTTGGTCTTGCCCGATATCTCCTTTAAGTCGTTGCTCGTTATCCTGCCGTCGTTTACCGCGACCGTTCTTCCGAACTGTTTTTGTTCGATAAGCATCGCTGCGTGCACGCCTATCTGCGTAGCCAAAACCCGGTCATACGGGCAGGGCGGGCCTCCCCGCTGATAGTGCCCCGGCACGACGACGCGGGTGTCTATGTCGATGACATTCGTAAGCTCGTCGGCGAGCTTGTAACCTACAGAATAGTGTTTGCCTTTAAGGTTCTGCTCAGGGGCGTCGTCGACGCTTCTCGCTCCCTCGGCGATTGCTATTATAGAAAAATGCTTTCCGCGCTCATACCTGTCGCTTATAACGTCGGCAACCGAGTTTATATTATACGGTATCTCGGGTATCAGTATCACGTCCGCGCCTCCCGCAAGCCCAGCGCTGAGCGTTAGCCAGCCGGCGGTGTTGCCCATCAGCTCTACCACTATAACCCTCGAGTGGGCAAGCGCCGTCGTGTGAACCCTGTCAATAACGTCGGTCGCTATGTCTATTGCGCTTTGGTATCCGAACGTGATTTCTGTTCCCCATACGTCGTTGTCGATGGTCTTTGGCAGCCCTATTATGTTTAGCCCCTGGTCAGCGAGAAGACCCGCAGCCACGTGCGTTCCGTTTCCGCCTATCGTGACGAGACAGTCGAGCTGCATCTTCTCATAGTTCCTCACCATCGCCTTTATAGTATCGAGGTACCTTCCTGTGTTGTCGCGGGCCGATGTGCTGCCCTGCCTCGACGTCCTGAGTATCGTCCCCCCAAGCGTCAGTATCCCCGAAAACTCTTCCCGTGCCATTGTGCGGAATTGACCGTTTATAAGGCCTCCGTAGCCGTCCATTATGCCCACGATCTCCGCGTCGGGGATCAACTGATAAGACGCCTTCGCTACTCCGCGTATTGCGGCGTTGAGCCCCGGGCAATCGCCTCCGCTCGTAAGTATGCCTATTCTTTTCGCCATAGCGATTCCTCCAAACTATTTCTATTGCGTAGTATATCCCAATAATAAAAGTATTTCAACTTTGTTTCTAAAGGGCGCGGCGCGGTTTGCATTATGTTATAGCAATATATACACCAAAAAATAACCCTCCAAAACTATTTAATGGAATATTAAGAGGGCAAGCGCTGTGCCTGCCCTCTGCTTTTTCTAAGTTTTCTTTTCTCTATCCGGCTTTATAAAACATCGTTTCTCCCGCCCAGATGTTTTTTCCGTCATAAAACCATTGTGCAGCCGTTCCGTCGGGAAATGTTACGTCGATAAAAAGCCCGTCGAACATATAGGCGTATACGTCAGACCCTGCCGATAATATCTCCTGCCCCGACATGCCCGGCTGGCCGAAATAGATATACCCGTAATAGAAGTACATCGACGCGGTTTCACTTTCCCACAGTGTGCCCTCGAGTTCCCACTGTGCGCCGTTACTATCGCCAGGATCGTAATCGGGCAAGGGAGTAGGGTCGTCAATAATCGGCGGTATCTCGAAAGAAGTTGAACCTTGAAGACCCAGCATTCCAAAAGCGCCTGCAGCGTCGGTGATTACCGCGTTTTTGGTGTCGACGCTGAACCTGTCATCATCCTTAACGCTTTTGGAGGGTTTTTTGAACTTTAACGCACCTTCATACTTAAGGTTAACCTCTCCGGCATCCGGAATGTTAAGGGCTATGCTTCCTGTTATCTTGCCGTCCTTCGTTTCTTCGCTGCCGGTCATTTTAAGAGTCTCGCCGCCGGCGGTTATAGAAAGCTCATACTCGATTCCGTCCGAAGTCTTTTTGTAGCTCATGTTTCCGGTAACCGCCACAGACCCGTCCGCCGTGACTTTAAAATCGATATCAGCTCCCGACTGGATCTTTTCATATTCGAATAAGATTTTAAATTTTGTAGACGAATCCTGATACGATATCTCAACACCTACGGGAACATCGCCTTTGTAAAAAAGTTCCCAGACCAGCTTAAAGTCAGCGTTGCCCTTACCTAGAGAGTTCTTCGCGGTATTGAGCGCCTCGATAACGTCGACCGTCGTTCCGGAAGTCTCGTATATGTAATCTTCAAGGTCGTGCAGCATATCTTTGTCGGCCTTAAGCTTATCGCTGAGTGTTTCCATCATATCACGTATATCGTCCGCTTCGAGCGTCAGCGTCCATTTGCCTGTGCTTTTTTCAAAACAGCTTTCATCTATGCTGTTAACGAGCATTTCCGCAAGCCTGACGAAGTCGATCTGCGTCTTTGTATCTTCCTGCTTCGCGATGCCCTGCACAATAGCTTTTATCCTGTCCTCAAGAGACATCGGTTTTTTAAGGTCGGCTTTCGAACCGAAATCAACGCCGGTTACGGATGCGCCAAACATTGTGTCGGATGACTGATACAGTATGTCCTCCAGCAAAAGCACCTTTGTCTTTATGCCCATAGTATCCATGGAGATGCCCAGCGTCTGTTCGTCATAAGCCGCGTCAACAGCCATATTCAGCTTCATGTCTGGCATATCGACTGTAAAATCATAGCTTATCTCAAACGGCTCTTTTGCCAATCTATCGAATGTGTCGCTTCCCATTCCTTCAAACGCGCCGGAGAAAACTTTGGCAGCATCGTTTACAAACCGCTCCTGGGGCGTGTTGCCGCTCAGCAGTCCGGAAACGGGCTGACCTAAAACCCCCGGGAACACCACAAAAATAAGCAGCGCCGCTATCGCGAGCACGGCAAGAGCGCCGATAACAGCCCAGAGAGCCGCTTTCGATTTCTTCGGTGGCTGCGATGGCGGCTGCCCGTAAGGCGGCTGTCCGTAAGGCGGCTGTCCGTAAGGCGGCTGCCCGTAAGACTGCTGACCATAAGGCTGCTGCTCATTTGGCTGAACCGCGTCCTGCCCTGCTGGGGCTAAAACTTCTATTTTATCACCGCACGCGCTGCAGAACTTTTCGCCTTCGCCAACCTGCGCTCCGCATTTCTTACAATACATATTAATATTCCTCCAAAATAATAAACGGTGGGATATCATAAAGATTATGCTTGATGCACTAATAATATGAGATAAGCCGGTCAAAGTCAACTAATACGCTCGCCCGGCGCAATTCCCCGATTTAAAATTAATCAACACATATAAAAGAGAGACCCGCATGAGCCTCTCTTAAATGTTAACTGAATTATTCGATAACGCTGGTAACAACGCCGGAGCCGACAGTCCTGCCGCCCTCGCGGATAGCGAAGCGCAGGCCCTCTTCTATGGCGATAGGCGTGATCAGCTTTATCTCCATCGTGATGTTGTCGCCAGGCATGACCATCTCTGTTCCTTCCGGAAGCTTGATGCTGCCCGTAACGTCCGTCGTTCTGAAGTAGAACTGCGGCCTGTATCCGTTGAAGAACGGTGTGTGGCGTCCGCCCTCTTCCTTCTTAAGAACGTAAACCTGTCCGTTATAATGCGTATGCGGCTTGATGGAGCCCTTCTTCGCAAGAACCTGTCCGCGCTCTATCTCGTTTCTCTGAACGCCGCGAAGCAGCAGGCCTACGTTGTCTCCGGCCATCGCCTGGTCAAGGAGCTTCCTGAACATCTCGACGCCTGTTACGACTACGTCTCTCGTCTTCTCGGTCATTCCGACGATCTCAACGGTATCCTGTATCTTAATCGTGCCTCTCTCAACTCTGCCGGTTGCGACTGTGCCGCGGCCGGTGATGGAGAATACGTCTTCAACAGGCATAAGGAACGGCTTGTCTACGGCTCTTTCCGGAGTCGGAATATAGCTGTCTACAGCGTCCATAAGCTCGAACAGGCACGCGCAGGCAGGGTCGTCTTTGGCCACTGCTCCGCCAACGAGAGCATTCATCGCCTGCAGCGCGCTTCCCTTGATAACGGGAAGATCATCGCCCGGGAACTCGTAGGATGACAGAAGGTCTCTTACTTCCATCTCGACGAGTTCGAGAAGCTCAGGATCGTCTACCTGGTCTACTTTGTTCATGAATACCACAATGTACGGAACGTTAACCTGACGGGCAAGCAGTATGTGCTCGCGGGTCTGAGGCATCGGGCCGTCCGCGGCGGAAACTACAAGTATGGCTCCGTCCATCTGAGCAGCGCCGGTGATCATGTTCTTTACGTAGTCGGCGTGGCCCGGGCAGTCGACGTGAGCGTAGTGGCGCGCGGCTGTCTCATACTCTACGTGAGCGGTATTGATGGTAATGCCTCTCTCTTTCTCTTCGGGAGCTTTGTCGATTTCGTCATATTTCATGACTTTCGCCTGTCCGCTCTGAGCAAGAGCCATCGTTATCGCTGCCGTAAGCGTTGTCTTACCGTGGTCAACGTGACCGATGGTTCCAATGTTTACGTGTGGTTTGTTTCTTTCAAACTTTGATTTTGCCATTGTTCTTTCCTCCTAAACAATTCATGTTCATCTCATATATTTTTAACGGCTTCAACAGTGCTGCTGCACCGTATGATCCTATTTCTTATATGATATTACTTATAATCATCCGATTATCTTTTCAGCTATAGACTTTGGCACCTCGTTGTAATGCGAAAACTGCATAGTAAACGTGCCTCTGCCCTGCGTACGGCTTCTAAGGTCCGTCGCGTATCCGAACATCTCTGCAAGCGGAGCCGCCGCGCGTACCACCTGCGTTCCGCTCCGAAGTTCCGTCCCTTCTATATGACCGCGCCTTGCGTTAAGGTTACCCATAACGTCGCCCAGGTATTCGTCGGGAACGTTGACTTCAACCGCCATTATAGGCTCGAGCAGCACCGGCGAAGCCTTCTTCATAGCGTCCTTGAACGCCATAGAGCCCGCAATCTTGAAAGCTATCTCCGACGAGTCTACCTCGTGATACGAGCCGTCCACCAGCGTGGCCCGAAAGTCCATAACCTCAAAGCCAGCTAGCACGCCGTTTTTCGAAGCCTCCTGAATGCCGGCGTCAACGTGGGGTATGAATTCCTTAGGTATCGCGCCGCCCACTATCTTGTCGACAAACTCGTAGCCGGCTCCCGGCTCAAGCGGCTGTATCTCTATAACCACATGGCCGTACTGGCCTTTGCCGCCCGTCTGCTTTTTGTAAAGCCCCGTAGCGGTAACGGTCTTAGTAACGGTCTCGCGATACGAGACCTGAGGCTTTCCTACCTTGGCCTCCACCTTATATTCGCGCATCATCCTGTCGACTATTATCTCAAGATGAAGCTCTCCCATTCCGGCGATTATCGTCTGCCCTGTTTCGGGGTTCGTATACGTCTTGAACGTCGGGTCCTCTTCAGACAGCCTCTGCATGGCTATAGCCATCTTTTCCTGGCCCGCCTTCGTTTTAGGCTCTATCGCGACCTCGATAACCGGCTCGGGGAACACCATGTTTTCAAGCACAATGGTATGCTTGTCGTCGCAAAGCGTATCTCCCGTCGTTATCTGCTTAAACCCGGCTATAGCCGCTATGTCTCCGGCCTGCACCTCGTCGATGTCCTCACGCGAGTTGGCGTGCATTTTTAAAAGCCTGCCTATCCTCTCGCGTTTGTCCTTCGTCGAGTTATATGCGTACGAGCCGGTCTTGAGCGTTCCCGAGTATACGCGTATGAACGCGAGTTTACCCACAAACGGATCGGCCATGATCTTAAACGCCAGGGCCGAAAACGGCGCACTGTCGTTCGCTTCCCTCTTTTCCTCCTCACCGCGGCCGTTTGTGCCTGTGATGGGGGGTATGTCGAGAGGCGACGGCAGGAAATCGACTATGCAGTCAAGCAGCGGCTGTACGCCCTTGTTGCGATACGACGAGCCGCACGTGACCGGAACGATCTTAAGCGCTATCGTCGCCTGGCGTATCGCCGCTATAAGCTCCGCGCGCTCTATCTCCTTGCCTTCAAAATACTTTTCGAGCAGAGAATCATCATACTCGGCGACAGACTCTATGAGCTTTTCGCGGTATTCTTCGGCAAGATCCTTCATATCGGCGGGTATCTCGCCCCTTTCGACGTTCACTCCAAGCTCATCGTTGTAGAGTATGGCCTGCATGTCGATAAGGTCTATGATACCTCTGAAGTTCTCTTCGCTGCCGATAGGAAGCTGCAGCGGCACGGGATTGGCCTTCAGCCTGTCCCTCATCATCTTGACGACGTTCATAAAATCCGCGCCCATTATGTCCATCTTGTTGACATAAGCTATGGCCGGGACCCTGTATTTCATCGCCTGACGCCAAACGGTCTCAGACTGGGGCTCGACGCCCCCTTTCGCGCAGAACACCGCTACGGTGCCGTCAAGCACGCGCAGCGAACGCTCTACCTCAACAGTAAAATCAACGTGGCCGGGTGTGTCGATAATATTGATACCGCAGTCCCGCCATTGCGTCGTAGTCGCCGCCGAAGTAATAGTTATTCCGCGCTCCTGCTCCTGCTCCATCCAGTCCATTACGGCGGCGCCTTCATGCACCTCGCCAATCTTGTAGGTTCTGCCCGTGTAAAAGAGCACGCGCTCGGTAGTAGTGGTCTTACCCGCGTCTATATGAGCCATTATACCTATATTTCTTATTTTTTCAAGCGGATATTTTCTAGGCAAACTTTCCTCCCCGGGTCACTTACTACCACCTGTAATGCGCGAACGCCCTGTTGGCTTCCGCCATCTTGTGCATATCTTCGCGCTTTTTAACGGCTCCGCCGACTCCGTTGTAAGCGTCCATAATCTCGCCGGCAAGCCTTTGCTTCATAGTTCTCTCGCTCCTCTTCCTTGTGTTGGTAACGAGCCATCTGATGCCCAGTGTCTGCCGTCTTTCAGGCCGCACCTCGATAGGCACCTGATACGTAGCTCCGCCCACTCTCCTCGCTTTGCATTCGAGCACCGGCATTATGTTATCCATTGCTTTCTCGAATACTTCCAAAGGCTCGAGGCCGAGCTTTTCTTTAATAATATCAAAAGCGTCATAGCATATCGTCTGCGCGACTCCCTTTTTGCCCTGAAGCATGACCTGGTTTATAAGCTTGGTCAATACCGTGGACTGAAATATGGGATCGGGCAGCACCTCATGCTTTGGAGCGCCTGCGCGTCTTGGCATGTTTTGCCCCTCCTAATTCTTTGTTTACTTTTTAGGCCGCTTAGCGCCGTATTTGCTGCGAGCCTGTTTTCTGTCGGCTACTCCCGCGCTGTCGAGAGCGCCTCTTACTATATGATATCTAACGCCCGGCAGGTCTTTGACTCTGCCTCCACGGATAAGCACTACCGAGTGCTCCTGAAGGTTATGACCGACTCCCGGAATGTAGGCTGTGCCTTCCATGCCGTTTACCAGACGGACTCTTGCTATCTTTCTCAGGGCCGAGTTAGGCTTTTTGGGAGTCATCGTCCTTACCGTCAGGCAAACTCCCCTCTTCTGAGGATTCTGCTTCAAGATAGGAGAATTGCTCTTCGTCTCCGCCGTCTTCCTTCCCTGTTTTATAAGCTGATTGATTGTTGGCATATCCTTTACATACACCTCCTTTCATATCATATTGTTTTCTATAAAAACCCCTCGCAACCCATTAAGGGGATTAAATACTCACCGCTGTTTTTGCACAGGCTCTTTCAATACCCCCGCGCATGAGCTTCCGACGTCTATGCGGCACGCGTTGCCTATCTGATGCATGGTATGCGTCATGTCGAACGGTATGCCGTGTTTTTGACAGAGCGCCTTAAGCTTTTGCGTTACAGACTCGTCGGCGTCATTGGCGATGTATACCTTCTCGAGCATCGCCATCCGCGCAAACCTTTGCACCTGCTTCAAACCGACCACCCGTTTTTCCGGGGAGTACAGCTCGCTTATACTCAATAAAACACCCTCCAAGCACACAAGGCCGAAAAAACGCACAGCAGAGCCATTTTATCACCGGCAAAATGTCTTGTCAATCACTTCATACCCTTAAAAGTCTTACGACTTTTTTTAGAGCCCCGGCTCAAGAATCCTCACCGGCGCCTTCTTTTTCGTCTGCGCGTATGTTTTTGACAGCCTTCATATGAGGCCTGCGCGAAAATATATACCTTGTAACCGGCGTATCGTCCTGCATGGTAAACCATCCCGCATCCTGCATCTTCGCGCATATCGGTATCTCAAAAACGTTAAACCGAACGTCTTTGCTCTTTGCCTTTACATAAGCCGCCGAAACCGCTTTGCCCGCAAGATAGCCAAGCAGCACTCCTGCCGCAACCATCGCGAACAATATACCTTCGCCCAGCGCCCTCAGCCCTGGGATGGCCAAAGCGGCTATCGCGATAGCCAGAAAAACGGCAGCCGATATCCATTTTAACAGTTCGGATATTCGCAAGATTTTCCTGCACTTACCGCAGACCGATATTGATAGCGGCATCAGGCTTCCCACCTTGCGCCTCACCTTCTTGCCCAAACCGAAAAACATGCCTGTTTCGCTTTTCGGCTCCTGATGCGCAAGGTCAATAAGCGCGTACCCGCTGCGCGGGCGCCTTTCGCCTTTGCACAGCTGACAGTCCTGCCCCATGAGATCGTCTATATCATCGGGGAGCAAAGACATGGTTACTTCAAAGTCCTGGGTTAGCTTTTTTACTTCATCGTCATGCTTGACGCTTCGTATGTGGCACTCGCCGCAGTCCTTGCCAATCCATCTGCAAAGCGCGCTGTCACTGGCTGCGCATTTCTCGTTTTTCGCCATGTCTTCAACCCCTGTTTAATATCATAGCTCCATGCCGGCGTCCATCAGTTCCTCGTAATCCGCTTCCGTCTCTACGGCAATCGCCTTCCTGTCCGGCATGGGCATATCATCATTGAGTATGTTCTTTATAACGTCTATGTTCTTATAGCGCTTCATGCCTGTGCCCGCGGGTATCAGCTTTCCTATTATGACGTTTTCCTTGAGCCCCAAAAGCGGGTCGGTCTTGCCCTTTATAGCCGCCTCGGTAAGCACCCTCGTAGTCTCCTGGAACGAGGCCGCCGAAAGGAACGAGTCGGTCGCGAGCGAGGCCTTGGTGATCCCAAGCAGCACGCGCTTGGCCGTAGCCGGCTTTTTGCCCTGTGAGAGAGCCCTCTCGTTCTCCGCGTCGAAGTAATGTATGTCTACCAGCGAGCCGGGCAGCAGATCCGTATCGCCCGCCTCCTCTATCTTGCACTTCTTGAGCATCTGGCGGATTATGACCTCTATGTGCTTATCGGATATCTCAACACCCTGCAGACGGTAAACCATCTGCACCTCTTTTAGAAGATACGCCTGAACGCCCTTAGCGCCCTTTATCTTAAGTATGTCGTTCGGGTTCGTCGAGCCTTCGGTAAGCTCGTCGCCCGCCTCTATGACGTCGCCTTCCTTGACCTTTAGCCTTGAGCCGAACGGTATCGCGTAGACTTCGGCCTGCCCGTCTTCGCTTGTTACGGTGACCTCGAGCTTCTTCTTGTTGTCGCTCAGTGAAACCTTGCCCGCGATCTCTGTGATGACGGCGAGGCCTTTGGGCTTTCTCGCCTCAAAAAGCTCCTCTACGCGCGGGAGGCCGTGGGTGATGTCCTCTCCCGCGACGCCGCCCGTGTGGAACGTTCTCATCGTGAGCTGCGTTCCCGGCTCGCCTATAGACTGCGCTGCGATGATTCCCACCGCCTCGCCTATGCTGACAAGCTTTCCGGACGACATATCCGCCCCGTAGCACTTCGCGCAAACTCCGTGCCTCGTCTTGCACGTAAGTATCGAGCGTATGTAAGCTCCCTTTATGCCCGACTTTTCGATTCGGCGGCAGTGCTCATATGTTATATACTCGTTCGAACGGACTATAGTCTCTTTCGTCTCAGGGTCAACGATATCCGCCGCGGCGTACCTTCCGCCTACTCTGTCGATAAAAGGCTCAATAATCTCTTTTCCGTTTACAATGTCCTCTACCCAGACTCCGCGTACCGGGTCGCCTTCCTTAAGGCAGTCGTTCTCACGTACTATAACGTCCTGGCTGACGTCCACAAGGCGCCTTGTCAGGTATCCCGAGTCCGCTGTACGAAGCGCCGTATCGGCAAGTCCTTTTCTCGCGCCGTGCGTCGAGATGAAGAACTCAAGAACGGTCAGCCCTTCGCGGAAATTAGCCCTTATGGGTATCTCTATTATCTCGCCCGACGGGTCTGCCATGAGTCCGCGCATTCCCGCAAGCTGTCTTATCTGGTTTGTCGATCCCCTCGCGCCCGAGTTAGCCATCATGAACACCGGGTTAAAGGGAGAAAGTCCGTCCATCAGCGCTTCGGTCACGGAATTTGTCGTGTCTGCCCACACCTTTATGACGTTCTCTTTTCTCTCTTTATTTGTAAGAAAGCCTCTCTTGAACTTCTTTTCGATCTCTACTACCTTTTCCTCGGCTTTCAAGAGATAGTCCGCCTTCTTCTCGGGTATAACTATGTCACTGACGCTTATGGTGATTGCGCCCAGCGTAGAATAGTGGAACCCGAGGTGCTTTATATCGTCAAGCACCGCGGACGTCCGTGTCTCGCCGTATTTGCGGTAGCAGTAATCGACTATCTTTCCAAGCTGACGTTTGCCTACGAGGAAATCTACCTCAAGCTTCATCGCGTTATCGGGATCTGTCCTGTCCACGAACCCGAGATCCTGAGGAACGGCCTCGTTGAAGATTATCCTTCCCGGCGTAGTCTTGATCATCACGGTGTGTTCTTTGCCGTCAATAACTTTTGAGAACTTGACGTTCACCATCGCCTGAAGGTCGACCTCTCCCGTCTGGTAGGCTATCACGGCCTCCTCGGGGCTTGAGAACCAGCTGCCTTCGCCTTTCGCGCCTTCGCGATCAATTGTCAGGTAATAGCTGCCTATTACCATGTCCTGCGTCGGGCTGACTACGGGCTTTCCGTCCTGGGGCTTTAATATGTTATTCGCGGCCAGCATAAGGAAACGGCACTCGGCCTGCGCCTCCACCGAAAGAGGAACGTGCACGGCCATCTGGTCTCCGTCAAAGTCCGCGTTGTAAGCGGTACACACGAGAGGATGCAGCTTCAAAGCCTTGCCCTCAACCAATACCGGCTCGAACGCCTGTATGCCGAGTCGGTGAAGCGTGGGGGCGCGGTTAAGGAGAACCGGGTGGTCTTTGATGACGTGCTCGAGCACGCCCCAGACCTCAGGCCTTACCCTTTCTACCATGCGCTTTGCGCTCTTTATGTTGTGCGCCAGCCCGTCTTCTACGAGCTTTTTCATAACAAAAGGCTTAAACAGCTCCAACGCCATCTCTTTTGGCAGCCCGCACTGATACATCTTAAGGTCAGGGCCGACGACGATAACGCTTCTGCCCGAATAGTCAACGCGCTTTCCGAGAAGGTTCTGACGGAACCTTCCCTGCTTGCCGCGCAGCATGTCGGATAACGATTTTAACGGACGGTTGCCGGGGCCTGTTACGGGGCGGCCTCTCCTGCCGTTGTCTATAAGCGCGTCAACGGCCTCCTGCAGCATGCGCTTCTCGTTCCTGACGATTATGTCGGGAGCGCGCAGCGCGAGCAGGCGGTTCAAGCGGTTGTTCCTGTTTATTACGCGGCGGTACAGGTCGTTTAAGTCGCTTGTCGCGAACCTGCCGCCGTCGAGCTGCACCATGGGCCGCAGCTCAGGCGGAATTATGGGTATGCAGTCGAGTATTATCCACTCGGGCTTGTTGCCCGACTGCCTGAATGCTTCAATAACTTCGAGCCTCTTAATGGCGCGCACGCGCTTTTGGCCGGTGCAGCTGCCAAGCTCTTTTTTAAGCTCCCTCGACGTCTTGTCGAGATCTATCTGCTTTAAAAGGTCCTTTATGCCTTCGGCGCCCATTTTAGCGACGAAAGAGTCGTCGCCGTATTTCTCCTGGCACTCGCGAAGCTCCTTGTCGTTTAAAAGCTGTTTGTATTCAAGCGGAGTCGTTTTCGGGTCGGTAACTACGAACGACGCAAAATAAAGCACCTTCTCAAGGTCGCGGGGAGACATGTCGAGCAGCAGGCCCATCCTCGAAGGTATGCCTTTAAAATACCATATGTGCGATACCGGCGCGGCAAGCTCTATGTGCCCCATCCTTTCGCGCCGAACTTTAGCTCGCGTTACCTCAACGCCGCACTTGTCGCAGATTATGCCCTTGTATCTCACGCGCTTGTAGCGTCCGCAGTGGCACTCCCAGTCTTTCGTAGGCCCGAATATCCTTTCGCAGAACAAGCCGTCCTTTTCGGGCTTAAGCGTGCGGTAATTTATAGTCTCTGGTTTCTTGACCTCGCCTCTCGACCATTTTCTTATCTTATCGGGAGACGCGAGCCCAATCTGAATGGAATCAAAATTGCCTAATTCGAACAAATAATTCCTCTCCTCTCATATGCTCAAAATTCAAAATCGTAACTTATGCCCAAAAAAGCTTTGCGTTTTCGGGGACCATATCAATATTCATCATCATCGTCGTACTTGTCGTCTTCGTCGTCGAGAAGCCCGTCGAGAGATTCTATTTCGATATCGTCTTCGTAATCGGCGTCATCGTCATAAAATTTGTCGCCGTCATCCTCGTCGATCAATTCTTCCTCATCGTCAAGGTCGTCGCCGTCAAAGTCGGTATCAAAGTCGAGCTCGTCCTCGTCGTTCTTGACGCCGGCGGCGTCTTTATGCGCCCTGCTGCTTACTACTTCATCGTCTATGTCGATGTCTATATCGTCGAGCCCGTCTATATCGGGAACGTCGAGTTCGTCAAAGCTGATGTCGTCGAAGTCCTCGTCCCGGTCTTTCGCGGCTATACGCCTCTCCGAAACGGTGTCTACTTCGGCGCCCTCTATGTTGACCTCGAGTCCGGATACGTCGTCGTCCAGGCTCTCTCTTATCGTTATCTCTTCGCCTACGTCGCCCAAGACCTTGATGTCGAGCGCCAGCGCCTGCATCTCCTTGATGAGCACCTTGAACGATTCGGGAACTCCCGGCTCGGGTATGTTCTCGCCCTTCACGATCGCCTCATATGTCTTGACGCGCCCGACGACATCGTCCGACTTGACCGTAAGTATCTCCTGAAGCGTGTTGGCTGCGCCGTATGCCTCAAGAGCCCAAACTTCCATTTCCCCGAATCTCTGCCCGCCGAACTGCGCCTTGCCTCCGAGAGGCTGCTGAGTGACGAGAGAGTACGGGCCCGTCGAGCGGGCGTGTATCTTGTCGTCTACAAGATGGTGCAGCTTCATTATATACATATAGCCGACAGTGACGCGGTTCTCAAACGCTTCTCCGCTGCGCCCGTCGTAAAGCACGGTCTTGCCGTCCGTATCGAGCCCCTGCTCGCTGAAGAGATTAAGTATATCGTCTTCCGTAGCGCCGTCGAAAACAGGCGTCGCTATCTTCCATCCGAGCATCCTGGCGACGTATCCCAGATGCACCTCGAGCACCTGCCCGATATTCATACGTGAGGGAACGCCCAACGGATTCAAAACGATGTCGAGCGGCGTGCCGTCCGGAAGGAACGGCATATCCTCAACGGGCAGTATACGCGAGATAACGCCCTTGTTTCCGTGGCGTCCCGCCATCTTGTCGCCCACCGATATTTTTCTTTTCTGCGCTATATAGACGCGCACGAGCTTGTTGACGCCCGCCGTCAGCTCGTCCTTGTTCTCTCTCGTAAACACCTTGACGTCTACGACGATGCCTTCCTCGCCGTGGGGCACCCTGAGTGACGTGTCGCGTACTTCCCTTGCCTTCTCGCCGAATATCGCGCGCAGCAGCCGTTCCTCGGCGGTAAGCTCCGTTTCGCCCTTGGGCGTTACCTTGCCGACGAGTATGTCGCCCGCGCGCACTTCAGCTCCTATGCGGATTATGCCGCGCTCGTCAAGGTCCTTCAATGCGTCTTCGCCAACGTTGGGGATATCCCTTGTAATCTCCTCGGGGCCAAGCTTCGTGTCTCTTGCCTCGGCCTCGTATCCTTCTATATGTATGGACGTGAAAACGTCGTCCTGCACGAGCCTCTCACTTACGAGTATTGCGTCCTCGTAGTTGTAGCCTTCCCACGTCATAAATCCTATAAGAACGTTGCGACCGAGCGCCAGCTCGCCCTTTTCCGTCGACGGGCCGTCGGCTATTATTTCGCCCTTCTTAACCTTGTCGCCGTTCTTGACGCTGGGGAACTGGTTTATGCACGTTCCCTGGTTAGAGCGAGAGAACTTTATAAGCTTGTATTCACGAAGGCCTTTATCCTCCTGAACGACTATCTTGTTGGCGGAAACGCTCTTGACCGTGCCGTCCTCGTATGCCAGCACCGACGCTCCCGAGTCCTGAGCGGCCTTGTGCTCCATGCCCGTTCCCACCAGAGGGGCCTCGGGCGCGATAAGCGGCACTGCCTGCCTTTGCATGTTCGAGCCCATCAGCGCGCGGTTCGCGTCGTCGTTCTCAAGGAACGGTATCAGAGCAGTCGCTACCGAGACGACCTGCTTCGGGGAAACGTCCATCAGGTCGACCTCTTCTCTGGAAACCTCGACTATCTCTTCCATCCTTCTCGACATGACGCGGCTGTGCTCAAAGAAGCCGTCTTTGCCTATAGGCTCGTTTGCCTGCGCGACGACGTATTTGTCTTCCTCGTCCGCCGTAAGATACACTATCTCGTCGGTGATAAGCTTTCTTTTCTTGTCTATGACGCGGTATGGAGACTCGATGAATCCGTACTCGTTTATGCGCGCGAATGTGGACAGCGAGCCTATAAGGCCGATGTTCGGGCCTTCGGGCGTCTCTATCGGGCACATGCGTCCGTAATGCGTATGGTGAACGTCTCTTACCTCAAACGACGCGCGCTCGCGGTTAAGGCCTCCGGGGCCCAAAGCCGAGAGCCTTCTTTTGTGCGTAAGCTCGGCCAATGGGTTCGTCTGGTCCATAAACTGCGAAAGCTGCGAGCTTCCGAAGAATTCCTTTATAGCCGCCGTCACCGGGCGTATGTTTATAAGGTTAGAAGGCGTCGCAACGTCCATATCCTGTATGGACATGCGCTCTCTGACCACGCGCTCGAGCCTTGAGAGGCCTACGCGTATCTGGTTTTGCAGCAGCTCGCCCACGCTTCTGAGGCGTCTGTTGCCAAGGTGGTCTATGTCGTCCGTCCTGCCAAGACCGTACTTCAGGTTAAGCTGGTACGAGACCGAGCCCATTATGTCGTCTACGATTATATGCTTTGGTATAAGCTTATCAAGGTTGGCTTTGAGCTGCTTTTTAAGCTCTTCCTTGTTTTTGCCGAACTCGTTTATGAGCGCCGTAAGCGTCGGGTAATGCACCTTCTCGTTTATACCCGCTTCCTTCGGGTTGAAAGGAAGGAATCCTTCCGCCTTCACGAAGTTGTTGCCCACTACCTTTACTTGGGCTTCGCCTATAAGCAGCGTAACGCTGTTGATGCCTGCGTTTTCAATTCTCCGGGCCGCTTCGCGCGAAATCAGCTCTCCGCTCTGTGCGAGCACTTCTCCGTCAGGGCTCATGATATTCTCTGCGCTCCTGTGTCCCTCTATGCGTTCTGCTACGGAAAGCTTCTTATTATATTTATATCTGCCCACACGCGCAAGGTCGTAACGCCTCGGGTCGAAGAACAAAGACTCTATGAGCATCTTTGCGCTCTCCACCGTAGGCGGCTCGCCGGGCCTAAGGCGCCTGTATATCTCGATAAGCCCGTCGTCTACGCTGGTGCCGCTGTCCTTTTTAAACGTAGCCTGCAAAAAGTCCTCGTCACCGAACAGGTCTGTTATCTGCTGATTCGTGCCCACGCCCATCGCGCGCACGAGCACCGTCATGGGAAGCTTTCTCGTCCTGTCCACGCGCACCCAGTAGCAGTCGTTGCTGTCCGTCTCATACTCAAGCCACGCTCCCCTGTTGGGGATGACCGTCGCCGAATACAGCTTTTTGCCCGATTTGTCTATTGTCGCGTCGAAATAAACGCCGGGCGAACGGACGAGCTGCGATACGATAACGCGCTCCGCGCCGTTTATTATGAACGTGCCCTTCTCTGTCATCAGCGGGAAGTCTCCCATGAAGACCTCCTGCTCTTTCATCTCGCCCGTCTCTTTGTTTATAAGCCGGACGACGACTTTAAGCGGCACGGCGTAATTAACGTCGCGTTCCTTGCATTCCTCGACTGAATATTTTGGCGTGTTTTCGAGATAATAATCCACGAATTCTAGTATCAGGTTTTCGGAGTAGTCGGTGATGGGTGAGATATCGTTTAGCACCTCGCGCAGCCCGACTTCGAGAAAGAAATTGTATGAGTCCTTTTGGATTTCGATAAGGTCCGGCATTGCCAGAACCTCTTTGATTTTTGAAAAGTCTACTCTTGTTTGTTTGCCGATTCTGACTTCCTGCGCCATATACTTAAAACCACACTCCTGTAATGATAAAAAATGATCGAGATGTACAACAGAGGCACTAGCTGATTATTCCCAACGTTCAGGAATAATATACCGGGTCAGTGAACCGGCGCCCAAAAACCCTTCGGGCATAGAGATAGTCCCCCTATTATGTGCACGTTAATGCAATATAACATACTACTACAATCATTTGCCAGTGTCAACACAAAAAACTGATGTGTTTGATTTTTATTAAAGAATTTACAAACCGATATTAAAACTACAAGTATGCGAACTTTATGATAACGGCGTCAGCATGAAAAAGCAACATTTATATATATACTGATAAGCGCCTGTCCTCATTGACTTGTTTTGCCCGTATAATGTATAATCTTTTAGATTAAACCAAGGAGAAATCTAAATTGAAGCAGCTTACAAGTTCGCAATTGCGGCAGATGTATCTTGATTTTTTTAAATCGAAAGGCCACGCGGTAATACCATCGGCCTCTCTCATACCCGAGAACGACCCGACGGTGCTCTTTACGACGGCTGGCATGCACCCTCTCGTGCCGTATCTGCTCGGCGCAAAGCACCCCGAGGGAAAGCGCCTTACCGACGTGCAAAAGTGCGTCCGCACGGGAGACATAGATTCGGTGGGCGACTCGTCGCATCTTACGTTCTTTGAGATGCTGGGAAACTGGTCTCTCGGCGACTATTTCAAAAAGGAAGCAATAGAGTGGAGCTTTGAGTTTTTAACGTCTGAAAAGTGGCTGGGCATAGACAAAGACAAACTCTATTTTACCTGCTTCGCGGGCGACGACGACGCGCCCAAGGACACAGAGTCTGCGGATATCTGGAAGAGCCTCGGCGTAGACGAGAGCCATATATTCTTCCTTGACAAACAGCACAACTGGTGGGGGCCGGCGGGTATTACAGGCCCTTGCGGACCCGATACCGAGATGTTCATAGACATGGGGCTGCCAAAGTGTTCGGACAGCTGCAGCCCGGCATGCTCGTGCGGTAAGTACCTTGAGATTTGGAACGACGTGTTCATGCAGTACAACAAGACGGCGGACGGCGCATATGTGCCTCTTTCGCAGAAGAACGTCGACACCGGGATGGGGCTCGACAGAACGATAACGATAATGCAGGGCAAATCGTCCGTTTACGAGACGGATATGTTCAGCGGCATACTGGCCAAGATAGCAGAGCTGTCGAGCAAAAACTACGGCGACGATTTTGAGACCACGAAGGCGTTCAGGATAATCGCCGACCATGTGCGCTGCGCGACGTTCATACTCGGAGACGAGAAGGGCGTAACGCCCTCCAACGTCGATCAGGGCTACGTGCTGCGCCGCCTTATCCGCCGCGCGGTAAGATACGCCCTGAGGCTTGGCATACCCGAGCTTTCGCTTCAGCATATAGCCAAAGTGGTAATAAACGAATATAAAGAAGCTTACCCCGAGCTCGGGCGCAACGAACAGCGCATAATCGCAGAGTTCAATCTTGAGGAAGAGCGCTTCCAGCGCACGATAAAGCAGGGGCTTCGCGAATTCGAAAAGCTTTTAAGCCGGCTCGAATCCAAGGTTATCCCCGGCCAAAACGCGTTCCATCTTTACGACACGTTCGGCTTTCCGCTGGAGTTCACGCTCGAGCTCGCTCACGAGAACGGCCTCGAGGTAGACACAAAGGGCTTTGAGGAAGCGTTCAAAAAACACCAGGAAGTATCGGGCGCGGGCGCGGAGCAGCGTTTTAAAGGAGGGCTTGCCGATACGGGAGAAGCGACGGCAAAGCTGCACACCGCTACTCACCTAATGCACGCGGCTCTGCGCAGCGTGCTCGGCGACGAAGTTGCGCAAAAGGGCAGCAACATAACCCCCGAGAGGCTGCGTTTCGATTTCTCGTTCCCAAGGCCGATGAGCGGCGACGAAATAAAAGAGGTTGAGCGGCTTGTCAATGAAGCGATAGAAGCAAACGCGGACATCGTCTGCGAAGAGATGGGCGTTGAGGACGCAAAGCAGCAAGGTGCTATAGGCCTTTTTGAATCAAAATACGGCAACATCGTAAAGGTATACTCTATGGCAGGCTTTTCAAAAGAGATCTGCGGAGGCCCGCACGCGGCCAGCACAGGCGATCTTGGACGGTTTGAAATACAAAAAGAGCAGTCAAGCAGCGCGGGAGTGCGCCGCATAAAGGCCGTACTTCACGATAATTAGAGCAGACTTAAGTAATTGGACTATATTAAAAACATGGCTGGCTGACCAACCATGTTTTTTTGCGTCTTTTTATCCGTTGCCGGCTATGTCGTTATCCTGAAATTGACCTCGTACATATCTGCGCGGTATATGGCCCGCTCATAATAAAGCGTTATGCCGCTTACGGAATAGTAAAGGCTGTCTATACGAAGCACCGGCGTGTTCCTCGAGATACCCAGCTGTTCCTGCTGCTTGGCCGTCGGGTGCTGCGTGGACACCGAGCAGTCCGCGCTTCCCACGCGGTGGCCGAACGTTTCGTTTATAATGCTGTAAAGTGAGTTTTGCAGGTCGTCCTTTTCAAGCCCGGGACAGATATGGAACGGTATGAACACCTCTTCCACCGCGACGGGAACTGTGTCGGCTAGCCGTACGCGCAGCCCTCTGAACACCTCCGTATCCTTTACCATCAGCTTTGCCGCTATATCGTCGGGAGGCGTTATCACCGCAAACTCTATCACCTTCGTGCTGGGCGCGAATCCCATTTCGCGCACCGTCTCCGAAAAGCTCGAAATGTTTCGCTGCTGCATCTTTCTCGCGGACACGAACGTGCCCCGCCCCTGCTCGCGGTATAATATGCCCGCCGTCACGAGGTCAGTCAGCGCCTGCCTTACCGTCATCCTTGAAAGACCGTGCTGCACGGCGAGAGCCCTCTCGGAGGGAAGAACATCTCCCGGTACAAGCGCGCGCGTTTCAATGTCCTTCAATATTTTCTTTTTTAATTTAAAATAAGTAGGCACACGGTCGTTCATAACAATAGCCCTTTGTTGTATATATCTGTTATATACCGACTTTAACAGGCGGTGTCTTTTTTGTAAATAAAATATTTAAAAATACGCAAAATATTCGTATCAAAATATCGAAAGGAGCAGAAAAGAACAATTTTCTGGCATTATTATGAAAAGAATAGTCAAAAGAACAACGCTGCTTGTTATTGTGCTTTGCATGCTGTTAACGACCGTCTGCTTTGCGCAGGGGACTACCTATACCGTAAGGGCGGGAGACACGCTTTCAAAGATAGCGGCTTGGAATAACTTAACGGTTGCCGACATACTCGCGGCAAACCCGGCAATAAAAAACCCGTCCATTATCTACGTGGGGCAGAAGATAACTATACCGGCGACGAAGTTCGTCAGATACACGGTACAGAGGGGCGATACGTTTTACGGAATAGCGAGCAGGTTCCAGATATCCGTGACCGAGCTTAGAAAAGCCAACCCAAACATCACCGATATATCAAGGATCTATGTCGGTCAGATCATTATGATCCCCGACACGAACACGCTCGCGAGCTACGAGCAGCAGGTGTTCCAGCTTGTGAATAAAGAGAGGGCGGCAAGAGGCCTCGGTACGCTGACATATAACAGCGAAGTCGCAAGGTGCGCCCGCTTCAAGAGCCAGGACATGATAGACAAGCGGTATTTCTCGCACACGTCTCCCACTTACGGTTCGCCGTTTAAAATGATGGAGAGCTTCGGCATCAGGTTCAGCAACGGGGGAGAGAACATAGCGTACGGACAGAGAAACGCGCAGGAAGTCATGAACAGCTGGATGAACTCCGCCGGCCACAGGGCAAACATACTGTCGGCAACGTATACGCAGATAGGCGTCGGCGTCGCAAAAGCCTCGAACGGAACGCTTTACTGGACGCAGCTGTTTATAAAGCCGTATTAGCCTCTGCGGCAAACGCGCAATAATAAATCAATATGACAGTCTCAAAAAAATTCGGCTTCCTAGCAGGGAGCCGTTTTTTATTTCACGCTATGCTTTCAAACAGCAGCATATACAAAGGTATTGTCGCCAGCGAAACGAGCGTCGTCCAAAAGAAGCTCTTCGTGGCGTACTCGGCATCGGCGCCGCAGTGGCTTGCGATTATAGACGTCTGCGTCATAACGGGCAGCCCTGCCTGCACTGTGAAAACGCTCCTCATAAGCGTAAGGTCGAGCGCGGGGAAGTTATCCGCAAACAATATGATTACGGCTGTACACGCAGCGAACATCAGCCCGGGCGCAAGCAGGAACCTGCCCAGCATCACGGGTATGAGCCCTTTTTCAAACTTTACGCACGTCTTTCCCATGCCGTATATGAGACAGCCCATAAACAAAAGCGACAAAGGCGTCGTCAGCCCGTTAAGATACCGCGCGGTATCCACTATTATCGAAGGCAGCTCTATATCCGACAGCACGACGGCGAACATTGCCAAAAGGGTTATCGTCGGCGGGTTCGCTACTTTTTTCAGAATCTCAATGAAAGAGATGCTGCTTTGCTGTCCAGATAATATATCCGCGTCTCTTCGTATAGAATAGTAGCCGAGCGTCCAGAAAAACGCAGTGTTTGATAGATAATAAAACATAGCGAACGGTATGCCCGGCTCGGCGAACAGCGCGTACGCAACCGGAAGCCCTATGAACATGGAGTTTGAAAAAGGAAACATTACCGCGAACACGCCGCGCCTCTCTTTAGGCACGCGGAATATCGAGGCTACGAGTTTGCCCAGTATAAACGAAACGGGCGCTATCGCGAATACTATAACAAGCGGCAGCCATGATTCAAACAGCTGCCGCCTCTCAAGATGCTCTGAAAAAAAATAGATTATCATGGCCGGCAGCGCGATGTTGATGATTATCTTTGGGAAGAGCCTCGCGCTATCCGACGTTACCCATTTTCTCCACGATATGAACATGCCGGCGCTTATCATGACGAAAATAGTAATGACCGTCTGCAGTGCCGTTAATACCATTAATTATCATCCCTGCCACAAAACTCGTTGTATATAGATGTTATCGCCTTTTCAAAATCCGCCTGGTCGACGCCCACTATTATGTTTATCTCGCTCGAGCCCTGATCTATCATGCGTATGTTGACGCCGCCCTGGGCAAGAGAGGAAAACAGCCGCGCGGCGACGCCTATCCTTTTTATCATGCCGCGGCCCACTGTGGCTATAAGCGCAAGGCCCGTAAACACTTCGAGCGAATCGGGCTGACATAGGCTGTAGATATCGTCTATGAGATCAGACTGCTTGCCTTCAAGCTCACTGTTCGCTATGACTATGCCAAGCGTGTCTATTCCGGACGGCATATGCTCAAACTTTATCTCGTTCTTTTCGAGCGCCGACAGCACCCGCCGCCCGAAGCCAAGCTCGGCGTTCATCTTCGCCTTTTCAACAGAGATTACGGTAAACCCTTTTTTACCTGCTATGCCCGTTATGGTTTGCGTATCGTCCTCGTCGGTGCCCGGCACTATCATAGTGCCCGGCGCTTCGGGGTCGTATGTGTTTCTTATGTTTATGGGAATATTGGCTTTGAACACAGGGAAAATAGCGTCCTCATGAAGCACGGTCGCGCCCATGTATGAAAGCTCCCTGAGCTCTTTATACGTTACTCTTCTTATCACATTCGGGTTTTCGACAATACGCGGGTCGGCGACAAGGAAGCCCGGAACGTCCGTCCAGTTCTCATAAACGCCGGCCCTTGCGGATCTTGCCACTATGGCCCCCGTTATGTCCGAGCCGCCCCTCGAAAACGTCTTGATCTCGCCGCCAGGCTTGCTGCCGTAAAATCCCGGGATAACGGCGCGCTCTGCTTCGTGCAGTCTGCCGCGCATCACCGTTCTTGTCTTCTCGCCTTCAAACGATCCCGCTGCATCAAAGAATATCACGTCCGCCGCGTCAATAAACTCATACCCCAGCAGGTCGGCTATAATCAATCCGTTGAGATATTCTCCCCGGCTTACGGTGTAATCCACGCTCGCTCCGCAAAGCACCCGTTCTTTAACTGTATCCAGGTGTTTTTCTATCTTTGTCGAGACTCCCAGCTCGTCGCGTATCTCTACAAACCGCCCGAATATCTCACTGTATATAGTTTCCCAGTCTCCGCCGCTCTTTACGGCATCATGAAAAGCATACAGCAGGTCGGTTACTTTTGTGTCTCCGCCGCTCCTCTTTCCGGGCGCGGAAGGCACGACGTATCTTCGATGCGCGTCAGCTTCTATTATTTCTTTTACTTTTTTTATCTGTCCGGCGTCAGCTAGCGATGTCCCGCCGAATTTGCATACCTTCATTAATTGTCCCTTTTCCGTCCGAACAAACCTCTTCTTTTCGGCGAGGCGCTGACTGTCTCCTCTTCAAACTCTTCGTAAAGCTCTTCTTCGGGCTCTTGCACATAGCCCTTGCGCCCGAACAATCCCTTCTTTTTTTTCGGAGCGTTTAAGACTTCCTCTTCAAAATCACCGCCGCCTTCTTCGGGCTCTACCGCCCCGTCCAGCTGCTCCGTCACAGGCGCTTTCGCCTGCTCCTCGGGCTGTTCCTGCTCTTCTTGCGCAGGTCCCTCCTGCTCCTGCGTAGTTTTCGCTTCCACCAAAAGCCTGCATTCGAGATAATAGCGCTTCTCTTCCGGCCTGCCCAGCGAAAAAGACTTTCTCGGCAGCACTCCGTACTCTATCACCGACTCGAAAAGCTCTTCTTTTGCCATGGGTTCCATTAAAAATCCGAGACAGGCGTGCTCTTTAGCGAGCTCGTGGAACTCTTCGTCGCCGTGTATATAATCTATTTCTCCCTTGGGCATTTCGTCCAAAAGCTTGTCGAGCGCCAGCGTCAGCGTTACCCCGATAAGGTCGTGCTGAGGCTTCGCTATCTCTATGCGGCCTTTCGACATCTTTGACTCAAAGTAAATTACCTGAAAGCCCGGCTTAACGGGTGTCCTTGTGCCTTTCGTATACATCATGCGCGCTTCACAGCCCATGCCATTCAGTATAGTAATGAGCGTACGCAGAGCCGTAGACGGCTCAACGTTGAAAAGCATCCTGTGTATCGGCAGCATTTTCAGGCCGTTGTCATAAAGGTTGACAAGCTCAACGAGCGCGTAACGAAGCGGGCTCGTCTCAAACTCCTCCTCTGATAGGTTCTCTTTTTCATTTTCCCAGACCGCCTTCGCTGAAGCAAGCGAGTGGTTTCCGTCGCCAACAGCAAACAGCATTCCGTCCTTGGCCTTTGTTTTAAGCTTCTGAAGAGCTGACACTACTTTGCCGAGCACATCTTCGTCGTCTATAAACCAGCCGGTTACGCTTCCGCCGTCGTTCATAAGCTGTGTGCCGTACACCTGCACAGCGTTCTTTCTATAGTCGTATGCGGGCCCTATAACGCTATTCTTTACATCGTCGATAAGCAGCATCACGTGCGGGCACTCAAGTATCGCGCCCTGACGCAGCCTCATGCGCGGCGGCACTCTCTCTGCCACCGTCTGCTCGGTAGCGCGGATAAGCGGCTTGCTCTTAGGATCTACGTCGTACTGTTCGAGGTCTACCGCGAGCATGAGCCCAACGCGCGTGCCGTACTGAGTTTCGCGCTCGACGAGTATTGCGCCTTTTGGCAGGCGCACCAATACTGCGTCTTCTATATAATTGCCCATCGTGGCTTTAGCGTGTTCTATCCTCTCGTCTAAATCCCCTGCCCTGAGCAGCGCCTCGGGCATTATTATATGCAGCGTGGAGGGCGCTCCTCCCACCGTCCTTGAGGTCTTTATCCAGTAATCCTCATTAGAAGTAAACTGATCGCAGGCAATTACCGCCCACTTCTTTAAGTTTATTTTAGCTTCCGGAATTAGTATCTCCGGAAATATGACTCCGACCTGCTGTGATTTGTCCATTAATTCCTCCCTGAAAAAGATTAACTGCGCGGTTTTAACCGGCCCTAATCAATGCATACGGTAAATATAACACATAGGGAATTGGTATTCAATATAACTTATCAGTTTTTTGCCCTTGCCCTTTTACA
Organism: Bacillota bacterium; assembly: GCA_023410475.1. GTDB lineage: Bacteria > Bacillota > Clostridia > Christensenellales > SZUA-584 > DTFZ01. The sequence continues at coordinate 59,145 of JAEYPS010000028.1, read as the reverse complement.
GCTTATGTATATTTGTTCTGGACTATCGTAAATTTATCCGCTGCAAAAAAACAGCCCCGCTGTTGGCGCAGGGCTGATATTTGCGTATAACAATTATTATTTACCGGCTATAGTTTGTTACTTGGTTTCGTTGGGCGACGGTTTTGGCACAAGATTTTCATAATAAGCAATTACTTTATGCTCGTCTCTCCACTGCTTAATAATATCATCCCAAGCTTTGTTTTGCTTGTCCGGAATTACGTTTGATCTTATGACTTCCTTTACGCTCTCAAAATCGGCGGCTCCCTGCTTTAAGTCTGAGGTATACTCTAGTATCTGATAACCTTCGTCGGTCGCTATGAGCTGTGAAAATTTCCCTATAGCCTCGAGCTCCATCGCGGCGTTAATAAACTCCTCGCCGTATACATCCACTCCTTTAACCACAGGCAATTCCCTGCGGCTCTCCTCGGCGTTCTCGATATCCTTGGTAAGCTCTTCCAGCATATCGCTAAAGCTTGTACCTTCGCCGAGCTTGTCCAGCACTTCATTCGCTTTTAGCTTTATCTTTTCAAGCCCATCCTGCCTGACGACGTCCGCCTGGCCGTCATAGCCCTCGCGGCGCAGCATCTGTATAGCACCTGCGGTATCATCGTCAAACGCTATGACAATTCTTCTTACCCCGCGTACGCCGGCCGGAGTATAATATGTCGTGATGCCGTCATTCAATATATCTACGTAGAGCGCCGGGTCGGCGTCCATCTGCTCCTTTTGAGAAGCAACGTTAATGTCGTATTCGGCTTTAAGTTCTTCATCCGAGATCTCAACCTCTCCAACGAGCTCTTCAAACGCCACGCTCGCAGCAATATTTATTTTATATTTTTCTATGAGATCTTCCTTGGTCATACCGATGCTCTCGATCACCTGCTCCTCTGTCATACCGGTGTTCTGCATCCCTCTTTGTATGTCGTAATCGGCGTAACTCTCGGCTAAAGCTGTCTGGTCTTCCGTAAGATTGTCAAGGTATCCTTTATTTTTAACTTCGACCTCCGTCACCATCTGGTCGACAACATAATCAAGAAGCTCATCCCTGTAGCTAGAATCCCTGAGCGCGCTTTCGCTGAGTCCAAGCAGCTTGAGCCAGTCTATGACCTCATACATATATATCGACTGACCGTCCATCTGCGCGACGACTGTCATTTCATCGCTGGTGCGCGGCGGCTCGCCTTCATTAGCGCCGCATGCTCCAAGCAGCATCGCGGCCGCCAGAGCTGCGCACAGCAGCGTAATCAATCTTTTTCTCAACACTTTGTCCTCCATATTGATAATACGTGTATTTTCTCATGAACGTTTGGTATTTGCAATACAACCGTATGAACAAATTGTAAAACCCCGGCTTTGCGCTATGAGCGCCATAACTTATTGCTTGCGGCGTTTGTGCCTATAAACCGGTTAAACTCGCACGTCTTGCCAATAATCTAAATTAAGGAGGCTGGCATGGAAAAGATATTTCGCAATATATGGACAGGCGCGTCAAAATTTTTCGAAGAGCTCGGCAAAGACGCCGATGTGATGCTCGCAGCACTGCTTAAGATCATAGCGGTGGTTGTTGTCGCGAAGATCTCGATAGCCGTACTGCGGCATATAATACGCAAGGTGCTTGCACGCGGCAAAAATAAAAAACCGCTTTCCCCGATGGCAAGGAAGACGGAAACGATTCAAAGCGTCGCGACGTCCGTTTCCAAATATATAATCTACTTTTTCGCGGTAACATCTATTCTTGGCATACTCGGCCTCGGCGCCACCGTAAGCTCTATGCTGGCTACCGCTGGAATAGGCGGAATAGCGATAGCCTTCGGGGCGCAGAGCCTTGTAAAAGACGTTGTCTCGGGAATGTTCATGCTGTTTGAAAACCAGTTTTCGGTGGGGGAATACGTCGATATTGACGGCGAAAAAGGCACGGTGGAGGGTATAGCGATAAGAACGACCAGCGTAAAAAAGTTTACGGGCGAGATAACGACTATACCGAACGGCACTATAAAAAAGGTAACGAATTTTTCGAGAGGGGATCTTCTTGCCATTTTAGATATACCGATAACGTACGATACCGACATAGGAACGGCGGGCGAAATAATGCTGGCGGCGGGGTTGGATTATATGGAAAAACATGATAATATACTTGAAGAACCGCATGTGCTGGGTATAATAGAGTTGGGCGACTCGAACATGGTCCTGCGCATGATAATAAGGGTCAGGCCGCTGACTCATTGGGAAACGGAAAGAGCGCTGCGCCGCATTATAAAAGAGCGGTTTGAGCAGCGCGGCATCGGCGCTCCTTATCCGCGCAGAGTCATTTTAAGCAAATAGCGGGGGATCCATATTGGAATATTCACTCGGCGATACCGTTCAGATGAAAAAGCCGCATCCCTGCGGGGAAAACAGGTGGCGCGTGATACGCGTGGGCATGGACGTTAAAATTAAGTGCCTTGGCTGCGGTCATATAGTAATGCTGCCGCACGAGATGTTTATAAAGAGACTGAAGAGGATACTTACGGATGAAAAAACAAACTGACGATGAGCAGCCCGTATGGCAGCAAGACGATGAGCAGCCCGTATGGCAGCAAGACGATGAACAGTCAAGGGTACAGCGTAAAACAGATTACAGAAGGCGCGAGATCAGAGGCTGGGCAATATCGATAGTTGCCGCGGTGGTTATCGCTCTTACGCTTCGGTTCTTCGTTTTTGAGTTTATACGCGTGGACGGCCCCTCTATGGAGCCCACGCTCTATACAAACGAATACGTGTTTATGGAACGCGTGACTTACTGGTTCGGCACGCCGGAGCGGGGAGACATAGTTATCTGCTCATTTCCGGGCAGCAGGGACTCGTACGTCAAGCGCGTTATCGGCCTTCCCGGTGAGAGGATAAAAATAACGGACGGCGTGCTTTACATAGACGGCGTCGCAAACAACGACTTCTTTGCGGGATATATCGAGGAGGGCATCAAAGAGACTACTGTGCCCGAGGACAGCGTTATCGTCATGGGCGACAACAGGAACGAGTCTCGCGACTCAAGGAGCGTCGGCCCCATAGCATACAAAGACATACTGGGCAAGGCGCTGTTTGTAATATGGCCTTTTGATAGGATACACGGGCTGTAATAAAAAGATCGGGCAAAACTACAGGGGACATCTGATGGCACATCAAACAGGATACAGGACCGCCTCTTTTGAGGAACAACCTCAGTCAAGGATGCAGCGAAAAAAAGAAGGCCGCGAATACCGCCGCCGCGAAGCGAAAGGCTGGGTTATCTCTTTGACCTGCGCCATAGTGCTCGCTCTCGTGCTGCGGTTTTTTATTTTTGAGTTTATACACGTCGACGGGCCTTCAATGCAGCCGCTGCTTTGGAAAGACCAGTACGTGTTTATGGAAAAGGTGTCGTACCGTTTCAATGCCCCCATGAGGGGAGATATAGTGGTATGCTCGTTTCCTGGCAGCGCCGATACATTTATCAAGCGCGTTATAGGGCTTCCGGGCGAGATTGTAAGCATACAAGACGGGACTCTTTATATCGACGGGGCGCCCAATTATGATTACTTTGAGGGTTATATCGAGATCGGCATGACACAGACGACCGTGCCCGAAAACAGCGTGCTCGTCATGGGCGACAACAGGAACGACTCGCACGACTCGAGAGCGGTCGGCCCGATAGCATATAAAGACATACTGGGCAAGGCGCTCTTCGTCGTGTGGCCTTTGGACAGCATGCACGGACTGTAAAGTAAAGCCTCCCATATTTCAGATGGTTTTTACGCCAATTCTTACGGCAAAGCAATGCGGGGAACGACCTCTGTAACGTCCCTATTAAAAACAACCCGTCAACCCGTCACTTTACTGGAGTCAGTCCAGAATTTGCTTCCCCTGACAGGGGTATACGTAAGGTTTCTATAACAAAAGAGGCTTTCAACATCAAAAGCCTCTTTTTTATATAGAATATCTTATTTCGCCATTACTGCCTTCGCCTTCGCCACAACGTTCTCAACGGTGAATCCGAACTTGTCGAACAGCTTCTCCGCGGGGCCCGACGCGCCGAACGTGTCGATAGCTACTATCTCGCCCTTGTCACGGGCATATTTGCACCACCCGAACGACGAGCCCGCTTCTACAACGACGCGCCTGTCTATGCTGTCGGGCAGCACGCTCTGCTTGTAAGCCACGCTCTGCTCCTCGAAAATATCCATGCACGGCATTGATACTACGCGCGCGGCTATGCCCTCTTCGGCGAGCTTCGCGCCCGCCTTCATGCAAAGCTCGACCTCGCTGCCCGTGCCAATGAGTATAACCTTTGGATCGCTCCCGAAATCCTTTAAAACGTACGCGCCTCTCAGCGCAGCTTCTCCCGTCTCCTCGTAGAGCGGCAGGTTCTGTCTCGAGAGAGCTATAACGGAAGGCGCCTTAGCGCGAAGCGCCGATACATAAGCCGCAGCCGTCTCCTTAGAGTCGGCAGGCCTCCACATGTGAGTGTTCGGCGTCGCCCTCATGCACGCGAGCTGTTCTATGGGCTGGTGCGTGGGCCCGTCCTCGCCGACGCCTATGCTGTCGTGCGTCATCACGTATATCACCGGCAGCCCCATAAGCGCCGACATTCTTACCGCGTTCTTAAGGTAGTCCGTAAACACGAAGAACGTAGCGACATAAGGTATCACGCCGCCGTGCAGCGCCATGCCGTTAGCTATGGCCGCCATCGCGAATTCCCTTATGCCAAAGTGTATGTTCTGCCCTTCTCTCGTCTCGGGAGAGAAATAAGCTCTTTTGCTAAGCACCGACTTGTTGGAGGGCCCGAGGTCGGCGCTTCCTCCGAACAGCCCCGGAAGCTTCTCCGCGAGCCTGTTCAGCACTATGCCCGAGGACGCCCTCGTCGCCATTCCTTTTTCGAAGTTATACAGCGACTCGTCTAAAAGCACGCCTTCGTCTACCTCTCCGAAGCACTTATCCCAGAGCTTTGCCATATCGGGATAAGCCTGGCGGTATTTAACGTACATGGCTGTCCATTTAGCTTCGGCCTCGTCGTATTTCACCTGGCGCTCGGCAGCCGCCGCCTTTACCTCTTCCGGAACGTAAAAGCTTCCTTCATACTCCCAGCCCAGCGTCTTCTTGAGTTCTCCTATATTCGCGTCACCCAGCGGCGACCCGTGGCACTCGGCGCTGCCCTGCATAGCGGGGCATCCGTAGCCGATAGCCGTGTTTATGATAATTATCGAAGGCTTGCCTGTCTCGCTCTTCGCCATCTCTATTGCCTTCGAGATAGCTCCTATGTCCTCGTTGCCGTCGTCGACACGCAGCACCTGCCAGCCGTAAGCCTCAAACCTCATCGCGACATCCTCATCGAATGCGAAATCCGTCTCGCCTTCGATGGTTATCTTGTTACGGTCATAAAGCAGTATCAGCTTTCCGAGCTTGAGCGTTCCAGCGAGAGAGCATGCTTCGGAAGCGACGCCCTCCATAAGGCACCCGTCGCCCGACAGAGTGTACGTATAGTGGTCCACAACGTTATATCCGTCCTTGTTGAACATCGCGGCAAGGTGTGCCTCGGCCATCGCCATTCCCACGGCGTTGGCGATCCCCTGCCCGAGCGGCCCGGTCGTCGTCTCGATTCCGGGTATGTGCCAATACTCGGGGTGGCCCGCGGTCCTTGAGCCTACCTGCCTGAAGTTTTTAAGATCGTCCAGCGTCGCGCCGTATCCGAACACATGCAGCAAAGAATACAGCAGCATCGAGCCGTGACCGGCCGAGAGCACGAACCTGTCCCTGTCCGCCCATGCCGGGTTCTGGGGATTGTGTTTAAGGTGCCTCGACCAAAGCGTATACGCCATAGGCGCCGCGCCCAGCGGCAGTCCCGGGTGGCCGCTGTCCGCCTTCTGTACTCCCTCCGCGGACAGTATCCGCAGCGTGTTGATAGAGAGCCTGTCGGTTATGTTCATTTGTTTTCCCTCCCTGATAAGGCCCCGACCGCATTACGGCAATAGGGGACTACATAATAAAAACATTGTTCATTTTAATTTACAATATTCCTGTATATAAAGCAATGCAAAATATTGATCTATCTGCGTCTCGACAGCGCCATAAACCGCACAACGTTGAGCAGCGCCACCAGCGTTGCGGCGACATACGTCAGCGCGGCGGCACTGAGCATCTTTTTCGCGCCGTATATCTCTTCATCGTTTAATATGTTCGTCTCGACGAGCGCCGACAGCGCGCGCCTCGACGCGTTGAACTCTACAGGCAGCGTTATTATCTGAAACACGAATATACCGAGGAATACATAGACCGCGATGTCTATAGCCTGTTCCACAAATCCCGCGAATATGCCCAGCATCAGTATAGGCCACAGCATGTAAGACGCCGCGCTTACCACAGGCGCTATAAGGTTTCTCATGCTAAGAGGTAAGTATCCCTCGTTATGCTGCATCGCGTGCGCCGCCTCGTGCGCGGCCACCGCGACGGCAGCTATAGAGCTGCCGGCAAAGTTGCCCTCCGAGAGATTAAGCGTCCTCTTTCTCGGGTGGTAGTGGTCAGAGAGCACTCCGCGCGCAGCGTATATCTCAACGTCGTTTACGTGATTGAGCCGCAGTATGCGCCTTGCGGCCTCGCTGCCCGTTATCCTGCTCATAACCGGCATCTTTGAGTATGTCTTATATGCCCTGCTTACCCGGGCTTGCGCCCACGCGGCTATTATTATGCCGGGTATAATAAGCAGTATAGTCCAATCAAGAAAATACGGAAAAATCATTAACTCCCCTCCTGTCCCGCGTTAATAGTTTGCGTCCGCGCGTTATTCATATTCAGCGCACCCGCCGCCCTGCCGAACGTCACTTTGGCAACTATGCCCGTTATCGTTCCCGACACCGCGCCGACTATAAGCAGCGCGAACGCGTAATAGAAAAGATTGACCTCTCCGGTTATCAGCACAGCTACGCACACCTGCGCCATGTTGTGTACGCACGCCCCCAGCATCGACACACCCACTATCGTCAGCGGCTTTAAAAACCTCAGCGCGAGATACATCAGCAGTATGCTCATAACCGCTCCCGGCGCGGAGTAAAGGAACATACCGAGTCCGCCCGTGAAAAGCGAAGCGAGCAGCGTGCGCAGTATACCCACCGCGAGCGCCTGCGCCAGTGAGAAATAGCTCAACAGAAACATCGATATTATATTAGCGAGACCGAGCTTCACGCCGGGTATAGGCATCGGTACGAGCGCGCCCAGCATGTTTTCCGCGACGGAAAGCACGATCGATACAGCGAGCAGCGCGCCCAGCAGCGCGGCGCGTTTTGCGGAGCTAGTGCGCAATTGCGTCCACCCCGCTCTCTGCCTCGCCTTCGACGGTCACCGATACCCTGTTGGGAAGGCACGCCATGCTCGCCCCCGGAACCTTCAGCCAGCCCGCCCTTATACAATCCTTGTCGGGGCAGTCCGACTCGATAAACGCTATTGCTCCGTCCCTTACCTCAAACTTAATGTCGCCGATGCTGAACGTCTGGTCTGCACCTAGATCGACTCGCCGTTCGATATTGCCGTCCACGCGCACTACAGCGGTCTTGCCCCCGCCCGAGCCCGACATCAGCGCGATGCCGAGAACGGCTGTCAATACTATTATTATGAAAAGCGCTATGTCAGCTTTCGATAGTATACGTTTCATTTGTTATCTCAATGCTTTCCTTCAGTCCGTCCGTTAAAAATATCTTTCTGTCCCGCGTTATGAATATGGCCTGCGTATCCTGCCGAGACCGCGCGTATTCGAGGCCTTCTTCAAGCCCCAATACAAAAAGCGCCGTCGAGAGAGCATCCGCCCTCATGCTGTTTTTACACACCACCGTCACCGACACGAGCCCGTTTTCAGCCGGGTATCCCGTCTTCGGGTCGAATATGTGGTGATATATCTTTCCGCCGCTCTCAAAAAAGCGCTCGTATACGCCCGACGTCACGACTGACGTATCGCTGACGCTGATGACAGCGGCGATCTCACCCTCGGCTCCCAGCGGGTCTCTTATGCCTATGCGGAATTTTTCTCCCCCCGGCTTTTCTCCGTAAACGTATATGTTGCCGCCGAGATTTAGCAGCGCCCGCTCGACTCCGTGCTTTTCGTAGATCTTTACCGCCTTGTCCGCCGCGTACCCTTTCGCTATTCCCCCAAGGTCGAGCCTCATGCCTGCCTTGCCGAGCGCGGCGTTCGTTCCGTCCAGCGCGACATTTCTGTAGTCCACCAGCCGCAAAACGGACTCTATCTCCTCAGCATCCGGCACTCTCGGGTCGCCGGTTATGTCCCAAAGCTTCGTCAGCGCGCCTATAGTCGGATCAAAAGCCCCGCCAGTTTCTTCGGCGATGTAAAGCGCCTCGGCTATCACTTCCGCCGTCTCTTCCGAGACATTTACCGCGCCCGGCGCCGCTTCGTTCACCGCCCATACGTATGAGCCCTCGTTCATCGACATGGCATTTGTTATATCCCAAAGCATGCTGCCTACTTCATCCGCCGCCTCTTTCGCTCCGGCGCCGGTAACCTGCTGCGAGCAAATAGTATTTAAGGCATAGGTTTCGCTCGTTGTCTCGGGCGCCGAGCACCCCGTAAAAAAAATTACTGAGCATGCCGCAATAAAAATAAGCCTTTTCATCTCTATTATTATAGTTCCTTTGCTTTGCCCGCGCAACCGAGCGGCATGAATCCGGTTTGGCGAAACGGTTAAAAATTTGTTAATAAACCGCTGATTTACATTGACACTTGCCGCGGCATGGTGTAATGTAAGTAAGCACTTGCATACATTATTGGATGGGAGATTTAATAATGCCTGACACGCATGATAAGATAATCGCGGCGGCGAGGGAGCTGTTCGAAAAGAAGGGCTTCGCCGCGGCAACTACAAAAGAGATAGCCGAGCTTGCCGGCGTAAGCGAGGTAACGCTGTTCCGCCGCTTCGAAAGCAAACGAAGGCTGTTTGAGGAGACGCTGCATAGCTGCATACACCCTTACAGTATAGAAGAATATCTTAAGAACGAAGCGGCATACGACTTAGAGAAAGACATTAAGACCATAGCGTACAGCATGCTCGAGGCTTACAAGCACAACGCGCCTATGCTGCGAATGATAATGCGAGACAAAATAAGAGACTCATCCCACGAGATGCGCATAAAAAAGACAGAGCGCCATTCAGAGCAGACGCTTGTAAAATACTTCGAGACCATGAAAACGCTGGGGAAAGTAAGCGCGGACCCGAGGATGGCCACAAAGTTTTGCATATCGAATATTGCCGGGTGCCTCATGAAGGATATCTTTTCTAACCGGCCGACCGACGAAGAATACTATGCGTGGATGCTTGAGCAGGTCATAAACGTGCTCAAAGCAAAAAACGCTTAAATTTTTTATCAGAAAGGAAACAATATGCTGAGACTCTTAAGGTTCTTAAAGCCGTACAAGCGGCAGGCCGCGATAGTCGTCGCGCTGACCGTGGTGCAGGCGCTTGCTCAGCTCTACCTGCCCAATCTGATGTCCGACATTGTCAACAAAGGCGTTGTCTCAAAGGACATCAGCTTCATCATAAACACAGGGCTCGTAATGCTCCTCTTTACGCTCATCGTCACCGTGTGCACGATACTCGGGCGGCTGTTCGCGTCCAAAACGTCCGTAGGGTTCGCGAAAGACATTCGCCGCGAGATATTCAAAACCGTCGAAGGTTATTCCATGGCGGAGTTCGACAAGATAGGAACAGCGTCGCTGATAACGCGCTCCACGAACGACGTTACGCAGATCCAAAACGTAATGATAATGATACTGTCGATGCTGCTGGCCGCGCCAATAACGGCGGCGGGAGGCATAATAATGGCGCTTCAAAAAGACGTCGGGCTGTCGTGGCTTATGTTCGCCATAATAATTTTCATGTCCGCCGTGATACTCGGAATTGCCCTCAAGGTTGTTCCTCTGTTCAAATCGCTGCAGAAGAAAGTTGACAGTGTAAACCTTGTGCTGCGCGAAAACCTCACGGGCATACGCGTCGTGCGCGCGTTCAACAAAACGCAGTTTGAGCAGGCGCGCTTTGACGGAGCAAACAAGGACTTAACGGACACCTCAGTGTCGGCGCACCGCTGGATGGGGCTTATGTTCCCGTCGATAATGCTCGTGCTGAATATCGCGACGGCAGCCGTGCTTTGGTTCGGGGGCTTTCGCATCGACGCCGGCCAGTCGCAGCTCGGAGATATAATGGCGTTTCAGCAATACATGATGCAGGTCATGTTCGCGCTCATTATGGGCACTATGATGTTCGTTATGCTTCCGAGAGCCGCCGCGGCAGCCGAGCGCATAAACGAAATATTCTCGCTCGAGCAGAGCATAACCGACAGAACGGACAAAGCCCCCGTGACATCCGGCAAAGGGCATGTGGAATTCAAAAACGTGAGCTTTTATTACGAGGGCGCTAAGGAGCCCGCCATATCCGGTATATCCCTTACAGCGCGTCCCGGAGAGGTGACGGCTATTATCGGAGGCACAGGCTCGGGCAAATCGACGCTGGTCAAACTGATACCGCGCTTATACGACGTCACGGAAGGGCAGGTGCTCGTGGACGGCGTCGACGTCAGAGACTACCCGCAGGAGGCTCTGCGCGCAAAGATAGGTTTCGTACCCCAAAATGCAAGCCTTATGAGCGGCACGATCGCTGAAAACATACGCTACGGCAAACCGGACGCCTCGGACGACGAGATAAAGCGCGCCGTCGGCATAGCGCAGGCGGGCGACTTCGTGTCAGAGCTCGAGGGGCAAACCGAAGCGCCTGTCGCGCAGGATGGAACGAACTTTTCGGGAGGCCAGAAGCAACGTCTTTCCATCGCGCGCGCTCTCGTGAGGCGGCCTGAAGTGCTGATATTCGACGACAGCTTTTCGGCGCTCGACTTTAAGACGGACGCAAAGCTGCGAAAGGCGCTTTTGGCTGAGACAAAAGACGCAGCTGTGTTTATAGTGGCACAAAGGGTAAGCACCGTGATGAATGCAGACAACATAATCGTGCTTGACGACGGAAAGGCGGTAGGCCAGGGCAAACACAAGCAGCTGATCGAGTCCTGCCCCACATACCGCGAAATAGTCTCGTCGCAGCTTTCACTGGAGGAACTGGCATGAGTGAACACAGCAATAAACGACCCGGTATATCCTCCGGTAAAATTCGCGAGCGCCGTCAGGGGCCGGGCGCAGGCCCGATGGGCCATGGAGCCATGCCCACGGAAAAGGCGAAAAACTTTAAGAGCAGTTTAAAGAGGCTCATATCATATCTTGGCAGGCACAAGGCGGCTCTAGCGCTCGTAATCGTGCTCGCAATGGGAAGCGCGGTGTTTTCTATATTCGGCCCAAAGATACTCGGCTACGCTACGACAGAGCTGTTCGTGCCCACCACCGCGAAAATCGAGGCCGTAACGGGCCTTAAAGACATACTGCCCGAAGACGTGGTGACGCGCTTAACGAGCGGCGAGCTTTCAGAGAGCGAATCGATGGCGCTCGTGACGCAGAATATCGATATGAGCGACGCCGCGCAGGCAGAGGCTTTTCACAGAGCGATGCAAAGCCTTGAAGCCGCGAACCAGCTTCACATAGATTTCGCCAAGGTGGGAGGCATACTGCTTACCGTTATTATACTCTACGCCGTCAGCTCGCTGTTCATGTTCATAATGAGCTTCGTTATGGCTAAAACGTCGCAGTATATCGTCTACGACATGAGGAACGAGGTAATGGCGAAGCTCTCGCGGCTGCCGCTCAGATATTTCGACGGGCGCACGCACGGCGAGATACTCTCGAGGGTCACTAACGACATAGACACGGTATCCTCTTCGCTCGCTCAGGGTCTCGGGCAGGTAATAACGTCTGTGACCACAGTCATAGGCATAATTGTGATGATGTTCACCATATCGTGGCTGATAACCCTCGTCTGCCTGCTCGTGCTGCCCTTAAGCTTCGTGTTCGTGAGCATGATAATAAAACGGTCGCAGAAATATTTTAAAGGTCAGCAGGAGGAGATCGGGCATCTTAACGGCCACGTCGAGGAAATGTATGGCGGCCATACAGTCGTAAAAGCGTTCGGCAGGGAAGGCGACAGCGTAAAGGCATTCGACAAGATAAACGAACGGCTGTATAATGTAGGATGGAAGGCGCAATTCCTGTCGGGCGTAATGATGCCTCTGACTATGTTCGTAAGCAACCTGTCTTATGTGTTCGTATGCGCCATTGGCGCAGTTATGGTGATCGGCGGCAGCATAAACATAGGAGGCGTTCAGGCGTTCATACAGTACTCGCGCCGCTTCACTCAGCCAATAACCGAGGTAGCGCAGATAGCGAACGTGCTGCAGTCGTCAGTAGCTTCGGCGGAGCGCGTGTTCGAGGTTTTGGATGAGCCCGAGATGCCTCCCGACAGGCATGAAAATACGATTGCATATCCCAAGGGCGCTGTAACGTTTGAGCGGGTATCGTTCGGCTATGAGCCGGACGTGCCGGTTATAAAAGATATGAACCTGGACGTGTCACCGGGAGACGTCGTCGCCATAGTCGGCCCGACCGGCGCAGGCAAGACGACGCTCGTAAACCTGCTCATGCGCTTCTACGACGTTGACAGCGGCAGAATAACGGTGGACGGAGTCGATATAACGAGCATGCCGAGGGAAATGCTGCGCCGCGAGTTCGGAATGGTGCTGCAGGACACGTGGCTGTTCGGGGGCACTATAAAGGAGAACATAGCTTACGGCAGGGCGGACGCGACGGACGAGCAGATAATACGCGCCGCTAAGACGGCTCACGCCGACCACTTTATACGCGCTTTACCTGACGGCTACGACACGGTGCTAAACGAGGAGGCGTCCAACATCTCACAGGGTCAAAAGCAGCTGCTTACGATAGCGAGAGCGCTGCTCGCCGACCCCGCTATACTGATACTCGACGAAGCAACGAGCAGCGTCGATACGCGCACCGAGGCTTATATACAAAACGCTATGATAGAGCTTATGAAGGGCAGGACGAACTTCGTTATCGCGCACCGACTCTCGACCATACGCGACGCGTCGACGATACTCGTAATGAACGACGGCGAGATAATAGAGCAGGGAAGCCATAAAACGCTGATGAACAAAAACGGATTCTACGCCGACCTTTACAACAGCCAGTTTACCGGGGCGGCGGTTTAGACAGCATAAATCAATTTGATATGATGTTGCAGGGAGGGAACCATGAACAAAAAAACTCTTGGAATTTTATTGTTGATTCTTGCGGCGATGTGCATAATCGCTTTCATATTAATAGGCCCCCCCGCGCAGGAGCCCGCAGCTGCAGTTCATACCATGCCTTCAGAGACGCCCGCTCAAACGCAGGCGAGCGCGACACCGATTCCGACTGTCAATTTAGAGATTTTAGAGCCCGAACCCAATCGGCCCGCGCCTTTGTACGTGTTTATAATGATAGGCGACGGCATGGGCAAAAACCAGCGTCAGCTCGCGCAGAGCTATTACAGCGATGTGTTGGGAGCGGGCACGCTTACTATGGATTCCCTTCCGGTATCGGGCGCGATAACCACTCGTTCTCTTAACGCCAGGATAACGGACTCGGCAGCGAGCGCGACAGCCATAGCAACCGGATATAAGACGAACAACGGTATGCTGTCCGTCACGCCCGACGGCAAGGAACTCAAGACCATACTCGAAGAGGCTGAAGAAAAAGGATTGTCCACAGGGCTTGTAACGACGACAAATCTTACGAACGCCACCCCCGCTGCGTTCGCGGCGCACGAATCGAAACGCACGGCCGACTCCAAAATAGCGCTGGATTACCTTGTCTCGGGCGTCGATTTCTTTGCGGGCGGAGGATCCGCGTATTTCCTGCCTGCTTCGCATTCAGGAGGCACCGATGCGGCGGGAGCCGCGCTTAAGTCGTCCCGCAGCGACGGCGAAGACCCTCTTGGGCGTTTGAAGGAAAACGGTTATCTTACGTTCATAGGCGCGCAGGGCGCCGCGGACTTTTTTGAATACGAACCGATGAGAGGCGACAGGGTGTTCGCCGCGTTTTCAAACTCGAACATGCCTTATGAAGCGGACAGGGTAACGGATAATATAAATGTCCCCACGCTTTCGCAGATGACACAAAAAGCAATAGAAACACTCGTTACCGACGAGGACGGATTCGTGCTTATGGTGGAGGGCGGCCGCATAGATCATGCCTGCCATATAAACGATACGAAAAGTGCTGTTCTTGAGACGCTTGCGTTCGATGAGGCGGTGAAAGCCGCGTACGATTTTTATCTTACTTACCCCGAAGACACGCTGCTTATAGTTGTGGCCGATCACGAAACAGGCGGGCTCGGCTTTAAAGACGGCGGCCCCAAACCTCAATATTTAAGCGGTGTTAAAGCCTCTATAGCGGACAGGATACAAAAAGCGTACAAGGGCGACAGGGAAGCGTTCTACGCGTTTATAGCCGAAAGCCTCGGGCTTGGTGACCTCAACCCCTCCGAGCGGGCGCGCATAGATAAGGCGCTGAAAGCCGCTGACAAGGCCGACCCCAAGAAGGGCTACGGCCCTGTTGTAGCGCTAGCCATATCCAAGGTCATTTCCGACAGAGCGGGCGTTTCGTGGTCTTCCACCGGCCATACGGACGCGCGCGTGCCTCTGACGGCTGTGGGGTATATGGCAGAGGAGCTTTCACAAGTAGGCGACAACGCAGATCTGGGCCGATTTTTGTTTGACGTTCTCTCGTCACGCTGATAATATTTACCCGCAACGGTTTTATGAACATTGTGTTAAATAGACTTTTTGTTCAACATTTTGACACAACCGCTGAGTATACTTATATGAGGAATCTATGAAGCACTACCAGTTCGAAACGCACTGCCACACATCGGAAGTAAGCCGCTGCGGCGTGCTAACAGCCGACGAGATAGTTTACGGCTTGAAGAAAGCTGATTACATGGGCGCGTTTATAACGGATCATTTCTATTCCCGCTTTTTTGATAAGCGGGATATAAAACGCCTTGCGTGGCGCGAGCAGGCCGGGCGCTACCTTGCCGGCTACAGAGCGGCGAAAAAGCTGGGCGATGAACTGGGGCTAAAGATATTTCTCGGGCTCGAGGTAATGCCGGACGGCTCGCCGTACGAGTTTTTGATATACGGGCCTGACGAACAGTTTATAACAGACAGCGGTCCTTTCTACAGGCTTTCCGTACCCGAGCTTTACAGGCTTACGCGCGAGAACGGCTTTTTGATGTTCCAGGCTCACCCTTACCGTTACGGACGCTCTGCCTCAGACCCTGCGTTCCTTGACGGCGTAGAGATAGTGAACTCACAGCCCCGCCACGAGAGCAGAAACAGGCTTGCGATGAAATTCGCTTTTGATCACGACCTGATGATAATAGGGGGCGGAGACGTGCACATGGAGGGGGACATAGGCCGCGGGGGCATAATGCTGCCCGGAGGGATAAACAGCGTCCGTGACTTCATAGACTATTACAAAGACGTACGGCGGCCTGAGCTTATCGTAACGTTCGAGCATAACTAAAAAGGATTGGTATTGATGGGAAACGCAATAAGAAGATTTTTTATAGGTAGAAACGGGCCCGACCAGCTGTCTCTCGCGCTGTCTATACTTGCGTTCGCGCTCAGCCTTATTCGCGTGAGCATGGTTTTCTATATCATATCCATGGTGATATTCGCGTTTTCAATATTCCGCATGGTCTCTAAAAATATCGAGCAGCGCAGAAAAGAGAATTTAATGTTCTTAAAGCTGGTTAACAAGCCCAAAACGTGGTACTATAAGTATAAGACGTCGCGTATGCAAAGCAAGCACTACCGGATATTCAAATGCCAAAAGTGCGGCCAGAAGCTGCGCATGCCCAGAGGCAAAGGAAAAGTCGCTATAAAATGTTCAAAATGCGGCGACAGGATGATAAAATATACCTGAGCGCTTAAAATTACTTAAAGAGGTAAAAGGGATGGAGACGATCACAAAGGATATGACAATAGCTGAGGTTCTTGAGAAGGACATAGACTCTGCAACGGTGTTTCTTGAATCGGGGATGCACTGCGTTGGCTGCCCTTCGGCATCGGGCGAAAGCATCGAACAGGCGAGCGCCGTTCACGGAATTGACGCCGACGAGCTTGTGGACAAGCTTAACAAGTTTTTTGAAGGAAAATAACAAAAATATTAAATGTGAGGTGTAAACCATGAAGAGTTATGAATGCACTGTATGCGGATACGTTTACGACCCGGCTGACGGCGACCCCGACAACGGCGTAGCGCCCGGCACCGCGTTTGAAGACCTTCCAGAAGGCTGGGTATGCCCCATGTGCGGAGCGGGTAAGGACATGTTCGAAGAGGTCTAAACGGAGGAACCGATGCTGCCAGTTGAAATTACCAAAGGCATATACTGGGTCGGGGCGCATAATCCCGGCCTTCGTATTTTTGATGTAATAATGCGCACGGAGTGGGGCACGTCTTACAACAGCTATCTCGTAAAGGGCGCGGAAAAGACGGCCGTTGTGGACGCGGTTAAAGAAAAATTCTCAGGCGAGCAGCTTGAGAGGATCTCGGCCGTGTGCGACCCCTCGTCCATAGACTACATAATTTGCAACCACACCGAGCCCGACCACTCGGGCGATCTGAAAAAGCTGCTCGAGATAGCGCCGAATGCCACCGTGGTTTGTTCAAAGCCGGCGAGCGTGTTCCTGCGCAATATACTTAACACCGACTTTCCTTGCCGCGTCGTCACAGAGGGCGATACTATAGAGCTCGGCGGCAAGACGCTTCGGTTCATCTCGGCGCCGTTTTTGCACTGGCCCGACTCGATGTTCACGTACGCGGTAGAGGACGCCGTGCTGTTTTCGGGAGACGTGTTCGGCTTCCATTTATCGGCGGAGAATGTGTTCGACGACTTGACTCCGCTATCCGGAGCGATGGTCGAGTCTCAGAAGTATTATTTTGACGTCATAATGAGCCCGTTTAAAAACTATGTACTCGACGCTGTTAAAAAAGCGCGCGCGTTGCACATAGACGTAATCGGCCCGTCTCACGGCCCGGTGCTTCGGGGAGACCCGAAGGGCGCTGTGGACAGGTACGAGCAGTGGGCTTCGGACATACTGGTCAAAAACGACCCAAAGAAGGTCTACATAGGATACGTGTCCTGTTACGGCTACACAAAGGCGCTTGCAGAGGCCATACACCGCGTCGTTACCAAAGCGGGGTACGCCGCGGAGATGGAAGACATGTCGGAGTCAGACCCCGACTCGTGCGCACAAAAGATACACAAGGCGGACGCGTTGGCCGTAGGCTCGCCCACTATTAACCGCGACGCTTTGAAGCCCGTCTGGGATGTTCTGACGTCTGTATCAACGTATATCGTAAAGGGCAAACCTGCCGCCGTGTTCGGCTCGTTCGGCTGGAGCGGCGAGTCTATTAAGTTCCTCGGCGAGCGGTTGCGCGATGTCGGCGCCGACGTCGTGGGCTCGTGCAGCGCAAAGCTTCGTCCCGACGAAAAGGAGATAGCCGAGGCGGAAAAGCTCGGCAAAACGCTGTGCGACGCGCTTGACGGCCAAAAATAAACGACTACAGAGGAACGGCAAAACGCCGTTCCTTTTTTATTACCTCTCGCCGTGTTCTTGTAGGGAACGACTCTGCTGCGTGCCCCGCAGGAGTATGTCGTTCCCCTGTATAACCATAAAATGCGACTCATTATAAAGGGGATAAGCCTTGAATCATCCAAATCGAAAGCCTCAGCGTCTGAAATACTTCGATTATTCTCAAAACAACGCATACTTCATAACAATATGTGCGCAAGGCGTGCTTGCGCTGTTTGGTAAAATTATCAACGGTTCAGTTATATTAAACGATGCAGGACGAATGGTCGATAAAAAAATAAAAGAGATATCAAAAGACGGTATTGTTTTAGACAAGCACGTCGTTATGCCAAACCATATACATGCAATTATCATAACAGACAATGCCGGAACGGCACAGGGGCCGTTCCCTACGTTGTCCGAGATAGTGCGGCGATTCAAAACATTAACGACTAAGCTATACATCGACGGTGTAAAGAGTGGAAGTTATCCTCCTTTTGAAAGAAAGATATGGCAGAAATCATTTTACGATCATATAATCCGTGATGAAAAAGGTTATTTGGCTGTCTGGAAATACATAGACGAGAACCCGTTAAAATGGGCAGAAGATGAGTATTATATATTAAATGAATAACGACTGTTACTTGTAGGGAACAACCCTCATGTCGTTCCGACAAACAACACTATATATGTAGGGAACGACCCCTGTGTCGTTCCGATAAACAGAGAATAAACCCCATGTCGTTCCGATAGACAGCTCCAATCGTGCAATATCGGTAATGTAGCGGCCCGCATTGCATACAAAAAAGAGGCTCCGCATTTCGCAAAGCCCCTTTATTATCGTTATATTTACGCCTGTATCTGCTCGTTCGATCCGAACACGCCCTGTATGTGCTCGGCGGTGAACTTCTTGCTCAAAACGCTCACGACCGGGGTCACAATGAGCGAGAGCAGCATCGCCATAGCGCCTATCGCCGGAGGGCTCATCCACTTGGGCAGTATGCCTCCCACAGCGTTAAGCACCATAAGCGGCACGGTGACCGCGAGTCCGATTATTATACCCGACCACGCGCCCGCCTTCGTCATGCCCTTCCATCTTACGCCGTAAAGGAACGGAGCGAGGAAGCAGCCCGAAAGCGCGCCCCACGAATACGACATCAGCGTTACTATCGCCGCGGGCTGGAACAGCGCTATAACGAGAGATATGCCTACGAACACTACGCACAGCGAGCGCATCCATACCATTACTCTCTTCTCTTCCATCTTTGGCCTTACAGCGCCCTTTATCAGGTCCATTGATATCGACGACGACGAAACGAGTACGAGCGACGACAGCGTCGACATCGATGCCGCGAGCAGCAGCACGAGTATCAGCCCTAGCAGTACGGGCGGCAGCGCCTGCCCTAACACCTGTCCCATGATGGTATCGGGGTTTGCTGCGTCTATGTTCGGGAACAGCCTTCCGAAGCTGCCTGTAAAATAAGCCGCTCCGCCGATTATGAGCGCGAACAGCGTCGATATCACGGTGCCCCTGTTTATCGCCTTTTTGTCCTTTATAGCGTAGAATTTATGCACCATCTGCGGCAGTCCCCACGTGCCGAGCGACGTCAGCAGTATCAGAGATATAAGCCCTATGGCGTTCGCGGGAGAACCGAACGGAGACGCGAGTCCCTGACCGATTTCCGGCACCTCGGCAAGCTTGGCAAGCCCTACGGAAAGCCCGCCCACGGCCTCGTTGCCGATGACGAACAGCACCATCAGCGCTACGCCTATTACCATGACGATACCCTGAAACGAGTTCGCCAGCGCCGTTGCGATGTATCCCCCCATAAGAAGATATATCGCCGTGAACACCGCCATCGCTATCATGCAGTATTCGTATGTCAGCCCTATCGGCTTGAATATCAACTCAAAGAAATAGCCGAGCCCCTGATACACACTTGCGCAATACGGCACGAGGAACACGAATATCAGCACCGCAGCGACTATCTTCATCTTCTGCGAATCGTAACGCTTTTTGAAAAAGTCGGGCATCGTCGAAGCGTCGAGCCTTTGCGTTATCTCGCGCGTCGGCCGCGCCAATAGCTTCCAGACAAGCAGCGTGCCTATAACGGCGTTCGCTATGCCTATCCACGTAACGCTTATTCCCATGCTCCAGCCGAATTTACCCGCGTAGCCCATGAAAATTACGGCGGAAAAATACGTCGTGCCGTAAGCGAACGCGGTCATCCACGCGCCTACCTTGCGCCCACCGAGGAAAAAGTCGTTTAACGTTTTAGCTTTGCGCCGGGAGTATACTGCGATAGCAACGATGATAAGAATATAAATGCCGAAAATGATAAAATGAGCTTCCATAACAGACCTTCCTTCCATACTACTCGTTTTAAGGTAATAAAAAAACACCTGCCATACTACAATTCTTCCGGTGTTTATATTACTATAACGCATATAAATATGCAATAGCCGCCTTGAAAAACGGCTTTTTTTGTCAGCGCATAAGCTCTATGATATCGCCGAGGCTTTCGAGCGCCGTATTCTCGCCCGCCTTTAGCATTCCTTCGACGCTTTTGAAGCAGTGCCGCGGATAACCGTCGAGCGAGGGACGCAGCATGATGTCCGAATACTGCTCGCATATGGCGCAGTTGGCGTTCGTGCTTATGTTGAGCGCCGTTACGAGAACGTCGAGCCTTTTCCTGCTGCTCGTTCCCCTGCGCTTATCAGAGTTTAAATCTATGCCGACCACCATTTGCGCGCCCATGCCCCTTACGGCCTCGGTGGGTATGCTGCGAAGAGTGCCGCCGTCGATAAACGCCCTGCCGTCTATCTCAACAGGCTGGAACACGCCCGGCACGGCGCAGCTTGCCGACAGCGCCTTGGAGACGCTGCCGCGATTGAGCATCTCGAGCGACGCGCGCTCAAGGTCTACCGCTATAGCGCAGAACGGCTTTTTAAGATCGTCGAAGCTTTTGCCTTTAAGGAAACTATCCGCGAGCCCTTCAACGAGCCGCGGGTCTATGTATGTAAAAAGGCTCCTCTGCGAAAGCTTGCTTTTTATGTCGAGCACGAATTCGTACAGCCTGCGCCACGGCACTCCCGCCGCGTACATCGCGCCTGCTATCGCCCCGGCTGAGTTGCCCGCGACAAAGTCGAAATCGACGCCGTACTCTTGAAACACGCGTATCGCGCCTATATGCGCTATACCGCGCGTGCCTCCGCCGCCGAACGCTATCCCTGTCTTTTTCTTCGCCATAACATCACCCAGATATACTATGCGGGGGGATGGAAGATTGGTTACAGGGGGGGAGATCGTATGGATAATATGCAGCACATCCAAACGGTTAGTTATAAACTTAATAGGAACATTTTTCTTATTCTGCTTAATTTTTTGAATTGACTTCCTGAACGAATTTCTTTAACACACTTTCCCACTCATTATATTTGTGTATAAATGATATTAGATTTTCTTGATATTTCGAATATTCAATGCCTAATAATTCAAATATAATTCTACGGATTAAGCAAAATAGCTTAATCGAATACAAAATAGCTACTTCATTAGAAAGACATTTCTTTTCCTGTAGTCTTTTTATATGCATAACTCGATTACGACTTTTAACAAGGATTGATAAAAATTTGTCGTAAATATTATTGAGCTCCTCTTTAAAAATGTCTTCTCCATATTTTGATATTATTGCATCAAGACACATCTTTAACGATGTTCCTTTTGCTCCTGGTTTCAATGATGAGAAACACTTTTTATTAACTGAGATTAGTTCAACGAGTGGTTCTGCTGATTCTATCAAAAAAGCACATTTGGCGTCTACTGGGAGACCACTGTTTGAAACACTATACAATATAATTTGATGTACTATGTCCAGTTCCCCAATAAGATTTTCCCATTTTGAAAATAGTTCCGAGGAAATAACATCGTCAAAATCAATCAATTTGTTCGCACTATACTGAAGAAAATCAGCTGTCGCATAATAAGATAATCTTCTTTGCATGATTGTCTCAGAAAAAATTTTTAACTGGTCATCTGTAAAGAGATCTGAATTCGAAAAAACAAATTTTGAAATTGGAATAAACCGTCCATCAAAGAGCATAAGAAGTTTTTCTAATTGTTGATATGCATTAAATAGAATTTCCGCATTAAGTTGTTCTTGAGCTGAAAGCGTAATCTTCCTGTAGCCGATTTGTTCAATTCTTATAGCTATTCGTGAAAAACCGTTATTAGTATAAAAATTAGCCTCATGCGGGCCACCTAGAAATCCATTTGGTAATGTGTATTCTACCGAAAGAGATTTACAAGCAACACACATATCAAAAATTTCAAAATCGCTATTCATAACAACCCATCTTCTCGGTATAGCATTACCAATATCTAAAATTCAATTATAGACATAATCTTGTTTTTCACATTATACCATAATATTACTCCATCCGCCATAATTCTATTATCATCTTTCCCTCTCCTCCTCAACCACCATCCTGTCCACCTTCCGGCTCTGCGTCATTATCTCCTCTCCCATGAGGGCTTCGCCCGCCGCAGCAAGCCGCTTTATCTTCGCGCACTGCGCCATGATATCGTAAGCCTCGCATATAGGCGTCCCGTTCTTCAAAGCCTCGTCCACAAGGCTGTCAAGCCTTTGCCGTTCTGTTTGCAGCTTCTTAAAGTTATCAGAATGCATATTGCCTCCGTTTACCATTATTATCTATATTATTATAGATGGTATATCTATAGAATACAAGTGCATCCTCTACAATTATAGAAGAAATCTATATAGAGGTGGCTGTGCGTGAAAAATCTTAAAACAATCCGTGAAAAGAAAAACATTACTCAGGTAAGGCTGGGCATAGAAATAGGCGTAGCGCAGGAGACAATAAGCGCGTATGAAAACGGAAAGGCTGTTCCGGGCGTCGAGATTCTTAGCAGGCTTGCCGATTTTTTCAACGTTTCCACCGACTACCTGCTTGACCGAACCTCTATCCCCTATGCAGTAAAAGACATAAGCCTTGAAGGGCTCGACTCCGGCGAAGTGGAGCTTGTAGCGCATTATAGGCAGCTTGGCAAAGCTGACCGCAATAAAGCCATAGGCATGCTCATCGGCCTAAAACAAACTGTTTCTGATTAAAACATTTTCGTCATTATACAAAACCCTCTGTTTATCGCGCACATTTTTATGGAACATATACCGCCCATCCCGCGTCTTATTTTTAAGACATATCAAGGAGAACAATATGAAAAGGATATTTCTTATAGCCATATCATCGGCGTTTCTGCTGACGGCGTGCTCAAACATGACGCCGGAGAACACCTCGCCGGCGGGAACTTCCTCTGCGTTCAGCGAAACCAAATATGTTCGCTCGGCGCTCATACAGCAGCCCATACAGCCGGTAAACGCCGGCTTCGTTTCGGGAATAAACTCGTTCGGCTTCAAATCCACGGCGCTTCTTTACAGCGAAAATGAGAATCTAGCGCTCTCACCGGTGAGCCTCGAGCTCGCCCTCGCCATGGCGCAGACGGGCGCGGCGGGCGTGACCGCGGACGAGATGAAACAAGCTCTCGGGCTTGAGGGGCTCAGCGACGACGATATAAAAGCTGCGTGCCGCTCGCTTATGTGGCGGGCCAACACGGGCGGCATGGAAACCGCGAACTCCATATGGCTGTTTGAAGGCTATCCTTTCAGCGAAGAGTTCATACGCGGGTGCACGGAGGACTTCATGGCAGACGCGTTCCCGCTCGTTATCCCCGGCGCTATGCACGACATAAACTCTTGGGCGGGCGAGAAGACACACGGCAGGATAGACAACATACTTTCGGAAGACCCCTCTCCTCCTCTAGTGCTTTGCAACGCTCTTTATTACCTCGGCGACTGGGAAACGCCTTTCGAGGCAAACGATACGCGCGATGGAGACTTCGCTTCTCCAGGCGGCCCGGTAAACGTGCCGTTTATGCACAGCGAGAGAGGAGCGGCGTACTATTCCAACGATAATTTTTCCATGCTGTCGCTTCCGTTCAAGAGCGGCGAGGGAGAAGGCAAATACTCCATGGCGTTCCTGCTGCCAAGCGAGGGCGGCAGTATAACCGAAATGCTGTCCTCTCTGGGCGCCGAAAGCTTCTCGGAGGCCCTCGGCGGGCTTGTTATGCAGCAGGTCAGGATAAAGCTCCCGAAGTTCGAGTATTCGTTCTTCGCGCGGTTTAAGGAAACTCTCAAGGCTCTCGGCATGAACGCGGCCTTTGGCAGCGCCGATTTCAGCAATATCACCGGCTCGCCCAACGATCTTTATATAGATGACGTGCTGCATAAGTGCTTCATTCGCGTAGATGAGCTTGGCGCTGAGGCCGCCGCGGTGACGGTAGTGGAGTTTCGCGCAGGCGCTGCTCTAGCTCCCGACAACATCGCGCTGTTCTTCGCCGACAGGCCGTTTGTGTTCGCCATCTATTCACAGGAGGATGGAGCCATCGCTTTCATGGGCGCGGTAAACGACCCGTCAAAAGAGTAAGTCTCTCTGACGTATTTAGGGGCGGTCTTTGACCGCCCGTCAGTAACTTGATTTTCTCAGCATTATAAAAGGCAGGTCTCCCTGCCTTTTAGTGTCTCAATACGCCTCTTCCTCCTGATACGCAAGCTCGACGAACCTCGTGAATTCCCCGCGCCATCCGACGGGCACCTCGCCTGTGGGCCCGCTCCTTTGCTTGGCTACTATTATCTTCGTTGTGTTGCCCGCTTCCTTGTCGTAATAGTTGTCGCGGTGCAGGAAGATGACGACGTCCGCGTCCTGCTCGATACTGCCCGACTCACGAAGGTCTGAGAGCATCGGTATCTTGTTCTCCCTCTTCTCGCTCTCCCTCGAAAGCTGTGACAGCAGCAGCACGGGCACGTCTATCTCCTTCGCCATAATCTTGAGGCTTCTAGTCATGGCCGATATCTCCTGCTGCCTGTTCTCGCGCCTCTCCTTGCCCGTCATAAGCTGCAGATAGTCTATGACTATGAGCCCGAGGCCCTTCTCCTGCTTGAGCCTTCTTGATTTCGCGAGTATCTCGAGCACCGTTATAGAAGGAGAATCGTCTATGTAAACAGGCGACGTTCCGAGTATGTTGACCGCCTCCGAAAGCCTGTCGAAGTCGTCGTCGGTGAGCCCGCCCGTCCTCGTCTTCTGGCTGTCCACGAGCGCCTCACTGCACAGCAACCTCATCGCGAGCTGCTCTCTCGACATCTCAAGCGAATACAGCGCGACCGGTATCTTGTCCCTTACCGCTACGTTCTGCGCGATATTGAGCGCGAAGCTCGTCTTTCCCATGCCGGGCCGCCCCGCTATTACAATAAGCTGAGAGCCCTGCAGCCCCGATAACTTTTTGTCGAGCAGCTTAAACCCCGTCGGTATGCCGAGCAGACCAGACTCTCTGTTCATAGACTCGCCGATACGCGTATAGCCTTCGAGCAGCGCCTGCTTTATGTGCTCTAATGAGTCGCGCCTGCGCTTCACTGCTATCTGATAAATTATATCACCGGCCTTGTTGACAATCTCGGGCGCGTCGTCTTCCGAGTTCATCGCGTCTCTTATTATGTCGTTGCCCGCTTCAATAAGAAGACGCCTTACGGAATCCTGCTCGATTATATCTATGTAATGCAGTATATTCGAAGCGCTGGGCACGCTCGACGCGAGGTCCGCTATGTAAACAGTGTCGTCCGGGCCCTCGAGCTGGCCTTTTCGTTCGAGCCTGTCGACCACGGTCACGGTGTCTATGGGCTTTCCCGCCTCAGATAGCTCGCGCATTACCTCGAATATGACCCTGTTGCGCCTGGCGTAAAAATCGCCGGGCGCAAGCCTCTCGATGGCGATAAACACGGCCTTAGGGTCGAGGAACATGCTGCCCAAAACGCTTCGTTCCGCGTCTATGTTATTTGGCGGCTTATAAACCGCTTTTACGCTCTGCTCCGCCGCCATATCCTACTCTTCCGCCGCCTCTACACTAACTAGTATATCCGCCGAGATACCGGCGTGCACCTTTATCTGCAGCTTGGTTTCTCCAAGCTCCTTTATATGCTCACTCATCACTATCTTCTTCTTGTCTATCTCTATCCCGTGCTGCGAGAGTATTGCCTCGGAAATCTCCTTAGCTGTCACCGAACCGAACAGCCTTCCGTTCTCGCCGCACTTTGCCTTGATAACGACTTTGAGACCGGAGAGCTTTTTCGCGGATTCCTCAGCGGACAAGATCTCAAGCATTCGCCTCTTTTCGTTTGCCTTCTGCTGCTGTTTCGCGATATTCAGGTTCTGCTCGCTTGCCTCTTTTGCGATGCCCTTCGGGAAAAGAAAGTTTCTCGCGTACCCGTCGCTGACATTCACTATCTCGCCGGCCCGCCCCGTGCCTTTCAAGTCCTTTATCAGAATTACCTTCATATCATTTATCCTCTCTTAAATAGTTATTAATCGCTTCTTTGAGCTTTGCGCGCGCCTTTTTTATGTCGGTGCGCTCAAGACGCACTGCCGCCATAGTCGCGTGGCCCCCACCGCCCAGGCTTTCGAGTATAAGCTGAACGTTTACCTCCCCGAGCGAGCGTCCGCTGACCAAAACGTCTCCCTCAAACGCGCTCAGCACGAATGACGCCGTAACGCCCCTTATCGTCAGAAGCTCATCCGCAGCCTGAGCCGCTATCAGCGCCGCGTTCGGTATATTCGGGCAGGCCGCTACAGCTATTCCGCCCCGCAATATCTCCGCAGTTTTTACAACGTCGGATTTTTCGGCGTACGTTTCAAAGTCGTCCTGTATGAGCTGCCTTACCGCTGCGGAACCCGCCCCGCTGCTCTTAAGGTAAGACGCCGCCTCAAATGTCCGGGCGCCCGTGTTGAACGAAAACCCTTTCGTGTCTATCGTTATTCCGCACAGCAGCGCCTCAAGCTCTATCCTTTGAGGCTTTATATCCTCGCCGAAATATTGCAGCAGCTCTGTCACCAGCTCCGAAACGGAAGAGGCGTAAGGTTCGTGGTAGTAAAGCGCCGCTTCCTCGATGGACGTCGCGCCCTTAAGGTGATGGTCAATAACGACCACCGTCTCCGCAAGCTCGGCGAGCTGGGGTGAAACAGTCAGTGAGGAGATTATGGTATCTACTATCACGAGCAGGCTTGTGGGGGTGATGCCCAAACTCGCCTGCTGGCCAGTTATTATCTTCGCGCTGTACGGGCCCGATTCCTCCATCTTTTCAAGAAGCATTTCTATTGATGGGTTAGGTCCGTCAAGCACTATATACGCGTCTTTTCCCACGTGCCTCGCGCAAGCCGCTATGCCCATCGCCGCTCCCATACAGTCAAGATCGGGCGACGCGTGCCCCATTATGTATACGTCGCTGCACTGCTCCATGAGGTTTCTAAGGGCATGGCTTACCATGCGCGATTTTACCTTGCTTCTTCTGTACGGTTTTCTGGCCGCGCCCCCGAAGAATATAAACTTGTCGCCTTGCTTTATTACTGCCTGGTCTCCGCCGCGGCCCAGCGCCAACTCGAGAGCCCGTCCCGCAAAGTCCGCCGACTGCTCCGGCGTCTCGCCAACGCCCACCGCTATCGAAAGCGTGGGGGAAAAGTTTGATTTCATCTGCCTTATGTCGTCGAGGACGCGAAACTTAGAGCCTCTGAGCGCCGAAAGAAACCGCCTCTCGAATATGCAGGCGTATCTTCCCCTGTCAGTTTTCATTAGCGCAGAGGAAAGGCTCTTCGCCATCTCTGATATTCTCTTTTCAACCGCCGCGACCATCTGCGAAAGCTCGGTCTGGGTAATATCCGCCGCCAGCTCGTCGTAGTTGTCTATCTGAATATAACAGATAACGGGCAGGTAGTTCTGATAGAGTTTTTTTACCTCGACGGCGTTCTCTATATCCACGAGCCGGTAGAGAAGCATCTCTTTAGATTTGTACTCTACAGCAAATATCTCTTTTTTATACGGCCTGCCGCCTATCATTATCTTTTTTTCGGGGTCGGGCACGGCTATCCCCGGTATCATGCTGTTGATGTTCCTGAGCGCGCCGTATCCTGCGATATTGCGAAACGCGAGATTCGCCCATTTAATTCTGCCCGTCTTGGTGGTGAGGGCGGTGGGCAAAGACATCGTGTCAAGATACGTGACAAACGCGTCTTTTTCGGCGAACTTTTCCGCCACTATCCTTTGCCACTTTATCTTCTGAAGTATACCAAAAGCGATGTAAAGCAGCGCATAAGCGACGCAGAATATCAAAACAACGACGCCAAGGCTCTCGCTGTGATAAAACGCTATCCCCGCGGCGGCCGCGAGGGACAGCAAGAGGTATATGAAATCCGTGGACAAAAACCGGACCTTCACACCTTAACCTGCCTTTCTGCTGCCGCAAGGGTGCTGCGGCTTTTGAATACACATACATCACCCCAAAAACTACAGGCTTTTCGGGGTCCCTAAGCTGTCCATACGTTTTCTTATGCCAAACACGTTTTCGATTACTCCGATAAAGATGAGCGCGTAACTCAGCACCACAGCTGTGATCACATGAAGCAGCGCTCTGGCCACTGCGCCCATTTTGCGCTTCTTGTACATAAAGTCGAGGAAGCAGAGCGCCTGTACGGTAAACACGAACGCGTACAGGTTGAACACCGTTATCCCGACTATGTCGAACGACTGCCAGCCAAAGCTGTTTCCCGCCGCCGCGAAAAACCAAGACGCGGCAAACGCGAGCCAAAACCTTTTGGGCAGAGCATAATCGCTAAAATCCGGCGCCGGAGCAACCTCCATACTTTTCTTAAGCACTGCCCTCGGGATGGTGCAGCACAACAGGCCAAGCAGCAGCGAATATAGACCTATTATCGTCACCAGCCACAAATCAAGCGTATCGCGCACCATATTTTGCATTATCTGCACCGCTTCAGCCGCCTGCGTTGCGAGAACCGCTTCTCGCGTTATCGCTCCCGTGACTATATCCGGATATCTTACCATCTGATACAGCAGGTTTATCTGTTCTGCATCGAGTTCCTTTATGCTGCCGCCCGTATAGTCTACTATATAGTCGACAGGCGAGCTTCCGGCAAGAAACGACATCCCGGTTACAAGCAACGCTCCCGCGAATACGGCCGCGATGGAAACAACTACGCTGTCCCGAAAGCGCTTCTTTGCCCTTATCATATAACCCGCCGCAAAAGCGACCGGCAAAAACGCCGCCGCGAACACCAGCGCCGCGCCGTAGTCTGTGTAAGCTGCCGCCGCGAAGCTCAAAACCGCCGCGATACCTCCCGCCATGGCCCCTGCGCGCGCAACCGCCCAGACGAGTATGAAAGGGACCGCAACGAGAGCAAGCGGCACAAAGATCCCCAGATAAAGCAACGCCGTTAAAATGAGATACGCTATGATGAGGCTTCTATAATCTTCTTTTCTTATCCTGTCCAAAACCCCTTATATTCCCGCTTTCAAAATGTTTTTTCAACAGAGAAAGGTCTCCGTAATTGTTCTCTAAAACATGTTTTTCTTTTATTCCCGCTTCGGTCTTCTTCAAGATCTCGGCGTCAAGCTCGTCATAGGATATCCCGCACCTTTTGGCGAGCAAGTATGCCAGCAGCACCGACGCTCCCAGCGTGTCCAAAAGCTCGGCGCGTCCGCCCGGAGCTATCGCGGCCCTCATCACATCGGACGCTTCCCCGATAAACTCGGCCTTCAATACCTCGATAAGCTTTGCGTTAGAGGCGACGTTCATAGTTTGTTGCATAAAAAAACCTTCCTTAATAAATATGAACCCAAACGCCCCTACAGTGTCTATATTCTATATTCAAATAAAGGAATAGTCAATTGCGCCTTATATTAAACAGCGCCATATAAATAGCGGCGCTGCTATGGCTTTATGGTTTACCCGGTTTTCCTTTTAGTTGCTTTACGATAACCGTCTTGGCACTACGTTAATATTAATAAAAAACCGCACGTCCGTTTATGAATCGTGCGGCATTTGCTGTTTCTGTTACGCGCTCCTGTCCATTATGAGCTTGTCCGCCATAAGCGCTATGAATTCGCCGTTCGTGGGCTTGTCGTTGTTGGTGTAGATGTTGTATCCGAGGAAATTGTTTATGTTCTCTATCTTGCCCCTCGACCAGGCAACCTCGATAGCGTGTCGGATTGCGCGCTCTACCTTGCTCGGGCTCGTCTCAAACGGCTCCGCGATTCCGGGATACAGCTTCTTTGTAATAGAATTTATAAGATCGGGGTTTTTTACTACCATCTTTATAGCTTCGCGTAAAAAATGATATCCTTTGATGTGCGCGGGTATGCCAATAGACAAAAACACCGCCGTTATCTTCTCGTCAAGAGAACGAGAGCGTATAGGCGCTGGCGCGCGCTTCGCGGCGACGACTCTGTTTCCGAACATGTCCTGTATTCGGCGGTAAAGTATGTCTTTGTTTACCGGCTTTATCATGTAATACTTCGCGCCAAGGTCGCAGGCCATCTTGACCATTTTTTCGTTGCCCACCGCCGATACGACTATGGTGGCCGGCATCGTCTCGAATTCAGACGTGTTGAACCTCTCGAGAAGCGAGAGTCCGTCAGCCTCCGGCATGATCATGTCAATAATAAGGGCGTCGGGCTGGAGCTCTTTTATCATCCCAGCCGCTTCCACCGGATTGGTTAACGACCCGACTACCTCCACATCGTTTTTAGTGCTGAAATACTTCGTCAGCATTTCGTTGAGTTGAACATTGTCTTCAATGATCATTAATTTAATTTTTTTGTCCATAAACTCATGTCTCCTTTCGATTAAATTAAAATCGTTCAACCCCTACGGCGTCTCTCACTCACACATACCAAAAATGACGTAATATGTCGAATCGTGTCGTTTCATGTAATTCATAGAAATTATTGGCTGACACGTTGAAAATATATTATCATGCTGTGGGTTTTTTTACAATGGATTATTTACAATAAAAAAATATTTTTCTTCATTTTGTTTTAAATTTCTTAGGAAATGACGAAAAACCGTTTTTTTGATATTATTCACCAAAGACAGCAGCGTTGCGTCACAAAACGCGCTGCATACCGAAAGCCTGCGACATAATTTTCCATTATGCCGGCAGACTTCCGGTAAGCTATGTATTCACTTCAGGGGCGTATTTACACCCCAGAAAGATTTAGGCTTTTCGGGAGCCTCTGTGTTAAAGCGCGTCTGCGCTTCCGTGACTCTCTTTGAGCCATTCTCCGAGCCCTGCCAGCCCTTCTATCTCTTTCGTTTCCGAAAACGCCGAGTTTACCTTGATAAACTGCTGGAACAGCGTAGCGGCCTTAACGCTTCTCTCCATCTCTTTTTTGAGCTTGGCGTTGAGTTCCCTGACGCTTGCACTCAGGGCCGCGTTCTCGTTTTTAATGCTCTCGTTCTGGCTGCAGAGCATCTCAAGCTCCTCATCCGCGTTTATCTTGGAAGCCGCGAGAGACGCAATTTTTGCTAGCCCTTTAAAGAAGTTTTTGATGTCCACGTCGGAGGTTACGAGCGCTTTGGCCACGTTCTCGGGAATATACCTGTTCTCCCTGCCAAGCGCCGCGCTAGGCTTGTGAGACTCGTACGGGCTTAAGTATTTCTCGCCGTCTTTGTCCATGTCGGCCATCACCTTTTCGACAAGAGAGCGGCCTGTTTTTATGAGGCTGCGGTATTTATTCTGATACCTTAGCATTAGAGTCTTATCTCCGCCCGCAAGTTTTAAGCTCGCGCCTCTTATAGACTCGCCTTTCGCACCCGACGCCAGAAGCGTCCGGAGCAGCATGTAGATCTCCTCTTTGGAAAAAGGCGTGAACGTCGAAGGTTTTTGCTCAATCTCGCCCGTTTCCTTGACTTTCATATAGTAGTAGTTGCGCACGCTGTTCGGCTTGCGCCCGGTGTTTTTCGCGACGGTCTCGAAAACCCGCTTTAAAGGGGCACCGATCCTTTGCGCCTTCTTGATTTCGTCCCAAAGCATCAGCTTCTCTTCATCCTTCCAGCCCGTTCTGAGAGAGATTTCAAAGCTCTGAAGCCCGGTTGCATTGTTCATATCCATGTTCCTACCCCTTATAATAGATTTTTATGTATATTATTCTCTTATACAATGCGTTTTATTCCGTTTTTTAACAACTAAATTAAAAAAGCAAACGCAAATTTGGTTCGCTTTAGTAAGTCAATTTAATGGGCCTTTTTGTATATAGTTATGCAACAGCGCTTCCTGTTAGAATTGTGTATCACAGCCGCAGACGCTGAATATATATAATTGCAAGGGGATTAGATATGGAAGACACAACGATAAAACTTCTTTACATAAACTCAAAGGTGCATGCGCTTGTAAACATAAACCAGGCTCCCGCCGGAGAGACGGGGGTAAGCGCTATAACGCAGCCTATCGCCGGAAACGCAACGTTCTTTATTTCGATGCTGCCGCTCGAAAATGAGAAGAATTTCGCTTACCTTCCTTTTACCCGCAGAGTGTCGATAGCATCAGGCGGGTCGATATTCAGCAACGACGGACTTGTCGAGCTTTGCATATGGCCGGAGAACATAGTGGAAATAACGCTTTTTCCACAGGCAGTGTTTAAGAATGAGGAAGCCGAGCTTTTTCCGTCAGTGATATCTCCTTTTGATTTTTACATCAGCGGCGAGAGGCATACCGCCTTCATATATAACGAAGCTTATTCAAGCTTCGCTGTCGAGCATTCGGCGAGCAACCGTCTCGTTTTCCTGTCGCCGCTGCCCTTTTATGTTGCCTCGGCGGACATCGCGTTTACAAAGCTCGGCGAATTTCCCGTGATATACGTGTCGGGAAAGACAAGCGAAGGGAAAACGTTTTTTTACGCGGCCAGCATACTGCCTGCGTTCAGCACAGCCGTCTGTACGCTATGCGAGGCGCATCAGATAGAAGACAGCCGCATTTCGGTGATAGCGAACGGCGATTTCCGCCAGGTAAAAACCATTTTTGAGAAAAAAGATTCGCGCCTTGCGGAGGCGGCCATAGAGACGGGATGGTTCACATGCGAAGAGAGAGAACCCTCCACCGCCGCGGAGGCTTGCGCCAGCCTGCTGCAGTCGATAAAAGCGAACACCCCCGAGGCCGCTATGCGCTGCCTTACCCCGTCGCTTGCCGACGGGCTCACATTCGCCGATTTAAAGGAATTCTTCGGCGACTTCGCGCTTTTCACAAATACCATATCGCCCGCGTGCGGCCAAAACAGCATAGCGCTTAAATACTGCGCAGGGAAAAACCTCTTTACCGCACGCGAGTTTTGCCTCGAGGTAAAGCAGGTGCACGGCGCGACGCTCATAGACAATATACGCGAGCCATAATTCCGCTTCTTGACATATAGTCCCAAAGCGCATATAGTGAACATATGTTCGCATATCGTGGGGGGCAGCATAAGATGAAAGTAAAGATAACGGTAATAAAAAAGCATTTCTATGAAGATCTCGCGGAAAAACATCTGACGGACGGCAGGTCCGCAGGCCCCTGCCCGCTGATGGAGGAAGGCCGGATGTTCATATATGAGGGCGGGGCAGTAATGCCCGAAGGATTTTGCCCTTGGGCGTGGATAGACGTATACGGCGGCGTCAGCGCGGTCTCAAACGGCGCTTCGTACAAACCGTGGTACAACAAAGACGGCATGCAGATACTGTGCTGCACAGACGGCATAAGGCCGGTGATATTCAAGGTGGAAAGTATAAACAATAAATAAAAATTATTATTAATATATTAACAAAAGAGGAAGCAATACAACTTTCCTATTATCAAATTTTATTTCCCACTTCAAAGCAGACACAAAGAGTGCTTTGTTATCGTGCTATATATTTGTATTAATTGATATATTTTGGATCAATATGCTTCACGTATAATATATATTTGTGGCATTTATATAAACTTGATAATTTTGATAATATTTGATATAAAATATAAGTATTAAACTATACATACTATCAACTCTGATTGTAAGTAAAAGGAGAAAAAATGAAATATAGAGAATTAAAATTCATTGTGGTCATATTTTTGATAGCTTCTGTCATGACTGCTTGCTCAAGTCCAGCGTCAGTTCCGGTAATGCCCAGCACAGAAATACCAGTAGTTCCATTAGAATCTGCCATGTTTAGTGCAGAAGACACCTTGCAGCCAGATATGTCTCCTACATTACAACCAACTCCTGCCATAGAAAACGGACCAGCTCAACCATCGAACGTTACAATAATTGCTGATGCTGGTGATAGTATGTATGTCTTATATAACGATTCAGGCAATCTTGATATACTAACTACTAATGATGCCCGTTTCGTTGGTTATTCAAATGGGTATATCTATTACTTAAGCGGCTCACAACTCCGTAGATATAGAATACCTGACAATAAAAATCCAGAACTAGCTTATAAGAAGATATATTTATCCGACGATTTTTTTGCGACCGACGCCGAAGACCGCATGCTTAATGAAAACTTCTGTGGTAATGAGAAGTTGTTAAAACTTGGAGATGATGTTCAATGCTATGACGTATCAGCTACTTCTTCAACTTACGCTTCAAACACAGAGAGAAAAATAATTATTTATAACAATACTATTTTTCGCTTATACCAGGATTGTATTATTTCATATTCAATTAAGGATTTAAAAGAAGGTAATAGTTCTATTGATTATAATAGAAATAATAAGATAAAGCTAGGGAACCGCGTTAGTACCAAAGATAGGGCGGCGGGCATCTTTCTTGTAGGCGTCTGTGATCAGGTGATAAACGACTTAATCATTGGTGGTTCTAAGCTAGAAGTTGCATATTATAATACTAAATCAGGGAAGACTGGAGTTCTGTTTGAGTTTCCTGATGTCATCGGTCTTTCGGTTTTCGATTTCGTATATAGTTTTGATGAGTTCAACGGAAAAATTGTTGCTTACGCAAAATATTCAGACGGCAGTTCTTCTGAATATTATGCAGCGATCTATGACGAAACAACAAAGCAAGCAACTATTATTGAAAATAATATTCGGAGTCAATTTAGAGAAGGAGTGGTGATAGGTAATTATAAATACTGTAGTTATCTTTCACAAGCTGGTCCTCAACGTTTGTCAAGGATCGATTTGCAAAAGCTGACAAACGCCTCACCTAACGATGATCCCAATACTTTTATCGATAGTATTTGCGAATGTCCCGGAGAGCTTTTTACAAACGGCCAGATATTGTTCACTTATAAAGATAACATGATATTTTACTTTGATTCTGAAGATGGAGAATTTAAAGAATACGCAACCATAGATAGTGTTATACGGGACATGTTGGTTGTTAATAATTGAGCTAATTTAAGACGTAACAAATAAAAATTACATAATATCGATTAAGCCTTTCGTTGATGCGGAAGGCTTTTTTTCTGAAATAGAAAGGAGTCAAGCCATGGGCATTATCGACAATCTGAATAATGCACTTGATACATGGAATCAAAAGCTGTCTGAAATATGGCAGATCATTACGCAATCCCCCGAGAGCTTTAAGGGCGGTGAGATCTGGAACGTCATCCTAACGATCAGCGACGCGCTGAAGGCTATAGGGTTGGCTCTCTTAGTGCTGTTCTTTGTGGCCGGCGTCATAAGGACGTGCGGCAGCTTTGCAGAAATCAAGCGACCGGAGGTGGCACTAAAGATATTCATCCGGTTCGTGCTGGCCAAAGCCGCCGTCACGTACGGGCTTGATATCATGAAAAACACCTCTCCAATAAGCTTTATAGTAAAAAAGAGCCGCCATGCCGCAGCTCTCTTGTTTGTTCCCTATATCGTTATCGTCCAGCCGAACTCGTCCTTCTCTCTGCCGTACTGTATGCCCGTCAGTTTGTCGTAAAGCTTCGACGTCAGCGGCCCCATGCCGCCGTCCGCGACGGTAATAGTCTTTTCTTCCCATGTCATCGTGCCCACCGGGCTTACGACGGCCGCCGTTCCCGTTCCGAACACTTCCTCGAGCCCGCCCGTTTTTGCCTCCTCAAACAAGTCGGATATCGAAAGCTTCTCTTCTCGCACGTTAACGCCTAGCACGTCTCTCGCGAGCTTTATTACCGAGTCCCTCGTTATGCCGGGCAGTATGCTTCCCGAAAGCGGCGCCGTGAAAAGCTCGCCCCTTATCTTGAAGAATATGTTCATCGAACCTACTTCCTCGACATATTTGCGCTCAACGCCGTCGAGCCACAGCACCTGGTCATACCCCTTGTCGTGCGCTATCTGCGCCGCGAGAAGGCTGGCCGCGTAGTTTCCGCCCGTCTTCGCGAACCCCGTGCCTCCGACAACGGCTCGCACGTACTCGTCCTCGACGTATATCTTTATAGGCGCGAGCCCCGACTTATAGTAAGCGCCAACGGGAGAGAGTATTATAAAGTACAGATATTCGTCTCCCGACTTTACTCCGAGGAACGGATCGGTTGCCATAACCGTCGGGCGTATATAAAGAGACGTACCGTCAGACTTTGGCACCCACTCCCTGTCGGTCTTGACGAGCTCAATCAGCGCCTCAAGGGCGAACTTCTCGTCTATCTCGGGTATGCACATCCTCTTCGATGATACGTTTATGCGAGTGATGTTGTCCCAAGGGCGAAAGAGGTTTACGCCACCGCCTGAGTGATATGCTTTAAGCCCGTCGAATATCGTCTGGCTGTAGTGCAATACGCTGCACGCGGGCGACAGTGAAAAGTTCTGGAAGGGGCGTATCTTTGCGTCATGCCACCCTTTGCCCGTTTTATACTGCATCGTAAACATATGGTCGGTAAACGTCCTGCCGAAAACAAGCTCGTCGTCTTTGGGCTTTGACTTTAGATTTTTTGCCTTTATTATCTCCAGGTTCATGCCGCTCCTCCTGCTCAAAAAATGAAAACTTTATTACTATAAAATAATTGTATACTCCGCGCGTTTTTCAGTCAACACAAAGCTTTTTCCACTGACACGCTTATCAGCGTATTTCGCCAATATAACCTTTATCTTTCGCATATCGCGTATTTGCAAATCATATGTTAACTGATATAATAACATAGCTGCGCCGGTTCACCCATAATTCTTTGGAACGCCGCGGTAACGCAAAACTGGCGCTGAGTATGAAAGGAAACGGTTATGAGCATATTAGAATCAATAGTGCTGGGCATCGTTCAGGGGCTCACCGAGTTTCTGCCCGTATCCAGCACGGGCCATCTCGTGCTGCTTCAGAAAATATTCGGCTTTCCCGGCCTCGAGGGCGCTACAGACCCCTGGCTTATGTTTTTCGACACTATGCTCCACCTTGGAACGCTCGTCGCGGTGGTGGCAGTGATGCGCAAAGAGATAATAGACCTGTTTAAAAAACCGTTCCGCACGCTTTGGTATCTTGTTATCGCTACGATACCCGCCGTTATATTTTCACTGCTGTTCAAGGATTTTATTGACGAGGCGTTCGGCGGGGCGTACCTTGGATACGCGTTTTTGCTTACGGCGGTAATACTGTCGCTTTCCGAAGTCATCGCCAAAAGGGCTTCGCGCAAGAGAGAGCTCAAGTCGGGCGGGGCGCTCACGATGGGCGTGATGCAGGTAGTAGGCATACTGCCCGGAGTATCGAGATCGGGCTCGACTATCTCGGGCGGCATCGCGCTTGGCATTGACAGGGAGAAAGCGGCGAAATTTTCGTTTCTGATGTCTGTGCCCGCGATATTGGGAGCAAACCTGCTGCACGGTTATAACGCTCTTAAATCAGACATGCAGATACAATGGGCGCCGGCGATAGTGGGCGCCGTCTGCGCGGCGATAGCGGGCTATATAGCCGTCAAGTTTATGCTGGCGCTGATACAGCGCAAGAGGCTTTACGGGTTTGCGGTATATGTAGCCGTTCTTGGCGTCTTTGTGCTGCTCGACCAATATGCTCTGGGAATTATAAACTGGGGATAAAAAACCCCGATAGTATATATATAACGATTTGAAGGCTCATAAGCCTTCAGTATACATACAGGAGTATCGCTATGCTTGATTTTTCACTTGAACCGTACAGAAGCGACATAATACATACACTAAAGAATTTCATCAAAATAGAAAGCGTCAGGAGCGAAGGCCAGCCTAACATGCCCTACGGCAAGGGGATTTTCGACGCGCTTATGTTCGTGCAGAGCACGGCCGAGAGGATGGACCTTGACTGCGTCAACATGTTCGGGCAGATGGCATATGTAGATTACGGCTTCGGAGACGAGATGCTGGGTATACTGATGCATGTCGACGTAGTCCCGAAAGGCGACGGATGGACGATGGACGCGTTTGAGGGCATAGAGAAAGACGGCCGCATATATGGCCGCGGCGCAATAGACAACAAAGGCCCTGCCGTCGCCGCGCTATACGCTCTGAAAGCCATAAAGGACAACTGCGTACAGCTTAACAAGACCGTAAGGCTGCTGTTCGGCACAGACGAGGAAACCACATGGCAGGACATGGATTTCTATAAATCTCACGGCGGCCGGACTCCCGACATAGCGTTCTCTCCCGACGGCGAATATCCAATAATCAACACGGAGAAGGGCGCGCTGCATTTCGAGCTCATCAAAGAATGCGGCCGCACCGAAGGCGAGGGCATAAAGGTTATAAGCTTTGCTTCGGGGACTGCCCCCAATGTCGTGCCCAACAAGGCTGAGTGCGTTATTTCCGCGCCTTTTGAACTCATCAGCAAGAGTGTCAATAACTATAAATGCCCCGTGGGCGGCGTCTTTACATGCGAGGATATGTCCGGCGGAAACGTTCGTATAAGCGCCTTGGGCACGAGCGCCCACGGCTCAAAGCCATGGATGGGCATAAACGCCGCCATGTCGCTTATAACCTATCTTGGCACGCTGCCTCTCGCGGCGGGCCAGGCCGAAAAAGCCGTCTATTCGCTTGCAGAAAAGCTCGGTGTAAACTATTTCGGAGAAGGGCTTGGCATGGATGTGTCCGACCATTCGGGCGAGCTCACGTTCAGCACCGGCTATGTGTCGATAAAGGACGGCGTGTTCCACGCGAAAATGGACATAAGATATCCGGTCAGCTACACGCTTCAGTGGGTGGACGATATGCTGGCAAAGCATTTTGGCTTCTTTACGATAAGGCATATTCACGCACTGCCCACGCACCACGTTCCCGAAGACAGCCCGCTCGTAAAAACACTCAAGGAGGCTTACACTGAGATAACGGGCGAGGAAGCGTACTGCATTTCCATAGGCGGAGCGACTTACGCGCGCGCATTTGAAAACGCGGTCACGTTCGGTCCGCTATTCCCGGGAATGCCAAACGTTGAGCACGGCCCTGACGAGTATATTGAAATTGAAACTCTGATGAAAAACGCCCAGATCATCGCGAACGCTATAATAAAACTCTGCCAGCTATGAGATTCTGGGGAAAACTGAAAATCGAAGATAAGATAATAAAGGACATTACAGCACAGGGCGGCGACTTTGAAAGCGCAGTATCGTCTATCTGCGGCTGCCTCGACTTGTCAAAGCCTTTGATACTCGAGAAACATGCAAACGAGATTCGCCAGTTTAACAGAACTGTTTTTTACGCCGACGATTTCGTTGAAAACGTCTCTTTCGATACGTTTGAGATTGAAAAAATTGTCATGAAGAAAAAATTATAAACGTAATAACTCTTTCGCGTTTTGCGGATAATAACTGCGAAAGGAGTTGATTTTTTTGAATATACTGGCATGGATACTCGTTATTATAGGCGCAATCAACTGGGGCTTGGTCGGGTTTTTTAACTGGAATCTTGTTGATGCGATATTCGGAGCCGGTTCCGTTGTTTCAAGGATCATCTATGCGATCGTCGGCCTTGCGGGATTATGGAGTATAATGCTGTTCTCCAGGATCAGGGGCAGAGACAGAGAAAAGTAATAACCATAAAGCTTTGGGCGTTTAAGCCCATATAAATGCCCGAAAGGGCGCTGTGTTATTTACCTTAATGGGCCTTCGGGCCGCCTAAAAAGAATACGCTTTACCCCTTATAAAAAACAGAGCTGCCCTATGACAGCTCCTTTTCATTATGAGAAATATTTCTACCCTCCGGCAATGCCGGAACATGGCATTATTATATCAGACTCCGGCGTAACCGGTTCCGACGATAAAGTACAGCGCTAAAAACAGCATTATCATTCCTGCGGCGAGCAGCTTTTTCATACCGGACCACCTCCATGCTTTACCTGTATATATAATAAGTCGTTATTATGCCGCTTAAACATTAATTTGATTTTTTTAACAGTAGATTCATACAATGGTATCAAAATTAACAAATGTGTAATAATTACCACCTGCTATGTTGCTTCGTTGCGCTTATCGTCTCTGTGCGTTATAATTGCGCTGTAAACTTAAAAAGGAGCATTGCGTTGATAAACAAATCGGAGGTGCTGGGCACCATAAAGATGATTGACACGCATCATCTTGACGTACGCACGATAACCATGGGCATTTCACTAAGGGACTGCGTGTCTTCCGACGCGAAGAGGTGCTGCGATAACATAAAAAAGAAGATCGTCGGCAAGGCTAAAGACTTGGTAAAAGTCGGCGACGACATCGCGCGCGAGTTTGGGGTCCCCATAGTCAACAAGCGTATATCCGTGACTCCCATAGCCGAGATAGCGGCAAGCAGCGGGGAGAGCGATTACACTGTTTTCGCGAAGGCACTTGACGAGGCCGCCGCAGACACGGGCGTCAACTTTATAGGAGGCTTCGGCGCGCTCGTGCATAAAGGAGAAACGAAGGGTGACTCCGTGCTTATAAACTCTCTCGCAAGCGCGCTGTCATCAACTCTGCGCGTCTGCGGCTTTGTTAACGTTGCTAGCACTCGCAGCGGCATAAACATGGACGCGGTAAAA
Organism: Bacillota bacterium; assembly: GCA_023410475.1. GTDB lineage: Bacteria > Bacillota > Clostridia > Christensenellales > SZUA-584 > DTFZ01. The sequence continues at coordinate 18,737 of JAEYPS010000028.1, read as the reverse complement.
AAAATGGGCAAAATCATTAAAGAGACCGCCATGCTGACTAGCGACGGCGGCGGCATAGGCTGCGCCAAGCTCGTCGTGTTCGCAAACGCAGTCGAGGACAATCCCTTTATGGCGGGTGCGTTCTGCGGCGCGGGCGAGCCGGAATGCGCAATAAACGTCGGCGTTTCGGGGCCGGGCGTTGTAAAAGCAGCTCTTGAAAAGGTAAGGGGCGAAAAATTTGACGTGGTCGCGGAAACGATAAAGAAGACAGCGTTTTCGGTGACGCGCGTCGGGCAGCTTGTCGCCAAAGAGGCTTCCGAGCGGCTCGGCGTCTCATTCGGTATCGTCGACTTGTCACTCGCGCCTACTCCGGCCATTGGCGACAGCGTAGCACGCATACTCGAAGAGATAGGCGTTGACGTCTGCGGCATGCACGGCACTACCGCTGCCTTGGCGCTTTTAAATGACGCGGTCAAAAAAGGCGGCGTTATGGCATCATCTCATGTAGGCGGGCTTTCGGGCGCGTTCATTCCTGTCAGCGAAGACGAAGGCATGATAGAAGCCGCGCGCAAAGGAGCGCTGTCTCTCGACAAGCTTGAGGCTATGACATGTGTGTGCTCCGTAGGCCTCGATATGGTGGCTGTACCCGGCGACACTCCCGCGAGCGTTATATCGGCTATAATAGCGGACGAGGCCGCTATAGGCATTGTAAACAACAAGACCACCGGCGTTCGCATAATACCGATTCCGGGCGCAAAAGTGGGAGAATGCGTCGATTACGGCGGGCTTCTCGGGAAAGCCGTTGTGATGGATATAGGTGGGAGCGGCAGCGAAAGGCTTATAAACCGCGGCGGGCGCGTTCCCGCGCCTCTCCAGGGCATAAGAAACTGAGGTTGACATATCACAAGTTTATCTGTAAAATATCATGGCATGCGTTGATATAATGCATGCCTGTTTGTTCCCGTAGCTCAGCAGGATAGAGCGTTCGCCTCCTAAGCGAAAGGCCGCGCGTTCGAATCGCGCCGGGAACGCCAGAAACCCCGAAAGAAGCCTCTTTTGGGGTTTTTTCATGCTCAACAATGTTAACATTTTATACTACACAAATTTAAAATAGCCTACTTTCGAGGCTGATTTCTAGCGTCTGATGTTGTGGCAAAATGCCGCCGTCCGGACGCTTTATACTACTTTTTATATAACGACTTATCCTCCTTTAGACGAAGTACTCAGGCTTCTCGGTACTCTGCGGACATCTGACGCCGAGAAAGTGGCGACGCCCGCAAATTGGCGGCCCGTGAATCCCACAATACAGCCGTGCCATAGATGGTATCTTTGCTTTATGGACGGGCAAGCTGACTGCTTAGATACAAAGTGCTGCAGCAAATAATGCTAATTAATAAAGGAATGAACCGAAGCTATGGCTCATTATAGTGAAATAATAGGCGTTTATATAAAAAAGCCGTAAAATACTAGTTTTTACGGCTGATTATTTCGCATTCTGAATACTTGCTCATGATTATAAGGCGGCCTGTCCGCTCCCCTTATTTTAATTACATAGCGTGCTGCTATCACTCAGAACGGCATGTTCATTCCGGTTATTTGAATGCTTTACTTTTACTTTACGCATCTGACCAAGACTGTCAAGCGATATAGCAGTGAGCAGTATCATACCGGTAATGAACGTTTGCCAGTATGGATTGATATTAAGGAGGATCATTGAGCTCGTGACCAACTGGAGCAATGTTATACCAAGCACGGCTCCCAAAACAGTGCCTTTTCCGCCAGTCAGGCTGGCTCCCCCTATAACTGCTGCCGATATTGCCGTCATTTCAAGGCCCTGGCCGAACGTAGGCGTAGCGGAAGTAAATCTTGCCATGTAAATTACGCCGGCAAGACCCGCGAGGCTCGAACAGAGAACCGCCACTAATATCTTCACTTTATCTACGTTTATGCCTGAGAACATTGCGGCTTTTTCATTACTGCCCACATAGAATACAGTCCTTATGAGCGTAGACCTTCTGATGAGGAAGTCGCATATTATCGCTATAATGAAAAATAATATTATCGCGAAGGGCACTCCGAATATTTTTCCTACTCCCATGAATTTAAACTCATCCGGAAGCTGATACAAAGACAGCGGAGTTCCTTTTGTAATGATCAGACACAGGCCCCTTAATATACCCAGCATAGACAGTGTCGTTATAAGATGGTTAAGCTTTACTTTTGTTACGAAGAACCCAATAATCAAGCCAACTACAGACGTTGTCCCGAAGCCCACGAGGCTTGCCAGCCAGGGATTCCATCCCTCAAGGAACAGCGCTCCGGAGATACACATAGCAAGGCACATTGTATAGCCTACCGAGACATCGATACCACCCACGATTAACATAACCGTCATGCCTATTACCACAATACCGTTCGTTGTAAACGAGAGCAGCACCGCCTCGATATTATCCCATGTAAGAAAGTAAGGAGACGCAAACGACATTATTACAAAAATAACAGCAATAATGATAATAAGATTAAGCTCTCTGAAATTTTTCAGCTTTTCAATGAATTGTGCTTTTGAGATGCTGCTTTTAATGGTACGTCCGTTATTCAGTTTTGGATTGGTTTTTGATCTTGACATAGTTCTTTCCCCCTTGTGCTTGTCTATTCCTTTATACCTGACGCTACCTGTATGATTTTCTTTTCGTTCAAATCTTCAGAGCCGACCTCACCGTTTATGATACCTTCATGCATTACGACTACTCTGTCGCACATACCTATGATTTCAGGCAGCTCGGACGAAATCATTATTATGCCCATCCCTTCATTAACCAATTGCCTTAATAGTTTATGGATTTCCGCTTTGGCTCCTACATCTATGCCGCGCGTCGGTTCGTCCATAAAAATTATCTTAGGCTTCACTGTCAAAAGCTTGGATAAGAGTATCTTCTGCTGATTTCCGCCGCTTAAGGAAGACGCGAGCCTGTCAATGCTGGTGCATTTAATATCCAGCATTTTAGCATATGCATTCCCTTGTTTGTCTTCAAGCGCTCTTAATATAAGCCCATGCTTTGAAATGTTCTTTATTTTCATTGCAGAAATATTCATTTTGATGCTCAATTCAAGAAATAGTCCCAATGTTTTTCTGTCTTCTGTAAGGTATACGATTCCGTTTTCTATCGCATCCTTTGGACTGTTTATATCTATTTTTTCTCCCTTATAAAATACTTCTCCCGTTATCTTTTTACGAAGGCCGCAAACCGCTTGCGCTACCTCGCTTCTGCCTGCTCCAATAAGGCCTGCAAGGCCGAGGATCTCGCCTTCCATAAGTTCAAAACTGATATTATTAAAGCGCTCACCGTCAGTAAAATTCTTTACTTCAAACAACGCTGGGCTGCCCATTAAGCTCTTCTTACTCTTTTGCGGATACATATCGCTGATTTCTCTGCCGACCATTTTGCTTACGACTTCCTTCGGGTTCGTCTCTGAAACATCATACGTCCCTATATAATTCCCGTCGCGAAGTATGGATACCCGGTCACACTCTCCGAAAACTTCAGCCATTCTGTGACTGATATATATGATCCCTATGCCCTTTTCCTTAAGGCTTTTCATAATCTTAAACAGGGCAGCGGATTCGCTTTCGGTCAATGTGGACGTCGGCTCGTCCAGTATCAATATTTTGCAGTTCATCGACAACGCCTTTGCGATTTCAACTACCTGCTGATTGGATACGCTTAACTCGCTGACGTTTTTTTTCGGGTTGATATTTGATATTGGCTTTAATATTTCAGCGGCTCTTTCATACAGCTGCTTGTAATTGACTGTAAACTTCCTGCTGTTTTTGATTTCTGACATGAATATATTCTCGGCGACTGTAACATGGGGGCAAAGCGCTATTTCCTGATGCACAAAACCTATTCCAAGCTTGTGTGCCTCATGCGGATTTTTTACCTGTACATATTTACCCTCAATAAATATCTTTCCTGCGTCTGCAGAAATTACTCCGTCTATTATATTCATAAGCGTCGACTTTCCGGCGCCGTTTTCACCGACGAGCGCATGGATTTCTCCTTTACGAAGTGAAAAATCTACGCCGCGCAGCGCCTTTGTCGCTCCAAAACTTTTCTCGATCCCTTTAACCTCAAGTACGGTCTGCTGTTCCATCAAATGGTAACACCACCTAACGTATAGATTGCAAATTCTTAACGTTTCATGAGCGGCGGTATCCGTATAATACCGCCGCTCTCAATGAAACTCTTCTGATGTGTTAAACTTCGATTACTCTTCGATTCCCTTTGACCACGGACGCGAGGCAAGGTATTTATCCCAGTAGAAAGCATCCGCGTTTTCTTTGGTAACCATGTTCATGCCGTTATCAACGAACGGAAGGTTGAGCGGGCTGACACCCTTCATTTCATAATCGCTCATAGGATCCATCATATCGCTGTGCTTTAAGAGGAACAGGGTAAGCATACCCATATACCCTTGGGTGCCCTGGTCAGGGTTAACAGCGCCCCAGATTTCGCCGGCCTTGATTGCGTCAAGAATCGTAATGTTAAGGTCTCTCGTCAGAACCATAACGTCTGCGCCTTTTTCCTTAACAGCCTGGAATACGCCCTGTGCCGACGCGGCTTCGGGAGTAATGTAAGCCTTAAGGTTCGGGTTTGCCTGCAGCGTAGCAAGAGCTGCCTCGTATGCCTTCGCCGTATCCTGGTTTGTGGCCGTACGGTTTGCGATACTTACATTTGGATAGTTCTTTTCTACATTTGCGATGAATGACTTGATGTAAAGGTCGTGATTGCTCTGCCCGGGATTTTCGGTACAGGCGATATCGCCCTGTAATCCTATTTCATTGCATACGATGTCGCTTGCAACATTGCCTTCATTTACGTTATCCGAAGTGATATAGACTCTGCGCTTGCTCTTTGGGGAGTCTGCGGCAAATGTCGCAATTGCAACACCGGAGTCAATGGCCTTGTTTATTGGCTCAATAAAGGCATCCGCGTTCATCGGATGGACATAGATACCTGCCGGCTTCATTGCAAGCACCTGATTAAAACTTGCGATCTGGAGGTTTACATCGTATTCAGGGGTTCCGCTGTAAACAGTTTTAACTCCCAATTGCTGTCCGCACTGTTTAAACATTTCATAAACGGGGAACCAGTATTCGACTCCTGATACCATAACGTTCATGTAATATGTCTCGTCGGGCGAACCTTTGAAGGCTTTAACCTCATTCCCCCCCGCAGGGGCTCCTGCCGGTTTTTCGGGTACGGTGCCGCCGCTGCATGCAACCAGAGAAGATGCCACGAGCAACATTAGCAGCAGCAAAGCAACTACCCTTTTTGTTGATCCTTTCATGTTAATATCCTCCATAATACTATTATTTATGCAAATCGTTAGCAACGATTATTGCCGTATGCTGTAACCGGCTGATTATAAAGGAAAGCCGCGAACTATTAAAAAGTATTAATCTTCGTATTTCTTAAATAATAAGGCTGCTATATACTTGGTCTTCTGCAAAACTAACGCTGAGAATGTATCCAAAATTCATTCTGGATACCTCTTCCCTATAGCAAAGGAAACGCTTTTAGGCTATTGAATTTGTGACGGGTATGCCATATATCGCCAGAGCTATAATTAAACATATTCCATCACATATGTTAAAAATATTATAGGTTAAGTTTTAGAATATGTCAATACAAATGTCAATATATTTTTAAAATTCCCATTAAGGGAATGAAAAGGGTAGTAAATTATAGATTTAGACAAAATAGAGAACAACGTTTTTTCAGTTGCGAAAGTCCGTCAATCATGAAAACATACTAAAATAGGGGGACATTCACAGAATGTCCCGGCAGAGTCAGTCATAACAACGAATGCGAGTGATAGGTAAAATCACGAGCCCTTTGTGTAATAAACGTATCTATATACCTTCCAATACTCTGTCCCGCCATCTCTTGATCAGCTCTATCTTTCTTTCGCCAATGAAAAACGGCCTGGGTTCTGCGTTTAATATCATATAATAGGATAATTCATCTCTTTTTACGAATTGCGCTTTTATCGTTTGTGATTTGTCTTTAAGCTCAAGAATCACAGTCAAATGAGGCGTGCCGCCCTTATTATCCGGGTCATACCCTTCGGCAGTAAGAGACATTATATTTACGTAAAGCTCCGTAAACTGCTCCATATCAACGGCTTTCCCGCCGCACGTGAATGAATCCTCAACCTTAGAGGTATCCCTTTTAAACTCAACTTCTAAACCGTCCTCATCGATAACGATCTTATTTACATCGCCTATCCCCACGCTTAGAGGAGCTTCGCTTACAAATTCCGCGATTTTGAACCTGCGCGGGTCAAACAGCTCCAAAGACAGCGTACAGATATCTTCGCTGCCGTCTGACTTCATGTATATAACCTGCTTCTCCTCGTCAACATTTCCAAAGTAAATCTTCTGAGCGTTTCGGCTTTTATCCCCGATCTCCAGAGTATATAAGGGGTCTTTTAATCCAAACCTGGCAGTATCGTCAACACCAATATCAACGAAGTCTTTTATCTTCACACTAAGTATATCTTCCATTATCTCCATTACTGCGTCGCCCCTTGCCTCAATATCAAGAGGCTCGACCATTCTCCAATTGCCTGAATCTTCTCCCGTAAGCTTAAAGTCACGCTTGCCGGAAATATCCAAAGCGATTGAGTTTATTGATTTTGTATCGACCTCAAGTATCGTTCTGTCTCTGAATTCATTGATAGGGCGCAGAAAGTTTTCCACGTCATAAGATCCCAGAATATAAATATTATCCTTGGCGGAATCCTTCGCATAATACTGGACCTTTGACGCGGTCATCTCGCCGATAAAAAGCTGTTTTTCTGTACCGTCGTCCAGCTTGAAACGGATAGCAGCACTTGGATTGTCAAGCCCGTATGTTTTAAGGTCGGCTGTGTCCTCCTCAAGCACCCTTGATGCTAAAAAATTCTTAAGCCGGTTCTCCAGCATGCCTATCACGGCTGCGTCTATCTTGTAGGGATGGGGCTTTATCATAGCCCATCCCTCCGGCTTTTTTATGAAGTATACCTCGCCGTGCGCTGAGGATATGCGGATCTCTTCGATCTCTTCGTCGACATAATTGAACAGCGTCCTGTCTTGTTTAAAAGGTTCCTCTTTATCAAGGTGAAATACGAGTGCCGCTATACCGCCTACGACTATGAGCAAAACGAGGACAATCAAGACTCTTTTCATAGGTGCCTCCTTTTTATCCATATGATGAGGCCGGCCAGAAAGGCTAGCATCGGTATTATAAGCACCGACACCGCCATAACTATGATATACATCTCTCCTTTGACGAACATCATGTTTGTGTTCATCAGTTTAGGTCTTATTGCTATCGAATAATCCCTGTCACCCACCCAGTTCGCCGCGTTCATGAAAAAGTCGAAGTTGCCTTGTGTGTCGATATAGTTGTTGTCCACAAACCTTGCGTTGCCGGCCACAATTATCTTTGTCTCGTCATATCTCAGATCGGTATTGTCCTTGGTCGCGGCCACAGCGAGTATAGCGGGTCCGGACTCGTCTTCCTGCGTCTTTACCGGCGTCGCGTCGTTTATATTATACCTGATCCACGATTTATCCGAGCCCGTTAAAAGCGTTTCAACGGTCACAGTCCTGTCTATCTCGTTCATAATCTCTATATTGCTTGAGAACGGGAAAAGCACGAACAGCCTGTCGTCATTCAGCTTTTCCACAACGCTGTGCTGAGTATAATAAGGGACAAGATACATTTTATTGTTGGCGTAGAAGCTGTTGCTGTCCTCCTCAACAACGAAGTTATTCGTATAATGTATGCCGTAGCTTCTTAAGAAGCTGTTAAAGTTCGGCAGCTGCTCATTCTCTGTGAGGATATCAAACAAAAATATAGCCCTGCCGCCTTTTATAAGAAATTCCTTAAAAAGCTCTCTTTCGTCATCGCCAAGGTCTCTCCTTGGTGATAATACTATAATGGTATTCGCGTCATCCGGAATAGACCCTTCTTTTAAAATATTAAGGCTTTCAACAGCATACGATTCCCCCTCGATTCTTGCCTTTAGCTTCGAAAGCTCTGTTTCGATATCAGGCTCTTTGTGCCCTTCAAGGAAATATAGTTTTGGAAAGTTACCAGAAGTTATATTCGTGATGGCTCCCGTAAACTGCTGCTCGCCGTTGAATGCTTTTCCGTAAACATAATCGTACATTATAAAGATATCCGATCTGTTCACTTTTTTTATCCTTCCGCCGCTTTCAAACACGATCATACCGTTGGAAATGCCTTCGTCGCTTAAGTCGTATTTTCTAACGACAGCCGGGTTTTTGTCGGCGTCAATAAACTCGATTTTAAGCTTGCCTCCTGCAAACTTCCTGTACTCCTCCAAAAGCGCTTTTACGGTCGGATCTTCCACACCTTCTTCAAAAAAAGCCACAACGTTCACTTCGCTCTTAAGGCTTTCAAGTACGCCCCTGGTCTGTTCAGACAGCGTAAATATCTTCTCCGTTGTCATATCGTAAGTCCAGGGCAGCATATCCGCCAACACATTGACAAAGAACAGTAATGCTGCAACCGCCAACACGATAAAGACTGAGCTGAGTTTTTTTAATAAAGTATCTTTGTTTAGATTGCTAAATCTTTCCTTTATCATGTTTCATCACTCCTTTGTCCTGCAGTCTGCTCTTTATCACAACTATCGTCAAGAACACAAAACCAACCGCAAAGCTCAGATAATATACCAGCGGCCCTATCTTCAGTATTCCGTTGGAAAACTCCTCATACTTGCTTAATATCGCAAACCATGATACGATGCGCTTCAAAAACAGAAACGGAATGGCGTTCGTGAGCAATCCCATTATCATAAACCCAAACAGAAAACCGAAGCCGATTATAGCCGATGTTACCTGGCTGTCCGTCAAAGAAGAGGCAAACAGGCATATCGCTATATATGCCGCTCCAAGCAGCGCGAACCCAACATATGAGCCTATTATCGCCCCCAGCGAGGCCTTTGAGAAAATCATGATGAAGACAGCGAAAACTCCCGTAGCGCATAATGTTACGAGGTATACAAAAAACGCAGCAAAATACTTCCCAAGTATTATAGAAGTTATTGTAACGGGGGATGTAAAAAGTAACTGGTCGGTGGCCATCCTCTTTTCCTCCGCGAGCAGTTTCATAGTAAGCACCGGGAATATGACTATGGATACGAAATTCAGAACTCCCAGCATTCCATATATGTCACCCCTCGCGCCCCACAGGTTGTATATCGAAAAAACTACCCCTGAGAGCAGCAGGAAAAGCCCCATAAACACATAACCGAAGGGCGTAAGGAAATAAACGGACACCTCTTTTTTAAACACTGCCAGCATAGCTTATTCCACCTCCGCGATCTCATTTTCCTCAGATGTAAGCTGCAGAAAAATATCTTCCAGATTGACAGCAATAGATTTTAATTCATGTATCGGATAACCCAGACCGGCCATTTTGAAAAACAATGGTGTTCTTACATCAATTGATTTTGTATTTTCGATTATGTAGTTTATGAAGCCGGTTTTAATATCGCTTTTGTCCCGGCTTTGCTTAACGCTTATTACACCGTCTATATCACTTATAATTTGAGCGATCTGCGCTTCCGGACCCTTTATTCTGGCTGTGAAGCATTCCGTGGAAGCCAGGTTTCTGGCGAGGTTTTCAGGTGTGTCTATTGCGGCTATCTCACCTTTCTTGATTATTATAACCTTGTCGCATATCATGCTGACCTCGGCGAGTATGTGCGAGCTTAGTATTATGGTGTGCTCTTTTCCAAGGCTCTTAATGAGCGAGCGTATCTCTTGAATCTGCTTTGGGTCAAGCCCTACCGTAGGCTCGTCCATGATAAGCACATCAGGTTTGGAAACAAGCGCCTGCGCAAGGCCGACTCTTTGCCTGTAGCCTTTTGACAGGTTTTTAATCAGCCTGTCTTTTACGTCTGTTATTTTAACAAGCTCCATAATCTCGTTTATATGCGTTTCGCGCTTATCCGGGCTTACACCTTTTAGTCCGCATATAAATTTAAGATAGGATTTAACTTTAAGCTCGGGATATAGAGGCGGAGTTTCGGGCAGATAACCGAGCTTTTTTTTGGCTTCAAGCGGCTTCTGGCTAATATCAAAGCCTCCGATAAAAACCCGTCCCTCTGTCGCAGCCCTGTATCCTGTGATCACGTTCATGGTTGTCGACTTGCCCGCGCCGTTTGGCCCAAGAAAACCAAGGATCTCGCCCTTTTCGGCTGTAAAGCTTATATTTTTTACGCCGATCTTATTGCCATACATCTTAGTAAGGTTTTTAACCTCAACCATTTTGCACACCCCCAAAATGTAAGAGATTTGTTTATCTGCAACTCCGGGCATAGGATTCTTATTAAAAGGTAAATTAAAGCGGATAGCTGAATGATAACATTTGTTATTACATATGTCAACTGGCTGCGCTTATTTTAACTTGTATGATAGTGTCAAAGAGTGCTGAGCGTAAATAAATTCGCATTATAAATTACCTGATGCTCATTATAGAATTGTTTCCATCACTCTGACGCGAGAAGAAAGCCACGGTTCTGCCGTTAAAGCTGTATTCGATTTCATAAGCCGCGTTTATGGGTGTCTCAACCCAAAATTGACGTAAGCGTGTCTTTCCGAGCTTCTGCTGTATTTGTGAAAAATCCATCCCTGACTTTATGCCGCCTATGTCTATTTTATCGCTGCAGTATACGCATTTTACTTTTCCGTCTTCTCCAAAAGCCGCGGTGAAGCCATGGTCACTGTATAAGAACGCTTGCATATTACCGTTATAATTGACTGATACTTTACCGTAATCGCTTCCGAACTTCTGTTCTAATTGCTGCGCGCTCATGCCAATGGATTCAAAAATATCTTTTAGTGCATCGGTCTGAGAAGCTTTGATCTCTGTTATCGCTCCTAGTTCCTCGACCCCTTCGCCGAGCGATATCGATTCGGGAGATAAGGGATTATTTGTGTCAAGCTCACCTCCCATGGCAATAAAAACATTTCCTTCTTTTTCGTCGACATAGTATTCAGCGGACATTCTGTTTGGAAAAACAACTTGTATAAAGTAGTATGTTACGCCGTCAATTACTTTGTCCATATCCTGATACGATTTTATATCGACATCGCCTGTGCTGTTGCTGATAGTTTCTATTTTATGTATTGCTTGCTCTCTCGTAATAATCGCGTCATTTTTGCTTTGGATAACGCCCGTTGAATTGCATGCACAAAACAATACAGCTATAACGACCAAGAGAAATAAAACCGCTCTTGCTTTCATCCGTGATCTCCCCTTTTGCTAAACTGAGCAATAATTACACTGTAGGCATCAATTATACTACTAAAGATATAGTGTTAACAAGCCAATATATTTCAATTGGCACAACGCAGAACTAACGCCTATATTATCTAAGCAGCATTCAAATTGTGTTTTATCTAATTTTACCCTTTCTATTTATATCGCTTGCCGGCGTATATAATAAAACAAACCGTATGTTATAGAATGATGTAAACGGGCGCTTTTAACCCTGGTATCACGTATGCCCGATAACCGCTCATATTCGCGCGTTTGCGTTATAAATAGAAAGACACCTGCCCCGGTCTTTTCCGGCAGATGTCTTATGGATTCTTGTATTGCCTGCTGATTTATCCTTATGCCAAGTCTAAAGATCCGATATCGCGGCTTTCATATTCCGGACATATTCGCCCACGGGGCCTGCGCTGTCCCGCCCATACTGCTCAACCAGTTTCACGATTGCGCTTCCCACTATCACGCCGTCAGCCACCGCGGCCATAGAGCGCGCCTGCTCGGGCGTGGATATGCCAAAGCCGATAGCGCAGGGAATGTCCTTTGCGGCCTTGATGCTTTTTACCATCGCACCTATATCTGTGGTGATGGCGCCGCGTACGCCGGTTACGCCCAGCGAAGACACACAGTACACAAAGCCCTGAGCTGCCGATGCTATCATACTGACGCGCCCTTCCGATGTTGGCGCGATCAACGAGATCAGGTGCACATCGTTCTCTTCGCAGAAGGAAAGCAGCTCGCCCCGCTCTTCAAACGGCAGGTCGGGCACGATGACCGCGTCAACGCCGCACGCCGCGCAGCTCTTAAAAAACCGCTTTGCGCCATATACGTAGATTGGGTTGATATAAGTCATGAACGCCAGCGGCACGTCTGTCTTTTGCCGCACGCGCCTGACCATATCGAATATTTTATCCGTGGTCGTGCCCGAAGCCAGCGCCCGCTCATCAGCCTGCTGGATAACGATGCCCTCCGCCACCGGGTCAGAGAACGGTATCCCCAGCTCGATGAGGTCCGCCCCAGCCTGCGCCATCGTAAGCACAAGCTTCTGTGTCGTTTCAAGGTCGGGGTCGCCCGCAGTCACGAAGGGAATAAACGCTTTTTTATTCTCAAATGCCCTGTATAGCTTATTCATGGATGTTCACTCCTTTGTATCTGGCGATAGCCGCCACGTCCTTGTCGCCGCGCCCCGACAGGTTTATAACAATGATCTGGTGTTTGCCCATTGCGGGTGCAAGCTTTTTTACATACGCCACGGCGTGGGCGCTCTCCACCGCGGGGATGATGCCCTCCGTCCGCGCGAGGTATTCGAACGCGTCCACAGCATCGTCGTCCGTCACCGGCACGTATTCGGCGCGGCCCGTTTCATACAGACGCGCGTGCTCCGGCCCTATGCCGGGATAGTCAAGCCCTGCCGATATAGAATACACAGGCGCTATCTGCCCGTAGTCGTCCTGGCAGAAATACGATTTCATGCCATGAAATATACCCACCGTGCCGTTTGCGATGGTCGCCGCGTTCTCCGGCGTGTTCACGCCGCTGCCCGCAGCCTCACAGCCGATCAGCCTCACAGACATATCTCCCAAGAAATCGTGAAACAGCCCTATGGCGTTGCTGCCACCGCCCACGCAGGCCACCAGCGCGTCGGGCAGACGCCCTTCCTTCTTTAGCAGCTGCTGCCGCACCTCTTTTCCTATCACGCTCTGGAAGTCGCGCACCATCATGGGGAACGGATGCGGCCCCATCACCGAGCCGAATACGTAGTGCGTGTCGTCAATGCGCTGTGTCCATTCTCGCATGGCCGCGTTAACCGCGTCCTTGAGCGTCTGAGTACCGCTCGTGACCGTGTGCACCTTTGCGCCCAGCAGCTCCATTCTAAAAACGTTGAGCGCCTGTCTCTCGGTGTCTTCCTTTCCCATGAATATCTCGCACTCAAGCCCGAAGTACGCCGCCGCGGTTGCCGTCGCCACGCCGTGCTGGCCCGCTCCCGTCTCCGCGATCACTCGCGTTTTGCCCATTCGCTTTGCCAGCATCGCCTGCCCCAGCACATTGTTTATCTTGTGCGAGCCGGTGTGGTTCAGATCCTCGCGCTTTAAATATATCTTCGCTCCGCCAAGGTCCTGCGTCATCTTCCCTGCGTAATAAAGCAATGAAGGCCGCCCCGCATATTCCTTCAGCAGCGTGTCCAGCTCCGCGCAGAATTTCGGGTCGTCTTTGTAATGCAGATACGCCTTTTCCACCTCGATAACTGCGTTCATCAGCGTTTCGGGGATGTATTGCCCGCCGTATATGCCAAACCGTCCTTTACTCATCTGTTCTCACTCCTTACGATATTCACCAGTTCGATGATTTTTTCCTGATCCTTCACGCCTCCAGTTTCCGCGCCGCTGCTCACATCAATGGCGTATGCGTCCGTCTTCAGCGCCTCGCGGATATTTCCAAGATTTATCCCTCCGGCGAGAAAGTATGCCTTATCAAGTTTGGGCAGCAGTGCCCAGTCAAAGCGCTGCCCGCTGCCTCCCGCCATATGCGGATGATGCGCGTCCAGCAGCAGGAAGTCGCACGGCAGGTTTTGAGCCTCAAGCACCTGCTGCGTATTTTGCACGCGTACCGCTTTGATGATGGGAGCAGCAGTTTTTGAGCGCAGATTGATGATATACGCCTCATCCTCGCTTCCGTGAAGCTGAATTGCGTCTATAATGCCGCCCTGTGCCAGCGCAGCCGCGTAGTCCGCAGCCGCGTCAACAAATACGCCGACAACCTTTATCCGAGCGTTCAATCGATTCCTGATTGCCTCCGCCTGCGCGGGCGCCACATTCCTGCGGCTCTGTGCGAACACGAAGCCGATGTAATCGGGCAGCGCCGCATTTACGAAGTCAGCATCTTGCTGCCTGAACAGGCCGCATATCTTTATCTTCGTCATACCGAACCGCCTTTCAGTTCTGCAAGCGCCGATCTTTTATCCGAGCTGCGCATCAGCGTTTCTCCTATCAGCACCGCGTTCACGCCCGCGTCACGAAGCCGCACGATATCCTCCCGACTGCTTATGCCGCTCTCCGCGACGAATATAATATCGTTCGGAACCAACGGCCGCAGACGTATGCAGGTTTCCGGATCCACTTCAAACGTCTTAAGGTTGCGGTTATTGACGCCCACTATGCGCGCGCCCGCGTCCAGCGAGGATTTAACCTCCGCCCCGGTGTGAGCCTCTACCAGTGCCGACAAACCCAGAGTGTCGCAAATGCCGATATATTTTTTAAGCATCTGTTTATCTAGCAGCGCGCAGATCAGCAGAACGGCGTTAGCGCCGATGGCCTTTGCCTCGTACAGCTGGTATTCGTCCACCGTAAAGTCTTTGCGGAGCAGCGGCAGACTGATACTCGCGCGTATCTTTGTAAGATACGCGTCGCTGCCAAGGAAAAATTCCGGCTCCGTCAGCACCGAAACTGCGTCCGCACCGGCCTCTTCATACTCCCGTGCAATATCGAGATACGGGAAATCGGGCGCTATAAGCCCTTTTGAAGGAGACGCTTTCTTCACTTCGCAGATAAACGATATACCGTCCTTTTTCAGCGCTGTCTCAAAAGCATTATTCCCCTTAGGCATTGACAGCGCCTGTTCGTACAGTTCTTCCAGCGGCTTTATCTCTTTGGCAGCATCCACCCGCTTTTTTGCCGCCGCCGCAATGATGTCCAGTATCATACTTCAGCTCCGTTCGTCGCTTGAACGAACTCGTTCAACTTGGCAAGCGCAGCCCCGCTGTCTATGGTTTTTGCCGCGAGTTCAACGCCGCAGGCAATGCTGCAGGCTCTGCCCGCGATATAAAGGCAAGCCCCCGCGTTCAGAAGCACGATGTCCCTCTTTGGGCCCGTCCGTCCGCTCAGCACCTCTTTGGCGATTTTTACGTTCTCCGCCGCGTCACCGCCCTTGATATCGCCCATCGCGCAAAGCTCAAGGCCCACCTCACGCGGATTTAACGAATAACAGTCAAGCTTGCTGCCTTTGATCTCGCAAACCTTCGTAGCGGCCGTCAGCGTGATCTCGTCAAGGCCGTCGTCACCATGCACCACCAGCGCGCGGCTGACACCCAGCTTAATCAAAGCCTGAGCCATAGGCTCCATCAAAGCTTCATCGTATACTCCCAGCAGCTGCAGCGTCGCGCCCGCCGGGTTGGCGAGCGGCCCCAGAATGTTGAATATCGTGCGCGTACCCATCTCCCGCCGCACGGGGGCGGCGTGCATCATAGAAGCATGGTACACAGGAGCGAACATAAAGCAGATTCCGGTAGTCCTGAGCACCTTGGCGTTCTGCTCCGCCGTGAGGTCCAGCCTCACGCCCAGCGCTTCCAGCACATCCGCCGCTCCGCATTTGCTGGACACGCTGCGGTTGCCGTGCTTGGCGACAGGCACGCCCGCCGCCGCGGCCACAAAAGCAGCCACGGTGGAGATGTTGAATGTAAACGCTTCGTCGCCGCCGGTGCCCACGATATCCAGAACTTCAAGGCTGTGCGGCAGCTTTAATCCGCATTCGCGCATGGCGGCGGCGCACGCCGTAATCTCCTCGATAGTCTCGCCCTTCATACGCAGCGCCGTAAGAAACGCGGCGATCTGCGCCGGCGTGGCCGACCCCCGCATAATCTCCAGCATCGCCTGCCGCGCCGTTTCATATGGCAGGTCGTTTTTATTTATCGCAAACGAAATTGCTTCGCGTATCATTTTGCTCCCTCCAAACTTAGAAAATTTCTCATGATGACGTCGCCGTGCGGTGTCAATACCGACTCGGGATGAAACTGCAAGCCGTACACAGCATATCGCGCATGTTTCACAGCCATAACTTCTCCCATTTCTTCGTCCTCAGCGATAATAATGAGGTCGTCCGTCACCGTGCCATTCACCGCGACCAGCGAGTGATACCGCGCCGCATCGATATATTCCGTCAGTCCAAAAAATAAGGGTTCTGATATATCGATACGGATGCGGCTTTTTTTGCCGTGCATCAGCCGCTGCGCGTGTCCTATGGCAGCCCCGAACACCTCGCAGATGGCTTGGTGACCGAGACACACGCCGAGTATGGGCACCTTTCCGGCAAAATGCGCGATAGCGTCCTCGCAGACGCCCGCATCTTTCGGGTAACCGGGGCCGGGCGATAGCAGTATGTGCGACGGGCTGAGCGCCTCGATTTCCTCAACCGTTATCGCGTCGTTTCGTACCACTCGAATGTCGGGGGCTATCGCGGCAGTCAGCTGAAACAGGTTATACGTAAAGCTGTCGTAGTTATCTATCAGCAGTATCATTATTCGTCCACCTCGCCTGCCCTTAAAATTGCGTCGATGACGGCGCGGGCTTTGTTGCCCGACTCCTCGTACTCCGTATTTGGCACGCTGTCCGCCACGATACCGCTGCCCGCCTGCACATACACGCGTCCGCCTTCCTTTACCGCCATTCGGATGGCTATACAGGTATCAAGGTTGCCCGAAAAGTCAACATATCCCAGAGCGCCCCCGTAAATGCCGCGAGGCCCGTGCTCCAGCTCGTCGATTATCTCGCAGGCGCGTATCTTGGGCGCGCCCGACAGCGTGCCCGCGGGCAGTATCGCCTCCACCGCGCTGAGCGCGTCGCAGTCCGGCCGTATGTCGCTCTCCACGCGCGACGCGATGTGCATTATTCGCGAGTACCTGTGTATCATCATATAGTCCATCACCTCGACGGAACCGATCTTCGAGATTCGTCCGAGGTCGTTGCGCGCGAGGTCCACAAGCATGTTGTGCTCAGAGAGCTCCTTTTCATCGGTCAGCAGCTCGGCTTCCAGCGCCCGGTCCTCCTCATCCGTCGCGCCGCGGGGTCGTGAGCCCGCCGCCGGGAATGTCGCCAGCCGGCCTTTTTGCAGCCGCACCAGCGTCTCCGGCGATGCGCTTATGAGCTCAAGGTTATCAAAATGCATGTATACCATGTACGGAGATGGATTGGTGGTGCGCAGCACGCGGTAGGCGTTAATAAGGCTGCCATGATACTCGCTCTCAAATCGGCGCGAAATAACCGCCTGGAATATGTCTCCGTCGATGATATATTCCCTGGTTCTTTCCACCGCTTTGCAGTAATCGTCTTTGGATATGTTGCAGGTAAACTCCATGTTCGCTTGCGCGCGCAGGCGGGGCAAAGGCTGCTTGTCATAGATGAGGCGCACAATATGCTCGATCTCAGACACCGCTTTGCCGTAGTTCTCCATCACACGGTCCGCCTTCATGTTGACCACGATGCATATCTTCTGCTTCAGATGATCGTAGGCGATCACTTTGTCAAACAGCATCAGGTCGAAGTCGCAGCCGCCCCGTTTGAGCTTTAATACCGGCTCGAAATACTCTATCATGGCGTAACCGAAGTAGCCTACGAGCCCTCCTGTGAACGGCGGCATGCCGGGCAGCGACGGCGCATTAAATTCCGACATCACCTCGCGCACCACGTCAAGCGGCTTTTGTGTCTTTACCGATTTGACTGTGTTTCCCTCGGATATAGTCACAATGCCGTCTTTGCAGACAAGGCGCATGACCGGGTCAAACCCGAGGAACGAAAATCGCGCCCACTTTTCCCCGCCCTCTATGCTCTCCAGCAGATAATACCGATTTGAAATCGCGGCCAGCTTTTGCAAAAGCGTAATGGGCGTGATAACATCAGCGTAGATTTCTTTGCAGACAGGTATTATGCTGTAGTTCTTTGCGAGCTTCTGAATCGTCTCGCAGTCTGGTCTTATCATTCTCGTCTTTTCTCCTCTCTTCTCTTAAAGATTTGTATAAAAAAAGCCTTCATCCCCATAAGGGACAAAAGCCTGTAAGCTTCTGCGGTACCACCCGGATTGATGAAATAAATCATCCGCTCGTTTTGCGCACTATCATGCGCACCCCGCTGATAACGGACAGGGCTCCCGTCGGCATCTACTTCCCAAGCAGGTTTCAAGCCGCCCTCGCAAGACCATTCGTTCAGACCTGTGCTGCCGCATTCTCACCATCAGCGGCTCTCTTGATACACCCGGCTCTGCCTACTTTTCTTGCTCAAAGGTTTGCTTTATTATATGCATAACCATGATTATTGTCAAGCTTTGGCACGTAATCTGCGTTGAATTTACAGGGAAAATTGACCATTGACACCTATGTTATTGCGGCAATATACCATTATCCGAATAAAAAACAGCGCCTATGCTAAAGGCGCCCAGGCTGCTGACAAAGTATCAGCAGCCTTTTTCATTGTTCAAAAGTATGGTAAAATAAAAGAAACGCCGGAGAATACCATGTTAGAAGAACAAAACAGCCATCAAGCCGAAGTGGAACTAGTCATGATTGATGAACTGGTTCCTCAAGATCACCTGCTCAGAAGGATAGAAAAGTATATAGATTTCAGTTTCATTAATGAAATA
>JAEYPS010000017.1 GCA_023410475.1 Bacillota bacterium | reverse complement strand
CAGCTCGCCTTCGCAGGCTCGACGAGACAGCCGAGATAATAATGTTTGAGCGGGGGCCGTATATATCGTTCGCTAATTGCGGCCTGCCTTATTTTATAGGCGGCATAATCGAGAAGAGGGATAAGCTATTGCTGCAGACGCCCGAGTCTTTTAAAGCGCGTTTCAACGTGGATGTGCGCGTAGAGAGCGAGGTAGTCTCTATAGACAGGGAGGCGAAGACCGTTACGTTGCAGAGCGGCGGCGGTACGTATAACGAAAGCTATGACGTGCTGGTACTCTCACCCGGCTCATCGCCGGTGATCCCTCCGATACCCGGAACGGACAGCGACAGGGTATTCACGCTGTGGACGATACCCGACATGGACGCCATAGCGGCGGCAATAAGCGAAAAGCAGGCAAAATCCGCCGTCGTCGTGGGCGGAGGCTTTATAGGTATAGAGATGGCCGAAAACCTCGTGCACGCGGGGCTCTCGGTGACCCTGGTCGATGTCATGGATCAGGTCATGCCGAATCTAGACTTCGATATAGCGCAGTCCGTGCACAAGCACCTTGCCGACAACGGTGTAAGGCTCGTTTTGGGCGAAGGCGTTACGGGCTTTGAAGACGGCAAGGGAGGCTTTGCTGTAATGACGCAGAACCGCACGATACCCGCCGACATAGCGATACTGGCTGTAGGCGTAAAGCCCAATACCGAGCTCGCAAAGGGCTGCGGGCTCGAGATAGGCAGTCGCGGAGGTATAGTTGTCGACGAGCATCTCAAAACATCCGACGAGAGCATATACGCGGTGGGCGACGCCGTTCAGGTAAGGAATTTCGTCAGCGGTGAGGAGGCAATGATACCTCTCGCGGGGCCCGCGAACAAGATGGGGCGGATGGCCGCCGACAACATTTGCGGCATGGGCAGGACGTATAAGGGCACTCAGGGCGCTTCGGTGGCTAAGATATTCGACATCACCGCCTCCAGCACCGGGCTTAACGAAAAGCAGCTAAAAGCGTCGGGCAAAAAGCTCAATACAGACTATAAGATAACTATTGTGCACCCGCTGTCTCACGCGGGGTATTACCCCGGCGGAATGCCGATGACGCTTAAGATGATATTCGGGCTTGACGGAAAGGTTTTAGGGGCGCAGGCGGTTGGCTACGACGGCGTGGAGAAGAGGATAGACGTTATCGCGACTGCCATACAGTTCGGAGCAGCGGTCCATGACCTTGAGGAGACGGAGCTCTGCTACGCGCCCCCGTATTCGTCCGCGAAAGACCCTGTAAATATGGCGGCGTTCACCGCAGAGAATATACTGTTGGGCAATGTCGACAACATAACCGTCGGCGAGCTTAAAAACCTTTCCGAAGGCACGGTGATACTCGACGTGAGGACTCCTGCCGAGAGGCAGATGGGCGCTATCGAGGGCAGCGTAAACATACCCGTTGACAACATGCGCGAGAGTATAGAAAGCCTGGACAGGAATAAATCCTATGTCGTTCACTGCGCGGTAGGTCTGCGCTCTTACATAGCTGCAAGGATAATGAAACAGAGCGGGTTTAAGAACGTTAAGAATCTTGCCGGAGGGTATACGACATACAGGACGGTCAGCAAGGACTATACTGACGAGGAAAGCAAATCGATGAAAGGCATAGCGATACCTATGAGATCAGAAAACAATACTATAGCTGTAACGCCGGATAAAACCATAACCGTAGATGCCTGCGGGCTGCAGTGCCCGGGGCCGGTAATGAAGCTTTATGAGGCAATAAGCGAAACGGAGGACGGCGACGTTATAAACATAACCGCCACAGACCCCGGCTTCTTCGCCGACGCTGCGGCGTGGTGCGCGCGTACGAAAAACACGTATGTAAAGGGCGAGAAGACGGACAAAGGCTTTTCGGTGTGGATAAAGAAGGGCTGCGAGGGTGAGGACTGCAATATAGCACCGCGCATGTACGACGACAAGTCGATGGTAGTCTTCAGCGGAGACCTCGACAGGGCGCTTGCCAGTTTCATTATAGCAAACGGCGCGGCGGCGATGGGCAGAAAGGTAACGATGTTCTTCACGTTCTGGGGGCTGAATATACTGCGCAGACGCGAGAAGGCAAATGTAAAGAAGACGTTTATAGAGAGTATGTTCGGGGCGATGATGCCGAGGGGCGCAAAGAAACTGAAGCTGTCGAAAATGCATATGCTCGGAATGGGCTCTGCGATGATGCGGGGCATTATGAAAAAGAAGAACGTTTCCTCGCTGGACGAACTCATAGAGCAGGCGCAGAAAAACGGAGTCAAGATAGTGGCATGCACGATGTCGATGGACGTTATGGGGATAAAGAAAGAAGAGCTGATAGACGGTATAGAGTTCGCGGGAGTCGCGTCGTTCCTCGGGGCGGCGGAGACGTCGGACGCGACGCTGTTCATATAGCAAATGTTAAGAGGCTTATGCAAGACCCCATAAGCCTTTTACATACGGGGTCCCCAAAAAGTCGTGAGGCTTTTTGGGGTGTGGATATAAACAGCACTGCGATTATTCTTGTTTCGTCGGCGTCAATTCAACGGCGGCTGCTTGAGCTGCGGACGGCGGAAGAAGTGAACATCGTGAATTACCCTCCAGGCTATAATAAATATTTAATTGTCAAAAAACCCCAAAGCAATTATACTGTAATAACAGCAATTATACTGTAATAACACAGAAGCAAAACCCACACTATATAAGGAGGCGCCTATGCCGGAAGAGGTATTACAGCTGCTCATAACGCCCGCAGCGGGAAAAAGACTCATTGCAAAATCCATGCTGCGTATAGTGGAGATACAGGAAGCCATAAAAAGCCGTACCGTAGTCATAGTGGCCGGTACGACCAACGGCTATGTAGCCGAAGAGGTGCTCAAAAGCATAGGACAGGAAGCGGCATTTTCACGCGAGAGATTTTTTCGGGGGATCACACTGCCGCCTGAACAGCCGGTGACCGGGGCCGGAAGGATGCCCGAGGCAGAGCGGCGCTTCGCGGGAGACGTGGTGATAGAGAAAGGCGAGTGGCTTTCGGGTAAAACGATATTCGATGTAATAGACGGCCTTAAGGCTGGCGATGTTATTATAAAAGGGGCGAACGCGCTTGACACAGAGCGCGGGAAGGCCGGAGTGCTCATAGGGGACTCCAAGGCGGGAACGATAAGCGCCGCGCTTCAGGCTGTTTACGGGAGACGCGTCAGCCTCTATATCCCCGTGGGGCTGGAAAAAAGAATCACAGGCGATATCGAAGAGGCGGCAAAGCTGTTAAATTCGCCCGGAACGGCGGGAGCGAGGCTTATGCCGGTGAGCGGCGTTATAGTTACAGAGCTTACCGCAATAGGCATCTTGACCGGATGTGAGGCAGTGATGTCCGCTGCCGGAGGGGTGTGCGGCGCGGAGGGGGGCGTATGGATAGCGGCGCGCGGCACTGAGGAGCAGATAGAAAATTTACGCACGATCTACCGCGATATATCGCGAGAACCTGGTTTTTCTATCTAGCCAGTCGAAGCTCTGCGATATTCGCTTTATACTATTCGACATGTGAGCAACAGAGGCTTATAGTCAGAACACAAGCCTCTGTTCTCAAACAGCTTGTGTTATTGCTGCGTATTTTCAGGCGGCTGAGCCTGCCCCTGAGGCTGCTGTCCGTACTGCTGCGGCTGCCCATATTGCTGAGGCTGCTGTCCGTACTGCTGCGGCTGCCCATATTGCTGCGGTTGCTGGCCGTAAGGAGGTTGCCCGTAAGCCTGTTGCTGCCCGTAAAGAGGCTGACCGTAAGGCTGCTGGGGCTGTCCATAGGGCTGACCGTAAGGCTGCCGGTACTGTACAGGCCGCCTGGGGGTAAAGCAAATTATCGCCCCAATGATAGACATCAACTGAGTTAACAGCCACAAAATTGGGACGATAGTCGTTTCGGAGGTCATTCCGAAACCGGAAAACGGGCTTGATAAAGAAACAGTCAGATATATGAGCAGCAGAACTGCGCTAATAAGCATTATTACTCCGCCTGCGACACGCTTGTTTCTGCAGATGCATGCTCCGACAAGGTTGACCAGACATACCAGAAACACCGCGGCAATCAAAATTATAAGGCCGGTTGTGTCGATATAACCGGAAGCAAACTCCAAGGCAGTTACTAATCCAATCAAGGCGAAGATTGCAAAGAGCGCATTGAGTATTCCTCCGATAAGCCCCAGAACAAACGCCGATGTTTTGGCTCTGTTATACATTTTTAACCTCCATGAATCAAAAGATATCGATTAATGCCATAGCATTGTGGAACTATTAAACAACGTATAAGCCTTATGAGTATTGGCAAATGCTTATAAGCTGATATTTATACTATATATGCTGATATTATATAATATTTAACTATAATATCAAGTTAAGATAGAAAATAATGAATTACAAAAAATAGAATTTAAGGCCCTTTATATAAAAATTTTTGTTCAATATGATCATACTATATGTTATAATGTTCAAAACAAAAAGGAGCGGTTATGCAGGATTATAAGATATCCGACGCGGTCATACGCAGGCTTCCCAAATACTACAGGTATTTGTCGGAACTCGAAGCCTACGGTACCGAAAAAGTATCGTCGTCCAGAATGAGCAAGGACATGAACCTGAACGCATCACAGATAAGGCGCGACCTTAACTGCTTCGGAGGTTTCGGTCAGCAGGGATACGGCTATCATGTCTCAAGGCTGAGACAGGAGATAATGAGGATACTCGATATCGGTGCATCGCACAAGGCGGTAATACTCGGAGCGGGCAATATCGGCCAGGCGCTGATGAAGTACAAAAGCTTTGCTAAGGAAGGCTACAGGATAATAGGCGTTTTCGACGCGGATAAGAACGTAATAGGAAAAGACGTAGGGGGCATCGTCGTTCGCCCGATGTACGCCATGCCGGAGTTCGTCAGGGAAAATGGCGTGGATATCGCGATAATAGCCGTGCCGAAGCAGTACGCGCAAGGGCTCGCGGACGAGCTTGCCACCCTTGGCGTTAAAGGAATATGGAATTTCGCGCCTGTGGACGTCGAGGCGCGCCACGGCGTGAGCGTTGAAAACGTGCACCTGAGCGACAGCCTGTATGTGCTTTCGTATCATATGAGGGAGAATATTGGAAACGGTAATCGTAAGGACGACTAAACGCTGCGAGCTCGTAGACATTACGCGCGAAGTCCAAAGATGCGTGAATGAAAGCGGAGCTGTGAGCGGGGCGGCGTATATATTTGTGCCGCATACTACGGCGGGCGTAACGGTGAACGAAAACGCCGACCCGGATGTCGCGCGTGATCTTCTATACGCGCTTGAGCGCATTGTGCCCAATTGCGGATTCGCGCATTGCGAGGGCAACTCGGACGCGCACACCAAGGCGTTGTTGACAGGAGCGTCTCTGAGCGTCATAATAGAGGGCTCAAGGTTGGCTCTTGGAACATGGCAGAACATCTATTTTTGCGAATACGACGGGCCGAGGCAAAGAAAAGTATATATAAAGATAATCCGTGAAGATAATTCATAAAGACGAAAGAACCTAAGGGGGATCCTCTATGCCAAGAAGGGGCAGAAGTCAAAATATGATGAAGATGCTATTCATGTCGCTGGGCGTGCTCGTCGTCATGCTTATAGTTGTGCTTATTATTGTCGTAACAGGAGAAGAACAGCAGCAGTCGGTCTCGGAAGTAGCGGAGCATACGAGGTTTGTTCAGGGAGTAACGGTGGGGGGCGTCAATGTTTCCGGGCTGACCGTCGAGCAGGCGATGGGAAACCAGCAGCTGATAGCGAAGGCGCAGGAGGCGTATCAGAGTTTTTCATATACGTTTACCGTGCAGGGCAGGGAATTTACATATACGGCTCAGCAGATGGGTATAGCAGCGGGCCATGAGGGCGCACTGGAGCAGGCCATAAAATGGGGCAACATAGGCGACGCCGAGACCAGAGAACAGCAAAAGCAGTCGGCGCAGGAAAACGGCAAAGATTTTCCGGTGATATACGCCGACAGGGAAGCAGTACGTGCGGCTCTTCAGCCCTATAAAGCGGAGTATGACGTTATGCCCGAAGACGCGACCTTGAAGCTCGCCGATGCATTCTCGCCCGGGCAGAACGTAGATTTCACGGACGAAGTAAAGGGAATAGACGTTCATATTGCGGAGCTCGCGAAGATAGCGTGTGAAAACATAAACAAAGGCGATTTCAGCGTTATCGAGGCTCCCGCTATAATAACCGACCCCAAGATAACAGCCGAGGAACTCAGGGCAAACACGGTAATGATATGCTCATGGGGCTCGAAGTTTGACTTGAACAAAGATTTATACGACCCGAAACGGGTGGCGAACATAAAAATACTCGCGGGACTCGTAAACGGCTCGGTAATAGAGCCGGGGGAGATTTGGTCTATAAATGATACGGCAGGGCCGCGCAACGCGCAGACGGCAAAGGAGCTCGGCTGGAAGGAAGCTAAGGGTATAGAGCGGGGAAGGTATTCCGAGCAGTTTGGCGGCGGCGTCTGCCAGGTATCGAGCACGGTGTACAACGCCGCGATACGCGCGGAGCTTGACATAGCCGAGAGGAAGGCGCACAGCTGGCCGTCGTCATATATCAAAGAAGGTTTGGACGCCACGATAAGCACGGGCGGGCCCGACCTTAAGCTGTTCAACCAATACGACTATCCGGTCATGCTGGCGTCGTATGTGAACGAGGACAAAAAATCAATAACGGTTGAAGTTTACGGGCCCGCGTTAAAACACGGCTATACTGTCGATTTTACGCACCAGAAGGTGCAGGAGACTCAGCCGGCTCCGCCCGTATACCATTACAACGCAGAAAAGAACCCCGCGGGAGAGACGATAGCTCCCGGCAAAAAGGATACATGGATCGAGGAGAAGAAAGGGCAGGTCTGGAAGGTATTCAAGATATATCTCGACGCTAACGGAAACAGGGTGGGCACACCGGTGGAATTCTCGACTACCACATACCCCGCTTTCCAGGGAGTGTATTACTGCAACTTCCCGCACCCGTCCAAGGCTACGCCTCCGCCCGAAGAGTCGAGCGCGCAGTGAAACTTGATACTACAGGAAGACAGCGGTATAATCTGCTTTAAAAACGTGAATAATTGACGATGATATATGCGTCTTTTGTAACATACTGTTTACAAGCGGCGCATTTTATTGTATGATAAATTGGCTATGTGCAGGTTAACCAAGGAAGGAACTTATGGCTGCTAAAAAAACTGTGGAACTGGATTTCGAATTTCCGAGACAGGAGAAAAAACCTAAACGCCCGTCAAAGAAGTTTACGAAGATATTTCTTATCGCTTCTGCGGGTGTGCTGGTTGTCGCGCTCGCGGTAGCGGCGGTGCTGCTTTTGAACAAACAGCAGACTGTTGTACGCGTAATGGACTTCGGCACGGCGCTTGAGGGCGTATCCGTGAGTGGAGTCGACGTATCGGGCATGACGAGGCAGGAGGCTCTTGAAGCTACGGCCTCTCTTGAGGGCGCGCTTCTGTCTGAGGTAAAAGTCTCGCTCGACGTCAACGGTGCGACGCATGAATTCGGAGCGTCTGAGCTAGGCGTCACCACCGATTATATCGCTGTAATAAATAAGGCTATGGACTACGGCCATTTCGGCACGTTCGAAGAGCGAAAAGCCGCGGCGGACGACGCTAAGGCAAACAGCAAAGCGTTTGAGATCACCCTCGAGACAGACGAGACGGTGCTTACATCCGCGCTCGCAAACTTAAAGACGGTGCTTGACACGGCGCCCAGAGACGCGAGTTTTCAGTTTTTCCCGTGGGGATATACGCTTGATGCGGACGGAACTCCGACGGAATATACGTTTGACATGGTGAAAATGACTGACACCGCGTCAAGGCACAAGAGGCTGTCGTACCCCGATGATATCGTGCGTTTGTCGGAGGATGAAAAACCTCTTGCCATACGCTATCAGTATTACAACGAAACAAAATTTGAGGACAAGCTTTATATACCGGATGCCGCTACCATATCGCGCTTTTACTACATACCCGAGCAGACGGGGCTAGACGCAGATACGTCGGCGGTAGTGAGCGACATCATGGCGCAGATCGAGAGCAAGAGCTTTTCTACTATAACCGTTCCGGTATCGGTAACGGAGCCGGCGTTTAAGCTTGACGATATAAAGAAGCAGACGCAGTTGATAACGTCGTGGACCTCGAGCTACAGAAAACATGACGGACTGGGCAGGATCTGGAACGTCGCCAAGCTGTCGGGCATTATCTGCGGTCAGATAATAGAGCCGGGCGAGCAGTGGTCTATAAACGACACCGCGGGCCCCAGAGATAAAAACAAGGGCTGGAAAGACGCTTCGGGCATACTTGACGGAGGATTCGTGGATGTGCCGGGCGGAGGCGTGTGCCAGATATCGAGCACGCTTTACAACGCCGCCATACGCGCGGGGCTTCCGCGCGACAACGTTGTATCGTGGCACCATTCCATAAGATCGGCGTATATGCCTAACGGAATGGACGCGACTATAACATCGAGCGGCAAAGACCTTAAGCTTACGAACCCGCATGAGCACCCTCTATATATGGTGTCGTTCGTAAACCCGGAGACAAAGACGGTAACCGTGCAGATCTACGGGCCGCCGCTTATAGACCCGGACACCGGCGAGGAGGTCATATACGATTTCAGGCCCGGCAAAGCCCAGTTTTACGGCAGCCCGGTTATGAGAGATATTTACTTCAAGACTCAAAAGCCTTCTGGCGACCCTATACCGCCCGGAGGGTCTTATAAGTATTCAGACATGCAAAGGGGCATGAGGGTACAGACTTACAGGTATTTCTTAAGGCTGGACGGCACAAAGTATAAGGAAGAAAAATGGGAGTTCGTGGACGTTAAGCCTATCAACGGGCAGATGTGGTGGAACGTAGACCCGAACGCGTCGCCTGTGCCGTCGCCTGTGCCGTCGCCTGTGCCGTCGGACACCCCTTGAGCCTGGGCCTTTCGGTAGTCCCGCAGCAATGCGCGGCAAAGAGCCGAAGTTGACGTATATATTTTGTGGTGATATTATAATTTATACACGATCGGCAAAGATCGCGTATAATATAATACAATGGTCAAAAGAGAAGCTGATCCTAACCAGGTAGTGTTCAAGAAACCTAGCGCGTGTTAAGAATCATCTCGCTTAAGAACCATGGAAAAGAAAAAAGGAGAAAAAATGTTTGAAGACAGAACACTGACTTGTGTGGACTGCGGAGCCGAATTTGTGTTTACAGCGTCGGAGCAGGAATTTTTTCAGGAAAAGGGATATGTAAACGATCCCAAGAGATGCCCGAACTGCCGTGACTCAAGGAAGCGCCAGAGAAGAGAAGAGCGCCCCATGCACGAAGCGGTATGCGCCGAGTGCGGAGCGACAACGATGGTACCTTTCCAGCCAACCGGGGAGAGACCTGTATATTGCAGCGATTGCTTCAGAGCCAAGAGAAGCCGCTATTAGTATAAGCCCTTTGGGCAAAGGTTGACAAACAAAGCGCCGCATGAGAATGCGGCGCTTTTAGTTTGGCTTGTCAATGGTTGGGGTATCTAATAGACAAAAGCGAAACCCTGTTTGCGTTAATTGTAGAATGCGACGACGGAAGTTATCAAAAGGAACGATAACCATAAGCCACTCTCTTAATTACTTTGAGGTATTTTTGACGCCTTAATGAACGCATGAAAATATTTGAAATCAAAGGCATTAAAAATATAGGGCCTCAAGTTTCGCAGCATTTTTTGCCGTCTTTAAAAAAACAGTATATAATCGATTCTATATACGCGCCTAAAACAAATCAAAAGGATTGGGGAATATGATAATCAGACGCATTGAAACTTCGGACATGGACGGGTATTACAAGATGCTCAAAGAACTTGACAGCGAGACGAAATACATGATGTATGAGGTGGGGGAAAGGCAGGCCACAGAACAAAGATTTATTGAGTTGCTGGCTCGGATCGGGTCTGGCGGGTCATGTATGCTCGCGGCGATCGAAGATAACAGTATGGCAGGGATAATCGCTGCGGAGCGGGGCGAAGCGAGAAGAATAAAACACACGGCATACATATGGACGGGGGTTTTAAAAAAATACAGAGGCCGGGGAATAGGAAAAGAGCTGTTCAGGAAAATCGAGGAGTGGGCAAAAGAAAATGGTGTAACACGCCTGGAGCTGACGGTCATGTGCCATAATGAAAACGCGATAGCATTGTATAAGAAAACGGGATTCGAAATTGAAGGAACAAGAAAAAACGCTATGATGGTTGACAAAGAGTATGTTGACGAGTTTTACATGGCGAAACTTTTGTAATGCTCCCGGATTAAACTGGCTATCATAACTTAAAACACAACCCAACCGATAGATAAATGGCTATTAGTCCCGCTCACAAAGCACCATAGTGACGTCGTCCGCTTTCGTCTGCGTGAATTTCTTCTTTATTTCATCAAGCAGCTTGACTCCTTTAAGCCCGCCGCTCTGAAGTATCTGCCTGAGGCTTTCGTTCGACGTTTGCCCGGTGTGTATGCCGTCAAGGCCGTCGGTATAGAGGAAAAGCTTCTCGCCTTTTTTAAGTGTGTCGCTCATCTCTTCACGCTCATAATAGCCTGCCCATCTGCATATAGGCGTGCCGGGGAGAAACAGCTCTCTTACACCGCGCCTGCCCGCTATAAGCGGAGGAACGCTGTGGCCGGCGTTTGCGTAAACTATGCTGCCGGTCGCGGGGTCAATCGCGAGAATGAATATCGTTATGTATATGCTTTCCTCTGTGTTGAGGTCTTCAAACGAGCTTTGTATGTTGCAGAGCACCTCGGAAGGAGTTACACCCGGAGCCTTGCATTGCGCGAACATCTCCTGCCGAAGATATACCGTAAGCATGGCGGGCATCACGCCGTGCCCGGATACGTCCGCGATATACATTATTAAGCGTCCGTCACGCGTGAGGAAACAGTCGTACATGTCGCCGCCGAGCGCCTCGCAGGGCAAAAACTCGGCGCAAAAACGGTATCCGTCTATCTGCGGCAAATTGTGGCGAAGTATCGAGAGCTGAAGGCTGCGCGCGACTTCAAGGTCGTTCATCATGCGCGAGTTGTTCGACATCAGTTTGTCTTTTAGATTTTGTTCCTGAGTTATGTCACGGAAGATTTCGAGTGCGTATCCGGCGTCATTATAATCAACGGGCCCCGCGCTTATAGAATACACCCTGCCCTTTACCCTTGACACGGTCGTATAGGTTCGCTGTTCTTTGATACATTTTAGTGCGATACAGTTATCGCAGTTTTTCGCCGCTCCCGGAACCTTAAGGCACGTATCGCCCTCGATATATCCGAGCTTTGATTTAAACATGCTGTTCGCATAAAGAACACGTCCGTCTTCGTCGATAACGCGTACCATGTCAGGTATATTATCGAGCACGGCTGCCGATAATGCGTCCGGTGAAAACGTCTTGACTTTTGGCATAACCCCAACCCCTAATATATTATATCTTTTATCTTTGCCGACAAAACAAAACCAACGCTCCTAGAGCTTTATGCCAAAGAGCTGAATCTTGCGCGGGCGCTATTTATCGGAGACTGTGTCTTCGATCTCGCGATGGATCATATCGTCTACTATAAGCTTATCGAGCTTGCAGCTCTGCTTTAAGATACTTATGTTTTCACCCAAATTGATGCGGCCTCTTATCATTGAGTCGAGCACCATTTCTTCCAGTTTTTTTTGCTCTCTCAAAAGTTGTTCTCTGAGCTGCTGTCTTTCCTGTTTATTGATTATTGAATAGCATCCACTGTCAACATTACCGGAATCCGCGAAACGCATACGCCCCCCCTACTATTGATATATGCTGTTATTCCTGCAACCTAAAAGACACAGGCTTATAAACCCGAATAACTAATCTTCTTGCTAAACGGATTCAATAAACCGAAAAAACATCACACGACTAAGTATAACAATTATTATATATCTAGTGTTAATCACACAGACATGTCATATGCTGTCTGTTACCGTGTCTGTACTGTATACATACTAGACAGTATAATATCACACATATCATCAATGTTGTATATAGTTTTGACAAAAATAGTGAAGAAACCCCATAATAATTTATATAAATTGCGCAGATAAACGCGCTTCGTCCAACCGTATATACCTAATGTTACACGTTTGTGCGCAACTTGACCTCAGTGGGCTTCAAGCAGACCGGCGTCGTAAACGCATTTGGGAAAGCTGTGATAAGACGATTCAAACGTTTTGCCGTTGAGGTATGCGTATTCATGACTTGTGCCTGTTTCAAATACTAAAGTTTTGAGCCATAAAGCTATGTGGTCTGACTTCAACCTCTTGTTTATCCTTTCGCTGCCGTATACACTGTCGCCGATAACAGGGAGCTTCTCAAACGCAAGATGCGCCCTTACCTGATGCATATAATTTGTTATGGGCCTTGCGCAAATCAAAGAAAGCTCATCTCCCAGGGCTAACGATCTGTATCGAGTAACAATAGGCTTTGCGTACTTGTTTTGATTTTTGAGTATGCGCACACTCGTCTTTGATTTTTTATGAAGATGGTATGCCAAGAGCTCATCTTTTTCCTTGGCCTTTCCCGCGACAGCACAGACGTAATGCCTTGCTATGCGGCGCTGCGCGATAGCTTCGGCAAGAAACAGGTAAACGCTCTCGTGTTTTGCCAGTATCAAAAGCCCGCTTACGTATTTTTCGAGGGGATAAATAATGTACGGAACCATAAGCGCCTGCAGACTGTATTCGCCGCGCTGCCTCATAATTTCTTCGACCATCGATATAGCGCTGGGACCGGTGTCCGAAACTGACGCAAGCCCTGCGGGCTTGTCCGCTATAACAATATTGTGATCCTGATATATGATATTTGGCCTGAGCGCTAAGCCTGCGGCGTCGCTTGTGAGATATATTCGTATGCTGTCTTTGGCGGAAAGCTTTACTCGGCGGTGAGCCTGCTCCCCGTTAACAGTTATGAGGCCTCTCTTTAATGCGTCTAAAAGCTCTTTTTGTGAAAAATCGGGATACGTCTCCTGCAGAAGCTCAACGATGTTTTTGCCCTGATGCGTATCTTCCGCGGTAAAAGAGATCATATCATGCTCCTTAGTGTTTTGGCTTGGCTGACTTAGAAAATACTATAACAGCAGGGCTTCTAAGTCAAGAAGCATTCTTTATTACAACGTATGTTAACATATTATGGCCGTTGTTTTACAAACCTATGATTTATGATATAATATCAAACGCAGCATTTAAGGGAAACGAGGGCAAGCCAATTATGCCTATATGGCGAAACAGGCCTTTAATGGTAACTATAATCACCGTCATTATACTGTTTGTTTTGCTTGTTTTGACGGCTGGCACGAATAATATGTCCGGAGCCGAAAGCATAGTCGGGAGCATTCTTTCCCCAGTGCAGAGCGCTCTGTATTCTGCGACAGGCGCGATATCCGATTTTTTCTCGCGTATATTTTCCGGAGCGGATCTGCAGACGGAGAACGCTGATTTAAGAGCAAGAGTCGCTGAGCTTGAAGGCCAGCTTCAGGATTACAACGAAGTTAAAAGAGAGAACGAGCGGCTGGCCAAGCTGCTTAGCTTTGATACGTCTACCGAAAACTTAGAATATCTCACCGCGAGAGTAATATATAAGGCCCCCGGCCACTGGTTCAACGTATTTGTTATCAACAGGGGTATAACGAGCGGTATAGAGGTCAATATGCCCGTTATTAACGGCGATGGCCTTGTAGGCAGAGTGGTGGACGTGGGGGCGGGCTGGAGCCGCATTATGACCATTGTCGACTCCATGAGCGGGGTTTCCGCCATTGTTGAGAGGACAAGGGACCATGGCATGCTCAAAGGAACGGTATCGACGGGCGACGAGGGAGAGGCCGTGCTGACACTGGGTTTCCTTCCGCTCGACGCCGACCTCGTGCCGGGTGACAAGGTAATAACTTCGGGGCTTGCGGGTGAGTTTCCCAAAGGCATACCGGTAGGTGAAGTGACTGAAGTTACCACCAGCAGCAACGGCATGAAAAACGAGGCGGTCGTTACGCCGTGGGTGGATTTCAATCATCTAGAAGAGGTTATGGTGATAATCTCAAAGCCGGTTGCTATCGAAGAGGCTCTTAAATGAGGTATCTGATATTAGCCGCCGTTACGTTTGTCAATATAATTATTGCGAGCGCCGTGTTCCCTCATATAAATATAGCCGATACGGCTCCCGATATCATCGTTTGCACAATAGTGTCGATAGTCATACTCGAAAACAGCATGGCCGGAGCGGCTGTCGGTCTTGCATGCGGGCTTTTTCTCGATCTTTATTCGGGCATAATAGGATATTACGCCCTTCCTTATTTTCTGACAGGCGCCGTTATGTTCTTTATACGCAAAAACATCTACTATGTAGATAAAATAGTGCTCCCGTTTTTTCTCGCCATCGGCGGTTATTTTATGCGCGAGGCTTTGGGCGCGCTTTTGGCGTATACTCTTGACAAGCAGTTTTTGCTTTCAGAAATGTTTTTAAGGTATATGCTTCCCGAGGCCGCCATGACGGGCGTTTTCATGTTTCTCGTTCATCTGATAATGCGCAGGCTCTACCGAACAAAGAGTTTAAAGAAAAGAAGCTCGGAAGATTTCAGGAGACTGTCGTAAACCTCTGCCAAACAACATAATACGCAACAAGGCCGCACTGGCGGCCCTGCTGCTTTCTTGCGCATTAATTATTTACGCAAAATATAAAGGAGCATAAAAGCGGTTGCTATAAAACAATGGTTGCCAAAAAATAAAATAATATACCACATCCGATAAGGCGCGCGAGGATTATTTTTATATACTTATACAAAGGCGTTTGATATAATAAATCTATATTCTTTATTGTAGAGGTTGGGGGAAGCCATGGTTGAGGTAAAAGAGATCAGCGAAGTAAAAGACCTTAAAAAATTCGTCAGCTTTCCGGACAAGCTGTATAAAGGACAGAAGAACTATGTGCCGGAGCTTAAAGCCGACGAATTGGATATGCTCAGGCCCGAGACGAACTTTTCGTTTGAATACTGCGACGCCAAATTTTTTCTAGCGTACAGAGAAGGTAAAATTGTCGGGCGAATAGGAGCTATAGTCAACCATACGTCAAACGAGCTCTGGGACCAAAAGCAGATCCGCATAACCAGAATGGATTTTATCGATGACATGGAGGTTTCGGGAGCGCTTTTCAAGGCCGTTGAAGACTGGGCGAAAGATCAAGGGCTAAACGAGGCTCACGGGCCGCTTGGTTTTACCGACCTTGACAAGGAAGGGCTCCTTATAGAGGGCTTCGACGAGATGGGCTCTACCGTCACGATATATAACTATCCTTACTATCAGAAACATTATGAGGCTCATGGATATCAAAAGGATATCGATTGGGTGGAATATCGCATCAAAGCGCCCGACAGAAACGACAAGAGGGTAGCGCGCGTGCAGCAGCTCGCCAAAAAGGTGATGGAGCGCTCGAATGTGCGTTTCTACAATATTAAAAAGATCAAGGAAGCAGCCCCCATCATAATACAGTTTTTCGACCTTATGAGCGAGTGCTATAAAGACCTGTACGGAGTAGTTCCGTACACCGAGAATGTCGCAAAAGATTATCTCAGGCGCTTTACGCCCCTGCTGAGCCCCAAATACGCAAAGTTCATCGTCGATGAAAACGACAAGCTCGTAGGGTTCGGGCTTGCGGCACCGTCTTTGGCGAGGGCGTTTCAGAAATCGAAGGGCAGGATGCTGCCGTTTGGATGGGCATATCTCTTAAAGGCTCTCAAAAGCCCCAAAGAGATAGAGCTTTACCTCGTCGCAGTGCACCCCGATTACCAGAAGGCAGGGCTTGCCGCGCTGCTTATGAACGAGATAACCGCCTCGGCTATAGAGCAGGGCGTTGAGTATGCCGAATCCTCGCCCGAGCTCGAGCATAACAGAAAGGTACAGGATTTCTGGAAGAATTATGACGTAAGGCAGCACAAGCGCAGGCGCTGCTTCGTAAAACATCTTGGATAGCATTAAAGCCTCCGATAAGGAGGCTTTTTTGTGCCTGTATGCAGCGCAGGATTTTGATTATTAAAAGCAGGGTATTTACGGGTGTGCTAACACTCAGGGTCAAAAATGTTTAGATTTTTGGCAAAGCTTAGCTTTACGGCCTCCTCCATAGTGTAAACGCCTTTTTTCTTGTGTATAAGCCACTTTGCCGCGTATATCGCGCCCTGCCCGAACGCCGCTCTGTTTAATGATTCGTGTATAAGGCGGATTGTCTGATTCGGCAGCCCGAATACCACTTCGTGCTTTCCGACAATGCCTCCCACCCTTATGGAGTTGACATGCCTTTGCCTGTCAAGCCCAAGATCCTCGGCGATGCGCAGCGCCGTTCCTGAGGTGTCGGGCTTGTCTCTGAAATGCTCTTCTATTATCTCAATATCGGCGTGAGGCACTATGCGCTGGAGCACTTTGGATATCTCTATAAGAAAGTTGATGCCGAGCGTTATATTCGGAGAATACAGTACGGCCGTCTGCTGACCGAGAGCTTTTAGCTGGTTAAGATGCTCTTTATCATATTTTGACACGGCTGATACTATCCTCGTGCCGTAAGGGGCAGCTGCCTGATAAGACTCGACAGCCGATACGCCTGAAAAATCTATTATAATATCAACGAAGTTGTCCTTAAAAAACGTCTCAGGCTGTATCGAGCCTAAGGAATGTATGATACCTTTGTCATACTCAAAACCAAAAAGCCTGCTCGCATAATCGCCCTCATGCTTTGAAGACCTTCTGATCACCCATTTTAAGTCGCAGACGTCGTCCTTCAGTATCTCCTGAGCAACAAAATAGCCGGTCTTCCCAAACCCGTACATCCCAACACTTATACTCAATATCTTTATCCTCCTTCGGTTTATTTAAGCTATACGCTGCATAAATATTATTCCGTTAATCTTTGCAGCGTATGAACGCAAGTCATATTAAATGCAGTAATACGTTCTTTTCAGGTAACAGAAAACGTTTTTTTCAGGTGTTCAAATAACGCCTGATACCCAAAGCACAAACAACAAAACACAGCAGTCTGCCAAAATTGATTTTTGATGCAGGAGCCGTTCTCAGCGGCCCCTTCTTCCGGAGTTACCGGGTTTTACTTGGTCCCCAAAAAGTCGTGAAGTTTTTGGGAGCGTACATGCACCGGGCGCCGCGGAATTGAAATACAGCGCCTTATACAAGGAATCGCACGTGTGCGAATATTAATATCGTTAATACGAGGTCCTCAAAAAGTTATGAATGCTTTTTGAGGTGTGCATAAATAATAACATGAAAGTGCGCCTGCAATCAAGCTTTACACATAAAGTTACATATTATTATATAATGAATATAGATTATGATTTTATCTTGCCGCTTTATTATTCATTGCGTTAGGTGTATACTAATCGATGCGAAAGGAATCCGGATTAACGATATGGGTAAAGAGATCTGTAAACTTGGGCTGGACGTTGGGTCGACCACTGTCAAATGCGCGGTAATGGCACAGGGGAAAGCGATCCACAGTTATTATAAAAGACACATGAGCGATATAGCGGGCGCGGTGCGCGATATGCTGAAAGACGCGTATGACGCGCTCGGTGATATAGAAGTGTATGCGTGCGTAACGGGTTCGGGCGGGCTTTCGGTAGGCAAATGGCTTTCTCTTCCGTTTGTACAGGAAGTCATCGCGGCGGGCAGCGCGGTCAGGGAGTTCATACCTGAAACGGACGTAGCTATAGAGCTTGGCGGCGAAGACGCGAAGATAACGTATTTTTCGGGCAGCACTGAGCAGCGCATGAACGGAACGTGCGCGGGAGGCACCGGCGCTTTTATAGACCAGATGGCATCGCTGCTTCAGACGGACGCGAAGGGCCTGGACGCGCTTGCAGCAAAGGCGACGAATATCTATGAGATTGCGGCGCGATGCGGCGTGTTCGCTAAGAGCGACATACAGCCTCTCATAAACGAGGGCGCGGCAAGGGAGGACATCGCGGCCTCGGTGTTTCAGGCCGTCGTAAATCAAACGATAAGCGGTCTTGCATGCGGAAGGCCGATTAGGGGAAAGATAGCGTTTCTGGGCGGGCCTTTGCACTTTCTGCCGTCGCTGAAAGCGCAGTTCGTAAAGACGCTCAAGCTCGCCCCCGAAAGCATTATGGAGACGCAGTACGCCATGATGTTCGTCGCGGCGGGCGCGGCGATAATGGCGAGCGAGCGCGTGAGCCTTGGAGCGCTGCTGGAAAGAACGAAAAGCCGCAAAAAGTTTGAAGACACAACGCCGCATCTTTCGCCGCTGTTCAAAGACGAGATCGAATACGAGGAGTTTAAGCAAAGGCACGCGGCGGCGGACGCACCCAAAAGACCGCTTGCGGATTACAAAGGTGCGTGTTATCTCGGAATAGACGCGGGCTCAACGACTACGAAGGCCGTGCTTATATCGGACGAAGGGGAGATACTGCATACTCATTACGGCTCAAACGAAGGCAGGCCGCTTGATATTATTAAGGATATACTCTTTGGAATATACGACGCGCTGCCCGAAGGGGCGTATATAGCGCACGCGGCCTCAACGGGGTACGGCGAGCATCTGGCGAAAGCAGCGTTCAAACTCGACCACAACGAGGTTGAGACGGTAGCGCACTACACCGCGGCGAAGTATTTCATGCCGGAAACGGATTTCATACTCGACATCGGCGGTCAGGACATGAAATGTATGCGAATAAAGGACGGCGTTATTGACGAGGTCATACTGAACGAGGCGTGTTCGTCGGGTTGCGGCTCGTTCCTTGAGACGTTCGCGGCGTCTCTGGGAGTATCGATAGAGGAGTTCGCGAGGCATGCTCTATTTGCATCTCGGCCTGTCGATCTTGGCAGCCGGTGCACGGTGTTCATGAACTCAAAGGTAAGGCAGGCTCAGAAGGAGGGCGCGATGCTGGGCGCGATATCCGCCGGGCTTTCGTACTCTGTCGTCAAGAACGCGCTATATAAGGTGATAAAGCTCAAAAACGCAGACGAACTGGGAGAAAACGTCGTCGTGCAAGGCGGCACGTTCCTTAACGACGCCGTGCTGCGCGCGCTTGAGCTTTTGTCGGGCCGCGAGGTCATAAGGCCGGACATAGCCGGGCTTATGGGAGCGTACGGCGCGGCACTTATAGCGAAGGAAGCGTGCCCTGAAGGAGCGTTTTCTTCCGTGCTGTCAAGAGAGGCTCTCGGCTCAATGCAGATAACGAAGAAAAACACAAGGTGCGGCGGGTGCGAGAACAACTGCCGCCTGACGATAAACACCTTCGGTGACGGGCGCAAGTTCATATCCGGCAACCGCTGCGAGAGGGGAGCGGGGGACGGCCAGGACAAGAGCAGCCTGCCTGATATGTACGATTATACGTACAGCAGGATGTTCTCGTATATGCCGCTGGATGCTGATAAGGCAAAAAGAGGAGAGATAGGCATACCGAGAGTGCTCGGAATGTACGAGAATTACCCGTTCTGGCACACGTTTTTTACGGCGCTCTCGTACAGGGTCGTGCTGTCTCCGCGCTCGTCGAGGTCGGTATACACTGCGGGCATTGAGAGCATTCCTTCCGAGTCGCTGTGTTATCCGGCAAAGCTCGCGCACGGGGCTGTGAGGAAGCTCATCGACGCAGGCGTTAAGACCATATTCCTGCCGTGCATACCGTACGAGAGAAAAGAGCAGAAAAGGGCAGACAACAACTACAACTGCCCCATAGTCACGTCATATGCCGAGAATATCAAAAACAACATGCCCGAGATAAAGGAAAACGGCGTCGAGCTTTTGATGCCTTTTTTGCCCATGGACAGGTTAAACAGGCTCATAAAGAGGCTCGTCGAGGAATTTGCGGACATACCGGCTGGCGAGGTAAGGCGGGCGGCAAGGCTCGCGTGGACGGAAAAGCTCGCGTTCCAAGCCGACATAAGGCGCCAGGGCGAGAAGATTGTCGCGAGAGTAAGGCGCGGCGAGATAAAGGCGATAATACTCGGCGGAAGGCCGTATCATATTGACCCCGAGATAAACCACGGTATTTCCTCTATAATCACATCTCTCGGGTTCGCGGTGCTTACGGAGCAGAGCGTTGCGCACCTCGGGGAGTATCTTAGGATACGGGTGCTCGACCAGTGGGTTTATCATACGCGCATATACTCTGCGGCTCACCTCGCGGGCAGGACGCCGGGACTCGAGCTCGTGCAGCTGAACTCTTTCGGCTGCGGTATAGACGCCGTAGTCACCGACCAGGTTCAGGAGATAATGAAGGCGTACGGCAAGATATACACGCTTATAAAGATAGACGAGATAAGTAACACCGGGTCTATTAAGATAAGGCTGCGCTCACTCGCGGCAGCTGTATCCGAGCGCGGAAAGAAAAGCGGACTTCAGGCTATAGCCGACGCCGTAAGGGATAAGGCCGAGGCCGTGAAGGGCAAAGCGGAGGCAGTAAAAGACAAAGCGGCGGAATATAAAAATGTCGTGTTCGAGAAGTTCATGATGAAGGATTACACGATACTCTCGCCGCAGATGTCGCCTATACACTTTAACTTCTTAAAAGCCGCGTTTCAGGCGTCGGGTTTCAAATTCGAGCTTTTGCCTTCCGTAGACAAGGCCGCCGTGGATGAGGGCCTAAAGTACGTCAACAACGACGCGTGCTACCCGTCCATACTCGTTACGGGGCAGCTTATTGAGGCCGTCAAGTCGGGAAGATACGACACCTCGAAGCTCGCGTGCATAATATCGCAGACGGGCGGGGGTTGCAGGGCATCAAACTATATCAGCTTTATTAGAAAGGCGCTTACCGACGCGGGGTACGGCTATATCCCCGTGATATCGCTGAGCGCGGGCGGCATAGAAAAACACCCCGGATTCAAGATAACGCTCAGGCTCATAAGGCGGGCCATGCGCGCTATGGTATACGGAGACCTTTTGAACAGGCTGACGCTCGCGACGAGGCCTTATGAGGCAAGCGGGGGCGATGCTGAACGGGCGTTTGCCAAGTGGCGCGACATCGCTATTGAAAATATCAAGACATTGAGCACGCGAAAATTTAAGAGCAGCATAAAAGAGATGGTGGACGAGTTTGACGGCATACCCGTCACCGGCGAGCGCAAGCCCGTGATAGGCGTCGTGGGGGAGATACTTGTAAAATATCACCCGACTGCGAACAACCAGATAATAAAGGTGCTAGAGGACGAGGGCGCGGAAGTAAGGGTGCCCGACCTTATAGATTTCCTGCTGTATTGCGCTTACAATATGAACTTCAAGCACGAGAAGCTCGGAAGGCCCAAGCTGTTCGCGCATTTCGGCAACGCCGCGGTATCGATAATTGAGAACTCGAGGAAGCTAATGCGCAGCGTGCTGAAAGAAAGCAAACGCTTCTCTCCGCCGTCGTTTATCAGCGATAAGGCGAAGGCGGCCGCGGAGTTCCTGTCGCTTGGCAACCAGACGGGAGAAGGGTGGTTTTTGACGGGCGAGATGGCGGAGCTCTTAAAGGAGGGCGCGGACGGCATCGTCTGCGTGCAGCCATTCGCGTGTCTGCCCAACCACATCGTGGGCAAGGGAGTGATACAGCCCATACGCGCGAAGTTCCCCGAGGCGAATATCGTCGCTATAGACTACGACCCGGGCGCGAGCGAGGTGAACCAGATGAACCGTATAAAGCTTATGCTTTCGCTGGCTCATGAAAAGATAAGAAAAGCGGAGCAGGAATATAAGGGCGATAAACTTGAGGAACCGGCTCCTGCGGTATAAACGGTATAAAGATATAAAAAGGCTGCGGCAGAACCGCAGCCTTGCGTTTTTTATTAAGGCTATATTATGAACCCTTTCGGGACGCGCTTGGCTCTGCCGACCACCCTGTGCCATCTCACCATGTCTCGTATCGTCTTTATCAGCGGGCGCGGCTTATAGCCGAGGCTCTTCTGCGCTTTTTCGCACGATATATTAGAATTGGACATAAGCACTTCTATCGAATATTTCGAGAGTATCGGTTTTTTATGAGCCATAGCGTAATACGCGGGGGCAAGCCGTGCCGCCGCCTTGACGACAAACTGGGGCAAACGGCGGCGCTTAATAGTATTGCCGGTGCTCTGCTCAACGGCGCATATTATCTGCTCGAGGCTAGAAACGCTGCCCGATATTATATATCCCTGCCCTTTTTCTCCGTACTTCCATGCCCTGTATATGCCGTCCGCGACATCACGGACGTCCACAAAGTCGTATTTGCCGTCGAAGTAATACTGAGTCTTCTTTGCGTCTATGTATCCCTTTATGGCGCTGCCGGTATAGGACGAGCGAAAATCGTACGGCCCTATGACGCCTGACGGAAATACGATAACCGCGTCGAGCCCTTTCTGCAGGGCGTTCATTACCTCTATTGTGGCCATGGCCTTCGACTTTGCGTAAGCTCCGTTTAGGTTTCTTACATTGGGGTCGAGCGTCTCGTCTATAGAGCCCGCGGGAGGAGTCTTCAAAGCGTGAACGCTCGAAACGTGCAGCAACCGCTTCACGCCCTTTTCAAGGCAAGCCTCTACGATGTTTTTCGTGCCGCCGACGTTAATGTCGTATATTACCTTTTTATGTATGCCTGAAATCTGAACAAGGCCCGCAAGGTGAAACACATGCTCGCAGCCTCGAACGGCCGCCGAGACAGCGTAGCCGTCGCGTATATCGCCGCGCATGACCTCTTTTACATACTTTTGGATATGGGAAATGTCCTCGCTTTCCTGGACGAACACGCGAAGGTCTTTATGGCCTTTTGAATAAAGATATTTAACGAGCACGTTGCCAATATGGCCGCCTGCTCCCGTAACCAATATCATGATGATTCTCCTTTCACACTAAAAACAAATAATAATAGCAGCTTTGAGAAATCATCAATTATATTATAACCGTAAATCCTCAGATAGAACAGTAAAAAAATTGTTAACTTGCCCCGTGACGCAAGGCCGCGGGGCAAGAGATATACGGGTCATCATATAGTTGTTTGATATTATTGTTTTATGTCTTGCGCGTCGGAAGGCTGGGTGAACACCTGAACGTCTTCATCCGGGAAAGGCACGTCCGACTGGGCTGAGGCCGGGGCCTGGGCTGCCGGGGGAGCCTCCTGCTGAGGGCTCGGCGGCTGAACGTATTGCGGTTGCGCGTACTGAGGCTGCGGGGATTGCGGTACCGCGTACTGCTGATACGGCTGCTGGGGCAGAGGCTGCTGAATATAGGGCTGCGGGTACAGCTTGGGTTTTGCACGCCTGGTCCTCGCACCGGCGCTCTCGCTCACGGGCACAAATTTGAGTATTCCCGCGCCTGTGAGCAACACCGACGCCGCTATCATCGGCAGCACGGTGTTCGTGTATATGGCGCTGAGCAGAAGCACGAGCGATGAGATAAGCATCATAACCGCGCCTCCCGTATGCGCCTTCCTGGAAACAAGCGCCCCTGTAAACCCGAGAAGAGCGAACAAAATAGATACGCCTATAAGCACAACCGAGATTATGCCGTGAACGGCTGTTTTGTGCGCGAACACGACGGAGTCTTCATAGATATCGGCGTTGCTCAATATATCGTTGTTCTCGGCCGCTGCTCTTGCGTATTCTACAAGGCCCCTCCGGCTAAAATCAGTTATGGGATTTTCACGAGCATGATATCCCACTTCATTAAGCGCTATTATGTTCTCGTTGCTCATCTCATATTTTATATCGTCCGTAACCTTCGCAAGAAGGCCGGCGGGCACGGTATAGATCATTAACAGTGAAAAGATAAGAGCGAGTATACCGCCCGCGTATCCTAAAACAAACGCCAACTTCTTCATTGCTGTATACCTCCGCCCAAAACTTCTTCCTGCTGCGCCGCGGCGACAGGAAGCTTTGGTTTCACTATCTGCATCAGCCCTCCCGCTATAAGAATGACGGACGCTGGAGCCATTGTGATAATAGAGCTTGCGACGAGGCTGAATATAAGCGTCAGCGCCGCGCCCGACAGCACCATTACCCCTCCGGCAACGCGGTATCTTCTCGCCGTCTCAGAGCCTACAAGCGCCAATACAGAGGCAATGAGGCACGCTATAGCTCCAAGGACAAGGGTGGGGATGAATTCATCGGCTTTGCTGAATATGCGGGCGAGGTCGTCAAACGGCTTGAAGCCATAATGAGCGCCGACAGCTTCGAGGTCATGCGCGTCGAGGTCTTTCAGCACATCGGAATAGTCTTCTATATAGTCTTTAAGATCGACCCTTAGCAGCAAGCCTGCTCCGTAATATTCCCCTATGTCCGCCCACATACCGTCAAGATGGTCGTTGTTTCTGGTATAAAAGCGTGAAACGTCGTCGCCAAGATAGAAAAACAGCCCGGTTATTACCATCAGCACCGATAGTATCACCGCCAGTATACCGCCGATAAGGCTGAGTACATAGCCTGCTTTTTTCACGGCACTTCCTCCTTAATTATTACTTGCGGCAGCCTTAACGGGAACCGCCGCCATTACAACGCTTATGATGTACATCACGGCGGGCAAAGACTGCCACGGAAAGCCGAACAGCATTATAATGATCATAACGACTGCCATAATGAGCGCGCCCGCGATGTTATGTTTTTGAA
Source organism: Bacillota bacterium (assembly GCA_023410475.1). GTDB lineage: Bacteria > Bacillota > Clostridia > Christensenellales > SZUA-584 > DTFZ01. The sequence goes on along the minus strand of JAEYPS010000017.1, from coordinate 49,872 downwards.
CGAGCAGAGCCCCAAATAATCCAAGAGTGTTCGCGGCAAGGCATATAATCGCGTACGTTTGCAGTAGGTTTTCGGTAAGGCCTGAAGCCGCGTCGGGCGAAAACGGCAGCAGCGAAAACAGCGCGAGCACGGCGAGCATGATACCGGCCGAACCGGCGCAAAGCCCAAACAAGAACTCTGTTTTTCTCATTCGTATTACCTCTTTTGCGGAAAATAATTAGTTAATGGTATTATACATCAGAGGGTTTACAATATCAAACAAACCTGCATAATATCTTTTAATATTGTACAATAATTCAAAATATTGCAAGGCCTACGGTTTTATTCGCTCTTATATTTCTTTCGGGTAGCGTCTCCGCCGCGTATATGGCGCTCATCCTTGTTTCTTTTCAAAACCTTTGCGACCTCTTTGGCGGTTAAAGGAGAGATGGCGAACAGCCGCTCCGTCATATCCTTGTGCACGGTGCTTTTGCTCGTGCCGAAAGCCTTCGCCGCCTGCCGCACCGTTGCTCCTTTAGTCAGCACATAGTCCGCTATCCTTTTGACCCTGTCTTCGATGTATTCCTTCATGAAAAAACCCCCTTCGAACATGTTTTATAGATGTGTATGTCCAAAGAGGGGCTTGTATGATTTTTTCCGCTTGATTTTGGTGCTTAAGCTTCAAGTCGTGCAACTTGCGGTTATCCTTTTAGTTCGTGCAAGCTCTCGGACCTTCGTTATCCCGCCAGGTCGTACTGCTCCTAAAACTTAAAGGTGTGGAAAGGCAAAAGGAAAAGGGATTATTGCAATTAGTGTTAATTTATTATAAAATCTCGAATAATCATATTTACTGTATTATAATGTGCATATTATAGAACGGGGTCGTGAGACCTGTTGAGTGTAATCATCAATCGTTTTGCGGGGGGACTTAATGGACGGCATAAAGGAGTTTAACAGAATACTTACGAAGGCGCTGATAAGAAACAGGCGGTTTCTTTTGAAGCGGCCCGATTATTTGAGCGAGTTCGCCAAAATATCCTCAAAGATGAAGAAGCAGGCCAGGGTAAGGGAAAGGTATGGCAAAGAGGGAATTGTCGTGCCTCCAGTGCTGATAATCAGCGTGACGAACGACTGCAACCTGTCCTGCAAGGGCTGTTACGCGTGCAGCCAGCAGAGGGAAAAGTCGGGAGAGATAGACATTGAGAGAATAAAAAGCGTTCTTGGGGAAGCGGTGGAGTTAGGCGTTTGCGTTGTCATGATAGCCGGGGGAGAGCCGCTTATGAAAAAAGGCATACTCGACCTGCCGCTTATGTACCCCGATACGCTGTTTGTGATGTTCACGAACGGGCTGCTTTTAGGGGCACACGGTGAGCTTGCGAAAAACCTCGTTCCCATTATCAGCGTCGAGGGCGGCAAAGAGGCGACGGACGAGAGGCGGGGAGAGGGAATGTATGAGCGTGCGATGGCGGTAATGGACAGCCTCGACAAAAAAGGCAGGCTTTTCGGCGCGTCCGTTACGCTTACGAGCGCGAACTACAGCGAGGTAGTAAAAACCGATTATCTTGCGAAACTCGAGGAAAAGGGCTGCCGCGCGGCGTTTCTTATAGAATATGTCCCCTCGGGTGAGGACGACTTCCTTCTGTGCCTTACGGATGATCAGAAGGAGGAGCTGCGCAATATCGAGGAGACGCTCTATAAAAAACATAACATGCTGATGGTAACGCTGCCGGGCGACGAGGAAAAATACGGCGGCTGTCTCGCATCGGGAAGAGGGTTTTTGCATATAAGCTCTACCGGCGCTCTCGAGGCCTGTCCGTTCGCGCCGTACTCCGACACGAATATAAAGGATATGGCGCTCAAAGAAGCGTTGAAGTCGAGGCTGCTCGGCGATATACGCGACAATCACCATCTTCTTAACGAGAGCCGAGGCGGATGCGCTTTGAACGAAAACAAGGAATGGATAAGATCGCTCACGGCTTTGACCAAAACGCCCTGAAAAGAAGATTAAAATGCTGCCGGGTAAAATCAGTCTTTCGGGTATCAACGGATCGTGCGCCCTGTTTAAAGAGAGCGCTTATGAGCCATAAGCTAAAAATAAAAAAGGCCGCGAACGGCCTTTCATTATAAGTTGTTCAGCCCTGCTCGATAGCCTCGCTAGGACACGCGTCGGCGCATGAACCGCAGTCTATACAGGCGTCCGCGTCGATGACGTATTTGCCGTCGCCCTCAGAGATAGCTTCCACCGGACATTCGCTCTCGCAAGCTCCGCATGAAATACAAGCATCGTTAATGATATATGCCATTTGTCATCCTCCTCCGTATAATATCATGTAACATTTTAAACACATGCAGAGGAAATTGCAACACATATGTGACAAAATGCGCAATTACCAAATAATGCGGACTTCATACTTCCAATTATTCGTCGAGCAGGGTTTTTATCTCTTCATCCATCTCGACGTCGTTTTCAGCCTCGTGCCTGCAATGATGCTGAGTGAATCTGACTTCGCTCAAATCGAACGTCTTTATGTCTACGCTTTCGTCGGGAAGAGTTATTTTGACGCGTACCTTCTCGGTTATCGCGTTGTTCTCAATCACTATGCCCTTGCCGTCGGGTGTATTCACCGTGCTTCCCTGCTTTGGCATGCGCCGGCGCGTCTCGCAGTAATGCTCGTGCTCGTAGTTAAGGCAGCACATGAGCCTTCCGCACAGCCCGCTTATCTTCGTAGGTGAGAGCGAGAGGTTTTGCTCCTTCGCCATCTTTATAGAAACGGGGCTGAAATCGCCAAGAAAATATGAGCAGCAGCACGCGCGTCCGCAGGGCCCGAGGCCTCCCATCATCTTTGCTTCGTCCCTTACGCCTATCTGCCGAAGTTCTATCCTCGTTTTGAACATGCCCGCAAGGTCTTTAACGAGCTCGCGGAAGTCGACCCTGCCGTCAGCGGTGAAGTAGAACACTATCTTTGAATTGTCAAACGTGTATTCGACATCGACAAGCTTCATGGCAAGTCCGTGCTCCGCTATCTTCTGCTCGCACGAGCCAAACGCCTCTTTTTCCTTCTGGGCGTTCTCCTCCACCTTTTTTTCGTCTTTAGGCCCCGCCTTGCGAATCACCTGCTTGAGCGGCGCGACGATATCCTTGTCTTCCACCTCTTTTTCGGGGATGACGACTTCGCCGTATTCCATGCCTCTCGCGGTCTCGACGATGGCGTGCTCCCCTTCTTTAAACTTTATATCGCCGGGAAGGAAGTAGTAAACCTTTCCAACCCGTTTAAACCTTACTCCTATGACTTTTTCCATTTGTTTTTTTCCTCCAGTATATCAAAGAGCATTTTTTCCACAGCCAATCTAAAGTTTACCGAAAAGAAAAAACGCCTCTCCGCTTCAAGTATAACCTTAATAATATTACTAACGGCGCCGCTTGTAAAGACTTGAGCTGAGTGCGTTATCTCTTCCAGTCTGTCGGCGTTGGCAATAAGCCGATCGTTTTTTGTTTTTTTATATACGAGTATATCCCTGAAATAAGACTGCATGACGCAAATAAGGGGAATAAGCTTCTCTTTTGACGACTCGAGAAATTCGGCGTAATCTTTTATTCCCGCCCCTTTCTGGCTGAGCAGCTTATGGCATACATCCAGCATTCGGGGGCGCGCTTCCCAAAACGCTTTGTCGTTATATATTATTTCTGCTTCCTTGGCGAAGCCTCCCGAAAGATCGCTGAGAATACGCGCCGTAGCATCGTCGACGCCGAGCAGGTCCGATATTTTTTCCGCCGCGCCGGATTCCGGCGTTATATGCACCGGGGCGCATCTTGACGCAACGGTGGGCAGCACGCTTGCCGCCGACCTTGCTTCGAGCAGGAACACGGTATCGGGTGGCGGTTGTTCTAACGTTTTGAGCATGCTGTTGGCGGCAGCGTCAGTCATATCGTCGGCGTTCTCTATTACCACGGCTTTATAGTTTGAAGCCGGCTTTTCGGCGACAAAGGCGATCGCTTCTCTGAACTCATTTACTTTAGGAGCGCTGAGGCGCATTATGTCTATATGCCCCTTCAATACGCTCTGACATTCGATACAATCTGCGCATCCGCCGTATTTGCAGTAGAGCTTCATCAGAAACTTATTTACCGCCCTGCCCGCCACGCCCGGCTGTCTGCATATCACAAGGTACGCGCTCTTAATATTTTTCCCCTCGGCACTGGAAAGGAACGCTTCTCGCTCACCACTCATATAAGCCCCTTGTCTTTGAGTATAGGCAATACGGTCTGCTTTATGATCTCATGCGTTTCAAATTTTGAGCCGCGGGCGTCTATTGATATAACGCCCTCGCCGTTTGAAAGCTCTGTAAAACCGTTGTAAACGCGTTCGTGGAACGACATGTCCTCGCGCTCAAGGCGGTCTAGCTCTTTTTGCTCGTTCATGCGTTTGAACGCCCGCTCGGGCGCAACGTTGATGAATATCGTTATGTCGGGCATACATCCGGCCACGGCAGGCTCGTTTATGCGCCGCACCTGCTCGGCGCCGAGCTGTCTTCCATATCCCTGATACGCGAGCGAGGATAGAAGATACCTGTCGCACAGAACAAGCTTGCCGCTATTGAGCGACGGCATTATGACCTGCCTCACATGCTCGGCGCGCGCCGCGGCGTATAGCATCGCTTCGGTGAGAGCTTCCATCTTTTTTTCGTCCTTGCTGAGCACGATGTCGCGTATCTCCTCGGCGACGGGGCATCCTCCGGGCTCACGCGTCTGCACCACGCTTGCCCCAAGCTCTTCAAGACGCTCGGCGAGCATTCGCATTTGGGTAGATTTTCCGCTTCCGTCCGCGCCCTCGAACGCTATAAAAAAACCGCTCATTTTTCCTCCCCAAGAAATAGCGCGAGGTCATAAGGGCTGTCGGCTGTAAAATCGCAGCCCGCGCCTATTAGCTCGTCCTCGCTGCCGTATCCGTAAAGCACGCCTACCGTGTCGAAACCAACGTGTTTGCCGCCGGCTACGTCGTATCTTCTGTCGCCCACCATTACGGCGCGCGGAATGCTTCCTAGTTTCGTAACAGCCGCCCCCAGCACCTCGTATTTTTCATATATGCCGTTCTCGTGCACAGCGGTAAAGACGTCCGAAAAAAAGCCGGTGAGCCCGAACATCTCAAGCACGCGCACGGCGAGCGGCATTGGCTTTGTCGTTGCTATATAGAGCGTTTTCCCCGATCGCTTTACCGCATTAAGCATTTGAGCAGCGCCGTCGTACAACCTGTTTTCATACACGCCCTTCTCATCGTAATACTCCCTGAAAAACACATACGCATGCGCGGCTTCCTGTTCGCTCATGCCGTATTCGCGTATGAGGTGTTTTTTTACGGGCGGCCCCACGAACGCTCTTAGCTTCATTTCGTCGGGCTCTAGGCGCCCGATGCGTTCAAACATATACGTTATGCCGTTTACGCACCCTTGCGCAGAATCGGTAATAGTGCCGTCAAGGTCGAAAAAAACCGATTCGTAACTGCCGCATTTTCCCGTAAGATTTCGTATCATGTCCTCTCCTTGTAGACCCTTATGCTTTCGCCGCTTATGCCGAACACTTCAAAGCCCTGCCTCCTAGCCTCGAGAATATAACCCGCCGTCTCATAAGACATGACCTGCCCGCGGTGTATCACCACCTCGGCAGGGGGATATACCCCGATGGTAGAGGCGCATATGCGCCCGGCAGACTGCTCTATCCGCACGTTTTCTATATTACCCCAAAACCGCGAATTTTGCGAATATTTTGTTGCGGGGGGCATGCTGTACGGCGAAAAGTATATGCCTGCGCTTCGAACGCTTTCGATTTTGGAAAGAGCGTCGGCTAATATGTCGAGGTGCGCGGACGTGTTGCCAACAGAAAGCATTATGAGTATGTGTTTCATATCCGCCGCCTCGACGTGTATTCCCTGTCCGGCGAGTATGTTCTTTACTGATATGCCGGTATGCCCGGTGCCGCTGACGTCGATAACAACCTTTAAACAGTCCCTGTCCGCCGCACCGCTGCCCGGCATCTCGGCGCAGGTGAATCCGGGAAGCGAATTTACCGTCTCCTCGAACTTTCTGCCAATGTTGATTATGCGGAACAGCTCCTGCTCGCCCTTATCTCGCATATAGCTGTGGGCGTAATCGAGAGACGCCAGCAGTATATAAGAAGGGCTCGTTGTCTGAAATACGCTAAGCGCTTGCTTTACTTCGCCTGTGTCGACGAGCGAACCTTTACCCACGCACAAGGATGCGCATTGGTTCATGGCGGGAAGCGTTTTATGAGTGCTTTCCACCCATATATCGGCGCCCGCGTGAGAGGGTGCGAGCGGAAGAAGTGGAGAATATACGAAATGGGCAGCGTGAGCTGCGTCTGTGAGCAGCGGTATGCCGAAACGGTGGACGGTATCGGCTATTGCTTCTATATCGCAGCAAAGGCCGAAATAATTCGGGTATACGATGAACACAGCTGCGGCGTCCCTGTTTGCACGCAGCGCCGATTTTATATCTTCCTCGCCGACAACAAAAGGGAAGTCACAGGGAGGGGCGTTTAAGTAGACCGGAGTTATGCCCAGCATGAAAACGGCGTTTGCGACGCTCAAGTGCACGCCGCGGGGGAAGATCACCTTCTTGCCGCGAAACATAGACAGCATCGCAATTATACCGGCGGATGAACCTGCGGTGGTATACGAGACCTGCGCGGCGTCAATGAAGGCGGCGTGCAGCTCCTGCGATTCCTTTATCGCACCTTCGGGGTTTAAGAGGTTGTCCACCCCGGGAAGCTCGGTTATGTCGAATCTGAGCAGGTCTCCGCAAAAGTATCCTGTGTCACCTTTGTGCCCCGGCATGCAAAACCTTGCCTTTGAGTCTGAGCCCAACTCAAAAAGCGCATCCATTATCGGCGTTTGCCTTTCCAATATACCACCCCCTTCAGCGTTTCAATTCAAAAAATAATCGACGTCTTTCATATTTGCGTAAAATATGAGATAATGCTATATATCATGCAAGGAGCAACCTATGAAAAAGACCGAGCGCGATAACATGCTGCTGTTTTCGAAGGAGCGGGTGGCCGGCACGAGCAGGTACAGGCTCTATTTTACGCCTGTTTCTTCTCTGCGGGATGAAACGCCGAGGGTGTTCCGGCTCGTCGTCAGAACCCCTTTTACCTTCAACAAGTTTGAAATAGGCAGGATATATACGCTTGTCTACAGTAAAGTCCATATAACAAAGTTAGATCCTCACGAAGAGTTCAACCTGTCGGAGGAGGATTATGCCCGGCTGCTGCAGACACGGGACTTAAAGTTTATGGACAAGAAGACCTCGGCAACGCTTCGCTCTCTCGAAAGGCCGCTGTTTTCGCGCGACAGATACTATTCGTTCAGAGAAACGAAGGAGATCGTCAATTTCAAGCCGGACTTTTTGACGCATGTCGCGGTATCAACGTTCTCGTTTGCAATATCCGCGCTGTCTTTCCTTATTCCCTTCTGCCTTTACGCATTGATGCTGTATTTTATGATCGGCGGTCAGCTGGCATCGGACGGTTTTTCCAGCAAGGCTCTTGCCATCCCCGTCATGGGTATCGGCGCTCTGCCCGCGGTTATGTTCTGCATGCTCGTGCTGTTCACGCTGAGCGAGTTCGCGCTGCTGCGTGTAGACTTTACACGATGGAGCGTTCTTAAAAACTACACTCTTGCTTGGGGCGGCATAAGAAAAAGCGTCTTTTACGAAATAAGCGACGTGCAGTATATTAAGAAGTTCGGAAAAGCGGCAGGTATATCCCTCGCGGTTTGTGTTATAATAGCGCTCATCGTATAGCCTTTTCGATATAATGTAATTGTGACGGCGCAGGCACTGCGCTTTTTTTCTTGCCCCATAAACCCCTGTTTTCCTTTATAATTATACGTTATCGGAATATACCGCGCAATTACTATTACCTGTATATGCTCAAATATAAACTCATTTATACGATTTTATATATAAAATATGATTCAACCCGCAAAAAGAGGTTTATAAATATCTATATTATAATAACCGTATATAAAGAGGAGCATGTTAAAGAAGAAATCAGCTAACAAACAGCGCTATAAAATAACCGTCTCATCGCGCACAGACGCGCGCAAAAGGCCTGTTGTCTTCAGCATGGCTCGAAGCGTGCTTATAATTGCGCTTTGCGCGCTGCCGCTCGTTGTTTTCGCAACGGTAGGAGCCGCTGTAATAACTTGCTCTGATGCGGCGGTCACAAGCGATAAGGTATCGGCGCTTCAGAAAGAGGCGGACATACAGATAGCTCTAATTGACATGTATTCAGCTGAGTTTGGCGCTTTGCGGGCTGCGCTTGCGCAGCATTCGGCTGATGGCAAGGCTTATGGGGACTCAGAGACGCAAGCTTCGCTTATTGCCATGGAGACGCAACGCAGGGCTGAGCCCGTAGCGCTGACGGAAAACCCGGCCGCGGCCGGGCCGAGCGCTCTTGAGCTTTATCTGGCGTCCAACGGTTTCAGCGGCGCTCAGGCTACTTCGAGCGTTGTGCCGCTTATTCCGATGACTGAAGCGATAGATCTGATTAACACTGATTTCGAATCCCGCATAAACGCGCAGATCGAAACCATAAAAGCAAGTGAGAGCTATGACGAGTTTCAGATAGTATATGACGGCGATTTTGACGGAGACAGCTACGCCGTCAGCAACTGGGCGGACGTGTTATCCATATACGCCGCTAAGACGATATATAACGGCCAAAAGTTTCTTACAATTACGCCTGACAACATAGGTGTGTTGATTGAAACATATAACGACATGAACGAAGTCTCAATCGAGACTGAAAAGATATTACGGGAGGCAGTTTACCTTAACGGAGAGCAGCTGAAAGAAACTTCTATGCTTGTAATAAATGTTTCGGTAAACAGCCTTACATACTGCGAAGAGGAAAAGAAGCATAAATTTAACCGCAAACAGAAAAAAGCGCTTGAAAACCTCATGTCGCCCAGCTATTACACATATTTTGCGGACCTTCTCGGAATCGATGTGTACGACGGTATGCGGTCTGACGAGCTTGAAAACATAATAGCAAACCTGACCGAGGGAACAAAAGGAGAGGCCATAGTAAAGTCGGCGCTGATACGCCTGGGTCATCCGTACTCGCGTGGCAGGAGAGGCACGGGGAATTATGTCGATTGCTCATATTTTACTTGGTGGGTATATAATCAGGCGGGGATAAAGCTGCCGACATCTTCGGTGGAGCAGGCAAAATACTGTTACAATAAAGGTTGCACGGTAAAACTGCATGACCTGAAACCCGGCGATATCGTGTTCTGGAGGAAGACGAACTGCAACTGCGGGCGCTGGAGAGAGATACACCATGCAGGCATATACATAGGCAGCGGCAAGGTGATAGACGCAAGCTCAAGCAAGGGGCGCGTAATTATAAGAAAGCTTTGGAGCGGAGGAGAATGGAAGATTGCTTTCGCGGCAAGACCTTATGACGAACCTCAAAGCGCCAAAGATGACGAAGCAGCCGCAGAATAACGAAGAATGAAAGGAGCAAATCAAAGGCGGGGGTGAATATGGAAAGAAAAAAACCCGGCAGGGCTGAGCAATACCGAGTCATAATCTCGTCGGAAACAGACGCGCGCAAGAGACCCGCTTCGTTCAACATAAAACAAAAGACAGCGATAATCGCGGCAGCCGCAGTATTACTTGTTGTTGTGATATCCGCAGGACTAACGGTAATGTCTATTCTGCAGGCTTCGTATTATTCGGAGAGGATCCAAGTGCTTAAAACCCAGGTGGATATGCAATCGTCTGTAATCGACATGTATACGGGTGAGATAGAATCGATGCAAACGAAACTCAGCGGCGTCAGCACAGAGGCAAGTTTGCAGAATGAAAAATAAAACGCGAAGGCGAGATAAGCTATCAACAGTTAGACAACTGATTTGATATAAACAAAAAAAGGAAAGGTATTCAGGAGGTACAGTACAATGACTAAGATGGGCTTTCCGGAGCCTGCGGGCAGCAAGATGGATGTATACATAACAGCAGAATCCACAATAACCGGAGATCTGCAGACAAAAAGCAACATCAAGGTTGACGGCAAGGTAACAGGCAGCGTAACCGCGACAGGCGACGTTCATATCGGCAGCAACGCAATTGTTGAAGGTAATATCACCGGTATGGATGTGCAGATAGCGGGATACGTAAACGGCAATATAAACGCATCAGGCGGATTGCTGCTTTACGGCAGCGCCAGGCTTACGGGAGACGTTAAGGCGGTTTCAATTGAAGTGGAAAAAGGCGCTTTCTATAAAGGAAGCAAGGTTGAAATCGGAGAAACGCAACAGTCAGAAGTAAAACAGGAGGCCCCTGCGGCAATCGAAGCCAACGAGGAAGAGGAAACTGCGCCCGAAGCAAAAGAGCCGGCATCAGAAGCAGCTATATTAAATTCCAAAAAAGTATCGCCTTTGGTTACCAAAACCAGAGTGGCCATGGGCAAGAAATAGTATTTGAATTGACAGCCCCGAGTTAAGAAATTGACCGGGGTTTTTTATTTGGCATTTGCAAACTGCTGTTCTTTTAATCGTTTGATTTTTTAAACGTGTGATGCTATACTTTTTCATATAAATTATTGCAAGGCGGGTAATATATTGGTCGTAGCCAGTAACCTCTCAAAATCATACGGGAAAACGACATACCTTTCCGGAATAGACCTTAACGTTAAAAAAGGCAGCGCGCTTGCGGTAGCGGGAGAGAACGGAGCGGGAAAGACGACGCTTTTGAAGATACTCGCGACCGCGTCTCGGCCCGACTCGGGTTCATTGCTCATAGACGGCATAGACGCCGTTGCCGAGCCCTCTAAGGCAAGGGAGAGGATAGGCTTTGTTCCTCAGGGAATAGCGCTTATGCAGGAGCTTTCCGTAAGGGACAATCTTTATTACTGGATGAAGGAAAGGGACGAGTCGGTGTACATATGGACGCTGGGTATAATAGGGCTTGAAGACATGGAGAAAAAGAAGGTTTCCAAGCTCTCAGGCGGCATGAAGCGAAGGCTCAACATAGGCGCCTCGTTAGTGCTGCGTCCCTCGCTTCTGATACTCGACGAGCCTTTAGCGGGAGTGGATATAGCGAACCGGCGCAGGATAATAGACAGCCTTTGCGAGCTTAAAAAACACGGAGTAACGATAATATTCACAAGCCACTATATCGAAGAGATGAGCATGCTTGCCGACGAGCTGATAGCGCTGCGCGCAGGCGCGGCTACGTATTACGGCGGAATAGACTTTTCGGGCAGGGACGATCTGAAAGGGTTATCAGACGCGATAAGGTATTATACAGCCTAAAGGAGGTATACCGTGGAATATAGCGTTGGTGTCGATCCGGCAGGCGGCCAGCCAGTAGAGCCCGGGCTTGAGCCCGAAAACATATATAAGCCGCAGGCAAGAAGCAGCAAATGGCTGTGGATAGCGCTTGGCGCTGTTTTTGTCTTGGCGGTTGCAGTCACTATTGCATTAACAACGCTCGGCGGCGGCGGAAGATACAAACTTAAGGGCAACGCGGGCGTTGTTGCGCTGTATGAGTTTTTCTGCGAACAGCAGGAAAATCAGTTAAGGCTTGCGGGCAATACCGCAAAAGAGATAGGGCACCGCATAATGAGGGAGCCGTTTGAGATAGACGCAAGGATGGATTTGGAACTTGAAGGCATAGAAGACAGCTTCTTTCCGATAAACAGCATTACACTTGGCCTCGACGTAAAGTACGATATGAAAGACTTTGGAATAAAAGCGGGAGCAATGGGCATAGAAGCGTTCGGCGCGTATATTATTGACGACGACCTTGTGGTATCGCTTATGGGCCAAGCCGCAAGCACGCCGCTCAATATCAGGGGCGCGGATAAACTAAAAAAGGATATGGGGCTTGGCGAAAGGGTAAAAATGCTTCTGCCTTTTCTGCCAAAGAATGACGACGTATCAATGGAGCTTCTCGAAACGCTTTCTGTGTCCGTTCCCGATAAATATACACATACCGGCTCGGAGGAGGCGTACAGCCCGAAGGAACAGACGAGCGTAAGCATGGACGTTATAACGACGACGCTCGACTCAACGGCTCTTCGGGAGATAGCGGCGAATTTTTCCCGCGAGCTTGACGGAAACAAGAGATTAAGGCGTGAAGTACAGCGCATGCTAGACGATTTTGCATTCTTTGCCGGCATGGAAGAGATGGACCTTAGCAAACTGCTTGAAGACTTGGAAGACTCCGCAGAGTCTGAAGTGCTTGATAATATTGAAATAACCTGGTCGGTCTACTCCTTGAAGGGCAGCTATGTAGGGGCAAGCTTTAAGTATACGGATGGTGAGACAAAGGCTACTTATATCTATATGTCCGAGTTCGGCGGATACGAAAGCTTCGTAAGCATTGACGCCGATATAAACGGAAGCCGTTATAAACAAAAGCTGCACAACACATGGAAAGACAACAAAATTACGATGGACGGCGAGATATCGACCGGCGGCATAGCTCAGATAATAAGCGCTTATTACGAATTTTCTAAAGAGAACGGGAATAAGTACAGAATTAAAGGCGATATGACCGTGCCCGGCACCGTCAACAAAGGCACATACACACAGGAATCTACGTCGTACAGCTTAAGCTTTGACGCAGATATCCTCATAGGCGGCGGCCTTGAAACGCTCAAAGAGAGTCGCGACTGGAACAGGATATACAGTAAGGAATGGGGCCGCATCGAGGACGTGTTTGGCTGGCTGATGCCCGGCGGGTTTCTCGATTACGACTTGGGCAACAGGCTTTAACGATGTGTTATCTCACAGCCTGCGAATAATTTATATAGAGCGGAATACCGATGAAGAAACTGTTTAGCGTCGATCTTAAAAGGCTGCTGCAAAACAAGACGGCCATAATACTAGCTATTGCGGCGCCGCTTGTGCTGGTGATGTTTATTTCTGTTGCCGTAGCGCCGTATTTTTTTGCGGACGTAAGGGCGCAGAATTTTACCGTAGCCGTTTACAGCGAGGACGACGACCCCGTTACCGCTTCTATTTTAAAGAGCCTTATAGAGAGCCGGTCGCTCCGCGGGCTTATAGCTGCGGAGTTCGTAGACAGCGAGCAGGAGGGCTTGCGAAAGGTAAAGCAAGGGGCGGCCGCTTTCATACACATACCAAAGAACATGCAGAGCGTGCTTCGGGAGGGCGGCAGCGCAACTATATCCTATTTCGGAAACGATAACATGCCGCTTGAGGACGCGCTGCTGTTTGAGACGCTGAGTTCGGGCGTCGAGCTTGTAAGCCACGCGCAGCACGCGGTAAACGTGTTGTATTACGGCAGCCTCAATCACGGAGCGGAGTGGGAGGCAGCCGCGCGCGAGTATTCGAGGATATCGGGTATATACTTTACCAGCGTGCTTTCAAGGGCGGCGCTGTATGAGGACACCGATCTTACGTCTCCTCTCGCAGGAGCGCTTCCCATAGAGTATTACGCGGTAAGCTTTTTGATACTGTTCGTGGCGCTGGGCGGTATGCCGATAGCGCGCATGACCGCGGACGACTCACAGGCAGGCCTTATTCACCGCCAGCTGTTGTCGGGCAACACTCCCGCTAAATGCTTTGTATCAAGATGGCTTGCGGGCGGTGTGTTTTTGTTTATACAGTACGCCATACTTACAGCCGCGTTCTTAATAATAACGGGCGCAGTTTCAGCGTTTTCAGGCAATGTGCTTACGCTTATAGTTTTCGGCGCGCTCCTTTGCGCGTTTGTAAGCATGGGCATGATGCTTGCGGGGCTTTACTCGAGGACGGCCCCGTTCGCTGTCAGGATAGCGTTTATGAGCGTACTGGGTTTTTCATTGCTCGGGGGGCTCATCATCCCGTCGGCGTATATGCCGTCTGTAATCCGCGACATATCGTATTACACTCCTTTCGCGGCTGCGCTCAAGCTCGGCATATCGGGAATGTTTGACGGCGCTGCTGGGGGCATATTTATGTTTGCCGCCGTGTTTATAGTTTATCTTTCGGTATTGCTGCCTGTCAGCATAAAAAGCTTTCAGAGGAGAACGAGTTGACGCTGTTTCGCACGACAATAAAATACCGCCTAAAAAACCTCTTTACCTCAGCGCACGGTATAGTGTTTTTAGCGCTGGCGCTTATCGTCGCGGCGGCGCCTTTCATAGGGCTCATTATACCCGATGCGCCCGTGCCCATAGGCTGGATAGACGAGGACGACACCGAGTTTTCAAGGCTGCTGCTTGAAAACGTAGAGGCGCTCGAAGTCGTGTGGGTGACACACGGCGACGAGGACACGCTTACAGCCAACCTTCAGACGGGCAGGCTTGAGGGCGTTTTCGTTATCAAAAAGGGGTTTGAGGAGTCTGTTAAGCGCGGGGAGTTCAGGGGCGCTCTAAAGCTTTTGCGCTCTCCCTACAGCACCGCCGCGGGCGTGATATCAGAGAGCGTCGGCGGAGAGGCAATGAGACTGTGGCTGAGCTGCTACAGCGCGAAGGAGGCGCTGCTGATCGGCGGTGAGGAGTTTTACGAGACCGTGTTCCAAAACGCCAACGCCGGAACGGACTCGCCTATACTTTCGATGGTGAGAGGGAACGAGGCGGGGCAGACGGGGGAGGTGACGCCCATTATGGACGCGGCGTTCACGTCTCTGTACCTGCTTGCGGCGCTCGCCTGCTTTTTCATGCTGACGGGGCTCGCGATCTCAAAACGCGGCACAGACTTTCCATCAAGGCTTAAGTCTAGGGGCTTTTCGATGGAACGTTTCCGCTTTTTAACAGCCGCAGCCGACACCATATACATACTGCCTGTAGCGGCTATCCCTCTCGCCGCGTTCGGGTTTGCCGGCAGGGGAGAGCTTATAGCGCCTCTGGCGGCAATGTTCGCGCTGTATCTTCTCGCGTACGGAGGAGTGGCGGCGCTCGTTTCAAAGATAAACAACCAGACGGCGCTGATGCTGCTTATATCGGTCATAACGATAGCCAACGTCATGTTCGGCTCTATGCTTATAAAGCTTCCGTCAAACGGACTCTTGAACGCTGTTACATATGTTTTGCCTTCAAGGTGGCTGTCGTCTATAAAGACGCAGGACCCGCTCGTCTGCATAGCGGGGCTTGCGCTATGCGCAGTCGTCTACAGCGCGCTGCCGTTTTTGATTAGAAGGAAAGAAAAGTAGACTAATATTTGGGTTTTTAATATTTTCGGGATTATACTTTCCATTTGATAACAAAGAAAAAAGCAGCAGGAATTATTTTATTATGTTACTGGATGATAGAGAGCGTCTATCGAAGCTCCTTTTTTATATATGATGTTATTAACTCGGCACTTTTTCTCTTATCGGTTGCAGCTCTTTGCATATCTATGATATTCCTGATAAGGACAATGGGGGAGGAAAAATGATAAATGCCATTATTGCTTCACTAATGATAATAGGAACAATAATATATTTGCTTGTATCTAAATTTAAGAAGACAGCGCCATTTTTTATGGTTTTACTCGCTTTAATTGCTCTTGTTATTCGCTTACTGTATATTGCTTTGTTTCAATCTCTTACATTATTCCGTAGTCTTGATCAAATTAGACTGGCTATGGACATTTTGACTTGGGCGAACTATGCGATATATGTATGTATAATTGTTAAAAGTATTGTAGCTATTAAAAAACAGTGTGTAAATCCTCACATAGTTAGTTCAAGTTGCCGCTTTATGCATAGCGGGGCTTTTGGTATGCGCGGCAATATATAACGCGCTGCTGTTTGTGATAAGAAGGAAAGATGATTAGAGGCTGAGAACAGCGTTTCTCGAACGCTCTCTTGAAGCCTCGTCATCCAGCGAGGAATCAAGAAAATGCCCTTCCCGCACTTTTTGTTTTAGAAGCTCAAACGAATAAACTATCGACTCCGCATGGTCGAACGCGAGCCCGCCGCTCACAACCGGCGTTATCTGCTGTATGCGCCCATTCGGGTATCTGACGGCGGGGCGCAGCGTCTCGGGGCCTTCAAGCGTGTATTCCGTGTATGTAAAACCGTTTTTCTCATAGCGTTTATAGTGCTTTATCTCGAACCACGCAGCTTCGGCAGCGTCGTCGCCCGCCTTTGGGTTTATGCTTGAAAACTCAGCGAGCGCTATATAACTGACCGTGATCACCCTCTGGCGCGGGTCCCTGTCCGGCCTGCCCCATACGAACGCCTGCTCAAGGTAAAGGCCCGAAATTCCGGCTTCTTCAAACAGCTCTCTTGCTGCGCTCGCCTGTATATCCTCGTCTATATCGACGAACCCTCCCGGCAGCGCCCACATGCCCTTATACGGGTAGCCGCCGCGCTTAATGAGCAGCAGCTTTATTGCGCTTCCGTCCAGCGCGAACAGCGCCGTATCGGCTGCCACAGCCGGGCTTTTGTATTTCGACGGGTCAAACTCTCTTAAAAACTTTGCTTCTTCCTCTGATGAAGGGATATAAGCCATGCCTGCCTCCTAATAATATACCTCGTCAATGACGCCTCCGCCGATGCACTCGTCGCCAATATAGATCACCGCGTATTGTCCGGGCGTTACGGCGCGCTGACGCTTCTCGAACTCTATAAACTCGCCCGCGCCGCGTGAAGACACGCGCACGCTCTGGTCATCCTGACGGTAGCGGAACTTAGCGAAGCACTCGAAATCCCCCTCGGGCCGCCCGTTTATGTAATTCATGCCTGTGGCGAGCAGCGCTTTTGAATAAAGCGCGTCCGTTTCGCCCTGCTGCACGTAGAGTATGTTGTTTTGTACGTCCTTGCTCACAACGAACCACCGCTCACCTGAGCTGTCCGTGCGCCCGCCTATGCCGAGGCCGCGCCGTTGCCCGAGCGTGTAGTACATCACTCCCTGATGAGTGCCCACGGTCTTTCCTTCGGGGGTCTTGATGTCACCCGGCTGAGCGGGCAGGAAGCCCTTAAGGAATTCGCGGAACTTGCGCTCGCCTATAAAGCATATTCCTGTGGAGTCCTTTTTCTGCGCGACGGAAAGCCCCAGCGCCGAGGCTATGCGCCGTACCTCGCTCTTCTGCAGCCCGCCTACAGGAAACATGGCGTTTTCTATCTGCGCCTTTGACAGCATGCAGAGGAAGTACGTCTGGTCTTTACCTGTGTCGGCGCCCTTTATGAGCCTCGTGCCGTACTCTGCGCCTGTGCGCGCGTAGTGGCCGGTGGCGAGTTTCCCTGCGCCGAGCTTGACCGCGTAGTCCAAAAACGCCGCGAACTTTATCTCGGAGTTGCACATAACGTCGGGATTGGGGGTGCGGCCTTTTTTATACTCCTCAAGAAAATACGAGAATACCCGCTCATAGTATTCCTTCTCGAAGTTGACCGTGTAGTACGGTATATCGAGCGCCGCGCAGACGCTTTTTACATCCTCGAAGTCGGCGGCGGCGCTGCAGCCCTCACCGTCGTCCTGCCAGTTCTTCATGAACACGCCGAGAACGTCGTACCCCTGCTCTTTTAAAAGGTGCGCCGCGACCGCCGAATCCACTCCGCCCGACATGCCGCATACAACGCGCGTTTTTTTGTTCTCTCTCACGATTATCCTCCGTTTAAGCTATTATACGTTTATAAATTTGCCATTTCAAGCGTACACGGGTATTTAAAGCGCTCACGCCTTTGTGGTATACTTGCGGCATGAAAAAACTGGTCATAACAATATCGATATTGATAATAATAGCACTGCCTGTATTCTGGTTTTTCTACCCGTTGAGGAGCTTTCTTGTAATGAGCGTATATTCCGCGCAGCAGAGCGGGCAGAGCGTTATGAAGAAGAGCGGCTTTGCGATAGACATGCCCTCGGGCGAAGGGTGGTATCCTTTCGTTATGACGTTCAACGCCGGGGGGTTTCGCGAATGGTCGGGTATAGACGCTGATATGTCTATCATGTATAACTTCGGGGCGTTCGACGCGTGGACAAGGACATCGTCCATCTACGACCGGGGGAGCGACAGATACTCGTCGTTCTACGGCGCTTACGCAGTAAAACAGCGCGAGGGCATGTTCGGATTTTCAGAGGCCGATATGGATGTTTACAACGTATCGGCGGCGGTTGAGTTCGATTACACCGTGCTCGTTATGCGCGCGTTTGGCTGCGATGACCCTGTATTTGCCGCAGATGACTTTGTAATAAAAAAGAACGCTGATATAGCGGGCAGCGGGGGATGGACGAGAATAGACGCAGCGATAACCGCGAACGGGTGCGCACACAATTACAAGGGCTACAAGCAGCCATACCTTCAGTACGGCAGGCCAATGGCAAAGGCAGACGAAGACTTTGCCGAAGTTGATATGTACGGCAGGGTATACGCCAAATACTTTGAGGAATACGGGTGCACGGTGATGCTGTACGTTATCGCCCCGGATAAGGGTGTAATAGAAAGCTGCGATAATGAGATACTCAAAAAGACGGTAATAAGAGGGTTATAGCATCGAGGCGATTTCGTCCGTCGCCATGTCTATAAGCTCTTTCACTCCAAGGCTGACCCCCGGGATCATTATATTGCATTTGTTTATAGGTATAAGTATCTTTTTTGCGCCGCTTTCGGCTATCGCCCTCGCCATTTTGGGTGTTATTTCGCCCATCATGCCGCTTGCCGCAATGATGCCTATGCCACCTATTATGACATCGGCGCCGCGCACATTAAAACAGACGGCGTTTTCTCCCGTGGCGCAGCACGAAGCCCCGCTTTTGTTCATGGATGCGGTCGCGATAGCGTTTGTCCCGAGCGCGATGATATTAACGCGCGCGCCGTATTTTTCGGACAGTGTCTTCACTATAGACGCCCCGAGGCCTCCGCCCTGAGCGTCAACAACGCAGATGTTTATCATATGCTCCTCCTGCCTGATTATACAATAAAAGGCGAGTTTCGGGCAAGAAAAAGCGTTTTTGCTGCATAAAAGCTGAAATTTTTCTTTTAATAGCGGATAATATGATATATAATTTTCCACAAGAAGGTTTATATTATTTATATACAAGGAGGACAAATCATGCCACTGGTAACATCGACGGAAATGTTTAAAAAGGCTTATGACGGGGGATACGCGATAGGCGCGTTCAACGTCAACAACATGGAGATAGTGCAGGGTATAACAGAGGCCGCGAAAGAGCTCGGCGCTCCCCTGATACTTCAGGTTTCAAAGGGAGCGCGCGCATATGCCAACCCCATTTACTTAAGAAAGCTCGTAGAGGCGGCGCTTGAGGATACCGGCCTGCCCATCTGCCTGCATCTTGACCACGGCGATACGTTCGAGACGTGTAAGGACTGCGTTGACAGCGGCTTTACGTCCGTTATGATAGACGGTTCGCATCATTCGTTCGAAGACAATATCGCGCTTACCAAAAAGGTCGTTGAATACGCACACTCTAAGGGAGTAGTTGTTGAGGGCGAGCTTGGGCGTCTTGAAGGCGTTGAGGACGATATAAAGGTCTCGGCGGAGGACGCTTCGTACACGAGGCCCGAAGAAGTAGAAGAGTTCGTTTCGAGAACGGGCGTCGACTCTCTCGCTATCGCAATAGGCACAAGCCACGGCGCGTTCAAGTTTAAGGGAGAGGCCAAGCTTAGGTTCGACATACTTGAAGAGGTGCAAAGGCGTCTTCCGGGCTTCCCGATAGTGCTTCACGGCGCTTCGTCGGTCATACCCGAATTTGTTGACATCATCAACAAATACGGCGGCAACATGCCGGGCGCCATGGGAGTCCCCGAGGAGATGCTGCGCCGCGCAGCAAAGAGCGCCGTATGCAAGATAAATATCGATTCCGACCTGCGCCTTGCGATGACGGCGATGATCAGGCAGCACTTTGCGGAGCATCCTTCCGATTTCGACCCGCGTCAGTACTTAAAGCCCGCGAGAGCCGCTATAAAAGAGCTTGTCAGAAATAAGATAGTCAACGTATTGGGATGCGACGGCAAAGCTTAAGACCAAGAGCTGCCGGCAGTAGACATAATATATGATAGGTTGCGGCCTTTAGCTAATGAGCTAAGGCCGCTTTTTCGCTTCGTGCATCCGCAGCCTCCGTCATACAATATTTTGACCCGGCATAGTATTATACGGGATTAAAAGTATGTCATTAAGGGGGCGCTTATATGGGGCTTGGAATAGACTTTCAGGTAATACTGTTTTTTGCGGTGGGCCTCGTATTGCTGTACTTCACCGGCTGGCTGCTGCTCGCCCCCTTAAAAGTTTTGCTGAAGCTCATTATAAACGGAATATTAGGCGGGCTTACGCTGCTGCTGATAAACCTCGTTGGCGGCGTTTTTTCGGTCAACATAGCTATAAACCCTCTCAGCGCACTTATAGCCGGATATTTCGGACTTCCCGGCATAATCCTTCTTTTTTTGCTGAAGCTTATACTTTAATAAAAAAAACAGATTATCTTTTATCGTAACTACTTTAATAATTAATAGAGTATGACAGCGCCGCATATATCTGGTCTGAGCGCAAACCTAGCATATATGCGAGATTCTTCTTGATTTTTGATGGCGGTCATGTTAGAATACGTCTGCTGTAGATTTTAGGAGGTAGTAATGGACATTCTGGTACTTGTGATCGAGATACTTCTTTGTCTGTTTTCGGTGTTTATTGTGGCCGTCGTGCTGCTGCAATCGGGCAAGAGCGCTGGGCTTACAGGCGATATAGCGGGAGGCGCCGAGACTTTTCTTGGGAAGTCCAAGGCAAAAGGCTATGAGAAGACACTGAAAAAACTGACGAAGATCTCTGCGGTAGGCATAATGGCGCTTGCCATAGGGCTCGTACTTATACAGGTCTATGCTATGCCCGGAACGACTGACGGCGGAACGGCAGTGCCGACGACTGTGGTTTCCCCGACGCCCGAGCCGCTTGAGATGCCGGAAGTCACGCCGTAGAGGCATCCGCGGATGTGACGCTGTCAGGCTGATAAAGACGACGATTACGCCTTTCCGAGTTTACGGTAAGGCGTTTTTTATTGATAAGAATGCAAATGATAATAGTAAGGAAATCAAAACAGATTAGGAGAATGAATGAACATAAAGGAAAACATACTGAGCACGCTCTCTTCATACAATAAGAAGGCGGATTTTGAAGAGCTTGCCGCGAGCATGGCGAAAGAGTACGCTCCGGCCGAGATACGCGAGGCAGTAAAAGAGCTTATAGACGAAGGAAAGATACTCTCATCCAAAAAAGGAAAGTTGTATCTTCCCGGCAAATTTGGAGAATATACCGGCAAGCTGGACGTAAAAAGGCTGGGGTTCGCGTTCCTTCTTGAGAGCGGTGGCGATATATTTATACCCGCTGATAAGAAGATGGGAGCGATGAACGGTGACATGGTAGTCGTAAAGCTTCTGTATTCCGCCGAGAACGGCAGAAAAAGAGAAGGTGAAGTAATAAGTATTTTAGAAAACGGCACCAAGCAGATAGTGGGAACGCTGTCGGGCAAGTTTGTGATACCCGACGACGACAGGACAGAGGACATATACATACCCGAAAAGAGCCTCGGCTGTGCGCAAAACGGCCAGAAGGTAGTAGTGGAGATAGAAAAACGCGCACAGGGAGAAAAAAGCGCCGAAGGAAAGATAGTCGAGGTGATAGGCGCGGCCGGAGTCAGCAGAGTGGAAGTGGACAGCTGCGTGAAGAGGTTCAACCTTCCGGGGGCTTTTCCTGAGGCTGCTGAGAGGGAGGCCGAGAAGCTTTCCAAAGAAAAACCGAGCGCAAAAGGCCGGGAAGACTTTAGGAAGCTCACCGTATTTACGATAGACGGCGCTGACGCCAAGGACTTAGACGACGCAGTCTCGATAAAAAAGCTGGAGCGCGGGTATGAGCTAGGAGTGCACATAGCTGACGTAGCGCACTATGTTAAAGAAGGAAGCGCGCTCGATAAGGAGGGACTGCATCGCGGCACAAGCATATACCTTGCCGACAGGGTTATACCCATGCTGCCAAAGGCCCTGTCAAACGGTATATGCTCGTTAACCGAAGGGGAAGACAGGCTGACGCTGTCGTGCGTAATGACTATAGACGAGCAAGGCAAGATCCGAGGCTCGAGAATCGTGCAGAGCATCATAAAGTCGAAACACAGGATGACATATTCCGACGTTAACGCGATTTTTGCGGGCGATAGGGTTTTGCTCAATAAATATGACGATATAAGCGAAGAGCTGTCGCAAATGCGCGAATTGGCGCTGCTGCTGCGCAAAAGGCGCGAAGGAAAGGGGAGCATAGACTTTGAGCTCGAGGAAACGGCTTTTGAGTACGACGAGTGCGGGAACGTAACGGGCGTAGGGCCAAGAGAGCGCGGAGAGGCAGAGAGGCTGATTGAGGAGTTCATGCTCGCCGCCAACATGACGGTGGCAGAGGAATACTTCTGGCGCGAGATACCGTTCATATACCGCGTGCACGAGCAGCCCGACGAGGAAAAGATAAAGACGTTTACTACGTTTTATTCCAACTTCGGCAAGGTAAAGGGCAAGGTTGAGGATATCCACCCGAAGGTGCTGCAGGGCATATTGAAGGATATCAAAGGCACGCCGCATGAGAATATAGTCAACCAGATAATGCTGCGATCGCTTAAAAAAGCGGAGTACTCGCCCGAGTGCAAGGGCCATTTCGGGCTGTCGTTCAAATACTACTGCCATTTCACGTCGCCGATAAGAAGGTACCCCGACCTTGAGGTGCACAGGATAATAAAATATGGTCTCGCGGGAAAATTGACGGAAAAAATGCTTTGCGTGCTTGAAGCAAAGGTAGAGGAGATATCGAGGCAGTCGAGCACAAGAGAGCGGCTTGCCATGGAGGCCGAGCGAGCGGTGGACGACATGAAACGGGCCGAATTTATGCGGGGAAGAGAAGGCGAAGAATACGACGGCGTTGTAAGCGGAGTTACTAAAAACGCCATATTTGTGCAGCTTGACAACACTGTTGAGGGTGTGATACCATTATCATCCCTTGAGGACGACTACTATGTTTACAACGAAAAGCTGTATTGTATCATAGGAGAGCGCACAAGGCAAAAGATAAGCCTTGGCGACGAGATGCGGGTGCGCGTGGCGGCAGTGAGCGTCTATCCTCCAAGGATAGAATTCGAGCCTGCCTGAGAGTGTTTGGGGTGATTTTGTGAGCGAAGGCGTTAAGGTGCTTATAAAGAACAGAAAAGCGCGCCATGAATATTTTATAGAAGACGACTTTGAAGCAGGGATAGTTCTTGTCGGCAGCGAAGTTAAATCAATACGCGCGGGCAAGGCAAACATAAAGGACGCGTTTGTGCGCATTAAGGACGGCGAAGCTTTTATCCATAACATGCATATAAGCCCTTATGAAAAGGGCAGTGTTTTTAACCAGGAACCTCTTCGCACGAGAAAGCTGCTGCTGCACAAGAGGGAGATAGTAAAGCTGTTGTCGTTTGTCGCGCAGAAGGGCTTTACGCTGATACCGCTGTCATTATACTTGAAAAAGGGCAGAGTAAAGCTTGAGATAGGCGCGGCAAGGGGCAAGAAGCTATACGACAAGCGTCAGGACATAGCGGAAAAGGACGCTGAGAGAAAGAAAGAGATCGCAAGGAAGATGGCAAGGTAAACCCGGATTTCAGGTTTGAGATCCACACATGGGGGCGTATTTGGCTTTCGACGGGGGTTGCCGGAGCCGGATAAGCGGGTCGCAGTCCCGGAGTGCTGCGTAAAAAATCCGGAACTTAAAATTTAGTTGCAGATAATACTGAACTAGCTTACGCTGCTTAATGCAGTGTAATGTCCTGCCGGTGGCACCCTAATCGCCGGGGCCAGGGCATCATTAACTAGGGGAACCGCCTGCGCAAAGCTTTGAGCGCTGGAAGGGACTATGAAGCTACCGAAAGTATGCCCCTGAGCGCGGGAGTGTATGGAGGGAAACGGTTTAAATACACGCTCTGCACCCGGAGAAGATCCGACGCTGGAACTTTCGGACAGGGGTTCGACTCCCCTCGCCTCCACCAAAAAATGAACGAAAAACCACCATATATGGTGGTTTTTCTGCATTAATAGGCACTATATATAGATATTTATAATCAATAGAAATTTCAGTAGACACAAAAGTAGACAATTTCTAAAAACCGCAATATAATAGTTGACATAGAGGAAAAAGTAGACAAACTTCTGTCCGAAAAATGAGGTGACTTTTCAATGGCTCATATAGTTGATCTTTTGGGCAGAGAAGAAGATTTGGAAAGTGAAGCCAAGGAGATAGTAAAGGGTAAGGGTGTTTTACATGCATATCAAAGGGTGAGCAGCTTTGTCCGCTTAAGGATGAGCGCGACGCGATAATGGCAAAAATGGAAGAAGCGGACGGAATAATATTAGCCGCGCCATGCTATGCTACGGGCGTTCCCGCTGTAATGAAAAACTTTATCGACCGGTTTGCATATACTCTGCACCGGCCCTGTTTTTTTGACAAATCGTTTCTGGCTGTCGCAACAGTGGGGGGAGTGATGGGATTAAAGCAGACGCTTGGGCAGCTCGCTTTATTATCCGCAGGCGGAAGGCTGGTAAAGAGCGTAGGCATAAGCTGCCCGCCTATACCGATGGCCGGTTTTGAAAAACGGGCAGATAATAAATTAAGAAAAGCCTCTAGTGATTATTATAAATCGCTTCAAAACCCGCGCAGGAAAGCGCCGGGTATTGGAGACTTTGCTTATTTTCATTCGTTTAAGGAGTTTACGGCATTTGAATCATATCAAAAGATATGCCCCGCAGACGCTTCTTATTACGGCGATAAGAACGAATACTTTTATACGGTAAAGGCGAGTCATGTGCGCCGCTTAACGGGCAGAATTATGAAAGCGCTTATGCGCTCTGGCTTAAAGCTGCTCGTCAAAAGCGGGGAGTCATGAAATAAGCTTTAAAAGCGGAATGACGCAAAGAGGCATAAACAGCGAGATTATCATGTCCGCTGTTTTTATTTTTTTGAGTCCCAGCATGTTTACCGCTATGCCTATGAGTATCGCGCCGCCGACCGCGGACATCTCCGCTATGATAAACGTCTCTATTCCGCCCGCGAAAGCAAAGAACAGCAGAGTCAAAAGACCCTGATATAAAAGAACAGAGAATGCGGAGAACATTACCCCGAGCCCGAGCGCCGAGGCGAGGAACACGGAGCTTACTCCGTCCATTATCGACTTTGTTAAGAGTATATCGCTTTTTCCTTCAAGCGCGCCTTCAAGGCAGCCCATAATAGCCATTGAGCCTACGCAAAATAGTACCGACGCACCCGCAAAGCCTTCGGAAAATGTTTCGTGATCGCTTTTCAGGCGATTTTTCAGCCTTGAACCAAGACGCTCCAACCGCTCGTCTATCTTTAAAAACGTGCCTGCGAGCGTGCCTATAATAAGGCTTATGACGAGCACGAGTATGTTCTGCGTCTTAATAGTATACGATACGCCGATGCCTATGACGCCGAGCGCAAGAACATCGATGAGAGCGGTCTGGTATTTTTGATTGAGCCTGTTTTTAAAAAACAGCCCTACGGCGCTGCCAGCGAGTATTGCCGCGAAGTTGATAATGACCCCTGTAAACATATTTACCGCCTGAATTTTTGTATGTATAGTAACTTAAAACGCATAGATATTCAAGTGATTCCGCATAAAAATAACCTCCCGTCAATACACTTGGCAGGAGGTCGTTTTTTATTCGGTTTTAGGGGGCTCCATTTTACCGGCGTCGGAAAGTTTTACTTTCCGAATATGGTCGTTAGAATTTCCCTGAACTTTCAGCGTATTGTATCATCTTCTTGACCATGTTGCCGCCTATTCTGCCGGCGTCACGGGCGGAGATATCTCCGTTGTAGCCCTGTTTAAGGTTTACGCCAACCTCGCCGGCCACCTCGTACTTCATGTTGCTGAGCATCTGCTTCGCATTGGGAACCAATGTCTGATTGTTGTTCGTTGCCATTTTGTTTTTCACCTCCTTTTGATATTATTTTTCCCGCCGTATTGTTAAATACACATGAAAATAAATGATGAGCAGTCAAAGATAGTCATGTTTTTTTATCTGACAGACTTATAAGTTCTTATGCAAAAAACAATCCAGATTGCGGTAATTGAATACAAGCCTCTCGTTTTACTTACACTATTAATAATAGAATATTGAAAAACGAGGATTTTATTATGCTGTACGAAAAAGGCCGAGAAATGGCTCAAATGTCTATGCAAAACTGGCTATCCAATGAGATATTCTCGTTCGGATGGTTTTTGCTGTTAGCGATACTTATAGTCGTTTACGCCGTGTGGCTGAAGCTGCTTGATAAAAGCAGGGCTGGGGAGTTGCTGCTTATCGGGTCTTTGGCCGCTGTCTTTTTTCATATAAATATTATGATTATGGTTGATATCTTTGGCCTTGCGGAGTATATGATAAGATTAGTACCATTGCATGTACCCGTTTTTGCTTCAAGTGTTACTCTTGCACCTATTATCCTTATGCTGGTCCAGCAATATACGTCCGGGTGGAAGGGGTATATTTTGTGGAGCGGTATCGGAATGGCGTTGTTAAATTTCGTTATTTTCCCCATATATACTTTTGTAGGGATATTGAAATTTCATAATTGGAATGTTTTTTATCACTTCCTGGTACTGTTTGCAGTTGCGTTATTTACAAGGCTTATTTTCCTCTGGATAACCGGCACGCAGAAAAGGCATATCCAGGCATAGCAAAAAAACACTCCTTCGACATGCCGGTTTTGCGCCATTGTTGTATTTGCATACAGTTATGATATAATTTAACTCGATACTGCAATCATAAAAAGCAAAAGTTTTTTTGGCTTGAAACACCGGGGACATTCAATCAACAAGCCGATAACTATACTGCGGTTGCTTTAGCCGCGCGAAGCCGGAGAGTATATGCTTTTATTTTTTAACAGCGCCGATGTTTATTGCGGGTATTCTTCGTCGGAGCTCACAAGGGTGATGGAAGCCCTGTCGCAGGCAAACATACGATATAAATACTAGTCTGAATACTTCGGGGGCCTCAACCGGTTTGTTAGGAGTATCGATATAAATTATGCAGTCATGTACATTGTAAGGGTATATAAAAAGGATGCCGACAAGGCCGGATATATTGTAAATAAAACGCTGCATTCCGGAAAGCTGCAAAGCTGAAATGGAAATCTTTATAAAAAGGTTATTGCTTTTTAGGGGAGTTTGGGGTAATGAGCGAGACAAGGTATAGATCGAAGCCTGGGGCATACAGGTCAAAGCACGAAAGAAAAACGACAAAGATCATTACATTAGGCGCAGGAATAGCTTTGTTTATAGCGACTGTAGTGTTCGCGGCCGTGGTCATTCCGCTGTATAAAACGAACTATATAGCACGGTTGCCTTCATATTCGCCCGGCCCAGCGGTTTCGGTCGGCAGCGCCGTTTCGGCTGCACCCGCAGTGTCGGAGACGCCGGTCTATATAAAAGAACTTTCGCCTCCGGCTGCCCCGCCTCTGATATACGAGAACGCGGGCAATGTGTTTCTGGCTAACGGAGGCAGCAGAATAAAGCTGTCGGAGCGCGGCAAGCTTTACGGCTGTTACCAGTCTGTGAACTGCGTGTTTTCGGGCGATAACAGATACTTTTACTATATTCTTGGACTCGACATGAATACGGGGGAGGGCACGCTTATGGCGGCCGACGCAAACGGCGCGTCGCCTGCGGAAGAAATAGCGGGGCGCGTGTGCTGGGCAAACGTCTCGTACGACGGCCAAAAAGTGATGTATGTAACAGAAGTAGCGGACTCGGCGGGAACGCTGTATCTGAAGGACGGCAAAGAAACGGAGCGGATCGCGAATAACGCTGTACCGGGTTACTGTATGTTTTCGTACTGCGGTGAATACATAAGCTATATCGTCCGGGAAAACAAAGAAACGTTCGCAATGTACGCGAAAAAAAGCGGCAATGAGCCTGAGCTTGTGACACGCATTACCGCGGCGGCTATCACGGACAACGGCCTCAGCCTTACCAGGTTCAGCGAGGCCGCACCGCTGGGCAGCGGGCAGGTGGTGTATTCTATAGAAGAGAACTACAACATGCCGCTCTATCTGTATACACTGGGAGGCGGGGCGGAGCGGCTGTGCAACGATGGATATATCGTTAAGGTGTTTACGTCGGGAGGATTCCTGTACGCCGAAACGGGGCGGGAAGCAAGGCCGCTGTGGTATAAGGCGCCGGGCAAAGAGCCCGTTCTTGTATCGGAAAACTACGACTATATAAAATTTTTACGGGATGATCCTATAGGCGAAAGCCGCTTTTTGCTCGTCGAGCATATAGGCGAAGGCGCGGAGAACCCGGGCGTAATGATGTATGAAGCGCAGCCTGGAGCGGGAAAGTGCGCGATATCGCTTGCGGAAAATGAAGGGTTTGAGATAAACAGAGATTTCGACTGTGTGGCATACGAGCGCGGCGGAAAACTTTATGTTTCCCGCAAGACTGAAGCGGGCTGGAAGGAGGCTTATCTTTCAAAAGCTTCGAGGGTGGAATTTCAGGGCGCTTATTCTTCCGGCATTACGGCAAGGTTTGACGCGTCGGGTAAAAACCTATACTATTTCGATAAGTACAAAACGGGCCCGCTTTTCCGCTATTGCGTACAGGACGGCAAAACGTCTAGGATAGTGGAAAACGTCGACTGGTTCAGGATTCTCGGCGATATCCCTTACGCGCATACGACAAGAGACAAGCTTTACAGAGGCGCGGACAAACCGCGCATGATACTTGAAGGAGTACGCGAGATAAGGGAAACGCAGGGAGGAGCGTATCTTCTGACCGGAGACGGGAAGGTGTGCTTTATCGCCGACGGGGAAGACAGAGTGAGGAACCTTGACAGCTATTCAAAGACAGCCGCGCTCAGCGATAGTATAAGGTATTATCCTGCGCTCGGCGAGGACGCAGGAGCTGCGATAGAGGTGCTGTCGCGTGAGATCAACTACTGCCTTTATAAGCTCGGAGTGTTTCGCAACAGGCACGCGCAGCCTCTTGGTGTCGATGAAGCGGCTGCAATCACCGAAAAGCTCCTAGGAAGGGAGGACCTTGACGCCGCAGACAGAACTGTGCTTAAGAAGATGAGAGCTGGATTTGAAGCGTACACGCTGTGGGCGCGAGGCAAGGGAAAGCGAAGCACGGCCGCGGCTGCTCTCGACAAGGCGGCTGAAAGCTATTCGAAATATATCGCCGGCGCTCTGACTGTGCAAGAATAAAATAAATAATGAATGAACTACCTGACAATCAACAAATGTACGGATAACCCCTCAGATACATCATATCTATCGACAAGACCTGTCGGGCGCGCTGGGCGCAATGATGGGAGTATCGAAGCTTAACAATGAGTTCTCCCGGTTGCAGCGGATGCTCAATGCCCTTTAAACAAATTATATATTCTCCTGCTGAGACGCGTATACGCGTAAAAATATGATTACTCTATCCATGAGTAAAATTTAGGGGTAGAACAGAGGCTTCATTTATTGTACAATTGTTGATGGTGCGTATAGGAAAAGCGCCATGTTCATACAGTAATTGTCTTTTATTTTGCTCAGCTGGAGGACCATATGAGTGTTGCTATAGAATTCTGCATACCCGGAGGGACTGCCGTATGAGCATTCAAATGATATTTATGCTGCTGGGCGGGCTCGGGCTGTTCCTCTACGGAATGAAGATGATGTCGGAAGGGCTGGAAAACGTGGCGGGCGACAGGATGCGCCGTGTTCTCGAGGTTCTGACGACCAACCGCTTTGCCGCAGTGGGTGTAGGCGCGGGGGTAACGTCACTCATACAAAGCTCGTCCGCGACTACGGTTATGCTTGTAGGGTTTGTAAACGCAGGTCTCATGACGCTGCTGCAGGCAACGGGCGTTATTATGGGAGCGAATATAGGCACAACGATAACCGCGCAGCTTATCGCTCTGAAGATCTCGGAAATAGCTCCTTTCATATTGTTTGTTGGCATGTTAATGGCCGTTTTCATCAAGAAGCGGCTTATTGCAAGGATAGGCGGCATAATACTCTGGTTCGGAATATTATTTGTAGGGCTGAACCTGATGACTATGGCAATGGCGCCTCTTAAAGATAACGAGGCTTTCCAGAGCATTCTTGTAAACTTTCAAAACCCGTTAGTAGGCGTGCTCGTGGGCGCTCTGTTTACCGCGGTAGTGCAGAGTTCATCGGCTGCAGTGGGAGTTTTGCAGTCGCTGGCTGTGATAGGGCTAATCGGCCTTGATTCTGCGGTGTATGTAATACTTGGCGAAAACATAGGGACATGTATCACGGCGATACTGGCCTCGATAGGCAAAAACACGAATGCGAGGCGGGTAGCCGGCATACATCTTATGATCAAGATACTGGGCACTTTGATGTATCTTGTACTCCTTTCTCTTTTCCCCGTAATAGTAAAATGGGTAAGTCAATGGTCACCAGGCAACGTTTCGGCGCAGATAGCGAATTTTCACACGCTGTACAACGTAACCGTTACTATAGTGCTGTTTCCGCTGGCTAAACCTATGGTGGCGGTGATAAAACGACTGATACCCGACAAGCACGAGCCCGGGAGGATAGAGAGAAGACTGGTATATCTCGACTCAAGGACGGCTCAGACGCCCCTGCTGATACTCGGAAACACGCTTAAAGAACTTGCCCGCCTGGGAAAAGTATCCTCTGATAATTTTGGAAGAGCTCTGGAGGCGTTTTTTGACCGCGACGAGAACAAGGCGGTAAAGGTGCTAGAAGTGGAAAAGACTGTCGATTATTTATGTCATAACGTTACAAACTATCTTATATCATTCAGAGGCCTTGATATTCCCGCTCATGACGCGAAGGTTTTGGGCAGCCTCCACCATGTTATAATAGATATGGAGCGCGTTAGCGACTTTGCCGAGAACGTATCGGAGTTTTCGCTCACGCTTGCCGAAAAGCGCCTGAAGTTTTCAAAAGAAGCGCAATCCGAGCTGGTGGAGATGTCGGCAAAGACGATGCAGACGCTTCGAACAGCGCTTGAGGCGTTTGAAAGCCGCGACAGGACAAGACTGCCCGAAGTGGAAGCTCTCGAGCAGGAAGTGGACGCAATGCAGAAACAATATATTGAAAATCACATAGAAAGGCTTTCGACAAAGGTATGTGACCCGCAGGTGGGCGTGCTGTTCACGAATATGATAGCGACGCTCGAGCGTGTCGCGGATCACGCTGTCAACATAGCGTTTTCAATAGACAAATACTGATGTTATAATGAATTGCAGGCGTGCATTCGTTATATGAACCAAAAGTTAAACCCTTACGGGGTGTTAATAATAGATTTTAATTTTTGCTCAATCGGAGGGCAATATGAGCGCTATAATAGAATATGTAAGCAAAGGTTTATCGTATGAGTATTGAGGCGATTTTCCTGCTGCTGGGCGGCCTTGGGCTGTTCCTCTTCGGAATGAAGATAATGTCGGACGGCCTTGAGAACGTGGCGGGTGACAGGATGCGCCGCGTGCTCGAGGTGCTTACGGGCAAACGGATTGCAGGCGTCGCGGTCGGCATGGGTGTTACGATGGTCATACAGAGCTCGTCCGCAACGACGGTAATGATGGTCGGGTTCGTCAACGCGGGGCTGATGACATTGCTTCAGGCCACGGGCGTCATCATGGGCGCCAATATAGGCACGACGATAACCGCGCAGCTAATCGCCCTGAAGCTCTCGACAATAGCGCCGTTCATATTGTTTGCGGGCGCGCTAATGGCCGTATTCATACAAAGACGGCTCATTTCAAGGCTGGGATGGATAATACTCGGTTTCGGAATACTCTTCGTGGGGCTGAATCTGATGTCGCAGGCCATGGAGCCATTGAGAGAGCATGAAGGTTTCCGGAGCCTGCTCGTTAATTTTGAGAATCCTGTAATAGGCGTGCTCGTGGGAGCGCTGTTCACGGCTGTGGTGCAGAGCTCGTCGGCTTCGGTCGGCGTTTTGCAGACGCTTGCGGGCATAGGGCTTATTGGGCTCGACGGCGCGGTCTACATTATACTCGGACAGAACATAGGAACGTGCGTCACGGCGATACTCGCCTCGATAGGCAAAAACACGAACTCAAAGCGCACCGCGGGAATACACCTGATGTTCAACATAATAGGCACAATAGTTTTTATGATACTGGTCGCAGTATTTCCACTCATCGTAAAGTGGGTAGAGTCATTATCCCCGGCCAATGTAAAATTCCAGATAGCGAACTTCCATACGCTGTTTAATGTAACGATGACTGTGCTTCTTTTCCCGTTTGCGAAACCCATGGTTGCGCTGATAAAGCGGCTGATACCCGACAAGCACGAGCCGGGAAGGGTGGAAAGGCGGCTTATATATCTTGACGGCAGAACAGCGCAGGCACCGCTGCTCGTGCTGGGCAACACATTAAAAGAGCTCTGCCGCATGGGCAAGATTTCGGCGGATAATTTTAACAGAGCTATCGAGGCGTTCTTTGACCGCGACGAGCCTAAGGCGTGCAAGGTATTAGAGGTCGAAAAGACGGTAGACTATTTAAGCCACAATATAACGAATTACCTGATAGCTTTCAGGGGGCTCGACCTTCCTTCCCACGACGCGCAGGTTTTAGGAAGCCTGCACCATGTCATAATAGACATGGAGCGCATAAGCGATTTCGCCGAGAACGTTTCGGAGTTTTCGCTCACGCTCACTGAGAAACGCCTGAAGTTTTCAAACGAGGCGCAAGCCGAGCTCGTGGAGATGTCGGCAAAGACGATGCAGACGCTTCGAACAGCGCTTGAGGCATTTGAAAGCCGCGACAGGACAAGACTGCCCGAAGTGGAGGCTCTCGAGCAGGAAGTGGACAAAATGCAGAAACAGTACATTGAAAATCATATAGAAAGGCTTGCCACAAAGGTCTGTGAACCGCAGGTGGGCGTGGTGTTCACGAACATGATAGCTACGCTAGAGCGTGTCGCCGACCACGCTGTCAACATAGCGTTTTCAATAGAAAAGCACTGACGGCCTGCTTCACAATGCTCCCAAAGGCAAAGCCTTTTGGGATGTGTTAGTTTCGACTTTTAATTTTTGCTCAATTGGAGGACAATATGAGTATTGCTATAGTATTCTACAAATTTTGGAGGGGAGCTTTATGAGTATCGAGGCGATTTTTCTGCTGCTGGGCGGCCTTGGGCTGTTCCTCTTCGGAATGAAGATAATGTCGGACGGCCTCGAGAACGTGGCGGGCGACAGGATGCGCCGCGTGCTTGAGGTGCTTACAGGAAACCGGTTCGCGGGCGTCGCTCTCGGCGCCGGCGTTACGGCAGCCATGCAGAGTTCATCCGCGACTACGGTAATGATGGTGGGGTTCGTAAACGCGGGGCTGATGACGCTGCTTCAGGCCACGGGCGTCATCATGGGCGCCAACATAGGTACGACGATTACCGCGCAGCTTATCGCACTTAAGCTCTCGACCATAGCGCCGTTCATATTGTTTGCGGGCGCGCTTATGGCGGTATTCATAAAGAGGCGGCTTATATCGAGGCTGGGATGGATAATACTCGGTTTCGGGATACTCTTCGTGGGGCTTAATCTTATGGCGCAGGCCATGGAGCCTTTGAAGGATAACGAGGGGTTTCAGAGGCTGCTGGTGAATTTTAAGAATCCTGTCATAGGAGTCCTTGTGGGAGCGCTTTTCACGGCGGCCGTCCACAGCTCTTCCGCCTCTGTAGGCGTGCTGCAGACTCTGGCGTACGCGGGATTCATAGGGCTTGACGGCGCGGTCTACGTTATACTCGGACAAAACATAGGAACGTGCGTTACGGCGATACTCGCCTCGATAGGCAAAAACACGAACTCAAAGCGTACAGCAGGAATACACCTTATGTTCAATATAATCGGCACTGTTGTTTTCCTGATAATTGTGCAGGTGTTCCCCCTTATAGTAAGCTGGATACAATCTCTGTCTCCTGACAACGTAAGATTTCAGATAGCGAACTTTCACACGCTGTTCAATGTAACAATGACGGTGCTTCTTTTCCCGTTCGCGAAACCTATGGTTGCGCTCATAAAGCGGCTGATACCCGACAAGCACGAGCCGGGAAGGGTGGAAAGACGGCTCATGTACCTTGACGGCAGGACAGCGCAGGCACCGCTGCTCGTTTTGGGCGACACATTAAAAGAGCTTAGCCGCATGGGTAAGATTTCGGCTGACAATTTTAACAGAGCCATCGAGGCGTTCTTTGACAGAGATGAGCCTAAAGCAAACAAGGTTTTCGAGGTCGAAAAGACGGTAGACTATTTAAGCCATAATATAACGAATTACCTGATAGCGTTTAGGGGGCTCGATCTTCCTTCCCACGACGTGCAGGTTTTGGGAAGCCTTCACCATGTTATAATCGACATGGAGCGCATAAGCGACTTCGCCGAGAACATTGCGGAATACTCATTAACGCTTTCCGAAAAACGTGTGAAGTTTTCAAACGAGGCGCAGGCCGAGCTCGTGGAGATGTCGGCAAAGACGATGCAGACGCTGCGTGCCGCGCTTGAGGCGTTCGAAAGCCGCGACAGGACAAGACTTTCTGAAGTGGAGGCTCTTGAGCAGGAGGTTGACAGGATGCAAAAGCAGCATATAAACAACCACATCGAGAGGCTGGAAACGAAGGTATGCGACCCGCAGGTTGGCGTGGTGTTCACGAACATGATAGCGACGCTTGAGCGCGTGTCAGACCACGCTGTCAACATAGCGTTTTCTATAGAAAAGCACTGACTGCAAAACGTGCCGGCCTCGCGCCGGCGTTATTTTTTTGCGTGTTAAAAATGGCTTATATCTGATTGAATATCTTTACAGATAATGCTATAATTATATAGTTTCTGATATATGATCGATCGCTCTGCCCGTACACTCTGATAGCAAGACTTATTCAATCATCGTCGTTTATCTTATATTATCCCGATACGTAAAGAGCTTCGAATAATTACATCTCATAAAAATGAACAGAGGATGACAGCGTCATAAACGTTGAAAGGAGCCGTGTTATGAACTGCCAAACGGAACTCAGAGAGGATACATTGGACTGGCTGCTTGAGCAAGATAACGCAGCGGTCCGCTATAACACGCTGAAATATATTCTTGGG
This sequence comes from Bacillota bacterium, assembly GCA_023410475.1. Taxonomy (GTDB): domain Bacteria; phylum Bacillota; class Clostridia; order Christensenellales; family SZUA-584; genus DTFZ01. The sequence goes on along the minus strand of JAEYPS010000017.1, from coordinate 14,816 downwards.
CGCGAGGACGACGCTCTCGAAGACGCGCGTAGCGCTGCCATGAAGGCTGGCCCGATCCCTGAGATACTGGGCAAGATGCGTTCGCCCGAATATTCCCTGAACCTCCCTGAATTTTACACAGACAAATACAGAGGGCTCAGCTGGCAGCTTTTGATACTGGCGGAGCTCGGCGCCGACGGGCGGGACGCGAGGATAAGAAACTACTGCGAGTATCTGTTCGCAAGCTCTCAGGAGAGAGCGGAGGGCGGATTCTCGATGGAAACGAGCACCAAAATAGGGGGCGGCAGGAAGGGTTCCACGATACCCTGCCTTACGGGAAACATGATATTCAGCCTTTGCAGGCTTGGGTTTTCGAACGACGCGCGCGTTTTAAAGGCTGCGCAGTGGCTTGCCGAGCGACAGCGATACGACGACGGGGACGGAACTCCCGCGGACAAGCCCGCCTGCTGGGGCAACCACAGCTGCTTTATGGGCGCGGTAAAGGCGCTGAAAGGCTTTTCGGAGATACCTTATGATAAACGTTCGGCCGATGTCAAAAGATCAATAGAGCGGGGTGCGGAGTTTTTGCTGAAGCATCATGTATACAAACAGAGCCGCGACCTTTCAAAGCCTATTAAGCCCGGCTGGACGAGGTTTTCGTTTCCGCTTATGTATCAGACGGACGCCCTCGAGATGCTGCTGATTTTGGGCAGGCTGGGCATAAACGATGAGCGCATGCGAGAGGCGGCTCAGCTGGTGGAATCAAAGCAGGATGAGCGGGGGCGCTGGGAGAATAACGCGCCGCTCGCGGGCAAATTCCTTGTTGAAATAGAGCCAAAGGGGCAGAGCAAATGGATAACGATGAGGGCGCTGGAAGCGCTGAAATACTATAACAGCTGAAGGAAGGCAATATGAACGTTACGCTTGTAAAGGCCGGGCAAAAGGACGCGCAGTTGATACTTGCAGGACAGAGGGAGGCGTTTTTGCCGATGCTAGAGCGCTATAACGCCGGAGACATGGACCCTGCCAACGAGAAAATTGAGAATATACAAAAGGCCATAGAGCGCGAGTATTTTTATAAGATTTTGGCTGACGGTACGTTTGCGGGGGCGATGATGATAGAAAAGGAGGGCGAGCTTCACCTGAAATTGCATACGCTTTATGTAAAGCCCGATATGCAGAACAAAGGAATTGGCGGGCGAGCGATAGACATAGCCGAGAAGCTTCACGCAGACGCGGTGGAGTGGACGCTGAACACACCGGCAGACCAGGAAAACAACCGTCATCTGTATGAAAAAAAGGGATACGTAAAACGCGGTGAAAGGAAAATAAACGACGCTTTGACGCTGATATACTACAGCAAGGCGGGCAGCGGCGCGCCGGTTTTTATTGCGGCGCAAAGCAGGGACCCTAAGCAGAGCGAGACGATAGAGCTTAAAAAGGGACAGAGGTTTAAAGTCGGGGAGGAATATCAGGGCCCTGAGGGGTGGGACGGCTGGTTTTACTGCACGGCGGACACAAATAGAGGCTGGGTGCAAGAGAGCTTTATTGAAAGACAGGGTGAAGGAGGTATAGCCAAAGAAGACTACAGCTCGTTTGAGCTTATGATAGAGCAAGGTGAAAAGCTAAGATGCCTTCGCGAGACAGGCGGATGGGCACTTTGCGAGAACTCGCGCGGCGGGCGGGGATGGGTGCCTATGGAGTGTTTGAGGGCGGCGGAACGATAAGAAAGTAAACATCTTGGAGTACAGCACGTTATGAGTAATGGTTACACTACAAATGCAAAAAGAAATTGCCTTATGATAAAGACGTTAATCGCGGGAATGACGGCGGCCATAGTATTGGCTGCGGTCGTGCTAGGCATTATTCATTTGATTACGCCTTCTGCGAGCCCGTCAGCAGAGCCGCAAAAGCGGAACGAACATATTATCTACAAGTCAAACGGCAAAGTATATGTGGCTTTTGGTGAAAAAACCGCCTGTCTTCACGGAGCTGATATCACGAACGGACTAAATGGAGAGTTTGCAGATGGCAGCCTTTATTATTTTGCAGATATAGATAATAAAACGGGCGTAGGCAAGCTAATGAGAACAGATGTTGAACGATTGCAGCCTGAGCTTGTATCAGAGGACGTTTGTTACGCCGAAGTCTCCAAAAGGGGGGATATACTTTTAATCCGGAACATTAAAGATGCTGCAGGTGATCTTTACCACATTGCGGGCGGAGGGGAAAAGCTTGTAGCCAGCCGCGTATTGTACACACAGATATCAAAAAAAGGCGAGAGGCTCCTCTTCATTGTTGATAATGACGGTGGGACGGGAGATTTGTACTCTTGGGATTGGCGAAGCAAGCCGTATCTAATTGAGCATGGAGTATCACAGAAATTTCTCGGGTTTTCTCCGAACGCCAAGAACATTTACTATGTAACGCAGAATAAAGACCGCTACACACTGTTCATAAAGATAGGTGCGGCACAGCCAGTTAAGCTAGACGAAAGGAAAAGTAAAACTGGAGCGGATTGCTTTTCGGGTAATATCGGACGAGAAGAAAGTCCCCTCAGAAATAACGGGCAGATGTTTTACTTTGGTGAAGAAACTCTTATGGGCAAGGAGCTGTTTATCTATACTCCGGGGGCAAAGACGGAAAAATTTGATGCTCCGAGCATGGTGTGTGTGATTTTTGACGACGGGAGCGTGGTTGTTCGTTCTGAGAAATCAACACTATACTACAAAGCCCCAGGCAATGAACGAGAGGAACTGACAAAATACATTCATCTTTTTCCTTGGTACGGCTATTATTTGTACGACGATTATTCAAAGAAGCCGGAAAAACGCTTCTTAATGATGGAATCTTATTGGGATTGGGATGAACCCTCTGTCCAGCAAATCTCCCTGTTTGAGCAGGAGATAGGCAAGGAAAAAGTATTCCTTTGCGATGCCGATATGACCAAATTCAATATTAATGCTGATTTTACGTGGCTAACGTATGTAAGCGACGGCTCGTTATACCTCATGAAAAAATCTGAGAATGGCTGGAGCAAACCGCGCAAGATTTGTGAGGCGGAATATGTTTGGAGTTTATTCGGAGATACGGTTTTTGATATGGAAGGCAGGTACTTCTATTATAGGATCGAAAAGAAGGAGAACACTACTTCGGGAGTACTTTACCGCTATGACTTGAAACGAAAGAGAAGCTAAGCGCTTCTTGAAAATGTGCAGACGTTTGTTTTGATAGACGATACGCCCTTTGCCATAACTGTTGACGGAGAAGCATATATAGCAGCGGATGGCCTAAAAAAGCTTGCTGATGGTATCGGGAGTATCAAGAGTACGGCGGGCGGCGCATATCTGATACCTGACGAAGAATCAGAAACGCTGCATTATTTTAATGCTGAAACAGGCAGAGTTACAACCATATGCGAGTCTGTAACAAATATCGTTTGGGCAGGTGGTATACAATACGTACCGCCTGTTACCGGTGAGCAAAAGGCCCAGCTGCAAAAGCTATATCTTGAAGCAAAGAAATGTGTTGAAACTCTGGAGAGCGGGGAATATTTGTCTGGATGGGCACAAAACAGCGAACTAGCAGCGTCATTGCTAGGAAGAAACGATGTACCTAGTTATCTTGACAATATGTTGATGAACTTTTCAAGCGGGTATTATTTTGCAGGTATGATTCTTAAAACACAGCCTTCCGAAGCGGACGATTTGGCCACAGACACAGCCCAGAGCGCTATTCAAAGCCTAAATAACGCTATAGAAGAATATGAAGAGCGGTTCGGCTTAGAGATAGATATTTAAAATAGGAGTTTATAAATGTACGAAGACTTACTGACGTTGCTGAGCAGGCGCCCCGAGCCTTACGAGCCGGGAGAGCCTAAGTTTTGGAACGACGAGCACATTTCAAAGGGAATGCTCGCTACGCATCTAGACCCGGAAGACGACCTTGCCACAAGGAAGATAGAGTTTGTTGAGCGGTCGGCCGACTGGATAGCGGGTTTGGCCGATGCCAAGCGCCCGCGCCTGCTCGACCTCGGATGCGGCCCGGGAATCTACGCCGAGATGTTCGCTCAAAGAGGGTTTGAGGTAAAGGGTATAGACTTCTCTTGGCGCTCGTTAGCGTACGCCAGGGAGAGCGCTCTGGGCAAAGGCCTTGACATTGAGTATGTATGCGGGAACTATCTCGATACGGACTTTGGCGGACCGTTCGATATCGTGACTCTGATATACTTTGACTTCGGCGTGCTCAGCGGAGAAGACAGGGCAAAGCTGCTCCTGAAAATTAGAGGCGCTCTTGCTCCCGGAGGGCTTTTGATATTCGACGTGCTCACACCCGCCCACTACATAGGCAAAGCCGAGAATAAAAACTGGAGCTTTCATGAAGGAGGATTCTGGAGCGAAAAGCCGCACGCGTGCCTTCATTCATTTTACAGGTACGACAACTGCCGCACATACTGCGAGCGGTATGTGATCGTGGAAGCAGACAGGCTGAGGCGCTTTAACATCTGGAACCACGCGTTCACTGAGGAAGAGCTGAGACAAGACCTTAAAAGCGCGGGGTTTGGCGACGTACGCTTTTACAAAGATGTATCGGGAAGCGCGTATAATGAGGCGTCATCACAAGCAATCTGCGCGGCAGCCGCGATCGGCGGCGCGGTTTGAGATTCGTTTATCCGTCTTATTAAAGGAATGACTGAAGATTTTTAACGTGTCGTATACCTTCCGCGGCAAAGGGAAAAATACCTTCATAGCAGTCGGGAGGTAAGATTCATGCGTAAAAATGACGTTAGAGAAGGCAAAAACGACCCTGAAGCGAACCAATATGATTTTTATCAAGGGCTCAATATCGAATCACAGATGGAGTGCACCGGCATGATACCCACGCCGCCAATTGATGAAGCTCAGCTGGACGGGTACCACGACATTTACTCGGTGCCTCAACAGTGCGCTTCCGCAGCCGGCGAGTCGAAAAACGCGGCAGATCAAAAGAAAAAGAGCTCAAGGCCAAGGCCGGACGGCCGGGAGCCCAAATAGCGCATACTATATCGGGGACGGATACTTAATAGTTTCTATACGTATACACTCAAACGGACGGCAAGCGTCCGCGTTTTTTCTTGACTTTTTTCGGCACCCATATTAAGAACATCATCCAAAGCTTATATTAAGATTATATCAGAAAAAGAACGATATAATTAATAGAAATAAACATCTGAAAGGAAACCCGCAATGAAAAGAATAACACTACTATTGATGGCTGTCCTAATAGTGCTGGCGCTGATAGGATGCGCGACAGTAAAAACAGGCATGCAGGACCCAGCCACGCTGCCGGAGCAAGCTTCCGAGGCGCCTGAAGTGCCGGGGACCGAAGCAACGCCCGGTTATGAAGTCTCCGTTCCCGCAACGAATCCCGACACGCCCTCCGACTCTTATGGAGTGTATGTAACAGTAAAGTCAAACGCTATACAGCGCATATCCGACAAGATAGAAGGTAATGACGAACTGAGCTTGACCGTAGGGCTTGGCATGCTTCCCGTAACTATGATCGACCTCTCGCTGCTGCCTCTGTCGGTGCTCTCTATGGAAGGGGCCGAAAGCGCGCTCGCGATGTTCGGTATGACCACTGCGGATATCTCGCGTAACGGCAACGATTACAGCATCACTTATTCTGACCGTGAAGGCAAAACGTTCACGCAGACGTGCTCGTATGACCCCGCGGCGGATACTTTGCAGTCTTCCGTTTTGGAGGGAGGAATAGAGACGTTATTCTTTGAATACGTAAGAGTGGGCAACGGATACGCTGCCCAGTATTACTACGACAACGGCGACGGAAAATATAAGACAATAACTATGTTTTTCAACGACACCGATACGATAGCGTACGGCATCATGTCTTCGGACGAGAAGCCGGCCTCGATAAAAGGCGGTTCGCTTACAGTTGATTTTGTCAAGAACGACGAATCATACTGTATAATGCAGGGTGACGCCCTCACGGTGTTTGATAAGGGAGAGGCAAAGAGCTACTGACAAAAACATCAGAGCGTGGCTGTAAAAGGCCGCGCTTTTTTTATTTGACAGAAAGGCCGCGCATCTCTTTCATTGACTTTTCGGCAGGCGAAGTATAGAATTTCAGTAACAGGGGGATGACAATATGAAACTGGCTGCCGCAGCTTTAGCTGCTTTGTTTTTATTTATGGCGACGCTTTTTGGCTGCGAAACCGTGAAAGAGACCGCCGCTCCCGAGGGGCAGACAGACGCCGGCGCCTCGTTTAAAGCGTATAGCGAAGCCAAGTCAGAGGCGTTCGACAGCGTAGCGACAGTGTTTATGTACGAGCCCGATATTTATATCGAACTAGAGCTAAAGTTTATGGCGGCGGGGCTCGCCGACCTTGCGGTAATGCCGATCAAGGCTATAGGAGCATCAAACGAAACGCTTAATACTCTTGAGTCGCTCGGGTTTGCCGGAGTACGGGCAGCGCGAGACGGAGAAGAGTATAAAATTACGTATAAGAGCAAGGACGGCATACAGTATACGCAGACCTGTTTTTACGATGCTTCCCTGGACGCTTTGCAGTCGTCGGTGGCCGGTCCGGACGGCAAAGAGACTGTCTGGTTTGAATACATCAAAGCAGCTGATGGCTATACCGCGCAGTATTACTTGAGCGAATCGCAATTTGCGTGGATAACCGCGTATCTAGGAGCAGACGTTAAGGCATTCGGGGTAAGCGAATCGGCATTAAGGCCGCCGTCGCTGCTCTTGAGCTCGGCGCTGGGGCTTGACTACGTTCAAAAATGCGATACATATTTTATATTGCAGGGCAATAATTTTGACGTATTCGATAACGGCGAAACCCTGATGATAAAAGGCAGGCAATAGGAAGCTCGCGGGAGGTAAGAACTCCTGTTTTTTATTTGCGCTTTGTAAATCGATAGACGGGCAATAATCATAGGTTTGCCGGTGTTTTTAACAAAGCAAACAGTAACGCCGCGCTCATAAACCGCAGCACGTGCCTCATAGACTAATAAAAACTATATTTGTTGATGGGCTGTTAACATGAAAGTAGTCTGGCTGCTCTTTGTGCTTGCTCTGCTGTTAGCCGCCGGATGCGGCGCCGAGCCTGAGCCCCCGGCAACCCCGGAGCGCACGCCCGCGCCGACTCCGGAGGAACCTAAGGGGCCTAAATACGAGATATTGGTCCTTCTGGACGCTAAGCAGCTGTTTTTGTTCTGCGATGAAGAGCTGTTCAAAACATATACCGTAGCGGTGGGCAGGCTGTCAAGCCCCACGCCCAAAGGAGATTTTACCGTAAAGAGCATGATAGAGTATCCGCACGCGGACGCTTACGGATCGAGATGGATAGGACTCTCAACCCCCAACATAGGTATACACGGCACGAACAGGCCATCTTCCATCGGAAAGGGCGCGTCGCGCGGCTGTATAAGGATGAGAAATGAGGATATAGATGAGCTGTTCTCGTATATTTCGATAGGCACGAAGGTGTTTATACTTTAAGGACGAGGCGAAACGACACTGCGTAAGCACACTTTTTATATAGCTGAAAAAATAATTACCCGAGATACAGATCCATCAGTATCTCGTCGTGATAGACGCCGTTTATGTTGAAAAAATCGCGGTGCACACCTGCCTTTTCAAAGCCGAACTTTTCGTAAAGCCGTATCGCAGCTTCGTTGCCCGCGCGCACGCCGAGGTGGATGACCCTTGCGCCGTGCTCTTTCGCGAAGCGTATCATCTCCGCCATCGCCACGCTGCCGACGCCAAGCCTCCAATACGCTTTGGCTACGGTTATCGAGAGCTCAAAGTTGTGCGCCGCGCGCTGAGGAGTCTCTCCGCGTATCTGCGACAGGCTTACTATCTCGCCGCCCACAAAACCCGTCAGCGAAAGTGTGTTTGGCGCAGAACTCAACTTATCGAGATATTCGGCTTCCTGTGCCAGTGTAAGGTGGCGGTAGCCGTCCTTGCCGAACATGAGGTTTTCGCTCTCGCCGCCTATCATGTTAAGGTAACCGAGTATCTGCTGCGCGTCTGACGCGCGCGACCTTCGCAGCATGAGCAGCCTTCCGTCCTTTAATAATGCCTCGCAAATGAAGTCTCTGTTCATTTCCCCCTCCAGGAAGTGCGTTTTCGAAATGGGCGGAATTTTGTGAATACCAGCCCTGTGTTAAATGGGAATAAAGGCATTATACCCTTTTTATGGCTTTGCCGCAACAGACGGGAACGCAACACGAAAAAAGCCGCGGGCTATATGCTCCCCGCGGCGTTTTGAGACTCTGTTTATTTGCTTGTGTCACTTGGAAGACGCGTTACCTCTATATCCTTGCCGAGGCTCTCCTTGCGTATGTTCTTCAATAATATAAAGCTGCCGAGGCCGGCGAACAGCCAGCCGAGGCCGATCTGCCCCCAAAGATATCCGGCTTCTTCAGGATAGAACGGAGCCGTAAGTTCCATTCCAAACAGCCCGAACACAGGGATATCATAATAACCAAGGTCGGTCAAATATTGATAGTCGGCAATCGTCTGGTTGACTATTACAGCTGCATAAGTAAACACTATGAGCACTGCTATTACTATAAACAGCATCCCGCGCCCTCTCTTGCCTTTGAACAGAAGGTAACCCTTATACGCAAGGAAGGCCATTACGGCTCCGCTTATTGCCGCGATATAGCCGAGCATTCCTATAAGCACCCAAGGTATTATGCCTATAATGCCACCCGCCACAGCGCCTATGGTTCCGCGCAGATAGCTGCCCGTCTGCTCGCGCTCCTCTTTCAGTTCGGTAACTATATTTTCAAACTTTTCATGGCAGGCAGGGCAGGCTTCCATGACGCGGCCGTCCTGAACGGTGTAACCAAGGTTTTCATTGCTCCCGCAAAAGGCGCATTCCGAGCGGTAGCCATTGGCGCAAAGCATTTTGGAAAACTCCTGAATAAACTCCGCGGCCTTCTGCGCCTTGACAACAGTCGAGCTTTGAAGTGTGACCGTAATCGACTGGCCGTCAAACAACGGTTCCGCCGGCTTATACTTTTTCTTGTTTTCTGCAAGAAACGCTTTAGTCTCGATCAGATCTACACCCGCATCACGCTTCACGAAAGCAGAAATCGTGCAGGCGATACTCATGCTCGCATATGCTACGTTAAAGAATATACCGCTCATTCTGCCATAGGCAATGTTGGCGTGCACCTTGAAACCTGTCATTTCCGCAAAGCGCTGAAGTTGACTTGCCATAAAAAACCTCCAAAACAAATATATAGTTTCAATACATTGTGCAGCAATTATAATCTTCAAACGGGCTGAGCGCAATACCGGCGGACACTGAATTTGTAATGATAAAAGCAGCCAAAAGGCGTGTTTTTATACCGCTCGCGCCTAGCGTGTGCTATAATCACAAATATATATCTGAGGGGTATTACAGTGAGAGATATAGAACGCTTTGATATGGGAAAGCCCCCCAAGCGCCAAAAGATACATCTTAGAGTATTGACATGGATAATAAGCTTTCCGGTTGTTTGGATGCAGCGGCTGAAAATCACAAAGACTAACATGAAGGGCTTAAAGCCGCCGTACCTGCTGCTTTGTACGCACAAGTCGTTCATAGATTTCATGGTAACGACCGCGTGTGTTTTTCCGCACCGGGCCAACTACGTAGTAGCCATAGACGGCTTTATCGGCCGCGAGAAGCTGCTTCGCAATGTCGGCTGCATATGCAAGCGCAAATTTACAAACGACGCTCAGCTCGTGATGCATCTGAAAAAGGTTATAAACAACGGCGACATACTCGTTATATATCCCGAGGCGCGCTATTCTCTCATCGGAACAAACGCGTGCCTGCCCGAGTCCCTTGGCAAGCTCGCGAAGTTCTTAAAGGTGCCTGTGGTGACGCTAAGCATGCATGGAAACTTTCTGCGCTCGCCCGTGTGGAACCTCAGAAAACGCCGCATACCGCTTGCAGCCCAGATGACGCAGATAGTAACGAGGGACGAGATAGCAAAGCTTTCGAAAGAGGAAGTGTTCCGTCGTATAAACAACGCGTTTTTCTATGACGAATATCTTTGGCAGAAGGAGAACGGTGTACGCGTTAATTATAAGGACCGCGCTAAGGGGCTGCATAAGGTGCTTTATAAATGCCGAAGCTGCGGCACTGAATACGAGATGCGCTCGGACGGCGCGAAGCTGTGGTGCGACGGCTGCGGCAGCGAATGGACGATGAGCGAATTCGGGGAGCTTGTAGCGGCGGGCGATGCGGAGCGGGTGCACATACCGTCGTGGTATGAGGCGCTGCGCCAGGAGGTAAGGGGCCTTATAAAGGCAGGAACATACTGCTTTTCATCAGAAGTCGTTGTGGACAGCCTGCCCAACTCAAACGGGTATATACGCATGGGAGAGGGGCGGCTAACGCACGACATGAACGGATTTACGCTGGAGGGAGCGTTTGAAGGGAAGCCTTTCCTGCTTAAAAAAGAGCCTCTGTCTATGTATTCGTGCCATATAGAATACGACTATATGGGAAAGGGCGATTGCATAGATCTTTCTACATTGGATGACACATATTACATATATCCCAAAACGCCGCACTGGTCGGCAACGAAGATAGCGCTCGCAACGGAGGAACTTTACGAGCACTACGCGCGCGGGTGATTATCACAAACACGTAATGTTAAAAGCTGCGGAAGGAACTGTCACCTCCGCAGCTTTTTCACCTTGACCTATATTCTTCGGCCAGTAAACGAGATGAAGTTTAAATTCTTTCCTCCGCCAGCCTCGAACATCGCTCTGTCCTGCACGGCGTACTCGTTGTCGCAAAGGAGCCAGTCCTGCCACGCTTCGTCGCACGTGAACTCGTTTATCGAATCAAGACGCATCAGCCTCGATTTTAAGAGTATATTCTTCCACCAGTCAAGCGGGCGCAGCGTTTCAAACTCGTCGGGAGCAAGGAATGCCTTCAACTCGCTCGGAACCTCGTCGTACGCCTCGATCGTACCGGGGATGACTACAGCGATAAGGCCGCCTTTCTTTACAAGAGGCGCGAGATATTTGTCCATATACTCGTCGTCCCTGCCGAAATAGTGGTAGGAGTCTACGCTTATGACCGCGTCGAAATACTCCTCGGCGTACGGAAGCTCATGCGCCTCCGCGTGTATAGGGATTACGCTGTCCTCAAGCCCGTGCGCTTTGATGCGGCGGTAGTTGTCCGTCGCGGATATCCATAGGTCTGTGGCGAACACGGTTACACCGAACTCCTTCGCGAGGAATATCGACGTTATGCCCGTGCCGCACCCGAGGTCGAGCACCCGGCTTGACTTTATTAGTTCTGTGTCCTCCGTCAGAGCCTCAAGCAGCTTTAAGCAGTTGGGCCCCATCATGTTTTCTTTCAAAAATTCTTTATCATATTTTTCGCTTTTAGTAAACTTCATTATATTTTCCTTTCCGGGCGGCAGCCCTGAACCCCGCAAAAGCCGCAAAATAAAAGGCGCGAGACAGAAAATCCGCGCCGGAACAATACTTTTTAACAACAGCTGATACTTTCTGGCAATACGGTCTTCTGCAAGGCAAACTAAAATAAGCACATTTAATGCTCTTGCTATTTGCTCTTACAATACCGACGCCAAAAAGACACCACCTTTCTCTATAAGCTATGATATTGCGCTTTAAGGTATTTGTCAATATAACCAATTTATTTAGAACTACGAGCTTTTTAAGGCGGTGCGTACGCCCCAGACTATAAGCAGCAGTCCGACGATAACGTTCAGAATACTGACGGCATCGTGTGAAAGAAAGGCGTTCGTCAGCGTTCCTAGAGCGGCAATCGCTGATAAAAACAGCAGCGTTGAAAGCACGGCGCCCAGCCCGTAGAGTGTCATGTCGCGGCGCGCGAGGCTTTCCTCGGAAAGCCTTTGAGAGAACACTCCCGCCCAGAAGACTATGGTCAGAGGACTCGACAGCGTAAGCAGCGCAGCGCTTAAAAACGCGCTGCCGCCGCTTAAATTTGCAAGGCGAAGGCCGGGTAGGAATTCCGTAAAAAACACTCCCGCTGCCATGTTGAGGCCGAAAAGAACGAGCACAGCCGCGCCCGCATATTTCAGAACGCGCCGCAGAGCGGGTTTCTTTTCTATAAGCGCTCCGATACCGAGCAGAGCGGCGAGGATGTAAAGAGCGTCCACAAGCGCGACTCCCGCAACGGCGCTTACCGCTGTCGCAAATCCCGAAAAAGCTGCGGTCTGGAATATGAAAAAGCTAACGGGACCCACTGCTATCTGAAGCAGCATGCCAAGGCGAAAACCTCTTGATATAGGGCTTTTTAGCATTCGTGAGGCTTTGGATGACGTCAGCAAACGGGCTTTTTTGTTACACATATCGACATTATATGTTATGCCTTTGCGGGTGTAAACAGAGGAAAGTCCATATAAATACAATAATAGACAACAGGTACTGTAAATGATAGACTAATCTTATGAATATGGCAGAAAAGACAGCACGGGCGCTTGAGGCGCATCCGCTCATAACCGCGGCAGGGATTTGCTCTACCCCAAAGGTGTTCTGCGACGGCGGGGGAGATACGGATATATTCGTATACTGCTCTAAGATACCCGGCGAGCGTGAAAGGCTTGAGCTTATATCAGGCGCCTCGCAGGATTTCACTCCCGGAACAGAGCCCGGTCGGTGGGGACTTTGTGACCTTACGCACATCGACGGTAATGAGGTCTGGCTGATGTACGTGACCGAGGAAGACACACAAAGAGAGATAGAGGCGATTCTTAAAGGAGACTGGCCGGACAGGCTCGACAACTATTATTACCCCGTTGGAAGGCTTGCGACGATAAAGAATTTAAAAGCTTTGTTCGATAAAACGGGATTCATCGGACAGCTTAAGAGCAAAGTAGAGACATACCCGGATGAGCTCGCCCGTAAGCTGACCCGGTTCCACGCGGAGGCGCTTTCGGATACCGAGGACCTTGAGCGGGCGGCTAAACGGGGAGATGTGCTTTATTACCATTTTGCTCTCGATCTTGCGCTCGACCATTTTTTGCAGGCGCTGTTCGCGCTGAACAGAGAGTATTTCCCGAGCAGGAAAAGGAGCCTTAAATATATAGCGGGATTTAAGTTAAAGCCTCCGCGCTGCGAAGAGACGCTGCTCGAAGCAGTAAGGCTGGGAAGCTCGGCCGAAGGCACCAGCGCCTCATTCGAGCTCGTAGCGCAATTGATAGAGTGGACGCGGAGTCAGCGGTTATAAAGAAAATAGGCAGATACAGGGACGGTGCAAGGTATGGCGCCTTTTTAACTTTTTCTGAAAGAAAACATATATTGTAATTGAGATTATATAAAGGAGGTGATTTATTTGATCACAAGACAGGAATTTGTAACAATGTCTATAGACCTTAATCTGTTTTTTCTAAGGATAATGAAGGAACACGCGCTGTTTCTGGAGCTGGGGTTAACGCCAAGAGACAGAGGAATGGGTGCGCAGGCGGCTTCGCTGAGAGCGGGGTTTGACCGGTTGCTATCTGAAACGGCCGAGCTGGCAAGCGGAAACGTGAGCCGCAGCGCTTTGAACTCACGTCAGATCACGACGCAATATACGCTGGAAGCGGAGCGGCTTACCAGTTTCTATACAGGCGTGACTATAGATTCGAATATAACACAGCGCGAATCCGCGCTGCAGCCGGGAGGTTTTAGAGTGCCGGACGGGGCGTTGGTCAGCGCCGTTGAGAATCTCGACCGCAGGGCATACCAGCTTACTGAGAGCCTGACTGGATTTAAAGAGAAGCTGCTTGAAAATGTACTGTCCTGCAAAATGTTTACCGCTAATTATCCTTTGCTGATAGATCATATACTGCGGGAAGCCCGTTTCTATATGAATATGCTTGTTATGCTGGTTAATGGGGAGAACATATTTAATCCTGAAGACCTTATCAACCAGGAAGCATTCTGGAACCGCATTATGGCGGAACACTCAAAGTTTATTGCAGGTTTGCTTGACCCTTCTGAAGAAACGCTTATTGAAACCGCAAGGATGTTTGGCAGGGAATTTGACGTGTTAACTGCTGAGGCTGTGGAGGCGACCAAACAGACCATAAAAATAGCAAAAATAACCTCGGAAAGCCGGAAGGAAACCATCAGGCTAAGAGACTTCAAAGCGACAGGCACCGAGGGAATACTGGATTGTAAAATAAGATCAATCATAATTCCACTGCTGGGTGACCACGTGCTTCGCGAGGCGAACCATTACCTCTGTGTGCTCGGTATGTGCGGGCCAACGGAGTAATAAAAAGATTTGATTTTAGATATTGGCTGATGTGATGACGCTAAAAAGATAAGCCCCTGAAAGTCAGGCTTTTAGGGGCTTTAAGCTATTTTCGTGTTTATATTGGCCGCACAATGCTGATGCATATTTCGGTGCCATGCCGCTATCGATATAAGGAAGTGTAGCCTGCAATAGAATGGACATGACCGTCTGTATATCTCGTCATGCCTCTGTAATAGTGTGTATGCCCCGAATCAGCTTCCGTTCCGCGAGCGGATGTAAGGGCATACTGATGCGCATGGCGGTCATTTGTTGTTGTCATCCCGTCTATATAATGCGTGTGACCCGGAACGTTCGGGCTCGCGCTCGTTGTGCCGGAGTAGTTATGAAGATGTCCGGCATCAAATGAGGTTCTACCGTTATATCGATGTGTGTGAAGACTCACCGGCATATCATCACCTCCTCGTATAATTAAGTAACACATATACAGCACTATTTTGTATATGTCTTGTATAATGCATGCAGACGCTGTGGACTGGTTCCACCTCCTACCGCTCGACGGTTTGTTAAAGGCTCCAGCCAC
>JAEYPS010000003.1 GCA_023410475.1 Bacillota bacterium | reverse complement strand
CAATTAAACAATTGTAATGCATTGCTTCCCCCCCTTAATAAAATCTTAAATGTTAGTATTTTAAGTCTAGTTTATATGTAATATCATTTCGTTATGTACTATACTATAAATGATTGACTGATTTGTCAAATTTACATACATAAATAGTAGAATCAAAAGCCCAAAAAGGACCTGCCAATTTGTCAGGTCCTAAACACGAGTACAAGAATTCAAACATTGAAATGATTAAGTTGGTACATAACATTTTTACCAAATAGTAACCATTCCAACTCTATATTCCACAATATTACGTCTACTTTTTTAAGTCATAACTTTATAAAGCTAAATTAGTAAATAAGTAGTAATTTTAATATATACATTCCTAAAACCCTTGTATTTGCAAGGGTTCTCTTAATAATAGTTATCTATTGCCGTGGCACACAAACAATATTTTAATCATAATTTCTTTTTTCCTTTCGTTTTTGGCATATCTTAGCATATTGTGGCATATCGTGGCATATTATCCCCTGCATATGTGGTAAAAAAAGTGGTAAAGTTGAGGGGCGTACCACTGAAGATATACATTGATTAAAACACTTCTTGTGTTATCATAGTTTCCTTCAGAACACATTTAGTATTCTCTCCAATCACATCCAATATATTGCTCGTAAGTCATAATATTATCATGCGTCACACCTTTATCTCGCAATAACAAATAACTTACTTATTTCCGTTTTTTTGCAACACACTTTATTTTATGCCCTGATATTAGCCCAAAACTTCTGTACATTTCTTATAGACATGTTCTACTTTATCCGTTACTGCTGGATAGTTAGCTCTACTTGCCTGATTAATCATTGCTTCTGTAAACGGTGAGTTATTAATAACTCCCCACATATATCCAGTCGTTACGCCAACACTCCTAAGACATTGAATCCTGTAGAACCAACAACATTCTTATAAACTTACTCCCCATTGTTATTCACTAAATAATAAGAAACTAACCTTTCTATACTCTCCAATTCTCTTTTACATTTTTTATCTATCAAGTGCAAGTACTCATTGGAATCCATGTAAGATTGCCTGCTTATTATTCTGAGTTTAACCGATAAATAACAATAATGCTTATACTTACTATTTCCAAAACAATACTGGATTCTTTCACATTCAGGACATTTATGTATATTTATAACAGCCAGGCAGCCAGACATACCATAAGACGGTGAAGATTTAACACAAATAGCTAAAGCTTGCTCTTCATCGACAATATTCCTGAAATCATCAATATGAAATTCACAATATTTATTCCATACCTCTTCAGATACCTGGTGCTTGTCCTTAAGTCGCCTTAATAGAATGCTCTTTTTAACTGGATCTTCTTCAAAATATTGTACTATTTCCTTTGGCTTTACTTCTTCTAATACTGTCAAACAATTTGAAACCCATCCTGCCCCAGAGTTATTAAAGTAATGCTTCTCCGCTTTCACTTTGAAAAGCCTGCATTCTGTAAAATGTTTTTCATTCTCCTTGTTATAAGCGACTTGTGAGATAAAATTACGCCAAATCAAAACATCCTCCATTGATGTACAAAAATGTGAGTAAACATCTTGATAATCAGTCTTGAATGGATCTCTATATTTTTCTTTATACGGAATATTATATTCGTATATATATTTTGAATCCCCAATAATCCCATCCGAAATCATTAGACCTTTGTACCCTATAATAAAGCTTTCATCTGGTTGCAAATATTTACGGTCATCTTTATAGATTAATCTAATCTCCTTTAGCTCATATACTGGTAACTCAACTTCACTATCGCCATCAAAATATGCAAAACCATCTTTAACACATTTGATATATCCCGTCCCAAATGATTCATCTATTTGGCGATATACACAATACTCTCCAGCATTTGTATTAATCCAATCGTATATTTCTTTTTTATATCTCCCAATCTCACACCTAGTACGTTCAATACTTGTAAATTCATGAAATCTCTTGTAGCAATCTTCATATTCCATGACCTTATAACATCTTTCACATAAGATCTTATCATTATATAGCTTTTTCCTAATAAATTCAATAATTCCTATTTCAACACAATTGCCACATTTTGAACATATATATTTCATTCCCGCCCCCATATCACTAGCTTAATAGTCCCTCTATATTTGCTATTCTCTCAATTAAAGTTTCGCCAAAACCACCCGGATATAGGCGTATGTCTTCCTGATACAAAGCCAGTCTTAATTCTGCTACCAAATACTCTCTCAAAAGATTCCTTCGCCTGCTTTGCAATCTGGTTTCTATGTACCAAAGACAGAACTCGTTTAAATCCCAGTTCTCTCATAGCAAAGGTAGACGCATATTTTCCTGTACCCGCTCGTGTCAAGGGTGTGACGAGTAAAAATAATTATTCTTTGGAAAGCTGCAAGGCATGTAACTGATTACATATGTTCCAATTTAGCACGGCTTGCTACTGTTCCTATGTTATCCATCTCTGGATAGGTTACCTTATTTAGTTGTCTCGATTCCAGGTAACCTGAAATCAAATATGGTGGCGGGGTGTGATTCCCGCTTTGCAATCGCCTGGTGGCTTCACCGCTATGTATTATATAGCTATTGATTCAACTTCCTTTTTACAATCATTTTTAAATTGATCTACTTCCACATTATCTCTCACCTTATATAAATTGTTAATATACTCATTTGTTTTATCTTTCACCTCATATTTTTCTAACAAAGAATTATATTCCACTATATATTTTTCATATAAAGAAACAGCCTTCTTAATAAACCTATCCTGATACTCAACTGGCCATTCACCTTTTGATTCATGTCCCGTAAATGGATCCATGATTTTAGGTGTATAACACACATTCCATGGAGCTTCAAATAAAAATATATTCTTCGTTTTCCCAAATATATGTGAAACTTGATAATTATATATATCTTTATTTCTTGTTAGTTTAGTTAAATTCTTAATGTTCTTTTGTGGAATTGCATTATTAGTA
Organism: Bacillota bacterium; assembly: GCA_023410475.1. Classification (GTDB taxonomy): domain Bacteria; phylum Bacillota; class Clostridia; order Christensenellales; family SZUA-584; genus DTFZ01. The sequence goes on along the minus strand of JAEYPS010000003.1, from coordinate 13,180 downwards.
GGATCTTTTGTCACATTGATATTACCAAAAATATGTTCATACAGTCCTTTGTATAACTCTGTTCCATGTGCATCCCTTCCATATCCTCGAATATATACTTTTTCTCCGTTTACAATTCTATATTTCAGTTTTTCCCAGAAAACCTCCACTACTTTCTCATTCGGAAAAATGGTATTCTCGATTCCCCAATCAAATAAATCATTTTTAGAAATATCAAAATTCTCCATAAATATCGAATATGAATCCATAGTATTTGTCTCCCTTACATATTTTTTCTTTTGAAGTGAACATTTAAAATTTTATCTTACGAAACAAATATAAATTGATAAGCAAATCAATCTCCAAGTACAGAATAACTTGTGCATATCTCTATCAGAATCCTGATACTCATACATCTCTCGATCCTTCGAACTACTATGATAACAGTGGTCTTCAACCCTCCAGGCAAATACCCTGAGATTTTACTCCTCTAAAGATTTCTCTTTATGTTGCATGATTTTTGCAAATCGTAGTTGCTATTCAGTTGTTAACGATCTCATCAATTATTGATAGCAATATATTAGCAGATTAAATTATTCTTGGATAGTAACTGGGATGGTGTATTTTCGTGAAAAGGCACCATAATATGGTGTGTTTTTTTGATATTTATATTTATAGTTGCATTAATTTACTATAAAGTATACACTTGACTTATTTAAAACATGAAAGTGAGGGCATTTAATGTATCTTGTTAATGCAGTGGATAGTTTCTGTGACATGAAACTTGCTGGGTATACCGGGAATGGAGAAAAAAAACTTTACCTTTCCCGACTTGATTCTTTGGATTTTATCCAAAATTACTTGGGTATTAGTATTGCTAAGGGCTCCAATATTTACGAATATAACGATGAATTACGAATAAGAACACGTGGCTACGAAGGCTTCGTTTATAGAGACAACCTTGAAGACGTCTTCAACAGATCTCGAAACGAATACTTTAATACCACTAAATATCGATCTGATTTAACTGCTCAGTTTAATTATAACCAAAATATTCTAAATGAAATGAACGATAGAGGATATTTCAGAATAGATTGTAGTATTTCTGAAAATCGTATTTACATTGGTTCTCAAGATCCAAATTGGTTCCTTATACCATCATTTTGTATTCCTAAAGAGAGTCAAGTCCAAATTATAAATAGAAATAATTCGGGAATGCTCGAATTCAAAATTATATACTAAATATATTTGCAAACATTCTTTGGTGGTAATACGAATATTTAAATGGTATTATCATCAAGGGAGTGTGTAATTTATTTTGTGTAAACCCATTGGATCAATGATAAAATATCAGATTTGTTTGTTTTGTTAGTTAGATTTGAATGTGCCTTGATTCTGGCACAAGTTTCCCAGACTGTCACCCCTGGCAGCCTGGGATTTTATATATGTACCTTTATATTCTATGTCTGTTGGTGATATGCGGTCTCTAAAATAGATACAGAGCTGATCCAGTGTCTGTCCCCAGTTCCAGCTTGCTCCTGTCCATTTAGCTGTGATATCCATGGTTGCTAAATACAGGATTTTAAACAGTGCATCATCCGTTGGGAAAATAGTCCGTGTCTTGGTCACTTTTCGAAGCTGCCGGTTGAAATTCTCTATGGAATTTGTGGTATATATAATCTTTCTGATCTCTGCTGGATATTTGAAATAAGTTGAAAGTTGTGGCCCAGCTTCCCAATTTGATGTTGTAATTTTACGATAACGGTAAGCTTTCTTCCATAAAACCTTTCCTAAAATAACTTTTGCTTTTATGACATTGCTCCTTTTTAAACATCCATTATTAAATCACCTATCTATACCTGCTCTATTAACTCTGCTAATTCCATTATACTATTTTCTTCCTGACGAACATTGATTCTCATCATTTTTTTAACATCAATAATCACACCTTGTATCTTTTGGTATTCTTCAGAGTTATCTTTCCAGATGCTAACAGCCTCACCAACTCTAAGCATTTCTCTATTTGAATGATATTTAGCATTCAATGAATCAAATGGCATTAAAAAAGCATTATACACCTTCATACCTTCACCATGAATCTGTTTGAATTGTTTTTGACTTGAAACATATTCTCCATACGTTATCTGCTTGTTGATTGAAGTAGATTGAGGTAAATCCCATGGTTTTCCTGTAACGCCATATTTATAATATTTAGCATCCAATATGTATACATTGTTTCGATATAGCATGATTGTATCCGGTTCTAGTGAAGCATTATCATAGTCCCTGTCATTGACTCTCCACGTAGTTCTAGGAAAATAATTCGCTTTATTTTCAATACCAAATACTCTATCTATCATTTTTTCCCAAACATATTCAAAGCGATAAGTACCATATCTATAATTTTTATCAACTTCTTTATCCCCCTTATATTCTATAATAGCCAGCATATGTCTAAATAATTTCCTAGTTCTATCATTAAAGGTGGAAGCAATTTTATTTTTCAAGACTGCTTTAAAAACTTTATCTTTTCTTTTTATCTGTGGTCTCTTAGGCATTGCCTTTGTATACAACCACCCAATTATATCAAAACTTTCGTATACACAGTACTCGTGAATCAATGATATTAATTCATTTTCTATTATAGTGTTCTTTTTAGTAACAAAATCCAAATAAAAAACATCTGTATCCTGTATAAAAGGTTTTTGTGTTTTAATCGTCCTGTTCCAGTTTATTTTCCCATTTTTTGACATATTATAAATTACTTCTTGTTCTCTATAGTAGCCTCTTGCAATATAATCTTTAATAATGAATATATATGATTGTAATGGAAAATCAACTTCATCAAATTTTAAACCCTGATCAAGCAATTGGGATTCTTTCTGTTCCGTATTCGATGCAAGTGTTGCAAACAAAAGTAGAATATCTTTTCGAAGCTCCTCCTGATCTTCTGATATGTGAAAGCCTAACGGAAAATTGATACTGATATCTCCATTGTCGCATTTCATGCCAACAAAAGTGTCAGCATCACGATTCGTATTAACGGAGCATTTACTTCTAATATCGACTTTCTGCATTTACAAACACCACCTATTCCTGAATATCGTTCTCCCATGTATTTTCTAATTTTGCCAGCATTTTTTTGTATACTTCCAAACGCAAAACAGTTGAAAGTTTATCGCCCTCTGCTTTTTCATATGCAACAACAACTTCTTCTAATGATTTATAATCAGATTTAAATACCGATTCCTTATCCATTTTGAAAGCATCATCCCATAGATATTTTAATACCTTTTCAGGGAAACGATCCACACTCAGTTCTTTTTTCTTAGCAAAGTATGTGCCTAATCGTTTGTCTTCTGAACTTGCCATATCTTTATTAATATCAATCACTAATTCATTGATAACAGTAGCAAACGCTCCCCATGTAACATTTGTACCATCTATTTGATCTTTTGAATGTTCCGATTTATCGAAGCGATTTTCAATCTGTTTCATATTCCATCTTCTTTGAAATGCCGTGTCGAGAGTGAACACATTCTGATCCGCAGTATTCATAGTTGCAAGAACAAACATATTAGATGGAATTTTTACTTGATGTGTTTCATCACCATACACTTCTTTCGCTACATCATAGTTTGAAATTCCATATTCACTTTCGCCAATTTCAGATGGTAAATATCCATCTTCTTCATCTTTTCTGTCCAGCAGTTGAAAAATCTCTCCAAATATCGCTGGTGCATTTCCTCTGTTAAGTTCTTCAATAATAAGGTAGTAATAGTTACCCGGGTCTTGTTCTGCTTTTATTAACATTTTCGTAAAAGGACCTGGTGTAAAAACATATTTCAGCTTATCCCCTTCTTCCGTTTTCTCTACTCGTGGAAGTATTTGTCCTACAAAATCAGAATAGGTATAATCAGGATGAAACACTACCCTTTCCATATATTTATCATCAGGACAATACTGCGTTTTAATTGTATGACTCTTTCCTGCTCCAGGCACTCCATACAGCAGAATATTTTCTGCTCCTGTCTTGCGCACAAGCAGTGAAGTCGTCTTCATTAATTCTTCATCGTCATTCGGTAATGTTGTATCTATTCCAAAAAATTTACAGAAGTTTTCATAGGAGAATCTATCAAAAAATTCTTTTCTACTCCCAGGATCTCCAATCGGTAAGTTTTCTTCAATATACGCCACTTCACGCCGAGCTCTTTCAATGTTATCATTTTCTATAAAAAGGATATCTTCACCATTTATCTTCTTAACTTTAATTGGTTCTGCAAAACTCTTAACTGCATTAAGTAAAATGTCTTCGCTTCTTCCCCCAATTCTACTATTAAAGAAATCAGCATATTTCACCTCATTATTCTGAGAGTTTAGTATTTCCTTCACCATCTCACAATATATAAGAATTGAGTCATCATCCGCTTTTACATATGGATTAGGTGCAAAATATATTTTTAGCCAAAATTCTAAGTATCGCTTTAAATTATTGTCATCAAAAGTATATAAGTAATTCTGTACCCGAAAGCTGCTTTCACCTCTGTCTTCCAGTCCAAATTGGCAAGCTTGCTGATATGCAGTTCTTTTGTAGCCAGGAGATATTATTTCAATCTCATTGGCTGCTTCACTCCATTCCATTGATCTCGCCTGATCAGGATACACATCCAATAATGCTTTTAAATTATCCAAAGTAAAATTTCTGAATCGTGCAAATGGTGAAAATGACATTCTAGCTCACCCTCTCTTTCGTTTTTTTCTTTTTCTCCTCTTTTTCAAACTGTTTTAAAGCTTTAATTTCTGTATTTGAAAATGCAAGTTGAGGATAACTTTTCAACACCGATTTCATTACATTCACAAGCACATCAACCACTATCGAATTTCCAGCCTGTTGATATGCTGCTGTATCAGACACAACAATTTTAAAACTATCACAAAATCCCATTAATCTCAGACACTCTCTAGGAGTTAATTTTCTTAATCTTCCATCTGTGGTAACATAATTATCCACCCCTGCCCTATGCATTTTATGCATGGTAGTCAAAAGTGGTCGAGCTACTTCCAAATCGGTCCTAGGTCTAGAATAAAAGTTTTTTGTTCCAGGAGACATTACATACTTTCTAACCTTTTCAGACAGAAAATACTTTTCTAAGTCTTCCATAGTCTTTTCCTTATCCGTATTTTCCTCTTCAAAAACAAAATCACCATGCCAGTTAAACTGCTGATTTTTCTTTTGGCATAACTGTACTTCTCCATCTATCTGTGTATATCTTTTTGTTAGATTTTTCTCACTGGTTACAAAATCGACACCTTTACTTGGGAGATAATAGCGTCCCGAAACATTATCCAACAAGAAATCCTGCATCTTTTTCTCCAGTTCGAATGGTTCTGGAAATTCAAATTCCTTATCCAAAATCAAATCGTTTCTGAATCCAACAACAAACACTCTTTCTCTATTTTGAGGAATTCCAAAATCACGCGCATTAATAACTGTCTTTTTCCAAGTGTAATTAAGTTCAGTAAAAACCCGAGAAATTGTCTCCCAAGTCTTCCCGTCATCATTACTTAACAATGCTTTAACGTTTTCATAAATAAAAACTTTAGGTTTTATTTCATCTACAAGTCTTGCATATTCATAAAATAATGTTCCTCTCGTATCCTCTAAACCGCGCTGTTTTCCAACCAAACTAAACGACTGACATGGACTACCTCCAACGAACAAATCCACTTTACCTTCATACTGCTTTCCATCTATAAAAGATACATTCCAGTGAAAATCCTCTTCCTTAATCTTATAATTTGCCATATAGCTTGTGCGAACTTTATTCTGTGTTTCTTTACCACGGTAAAGATTGTCAACATACTTTTTCTTTTCGGAATAATCCTCTATCTGAGCCAATTCGCGCAAAATGTGTAAAGAATTAATTTTTTCATGAAGCATACCTGTTCTTTCACTTATATCTCTCACATTTTTTATAATTTTCTTGCCTTTGTTGGACTCTAATATATCATAAGCTTTTTTCAGATTTGACGAAACTTCCTTCCAATCAATTCCTTCTGTGCTCGTAAATTCAATATCTTCTTTTCCTAATTCACTTAGAGCATTATCTTTTTTATAATCATTAATTACATCTAAAATGCACATGAAAGATATTAATATCTTATTTTCCTTGCTATTATTCTTTTTTAATCTGCCTGCAAAATCTTTATATTCCTTTATTCTAGACTTTTTCACTCCATCCATATTAATGACTTTCTCAATAACATCTAAAATATCCGACGTAGAATCTACATCTTTTACTTTCTCAATACTTTTCAATGTTTTTGTATATTCATTCTTTGTAGCATCCAGCATTGTATCCAACTGAACTTTATATTCATCTTCTTCATTAGCTTTGACCTTAATCTTCTTTATTAGTGTCTCTAAAGAAAGTAATTCATAATGTATTTCTACTAAGTCAACCTCTATTTTTTTTGATAGTACATCCACATCACCGTTATCACAAGCAAATACGATCTCATGTTCTAATTCCATTCTATCAAGTGCATGTTCAATTGCACCGATTCCACTAAATACTGTTGCCAATCTGATCATTCTATAAATCCTCCAGTTTTTTTAATATATGTGCCCTGTGATAGTCTAAATATACTTTTCTTCTATCATCAATAACAGGTAATTTTTCAATCAGCATTCCATCGGTCAAACCAAGTCTGTCACAATTATATTTTGAGAGCCATGGAGATAACATCAATTCCTTATTATCAGTGAATGAAATATATCCCCTATCAAATAATTTATCGTAAGTTGGTGTAAATACAAATCCATTCCTAGGATCTTTTTTTTCAATATTATTAGAGTTTTTCCATGGCTTAATATGTGAAGCAATAAGCAAATGTTCATCATCTACCATAGTAAAAGGACAAATATTCATCTCTTCCAAAAGTTTTTTTCTATATGTTCCCTGACCCACCCTGGCTAAAATCAAGGTTTCTTTTTCGGATGGACTAAGTCTACTGTTCGCAATTTTTTGTTCTATTTTCTTTAATTCATTTTCATCTTCTTTATCAGATGATTCACTCACACCAAAACTAATTTTAAAGTAGAATTTCAATTTTCCATTGTCAGATACTTTAATAATTGATAATCGGGATATTCTTGGAAGTGCAATCTGTCCAATCAGGTTCCAATTTAAATCAGTCTTTTTTCCGCTATCCTGGTTTATATAGATGCCAGAATGTGCTACATCAGCTTTTTTTACTTTAAACTCTAGAATTTCTTCTTTTGCCTGGATCATTTTTTTTAATTCTTCATACTCTTTTGGCATATCAGTTTTTTCTTTGTACTCATGCTGTGGATTCATATATTCCTTTTTTGCCATCTCCAAATATTCCAGCAAATTTTGTTTCCAAACAAACCCTATGATTTCCGAACTAAACTCATTAAAAAAACTTATGCGTTCATTTACATTTCCACATAAATATATTTTACGCTCACCATGAGCGGTTCCTATCTTATGTTTTCCAACCACTGCACTATCAACAATAGTAATATTACTTAATACATCCTCTATCTCATATGTATTACTGGCTATCTCAATCTGCATGTCTACCTCCAAAGAAATAATTCAGCATTATACCGCTAAATCCTTCTGCTTTCTATCAATTTTACAATCTTCTCTGTCCGATAATCCACCCTCATCACAAACAATTTCAACAATATCTGAAATATCGCAATTTAAGGCTTTACATATTTTAACAAGGATATCTGTATTAACATTTTCATTTTTTCCTAGTTTTGCAATAGATGCTGGACTTATCTCTGCTTTTGCAGCTAAGTCTTTTTTTAACATATCTTTATCAATTAACAGTTTCCAAAGTTTCTTATAACTTATGGTCATTTTGCACCTCCATCAGATAAAAACAACTGTTAATTATTATAACACAACCGCCTCCTTTTTCAACTTTAAATTATGCGATTGCATAGTTAATATATGTGTTTTTATAATTGAATTCAATGCTTATTGAAATCATCACCGTAAGGTAAATTTACAAATTCCACCCTTTAGCCCCTATTTTTAACGTAATGTGAATTTTAAATTCCGCTATTCAATCCCATAAATTTTCAAATGTGGAATTTACTCTTGCACATAGTTTTTGATACTCTATTCATGGTTATCTGTATGTCAGAAAGGATATCTATGAACAAGAACAAAACTATTGTCCATAACCAGAAGCATTTGACGCTATCTGACAGAACATTTATTGAGCAGGAGCTTTGCCAAGGATCATCCTTTAAATACATTGGTGATACCCTTCACAAAGATCCTACAACTATATTAAAAGAAGTTCAAAATCACCGTAAATCTATTGTTGCAAAACTGGCTGCGGGTTCATGTAAGGATTGTAAATTCAGAGATGATTGCGAAATACGGGGCAACGATAAAGAAGCATCTGCTTGTCCCCGTTCTGATTACTGTACAAGTCTTTGTAAAAAATGCTGGCGTGAATCAGCTCGGCTATCCTGCTCGATGTATTTACCTTTTAAGTGTAATACTCCGACACGTTTTCCTTATGTATGTAATACTTGTAAAGAAGAACGTAACTGCCGGATTAACCACTTTATTTATCAGGCAGCATATGCACAAAAGCAATATGAACGAACCTTGGTGAAATCGCGACAGGGAATAAATATGACATTGGAAGAACTTTCTGAACTCAACGAGCTTATCTCTCCATTAGTCCTTAAAGGCCAACCACTCAGTCATATATTTGCAGTTCATGCTGACGAGATTCCTGTATGTCGCAGAACTCTCTACAACTACTTCGATCAAAACGTGTTTAAGGCTCGAAACATCGATCTTCCAAGGCGTGTGCGGTACAAAAAGAGAAAGACTCAGTCTAAAACGAGTAAGAAAAACATTCAACAGACTTATCGCAACAAACGTACTTTTATAGATTTTGAAAAGTACACTAAAGCATTTCCCGAACTTGATGTTGTGGAAATGGATACTGTAAAAGGAACCAAGAGTTCCGGCAAATGCCTTCTTACACTTCTTTTTAGAAGCTGCAGTTTTATGATTATAATTCTGCTCCCTGACTGCACCCAAAGAAGCGTCATCAGCGCCATAAACAACTTGTGCGATACAATCGGAATTCGTACTTTCAAAAAGTACTTTCCCATTATTCTGACCGATAATGGTTCTGAATTTAAAAATCCATGGGATATCGAAAATACCGAATCCGGTACGCAACGTTGTAAAGTCTTCTACTGCGACCCTTATGTTCAAACCAAAAAGCTCGCTTGGAAAAGAATCATGAGTACATACGCTATATCATCCCCAAGGGAAAAAGTATGTACAGGTACACTCAGGAAGACATAAGTCTTATGGCCAGTCATATCAATTCAACTGACAGAGACAGTCTTAATAGCGCCACACCTTTTGACCTTGCAGAGCTGCTAATAGACAAAAAATACCGCTTCTAACAGGACAGCATAAAGTCTCCCCAGATTCTGTCATGTTAAAACCGGCACTCTTAAAAAAATAAATTTTGAGCAGACAGATAACCATCCAAATCTCATTTTTATCATAAGACAGGTGGAATTTATTTTTTCTCAAACTGCTCCAGGTTTTACGTAAACATATTCAATAAATCATTTTGAGTAGAACAATCACAGAACTCCCTTTTATCACTCTTTAGTATAAATTAGTGATATATTGCATATGCTATTTTGACCACATTTACACACAGCTTTATTGTAGTTGGGCTTTATCTACAATAGGGAAAAGCCTTAAATGTGGTCTTTTTCTATAATACGCTTCTTAGCCATCTCCATTTTGAATTTCTGACTTGATTGCCTATCAAAAAAACAATCGATTAGAGATTGTGCTTCCCCATATATTTCCACATTATTTCTTAGCAAGTACTCTCGCACAGTATATTTAACTATCGACCTCTCAATTTTATTCTCTAACTGTCTATCTAATTCTTGCGCTCGTTTTGAAAATCTTGAAACATCCGCTACTCGTGAAAGCATCATTAAATTCTGTAATTTGTAGTTAGAGTTGCAGTTGTAGTCAAACTCATTTATTGCCATAATCGTTTGTTCAGTTGATGAAGTCGATGCAACCACCTGATACAATGCCATTACTAGCACCGCTGATATTTGCTCAATAATATGCTTTACGCTTTCTATATTGACTTCTGCAATATTTTTTTCTTGTCGTAAGGCGGAAATATCTCTATAAACATCATCGCAAAACGCTTCAAAATTATCCCCTATATCTTTAAGAATACTAAATAAAAATTGATTAGGGCATTTATATATTAGTTCAACCAACTCATCCTGTTGTTCCACTTTCATATTCTGACAAAAAGCCGGTAATGTTTTCGATAAAATCTCTAGATACTTGAAGGATATCATAATTTGATTCTCCGCTTTCAGTAAATCCTCTTCCGAATAATCATATTCATTTACCAACTCAATCAAATCTGTCAATTTGGCATCCTCTTCCTGCCTTACTAACTCCTGTTCTCTGTATTTTCTTTCCTCCTCATTCGGTAAACTATTCTTTACTGGAATAGTAGTATCTAATAAAAATCTTACATTTTCCGCGTCAAAAGACAACTCTTCCTGATGTTCAAAATGTCTTTTTGCACCATCAATAATAATATTAACAAACTTCGGATTATTAGTTATGAGTGCTAAAAATAATACAATATCACTATTAATACTAAAGCATAAGTTTTTCAGAAGATATTCTATATCATCATTTATATCTTCACCTTGGTGATATTTCTGATTGATTGCCTGTGCAACAAAATATGCGACTAACGTATGATCTTTAAATCGTATTTCATTATCAACATCAACCAATATTTTAGCATTAATTGTCGCATCAATAAAAAAACGAATATTAACTGGCAGTCGATAATTTTTCTTATACTGTTCAATAATGCTAGATACCTCGTCTATTTTCACAAAATTCTTTTTCGCAAAATGCACATAAAAAGCTAGTTCTCTTAATACATTTATTACTATCGTCGCATCTATATTTTCTGAATTAGCAATAATTCTATTTCTTATTGAACTCTCATATACTATATTAAAAACATTTATTCCAGAGGAAAATTGAAATCTATAGTCTTTATCATATTGATTCACAAAATTAATAATAAACTCTGGATTTAAATTAAAATATTTAATCTGGGAATTAATGAGATTATTAATTATATGAGTCTCTTTGGCTATATCTCTTTGGTTATCCTTGTCACAAGACAAAATATTACTTATTAGCTTCTTTCGTTTTATATATAAGAATGGTTTAATCGTCATGTTTAAGGTGTCTGGCTCAATCATTATGTCTACCACTTGCTTTCTTATATCCAAATCCATTCTTTCTTCACTAAACACAATGATTTTGCCAAAATTGTCCTCCAAAAACTTCAATAGAGTATTCAATGTATTTTGGTTGATGAGATTCGCCTCATCTAACAAAACTATCTTATTATTTTTGTCAATCTGTTTGAATAGTTCATATGCATCATTCTCACTATCATATTGTTCCTTAAATGCATATTCGATGGTCCTGTCAATTTTTTTCTTGTTCACATCACTTGCAGTAAGCAATATCGGGACTTTCCTTTGTGCCAAAAAGGTTCTGAACAACCTTTTTGCCAATAACGTTTTCCCAGCCTTATGTTGTCCTGCAATTACAATCTTATTATATTTTCCAATAACCTCGATCAAATCATTTTCTGTTTCAACATCATGCTTTTCTACTTCTTCTTTTTCCTTATAAGTATTGTATGTAAGGCTTGGAAATACATAATAGTCATCTATTTTTTTCTTACTACCATCTCTCTCAATTGATTCAATAAATTCTCTTTTCGCAATAAAAGTGCCACCTATACAATCTTTTATTGGTGCATCAATAATTTTTTTAGGCACATAAAAAGATGCATTCCATATCAAAGAATGTCCGATCATTTTTCCGAGATTAAAATCTAAATCGACTATACAAAAACCGTTTCCTTCTGTGGCATACCCACGCAAAGCATTGCCTTGCACGTATTGAACATCTCCAGCCCCGTTTATATTACGACTTTCTCCTACAGGCTCATGTTCATGTCCAGTCAAGACCAATGAATATTTTCTTGATATTATTTTTCTAAGCTTTTCTTTGCAAGAACTGTTATACCATTCTATACTATGATGCATTACCAAGACATTTACATCTGCTTCCGTTGCACTTTCAATGCTTGTTATCTGTTCGTCTGACAAGTAATGTCGCCCCATGTCTTCTGCATCGCCGCCTAACATTGATAATGGTGCTGTATTCAACATTATAAACCCTACTTTTTTATCTCCATACATAAATATTCTTTTGGATACAATTTTATCTTCTAGGAAGCATTTTCTGTGTTTTGCAAAGCCAAAGAATCCATCCATACTCGATAAATAGAGCCCAATGCATGTGTTTATATCTTCTTCTGCAATTATAGCATTACTTTTAGTAGTAGTTATTTTTGGAAAGAAAATATCATGATTGCCCGGTACACATACCACTTCTATTTGCTTTCCATTCATTTTTTCTTCACGCAAAGTTTTGGACATTGCGCCCACGAAACTACTCACATATCTATACTCATTATTTTGTCCTGATGCTGCTAAATCACCAGATACAACAAGAATGTACTCATCCGCGTCACCAATCGCCGTCATTGCTTGTAGCATTTTATCAATTTGGATTTCAAATGGATCTGTCTTTTTTGCAAAATGCATATCACTTAAGTGTATCAATCGAAGTTTCATTATTTTTTCTCCACCATTTATCATACATTTTATGTTACTTCAAATTTTTTCTGTATTTCAAATAAAACACGTTTCCTTACCTGAACCAACATATTCTGCCGTAAAAGAGAAAGTAAAAATTTAAATTATGGATCAAGAAATAATTTTATATCTTTTGTAACGTCAATATCTACAAAGTCTAATTCATATTGAGTTTTATTCAAATTAAATAATTTACTTAATTTCATTAATACACTCCCCCATACAATAAAAACCGAATTTTTCTGTTGACTAATTCACTTCTCCAAGTAATTCCATTGTCTTATCCTTAAACAAACTTTTTTAAATATCCATTTTATTTCGAATAATTATATTTTAAATTGTAATAAACTTAATATACCAAATTAA
>JAEYPS010000009.1 GCA_023410475.1 Bacillota bacterium | reverse complement strand
CAATGTCCCTGCAGAAAACCTGCAGAAGGCGCTTGACGATTTTAACGCCCATGTTAAGTCCAAAGAGCCGGATGCGTTCGGCCGTACGCTGTATTCTGATCCCATTGACAAAGGGCCTTACTATGCGGCAGCGCGCGTTCCTACCGTGCACCACACCATGGGCGGCGTGAAGATCAACAAGGAAGCCCAGGTCATCAACACCAGCGGCGAAATTATCCCCGGCCTGTATGCGGCGGGTGAGGTCACCGGAGGCATCCACGGCAAAAACCGGCTGGGCGGCAACGCGCTTGCGGATATTCTTGTGTTTGGACGCATCGCAGGCAAAAACGCAGCTGCAGAAGTAATCAAGTAAAGAGTGTTGTAGAAATTTATCAAATCGTCTGTGATGGATATATTCGTCACGGACGATTTTTTATACAGTTCACTGGTTTGTTCGGATTGACGGCAGGGGGATAACGTGAGTATAATAAACGGTAATTACGTTTCGTGTTTAAAGCGCTAGCTTGTATTTTTACAAAAGAGTAGGCCTGCGCATCAAGGAGGATGTATGGATAGCCAAACTCTTGTAGCAAAGATTGTTACAGAGATACCTCCCTCGGGGATTCGTAAATATTTCGACTTTTTGGACGACAGTTGCATCAGCTTGGGTGTGGGGGAGCCGGATTTTCCTACCCCAGAAGGCATCCGCCAGGAGGCGCTCAGGCGCTTATCCTCGGGACGGATTCCGTATTCTTCCAATGCGGGTATGCCGGAACTTCGAGAGCTGATTCTTCAATATTTGGACGAGCGCTTTGCAATACGCGGCTATTCCCTGCCGGAAACGCTTGTTACCGTTGGCGGCAGCCAGGCGATTGACCTTGCGCTGCGTACGGTCATCAACCCCGGGGATGAAGTCATTGTGCCCGAGCCGTATTATGTCTCTTACCTGCCCATCGTCAAACTGACGGGCGGCATTCCGGTACCCATTGTCATGAACCATGACAACCATTTTAAAATTACGCCGGAAGCTTTGCGCGGCGCGCTTTCTCCCAGGACAAAGGCCATGATTATGCCCTATCCCAACAACCCCACGGGCGGTATTATGGAGCGGGAAGATCTTTTGGCCATTGCGGATGTATTGAAAGATACAAATGTGATTGTCATTACGGATGAGATCTATGCGGAACTGACCTACAACGGCAAGCGGCATGTTTCGTTTGCCTCCATGCCCGGCATGCGGGACAGGACCATTATACTCAGCGGTTTCTCCAAGGCGTTCTCCATGACGGGGTGGCGGCTTGGCTATGCCGTGGGACCGCAGGCGCTCATTGGAGCGATGACAAAGATCCACCAGATCACGATGCTCTGTGCGCCTACGCCTGCGCAGGTTGCGGGTATTGTGGCGTTGGAGCGCGGCTTCAAATACAACTGGGAAGATACCGAATCTATGATCCGCGAGTATGACCGCCGCAGGCGGTTCCTTGTGGACGCGTTTAACGACCTTGGCCTAACTTGTGAAGAGCCGGAAGGGGCGTTCTACGTATTCCCGTCCATCCGCTCCACTGGCCTTTCTTCAGAAGAATTCAGCGACAGGCTCATGGCTGAGCAAAAGGTTGTAGCCGTGCCCGGCAACGCTTTTGGCGATGCGGGAGAGGGTCATGTGCGCTGCTGCTATGCGACGGACCTTGACAAAATCAAAGTGGCCGTTGACCGGATTTCCGTATTCCTGAAATCGCTTTGATTTCGGTACAGGAAGTTATTCAGTGTTTTTGAAATCCGGCTGCGTTGCAGCCGGATTTTTTGTAGCTACGGCGTATGACCTTGGGCGGCGTCTCCTCCGGCATCCATCTGGTGCTGCATGTCGCTTAAGGAAGAGGTAGCAGCATTCACCGCCCGCAGGATGGAATACGACGTCGTCTTTTAGGCCTAAACGGGCTGAGACTGTACCGCATGCAACTTGTGAAAAATGTGTTATACTGGTAAATGAGGCACTAAGTCACGCGGCTTCGGATGCCGCTTTACACGAGATGGAGGAGGCGCATATGGCGCTTGAGTTACTTTCACCTGCGGGTGAAAGAGATAGTCTTACGGCTGCCGTGCAGAACGGTGCGGATGCCGTCTATTTGGGCGGGAACGCGTTCAGCGCCCGCCGTTACGCTGGAAATTTTGATAACGCCGCGCTGCGGGAGGCATTGGATTACTGCCATATCCGCGGTGTAAAGGCGTATGTGGCGGTCAACACGCTTTTGCTGGATCGAGAGCTTCAGGATGCGCTCGCTTACGCCGCCTATTTATATGAGGCGGGCGCGGATGCGCTCGTTGTGCAGGATTTGGGGCTTGTACGGATGTTGCAAAAGGAACTTCCGGAACTGACGCTGCACGCAAGTACGCAAATGGCCATCCATGAGGAAAATGGATTGAACATGGCGCACGCACTTGGTATGACGCGCGTTGTGCTTGCAAGGGAGCTTTCGCTTGCGCGCATCCGCGCACTTTCGGCAAACAGCCCGGTAGAGCTGGAATGCTTTGCGCATGGGGCATTGTGTACGTC
>JAEYPS010000004.1 GCA_023410475.1 Bacillota bacterium | reverse complement strand
GTAAAAGCCGGTAAAGCAGGTAAATTTAAGCCGTGGCTTATCCGTGTATGTGGGCCGGTGGCATTAGCAAGCTTTTTGATGTATCAAACGGCGATGGGCGGCGCGGATATATGGGTACGCGTTGTTTATATGTTCGTAACCTATCTGCTTTGGGGCAGTGTATGCTATACCGCCATCAACATTCCTTACGGATCTATGGCATCCGTTATGAGTGCGGAAGCAGATGACCGTGCAGCGCTTTCCACATTCCGCGGTGTTGGCTCTCTCATTCCTCAGGTTCTCGTTGGCGTTGTTATGCCTATGTTCCTTTATACCACGCTTGATGATGGAACAAAGGTCGCTAATGCAGGCGCGTTCCCCATCGTTGCTCTGATCCTTGCGGTTGCATCTGCAGGTTGCTATCTGATTTGTTACAAGATGTGTACCGAGCGTATCCCCGTTGACGATTCCAAGAAGGAAAGCGTAACCTTCGGTCAGACCGTTAGGGCGCTCTTTTCCAACCGTGCGCTGATCGGTATCGTTATCGTTTACATCTCCTTCCTTGGCGCACAGATGCTCAATCAGACCATCAACAACTACATATTCAAGGACTATTTCAACAACACGATGGGTCTTACCATCATCAATGCGGCAGGCTTTGTTCCCGCGCTCGCGCTCGCTCCTGCAGCTGTTCCGCTTTCGAGAAAGTTCGGTAAAAAAGAGGTTGGTATCGTTGCGGCTATTATGGGATCTGTTTCCTATGCGCTTCTGTTCTTCCTCCACACGAGCAATATGTGGCTCTACGTAGTTCTCAGTATTCTCGGTTCTCTCGGATTTGGTCTGTTCAACCTCATCATTTGGGCATTCATCAGCGATATCATTGATGATCACGAGGTAAAGACCGGTGTTCGTGAGGATGGTACGATCTATGCAGTCTGCTCCTTCTCGAGAAAGATCGGACAGGCAATCGCATCCGCAATGGGTGCTTGGTCGCTTGCACTTATCGGCTACGTTGAGGGCGTGGCAAAGCAGACAGAGGCAGTTAATAACGGTATTTACAATATCGCTACTCTCGTTCCCGCAATACTCTATATCATCGTCGGCGTAGTTCTCGCGTTCGTATATACGCTTGACAAGAAAAAGGTTCTTGAGAACGTGGAAACTCTCAAGGCAAGAAAGAACACAGAAAACACTGACGCTTAATTCGTCAAAGCAAGGGAGTGTCCGTGCAGGACACTCCCCATTTTCATAAGGAGAAAACATTATGCGACAGATATTGAAATTTAACGATAATTGGGAGTTTCTCAAAGGAGTATCCGAGATCAACGCCGCAGAGGTAGGAGAATCCATCACGATTCCTCATACTTGGAATGCGACCGACGGTCAGGACGGTGGAAACGACTATTTCCGTGGCACTTGCTTTTACAGAAAGGTGTTCCGCACCGACTTGCTCCCGAAAGCAAAAAAATACTATCTTGAGATAAACGGTGCGAATTCCTCTGCCGACGTGTATATGAACGGCAAGCGTCTTGCGCATCACGACGGTGGATATTCCACTTGGCGTGTGAATATCACGGGTTATCTCCGCACGGAGAATACGCTTTGTATCTTGGTAGATAACGCTCCCAACGAGGAAGTTTATCCGCAGGTGGCGGATTTCACCTTCTACGGCGGTATTTACCGTGACGTAAACATCGTTTGTGTAGAGGAAACGCATTTTGATCTTGAATATTTCGGCGGCAAGGGACTCGTTATTACACCCGAGATCGCTGAAACTGCGGCGAATGTAAAAATTGACACCTACGTAAACGATATGGAAAAGGGCGACGAGATATCTTTTTGCATTTTTGATGCAGACGGAAATGCAGTCGCACAGTATCAGAGTGCAAACACAAGCGCAGTTCTGACGATCGAAAACGTACACCTTTGGAACGGTAGAATCGATCCTTATCTCTACACGGCAGAGGTAGCGATCATTCGCGGGGGCGAGAAAATCGATCAGATATCCTCGCGTTTCGGCTGCCGTACCTTCCGTATTGATGCTGAGACCGGTTTTATTCTCAACGGAAAGGAATATCCGCTCCACGGTGTCAGCCGTCATCAGGACAGATGGCAGATCGGTAACGCGCTTCTTCCCGAGCATCACCTTGAGGATATGGATCTCATTTGTGAAGTCGGCGCAAATACCATCCGTCTTGCGCACTATCAGCACGATCAGTATTTTTACGATCTTTGCGACGAGCGCGGTATGGTGATCTGGGCAGAAATTCCTTATATTTCCCGTCATATGAGCGGCGGAAACGACAACACGATGTCGCAGATGCGTGAGCTGATCGTTCAGAACTATAATCACCCCTCAATCTGTGTTTGGGGACTTTCTAACGAGATCACGATGGACGGCGCGAAAGATCCCGATCTGATCGCCAACCATCACAAGCTCAACGACCTTGTTCACGAGATGGACAAGACCCGTCCCACAACGGTAGCTTGTATCTCCATGTGCGATATTGATGAAAAGTACGTTCACATCTCCGACGTGGTATCCTACAACCATTATTTCGGTTGGTACGGCGGAAGCCTTGACGAGTATGGAACTTGGTACGATAAGTTCCACGAAAAATATCCGAACAAGCCCATTGGTTGCTCGGAATACGGCTGCGAAGCGCTTAATTGGCATAACTCGAATCCCGAAAGCGGAGATTACACCGAAGAATATCAGGCGATCTACCACGAATCTCTCATCCGTCAGCTCTTTACGAGAAAATATATCTGGTCCACTCACGTTTGGAATATGTTTGACTTCGGCGCGGATGCAAGAGCCGAGGGCGGTGAGAACGGTCAGAATCATAAGGGTCTTATCACCATCGACCGTAAGTACAAAAAGGATGCGTTCTATGCCTACAAGGCATGGCTCGTCTCTCCCGATGTTGATCCCTTCGTGCATATCTGCGGTAAGCGTTACGTTGACAGAGTAGAGGAAGTTACTAAAGTAACCGTGTACTCAAACCTTCCCGAGGTTGAGTTGTTCGTGAACGGCGAGAGCATCGGCAAAAAGAGCGCCGAGGATCACTTCTTCTATTTCGAGGTTCAAAACATTGGAGAAACCGAGCTTGTTGCGGTTGCAGGTGAATGCAGAGATGAAAGCCGTATTTGCAAGGTTGACAAGATGAATCCCGATTATATTCTGCGTGAGCAGGGAGCGGTGCTGAACTGGTTCGATATCACCGAGGTGGAAGGCAGATTTTCACTTAACGATAAGATCGGAGATATTACAAAGACCTTACGCGGCAAGCTATGGATGATGGGGCTTTTCCTTACCATGGCAAAGAAAATGAGCGGCGGCAAGTCAAAATCAACCGATAAAGACAAAAAGAAGAAAAAGAAAAAAACCAAGAATCCCGAAATGGGAAGCGGCGTGATGAATATGATTGGAAACTTTACCGTTCTTCGCTTCACGGGTATGCTTGGTATGCGTAACGTTTACTTTACAAAGGAAGAGCTGCTGAAGATCAACGCCAAGCTCAACCGCATCAGAAAGCCAAAGGAGAAGAAGTGATATGCCAATGAAAATGACGTTCCGTTGGTACGGCGAAGGAAACGACCGTATCAAATTATCGGATATTAAACAGATTCCCGGAGTTGACGGTATCGTTTGGGCGCTTCACCACAAAATGCCCGGTGAGGTTTGGGAATGTGATGAAATTGCCGAGGTCAAGCGTCAGCTTGATGAATACGGCTTCAATATGGACGTCGTGGAGTCTGTGAACGTACACGACGACATAAAGATCGGTCTTCCCACACGCGACGGATACATTGAAAACTACAAGACCACTATCAGAAATCTTTCAAAGTTCGGTGTAAAGGTTATCTGCTACAACTTTATGCCCATATTCGACTGGACTCGTTCCAATCTGTTCCACCCCGTAGGCGACGGTTCTACTGCGCTGTTTTACGAGAAGAATATGATTCAGGACGATTACAACGCGATGGCGAAGTATATTCTCGACTTTACCGAAAAGTACAACATGTCATTTCCCGGCTGGGAGCCTGAGAGAATGGC
>JAEYPS010000032.1 GCA_023410475.1 Bacillota bacterium | reverse complement strand
CTGGGCGGGCAGTTCTTATCTCAGTTTCTGTTTCTCATTCGTGGTTTTATTCAAGTGCAAGCCTGTTCTTACTAAAATTAACACCCCGTCTTCTCCTGAAAACGGGGTGTTTGTCATTAACCTGAGAGAGCGTTAGCTCTCTGATTTAATACGTAATTGACGTTATTTTATATTACGGCTCCCGGGCTTTACGGCGGGCACTCCGTCGCGGCAAAGCGGGCACTCGTCCGGCTCGTACGATATGACCTCCATGCTGAGTACCGATTCGAACGGAACGCCGAAGTCCACTTTACCGTTCGAGCGGTCTACTATACTGCCCACTCCGGCCACAGACGCACCAAGCTTCTCCAAAAGCTCTATCACTTCTTTAACAGAGCCTCCGGTAGTCACGACGTCCTCGACGACTAGCACCCTCGCGCCTTCCGGGACTCTAAAGCCTCTGCGCAGCGTCATTGCGCCGTTCTCTCTCTCGGCAAAGATATTCGGAACGCCGAGCTGCCTTGCAACCTCGTACGCCAGAATTATCCCGCCAATCGCAGGGCCCGCGACGATGTCGATATTTTCAAACTTCGCTGCCAGCTCTTTGGAGAACATCTCGGAAACATCGGGATATTGAAACAGCTTCGCGCACTGCATATATTTGTCCGAATGCCTGCCCGACGTCAGCAGGAAATGCCCCTCAAGCATCACTCCCGTTTGTCTGAATATCCCGAGTATCTCATCTCTTGTCATGTCATACCTCCAGCGCGCCCGTAAGCGCGGATATTTTTTTTATGTTCATAGACTGCGCGCATGCTTCAAGCTCGCCTATTATGCGCAGCGGCGCTTCGGGGTCCACTAGGCACGCCGTTCCCGCCATTATTGCAGTCGAGCCGCACAGCATGAACTCAGCTGCGTCCTCGCCAGTGATGATGCCTCCTATTCCCACAACGGGTATGCCGACAGCGCGCGATACGTCGTACACCATCTTTAGCGCTACGGGCTTTATGCAAGGGCCCGAGAGGCCTCCCGTAACGTTACCGAGTACAGGACGCTTTGTTTTAACGTCGACGGCCATCGCGGGCAGCGTGTTTATAAGCGACAAGGCGTCCGCCCCCGAATCTTGCGCCGCCTTCGCTATGCGAACGACGTCGCCCGCGGCGGGAGTGAGCTTTACCATAACAGGTTTTTTAGAGGCACGTTTTGCCGCCTGCACGCATGCTGCCGTCGCCGCCTCGTCCGTCCCTATGCTTGAGCCTCCCATCTTGACGTTTGGGCAGGATATATTGAGCTCAAACATATCTACGCGGGTATCGTTCAACTTTTCTATGACGTGTATGTAATCGTCTATGCTCCGTCCGGCAATGTTAGCGATAACGGCCGTATCCAGCGACTCGACGAATTTCAATTCTTTCTCCAGAAACGCGTCGATACCCGGGTTTTGCAGCCCGACGCTGTTTATGATGCCGGAGGCGGTCTCGGCTATCCTCGGAGGTTTGTTGCCTGTGCGCTTTTCGGGCGTCAGAGACTTAAGAGCAATGCCTCCCAGCCGGTTTACATCTATGAACCATGAATGCGGCCTGCCGAACGCGAAAGCTCCCGAGGCTGCTATAACGGGGTTTTTCAGCGTAATTCCGCAAAGGTTTACCGTCATATCAACTCTCATCACAGCACCACCTCGTATAGGTTGAACACAGGGCCCTCGACACAGACTTTTTTATATTCCAGCCCATTGCCGTGGTCTACGCCGCACGCGCACACCGAACACGCTCCGAAGCCGCAGCACATCCTCTGCTCCATAGAGACCTGCGCCGGTATGCCCGTTGGCTCAAGAATATCCTTGAGAGCCTTTAACATGGGATTCGGTCCGCAGGCGAGTATCATGTCGGGCGATGCGTCTTTAAGCCTGCGCCTCAGGATATCCGTTACAAGGCACATCTCTCCCAGCGTGCCGTCGTCCGTCGAAACGTGGGCTCCCCGGCACACGCTCTCAAAATCGTCAAGGCAGTATTCGTATTCCGCGCCCCGGTAACCCAGAAACGCCTCATAGTTCTTGTCTGTCCATTTCTGTGTGACCGACAGAAGAGGCGCTATTCCTACTCCCCCGCCGACGAGAAAAACATTCTTATCACCGGACTTGAGGTTGAATCCCCTTCCTATGGGAAGTATCGTTTCTATTGCGGCTCCTTTTTCAAGCCCGGCCAGCGCTTCCGTACCTTTCCCCTTTATTTGGTACACAAGCGTTACACTACTGTTTTTTACATCAACCGCGCATATGCTTATAGGGCGCTTGAGCAGCAGCTCTTTGTGTCCCGGTATCTCAAGGTTAGCGAACTGGCCGGGAACGAAATGCTCCAGGTCCGCGTCCTCGCACGCGAGCTCCATCCGGAAAATGAGCTTCGCTATCTCATTGTTTTCTTTCACAGAAGCGTAGATCTTTTTAAACATCGGCGTCACCCAATATATCGGACAGACTGACGGGAGTTATATCGCTGTCCGTCTTGCCCAGCTTTAAGCTTTGCAGCAGCGCTTTTGCGGTATCGAGAGACGTAATGCACGGAATTCTGTGCTCCACGGCGTATCTTCTCAGGCGAAAACCGTCCCTGCCCGCTTTACGCCCTTTTGTCGGGGTATTCACTATCATCCGGAGTCTGCCGCTGCCTATAAGCTCTTTTATCCCTGCGCTGTCGTTTGAGAGTTTGGGCACAGAGTTTGCGGCCACGAAGTTGAAGTTGAGCACGTTCGCCGTTCCGGGAGTGGCGTATATGTCGTAGCCAAGGTAGTCGAATACGGCGGCTATCGGTATAAGCTCCTGCTTGTCGTTGTCCGCAACGGTGAGCAGCACACTTCCCGGCTCGTTGGGCATCGCCTGGCCTGACGCAATAAGGCCTTTGAGCAGAGCCTCGGAGTAATCGCGCGATATGCCGAGCACCTCTCCGGTGGACTTCATCTCGGGGCCTAGCCCTACCTCTACGTCGGGAAGCTTCTCAAACGAGAACACCGGCACCTTTACGGCATAAATGCCTCCTGAGGGATAAAGCCCTGTGCCGAATCCCATGCCCGCGAGCGCTTCGCCGAGCGATGCTCTTACAGCCAGCGTTATCATAGGCACGCCCGTCACCTTCGATATATAAGGCACGGTGCGGCTCGAGCGCGGGTTTACCTCGATAACGTATATCTCACCGCCCGATATCACGAACTGTATGTTGACTATGCCGCGCACGTCTAGCGCCAACGCCAGCTTTTTTGTTATCTCAATGATCTTTGCTTCCTGCTGATTGTTTATCCTCTTTGCCGGATAGACGGAAATGGAGTCTCCCGAGTGTACTCCCGCGCGCTCTATATGCTCCATTATGCCGGGTATCAGTATGTCTCTTCCGTCGCTTATGGCGTCGACCTCAAGCTCAAGACCTGTCATATATTTGTCGACAAGCACGGGATGCTCCTGCTCGTGCCTGCCGATGATGCGCATATACTCTAGTATGCCTTCCTCGTCCCACGCTATCTCCATGCCCTGTCCTCCGAGCACATACGACGGGCGCACGAGCACGGGGTATCCAAGCTCCGCGGCGGCCTTTGCGGCCTGCTGCTCCGTAAACACCGTCCTTGCCTTTGGCCTTTTAATATCAAGACCTTCGAGCAGCGCCTCGAACTCCTTCCTGTCCTCGGCTCTGTTTATGCTGTCCAGAGACGTGCCGATTATTTTATAGCCCATTGCTTCGACATGCTTTGCGAGCTTAATTGCCGTCTGTCCGCCGAACTGCACAATAACGCCTTCGGGGTTTTCCTGCTCGAGTACGTTGCCCACTTCCTCAGGCGTAAGAGGCTCGAAATACAGCCGATCGGACGTGTCGAAATCTGTCGAAACAGTTTCCGGGTTGTTGTTTATGATGACCGTTTCATAGCCCGCCTGTTTTAGTGCCCATACGCAGTGCACGCTGCAGTAGTCGAACTCAATGCCCTGACCTATGCGTATAGGTCCGGAGCCGAGGACGACAATGGTTTTATTCGCCGGCCGCGCAGCCTCGTTTTCGATGTCGTACGACGAATAATAGTACGGGCTTACCGCGTCGAACTCCGCGCCGCACGTATCGACCATCTTGAACGTCGGAATTATTCCATACTGTTTTCGCATATTGCGCACCTCTTTTTCGGAGGCGCCTGTGAACGCGGCGATGGCGTTGTCCGAAAAGCCCATTTTTTTTGCGCGCCTTAATGTCTCTCTTTCAAGGCTTTGCTGCCGTGTGCATGCAAACTCGCTTTCAAGGTCTATTATGGCCTTGAGCTTTCCGAGGTACCACAGGTCTATGCTTGTAAGCTCATTTATCCGCTCTATCGAAACGCCCCTGCGTATGGCCGTCGCTACAAGGAATATCCTGTCGTCGTCCTGCCCGCTTATCTTATCAAGAAGTTCTTCGTCGCTATAGCTTTCCGCGAACGGGAACACGAGTGAATAGAGATTGAGCTCGAGCGAGCGAACGGCTTTTAAAAAGGCGCTTTCGAAATTCGCGCCTATCGCCATCACTTCTCCCGTCGCCTTCATCTTCGTGCCGAGCTGTTTGTTCGCGCTCGTGAATTTATCGAACGGCCATCTTGGAAACTTTACGACGACATAATCGAGCGTAGGCTCGAACGCGGCGAACGTCTTTCCTGTCACGGCGTTTTGTATCTCGTCGAGGCCATAGCCGACGGCTATCTTTGCGGCTATCTTGGCTATCGGGTATCCCGTCGCCTTTGAAGCGAGCGCAGACGAACGGCTCACCCTTGGGTTCACTTCTATAACGTAGTATTGCAGGCTTTGCGTATCGAGCGCGAACTGCACGTTGCAGCCGCCTTTTATATCTAGCGCGTTTATTATATTGAGCGACGCCGTCCGCAGAAGCTGGTACTCCTTGTCCCTGAGCGTCTGGGAGGGCGCAACGACTATGCTGTCTCCCGTGTGAATGCCCACCGGGTCGATGTTCTCCATGTTGCAGACGGTGATGCAGTTGCCCTTCGCGTCTCGCAGCACCTCGTATTCTATCTCTTTATAGCCTGCGACGCTCTTTTCTATAAGCACCTCGCCTACCCTGCTCGCCTGAACGCCGCTGCTTGTTATAGTTATGAGTTCTTCGTCATTATACGCGATACCGCCCCCCGTGCCTCCGAGCGTATACGCGGGTCGCACTATGAGCGGGTATCCATGGACTTGCGCGAACTCAAGCGCCTGCGACGCGCTATGCGCTATCACGCTCTCAATAATAGGCTCGCCTATATCGTTCATAAGGTCTTTGAACGCTTCGCGGTCTTCCGCCTTCTTGATTGAATCGGCGTTAGTGCCGAGCATAGTAATTCCGAATTCTTGGAGGATTCCGGTCTCGGAAAGCTCCATGGCAAGGTTGAGCCCCGTCTGGCCACCGAGCGTCGCCAGCATGCTGTCAGGCCTTTCCTTCGCTATTATGTTTCGTATAACGTTTATCGTGAGTGGTTCTATATAGACTTTATCCGCTATTTCCGTGTCCGTCATTATAGTCGCGGGGTTAGAGTTTACGAGCACGACCTCTATGCCTTCCTCTTTCAGCGCCCTGCAAGCCTGCGTTCCGGCGTAATCGAACTCTGCGGCCTGCCCTATTATTATAGGGCCCGAGCCTATAACGAGCACTTTCTTTATGCTTTCTATTTTCGGCATGAGTTTTTCCTCATCATGTCGATGAACTCGTCGAAAAGGTACGCCGTGTCCTCGGGTCCGGGCGACGCCTCGGGGTGGAACTGCACCGTGAAAATGTCATGACCCTTATACCTGATTCCCTCGATAGTGCCGTCATTCCAGTTCCTGTGGCTGACCTCAAGGCTTTCGGGAAGCGTATTCTCTATTATAGTATAACCGTGGTTCTGCGACGTTATATAGACCCTGTCCTTTTGTATGTCCTTTACGGGGTGGTTCGCGCCCCTGTGTCCGTATTTCAGCTTTTCGGTATCTGCGCCGAAAGCCAGCGACAGCAGCTGATGGCCGAGGCATATACCAAATATGGGAAGCTTGCCCGCAAGCTGTTTTAAATTTTCTATCACTTCAGTGTTGCATTTCGGGTCTCCCGGCCCGTTCGTCAGCATAACGCCGTCGAAGCCTCCTTCAAGTATATCGCTGGCAGGCGTCCTCGCCGGGAACACCGTTACGGCGCAGCCGCGCTTCTCAAGGCTGCGCAGTATATTTCTCTTAAGCCCGAAGTCGATAACCGCGACCTTGATATCCCCACCGCAGTACTCGTATTTTTCGGGGCATGTCACCATATCGACAGGCAGCGGGCATGAAAAACCCTTCATGCTCTCTATCTGCTCCTCCGTCGGCTGCTGCTGTGTGATGATGCCGCGCATAGTACCTTTCTCGCGGATTATCCTCGTCAGCGCGCGCGTGTCAATATCGCACAGGCCGCATATGCCGTTATCCTCAAGATACTTTTCAAGGCTGCCCTGACTGCGCCAGTTTGAGGGTTGGTCGCAAAACTCGCGCACTATAAAACCGCTTACCTGAGGCCTTGCGGACTCGGGGTCGAACTCGTTTATTCCGTAGTTGCCTATAAGGGGATACGTCATAGTGACTATCTGCCCGCAGTATGAGGGATCGGTCAGCACCTCCTGATAGCCCGTCATGCCGGTGTTGAATACGACCTCGCCCGTTATGTCCTTCTTTGCCCCGAAGCTGCGGCCTTCAAACTGCGTGCCGTCTTCCAGCGTTAGTATCGCCATTAATGCTCCTCCGAATCTATAAATCTATATTACGCTTTTCATACCCTGAAAGCTTACGCTTTTGCGTGTCTCCGGTTCAAAGCGTCGTTTACTTCCTTATTCATGTCGACTACGGCCTGCCTTGCGGCCTGAGTTGCCGAAAGTCCGTCGTACTCGCGCTGTAAATAGGCAAGCAGTATGCCGCGTGAAGAGTTTATTACCGCTCCGAGCCCTTGCTTGTCAAAATTCACGACGATGTCGTCTGCTTTCGCCCCCTGCGCCCCGTAACCCGGCACAAGAAAGAACGTGTTTTTCATACGGGAACGCAGTTCCTCCGCCTCGGCAGGGTATGTCGCGCCCACGACGGCGCCCACGCTGCTGTACCCACATCTGCCCATGTAATCGGCTCCCCACTCAGAAACGCTGTCGGCGACAGCCTGATACAGCTTCCTGCCTCCTACGTCGAGGTCCTGAAACTCGCCTCCCGACGGGTTGGACGTCTTTACGAGCACGAATATGCCTTTACCCGTTTCGCGGCAGTCGTTCAAAAACGGCTGTATGCCGTCTGTTCCGAGATACGCGTTCACAGTTATGAAGTGCGCGGCGCTTCCGAGTATATAAGCGTCCGAATAGGCTTCAGCCGTCGAGCCGATGTCATTCCTCTTAACGTCGGCTATGACGGTAAGTCCCGCCTGTTCCGCATAGTCCATAGTGTCAAGAAAGCACTTTACGCCCGGCGCTCCGTACATCTCGTAGAACGCGGACTGCACCTTTACGCAGGGCACGAGTTCGCTTACCTCGTCTATAAGCTCGCGGTTATAGTCGAGTATGCAGGCCGCTATAGTCTCGTCCTCCGGCTCCGCGTTGTGAGAGCGATATGGTACGGGCAGATAGTCGTACTTCGTATCGAGCCCTACGCACACAGCGCTGTTTTTCTGCTTTATAGCTTCGCATAGCTTATCTATTTGCATATTCATTCTCCGTTATATACCAGTTTCCCGTCGACGATTGTATGCGTGACGACGCCTTTCAGCCTGATTCCGATAAACGGGGTGTTTTTGCCCTTCGAAATAATATCCTCTTCCCTTAGTATATATTCTTTTCCCATGTCCGCAATAGTTATATCCGCTATTTCGCCTTCTTTAATAACGCCGCCCGGCCTGTTTATGATTTTGGCGGGGTTTACAGAGAACAGCTTCGAAAGCATATCCGCGTCCTGCGTGAGGTTAGTTACCGCTAGTGAAAACGCCGTCTCGAACCCGGATATCCCGAACGCGGCAAGCATATATTCTATATCCTTCTCGTCGCTGTGATGAGGCGCGTGGTCGGTAGCGATAGCGTCTATCGTTGCGTCCAAAAGCCCTTGCTTTACGGCCTCTGCGTCGTCGATTGTGCGCAGCGGAGGGTTGACCTTCGTCTTTGCGTCGAAGCTCTGGCACATGCTGTCGTCCGCCGAGAAATAGTGCGGCGCTGTCTCGCACGTGACTCTTACACCTCTTTTCTTAGCGTTTCTTATTACATCTATACCGCCCCTTGTCGACACATGCTGAATGTGCACTCTTAGCCCGTAACTTTGCGCGAGAAGCACATCGCGCGCTATCATAGCCTCCTCAGCGGCTCTCGGTATGCCCGGAAGCCCGAGTATCGTCGAGTAATAGCCTTCGTTCATTACGCCCGCGCCCTTTAAGTCAGGGCACTCCTCGTGCGCCATTATGAACGAGCCGTATGTGGCGGCGTACTGCATCGCCGTCCTCATCATGGCGCCGCTCTCTATGGGCCGACCGTCGTCCGAGAACGCGACGCACCCCATTGCTGACATCTCTCCCATCTCGGTTATCTCTTTACCCAAAAGCCCTTTTGTAGCCGCTCCCACGGGATATACCCTGACACAAGCCTGAGCAGCTTTTTGGAGAACGTATGCAAGCGTCGCCGCGTTGTCTACGGGAGGAACGGTGTTCGCCATACAGCAAACGGCGGTATATCCTCCCTTCGCGGCTGCCATAGAGCCCGAGATAATGTCCTCTTTATACTCCTGCCCGGGTTCTCTGAGGTGGCAGTGAAGGTCAATGAATCCCGGAAAAACGGTTTTGCCTTTAGCGTCTATTGTCTGATCCGCGTCTCCTATGTCTTTGCCTATCGCTGTTACTTTACCGTCTTCTATTAGTATATCGAGTCTGCCCGACTTTTCGCCCGCGGGGTTCGCTATATCTCCGCCGGTTATCTTAATTGTCATCGTCTTTCCTCCTGGTCAGCAGATACAGCAGCGCCATGCGGACGGCGACTCCGTTCGTCACCTGAGTAGTTATGGCGGAGTTTTCGGCGTCGGCGACGGCGCTCGAAAGCTCTACTCCCCTGTTCATCGGCCCCGGGTGCATTATGAGAACGTCTTTTTTGCATAGTTTCATTATGCGCTCATTTAGCCCGAAATAGTTATGGTATTCCCTCGCAGAGGGCAGAAGCGCACCCTCGAGCCTTTCCTTTTGTATACGAAGCGCCATAACAACGTCCGCTCCGTCTGCCGCTTCCTCTATGCTGCTCGTGATATTTGCTCCGGCCTGCCCTATACCCTCGGGCATCATCGTTTTCATGCCGCACAGCGTAACGTTGGCTCCAAGCTTTTTGAGCCCCCAAAGGTTGCTCCTCGCTACGCGGCTGTGCGCGATGTCTCCTATTATCGATACGTTGAGGCCGTCAATACCGCCGAACCTCTCCCTCATCGTCAGAATGTCGAGCAGCGCCTGCGTAGGGTGCTCGTGCGTGCCGTCCCCGGCGTTTATGACGCTTCCCGAAAAATTATCGGCGAGGAACTTAGGCGCACCCGACATCTGGTGACGGATGACCACCACGTCCGTACCCATCGCCTCTATAGTCTTTCCCGTATCGAGAAGCGTTTCCCCCTTGCTGACGCTGCTTGACGACACGCCAAGGTTGCTGAACGCCGCCCCAAGGTATTTCGCGGCGAGCTCGAAGCTGAGTCTCGTTCTCGTGCTGTTCTCGTAGAAGAGCGCGACTATCGACTTTCCCTGCAGGTGCGGCATCTTCTTCGCGTTCTGCATAAGTAGCTGCTTCATAGTCGCCGCCGAGTCGAGTATCAGTTTTATATCTTCAGCGGGCATGTCATAAAGCCCGAGAATGTCTTTTGATTTCAGTAACATTTTTTCTCCGACGTTATAAAGGGAGCAAAACGCTCCCTTTATTT
Organism: Bacillota bacterium; assembly: GCA_023410475.1. Classification (GTDB taxonomy): domain Bacteria; phylum Bacillota; class Clostridia; order Christensenellales; family SZUA-584; genus DTFZ01. The sequence continues at coordinate 387,725 of JAEYPS010000032.1, read as the reverse complement.
ACTCTTTTATTTCCTTAGCAATATCAAATTTCTCGGGCAGTATCGCGTTAAGTATTATCCCTACAAGTGCCGCGAGCGCAACGCCGGAAATCGTAAAGCTCTCATTTATCGGTATCGTTACACCTATACCTACGACAAGAGTTATAGACAGTATCAAGAGATTCCTGCTGCTTGTAAAGTCCACCTTCGCTTCCGCCATTGTTCTAATGCCTATTGAAGCTATCATTCCGAACAGCACGATGCTCATGCCACCAATTATGGGCGCGGGTATCGTTTGCAGGAAGGCGCTGAAGTAACCTATAAACGCAAGAACTATAGCGTAAACTGCGGCAATACGCAAAACTTTGGGATTGTAGTTCTTTGTTACCGCGAGAACACCGGTATTCTCACCGTATGTCGTATTGGCGGGGCCTCCGATAAGTCCGGCAAACGCAGTAGCGATACCGTCTCCGACAAGCGTTCTGTGCAAGCCCGGATCTTCAAAAAAGTTCTTTCCTACAACCGCGCCGTTTGTCGTAACATCTCCAAGGTGCTCCATAAACGTTGCGATTGATATAGGCGCGATTATCAGTATAGAGCTGCCGCTGAAAGCCGGCCATTGCCAGTTGAGCCAGTCATTCGGGATCTGTAATATTGTCGCTGTGCTGAACGGTGCAAAGTTCATTAGCGGAGCAACGCCTTCGGGCAGCGCTACCGCGTGATGTAATATGACCGCAACAATATAACCAACTATAAGACCGCAGAGTATCGGCAGCAGTTTAAAGAAACCTTTTATAAATATAGAGATAACGACGACAGTAACGACAACTGAGGCAGCAACCACCCACTTCGTCCATAGGACTCCCCCGATGAAGTCCGCCGCGATATCGTTAAATATAACCGTAGGCGCTAACGTAAGACCGATAACAACAATTACAGGACCGGTAACAATTGCAGGAAACAATTTCTTGATGCGGTCCGGCCCGACCAACTTAACGAGCAGTGAGAACAACAGATAGCATGCACCGGCAATGATGATCGCGCCTTTGGCATACTCTTTGCCCTCATTCTGAACGACAAACGCTATTGCAGTCAAAAATGCGAAACTAGAGCCCAAGAAAACAGGAACTTTTCGTTTGGTTACCCAGTGAAAGATCAGCGTGCCGCCGCCAGCCGCTATAAGGCCGATCGCCGGGTCAAGGCCGGTCAGCGCGGGAACAAGTATCGTCGCGCCAAACATCGCGAACATATGCTGCAACCCAAGAATCAGCATTTTGCCCCACCCATGTTTTACGTTTTCCATAAATACCTCCTAAATATAATGTTATGATACCCATAAAAAAGACCTTATCTTTTGATAAGGTCATCTGGGCAAATCATTGATAACAACGCTGTCGGCGCCGTCAAACTCGGTAACGCGAACGCTTACCACTTCGTTCTTGGAAGTAGGGATGTTCTTTCCCACATAGTCCGCCCTTATGGGCAGCTCTCTGTGGCCCCTGTCCACTATGACGGCAAGCTGTATATAATTCGGCCTTCCTAGGTCCATAAGCGCGTCGAGCGCTGCCCTCGCGGTGCGCCCGGTGTAGAGCACGTCGTCGCAAAGCACAACAGTCTTTTTGTTAATGTCAAAGTAAATATCCGTTCCGTTGATTATTGGGTGGTCGGAGAGCAAAGAGAGGTCGTCCCTGTAAAATGTGATGTCGAGCGTTCCGATATCGACGCTTACGCCTTCAAACTCTTCGATAAATTTCGCAATGCGCTTCGCGAGAGGCACGCCCCGCCTGTGTATACCTATAAGCGCGAGGTTCTGCGCGCCGCTGTTTTTCTCTATAATCTCATGAGCTATGCGCTTAAGCGCCCGCTCCAGCGCAACGCCGTCCATTACCAATGCCTTGTCCACAGACGCCTCCTTTCACATTGCCCTGCTCCTCATATTATTAATCCCATCAAAAAAGCCCTGCTGACGGCAAGGCTATAATAAGCTATGTTAAAACAAGCTATGTACCTTGCCGGACTCTCCTGGTCCGAATTAAAGGATGCATAATTCCATTTAGCAGAATACCATAGATATAGTAGTTTGTCCAGTTCATTCTGCACAATTTGAATATATTTTTTATCTGTGTTAGAATCGCTGTATCAGCATGAAAACAAAATACAAAGGCAGGTAAACTATGATCCCTTTACACAGCATCAAATGTTTTATCATCGACATGGACGGAACTATATACCTTGGTGAGCGCGCTCTCCTCGGCGCTCTTGACCTTCTGAGTTATCTTGACGATACGAATGTGCCGTACTTGTTCTTTACGAACAACTCTTCAGCCTCTCCCGAGAATTACGTTAAAAAACTCTCTCGTCTCGGCTTTGGCGAATATCCAAAAAGCAGGATAATCTCATCGGCGAACGTCGCCGCGGATTACATTACAAGAACGTACGGCTGCAGCGCAAAAGCTTATGTCGTCGGAACGCCTGCTCTGCTTGAGCAGCTTTATGAACACGGCGTAAAATGCGTGGACGAAGCCGATAGCCCTGATTGCCTTCTGGTGGGGTTCGATACTACTCTTGATTATAAAAAAGCGAACCACGCGCTGGAGCTTATCAGAGGCGACGTCCCGTTTCTTGCTACCAATATAGACACGGTCTGCCCTCTCGACGGCGGCAAGGTGCTTCTGGATTGCGGCAGCATATGCAAGATGCTTACGCATGCCTCGGGCGTCGAGCCCAAGTTCCTTGGCAAGCCTTTCGCGGAGACAGCGGCGTATATCGCGGATATTACAAACATACAGCTTAACGAGACAGCGGTAATCGGCGACAGATTGTATACCGACATGCGCTTCGCGGTCGATAACGGCATGTGCTCCATAGGCCTTTTATCGGGAGAGATGACGCAGCAAGACATAGACGAGAGCGGCATGAAGCTTGACTATATATTCAAAGGCGCAAAAGAGCTTTTCGATGCCCTGAAACAGCAATAGAAGTGTCGGTTCGATAATAAACATATAAAAAGATTTAAAGGAGTTGTTATATGAAAGCGGTATTTGTAAACGGAAGCCCGAGAGAAAACGGGAACACGCAATTTTTCCTGTCAGTGGTTATGAGCGAGCTTGAGTCGAGAGGAATAGAGACCGAGCTAATTCAGGCGGGAGACAGAAGCATCCACGGCTGCACGGCATGTGAGGCGTGCCGAAAGATCGGCAAGCCAAAGTGCGCTTTCGGCGACGACATCGTGAATGAAAGCATTGATAAAATAAAGGACGCCGACGCGCTTATCCTCGGCTCGCCCGTATACTTCGGAGGCATCACCGCTCAGATGAAAGCGTTTATAGACAGGGTCGGATACGTTTCTCGGCCGTATAAGCTGCTTAAAGGAAAGGTATGCGCGAGCATAGCGGTAGCGAGGCGCAACGGTGCGCTTGATGCGTTCAACCAGATGAACAACCTGTTTACGATAAGCGAGTGTATAGTCGTAGGCTCAAGCTACTGGAACCAGGGAGTCGCCAGGGCGATAGGAGACGCCGAGGGAGACGAGGAAGGCATAGATACCATGAAGACATTGGGGCAGAATATAGCCGACGTTTTATTAGCTCTTAAGAAATGATTTGTTTAATTATAAGTGGATTAATAAATTGCATACTTTGCTAAGATAACAAATATACACCCAGTCTTAAGAATTTATTATGGTAGCTATTATATGCTTTGGGTTAATGTGTCTGATGCTTTGAGCTTCTATAAGCGTCTTTCTTTGATATTATGGAGGGTTTATATGAAGAAGGCTCTTAATTTTCTGGTTATTGTTATACTTATTTTCATTAAACCTGCTACCGTACTGGCGGATGAGCCAGTTCCAAGCGCATATGATAATTATCCGTACTATAATTACATCCTTATAGATGATCACACGAGATTAAGCTCTGTTGAAATTTGGGGGCATGATGTAGACGGCAACTACGCGCAAATAACACAAAGTTTTAATGAGTACGAGTCAAAGATACCAAATGAAAAAATTTATTACTTTTATAATAGCTATGGAAAGTTTAAAGATTTTCAAATAGTTGCTACTCTAAAAAACGGCGAGAAAGTGTATTCGAACTTTATTGGTTTTGGATTCTATAGTAAGAGATTTTTTAAAATTGGTTTGGGAGATGAAGTCGATTTTAGCAGTTATATATATTCGGTTAATGATAATACACTTATAACCGGAAATATAACGACATGGAAGCCAGATTTGACTATTATTATTCCTGTAAGCATTTTGCTTCTTTTAACTCTAATACTATCCGTTACTAGTAAATGGCTAACATCTTTTGCTTTCAGGCTCAAAAAAAGCACACCTGTCATTATAATAAATTGCATAACAAATACGGTTGTTAGCATGCTTTTAATTCTTATCTTTGTAAACTTCATATTTAGTTATTATTTGGCACTGATCATTCTTCTTAAAGCACTCTCTGCTGGAGTTGAGTTCTGGTTCTACACTGTTAAAATTAATTATTACAGCAAAAAAAGGCTTCTGTTGTTCAGTATCGTATCTAATGCGGCAAGTTTCGGTATATACTGGCTGTTTGCTTTACTGGCAGGATTATAGACATGCATTAATTTATCGATGTGTTTGTATAAAATAAAACATCATTGAATTAAATCATTCCCATAAAATAATAACGCCCGAAAACGGACGGCTGCCTGGCGTTGTTATCCCATATCTTCGAGGATAGCATACAGCGCCGGGATGACCTTTTTAAGCGAATGCGGCCTGAAGCTCTTGTCTACGAACACGTGGCTCGACTGCCCTGTCGCTATGAGCTTCGCGTCCTTTTCGCGTATGATCTCATAGGCGAACTTGACTTTTATAGAGCTGATATCCGTAACGGTAAGTCGGATAGTAAGCTCGTCGTTATAGCTTGCGGGATGGTAATACTTGCACTTATCGGTGACGGGAGCGAGAAAATATCCAAGATCCTCAATCTCTTTATAGCTCATACCGCACTGCTTGACGAGAGCCTCCAGAGCCTCGTCGAACCAGTTGAAGTAATTCGCGTGATGAGCGTAGCCCTGCCTGCCTGCCTCGGAATACCTTACGCGTATCCTGCACTCGACGTTTTTCATATAATCAAGCCTCCCAAATCAGACTAAAGACCGTTCTCAAGCAAGATCTCCCTTGCGGAATCCGACTCGGACTCAAGCACAAGCACCTCAAACGTGTCGTCGCCGCACTTTAACTTGCCCGAGACATTTTTCACCTTGACTAGAATGCCTTCGGCTTCAAGCGCCTTTTGCATCCTGCCCGCGATATTTTTAGAGCTGGCCATACCGACCACGATCCACATAGCCGCTCCTCCCTTATCTATTCGTCTCCGGCAACTACAACGCCGTGAGCCGTATATATCTGGGCGCTGCCGCGGATCTTTATCGCCGACGTGTTTTCCGTGAACTGCGCTATCATAACTTCGCCTCTGTCGAGTTTTTCGGTATGATGGAACTTTGTGTCTCTGCCTCTTGTCATGCCGATGATATTAACGCCGTCTTTGAGCGCCTTTATGACGACATATTGCTGCGCTGTATTGTTATCGGATATTTCCATATAAACCACTCCAGTATTATTTGGTAATATAGTAACATAATAATCGCGTCTCTTCAATAGAAGCGCGTCATTTAATAACTACATTCTCGCTGCCGAACGTTGCTACAAGGTTGTTTACAAGCGAGCCCGTAAGCGCCACTTTAAGACCGTTGCCAGTCTTTATTTTCTCGCCCGTCTTTTCAACCATCACCGTAACGCTGTCGCTGCCCGGCGACGTTTTGAGTATGCGCCTCAGCCTTCCGGTATCCCCGCCCATGTCTTTCGGAATGCGAACATAGAGCTTTTTGCCGCTGTACTTCTCGTCCTCCTGCTCATACGGCAATATGCTTTCAACGAGTATCTGAGGCGCTTCTTCCTCGCGGATGTCAACCTTTCCCGTGACTCTGACGATAGTGTCGTCTATTAATAGCAGCTCGCACTTCTGGTATACGCTCGGGAATATGATAAGCTCTATGATGCCATAAAGGTCCTCAAGGTAGGCGTTGGCCATCATCTGCTTGAGTTTTGTGGAGCGCCGCCTTATACCTCCGATTATGCCGATAAGCTCGACGACTCTCGACTCGAAGTATCTGGCGATACTCGCGTCTTCTGTGGCGGACAGTATCTTGTATATGTTTACGTCGCGTTTTTCAAGCTGCTGTTTATACCTGTCGAGCGGATGCCCCGAAAGGTATACGCCCGTCGCAATCTTTTCCATAGTGAGCAGCTTGTCGTTGTCGTATTCGGCCGTGTCGGGATAGTCGTCGGAATCGACCGCCTCGAGCGATGACCCGTCGAACAGCGACACTTGCCCGCCGACGTTCCTCTTCTTTGCGTCCTGCGCCGATTTTAAGACCCTGTCGCTCACCGCCGCGAGCTGCGAGCGCTTAAGGCCTAGGCTGTCGAAGCATCCCGCGAGTATGAAACCTTCGAGCATCTTTTTATTTGTGAAATCTACCGTCCTGTTTATGAACTCCCTGAAGCTCCTGTACTGTCCGTTCTGTCTCTCTTTTACTATTTCCTCGGCGGCCCTTCCCACGTCACGTATTGCGGCGAACCCGAAGCGTATCGCTCCGTTCTCCACTGAGAACAGGAACTGCGACTTGTTTATGTCGGGCGGAAGCAATTTTATGCCCGCGCCCGCGCAGTATTGTATATAAGCCGATATCTTGTCGGCCGTGCCGATAAAGCTGTTCAGCAGCGCCGTGAAGTATTCGGCCTTATAATACCGTTTAAGATATGCCGTATAGTAAGCTATAGCGGCGTACGCGCACGCGTGCGATTTATTGAATGCGTACTCGGCGAAGTCCATCATCTGGTCGAATATGCGCTCGGCGACTGCTGCGGGCACGCCCCGCTTTACCGCGCCCTCGACGCCGCTTTCTTTATCGCCGTGTATGAATATACGGCGTTCTTTTTCCATGACGTCTTTTTTCTTTTTAGCCATCGCGCGTCGCACGAGGTCGCTTCTGCCGAGCGAATACCCCGCAAGAGAGCGCACTATCTCCATGACCTGCTCCTGATAGACCATGCAGCCGTACGTCTCGCGAAGTATGCTCTCGAGTATCGGGTGTGCGTAAGAGACGCTTTTCGGGTTGTCCTTTGATTCAAGGTACTTTGGTATCGACTCCATCGGCCCCGGGCGAAACAGCGATATGCCTACCATGATGTCGCCGAGGTTCGTAGGCTTCAGACGCTGCATAAGGCTTCGCATTCCCGCGCTCTCGAGCTGGAATATGCCGTCCGTGTCTCCCGACGCTATGAGCTCAAATACGCCGGAGTCGTCGAACTTCATGTTCTCGATATCAATATCTACACCCTTCGTCTGCTTTATAGTCTCCACGGCGTGGCGTATAACGGTGAGGTTCCTGAGCCCCAAAAAGTCCATTTTGAGAAGCCCCAAGTTTTCGAGCGTCGTCATTGGGAACTGCGTTATAACGCTTGCGTCCCTCGGGTTTATCTGAAGCGGAACGTATTCCGTTATCGGAAGGTTTGATATAACGACTCCGGCTGCGTGCGTGGACGCGTGACGCGGTATTCCCTCAAGCTTCATCGCTGTGTCGAGCAGCTTTTTTATCTCGGGCTTCGTGGTATACTCCATCATCAGCCTTGTGTTTTCCTGCATGGCGCGCTTTATAGTCATCTTCAGCGCGAACGGCACCATCTTCGCTATCCTGTCAGCGTCGGCCAGAGGCAGCTTCTGCGCGCGAGCGACGTCTCTTATCACCTGCTTGGCGCCAAGCGTTCCGAACGTTATTATCTGCGCCACCCTGTCTTCGCCGTATTTTTTAACGACGTAGTCTATGACCTCCTGCCTGCGTTCTATGCAAAAGTCTATATCGATATCCGGCATGCTTATTCTCTCGGGGTTGAGGAACCTTTCAAAGAGCAGCTTATATTCTATAGGGTCAATATCCGTTATTCGAAGGACATACGCGGCGAGGCTGCCCGCGGCGCTGCCCCTGCCCGGACCTACCGTAATGCCGTTGTCCCTCGCGTACTTTATGAAATCCCATACGATAAGGAAGTAATCGGTAAAGCCCATGTTGTCTATTACTTTAAGCTCATACTCGAGGCGTTTCTTCAATTCGTCCGTTACGGTCTCATATCGTTTCGCGAGCCCTTCAAAGCATACGCTCTTTAAGTACTCAGCGTGGTTTGCATCATTCGGAGTATCGAATACGGGAAGGTGAATAGAGCTGAAGTCCATCCTTACGCCGCATTTTTTTGCAATATCGTTTGTATTCTTTATCGCTTCGGGTACGTGCCTGAACAGCGACTCCATCTCTTCCGCGCTCTTAAGGTAAAACTCGTCCGTGCCGAATTTCATCCTGTTCTCGTCCTCGACGAATGTCCGAGTCTGAATGCAAAGCAGCACATCCTGCGCCTCGGCGTCGGCCTTTAATGTGTAGTGAACGTCGTTTGTAGCCGCGAGCGGTATCGAAAGCCTCTTGCCCATGTCTATGAGCGCCGCGTTCACCTGCTTTTGCTCGGGCAGGAAATGGTCCTGAAGCTCGAGATAAAAATCGCCGCCGAACATGCCGCGCAGCCTTAAAGCAAGCTTGTCAGCACCGTTTATGTCACCGCTCATTACAAGGCGCGGTATATCTCCCGCAAGGCATGCCGAAAGGCATACGAGACCGTCGCTGTGCGCTTCGAGCACGTCGTAATCTATACGAGGCTTGTGGTAAAACCCCTGTGTAAACCCAATGGAAGACAGCCTCATCAGGTTTTTATAACCCGCGTTGTCCTTGGCGAGCAGCACAAGATGGGAGTATTCCTTCATTTCCTTTGTCTTGTCCGCAAGGCTGCCGGGAGCGACGTAGACCTCGCAGCCGATTATGGGCTTTATACCCTCCTCCGCCGCCTTTTTATAAAAGTCCGCGGCGCCGTACATTACGCCGTGGTCTGTTATGGCTATGCTGTGCATGCCCTGCTGCTTTGCGCGCTCAATAAGCTCGCCAATCCTCGATGTACCGTCGAGAAGGCTGTATTCGGTATGAACATGAAGATGTGTGAAATCCATATATCCTCCGTATATATAATACTGCAAAAGCTCGCTTCATTCAAATACTTTAGCATTCGTTGTGTCCGCAAATATACATACGGGAGGCGTTATGGTATAATTTAAAAAAAGCTTCAGGGGTAATTTGATGCTTACAGATAAGCAGCGCACATTGAAAAGAATGTTGAGGGCGGCGCTTGTAATATTGTTCTGGCTTGCTTTGTGGCAGGCGGCCGCAATGATCGCAGACCAGCCTCTTTACATACCCTCGCCGGCGCAGACGTTCACGTCCCTTGCCTCGCTTGTAACAACGAGCGGGTTTTGGCTCAGCGTAGCCTTCACGTTTTACCGTGTGATCTTTGGGCTGGTGATATCTTTCGTGCTCGGAATAGCGCTGGCATACCTCGCATCGCGCTGGGCGGCGCTGGAAGCGCTGCTGCGTCCGGCTGTGGCGGCAATAAAGTCCACGCCCGTTATCTCTATAATCGTGCTCGCGCTCGTATGGTTCAGCGCGTCCTTCGTTCCGGTATTCTCTTGTGTATTGCTTTGTTTCCCCATCTTCTACGCCAATACGCTGGCAGGCATCAAATCCGTGGACAGAGAATTGCTCGAAATGGCGTCCGTCTTTAAGGTAAAGCACAGCCGCGTTATAACCGGAATCAGCATACCGTCGGTGCTGCCCCACGTTTATTCCGCATTGTCCGTATGCCTTGGCTTCTCATGGAAATCGGTAGTGGCGGCCGAGGTGCTTTCGAGCCCCAGATATTCCATGGGATATAACCTTTACGCCACAAAGCTTTACCTTGATACTCCTGGTCTCTTTGCCTGGACCATAACCATAATAATCATAAGCCTCATAGTCGAAAAAGGCCTTAAACGCTACCTTCCGGGAGGCCACAGCATATGATACACATTAAGTCGCTTACAAAGAAATTTTCCGGGCAGACGGTATTTTCAGATTTGAATCTCTCTATACCGTTTAATCAGACAACGGTTTTGTCCGGCCCGTCGGGCTGCGGCAAGACGACGCTTCTTCGCATACTCGCGGGGCTCGACAGCGATTATGAAGGCACGGTAACGGGCGTGCCCCAAAGCGTATCGTTTATGTTTCAGGAGGACAGGCTTCTTCCGTGGCGCAGCGCGAGGGAAAACATAGAGTTCGTTTTAAAAGACGTTATGGATAAAAACACGATGAACGGTATCGTGAGCGGCATGATAAGCGCAGTTGCGCTTTCGGGAAGCGAAGACAAACCCCCGGAAAAGCTTTCGGGAGGCATGAAGCGCAGAGTCGCAATGGCTCGCTCTTACTGTTACCCCGGGGACATATATCTTCTTGACGAGCCTTTCAAAGGGTTTGACGCTAAGCTGCAGGAAGATATGCTTGCGCTGTTTGAAGAACTTTTTGTCAAGACCGCCAAGACGGTCGTTTTTGTGACGCATGATGAAGCGGTAATCGGCGCTTTGGGTCAAAACATCGTCGATTTAAGCTCGTTTAGCCATTCGGCTTAATTTAATAAAACTTTTATAAGTTCGATAAGGCATTTTTGCACCCATACAAAAAGCGCCCCTGTTAAGGAACGCTGTTTGTATGCCTTGTGTTATTTTTTGCTGCAATAGAAACTGTGGTTGCCTATTCTGCGGTAGTAAACGAAATTGCGCCATTTTTTTCTCTTGCTTACCTGAAAATAGTACATATTTTCTGGATGCGGCCTGTTCTCTATAGCATGCTCTACGGCATCCATACAGGATTTGTTGTATCGCTTGCTGACAGCAAACTGGCTTCTCGCGTATACTACCTTTTTTACCGACTTGCCGAACCTGCCGCTTTCAAACCGGTTGATAACGACCTGTGCGACCGCTACCTTTCCTTCAAATCTTTCTCCGCGAGCCTCCGCGTAAACCACATACGCGATCATCTCTTTTTCCCTGTCCGTGTATTCACGCTCAGTTTCCGTCTCCTCTTCGATTTCGTCTTGCTCTTCATTGGCAATTTCCTGTTCGTGTGTCTCCGGTGTTTTTGTCTCGTTTTCAGGTTGTATGACCGGCGTCTGCGACATGTGCATCGAGGATAGTTTCAGCGGTATGTGTGCTTTTAATATCGGCGCAATCATGATCGTCTCTTCGTTCCCGATATCGGCAAGGCATTCCGGCATATCAATGATGCTTGGTTCCGGAGTAAAAACCGGAGCCGTTTTTGTATTAAGTTTTTCAGTAATCTGAACCGTTTTTATGTTCGTGCTTTCTGTAATCTGAACGGTCTGCGCTTCTTCGGCAACCTCTGAGCCTGTTTTGATAGTGCTAATCAGAAGCCCTGCTGCGACAAGCGCTAAAATCGTTTTTTTCAGTTTAATAGATTACTCCTCCCTATTCGTTCGGTCTCATTCTGCGCAACATATTATTGTATATAATAGCCATATAATGTCATAAATATACCCATAACATTCGCACAGCGCAGTATTATCGTCTAATTATTACGGTTTGTCAAGAGAAAGAAACATTTTTGTAATCATAAAAACGACCGGCAGGCAGTAAAACAGAACAGTTATAACCTATTGACCAAGAGCCACTTTTACCGCTTTACATGGGAATTTTCTGCATTTTGACCGGATCAATTAACGTAGTATGGAATGGTTATAAAAATTTTTTTATAAAATTAATTATTTTTAGGCCCGTGACGCGCTCGAATCACCATTATATGGTATTTTGAATCCATTAGACCGGCGCCAATCGCAACATTTGGATAAGCTGAAAATTCCGCATTATTTGCCGTTCCTCTCGTCACTTTGAAATAATCGATATTCGGTTCTCATTGCGTATCATACATACTGGCAAATATTCTATGTTGATATTTGATACAGAAATACGGGAAGAAAGAATAGAATATATTAACAGTGATGCAAATGTAGAGTGTAAATAAAACCGTTTCTTTGGAGAGAAAATATCCCTAACGGAGGAGCGATTTTTATGTTACATGAACAAGAGATGGAGATTGTAGAATTATCAATTAAAAAATGGGCCACAGAGGAAGTTTTCTCATTTGGTTGGTTTCTCATAGTAGGTATTGTAATCACTGCTTATATTATATGGCTGAAGTTGGTAGACAGGAAAAGAGGTACAGAACTTTTGTTAATTGGATCCCTTGATGCCGTTTCTAAAGCCATAGTCATCATTATACTTGGTAATGTATTAGGTTTATATCATTATAATGTTAGAATATTTCCGATAACAGTTAATATATTCATAACCAGCGTAACTGTATCTCCTATAATTATAATGCTAGCGCAGCAATATAAGTCCTCGTGGAAGGGCTTTATGCTATGGATTGCAATTGGCTACGCGTTTATGAATTTTGTTATTTTCCCGATCTATACACTACTGGGGATCGTAGAATTTCATAAAGGTTGGAATGTTTTTTATCACTTCTTAGTCATATATGCAGTATCCTTGGCTGTAAGAATAGTTTTTCTTTGGATAACCGGAACGCAAAAAAGGCTGCAAGAAAAAGCCCAATAAACGAAGGGAAGCGATACCCCACTTAATATTTAAGCTTAACGTTTATACCTCGCCGCGCCTTTACGCTCTGCCGACCCGGCTCGCTCCAACAAAAACGCCACCCGTTTAGGGTGGCATTGGTTTTTGGCGTGCCCGGGAGGGTTCGAACCTCTGACCTCAGGAGTCGGAGTCCTGCGCTCTATCCAGCTGAGCTACGGGCACATTTAAATTTAATTTTAGTTGACTGCATGTATAATGCTCTAAATGCGCGACTTAAATAATATACCACAAAACTTATGCAAGTCAAATGTGAATTCACACCACGAAATCAAACGTATTACGGAAACTAAAATCAATAGTACTGGTAAAACGTGCACCGTATGTTGCCGTTGTAAAGCTTGCGCTTCTTCTTTGCCCTCGAGCCGAAATACCTTTCGAAATCATCGTCCGCCGTGATTATAAATTTTCTATCGACCCCTGAGAGCGCCCTGCCCATATCCCTGTACAGCTCGCGCACCTGCTTTTGCTCGCCCAGCCTTTCGGCATAGGGCGGATTTGTAAGAACGACGCAGCCTTTTCTGGAAAAGTCCCTTATGTCGGCGTGATATATCCTCAATGATACTCCCGCCGCTTTCGCGTTTCTGTCCGCCGTGCTGAGCGCGTCTTTGTCAATATCCGAAGCGTATATTACGGCAGGTTCTTTTATGTCGTCCCTTGCGGCGTCGCGCTCCGATTTCCATTCGTTTTTGAACATGCGCCAAGCTTCGCCGTCGAAACGACGGTTAAGACCCGGCGCGATATTCGCCCCTATCATCGCGGCCTCTATAGCGATTGTGCCCGAGCCGCACATTGGATCAGCAAGCTCGCCTTCCTTCCAGCCGGTAAGCATTACCAGCCCGGCAGCCAGCGTTTCTCGTATTGGCGCCTTAACGTTCGCGGTGCGATAGCCCCGCCTGTTGAGCCCTGCTCCCGATACGTTTAGACACGCTGAGACCGTGTTTCCGAGCAGCTTTATACGGATATCGTACCTTTCCCCCGTCTCCGGCAGCACGGATGTACTGTGCTTTTCTTTGAGGCGCTCGACGACCGCCTTTTTGCTGATCGACTGTATATCCGAGACGCTGAACAGCGCGCTTTTTACCGAATCGGCGTTTACGGGAAACGCCGCGTTTTTGGGAATATATTCCTCCCACGCTATCGCCTTAACGCCTTCAAACAGAGAGTCAAATGTCGTCGCGGTAAAGCTGCCAAGCTCAAGGTACACCCTGTCCGCGCAGCGCAGCCAAATGTTTGCTTTTGCAAGCCCGGCCTCGTCCGCAAAAAAATAGACCCGGGCGTCTCTGGACTGCGCGTCTTCGAATCCGAGTTTTTTCAATTCCGAAGAAACTGCTCCCTCAAGGCCGAACGAGCAGGAGGCAAAACACTTATATGTCATCTGACTCGTCCCATCTGTTGAGCTTTACTTCGTTTATGTAAAGAGCGAAATTACATCCCAAAAACTTTGCGCTCTTCTCGCACATCCTCATCCTTGTCATATATATTGTTAGAAAATCTAGCGGCGACGCGCTGGGGTTCATCGTATAGTTAATAGCTATCGTGCCGTTTTCCACCATAAGCCTTGTGGACTGTATTGAATAGTTTACGCGGTCGTGTATGTCGGCCGGGTCATACTTTTTGAGTCTCACCCTCGCCCTGTGCGCGTCTATCTTATCGGCTATTATGAGCGCCGCGGATACATCGCTGACGGGATTGCCCGATTCTTCCTCGTGAGAGCCGACAGCCGCGCATACGTCGCATGCCTCCGAAACCGGCATGCCCATTTCGCATAGTATTGAAAAAAGCATTACCGCGCCGTTCTGCCCATGATTCTTTCTGTTTATAAGGTTGCCTATGTCGTGCACCCATCCCGCTATCTTAGCGAGCTCAACGCGCCTTTCGGGCATATTGAGCTTTGTCAGTATCTCCCCCGCGATACGGCTTACATATCCCACATGCCTCGGCCCGTGGTCCGTATAGCCTATCATCTCAAGGCACTTGTTTGAGTGGTCTACAAGCTCTCTTATCTTCTCGCTGCCCTTAATGTCGTTATAAGTGATCGTCAAATCTTATCCTCCATATTCATAAGCGATTCGTAGTCTTTGTCCCCGGTAAAATCCCTCTCTATGTTGATCTCTCCCCCGAGCTCTTCAAGCGCGTTTTTTATCGATACATAATCGTAATATGTTAAACTCTCTTCTTTGAGCGCTTCTTCAAGATATGGCAGCGCCTTTTCGTTTCCGAGCTTCCCCAGGCAGCTGGCGTAAAATGCCCTTTGAGAATCGTTGTATAAAAACTTTTCTAGCGCAAAGCCGAATGTGCGCTCGTCGTAAGGCAGGTCCGTAAGTATATCAAGAAAACAGTCCGACGAATAGCTGCTTTGCGCCTGCTCGTAAGCTAATATTACTTTTTCTTTATAATCTTCTCCCGTGTCGCCAAGCTCCTGAGCGCACGCTTCCGTAAAATCGTCGGCCTCAGAAGCTTCGGCAATTACTTCTATATAATAATCAAAGGGATGCTGCATCTGCATCTCTTCGATAAGCTGTACGATTACCGCCTTAATCTCGGCGCTTTTTTCGCCCTCGTAGTTCTTTAAAAGCGATATAAGAAACGGGTATGTCTGCTCGCGCTTCTCCTCTATTTTGATCAGCAAAGAGCCAGGAACGGATACGCCTGAAAAGATATATTTTCCTAAAGCCTCGATAAGCCCTGCCGCGTCATGCGAATCAAAATAAGAATTGGGAGATTTGCCGTCAAGCCAGTCGCAGGGGGCGCCCAGCCACTGAAGATAAAGGTCGGTGATAATTTCCTCAAGGTCTTCTTCATCTATATCGTTATTCTTTATATATTCTTTAAGAAAGACTCCGAATCTTTCCTCGAAATCAATCAGCATCGTCTTCACCAAGCTGCTGCTCACACAGCATATCGTAATATTTGTTGAGCGTTGCGAGCGTTGTGCCGTACCTCTTTGTAAGATCCTTTTTAAGCGGTATACCGACCTTGCCGTCTATCTCGCAGATAAAGTATTCAAGCGCGGCAGCCAGCGCCTGCGGCCTTACTATCCAGACGCCCGAGTCGCCTCTATCCTTTGCGATCGACGTAAGCAGCTCTATGCCCGAAGAGATGAAATCATCAGCATACTTGTTTCGCGTGTGCTTTATAAAACAGTTCAGCGTATCTGAATAGGGCCGCGGAAGGCTCCTTATCTCTTCCGATATGCTGCCCACCCTTACCTCGACTATAGAGCCTTTGATATAAGCCACGTAAGGCTCTTTAGCGCCTATGCGCTTCAAGCACATGAATATGTCGTTCTTTATCTCATCGGTCTCCGTGCTTCTTAAGAGAAAGCTTCTGAACTCTTCCTCCACCTTTTCATCGGAAAACAGACTCATTATCTCTATTACTATCTTCTTTATATACTCATCACCGTAATACAGTCCCCACAGTATCACTGATCTGAAATATTCGTCGTCGCTCCATTTTCCCGAGAGGCTTGCGTCCTTTTGTATTAGGCAGTCGTTTAAATATTTCACCCTCTGCTTTATCTCGTCAAACTGCACCTGGTAAACATATTCGAGTTTTTTTAGCGCTCCGTTCTTTTTTGCCGCGTCCGCTTTTGCCTTGTAGTATACGGCAAGGCTGTTGCTGGGGTCTATTCTAAGTATTTTTACAAAACACTCCGACGCTTCGGAAAACAGGCAGTTGTTGTACGCCGCTATTCCGCAGAAATGCAAAAGCCGTATATCATAAGGCTGGTATGAAACTATCCTTGAAAACCATTTATAGGCCTTGTCATGATATCCGAGTTCGCAGTATGTAAGAGCAAGCTTGTGCATATCGTCCGGGTCTATGTCGCTGAGGCCGTCGAGTCTTGATAAATACTCCTGCCCCAGCGAATGCTCTCCTATATCGGAGTGGAAGAACGCAAGGTTGCAGCAGGCGTGAAGGTTTGTCGGCTGCGCTGCGAGCACCTTTTTCGAAATCTCTATCGCTTTATGCTTTTGACCGTCAAAAAAGTATGAAAGCGCTAGGTTGTTCATAGCGGGATACATGAGCCTGTCGCGGTTCACGACGTTCTCAAGATGCTGTATCGCTGCCTTATAATCGCCTTTGTCGAGATATTGCTTTCCTTCGTACGCCTCTTCCATAATAAGCTGCCGGCTTACGTCCTGAAGCAATCCTTCTTCCTCTTCTTCGTCCAGCATGTCAAATATATCGTCTATCTCTTCCGCAAATTCTCCGTCGGGATCCAGGGCAAGATATTGCTCAAACGCCTCGTCGGCGAGCGCGTAGTTTTTCATACCCATATAGTTGCACCCGAGAGCAAACAGGCACTCGGTGGGAGTGTTCCCATAGCGCGCTATCTTAAGCAGAACATCATTCGATTCCGCGTAAAGCCCCATTTCCGAATATACCTGAGCGATGCTCAACAGGTATTCCACGTTATCCGGCTCCATGCCGAGCGCCTGCCGGTAAAGCTGCAGCGCTTCAAGAAAGTTCCCGGCGTCGATATGCTTTTCAGCTTTTTTTATAAAAAACGACGCGGGCTGGTTAAAATTCAATACTTTGTTTTGCAGCTCGTTTTTGTCTTTCATTCCGCCTCCTGTTTGCTGTAATTATAACACAAGTCTTTCGCGCGCTTCAACATGCTTATCGCACGCATACGAACTGTATCCTTTGCGTATCATCGCGAGGCTTAGTGCTTGTCAGGCACTCGAGCGCCTGAGCGCTTTTAAATCCCGCTGACAAAACGGCGCGCCTTATAAAATCCTCCTCATGCGCGTACTGCACATGCTGTTCCGTAAGTCTCTCAAACAGTTCCCCGCGCCTCACAAAAAGCGTTATATCCATCACAAGAGCGTTTCTGCTACTATCATATGTACTTTGCCAGATGCATGATGCGTCGTCCCTGTCGTCGAAATAAACCTCTCCGTCCATGCTTTTAAGCTTTGCCTTCGAGCTTATGTCAAACAGCAGCACTCCGTTATCCTTCAGCGCGCGGTATGCTGAGAGGGCAAACGCTTCAAAACCTTTTTCGTCAAGATAATTGGGGCCGTCGCACACGGATATTACGGCGTCTGCTTTATTGCCTACCTCAATTTCACGCATATCCTGAAGCACGAACCTTGCATTACAGCCGGCTCTCCTCGCGCTCGCGGCGGCGGCGTTGAGCATCCCGCGTGATATGTCGGACGCGGTTATATCATAACCCATGCGGAAAAACTCAAGCGTCGCTTTTCCCGTTCCGCATGCCGCTTCATATACGCTTCGCGCTTCTCTTGTTTTCAGTATGCCGTCTATGTATGACGCCCATTCGTGATAATCAACATCCGACATCATTTCATCATATATCAAAGACAGGTATTCGTAAGCTTCCAAGGCACTCTCCTCACGTTTAAATCATTGCATTAATATTAATAATATACTACCGGAAAAGCAGCAAAACAAACTTTTCTTAATTATTGACAATCTTTATTGGCGATAATACATAAAAGGAGCGGTTGACTGAGAATTGACGTAATGTTATAATAACCGCAATACAGTTGAGGCGCGGTTTTCAAGAGTATGCTTATCCTGGGTTTCGGAGCCTTATAGGAGAAGTGAAAGGGCAAACCGCCGAAGGAACGCTTTTCCGAAGAGGCTCTTCCTGGGTGTATGGTTAACAGCCATGCAACTGTCGCCCCCGGCACGGGGCGGAGCGCTGCTGTAATAATCGAGATAATTTTCTTTATTATTGGCGCGCGGTATGTTATGCGTGCTATTTTTATCTTAAGGAATAATGAGGAGGTTTTCAAGGTGAGGAGTTACAACGTAGGTGTGGTGGGCGCGACAGGGATGGTCGGGCAGCGTTTTATAGAGCTTTTAGCGGAGCATCCGTGGTTTCATATAACCCATCTTTCCGCAAGCGGCAGATCTGCCGGCAAGACGTACGGCGAAGCGGTGGAAGGAAGATGGGCGATGTCCTCCCCCATTCCGGGCAATATTGCGAACATGCCCGTTTACGACGCCGAAGATATAGCGGCAGCTAAAGACAGAGTTGATTTTGTTTTCTGCGCTGTCAGCCTCAACAAAGACGAAACAAAAGTCTTGGAAGAGGCATATGCTAAAGCGGAGATACCCGTGGTATCAAACAACAGTGCCCATCGTGGTACGCAGGATGTGCCTATGCTGATACCCGAGGTTAACGCTTCTCATGTGAGCGTCATAGAAAAACAGCGCAGGCGCCTTGGAACGAAGCGCGGCTTTATTGCAGTTAAGCCTAACTGCTCTATACAGACATATGTACCCGCGCTGCACCCTCTCCTGGGCTTTGGAATAAAGCAGATCGTGGCCTGCACATACCAGGCCGTCTCAGGTGCGGGCAAAACGCTCGAATCGTGGCCGGAGATGAACGATAACATCATTCCCTTCATCGGCGGCGAGGAGCAAAAGAGCGAGCAGGAGCCTCTTAAAGTCTGGGGCAGCGTAGGCGAAAATGGCATTGTAAACGTGAAGGAGCCTGTGATTACGTCGCAGTGCATACGAGTTCCCGTTTCCGACGGGCATATGGCGGCAACGTTCGTAAGTTTTGACAAAAAGCCGTCGATCGAGGAAATAAAGGAAAGATGGAGCAGCTTTAAAGGTGAGCCGCAGCTGCTTGGTCTTCCCAGCGCTCCCGGACAGTTTCTTATGTATTTCGAGGACGACGCCCGTCCGCAGACAAAGCTCGACCGCGATAACGGAAACGGGATGGCGGTATCCATCGGGCGTCTTCGCGAGGACGCGATTTTCGATTATAAATTTGTGTGCCTTAGCCACAATACACTAAGAGGAGCCGCGGGAGGCGGCGTGCTGGTAGCCGAGCTGCTGGCCGAGAAGGGTTATTTCGACAGGTGAGCTATCACCGGAAAGGAGAAAACATGAGCATTTTCACCGGAGCCGGAACGGCGCTCGTTACGCCGTTCAATGACACAGGAATAGACTTTGCGGCTTTTGAAGCGCTTATTGAGTATCAGATCGAGAACGGAATAGACGCTCTTGTCGTCTGCGGAACGACCGGGGAGCCTTCGACGATGACAAAGGAAGAACGCCTCGGTGCAATAGAGTTCGTGATCAAACAGTCCGCGGGTCGAGTTCCTGTTATCGCGGGCACGGGCACGAACAGCACGGCCACATCCGTAGAGGCCGCGATGGAAGCCTGCGATCTCGGCGCCGACGGCCTGCTTGTCGTAACTCCTTACTACAACAGGTGCTCGGACACAGGGCTAATACGCCATTACATGAGCATCGCGGACGCCTCAAGCGTACCCATCATCGTCTATAACGTCCCCGGCCGCACGGGAGTCAACGTCACTCCTGCCGTAATGAAGGAAATAAGCCAGCACGACAACATAGCGGGCATAAAGGAAGCGAGCGCTAATATTGCTCAGATAACGGAGACCGCGAGGCTCTGCTCTGATATTGACCTTTACTCGGGCAACGACGACCATGTGATACCTCTGCTGTCTCTTGGCGGCAAGGGCGTGATATCAGTGTGCGCAAACGTAGCGCCGAGGACTACGCACGATATGGTTATAAGCTACCTTGAGGGCGACGCTAAAAAAGCGCTCGAGCTTCAGTTTAAGCTTAACCCCCTGAACAAGGCGCTGTTCCTCGATGTGAACCCCATACCCGTAAAAATGGCTCTTAATATGATAGGCATAAACGCGGGTGTGCTGCGTATGCCTCTTTGCGAGATGAGCGCCGACAAGGCGGCGGTTCTCAAAAAGGAGCTTATCGCTCTCGGGTTCGATATCGCGTAGCGGATTTTGTACTGATCATGATACAGCCGCCTTAAATACTGAGTACCAAAAAGCCGTTAGGCTTTTTGGGGTGTGTATTGGCGGCTGTAATCTGTTTTGCAATAATACAATTTATGATATTATTATAGGGAGTCTTTTGAGAGAGGTGGACATGACAAACGTAATACTGAACGGCGCCAATGGAAAGATGGGACAGGCGGTAGCCGCCCTCATATCTGAATCGAACGACATGCGTGTAATCGCGGGCGTCGATAAAGCGCCGGATTGTATTCAAAACGAGTTCCCCGTTTACTGCGATATGGACAGATGCTCGGGCGCGGATATGATAATCGACTTTTCACGGCCGGACGCGCTTGAAACAAACCTAGCGTTCGCCGCTGAAAGAAAACTGCCTATAGTTATAGCTACAACGGGGTTTTCTGCCGAAGAGAAACAACGCATATCCGAGGCTTCAAAGATAATACCGGTTTTCTTTGCCGCCAACATGTCGCTTGGTGTCAATTTACAGATGGAGCTTTCAAAGAGCGCCGCGGCGTTCCTCGGGGAAGGCTATGACATAGAGATCGTCGAGAAGCACCATAACCAGAAAGTAGACGCTCCGAGCGGTACCGCGCTAGCTATCGCCGACTATATAAACGAGGCGTTTACCGACAAGAAGGCCTATGTATACGGAAGGCACACGAAGACGGAAAAGCGCGGCAGAGAGATAGGCATACACGCGGTGCGCGGAGGCACGCTTTCCGGTGAGCACAGCGTCATGTTTATCGGCACGGACGAGGTAATAGAGATAAACCACAGCGCCCAAACGAGACAGATCTTTGCATTAGGCGCGCTTAGAGCAGCGAGGTTCCTTTCAGGCAAGCCCGCGGGCCTTTACAACATGAACGACATTATAAACGAATGCGCCGTCACTAACATTTATCAGGACGACGGGCAGGCGATGATAACGCTCGCAGATATGCCCTTCTCTCCCTGCGCTATTGCGGGAATCTTCGGCGATATCGCGAGGATGAACATCAGGCTCGATATTATAAGCCAGACGACGCCGCATGACGGAAAAGTAAGCCTATCGTTTTCGATGCCCCTCTCCGATATCGACGGATGCACAGAGGTTATCAAAAAACATGTCAATGACGGAACGAAGATAATCACCGACACGGCGCTTTCCAAGCTCACGATTGAGGGCGCGGGCATGCAGCGCCAGTCGGGCGTGGCCGCGGCGCTGTTCAGCGCTCTCGCCGACAAGGATATCGGAATACATATCATAACGACGTCCGAGACAAAGATAAGCTTCTGTGTAGACTCCGCTAAAGCCCATGACGCGGTTGCCGCGGTATCCGAGGCGTTCTGTTTATAAAGCATACTAAAAGAGGGGTTCACTTCAATTCACAGATATCTCCCCTCTTTTTTGTTTCAGATAGATTAATAACTGTAAACGGGTTCACTCGTTTCGGTTGTCTCTTTTATGCCTATGTCGCTTCTGTACTGAGCTCCCTCAAAGCTTATTTTGGATACATCGCTATAAGCCTTTTCCCTTGCGTCCGATATATCTTTACCTAGCGCCGTTACTCCGAGCACTCTGCCGCCGTTCGTTATGTAAACGCCGTCCTTCTTTGAAGTGCCCGCGTGAAATACAATTGAATCCCGAACGTCCCCCAGGCCTGTTATTTCCATGCCCTTCTGATATTTCCCGGGATATCCTCCCGACGCCATAACGACGCAGACGGCGCAGCTGTCTTCCCACTCGAGCTTTATATCTGAAAGCTTTCCGTCTATGACCGCGTTTACAATGTCCAACAGATCGTTTTTCATCCGCGGCAGCACAGCCTGCGCCTCTGGGTCGCCGAAGCGCGCGTTGTATTCCAAAAGCCGCGGGCCTTTGTTTGTCAGCATTAGCCCGAAGTATATGACGCCCTTGAATGGCCTTCCTTCCTGATTAAGAGCGAACAGCGTCTTTTGTATTATCGTTTCTTCAACCTCACTTTGTATTTGAGGCGTATACTTAGGTGAAGGCGAAAACGCTCCCATACCACCTGTGTTCGGGCCCATGTCGCTATCATATGCTCGCTTGTGGTCCTGAGCGCTCGCCATGGGCAGTATAGTCTTGCCGTCGCAGAACGCGAGCACGGACACTTCGGGGCCTTCGAGGTACTCCTCTATAACGACGCGCTCACCAGCGCTGCCGAATATCTTTTTAACCATCATGTCTTCTAGCGCCGATTTTGCTTCTTCGGCTGAGCCGCATATAACGACGCCCTTCCCGAGAGCAAGGCCGTCGGCCTTTATAACGGCGGGCATAGAGCAGCCGTCTATATAATCGCAGGCGCTATTATAGTCCGTAAACTCCTCGTACTCGGCTGTCGGTATATCGTATGTCTTCATCAGCCGTTTGGCGTACGCCTTGCTGCCCTCTATCTCAGCCGCCGCGGCTGTGGGCCCGAATGCCCTTATGCCCTCTTGCTGCAGCCTGTCCACCATGCCCATATAAAGAGGATCGTCGGGCGCTACGAATACAAGATCGAAGCGTTCTCTCTTCGCGTATGATACAATACCTTCAATATCGGTCGCATATATGGGTACACACTTTGCTATGTCCGATACGCCTCCATTACCGGGAGCGCAATGCACTTCCTTTACGGCTTTGTTTTTAAGCAGCTTCCATATTATGGCGTGCTCTCTTCCCCCGCCGCCAACTACGAGTATCTTCATTCCGGCCTCCTTAATGCTTGAAATGCCTGATGCCCGTAAACACCATCGATATTCCGAGCTCGTCGCACGCCTTTATAGAATCCTCGTCCCTTATGCTTCCGCCCGGCTGTATTATTGCTTTGATACCGTATTTCGCGGCCAGCCTTACGCAGTCATCGAACGGGAAGTACGCGTCGGACGCGAGCGCCGCGCCGTTTACGCCCTCTCCCGCCCGCGCAAGCGCGGCTTCAGCAGCCCATATACGCGAGACCTGCCCCGGCCCGAGGCCCAGTGACGCCTTATCCTTCGCGACCGATATGGCGTTTGATTTTAAGTGCTTCA
This sequence comes from Bacillota bacterium, assembly GCA_023410475.1. Lineage (GTDB taxonomy): Bacteria > Bacillota > Clostridia > Christensenellales > SZUA-584 > DTFZ01. Next base: position 364,342 of record JAEYPS010000032.1, on the reverse strand, counting down.
CGAGCTTGAACGCGAACTTCATGTCCTCCATCTCGCTCTTCGATGGCACGCGTTTCGTAACGACCTTCAGCTCCCCGTCAAACAATATATCGTCCGTCTGCTGTACAAGCAGCCCGCCCGACGGTTTCTTGATGTCCATTGTGTTTGTATTCATCTTAGCGCTCATATCGGGAAGCAGCAGCAAACGAAGGTTTTTCTTCGCTTTTAGCACTTCAAGCGCTTCGTCTGAAAACGCTGGCGCTATGATTATCTCGAGGAATATCTCCCCCATCTTCTCGGCAGTCTTCTTATCTATCTCGGCGTTTACCGCAACGATACCTCCGTAAATGGAAACAGGATCCGCACTGTACGCCTTCATGTAAGCTTCATAGACGCTATCGGCGCTGCCCACACCGCAGGGATTGGCGTGTTTGGAGGCTACTACCGTTATATCCTCGAACTCGCGCAGGCATTCGAGCGCGCCGTGCGTGTCGTTTATATTGTTGAACGAAAGTTCCTTACCCCACAGCTGCCTCGCGGACGCGAGCGTTCCGTCTGTGCCCACCGGCTCTTTGTAAAACGCCGCGCTCTGGTGCGGGTTCTCGCCGTAGCGCATTTCCTGAAGTTTTTCATATGTGAGCGTCAGTTTCTCGGGATATCCCCCTCCGTTTTGCTCTCTGAGATATCCGGAAATAAGAGCGTCGTAGGCTGCCGTATGCTCGAACACCTTTACGCAAAGGTCGAACTTTGTTTCCTTTGTTACGCCGCCGTCACGAAGCTCATCTAAGACCCTGCCGTAGTCTGAAGGGTCCACTATCGAGGCAACGTCCTGCCAGTTCTTTGCGGCCGCGCGCAGCATCGTGGGGCCGCCTATGTCTATGTTCTCAATGGCGTCTTCGAGCGTAACGCCGCTTTTCATTATCGTCTGCTTAAAAGGATAAAGGTTCACCGCGACGATATCTATAAGGCCAACTCCAAAACTCTCTACCTGTTTCATATGGTCTTTGTTTGAGCGCATCGCAAGGATACCTGCGTGTATGCTGGGGTGCAGCGTCTTAACGCGCCCGTCGAGGCACTCGGGAAAACCCGTAACGTCAGAAACATTCGTTACCTGTATCCCCGCCTGTTCAAGCGCGCGCTGAGTGCCGCCCGTAGAGAGTATCTCGTAACCAAGTCCCTTAAGCCCTTGCGCGAACTCGATTATGCCCGTCTTGTCAAATACGCTTAAAAACGCTCTTTTCATATCTGTCCTCCATAAATAAAAATATAAAAAAGCAACCAAGGCTGCTTTGTCAATCGATTATAAATACTCTTCTGCCTTCTATGCGGAGCCTGCCGTCGCACAGCAGACTGACGGATTCGACAAGTATCTCGTGCTCAGCGCCCAGCACCCTTGCGGCAAGCGTTTCCGGGGTGTCGTTATCCAGCACGGGTACGCATTTTTGCATTATCACAGGGCCGGTGTCCGTACCCTCGTCCACAAAATGCGTTGTGGCTCCCGATACCTTCGCTCCGTAATCGAGCACCGCTTTGTGGACACGCTGCCCATAGAAGCCTTTACCGCAGAACGACGGTATAAGCGCGGGGTGTATGTTTATTATTTTGTATCTGCTCACCACATCTTTGCCTAGTATCGACATATATCCGGCAAGCACAACAGCCTGCCCGCCAAAGCGCTCTACGGCCTCTATTACGGCGGCGTCGCGCTGACGCTGATCCTCATAATCGCACGCCTTTACTACCGCGGTGGGTATACCGGCATTTTTCGCGCGCTCAAGAGCGTATACGCCCTCTTTGCTGGAGATAACGCCGGATATGCGGGCGTTTATCCTGCCGTCCTCGCAGGCGTTTATCAGTGACTGTAGATTGGTGCCTCCGCCCGATACTAATACAACGAGCCTCTCTATCCGCACAGCCTTACACCTTCGCCCTCTATAACTCGCCCTATAACAAACGATTCTTCGCCGAGGTCTCTCGCGGCAAAAGCAACGTCGTTTGCCATTTCGGGGGCAACGGCCAACACCATGCCTATGCCCATGTTGAACGTATTGTAAGCGTATTTTGTTTCGAGCTTTGCCTCGCCTATAACAAGGTCGAAAACGGGAGGAATGTCCCAGCTTCCAAGCGTGATTTCAGCGCAAAGACCGCCCGGGATTATCCTTGGTATGTTTTCAATGAAGCCGCCGCCGGTGATGTGCGCTGCGCCTTTGATCTTGAAGTTTTCCATTAACGAGAGCACTGAGTTTACGTATATCCTCGTGGGAGTAAGAAGCTCTTCCCCGAGCGTTTTGCCGAGCATGTGTATATTTTGCGACAGAGAGCGCTTTTCCATCTTTATAAGCTTTCTGACTAGCGAAAACCCGTTGCTGTGCAGCCCCGATGATTTGAGCCCTATAAGCGTGTCTCCGGCTTTTATGTCATGTCCATTTATTATACCTTCTTTTTTCACGCTGCCTACGCAGAAGCCCGCGAGGTCGTATTCTCCCGCTTTATAGAAATCCGGCATCTCGGCTGTCTCTCCGCCAATAAGTGCGCACCCCGCCTTCCTGCATCCGTCTGCAACGCCCTTTACGATATCCGCCGCGACAGAAGGCTCGAGCTTGCCCATCGCGATGTAGTCGAGAAAGAACATGGGCTTAGCGCCGTGGCACACGATGTCGTTAGCGCACATCGCTACGCAGTCGATGCCTATCGTGTCGTGCTTGTGCATCGCGAACGCGGCTTTGAGCTTCGTCCCCACACCGTCCGTTCCGGCGACGAGCACGCTGTCTTGGTTGTCGTACATGCCTCCGAAGGAGCCGAGCCCCTGCAGCACGTTGCCGTTAAACGTCGATTCGGCATGCGCCTTCATAAGGCTCACCGCCTTATAGCCCGACTCAACATCGACACCCGCGTCTTTGTATGTAATACTCATCTATCTATTTAACCTTCCAGAATATTCTTTTTTCCGCACTTTAAAAGATGTGCGACATCGTCGGGATACTGCCCGGTAAAGCAGCCTGTACAGAAATTGCAGGCCGCGCCCTCTACAGTCTTCAAAAGGTCTTCGTTGCTCAAATAACTGAGCGAATCAGCCCCGATAAGCTTTCTTATCTCTTCCACTGAATTTCCCGCGCCTATAAGCTGGTCATGCGACGGCGTATCGATACCGAAAAAACAAGGGTACTTCACTGGCGGCGAGCTAATCTTCATATGTACTTCTTTTGCGCCCGCGAGCTTGAGCATCTCCACTATCCTCTTAGATGTGGTTCCGCGAACTATCGAGTCGTCAATAAGCACGACGCGTTTTCCCCGCACGTTGCGCTTGAGCGGCGTCAGCTTCAGACTCACTCCCGACTCCCTCTTGCCCTGAGCGGGCTGTATAAACGTCCTGCCTACATAGCGGTTTTTCTCGAGCGCCTTTGTGTAGGGTATGCCGGACTGCGCCGCATATCCCATCGCCGCGGGAGTCGCCGAATCAGGCACCTCCGCAACAATGTCGGCGTCTATCGGTTCTGCAAGCGCGAGCCGCGTGCCCGCAAGCTCTCTCGCCTTGTGGACTGATATTCCGTCGAGGTCGGAATCGGGGCGCGCAAAGTACACGAATTCGAATATGCACAGCGCCGTTTCCTCAGACCGAGGCCCATGGTATGACTTGAGGCCATGCTTGTCCACTACGACTATCTCGCCCGGCCTGAGATCCCGTATGAATTCCGCGCCTATGGTATCAAAAGCGCAGGATTCCGACGCAAACGCGAAGCTGCCGTCAATTTTGCCGAGCGAGAGAGGCCTTATCCCTTTCGGGCCTCTTACGCCGATAAGCTCGTCGGGCGTCATGATAACAAGAGCGTAGCTGCCCTTTAAAAGCCCCATTGTCGTCTTAATCGCGTCCACTATGCCGTTGCTTCTGTGCTTGGCGATAAGGCTCGCTATAATCTCAGAGTCTATCGACGTCTGGAATATCGCTCCCGCGTTTTCAAGCTCGTCTCTTAGCTCCTTGGCGTTGATGAGGTTGCCGTTATGCGCAAGCGCAAGGTTGCTCTTCTTCGCGCTTATGACAAGTGGCTGCGCGTTGATAAGCTGGCTGTCGCCCGACGTGGAATATCTCACATGTCCAATTGCCGCGTGCGCGCCTTCGAGCTTACCGAGCCCGTTTTTGAACACCTCGGGCACAAGTCCCATGTCCTTATGATACTCTATCCTGCCCTCTTTGGCGACCGCTATGCCCGCGCTTTCCTGACCGCGATGCTGCAGAGCGAAAAGACCGTAATACGCGGCTTCGGCGGGCTCAACGCTACCATCGGTGCAGTATATTCCGAATACTCCGCATTCCTCGTGCATGCAGTCTTCAAAAGGTTTCAGCCTTTCGTATGACGATTTTATGTTCAAGCGAAGCGGCATTACTTACTCTCCCATCAGTCTTCTGATGATCTCCCTGTACGCCTCTTCGACGTCTCCCATATCTCTTCTGAACCGGTCCTTGTCGAGCTTTTTGCCCGTCTCGATATCCCAGAACCTGCACGTATCGGGCGATATCTCGTCGGCAAGTATTAACTCTCCTTTAAAGCGGCCAAACTCGAGCTTGAAATCTATTAGCTCTATGCCAAAATCCTTAAGATATTCTGAAAGTATCTCATTAACCTTGAACGAATACTCCTTTATCTTGTCCATCTCGTCGTCGGTCGCAAGCTCCAGCGCCCGTACATAATATGAGTTTATGAACGGGTCTCCGAGATCATCGTTTTTATAGCTGTATTCGAGTATGGGGCTCTTGAAATGCGCGCCTTCCTCGACGCCCATGCGCTTTGAAAAGCTTCCCGCGGCCTTATTGCGCATTATCACCTCTACGGGCACGATCTCGACGCGTTTTACAGCCGTTTCCCTGTCCGAGAGCTGCTGCACATAATGCGTGGGTATTCCTTTTGATTCGAGGAGTTTGAAGAAATGATTTGAGACCTTGTTGTTTACAACGCCCTTGCCCACTATCGTTCCTTTTTTCAGGCCGTTGAACGCGGTAGCATCGTCCTTATACGACACGATGACTACATCCGGCTCATCCGTGGCGTACACCTTTTTGGCCTTTCCCTCGTACATCTGCTCCATCTTTTTCATATTATATATTTATCTCCTTTTGAAGATTTTTATCGGCTTGGGCAACCTTTTGCGCCATAGTTGTCTTATGCTCTTTGAGCTTATGCTTGAGCTCGGGGTATTTAAAAGACAGTATCTGGACCGCGAGTATGGCCGCGTTTTCCGCGCCGTCTATAGCGACGGTTGCGACAGGTATTCCCGGCGGCATCTGCACCATCGAAAGAAGAGAATCGAGCCCTTCGAGCGACGATGATTTAACGGGTATGCCTATTACTGGCAGCGTTGTGTACGCGGCAAGCACGCCCGCGAGATGCGCGGCTTTTCCCGCTGCTGCTATAATCACATCTATTCCGTTATCTTCCGCCGATGTCGCGAAATCATGCGCGATGTCCGGCGTCCTGTGAGCGCTGATTACTCTTGCCTCAACGTCTACGCCAAAGCCTTTAAGCCTCTTTATCGCCGGCTCGAGCACCGGAAGGTCGGACACGGAGCCCATTACCACTGCTGCCTTCATATTCATCTCCCTATATCATTTGTTATTTATCGACACATTACTACAATACAAAGTCTACTTTAACGGACGATTCAGGTCAATGAATTTCACATACTTTAAGACGGTAAAATTAAAAAACGTTCGTGTGTCACGAACGTTGAATTATCATTAGGATTATCATTCCCACTCTATCGTCGCGGGCGGCTTGCTCGTGATGTCGTACACAATCCTGTTAACGTGCTTGACTTCGTTTATGATGCGGTTTGATATCTTTTCGAGAACGTCATAAGGTATCCTCGCCCAGTCGGCTGTCATTCCGTCGACGCTCGTTACGGCTCTGAGGGCTATGGTATAGTCATACGTCCTCTCGTCGCCCATCACGCCCACGCTGCGCATGCCGGTGAGCACAGTGAAATACTGCCATATCTCGCCGTCAAGGTTGTTTGCGGCTATCTCTTCTCTGAAAATATGGTCGGCCTCCTGAAGTATCTTAACCTTTTCTTTTGTGACGTCCCCTATTATCCTTATCGCGAGGCCGGGGCCGGGGAACGGCTGCCTCCACACGATATGCTTCGGCATCCCGAGCGTTTCGCCCAATGCCCTCACCTCGTCCTTAAAAAGGTCTCTTAGCGGCTCGATTATCTCCTCAAAGTCTACGTGATCGGGAAGCCCGCCGACGTTATGATGGCTCTTTATTACCGCAGCATGCCCTTTGCCGGACTCAATGACGTCAGGGTATATCGTGCCCTGCGCGAGAAAGTCGACCTTTCCGAGCTTCTTCGCCTCTTCCTCAAACACGCGTATGAACTCTCCGCCTATTATTTTGCGCTTTTCCTCAGGCTCTGTAACGCCCGCAAGATTGCTTAAAAACCGTTCGGACGCGTCCACGCATATAAGATTCATGTTATACGCTTCGGTAAAGACTTCCTTTACCTGCTTAGCTTCGTCCTTTCTGAGCAGGCCATGATCGACAAATATGCATGTAAGCTGATCGCCGACAGCCTTGCTTAAAAGCACGGCGCAAACCGACGAGTCGACGCCTCCCGAAAGAGCGAGTAATACACGTCCGCTTCCTATCCTCTTTTTCAGATCGGCTACGGCCGTCTCGGCGTAATTCCCCATCGTCCAGCCTCCCTTCGCCGAGCAGATGTTGTAAAGGAAATTAGAAAGTATCTTGTTTCCGAATTTCGTATGTACTACCTCGGGATGGAACTGCACCGCGTACAGTTTTTTCTCCTCACTGAAGAACGCAGCCACATTGCAGCTTTGTGTGAACGCGCAGACAGAGAACCCTTCAGGCGGATTATCCACATAATATGTATGGCTCATCCAGCAGACAGATGATACCTCGACACCCTCAAAAAGCGGACAGCTTATGTCGTATGTTATTTCCGTCTTGCCGTACTCGCGTTTGTCTGCCCTGCACACGCTGCCGCCCAGAGTCTGCCCCATGAGCTGGCTTCCGTAGCATATACCGAGTATGGGTATGCCAGCGCCGAAAAGCGCTTCGTCGCAACGCGGTGCACCCTCGTCCGTCACGGTACTCGGGCCTCCGGTGAATATTATGCCGATGGGTTCATATTCTTTTACTTGCTCTAGCGTCGCGTCGTATGGAAGTATCTCGGCGTATACCCCAAGGTCTCTGACCCTTCTTGCGATAAGCTGGTTATACTGTCCGCCGAAGTCCAGCACTAATACAGTTTCTCTCACTTATTTATGACCTTCCGGTGTAGTTTGGCGCTTCTTTTGTAATATAGATATCGTGCGGGTGGTTTTCCGTCAGCCCAGCGTTTGTTATCTTCAAAAATTCGGCCTCTTGCCTGAGAGACTCGAGCGTTGCCGCGCCGCAGTAGCCCATGCCCGATCTTAAGCCTCCTACCAGCTGGAATATAGTTTCACTGAGCGGCCCTTTATAAGGCACCCTGCCTTCTACGCCCTCGGGCACGAGCTTGTCGGAGCTCTCCTGAAAATATCTGTCCTTACTGCCCTTTTGCATAGCCCCGATCGAGCCCATGCCGCGGTATACCTTAAAGCTTCTGCCCTGGTATATCTCCGAATCCCCGGGGCTCTCCTCCGTACCGGCGAGCAGGCTGCCTATCATGACCGCCCATGCTCCCGCAGCGAGAGCCTTTGTGATATCGCCCGAAAATTTGATGCCTCCGTCGGCTATTATTCCTACTCCGTGTTTCGCGGCTGCCTCGGCGCATTTAAGCACTGCGGTAAACTGCGGAACGCCTATGCCCGCGATAACGCGCGTCGTGCAAATAGAGCCGGGGCCCATGCCAACTTTCACACAGTCAGCGCCTGCCTTGATAAGGTCTTGCGTGCCTTGAGCCGTAGCTACGTTGCCCGCTATCACCTGAAGATCGGGATACGCGCTCTTGAGCTTTTCGACTGCGCTTAGCACCGCCTTTGAATGCCCGTGCGCCGTGTCTATCGTCACGATATCCACCTTAGAGGCAACAAGAGCGGCGGCGCGCTCAAGCATATCCTCGGAAACTCCGAGAGCCGCGCCCGCGAGCAGCCTGCCGTTGCCGTCCTTTGCGGAATTCGGGTATTGTATTGTTTTTTCGATGTCCTTTATCGTTATGAGACCTTTCAGCATGCCGTTTTCGTCTACGAGCGGCAGCTTTTCTATCTTGTGCCGTCCGAGTATCTCCTGTGCTTCGGCAAGCGTAGTGCCTATAGGCGCTGTCACGAGGTTTTCGGACGTCATAACCTCGCTTATCCTGCGCGAGTAATCCGTCTCAAACCGCAGGTCCCTGTTCGTCAGTATGCCTACAAGCTTTCCGTTCTTTGTAATCGGCACTCCAGATATGCGGTATTTTGCCATCAGCTCATTTGCGTCGGATATGAGATGGTCGGGAGAAAGAAAAAACGGGTCGGTGATTACCCCGTGCTCGCTTCTCTTTACCTTGTCGACATTGGAGGCCTGCTCCTCTATCGTCATATTCTTATGAATAATGCCTACGCCGCCTTCTCTCGCTATCGCTATCGCGAGCCGGGACTCGGTGACTGTGTCCATAGCAGCGCTCATTATCGGTATGTTGAGGCTCACCGTCTTCGTAAGCTTTGTCTTCACGGACACCTCGGAGGGAGTCACCATACTCTTTTTGGGAACAAGCAGTACGTCGTCAAATGTCAGTCCTTCGGTAATCTCTCTTACATGCATATGAAAGCCGCCTTTCCGGATAGTTTGTCGTTTGTTAAATATTAAATGCTGAGCGCTTTGTTGTCAACTGCGGTTTAGCCGCGACAGCGCCTGTTCGAGGCTGGGCATCGAGGGTATGCCGCCCTTGCCCTCGACGCAGACGGAAGCCGCCGCGCACCCAAAATCCGCGCAGCCCCGCAGGTCGTCGAGCGAAACGTCCTCAAGCGTTTTGCCGCTGTTTATAAAACGGTACAGCGCGCCCGCCGTAAAGCAATCCCCCGCGCCTGTGGTATCGACGACGTTTGCACTGTACGCGGCCACTCTGCCCGCTCCCGAAGCGTTAGCGTATACCGCGCCCTCGCTTCCCAGCGTTACGAACACAAGCTTTATCCCTCTGCCGACGAGCATCCTCGCGGCGTCTTCATACGGCATGTCACCGAACAAAAACGATACCTCCGAGTCGGATATCTTAAGTATGTCGGCGTATTCAAGGCCGCGCAGCATATACTCCTTTGCCGTTTGTTCGCTCTTCCAGAGAGGCGCGCGGTAATTAGGGTCGTACGATACCGCGACGCCGCTGTCCTTAGCTATGCTCAGCGCTTTGAATGTAGCGCTCCTGGCCGGCTCGTCTGTAAGCGACAGCGACCCGAAATGAAACACCTTAGTGTTCTTTATAACGTCTGCGTCGAGATGCTGTTTTGTGTACATGATGTCGGCCCCCGGTTTTCTGTAGAATGAAAAATCCCTCTCGCCGTTTTCAAACAGATGGACGAACGCGAGCGTAGTGTTATAATCGTCAGACATCACAAGCCCTGTTGTGTCGACGCCCTTGCCCTCCAGCACGCCTTTTAAGTATCTTCCGAAGAAGTCACTACCCACCATGCCAAGGTATGCCGCGCTTACGCCGAACCCCGAAATAGCGGAGGCGACGTTCGCGACCGCTCCTCCCGCGTTCTGCATGAAAAGCTTTTGGCCTCCCGCCTCGCCCGACGGTGTGAAATCGATAAGCAGCTCGCCAAGTGTAACAAAATCGCTCATTTTGACGCTCCCCTTTTTAATATGAACAATGTCGGATGCAATCCGCCCGTTTCAAAGTTTTCTTCTTTTACTATCGTAAAACCTTTTTTCGCGCCTATCGTTTCCCTGAAGAGCTTCTTCTCCTGAGTAAAAAGAAACGCCGCGCCGTCACGCCCCAGCAGCGATTCGAGCTTGTCCGCGAACGCCTTGTAGAGCCTCATGTTTGACGTATGCCCCGATACCCTTATTCCAAAAGGCATGTTTGAAATTATCTCGTCATAGCGCGCACCGCCGTATCCAAGTATGTCTCCCTTTATAAGAGCAATCTTAAGGCCGCTCGCCTTCCTGTTCTCGCAAGCCGCCTTTATCGCGCCGGGCGATATATCCACCCCCACGAGAGACTCCGCCTTTTTGATATAACCGCGCTCAATTAGCATCGTACCGCTTCCGCAAAAAGGGTCGAGCACGCTCGCATTGTCCTTCATATAAGGAAGGCATATACGCATTATGCCTGCCGCGGCAACCGGGTTTATGCTGGCGGGTATCGACGTTTTTCTATAACTGAACCTTTCGTCTTTAAACAGCGCGTACATGTTACCTGCGATAACGCGTATCTCAAACGAATAGGCGGATGGATTGTCGGTATAGCCGTGTTCATAAAGCCCGTTAGCGACTTCGCGTATTATGCCTTGACGTTTCTCGGCGCTGTAATAACCGGCCTCCACGCGGTAACTGAGACCTTTGAGACCTATGGTATCGAGAGCATTCGCGGCGCGCCGGTATTCGCCTCTCTCGCCAACGTAAAACAGTGCCTCCGAATAGCAGCGAAGCTGTCCGGCTGCTTTCGTATCGGTGTCGAAAGCTCCTTTTATCATTTTGTTTTTGATGAAAGGGTAGTTTTTCGACTCAAGCTCAAGGCGAAGAGCGTTTGCGTTAAGGCTTGTCAGCGTGCATCTCGGGGGAAGACTGAGCTCGGCCGGCAGACCTGCCGTCATGCCCTTTGACATCGCTTTTTTCAAAGCGTCGGCTTCTTCCCTCACATGCTTGTCCTCTCCCGGCTCGATGACGTATCCTTTAAGGTATTTCGCGGGGTCGGCCGAGTTGCCTAAAGCGAGTATTATCGAAGGGCGGACAAACCGGGTTTTTTCGTTGTTAAGCGCATGGGCGAGCTTTTGCGAGCATTCTTCCGCAGCGCATGTCCCTATAAGCGCAAAGGCCGTCTTTCTCGCCTTGTCGTCCTTTATTTGCATAAGCTTGTCCGCGTCGCGGATGACATGCGGCTTGAGCGCTTCGCGGTATTTCTTTTTTTTGCACGCGTCCGCGGCGGCGCGCAGCGCCGCCCGCGGCTCGCCTCCGAATATCATGGAGTACAACTTTAGTTCGGCGCCTGGCATCTCAAGCAGCCTTTCCATCAGCTGCTTTTTATCAGCTCCCGATGCCGTCAGGTACTCTCTTACAGTGTCTTCAATCGCGCAGCTCATCCAATATTACCTTTACCACATTATCCGCAGCGTCGCCGGCTTCCTGCTTTTTCATCGTTTCGCGTAGCTTTTCTTTGTTCTCATAGAGCGTATTTATACCGTCAACGAGCGTTCGCTCAGTCATGTATTCCTGTTCGAGAACATATGAAAAACCTTTGTCTTCAAAATATTGGGCGTTTTGAATCTGATCTCCCCTGCTTGACGCTTTGGGAAGAGGTATCAGAAGCGCGGGTATAGAAAGCGCGAGTATCTCGAATACAGCCGTCGCCCCCGCTCTGGACAGCATTATGTCTGTAGCCGCGTAGATATCCGCGAGCTGCTTTCCCACATACTCGAACTGCCTGTAGCCTATGGGTAGCATGCTGCTCAAAAGGTTTTGCTTGCCCCTTATATGAACTATGTCGAATGTTTTAACAAGTTCAGGCATTCTATTGTCAAACACGTCGTTTATGGATTTCGCTCCAAGGCTGCCGCCCATAAGCAGCAGCACGGGCTTTCGCCCCGAAAAGCCGCAAAACTCGAGCCCTTTTTGCCTGTCGCCGCGCAGCAGCTCTTCTCTTATGGGAAGCCCGGTATAAACGCCCTTTCCTTCCGGTATGTGTGCAAGCGTCGTCTCGAAGGCGACGCATACCTTCGAGGCCCTTGGGATGCAGTATCTGTTCGCAAGGCCGGGCGTGTAATCCGACTCGTGAAGCACGACTGGTATTCCAAGCCTGTGCGCGGCGACGACCACGGGGACTCCCACGTATCCACCCTTCGAGAATACGGCCGCGGGCTTAATGCGCCTCAATATGCGCTCTGCCTTCATAAAACCCGCTATTATCTTGAACGGATCAATAAAGTTCTTAACACTAAAATAGCGCCGTAGCTTACCTGCGCTTATTATGTGGTACGGAATTTCCGTTCCCGCAATTATCTCCCTTTCCATTCCTTCTTTTGTGCCTATGTATTCGATAGCGTACCCCAGAGCTTTCAGCTTTGGTATTATCGCAAGGTTGGGCGTGACGTGTCCCGCGGTTCCGCCGCCCGTCAATACAATCGTCCTCATATCAAAACCCTCTCAAAACATACCCTGACAGTCCTGCCGGTCGCTGAGCCCCATAAACTATCATAAAGCGATTTGCCTGCCGGCGAGCCTGAGAATATTTTAATAATTATATCATAAAAAATCAAACGCATTAATATAATATTATCTTATTATCCCATTTGTTAAACAACGCCGCTTAAAGAGTCAAAACCTTTCCTCGCTGTTTTTTGCCTGTTCTCATTTGTTTTTAATCATTTTGGCTATGTTTTCAAGCTTCTTGCGCTGAGAGACGTCCATCATAGGCGCTACGTTTTTCATAAACGAATCGAGCATATCGTCCGAAAACGTACCGTCTTTCTTACCGCTGCTTACCATCTTTTCAAGCTCGCTCATTAGCTCGCCCTCGCTCTTGTTCTCGTATCTTGAAATAGCATCCTGCATGCTCTGTATGTCCCCGTTGTCAACACTGCCAAGGTCGGCGTTTATATTAGCTTTCCTTGCCATCTCCTGTATATCCTGTTTGTTCAGCGTGGATTTTTGCTTTCCGCTTTTCATCTGTCTTAGATCCCTCTTAGCCATGGACGTACCTCCTGTTATCACTTTTAAGATGGATGCTGCAGGGCAGTCATTATCAATATTATTTATATTCGTTCGCGAAACGCTTTGTGCACAGCGCTTATATTAGCAGCATACAATACAATTGAGTGATGCACACCCCTTAAAAGCCTCACGGCTTTTTGGGGACCCCATACGCACACCCCAAAAAAGCCTCACGACTTTTTGGGGACCCCGAGAAAGGAGATCTATAATGATAAGATACCCGTATAACGGACGGCCTGCGCCAAGACCGCCGCAAGTCCCTCCGAGGAACAGGCCTCAGCAGCAAAAAAAGATAAGCTATGAAGACCTTATGAGAAACGCGTCGTTTTCACCCGAGCTCAGCTTTCTTCTCGCTATGGTATTAAAGGACGGCATGAGCCAAGACAGGCTCCTCAATATGCTTAATGATATAGAGCCTTACGTTTCCGCGGGAGACAAGGCGGCGATACATAGTGTAATCGGCGCGATACATGTTTCCGACGACTTCAGAAGAAGCGGTCCCGTCAACTGGCCTCCCCGGCCAAATGCCGAGCTTTCGGATTTCTCTAAGTTCTCACGTCAGCATGCGCTTTTGAGCGTAATGCAAAAGTACGCCGAGCGCGACACGGGAAACATGATGAGGAATTTGCAGCAGTCCGTCGAAATGCAGGAAAACTTTGAGAAGATGATCAGGAGGATGCAGAAATTGAGAAACATAAACAGCTCATCTCCCGAGGAGATGTTTGAGGCCCTGTCGCTGTTCATGCCGCCCGCAGAGCAGGCCAATATACGCAATATGCAGAATATGATGCGCATGATGGGTTCTATGAAGAATTTCAAGCCTGAAGACATGTTCAAGTTTATGAGCGGCATGGGCGGTATGGGTGGCATGGGAGGAAATACGGGCGGAACAGGCAAATAGGTGTTTTGATTCCACACATATGTGTTGTATAATGATCACATAAATTACAGCGCGCCCGAAAGCTATGATTTCGGGGTATAAACGAGGTGACGTTATATGACAAAGCTTTCAAAGCCCGTTTCCCTTTTTATCGTTTCCGCCCTATACATACTTGCTTTATTTGCCGGACTTATTGTATATGCGGCAATGCCCGGCGGCTTAAGCCCGCTGTTAAAATTTCTTGCGGCCGACGCGGCAGCCACTGTCGTCGTCTGGCTTTTCGGCGCGTTCTTCAAGAACGCCAGCATGTACGACCCGTATTGGAGCGTGGCTCCCATAGCACTCATTGTTTGTTTTATACTTTTATCAGGAAAGCTTGAAACCACAGGCATACTTTACGCCGCGGTGCTGACATTCTGGGGCGTGCGGCTCACAGCAAACTGGATAATAGGCTGGAGCGGCATGCGGCATCAGGATTGGCGCTACACTATGCTGCGCGAGAAAAACCCGCGTCTCTGGTTTATAACGAACTTTTTCGGTATCAACATGATGCCCACGCTGTTCGTTTTCGCCGGTATGGTTCCAGCCTACTTTGCGGTAACGAGCGGCGGAAGTGCGAACGCGGCTACATATTTGGGCGCTGCGGTATGCGTTGGCGCCACGCTGCTGCAGATATTCTCTGACGCCCAGATGCGCGGCTTCAGAAAAGAACCGTATAACAGCGGAAAGAATATCGAGACCGGCCTGTGGAAATATTCGCGTCACCCAAACTATCTCGGGGAGGTTTCGCTTTGGTGGGGCGTGTGGATAATACAGCTGAGCGTACTGCCCGAAATGTGGTGGACGCTTTTCGCGCCGGTCGCGATGACGCTTCTGTTCGTTTTTATAAGCATACCTATGATGGAAAAACGGCTTATGGAATCGAAGCAAGGTTACGCGGAATACAAGCGGACGACCTCCATGCTTGTGCCGCTGCCCAAAAACCGAGTAAGCTGAAATTAATTACAATCATCAGACGCTGCATACGCGGCGTTTTTTCTTCTGCGCTTTTTTATAGTCTTTTATCCTTGACAAACGCGCAATCTTGTTTTATCATATTATTGACCGTTGGTCATTTATAATTATGGTATGGGATAGTTTATGGCACGAAAGGCAAAAAAGGCTCCGGAAGTCTGGAAACAGGAAATAATGCGCTCAGCGCAGGCTCTGTTTGCCGCAAGAGGATATGAAAACACATCCGTCAGTGAAATAATGAATCAAACAGACGGCGCAAAGGGAACGTTCTATCTTTTCTTTGAGTCAAAGGAACAGCTGCTTGGTGAACTGGTCGAGCAATGGGTGCAGGCGTATGCGGGCGCAATGACGTCCGCGCTGTCGTGCAGAGCAGGAACATTTTCGCAAAGATTCAAAACCATCATTGAAGTGATAGACCAGATGGCCAAAAGGACTCTTGGGCTCGAGGCTTTTTTTCATCCTTCCAACGATCTGATAATCGACCGCATTACGAAACGCGTGTCCTCAATCATGGTTGAGCCTCTCGCCGGGCTGCTGGAAAACGGTGTCCGCGAAGGCCATCTTAAGATATCCGACCCGCATTTTTACGCGCGGTTTATTATTCACGGCGCGCTTGGAGCGCTGAATGCCGGAGCAGGCCGCCCGGATCAGAACATACCTGAAAACTTAAAACAACTGCCGCAGGCTGTCGCGAATATCCTGGGATACAACGAACTCGCGTTCGTATGCGACGGCAAAACCGATAAACAGGAGGTGTAATGCATGGACTGCAACTGCCCCAAAAAGGATTGTATACGTCACGGAGACTGCAATGCGTGCATCGAGTATCACAAAACGAACAAGAGAGAGCCCTACTGTATGCGCAAAACAAAGAAGAAGAAAACTATCGTAATAGCCTCACTTATTATTGCCACGCTTGGCATACTCGCTCTTATTGCCGTTGTTTCGACGAATGCTATAATCGGCGATAAATACAAACATGTAAGCGACATGCTGATAAACGATGTCGATCTAAAGAGTATACCGGACGGCAGCTACAACGGTGAGTTTTCCTACGGAAAAAACACATACTTTGTTATTGTGACCGTTAAGAATCACAGCATTGAGGATATACTTTTGGACGCGGATACCAGCAAATCAAACAGGAAGTACGCCGATAAAGCGTCCGCGGTAATAGGCGGTGTGATCAGCGCGCAGTCGCTTGGCGTCGATTGTGTCAGCGGAGCGACCAGAAGCAGCAAATCCATACTTAAAGCAATAGAAAACGCTTTGAATTATTCCAATTAACCGTGATCATTCATAACAAAAAGCAGCACCAACGCTGATGCCGCTTTCTTTTACCCGAATTGTATACTTGTTAATTCAATACTTTTTTCAAATGCTCCCCCGTGGCGCTGCCAGGAGTTTTCGCTATGTCCTCGGGCGTGCCCTCCGCTATCACGCGTCCGCCGGCGTCTCCGCCGTCAGGCCCTAGGTCAACGCAATGGTCGGCGCATTTTATGACGTCGAGGTTGTGTTCGATAACTATGACTGTGTTGCCTTTATCCGCGAGCCTTGACAGTATCGCAACCAGCTTTTTGACGTCGTCCACATGCAGGCCTGTCGTGGGCTCGTCGAGTATGAACAGCGTGTTTCCCGTCTGCTTCTTAGAAAGGTGCGTCGCGAGTTTGACGCGCTGCGCTTCACCGCCCGAAAGCGTCGTCGACGGCTGCCCGAGCTTTATATAGCCAAGCCCAACTTCATCGAGCACTTTCATCTTGTCGTATACAGCCGGTATATTGGCGAAGAAATCGCACGCTTCCTCCACCGTCATGTCGAGCACTTGCTGTATGTTCTTTCCCTTATATCTTACCTCGAGCGTCTCGCGGTTGTATCTCGCGCCCTTGCAGACCTCGCAGGGGACGTATACGTCGGGCAGGAAGTGCATCTCTATCTTTATTATGCCGTCGCCACTGCACGCCTCGCATCTTCCTCCCTTTACGTTGAACGAGAACCTGCCTTTGCCAAATCCCCTCACCTTCGCGTCTTTCGTGGAGGCGAACAGGTCTCGTATGAACGTGAACACTCCGGTATATGTGGCGGGATTCGAGCGCGGAGTTCTGCCTATAGGGCTCTGGTCGATATCGACGACCTTATCTATGATCTCCGTGCCTTCAATCTTCTCGTGCCTTCCCGGCTTGTCCTTCGAACGGTATATCTGCTTTGCCATCGATTTAAATAATATCTCGGTGACGAGCGTAGATTTGCCGCTGCCCGAAACGCCAGTGACCGCCGTTATAACTCCTGCCGGGAACGTGACGTCTATGTTCTTAAGATTGTTTTCGTTAGCTCCTACCACTGTGAAATATCCGCTGGGCTTTCTGCGCTTCTTCGGAATCGCTATTTTTTTCGCTCCCGAAAGATATTGCCCCGTTATCGAATTGCCGTCAGCAGAAATCTCCTCGGGCGTGCCCGCCGATACTATCTTTCCTCCGTGGACGCCCGCGCCCGGCCCTATGTCTATAACGTAATCTGCGCTGCGTATTGTGTCTTCGTCGTGCTCAACTACTATTAGCGTGTTTCCGAGCCTTTGAAGCGCTCTGAGCGTATCTAGCAGCTTCTCGTTATCCCTCTGATGAAGGCCTATGCTCGGCTCGTCGAGTATATACAGCACACCCGACAGCCCAGACCCTATCTGCGTCGCGAGGCGGATTCGCTGCGCTTCCCCTCCCGACAACGTGCCCGCGTTTCTCGACAGCGTGAGGTATGATAGTCCTACATTTCGAAGGAAATTAAGACGTGCCTTGAGCTCCTTCAATATCCTCTCCGCGATTATCCTCTGCTTTTCGGAAAGCTTTAGGCCTTCGAAAAACTTAAGTATCTCGTCTATAGGCATCTCGGAAATCTCGGCGATATTCTTTTTCCCAAGCCTTACCGCGAGCGGCTCGGGCTTGAGGCGTGCTCCACCGCATTGCGGGCAGGACAGCGTCGTCATATACCTTTCTATCTCGGCCTTCATCATGTCGGAGTCCGTCTGCATATAGCGCCGCTCGAGGTTCGGTATTATGCCCTCGAATTTGTTGAGGAACGTGCCTTTGCCGTATTCGGAAGAGTAGTCTATCTCGAACCTTTCGCTGTTCGTGCCGTACAGTATCTTCTCCTGCAAGCTCCTGCCCAACTCCCCGAACGGCGTGTCCATATCAAACCCGTAGTGCTTAGCCATGCCCTTGAAATACTGCGTGCCCCAGCTGTCAGCTGAGCCGCTGTTCCAGCCAGATACGTGTATCGCTCCCTCAGAGAGAGACCTTGTTTTATCGGGTACTATGAGGTCTTCATCTACCTTCATTATTGTGCCGAGGCCGTGGCAGTTTGGGCAAGCTCCGTAGGGTGCGTTGAAAGAAAACATCCTCGGCGAAATCTCGTCTATGCTTATGCCGCAGTCTATGCACGCGTAATTCTGAGAGTACCTTTTCTCGCTGTTGTCGGCGGAATCGAGCACCTTTATCACTCCGTCGCCGAGCCCCAGCCCCGTCTCAATAGAGTCGTAGAGCCTGTTTCCCATATTCTCTTTTAGCACGAGCCTGTCGACAACGACGTCTATGTTATGCTTTTTGTTCTTGTCAAGCGTTATCTCCTCGTCGAGCATATACGTTATGCCGTCTACCATCACGCGCGTATATCCGGAACGGCTCAGATCCTCGAACACCTTCGTATACTGCCCTTTGCGGCCTGATACCACGGGCGCCATTATCACTATCTTCGAGCCCTCGGGCATCTTCATTATCTCATCAACTATCTGATCGACCGTCTGACGCTCTATCTTTTTGCCGCATTTCGTGCAGTGCGGTATGCCCGCCCGAGCAAAGATGAGCCTTAAATAGTCGTGTATCTCGGTAACCGTGCCCACGGTGGAGCGCGGGTTCCTGCTCGTCGTCTTCTGGTCTATCGATATGGCAGGCGAAAGCCCGTCGATGGAATCGACATCCGGCTTGTCCATCTGTCCCAAAAACTGGCGCGCGTACGCGGACAGCGACTCTACGTAGCGCCTCTGCCCCTCCGCGTATATAGTATCAAACGCCAGCGACGATTTGCCGCTGCCCGAAAGCCCGGTTATGACAACAAGCTTGTCTCTCGGTATCTGCACGTCAATGTTCTTTAAATTGTGTTCTCTTGCGCCTTTTATCGTTATGTAGTTCATTTGCCCTGTCTTATGTACTCCTTAAGTCTGAAAAGTTCGTCCCTGAGCGCCGCCGCCGCCTCAAATTCCAGCTCCATCGCGGCCTGCTTCATCTGCTTTTCGATTATAGCCGCTTTCTTCGCAGCTTCATCAGTTGTCAAGTGCTCGCTGTCCTTTACCGGCTTAGTTATCTCTATCATAGCGTGAGCGTCTTTTATTATGGTCTTCGGCGTTATGCCATGCTCCTTGTTGTACGCCATCTGCATCTCGCGGCGTCTGCTCGTTTCATCCATAGCCCTTTGCATAGAACCGGTAACAGTGTCCGCGTAAAGCAGCACGCGCCCTTCGGCGTTCCTCGCAGCGCGCCCTATCGTCTGTATAAGCGACGTCTCGTTTCTGAGAAACCCCTCTTTGTCGGCGTCGAGTACAGCCACGAGCGCGACCTCGGGAAGGTCGAGCCCTTCGCGCAGAAGGTTTATACCCACGAGAACGTCAAACTCACCTAACCTCAGCTGCCTTATTATCTCCATGCGCTCAAGCGTCTCTACGTCCGAGTGCATATACTTTACTCGCAGGCCCAGCTCCTTGTAATAATCCGTTAGCCTCTCGGCCATTTTTTTCGTAAGTGTAGTTACAAGGACTCTGAAGCCACTCTTTATCGTGGCGCGTATCTCGCCCAAAAGGTGCTCTACCTGGCCTTTGGCGGGCAGCACCGTCACCTCGGGGTCGATAAGCCCCGTAGGACGTACGATCTGCTCAACGACGTTTCCTGCAAGCTCGCGCTCATAAACCGCTGGCGTAGCGCTGACGTATATCGTCTGCCCTTGCCTTGCTTTAAACTCGTCGAACGTGAGCGGGCGGTTGTCGTAAGCGGACGGGAGCCGGAAGCCGTATTTTACGAGCATGTCCTTTCGGGAATAGTCGCCTTTATACATAGCGCGCACCTGAGGCAGCATAACGTGCGACTCGTCTATGAACATTATGAAATCGCTCGGAAAGTAATCGATAAGCGTGAACGGAGGCTCGCCCGGCTTCCTGCCGTCGAAGTATCTCGAATAATTCTCTATGCCGCTGCAGTATCCGAGCTCGCGCAGCATCTCAATGTCGTACATCGTGCGCTGCTTGAGCCTCTCTGCTTCGAGAAGCTTTCCTTCGCTTTGAAAAACTTCGAGCTGCTTCAGTAAATCGTATTTTATTTCGTCAAGCTTTTCAATCATCGATTCGCGTTCTATCGCGTAGTGTGTCGCGGGGAATATGGCAACGTGCGCCCTTGACGCGAGAGCCCGCCCCGTTATAGCTTCGATTTCGAGTATACGCTCTATCTCGTCCCCGAAAAACTCAATGCGAACGGCCTTGTCGAGAGTGCTCGCCGGAAACACCTCTACGGTATCGCCTCTTACTCTGAAGTCTCCGCGGTTGAAATCGAGGTCAGAGCGCACATAGTTGTTGTCGACAAGCCGTACAAGCAGGTCGTCTCTCGATATCGCCATGCCGGGGCGCAGCGATATGCTCATCTTTAAATACTCCTGCGGGTCTCCGATAGAGTAAATGCAGGAAACGGATGCCACAACTATCACATCGCGCCTTTCCTGAAGCGCGGACGTAGCGCTGTGCCTGAGGCGGTCTATCTCGTCGTTTATGCTGGAGTCCTTCTCGATATAAAGGTCCTGCCCCGGAACGTATGCCTCGGGCTGATAGTAATCGTAATAGCTTACAAAAAACTCGACGGCGTTATCCGGAAAGTATTCCCGAAACTCTCCGCAAAGCTGCGCGGCAAGCGTCTTGTTATGAGCGAGAACAAGCGCCGGCCGATTCAGTCGCTCTATAACATTCGCCGCTGTAAACGTCTTTCCGCTGCCCGTGACGCCGAGAAGGACCTGTGCGCGTTTTCCCTCTTCTATCCCTTTTACAAGCGCATCTATAGCTTCGGGCTGGCTTCCCGCCGGCTTATATTTTGAACATAGTTTAAAATCCATAGTTATACCTCATTGCCACATAACAGTATACAATAACAGCGTCTCGATGCCAATAGCGCCGACGGAAAAATTCGAACATTTTTTCGTATTTTTTGATGGGGTCTGCCCCACTCATCTGCCGTATTAATAATCAAATTACAAAATATGAAATTTTAAAAAATAAAAATTTCATTTTTTTATAAAAATCTATTTTCTTTTTATTTTAATGTGTTATTATATTAAATCAGAATAATGTATTTTTTTGTCCTGTAATATAAAAATATCTATTATTGCGGACAGTATTTTTGGAGGTTTATCATGGCAATCACAAACTCTTATTTGAAGGGCGTTTTTGACGCCGTCAAGAGAAGGGATCCGAACGAACCGGAATTCCTTCAGGCTGTAAGCGAAGTTCTGGAATCGTGCCAGAAGATTATCGAGTTTCACCCCGAACTCGAGAAAGAGGGCATAATCGAGAGGATTGTCGAGCCCGAGCGCGTAGTATCGTTCCGCGTATCCTGGGTAGACGACAAAGGAAACGTACAGATAAACAGAGGTTTTCGCGTTCAGTTCAATTCCGCTATCGGACCGTATAAGGGCGGCCTTCGCCTTCATCCCTCCGTCACCCAATCCGTAATCAAGTTCTTAGGGTTCGAGCAGTGCTTTAAAAACTCGCTCACCGGCCTGCCTATGGGCGGCGGCAAGGGCGGCAGCGACTTTGACCCCAAAGGCAAGAGCGACCGCGAGATAATGCGTTTCTGCCAGAGCTTCATGACGGAGCTCAGCCGACACATCGGCCAGTTCACCGACGTACCCGCAGGAGATATCGGCGTAGGCGGCAGAGAGATAGGCTATCTCTACGGCCAGTACAAGCGCATCAGAAACGAGTTTACCGGCGTGCTGACCGGCAAAGGGCTCTCCTACGGCGGTTCGCTCGCGAGAACGGAAGCTACCGGATACGGGCTTTGCTATTTCATAGGCGAGATGCTCAAAGCCAGAGGCGAGTCTATGGAAGGTAAGACGGTCGTTATCTCGGGCAGCGGCAACGTTGCGCTTTACGCCACTGAAAAGGCCACGCAAATGGGCGGCAAGGTTGTGACGCTCTCCGACTCGGGCGGATATATATACGACCCGAACGGCATCAACCTCAAGGTCGCGAAGGAATTAAAGGAAGTAAAGCGCGCGCGCATCAGCGAATACGCGAAGCTCGTTCCCGGCTCGACGTACACCGAAGGCAAGGGCGTATGGTCAGTAAAGTGCGACATAGCTCTTCCCTGCGCGACGCAGAACGAGCTTGACGAGAACGACGCTAAGACGCTTATCGCGAACGGCTGCCGGTATGTAGGCGAAGGCGCCAATATGCCGAGCACTCCCGAAGCCGTCGCTTTGTTCCACAAAAACAATGTATACTTCGCGCCCGGCAAAGCGGCGAACGCAGGCGGCGTAGCAACCTCCGGCCTCGAGATGACGCAAAACTCAGAGCGCCTCTCTTGGACATTCGAAGAGGTAGACAGCATGCTCCAGAGGATAATGCAGCACATATTCAAAAGCGCAACCGAGACGGCAGCTAAATACGGCGACCCGGAAGACCTCGTACTGGGCTCGAACATCGCAGGGCTTATGAAGATAGCCGACGCGATGATAGCGCACGGTGTCGCCTATTAATCAAACAAAAGACGTTAAAAGCATTCGTGCCGCCCGGTTTCGGACGGCACGTTTCTTTTTGTACTCATGTTAATTTTTCTATGGCTTGAAATATTTCCAAAATCTTGCCCGCGAGGTAGAACGAGCCGCAGACGACAAGCATGGCGTCCTGCTCTGCAGCCTCTTTCCTCGCCGTCTCAAAAGCCGCCCGAATGTCTCTTTCTGCTGTACACATTACAAAATCTGAGAACACCCTGCACAGCGTATGGGGGTCGGCGCCCCTTGCTTCGTCCGCGAGCGTTACTACGACGCTTTCAAAAACGCCCTTTAAGCTTTTGATTATCGCCGCATAGTCCTTGTCCTTCATACAGGCGAACAGCAACACCTTTTTTCTGCCGCCAAAGTGCAGCTCAAGCGTTTTGAGCAGCGATGTTATTGCCGCCTCGTTGTGAGCGCCGTCAAGCAGTATGTCGGGACTGCCCGTTATATACTGCGCTCGGCATTTGAGCTTTGCCGCCGCAAGTCCTGATTTTATGCTTTCAGAGCCAATGCCCATCTGCTTTGCCGCGAGCGTCGCGAGCGCCGCGTTGTCCGGCTGGCCCGAGCCTATGGCGCTTATAAAATATTCATCGCCTTCAAAGCTGAACGTCTGACCTACGTGGCCGCTTGATAAAATCTCAGCAGGCCGGGCAAAACGCAAGGGAGCATTCTTTCGCTTGCAGTGCGACGATATTACATTTACTGCGTCTTCGCACTGTGCCGCGGAAACCACGGGTACGCCGGGCTTTATAATTCCGCATTTTTCCTCCGCGATTTTTTCAATGGTGTCGCCGAGCAGCTCCATGTGGTCGTAGTCTATGGATGTCAGCACAACGACGGACGGCTGTATAATATTCGTCGGGTCAAGCCTGCCTCCGAGCCCCGTCTCAATTACGGCTATATCCGCGTCCCTGCGCTCGAACCACAGCAACGCTGCGGCCGTATATGCCGCGAACAGCGTCTCGTTAACGGCAAGCCTTTTTTCCTTTACTTCATCCAGCAACGAGCACAGTTCCTCATCGCCGATATGCTCGCTTCCAATGCGCATCCTCTCGGTGTGCGAAACGAGATGCGGCGACGTGTAGCATCCGCATCTCACCCCCGCGGCGGTGAATATGCTGCTTATATATTCGGCGACGGAGCCTTTGCCGTTCGTGCCCGCTATATGCACGTATTTCATTATTTAAGCTCGCTTAGCCTTTGTATTATAGCGTTTAGCATTTCGCGGTATTTGCGGAGCTTTTCCTTCTCTTCGTTCACGACGCTTTCGGGCGCTTTTTCCATAAACCTCGCGTTCGAGAGCAGGCCCTCAGAGCGTTTTATCTCGCCCTCAAGCTTTTTAGCCTCGCCCTCAAGCCTCGAAATCTCCTTGCTTATGTCTATAAGCTCGCCGAGAGGCATAAAAGCCTCGGCGCCCGCGCCGACCACCGAAACCGAGTTTTCGGGGACCTCGCTTTTATCCGATATGAATCTTACCTCCGAAGCGTAAGCAAGCCTTTCGATGTACTGCGCGCACATCTCGTAATCCGCCCTTGCCTCGCCTGACGCCAGTATGTTCACTGCCGCCTTCCTGTTCGCGGGCACGTTCATCTCGGAGCGCAGGTTCCTTATGCCGCGCACCATCTCCATCACGCTCTCCATCGCTTTTTCTTCGGCTGCATAGCGCTTGCCGGCTTTAGGCCAGTCGGATACCATGACACTCCCGCTCGTCGCGGGCAGCGACATATATATCTCCTCGGTGATAAACGGCATGAACGGGTGCAGCAGCTTGAGCGTATCGGCAAGCACGAGATTGAGCACGGACACCGCCGTGTTCCTGTCAGCATCATTACTGGAATTAAGGCGCGGCTTTGCCATCTCTATATACCAGTCGCAGTATTCGTTCCAAAGGAAGTCATGCACCTTCTGCGCCGCCATCCCCAGCTCGAACCGCTCTATCAGCTCCGTTACGTCCTGCACGGTGTCCGACAGGCGCGACAGTATCCATTTGTCGGCGATGTCTAGCCTGCCCTCGTCTATGGGCGCGACTGCGTCGCCCGTGTTCATAAGCACGAACCTAGCCGCGTTCCATATCTTGTTCGAGAAATTCCTCGCGCTCAAAACCTTCTCGGGCGAGAAGCGCATGTCTCCGCCTACCCTTACACCTATGGCGAGGCTGAACCTGAGCGCGTCCGCCCCATATTCGTCAACGATATCGAGCGGGTCTATGCCGTTGTTCAGCGACTTGCTCATCTTGCGGCCCTGCTCGTCGCGAACGAGCCCGTGTATATTCACATATTCAAAAGGCTTTTGCCCCATGCACTCGAACCCGGACATTATCATCCTCGCTACCCAGAAGAATATAATGTCGTATCCCGTCACGAGCACGTTCGTAGGATAGAAGTATTCGAGGTCGGGAGTCTTGTCCGGCCAGCCGAGCGTTGAGAACGGCCAAAGGCCGCTGCTGAACCATGTGTCGAGTACGTCCTCGTCCTGCGTAAAGCGCTTAGCGCCGCACTCGCATTCCCCGGGCGTCTCTCTGGCTACTATCATCTTCCCGCAATCCAGGCAGTAATAGGCGGGTATCCTGTGACCCCACCACAGCTGCCGTGATATGCACCAGTCGCGAATGTTGTCCATCCACGAAAAGTATATGTTCTGGCTGTTTTCGGGCACAAATTTTATATCACCGCTTCTCACGGCGTCTATGGCTGGCTTCGCGAGGCTTTTCATTGCCACGAACCACTGCTTGGAAACTATAGGCTCGATTACGGTATCGCAGCGGTAGCAATGCCCGACATTATGCTTGTGGTCTTGCGTCTTCACCATGAGCCCGAGTCCCTCAAGCTCTTTTATTATAAGTTCTCTAGCTTCATAACGTTCCTTACTCTCAAACTTGCCCCCAAGTCTGTTTACATAGCCGCTGTCATCAAGCACGCGTATCACGGGCAGGCCGTGCCTCTCGCCCACCTCGAAGTCGTTAGGGTCGTGCGCGGGCGTTATCTTCACAGCGCCCGTCCCGAATTCCATGTCCACGTATTCGTCGGCTATAACTGGTATCACGCGGTTCATTAGAGGAAGCACAACATTTTTGCCTATAAGGTGCTTATAGCGTTTGTCGTTAGGGTTAACGGCAACGGCCGTGTCGCCGAGCATCGTCTCGGGCCTCGTCGTCGCGACAACTACGCCTTCCCCGCCGTCCTCGGCCGGGTAGCGCATATGCCAAAGATGCGAGTCGTGCTCGGTATACTCCACCTCAGCGTCGGAGAGCGCCGTCTCGCAGTCGGGACACCAGTTTATTATCCTGTCTCCCCTGTATATCAGCCCTTTGTCATAGAGCCTCACAAAAAACTCGTTGACTGCCCTTGAGCACCCTTCGTCCATCGTGAAGCGCTCTCTCGACCAGTCGCAAGACGAGCCGAGTTTTTTAAGCTGCTCCACTATCCTTCCGCCGTACTGCTCCTTCCATATCCACGCGCGGCGCAGGAACTCTTCCCTGCCTATCTCCTCTTTCGACGTGCCTTCCTCGCGAAGCTTCTCGGCTATCTTTACCTCCGTCGCTATGCTCGCGTGATCCGTTCCCGGCAGCCAAAGCGCAGCAAAACCCTGCATGCGCTTCGTGCGTATTATCGCGTCCTGCATCATGTTGTCGAGCGCGTGCCCCATATGGAGCTGCCCTGTGATGTTGGGCGGCGGTATGACTATTGTGTAAGGCGTCTTGCTCTTATCTGTCTCCGCCCGAAAATAGCCCTTATCCTGCCAACCGTCGTAAAGGCGCTGTTCTACCTCTTTAGGGTCATACACCTTACTGAGTTCTTTTGCGCACATAAGCGTTCCTCCGTATACTTAAAATCAAAATAAAAAACCGCCCTCAAAAGGACGGTATTCCGCGGTGCCACCTTAATTCAGGCAATAAATATTATCGCCTGCGCTCTTCCGTTTTAACGCACGGCTGCGCCGAAAGCTACTTGGGGTTCGCAATCGATGCTCCAAAGCGACTTCCCGCACGCTGTCCGCAAGGCCCTCTCAGCCGGTGAGGCCTATTCTCTTTAGCGGCGTTTTTGCGGTACTGCTCTTTGTCTTCGCTGTGCGAAAATTATAATATAGCGGAATTTAACTGTCAACAGAAGAGAAGGATAATTCGTGTAGAATGTCGAAGGATTAAACATGGAACAAATCTATCTAATATTGCTTGCGATACTCCCCGGAATACTGCTTTCGCTTTTTATCATTATTCAGGACAGGTTTGACAGAGAGCCGGTAAAGCTGCTGATAAAGATATTCCTTATGGGTATGCTCGCTACCATTCCCACCGTCGCCCTCGAGACCATAGGCCAGCATTTTAATATATTTACGGGAACGCTCGGGCTGGCGTTTGAAGCGTTTATAGTAATAGGGTTCTCCGAGGAGTTTTTCAAGCGGCTTGTCGTACTTAACTTTGCATTTTCCAATCCTGCGTTCAATGAAAAAATGGACGGTATAGTATACTGCAGCATCGCCTCGCTCGGCTTCGCGACGCTTGAAAACATATTCTACGTTATAACGTTTTCGCCGCAAAGCCCTGATATCTGGATAATGCGCGGGCTTTTGAGCGTGCCGGTGCATATGCTACTCGGCATCACGATGGGATATTACCTTTCTCTTGCCAAGTTCTGCCCCGACCGCACAAAATGCAGGTCGTTCTACAACAAATCGCTTTATATACCGGCGCTGCTCCATGGCGCTTTTGATTTCATACTTATGACTGAGATACCGCTGATATCTCTCGCGCTCGTCCCGTTCGTGGCATATCTTTGGACGATATCTCTTATAAGGCTTCGAAGATATTATAAAGAGTCAAAAGACCAGTTCAGATAAATTTTATATTTTGTTTACAGTAACTTCCCATATGCTTCACATTGCTTCTTATATTACCATTGACCGCTTAAACATATATATATACAATAATTTTGGGGGATTGTCGATATGGGCAGCAGCGGCATCGATGCAAAAAGACTGATAAAAAAAATACCATGGCTCTTCATAGGGCCTTTCTTTTACCTGCTTTTCAGACTTTCATTCCTTTGGCCTGCGTTTACCGAAAACGTATATTCGCGCGGTATTTACAGGGTATTGAGCCAGGGCATATCTACTATCACCGGCCTTCTTCCGTTTTCTTTGGGAGAAATATTGCTCTATGCCTTTATTCTGTTTGTGGCGACGTATCTGGTATTCACGATAATAAAGTCGGCAGCGGCGCGTAAGAATTGGTGGTTTGAGCTTATAAACAAGGTTCTCGGGCTTTTATGCGTCGCGTCCGTAATTTACGCTCTTTTTGTAGGCCTGTGGGGATTTAACTATTCGCGTGAAACGCTCGGCAGCATTCTTAGACTTGATACGTCCCCCTCGAAGGTCAGCGAGCTCTACTCGACATGCGAGGCGCTGATAGATCGGGCAAAGGGTTTAAGGGAAACGGTTCCCGAAGACGCCGGCGGAGTCTTTTCTCCCGATTTCACCAAAGAGGATATGATGAAAAAAGCGCCGTACTACTATAATAAAGCCGCCGCGGCAACCGGTAACGGCTTACTTTCGGGCAGCTACGGGCGCGCAAAACCTGTGCTGTATTCCACCGGCCTTTCTTATGCAAATATCGGCGGAATATTTTTTCCGTTCACCGGGGAAGCGAACCTGAACGCTGACGCGCCCATGCTCTACTTTCCTTCCTCAACGCTTCACGAGGCTGCCCATCAGATAGGTTTTTCGAGAGAGGACGAGGCGAATTTTCTTGCTTATTACGTGTCTTCTTATTCAGAGGACACTTCGGTAGAGTATTCGGGGACAATGCTGGCAGTCTCGGAATCTATGCATAAGCTCTACAGCGAAGACAGGGATTTGTATTTTGAACTGCGGAGCGCATATTCAGAAAGCATGGACAGGGATCTTAAAAGCAACGCGCTTTACTGGATGGCGTTTGACACCCCGATAAAGGAGACGTCAAGGGCTGTCAACAACACGTTTCTGCAGGCGAACATGCAGCACGACGGCGTAAAAAGCTACGGCAGGATGGTCGACCTTCTGATAGCGCTGTGGAGAAGCGGCGGTTTATAAAACTATCGGTTAATAACCAGCATCAAAAAAGCCGCGGCCCAAGCTGCGGCTCTGTGTTATAAGTCAAGCTATGAAAGCTCTGCCATATCGGAACCGAAAAGAACGATTATGCCTTCTTTGCCCCAGATATAGTTTTCTTCATCAGCCTCTATGTATTCAAACGTATCGCCGTAGTTTTTGTATACGTTATCCGGCTGTCTGCCATAAAGCGCAGGCGCGCAGGTTATATACCCCTTTACCTTACTTGCGCCCTCATACTTGTCCGACAGCGCAAAGTCCTGAGTTATGCGGTTGCCAGATTTAACTATCGTTACCGAGTCTATGGTCATTCCATTCTGCGCTATTACGGAAATGTTTATAAATGCGCCGTCCATAATGTCAGTCTCTCCCGAGACGGTAACGACGCTTCCTTTTACTTCTATTTCACAGCTGCCGGTCACGGGGAACGTTGTTACGCCTTCAAGCGCTTTAGGCTTTTCAAGCTGGACCGTGCCGCAGCCGGAAAACACCGCGGCTGCCGCCGCGATTGCCAGAACCAAAACAATTATTTTAAAGCTGACTTTTTGCATCGTTTACCTCTTTATTAAAATCATCGTACTCAAGTATACATAAAACCGGGCTGTATGTAAAGCAAAAACCTAAGGGTCGGCATTTTGTTTGGGCAAAGAGAGTATTATCGTGTTTTATGCGCCGCGATACTGTTTATATTATCATAGAAGCAGAAACGACGGTAGAATAATTATGGCGATAAAAAAGAGATACCTTGGCGCGCTGCTCATCGATATCGGAATGATAACGCATGAGCAGCTTGACGAATGTCTGAAAGAACAAAAAAATACGGGAGAGCAGCTGGGGAAAATACTCAAGGCAAAAGGGTATGTGACCGAGCAGCAGCTTATGGAAATACTGGAGTTCCAGCTTGGGATCCCGTCTATTAACCTTGAAACCGTCACGCTGTCACCTAAGCTCTCAAAGTACATACCTGTATCCCTCGCGAGAAAACACCGGATGATACCAGTCAAAGTTGAAAACGATTCTCTTTATATCGCGATGGAAGACGCGCTTGATTTTATAGCGCTCGAAGACGCGCGCGTCGTATCCGGTATGGAGATCATCCCGCGGATAGCTTCGGAACACGCGATAGAAGCCGCTATAAACAAGATGTACGGCAACGAAAACGCCGAGACGGCCATAAAAGAGCTGTCGGAGGAAAACGCCGCCGAGACAGCGAGTGAGGACAGCAAAAGCACCGCGGATATTTCAAACGCCCCCATAGTGCGGCT
Source organism: Bacillota bacterium (assembly GCA_023410475.1). GTDB lineage: Bacteria > Bacillota > Clostridia > Christensenellales > SZUA-584 > DTFZ01. The sequence goes on along the minus strand of JAEYPS010000032.1, from coordinate 334,487 downwards.
TGTCAATTCCATATTCGAACAGGCTGTAAAGGCAAAAGCAAGCGATATACATGTCGAGCCCAGTGAAGTCAACGTACGCGTTCGCATGAGGATAGACGGACAGCTGGTAACGATACTGACGATACCAAAGAAAGCGCAGTCGTCGGTTATAACAAGGCTTAAAATAGTTGGAAGCATGGATATAGCCGAGAAGCGCCTGCCTCAGGACGGACGCTACAAGCTTTCGGTGTCGGGCAGAGAAATAGACGTCAGGATGTCCTCGCTGCCGACCGTGCACGGTGAAAAAATAGTCATGCGCCTGCTCGACAAGGAAAACTTCATGATCTCAAAGGATCAGCTTGGATTTTCCAAGGAGAATATTAAGAAGTTCAACGCTCTTTTGAGCAACCCGCACGGCATAATCCTTATTACCGGACCGACGGGCAGCGGCAAATCAACAACACTCTACTCGATGCTTAGCGAGCTGAATAAAACGACCGAAAACATCATAACGGTAGAAGACCCTGTGGAGTATTCCATAGGCGGCATAAATCAGGTCCAGGTAAACTCTAAAGCGGGCCTTACGTTCTCGACAGGTCTGCGCTCTATACTTCGGCAGGATCCCGACATCATAATGATAGGCGAGATAAGGGACCAGGAGACGGTAGATATAGCCATAAGAGCCGCCATTACCGGCCATCTCGTACTCTCGACGATACATACGAACGACGCCCCGGGAACGATATCGAGGCTCGAAAACATGGGTATACCCTCTTATATGCTGGCGGCTTCACTTGTAGGCATACTGTCGCAGAGACTCGTCCGCAAGATATGCACCAGCTGCAAGACGAAGTATACTCCGAGCAAATTTGAGCTCAGCGCAGCTGGGCTGCCCCCTTCATACAACAAAGAGATCTTCATCGGCAAAGGCTGCTCGAACTGCAACAACACGGGATACCGCGGCAGAACCGCCATACACGAAATACTGATAATCGACAGAGAAGTGCGCGATATGATGACGACCGGCGCGACCGCGGACGAGATACGCGATTACGCCATATCGAAACAGCACATGAGTACGCTTGCCGCAGAATGCATATCGCTTATGGGCAAGGGCGAAACGTCTATACAGGAAGTCATAAAGACGTCATATTCGAATAAAGGAGATATATAATGAACATAAGAACTCTTCTGGAAACCGCGGCGCAGTTGGACGCCTCCGACCTTCATATATCTCCCGGCCTCCCCCCCATGCTTCGCGTCAGCGACGACCTTCGCCCCGCGTGCGACACAATGGTTACGTCTGAAATATCGGGCGCGTTCGCCAAGGAGATAATGAACGACGCCCAATGGGACACGCTGATGGAAAAAGGAGAATGCGACTTTGCGATATCCGTTCCCGGCAAATACCGGTTCCGCGTAAACGCCTATAAACAAAGACAAAGCATCGCTATAGCGCTGCGGCTCATAAAGAGCAGCCCTCCCGATATAAACACTCTCGGCCTCCCTCCCGTCGTCGCCTCGCTTTGCGGCTACAACAGAGGGCTCATACTCGTTACCGGACCTACCGGAAGCGGAAAATCGACTACGCTTGCGTCTATGGTAGACCTCATCAACAACACGCGCAAAAAGCATATTATAACGCTTGAGGATCCTATAGAATACCTTCACAGGCATAAAAAGAGCATAGTGAACCAGAGAGAGATAGGCTCAGACTCAAAGGACTTCTCGGTGGCGCTGAGGGCGGCTCTTCGGCAGGACCCCGACATCATACTCGTCGGTGAGATGAGAGACCTCGAGACTATCAGCATAGCTATAACGGCGGCCGAGACGGGCCATCTCGTCATGTCGTCACTGCATACCACGGGCGCCGCCAAGACCATAGACCGTATAATTGACGTATTCCCGCCATATCAACAGCAGCAGATACGCATGCAGCTCTCTATGACGCTTGTGGGGATAGTATCGCAGCAGCTAATGCTTAGCACAGACGGAAAAAGCCGCGTCGTTGCGGTAGAAACTCTCGTGGCCTCATCGGCCATAAGAAACCTCATAAGGGAAAACAAGGTGCATCAGGTAGCGAGCGCAATGCAGTCCGCCTCGGGCTCGGGAATGCAGCTTATGGACAACGCACTCGCAAGCCTGTACAAAAACGGAAAGATATCAAGGGAAACGGCAGTTTCCTATTGCATAGACAGGAACTATATCTCAACGCTTTTATAATATGAAGAGGTGATCGATATCAAGTATCTTTATAAAGCTGCCAACAAGGCCGGGCAAACCGTAGAAGGACTGATAGAGGCAAACGACAAGCAGTCTGTCGTGCGCGCTCTTCGCGCAAAATCACTTTATCTCATCGACCTGTCGGACGCCAACCCCAACTCGTCAATGGATATTTCCATCGGGTCGGCCAAGATCCCGAAAAAGACGCTCGCCGTTTTCTGCACGCAGTTCGCGAGCGTTCTAAGAGCTGGAGTGCCCCTTATACAGACGCTTACGATAATGGAAGAGCAGATGGAAAACCCTAAGCTCAAAAAGATAGTGCAGAGCGTAGGCGAAGACCTTCAGCGCGGCAGGAGCCTTTCGGATGCGTTCTCGGCTCATGAGAGGGCGCTTCCCAGCATGATGATAAAGATGATAGAGGCCGGCGAGCTAAGCGGAACGCTCGACATTTCGCTGCAAAGGCTCGCGCTTCATTTTGAGAAGGAATACGCCATTACGAAAAAGATAAAATCGGCAATGATGTACCCTATAGTGATTACTGTCGTCGCGCTGCTCGTTGTGGTGTTCTTGCTTATTTTCGTCGTTCCGAGTTTCTCGAAAATTTTTGAGGACACGGGCAAAGAGCTTCCCGGGATAACAAAATTCGTTTTGTCGCTGAGCGACTCAATAACGGACGGCTGGCTGTTCATTCTTGGTTTTCTTGTCGTTATAATAGCGCTTTTCAGGCTTTATAAAAATTCGGACGCGGGACGGCTTCAGCTTGACAGATTCAAGCTTAAAGCTCCGGTAATAGGCAAAGCAAGCATAAGGATCCTGACTGCAAGGCTCAGCCGCACGCTGTCTACGCTTACCGGCTCGGGCATAAACCTTACCCAGTCGATAAGGATAGCGTCGAAGGTAGTCTCCAACAAGCATGCCGAAGACAGGCTGCTCGATGTGGAAGACAGTATAAAACAGGGCAAAACACTGCACACCGCTATAAAGGGTGCGGCTATATTTCCAAACATGCTTATGCATATGACAAAGATAGGCGAAGAGTCGGGGACTCTTGACGAGATGCTCGAGCGCTCCGCCGAATACTTTGAGGAAGAAGCGGACTCCGCGATAACGAAAGTCACCACGCTGCTGCAGCCGATACTTCTTGTTTTCGTCGCGGCGTTGGTGCTGTTCATAATACTGTCAGTAATGCTGCCTATGTTCAGCATGTATAACAACATAGTTTAAAAAGCAGAGGCTTTAGATAAAAAAATATTTTTTGTATGTATGTTTCATATAAAAAAATGCGGTTATATAAATAAATATAAAACTATATTCACACTAAGGAGATATAATATGAACATGTTCTCAAGAAAAAACAAAAAGGGCTTCACGCTTATTGAGCTTATCGTCGTTATTGCGATACTTGCCATACTGGCCGCTATAGCGATACCCAGCTTTTTAAGCATTACGAACAACGCGACTGAAAACGTCAGGCTCGCGAACGCAAGAACGATAGCGACGGCAATAAACGCCAACAACACGTTATACTACAATGATTCTTCAAAGATAATCGCGTCAACGCCCTCAAGCGCATCAGCGTTAAAAACAGCTCTCGGTACTCTTTATCCTACGCAGCTGTCTGACGCGGACGCGGGGCAGGCTCTTGGCTTGGTTACTATAACAAACAACGTTGCCACCGTTCCGGCATCGAGCGCTGGCGCGGGTGCTCCGGAGACAACTTAACGGGAATACTGAAAATGAGAGAGTGAAAGACACGTTCTTTCACTCTTTTCTTTATTAGTATATAAACATTATGTTTATGCACATGCCTTAAGTGTTATATATATATATAAAGTAAAAAGGCGAACTTATGGAAATATATATCGGCGTTCTGGTCTTCTTTTTCGGCATTATAACAGGCAGCTTTTTGAACGTATGCATATTGAGGCTGCCCGAAAAACGGTCGATCGTTTTCGGCCCTTCTTCCTGCCCTGATTGCGGCGTAAGGCTAACCGCTATCGACATGGTGCCTGTGCTCAGCTTTATCTTCCTCCGAGGCAGGTGCAGGCACTGCGGCAAGAAGATATCGGCGCAATACCCCGCCGTGGAGCTGCTTACGGGAGCGTTGTTCCTTATGCTTTATATAAAGCTCGGGCTTCATTGGCAGCTTCTAGTTTTTGCGGCGCTCATAGCGGTGCTCATTGTGATATCGCTCATAGACTGGCGCCATATGGAGATACCGAACGGACTTATCGTAGCGCTTCTCATTATCGGCGCTCTGCAGCTTGCCGCGACGCTGTTGTTCGGGGTATTTCAGGACTGGACGGTATATGCAATCGGGCTTTTCGCGGGAGGTCTCCCTCTTTGGCTCATTGCTCTTTTTTGCGCTTATGTGCTTAAAAAAGAGGCATTCGGCGGAGGGGATGTAAAGCTTATGGCCGCGGCCGGACTTATTGTCGGATGGAGGCTCGTTATCACGTCTTACATAATAGGCATAGTAGCGGGCGCGTTATTCGGCGTTATAATGCTCGGTTCCGGCAGAAAAAAGCGCACAGACGAGATGCCCTTCGGGCCGTTCCTCTCGCTGGGGATCATGGCAAGCGTATTTTTCGGGGACGAGCTTATAAACTGGTATCTGGGGCTGCTGTAACATGAAAAAGCTCTGCTGTAAAAAAGCGTTCACACTGATAGAGATCATACTGTCTATAGCTATTTTCGCGGCTATAGCGCTGCCTTTGTTTTCTGTCTTCGTGCAGTCTATAAAGACGGACAGGAAGGCTTATGATGTACTCAGCGCCAATTACATCGCGCAGGGCTATCTTGAAAAACTAGACGCCTCGACCTATGTTGAAGCGTTGACGGACAAGCCGTCGGGCAGGGAGTCGGACGGTTATTATCTAACGGCGTCCATCAGGCCGTACGGCACGGTCAGCTCCCAATTTGACGGGAAGTGCGGCTACGTTCATCTTATTATGAACGATGACGGCAGCATGCTCTCTGTAATGCCGGACGGCAAGTGGCACGTATTTTCGAGCGTGCCCTCCTCCATATCGATAGCTATCAGCGGAGGTTCTTATTCGTTTACCGGAGGCTATACAACAATAACAGGCTCGCTGGACTACGGGTATTGCGCGGTACTGGTTAACGCCATGAATAAGCCGTCAACATCGACCACGGCAATAACGCTGGGGTCAAACTGCAAGGCCGTGCATTACTGCCGCACGCTGCATGAAAGCGATATAACCTTTACAGGCAGCTATGAAACATTCAAGAACATGATAGAGGGAAAAACGTCTCTTATACATGTGATCGCATCAGTATACGATTCTAAGTCGGAGCTTGTGGCCTCATCGACGGGCTATATCAACATAAAAAACTGGTAGGATATGAAGTGTAACAAAGGTTTTACATTGATAGAAGTGCTTATAGCCGTAATGCTTATAGCCGCCGCGGCGCTGCTTATGTTCTCGCTCTTCGGGCAGGGGTTTCGCTTATACGTCGCGGAATCACAATCGGCCGACGAGCAGATGAACTTAAGGCAGGTGCTTTCCGATATCACGAACAGGGCAAGGCTCACAGACCCGGACGATATAACGTGTGATTCCGGAACGCTGACTGTAGGAAGCAGCGTATATACTCTTGACGGTACAAATATAAAGAGGAGCGGCGTATCCATCGCGAGCGGCATAGCGTCGTTCGATGCGACCATAGAAGACGCAATACTTGAAATAAAGCTGGTAAATGTAACGGGCAAGAGCCTTTCGACATCATTTTCTCTGTTGAAATAGAGGTGAAAAAAATGAAAAACATTTTGAATCAAGGTATCAAAAGCAAACGCGGCTCGGCTATCATCATGGCCCTTTTAACCATGACGCTTCTTGTTACGCTCGGTCTTGGGGTTATTATGATTTCGTTTGGCAGCCTTAACACAAACGTTACCGACGCGGCAAACAACAACGCCTATTACGCCGCCGAGGCCGGAGTAAACAGCGCGATAGAGCAGCTCAAATACGAAGCTAAAAGATACTACAACGAGATGCTCGCCTCGCAGGGAAGCGATTACAGCTCGCTCTACAACAATTTCTTTACAAGCATAAACAGCAGAGCCCAGCTGAATTTCATCGACGAGCCGGCAATACCCGGGATGACGATCGAAACTACGTTCACACAAGGCGCGTACGATACTGCCGACAACACGTGTGAGTTTCTCATATCGTGCCTCGCTACCGCAGGGGAAGGCTCAAAATACATGGTGAACGGCTCTTTAAAGGTTAAAAAGGTTGACGTGAGCGCGGGCGGAAGCTGGAGCGTTCCCGACAGGGCCATAACCGCGGGCGGCATACTCAACCTCGGCAACACGAACGGCATCAACGTATCGGGAGGCAACGTCGTCGTCGGCGACTTGGCAAGAAAAGATACGTGGCAGCTTGGGATATCGGGCGGTCAGCTCGTTATCGACGCAAACGCGGGCTCCGTACTGAGCGACTCAAAGAAGTATACGTCTTATTCCGACCCGGTAATAACGAATCCCAAGTTACATATAACACAGAACAATTTTACCGTCAACACATCAAACTGTCCGTCGTCGCCCGTTACTATAACATCAGACGAGGGAATAAACGTTACGTTCCAGAGCTGTACAATAACAAGCGGCACTATATACATCAAAGGCAATGTCACCATTACCAATGGAAACTATGGAGCTGATATCTACTGCGACGGCAACTTCACCGCCAACAATTGCACGATAACGGGCGACGTATTCTCCCGCGGCAATGTATTTATAAACGATGCTTCCATGAAAGGCGAGATAACCTGCGACGGCTCTCTGACGCTTACGAGCGGCTCACTTCTGGGAACTGTATACTCCGGAACGGGCATAAGCGTAAGCAACGCGTCAAGCACTGGCAGCCTGTTCTCGCCCGGCACAATAACGATAGACAGCGCCGGGGTGTCAAACGGCATCATCTATTCTTCGACGAAGATCAATTACGGAAACAGCAGCACGTCGTGCATACTGTTCTCGGGCGGGGACATCGTCATAACCGGAGGCTCGAGCGTGGCAGGATCTATCTCGGCTATGGGAGATATATACGGATTGGTTGATAAAAAGATCTGGCTGACGCTTAATTACTCGCGCTCCGGCCTTGAAAGCATATTTTCCAATCCAAACAATTCGTTCTTTACTACAAGTTCCACGCCTGTCCTCGACCAAAACGTTATATTGGATCAAAAAGTTTCGGCCGTCGGACGGCAGGGTTAAGGAGACACTATGGCAATAAAACAAACGTCCGCGCTCTCAGTGGACATCGGCAATTCAAACTTGAAGCTTATACAGACCTCATCAGACGGCAGGATACAAAAGTTCGCCGTTCACAAAATGCCCGAGGGCTGCGTTGAGGACCTCAATATCTTTTCGGAGGAGGCGCTCGTCCGCTCGCTCAAAACCGCGAGAAAGACGGCAAAAATGCCGGGCGGCGCATGCAGCCTTGTCTTAAGCGGCAGCGACATAATAATAAGGCATTTTACGCTGCCCGTTCTCGAGGAAAAGCTGCTTTACCAGAACATACTCAACGAAATGTCCGGTTACCTTCCCGTAGACCCCGATAAATATTATGTGGATTACAAGATAGAAGGGATCGTTCAGGAAGACGGCATCGAGATGTACAATCTTCTCGTAACTACGGCGCACAAGCGCGCTGTAGATTCTTACAGGAAGGTGCTGCGCTCGGCAGGGTTTACAGTTAAAATAATAGACACGTGCGAAAACGCAAAGGAAAAACTGCTTCGCTACAATCATGAGAAAAACCCCGATTTTTCGGTCGATGGCGGGATATGCATGCTTGATTTCGGTACAAGGCACACGAGGATTAACATATATTACAACGGGTATTTTTATGTCAGCAATATAATTAAGCGCTCAAGCCAAAGCATCACGGATATAATATCGCAATATTCCGGAAAAGACGTGCTTGTTTCCGAAATGATAAAGCGCGAGGTGGACTTTTTAAACGGCGATCACCCGAACAAGGAACTGAAATCGGCGGTGACTTATGAAGTCGACTCTATGCTGCTCGAGATAACGCGCGTATTCGACTATTTTAAAAATCGCACCAAAAGCGCCGTTAATTCGGTTTATATATCGGGCGGCGGCGCGCTGCTCCCCGGGTTTAAATCCTATATGGAAACGCATCTTAATCTGCCGGTGCGATTTGCGGCCGATCTTGTCAAAGCGGCGTCGGGCACCAACATGGATACAGGAGGGTTAACGTTTCTTCTTAATGCCTATACGGCGACCTACAGGGAGGAGCAGAAATGAAAAACGATATAAACCTTCTGTCAAAGCGCAAAACAAAAGCCTATTCCAGCAAGAAGATTCTGGGCATAGTGCTTCTGATCATTTTTCTTGCGGGAGGCATGTACGCCGGCATCGCTCTGCCCTCGGCGGCGCTGCGGGCAGCTAAGCTGGAGGCTGCCTTGCTCGAAGGCAAATTGAGCGCCTCAAGCCAGACACAGCAGGACCTTACAGACAAATCTCAGCGCCAGGCGCTGCTTGCGCTGCAGCTAAGCGAGCTAAAAGCGATAGACGGCATAAGGACCGACGTATCGGAGTATCTTGCCGCTGTGGAGAAAGCGCAGCCGAGGGAAATAACGCTGTCCCGGCTTGCGGTATCGAAAAAAATCATGAGCATTTCAGGGTATTTAACAGGGTTTGATAACGGTGATGAGATAATAGCGACTTTTTGCCTTCGCCTGAGGGAGCAGGGCGTTTTTACCAGCGTATATATTACAAACACAACGACCGAGAAAAGCGGCATATGTACGTTTTCGCTTGCCGTGGTGCTCCCCTTATCTTTGGACAGCGAAACGCTTATACAGGGCATAGAGCATAAAGACAACGTAACGCCCGCCTCGATACCCGCTCCGGAGGTGAACAACTGATGACTATGACAAAACGTGAAAAGATACTGATAATTATTGTGCTCATAATGGCGGTGCTGTGCGTCTATTATATCTATTTTTTTCAGCCCAACATTAAAGAGCTTGAAGATCTTGCCGCCGAGAGAACCAACAAAGAAATGAGCCTTGCTACGAATGAACAAATGAAGAGCAGTCTCGATCTTATAATAATGAATATTGCCGACAGCGAAAGCCAGATCTTAGAGCTCGGTAACAATATATCGTCCGGATTCGACCAGCCCGCCGTGCTTGTGTATTTGCATGAGACCATCGGCAAGCGCGCCCAAAAAGGAACGTTTGAGTTTGAAGCGCCGACAGACGTCGGCCAGCTTAAAGTTACCCGCGTAAGAGCAACCATGAAATGCACATACGAGATTCTCAAATCAATCCTCAAATCTTTGTCCGAAGGGGAATACTTTGTTAAGGTGGTCGAGCTCGATGTGTCATTGGCAATAGCCGTCGAACCTGACGTGACTAGCGATGAAGTCGAAGAACAGTCAGAGTCTGAAGTAAATGAAGACGCTGCCGCGCAGGAGGGCATGCTGAATATAAATCTTATAATGGAATTCTATAATATCGGCAGCGATGTGCCAGCAGGCAGGGCGTACCCGTTCTCGAACGGTTATACGTACGGAGGCAACATATTCTTTTGATATGATTTCAAAAGCAATAAGCTTTTTTATTCAAATACCAATATCGAGAGTCATGAGCCGTCATGGCTCTCTTTTTGTTCACGTAAGTAGACGCTACCGAGTGATGTTATCAGCTGCTTTATTTCGTTTCTAAGCTCGCCGGGCGCGATGACTTCAGCTTTGTCGGCGAATATCGTAAGCCAGGATACAAATCCCGGGCTTACGCGCACGTTGACGGACACAGTAAACCAACCGTCCTTTATCTCCGAGACGCTCACGTCAAGTCCGAACCTGTCGAACACCGCAGTAGCCAGCTCATCCCTGAACCTGATGCGCACGCTTTGCAGCCTGCCCCCAAACATGCTGAACACGCTTCGGTGATATTCGTCAAAGTCTATATAGTTCTTATACTCCGACACCTCGTTTATGCTTCTTACCGTATCTTCAAGAACGTCAACCTTTGTCATTCTGTCTACTCTAAAATGCGACAGATTGTCATACTTGTCTATGTTGCATACGAGGTAATAAGCGTCTTCGAACCACATAAGAGAGTAAGGGCTGGATATATACTTTCTCCCCTCTCTTCTGAGCCGCAATGTCTTGTCAGGCATATATTCGAAATAATAGAACGATATCTTTTTCCCCGATCCGAGAGCGCGTACAATCCTGTCGATGTTGTAATATATCTCCTCGTTCTTTGTCTTGAGCGTGCGTGCGAGCTCGAGCCTTTCGTTAAACATCTTTGACTGTGACGCGCTGAACAGGCTTCCCAGCTTATGAATAAGCTGGGCTGATTTCTTCTGAGTAATAAATTTCGCCGCGGAAACGGCGCTAGCGCATATCTCCGCCTCCGCAAGTTCCATCTCTCTGTCCCCCAGAAAATACGCCGCTCCCCCATCGCTTGTCTTTACAATATCATGCCCAATATCGCGAAGCAGATTTATGTCCGAATAGATGGCCTTTCGCTCGGCCTCGATACCGTTGTTCTTTAAGAACTCCAGTATATCGTTCATTTTCTTCGGGTTTTGTTCGTCGGTGTATTTTTTAAAGTAATCGAGCAGCAGCAAAAGCTTTGCGCGTTTCGGGTAATCCATCGCTATCCTCCGGCTTAATGCTTCAGAATCCTTTTGAACGAATAGTGTTGTTTATCATTTATTATACCATAAATGATAAACAACGGTAAATGAATAGACCTCAAAATGTAAAAGCGTGATGATAAGCGCGGCGAAGCGTTATTTGGGCAGCAGTTCCAGCAGGCGCAGCGTGGCTTTGTCTGTTACCCTGTAACATACGAAGTTGCCTTCCCTCACTCCCTCTACTACACCTGCCGCTTTCAGCTTTGCAAGGTGAAGTGAGATTACAGGCTGCGGAATACCAAGGTCCTCGCATATCTGTTTTACGCTGCACCCTTTTTTTGAGATTCCGTTGACTATGCAAAGCCTTACTGGATGTCCAAGCACTTTGAGCTTTTGGGCCAGAGCATCGAATTTTGCCATATCCATTTATGTTCCCGCCTTGTTTCTGTTGAATATTTCGTACAGACTGTAACCTCCCGTCAGGTTCGCGGCTTTGAAGCCCTGCTGCTTCAGTATCCTCTCCGCGGCATAACCGTCCTGCCCGCTGCCCGAAAACGCGATTATCTTCCTGTCTTTGGGCAGCTCGCCTATGCGCTCTCTGAGCTCCTCAAGAGGCACGTTAACAGCGCCTTCTATCGTTGCCGAATCATACTTCGCTCTTGAGCGCACATCCAGCAGCAGAGCGTCGATACGGCCTATGTCATGCCACTGTACCGCGTCGGTCAGCCCTTCCATTATATCCGAAGCTATGAGCCCTGCAATATTGACAGCGTCCCTTGCCGTGCTGAACGCAGGAGCGTAGGCCAGCTCAAGGTCTGCAAGCTTTTCCGCCGTCAGCCCGGCTCGCATCGCCGTCGCGAAAACGTCGATGCGCTTATCGACGCCTGCCCCGCCCGCAATCTGTACACCTAATATCTTGCCCGTTTTTTTGTCAAACATCATCTTTACAGTCAAGACGGATGCGCCCGGGTAATACGAGGCGCGCGAATATGAGCGTATATAAACCTTTTCAAAGTTTTCATTCCGGTCTATGAGCTGTTTTTCGTTAAGCCCTGCGCAGGCCAATACGGAATCGAACAGCTTTATTATGTTGACGCCCAGCGTTTTTTTGTATTTCGATGCTATACCGCATATATTGTCCGCGGCTATCCTTCCCTGCCTGTCAGCGGGAGACGCAAGCGGTATAAGCGCTTTGCCTCCCGAAAGGCATTCTACCTCCACTGCGTCGCCCACGGCGTATATATCCTTGTCGGTAGTCTGCTGCCGCTCATCAACAAGTATCCCTCCCGTTACGCCTATCCCCAGCCCCGCTTTCTTGGCGAGCGTAACTTCGGGAGTCACGCCCAGCCCCGTTATCACCATGTCCGCGCACAGCGTTCTTCCGTTTTCAAGATTGACGCAGACGCCTTCTTCTGATTCTCCTATTGAAACAATAGCAGAGCCGGTGACCAGCAGCACGCCGTTATGCTGCAGCTCCATGGCGGCAAACTGAGCCATGTCATAGTCAAACACCGGCATCACGTGCTCGGACACTTCAACGAGGAACGTATTTATCCCCCGCTTAGCTATATTCTCGGCGATCTCAAGCCCTATATATCCTCCGCCAACTATTATTGCGCGCCTTACGTTGTACTTCTCAATATGCTCGGTTATAGCGATCGTGTCGGCTATACTCCTTAGGGAAAACACTTTATCTGAGCTTACGGTTATCTGCGGCCTTACCGGTGACGCCCCCGTCGCGAGTATAAGCTTGTCGTATTTCTGCGTATATTTTTTGCCGGTGACAAGGTCCTCGACGCGAACCGTTTTTTCCCGCCTGTTGACGCTTACGACTTCCGTGTTTACTCTGACGTCGATATTCAGCTTATTTTTAAAGCCGCCCGGAGTTCGAAGAATCAGATCATCGCTCGATTTTATGAGCCCGCCTACAAAGTATGGCAGCCCGCAGCTGGCAAAAGATACCGACTGTCCTTTTTCAAAGACAGTTATAATAGCGTTTTCATCCAGCCTGCGCAGCCTTGACGCCGCGCTCGCTCCCCCGGCTACGCCGCCCACTATGATATATTTCTTTTTCATACCCTGCCTTTCAAGATATTTATATATCACAATATTCGCCTATTGTTCTATTATTCCCTTCTTTGTTTTTCCCAATGACTTATTGTTCATGTTTTGTTCAATGTCTGATATAATTTAACAAGGAGGTCTTTATGGTATTTGGAATATCGACTGCGTGCTTTTTTCCGCGCGTTTTTACAGAACAGTCAATAGATATCATGGCCAAAATGAACGTCAAAAACATTGAGGTTTTCTTCAGCTGCATGTCCGAATATCGCCCTGTGTTCGTAAAAGAGCTGAAAAAGCGTATCGACGCCTCGGGGCTAAGCACGTATTCCGTGCACGCATTATCTCTTCAATTTGAGCCGCAGCTTTTTTCCGCGCACCCGCGTGCAAGGCAGGAGGCGGAAGATATATACAAACAAGTGCTTGAAGCTGCGTCTATTCTTGAAGCCAAGGTGTATGTCTTTCACGGCCCGGCAAACCTTAAGCGCGCAAAAATGCTCTCTCTGGATTACGAGAGCGTAGCCAAGACCGCCGGACACCTTGCGGACACAGCGCAGGGCTATAGAGTAAAGCTTGCGTGGGAGACCGTACACTGGTGCTGGTACGATGACCCGGCATTCGCCTCCAATATGCTGCGACATCCTGAGACAAAGAATCTTTATTTTACGCTCGATCTGAAACAGGCGGCTCAGTCCGGCTTCGACCCGGAGCAGTATATCGGCTATGCCGCAGGAAAGCTGGTCAACATACACGTCTGCGACTATTCACATAGCGACGAGCGCGGCATTTATCCCGTGCTGCCCATGAGGGGCGAGCTTGATTTTTCGGCGCTGAAAAGCGCGCTCGTTGAAGCCGATTATAACGGCGGCGTTATGCTCGAGGTCTACAGCAGCAATTACTCCGATTACGCTGAGCTTGAAGACAGCTTTAACAGTGTAAAGTCATTTTTTGAATAAGCGCACATGCCTTTTTTATACTTCATTTATTCCAGTAGACTCTTTCGTTAATGCAAGGAACTAAAAAGGCGCTTCGCTTAAGCGAAGCGCCCGTTATCTATCTATCAGCCGAAGCTTTCCTTTTTGGCCTTAGGCAAAGCTTTTTGCTTTCCTTCCTTCTCGCCGAGTATCAGCATCGGCACCTTGGCGTTTTTGACCGTGTCTCTTGTTATCACGCACTTTTTAACGTCGCTCCTCGACGGTATCTCATACATGACTTCGAGCATTATGCCCTCGAGTATGGCCCGAAGGCCTCTGGCTCCCGTTTTGCGCTCTATGGCGAGGTTCGCTATCTCGGTAAGGGCGTCGGGCTCAAACTCTAGCTGTACGCCGTCCATCTCCATAAGCTTCGTGAACTGCTTAACCAGAGCGTTCTTCGGCTCGGTGAGTATGCTCACAAGCGCCTGTTCGTCGAGCTGCTGCAGCGTCACTATAATCGGAACGCGCCCTACGAACTCGGGTATAAGCCCGTATTTAAGCAGGTCTTCGGGAAGTATCTTCTTGTATATCTCAGATAGGTCCTTGTTTAGGTTGGATACTATCTCCGCTCCAAAGCCCATCATCTTGTTGCCGACTCTCCGCTCGATTATCTTGTCAAGGCCTCCGAACGCGCCTCCGCAGATAAACAGAATATTTGTTGTATCTATCTGCAGGAATTCCTGATGAGGATGCTTCCTTCCGCCCTGCGGTGGAACGCTTGCAACAGTACCTTCGATTATCTTCAAAAGCGCCTGCTGCACGCCCTCGCCCGATACGTCGCGCGTTATGGACGGATTGTCGCCCTTCCTAGCTATCTTATCGATCTCGTCAATGTAGATGATACCGCGCTGAGCGCGCTCGATATCGTAATCGGCGGCCTGGATAAGCTTCAGCAGTATATTCTCGACGTCTTCGCCTACATAGCCCGCTTCCGTCAGCGAAGTCGCGTCCGCCATAGCGAACGGAACGTTCAGTATACGCGCGAGCGTCTGCGCGAGCAGCGTCTTGCCGCAGCCCGTGGGCCCCAGCATCACGATGTTGCTCTTCTGAAGCTCTACGTCATCCTGCTTGACGTCTGAATTTATCCTCTTGTAATGGTTATAAACCGCGACTGCCAGATTTTTCTTTGCGAAATTCTGTCCTATCACGTATTCGTCAAGAGAAGCCACTATCTCGGAAGGCTTAGGTATCTCCCCCATATCGAACGTCACAGCGTCCTGATAGTCTTCCTCGATTATCTCTTTGCAAAGCTCGATGCACTCGTTGCATATATAAACCCCGGGTCCAGCAACAAGACGCCTCACCTGCTCCTGCGCCTTGCCGCAAAACGAACATTTCAATTGTTTCTGATCGTCATAACTTGCCATTGTTCACCTCAACTACTTGTTCCTTGGCTGTATTATCTCGTCGATTATCCCGTACTCCAGCGCCTCCTCGGCGCTCATAAAATTATCTCTTTCCGTATCGGCCGCTATCTTCTTTATAGGCTGGCCGGTCCTCTCCGAAAGTATCCTGTTCATCTTCTTTTTGATATTAACGATATGCTCCGCGTGGATCTGGATATCAGTCGCGGGGCCTGTCGCTCCGCCCGAAGGCTGGTGTATCATTACTTCGCTGTTAGGAAGCGCTTTACGCTTTCCTTTTGCTCCCGCCGCAAGCAGAAAGGCACCCATCGAAGCCGCAATGCCTATGCAAGTCGTTGATACGTCGCATCTTACATGCTGCATCGTGTCGTAGATAGCCATGCCGGCTGTAACCGAACCGCCCGGACTGTTGATATAAAGGAAGATATCCTTGTCAGGGTCTTCAGCTTCAAGAAATATCAGCTGCGCAACCACAAGGTTTGCCATAGTATCTTCCACTTCGCCCGTCACGAATACAATCCTGTCTTTCAGCAAGCGGGAATATATATCATAGCTTCTTTCGCCTTTGCTTGTCTGCTCTATAACATATGGCACGAGTGTCATATCAAAAAAACCCTCCGTTATCTTATACTATACTATTCTATTCTTCTTTATTGTTTTCCTTCTCGGCGTCTTTCTTTTTGCCTTTTTTCCCGGATGCTTCAAAGACAGCGTTTTCAACAAGGAAGTTTATAGTATTGTCGTAAGCAATATCCTCTCTTATATACTCTAGCTCTTCTTCCTTTACCGACGCTTTGAACTCTTCGAAATCTTTTTTTGCCGACTCGGCTTTCTTCTTTAGCTCTTCTTCGACCTGTTCTTCATCGGCCGTTATCCCTTCCGCCTTTTTGACGGCTTCCACCACCAGCTGCGCCCTCACCGTTCTCTCCGCAGACTCGCGGTATTGCTTGCGAAGCTCTTCCATGGTTCCGCCCGTCATCTTGAGGTAATCCTCAAGCTTTACGCCCTGATACATAAGGCTGTATTCGACCTGCCTTATATGATTGTCTATCTGGTTTTCAATCATGCACTCGGGCAGATCTATTTTTGCGTTGTTCGTCACCGCTTCGATTACGTTATTCTGGGTATGTATCTTCGCGTGCTCCTCGGCGTGTTTTAAAAGGCGTTCCCTTATGCTTGCCTTATATTCCTCGAGGGTGTCATATTCCGAAACGTCCTGCGCAAAATCGTCGTTAATCTCTGGCAGCTCTTTTTCTTTAACGTCGTTCAGTTTTATATGAAATACGGCGTCTTTCCCGGCAAGATGCTCCGCGCGGTACTCATCGGGGAATTTGACGTTTATGTCCTTTTCCTCGCCCTTTTTCATGCCTATTATCTGCTCTTCGAAGCCGGGTATGAACATCCCCGCGCCTATCTCCAACACCTGGTTCTCAGCTGTTCCTCCGTCGAACTTCTCCCCGTCGACGCTTCCAGAGTAGTCGATAACTGCCTTGTCCTTTTCTTTTACTTCCCTGTCGACGTCCACCCATCTCGCGTTGCGTTCGGCTAGCCGCGAAAGCTCGTCTTCTACCTGCTTCTCGTCAACGTTTGCTTCTTCTTTTTCCGCTTTTACGCCCTTATATTTGCCAAGCTCTATCTCGGGCTTAACGAAAAATTCGGCTGTATATACTATGCCTTCCTGTTTGCCGATAGTTACTATATCTATATCAGGCTTTGATACGGGCACTATCTCAAGCTCGTCCACAGCCTTTGTATAACTTCCCGGGAAAACTACTTCGAACGCGTCTTCAAAGAATACGCCTTCTCCGTAGTAATTTTCTATGACCGGCATCGGCACCTTGCCTTTTCTGAAACCCTGTACGGCAAACTTGCCCCTGTTCTTTATATATGCCTTCTGCAGCGCATCCGCAAAATCCTCAGCTGATACATTTATCTCTACCTTTACCTTGTTTGCGCCGACATTCTCCAACTTCGCCAATTAAAAATCCTCCTGCCTTATAATACCCAAAACGACGGCATCATAACCTGCCGTCAAAATGCCGAATTTTATATTAACATATATGAATATTCAATGCAACGACAACGGAACAAAAGTTAACCGATTTTTCATAATATACATAATAAGATTTAACGCTGTTTTCCGACATCCAAAAGCTTTCTCCATAAACGCCCGCCGCAATTCACTACTAGTATTATCGATAGCTTTTGCTTTTTTCATTACATCAAACTATTATAACTGATATGTTTTTATGTTTCGATGCGCGCTTTTGCCGCTTTGAAAGTGTATTTAAGCATAAATAGAATATATAATAACAATATGCCGATTAAAATTAAAGTTTGCTATTGCATATTTATACACGTTTATGTATAATTATAAGCATTATTTGGAGGTTTACGTTATGAAGACAATGAAAGTACTGCTCGCTTACTCGGGGGGTCTTGACACCTCGGTAATAATACCATGGCTTAAAGAGAACTACAACTGCGACGTTATTGCTATGGCAGCAGACGTTGGGCAGGGAGAAGAACTCTCTCCTCTTAACGAGCGCGCGATAGAAAGCGGCGCGAGCAAAATATATATAGAAGACTTAAAGGAAGAGTTCGTCACAGATTTCATATACCCTACGCTGAAAGCCGGAGCCGTGTATGAGGGAAAATATCTTCTGGGCACATCCATGGCGCGCCCGCTTATCGCCAAGAGGCTTGTCGATATCGCAAAGGCGGAGGGCTGTGACGCTATATGCCACGGCGCCACCGGCAAGGGCAACGACCAGGTGCGTTTTGAGCTTACAATAAAGGCGCTCGCCCCCGGCATGAAGATAATCGCTCCCTGGCGCACATGGGACATAAAATCGAGAGAAGACGAGATAGCGTATCTTGAAGAGAGAGGCCTGCCAGTACCCGTTTCAAAAAAGCGGCCTTACAGCATGGACAGGAACCTGTGGCACCTTAGCCACGAGGGCTCGGACCTCGAGGACCCGTGGAACGAGCCTCAGAACGAGCTTTACATGATATGCGTATCCCCCGAGGACGCTCCCGACAAACCCACGTATATCGAAGTCGACTTTGAGAGCGGCGTGCCTGTCGCCGTGGACGGCAAAAAGCTCTCTCCCATAGAGATAATAGAAGCGCTCAACACAGTGGGAGCGGCAAACGGCGTGGGCATAGACGACATGGTAGAGAACAGGCTTGTGGGCATGAAATCGCGAGGCGTATACGAGACTCCGGGCGGCGCCATACTCTATGAAGCGCACAGAGCGCTCGAGAGCATCACGCTTGACAGAGATACTCTTCACTACAAGCAGGGAGTTGCGCTAAAATTCGCGGAAATGGTATACTATGGACAGTGGTATTCACCGCTGCGCGAGGCGCTTTCAGCGTTCGTCGACTCTACACAGCAAAACGTGACGGGCACGGTGCGCATAAAGCTCTATAAAGGCAATTGCGCTGCCGCCGGCGTGAAATCGCCGTATTCACTGTACAGCGAGGAGTTCGCAACGTTCGGAGAGGACGAAGTATACAACCAGCAGGACGCCGAAGGGTTTATAAACCTGTTCGGGCTGCCTCTCAAGGTCAAGGCGCTGCTGGATCAAAAAAGGAAACAGTAATGAGCAAAAAGATGTGGGGCGGACGTTTCTCGTCGGACACGGACGAGTTCGCCGCCGGGTTTCATTCGTCTATATCGTTCGACTGCAGGCTGTACCGCGAGGACATACAGGGCAGCATCGCGCACGCGAGGATGCTTGGCAAAACGGGCATCATAAGCAGGCAGGAAAGCGAGTCTATAATATCGGGTTTGAGCGGAATACTCGGCGATATTGAAAGCGGCGTTATCTCGTTTTCTCCTAACGACGAAGATATACACATGAGCGTCGAGCGTCTTTTGACGGAGCGCATTGGCGAAGCTGGTAAAAAGCTGCACACCGCAAGAAGCCGCAACGATCAGGTCGCACTCGATATGCGGATGTTCATCAAAAACGCGTGCGCCGATATGACCGCTCATCTAAAAACGCTTATGCGTGCTTTAACTGACATAGCCGAAGAAAACACGGACTCTGTTATGCCGGCATTCACCCATCTTCAAAAGGCACAGCCCACTACGCTCGCGCATCACATCATGGCGTACTGCGAGATGTTCTTCCGGGACTGCATGCGTTTTGAAAACGCTTATGACTCCGCCGACGTCATGCCTCTTGGCTCAGGCGCCGTCTGCTCGACAACGTTCCCGATAGACAGAGACATGGTAGCCAAAGAGCTGGGGTTTTCCAAGATATCCGGAAACAGCATGGACGCCGTGAGCGACAGGGATTTCGTTCTCGATTTCCTTCACGCCTGCTCTTTGTGCATGATGCACCTTTCGCGTTTCTGCGAGGAGATAGTGCTGTGGTCGACGGGAGAGTTTTCGTTCGTGCGGCTCAGCGATTCTTATTCCACAGGCTCGAGCATAATGCCGCAAAAGAAGAATCCCGACATGGCCGAGCTTATACGAGGCAAGACCGGGCGGGTATACGGAAACCTCTTTACGCTTCTTACCGTAATGAAGGGCCTGCCGCTCGCGTACAACAAGGACATGCAGGAAGACAAGGAAGCGCTGTTTGACGCCTGCGATACGCTTTCAAGCTGCCTTACGGTGTTCACAGGTATGATACATACGGCGGAATGGAACACAAAAAGCATGAGAAAGGCCGCCGGCCTCGGCTTTACGAACGCCACTGACGCCGCGGATTATCTAGCGAAGAAGGGCTTGCCGTTCAGGGACGCCCATGAAACAGTGGGACAACTCGTGCTGTACTGCGAGCAGCGCGGCAAAGCTCTTGAAGAGCTGTCTATGGACGAATTGAAGCGCCTCTCCCCCATATTCGAAGATGATGTATATGGTGCCGTATCGCTTGATACGTGCGTCGATACGCGCCGGGTATACGGAGGCCCGGCCAAGGCCAGCGTTAAAAGGCATATAGCAAAGATAAAGGAATTTCTTTTACAGTAATATTCCTGTAAGTTAAACGGTTTTTAATAACACCGATAAAAGAAGGCTGCAAACGCAGCCTTTAATGTTGTATCCACTTTTAATGCGCCGCTAACGAATCTGGCCGCTTCCTCTGATGATATATTTATACGTCGTGAGCTCGCTAAGGCCCATCGGGCCTCTTGCGTGCAGCTTCTGAGTGCTTATGCCTATCTCCGCGCCGAAGCCGAACTCGAATCCGTCCGTAAAACGCGTTGACGCGTTCACGTATACCGCGGCGGCGTCCACACGTTCGAGAAATTTCTCGGCGTTGCTGTAATCCTCGGTGACTATTGCCTCTGAATGCTTTGTGCCGTACTTGTTTATGTGGTCTATCGCTTCGTCAACGCTGCCTACGACTTTAATCGCGAGTATATAGTCGAGATACTCGGTGTAATAGTCTTCCTCGCTCGCCTGTTTCACGGCGATTATTTTCGCGGTCTTATCGCAACCGCGAAGCTCGACGGTTTTGAGCTTTTCCGCAGCCATAGGCAGGAACGCCTCCGCGACGGCTTCGTGCACAAGAAGGGATTCCGCCGCGTTGCACACGGAAGGACGGCTCGTCTTCGCGTTCCAAATTATATCCGCGCCCATATCAAGGTCGGCGCTTGCGTCTATATACACGTGGCAGTTGCCGACGCCCGTCTCTATAACGGGTATCGTGGAGTTCTTTACCACGGACTGTATAAGCCCCGCCCCGCCTCTCGGCACAAGAACGTCTATTATACCATTGAGCCCCATGAGATAAGTGGCCGCCTCTCGCGACGTGTCGTCTATAAGCTGTATGGAGCCTTCGGGAAGCCCGCTGCCGTAAGCCGCGCGCTCCGCTGTTTTGGTTATCGCTTTGTTCGAGTTTATGGCGTCGCTGCCTCCTCGCAGCACAACGGCGTTGCCGGTTTTAACGCAAAGCCCAATAGCGTCGGAAGTAACGTTTGGCCGCGCCTCATATATTATGCCGACCACGCCCAGCGGCACTCGCTTTTTGCCTATATACAGGCCGTTTGGGCGCTTTGCCGTGTGAATGACCTCTCCCACCGGGTCGTCGAGCAGCGCTATGCTCTCGAGCCCTTTAGCCATATCCTCTATTCGCGCGGCGGAAAGAGACAGCCTGTCTAGCAGCGCCTTGGACATCCCCCGGTTTTTTCCCTCCTCTATATCTTTTTGATTTTCGGAGAGTATATATCCGGCGTTTTCCCTGAACGCGTCAGCTATGCTTTTAAGCACGGCGTTCTTTTCGTTTGTTCCTATATATGCGAGACTTGCCGACGCCTCTTTGGCCTTTAATGCTTTTTCTTTTACATGCTCCATAATCTCACCCGTTTCCAGCGATATTTCATTAATTATAACACTGTTTGCAATCATTGTCACCGGAATGTATAATACAATCCTGTAGCTACCGCTATTTGGAGGAAAGAATGACGCTCGACGGACTTACGCTGCATTTCATAGTGGAGGAAGCCAAAAACAAAATAACAGGGTGCAAGATAGACAAGGTGCACCAGCCGCGGCCCGATACCGTAGTGCTGTCGCTGCGCTCGCCGGGAGAGAGCCCAAAGCTGTTGATTTCTGCTGGGGCTATGGACTCGCGCATGTATCTGACCGCCGGGAAACACTCAAATCCAAAAACGCCTCCAATGTTCTGCATGTTTTTGAGAAAGCATATAACAGGGGCAAAGATAGCGAAGATCGAACAACTCGGCCTCGAGCGTATAGTCAACATAACGCTTGAAGCAAAGGACGAGATAGGCCTCCCTAGAGAGCTTGTGCTCGTATGCGAGCTGATGGGCAAATACTCAAACATTATACTCAAAGATGACAAGGGTGTTATAATGGACAGCCTCCGCCATGTATCGCCTGTGCAGAGCCGCGTGAGAAGCGTGCTGCCCTCGCTCAGCTATGAAGTTCCGCTCTCGTCAAAGCTCAACCCTCTTACGGTTTCGGAAGCGACGCTTATAGAAATGCTTAAAAAACGCGGAGACAAAAAGATAAAATCGTATCTCTCTCAGCTTCTGCAGGGTGTATCGGGGCAGACGGCTGACGAGATATTATACAGGTATATGCCCTCGGGCTATGAGAGTCAGCCAAGGGAACCGGAAAAGCTTGCCGCGCAGATACTTGAATTTTTCAGGCAGAAGAAGATTCCGACTCTGTATAAGGACTCCAGCGCAGCGCCCTATTTCTATTCACCGTTCATATATGAGAGCATGGCCGGAGGCGATACACAAACATTTGAAACCGCAAACGCAATGGCCGACGAGTATTATAAAAGGCTCGATTATATACGCGTATTTACAAAAAAGCGCGATTCTCTGCACAAGCTTGTATCAAAAAGGATGGAGAAGCATTCCACGCTTTTGCACAAGCTGACAGAGTCCCTCGAGCAGGCTAAAAAGGCGGAGCAATATAAGACGTACGCAGACATCATTACCGCGAACATATACAGGATAAAAAGAGGCATGACGTCAATTGCCGCGCAAGACTATGAGACCGCAGACAGCCTGCTTATTGAGCTTAACCCCAGGCTCTCTCCCGCCGCAAACGCCCAGGTGAATTATAAAAAATACGCAAAGCTCAAATCGGGTGTTGAAATCACCCAGAGGCGTATTGATGAGAACAAGAAAGAGTTAAACTTTCTCGAAAGCGTTCAGGTGTCGCTTGACTCGTCGGAGAGCATAGAAGAGCTCGCCGAGACAGAATTCGAGCTTTCAAAGACGGGCGTTATTTCAGCAAAAGCAGCTGCGACAAAAGCCACCGAAAAGCCGTCTACGCCCCACAGGTTTTTATCGTCGGACGGATACACGTTTTATGCCGGAAAGAACAACCGTCAGAACGACGCGCTTACAACGAAGGCGGCGGATGAAGACATATGGTTTCACACTAAAGACATCCCCGGCTCTCATGTAGTGGTAACTGGTGTTAAAGCCGATCTTTCCGACAGCACACTTTTTGAGGCGGCTACCGTCGCCGCGACGCTTAGCAAAGCCAAGGGGTCAGCCAAGACAGCGGTAGACTATACTCGCATTAAAAACGTGCACAAGCCCTCTGGCGCAAAACCCGGCATGGTGATATACGAACGATACAACACCATACTCGTAAGCCCCGACAAAGAACTGCTTGAAAGGTTATTGGTTAAAACATAATAAAAAAGACCGCGAAGGTCTTTTTTCAGGCATTCCGATTAGGTTATTTCTTCTCAAGCGTGTTTTCTTCGACTTCCGCGTCTTCGACAGTCGCGATAGCTCCCTTTGTAAACACGAGGCGCACCTTGTCGGGCATTGCTTCAATAGTAACAAGGTCTTCCTTTACAGCGACTATCTTGCCGTACAAGCCGCCTATTGTCTTTACCATCTTACCGGGCGCCATGCTGTCCATCATAGCCTGCATCTGCTTTTTTCTTCTCCTCTGAGGGATGACCATAAGCAGAATGATCGCAGCGAACATTATTATCAATATTCCGTACTGCGAAAAGAACTCCATAAAACCGTTCCCCGTACCTGCTGGCATTGTTACACCATCCTTTTCTTATGAGTTTTACGATATTTCGTACCAGTAAAAAAGAATGAAACCACCGCCAATATAATGCACATTCGACGCATATTGCCCGGTTATTTCAAAAAATCTCTTCACTTCGCATATCTTCCGCGTATTATACTATATTAGCAATGATGAAATAGCAACCATTTTTTTAGATTTATGCTTTATAATTCTCAAAAAATTCACTCTTGAACGAGGCAAAATCTCCCGATTCTATCGAGCGCCTTATCTCTTTGACAAAATCTATAGTCGCCTGCACGTTATGGATAGTGAGCAGCGTTGCGCCCAATATCTCTCCCGCCTTTACAAGATGGCGTATATAGGCTCTCGTAAAGTTCCTGCACGTGTAGCAGCCGCAGTTTTCGTCGACAGGCGTAAAGTCCCTTGCATACTGAGCGTTTCTTATCACGAGCCTTCCGCGCTTCGTCAGCGCCGTGCCGTTCCTCGCTATCCGCGTCTGCAGCACGCAGTCGAACATGTCCACTCCGCGCGCTACGCCCTCTATTAGGCAGTCGAACGTGCCAACTCCCATAAGATACCTTGGTTTGTGAAGGGGCAGATGCGGCACGGTTATATCCAGCATGTCGTACATCGCCTGTTTAGGCTCGCCTACGCTGAGGCCGCCTATGGCGTTGCCGGGGAAGTCCATCGCCGCTATCGCTTTGGCGCTCTCGACTCTAAGGTCGCCGTATGTGCCGCCCTGAACGATGCCGAAAAGCGCCTGATCCTCTCTTGTTTTTGCGTCCCTGCAGCGCTGTGCCCAGCGGTGCGTCCTCTCCATCGCGGCAGCCACTCTGCTATACTCCGCCGGGTATTCAACGCACTCGTCGAACGCCATTATTATGTCCGCCCCAAGCGCCTGCTCTATCTCCATTACCTTCTCAGGCGTAAGCATGTGCTTAGAGCCATCGAGGTGCGACGAAAACTCAGCGCCCTCCTCCGTTATCTTTCGAAGGTCGCCGAGTGAGAACACCTGAAAGCCTCCGCTATCCGTCAGTATCGGCCTGTCCCAGCGCATGAAATTATGGAGTCCTCCGGCTTCGCGCACGATTTCATGCCCCGGTCGCAGGTAGAGATGATATGTATTAGAGAGTATTATTTCAGCGCCTGTCTCGCTTATCTGCGCGGGCGTCAGCGCCTTTACGGTCGCCTGCGTGCCCACCGGCATATACACGGGCGTCATGATGCTCCCGTGCGGCGTATCTATGCACCCCGTCCTCGCGGATGTGTCTTTGCACGTTTTATTTACTGTAAATTGTATTGACATATTATATCCTTATAACAAAAGCATGGCGTCGCCGAAGCTGAAAAACCTGTATCTTTGCTCCGTCGCCGTCTTGTAAAGCTCAAGTACGTTTTCCCGTCCTGCGAACGCTGACACGAGCATCAGCAGCGTAGACTCTGGAAGATGAAAATTCGTTATCAACGCGTCGACAGCCTTGAATTTATAGCCCGGAGTTATGAAGATGCCCGTAGTTCCGCTTTCCGGATGTATGACGCCGTCTTCACCGGACACGGATTCCAGCGTCCTCACGCTCGTCGTGCCTACGGCGATTATCCTGCCGTCCCGCTTGCGCGCGTTGTTTATTATCGATGCAGCTTCTTCTGATACGCAATAGTATTCCTCGTGCATTATGTGATCTTCAACGTTCTGCGACTTTACAGGCCGGAACGTCCCGAGGCCCACGTGCAATACCAGCCGCGCTATACTGACGCCGTTTTCTTCTATAGTTTTCAGAAGCTCCGGGGTAAAATGAAGCCCCGCCGTGGGAGCGGCAGCAGAGCCCTGCTCCTTCGCGTATACGGTCTGATACCTCGTTTTGTCCTCGAGCTTTTCGTGAATGTAAGGGGGCAGAGGCATTTCTCCGAGTGTGTCCAGGATCTCTTCAAACACCCCGTCATATTTGAACTCTAATTCGGTAACTCCATCCTGCTTCTTTTCCGCAATGCTTGCCGAGAGCCTGTCCGAGAACACGACGGTGTCGCCTGTCCGCAGCTTCTTCCCCGGCCTCATTATCACGTCCCAGGTATTAAGCGACAGCCGCTTTAAAAGCAGAAATTCGCAGACACGCTGCGTGCCCTGCTTTACACCGTACAGCCTCGCGGGCAGCACCTTTGTCTCGTTTATCACGAGAACGTCACCCGGCTTTAAATACTCGGTTATATCTGAAAATATCCTGTGGCTCGTCTTGCCCGTATTTCTGTCGTATACCAGAAGCCTCGAACTGTCGCGCCTCTCTATAGGCGTCTGTGCGATAAGGCTCTCGTCAAGTCCGTAAAAAAAATCGCTTGTCTTCAATCATTCCTCCGTGCTTTACACCCAATAGTCTCACGACTTTTCGGGGGCCCCGATGTCGAGTTTCAGCTGCCCTGTATCGTCGCCGCAGGGGTAGCCCATATGAGCGTAAGCGAGCCTTGTCGCTACCCGGCCCCTCGGTGTCTTGTTCAAAAAACCAAGCTGTATGAGATACGGCTCGTAAACGTCCTCTATTGTTACGCGCTCCTCGTTCGTCGCAGCGCAGAGCGTGTCGAGCCCTACCGGCCCTCCCCCAAACTTGAGAATAATTGTATCGAGTATGTTTTTGTCCACGCCGTCGAGCCCTATCTCGTCGACCTCGAGCATATCAAGGCCGTGCCTCGCCGCGCCGAGCGTTATCTCGCCCGTTCCCTCTATCTCCGCGAAATCACGTATGCGCTTTAAGAGCCTGTTCGCGACCCTCGGCGTTCCTCTGGAGCGTGACGCTATCTCAAGCGATGCGTCGGCTTTTATAGGTACGCCGAGTATACCCGCAGAGCGCGTTATTATGCGCGACAGCTCCTCAGGCGTGTATATCTGAAGCCTGTGTATAACGCCGAACCTGTCGCGCAGAGGCGACGTTAGCATACCCGCCCTCGTAGTCGCTCCCACGAGCGTGAACTTGGGCAGGTCGAGCCTAAGAGTCCTCGCGGAAGGGCCCTTCCCTATTATTATATCCAGCGAAAAGTCTTCCATAGCGGGGTACAATACTTCTTCGACGCTGCTCGTCAGCCTGTGCACCTCGTCAATAAAAAGCACGTCGCCCTTGTTGAGGTTCGTAAGTATAGACGCGAGGTCTCCCGGCCGCTCTATGGCGGGCCCTGATGTGACGCGTATATTTACGCCCATCTCGGCCGCGATAATGAACGCGAGCGTCGTCTTGCCGAGCCCCGGAGGCCCGTACAGAAGCACATGATCGAGCGGCTCGTTGCGATTCTTCGCTGCCGCCATGAAGACTTTAAGGTTTTCTTTCGCCTTTTCCTGCCCTATATATTCGTCAAGCGTCTTGGGGCGAAGCGTATAATCGGTGACTATCTCCGACTCTTTAAGCTCAGCCGATACAATCCTGCTTTCGTCCGTCATGCGTCCTCCTTTAAGCGCCCATGCGCTTTAGTGCCATAAGTATAAGGTCTTCGGCCGTGTCTGCGAGGTTTTTGACAGACGATACCGCGCGCGTAGCCTCCGCCCTGTTATACCCGAGTGCTGTGAGAGCGCTGACCGCCTCGGCCTCCTTATCGGCTGCGCCGGGCGCGATGTCGCTTATGGCTGCCCCTCCCGCTTCGGATATCTTGCCAGCGAGGTCTATTATAATCCTCTGCGCGGTCTTTTTGCCCACGCCGCTTATCTTCTCGAACGCCTTCTCGTCCGAAGTGATAACCGCGGCGGCGAGCTCACCCACCCTCATCGCGCAGAGTATCGACAGCGCGACTTTTGGGCCTATACCTGAGACGCCTGTCAGCTTTATGAACATCTCCCTTTCCTCGGGGGTACAGAACCCGTACAGCATATGAGCGTCCTCTCGCACAACGAAATGGCAATATAGCTTAACCGTCTCGCCTGTCTTTATATTCACAAGCGACTGAGCGGTCGTGTTTATATGATATCCTATACCGTACGCTTCGATAACGGCATAGTCTTTTCCCGTATCCGCGACCTCACCCTTTATATAATCGTACATACAGCACTCCTTTATCTTATGCGGAAGTTTTCAGAAAACCGGCAGCTGTGCGCATGGCATATCGCGCACGCCACGGCGTCCGCCGCGTCGTCCGGCCTTATGACGTCTGCGAGCCCCAAAAGCAGCCTCACCATCTCCTGCACCTGCTTTTTGTCGGCGCGCCCGTAGCCGACGACGGCCTGTTTTATCTGTATGGGCGTATACTCGTAGAGCTGCGCCCCCGTGCCGAACGCTGCCGCCATCGCGGCGCCGCGGGCCTGAGCCACCTGTATTACCGTCTTCACGTTTTTGCCGGAAAACAGCTCCTCGAACGCAACGCAGTCGGGATCATATTTTTTAAGAAGCTCCCTGATGTTGCCGTGTATCAGCGCGAGACGCCTCGGGAACGGCATGCCCGCGTCCGTAACTATCGTGCCGCACTCAAGAAGCGTTACCTTGTCGTTTACCGTACTGATAACGCCGTATCCCATCAGCGCGAGCCCCGGGTCTATTCCGAGTATCTTCATTTATATGGATACAAACCCCTTTACGTAATAATCAACTTTACCGTTATAACTATAATTGCTTAAGGGTAATGTTGTCAAACAGATAAACGCGGTATTAAACCCGTAAAAAAACAAAAGCCCCCGACCCGCGGAAGCCTTTGCGTTAAATCGATCTAAGCATTAAGTTTTCCCTTTGCGACGCTGACCATACCTGCAAAAGCGGTTTTATCGTTAACGGCCATGTCCGCCAGTATCTTTCTGTTTACCTGTACGCCCGCCTTCTTAAGCCCGCTGATAAGGCGCGAATAGCTCATGCCGTTTATCCTTGCTTCGGCGTTGATCCTCGTTATCCAAAGGCTCCGAAAATCCCTTTTCCTGAGTCTTCTGCCGACATACGCGTACCTTAAAGATTTCATGACCGCCTGGTTCGCTGCTCTGAACTGCTTTGACTTGGCTCCGAAATATCCTTTTGCCTGCTTTAATACTTTCTTGTGCTTTTTACGGGCGTTCACTGCCCCTTTGACTCTTGCCATTTTCGCGTTACCTCCTGTAAGTCTACTTGTACGGGATCAGCTGCTTGATGTTCTTCTCTTCGGCAGCAACAACAAACGTACCCTGTCTTAAGTTCCTCTTCCTCTTTGTGCTCTTAGCGTTAAGAAGATGGCTCTTGTAAGCCTTAGCTCTCTTAACCTTGCCGCTTTTGGTCAGAGAAAACCTTTTAGCAGCGCCCCGGTGTGTCTTGATTTTTGGCATCCTTTTTGTATCCTCCTCGTTAGTTCTTTGGTGCTAATATCATAAACATATTTCTTCCTTCGATCTTAGCCTGTTTTTCTATCGTTCCGTTTTCTTCAACCATAGCAAAAAACTCTTTCATGACCTGCATGCCGTTTTCGGTATGCGCCATTTGCCTTCCTCTGAAACGGATAGA
Organism: Bacillota bacterium; assembly: GCA_023410475.1. GTDB lineage: Bacteria > Bacillota > Clostridia > Christensenellales > SZUA-584 > DTFZ01. Next base: position 305,313 of record JAEYPS010000032.1, on the reverse strand, counting down.
CACCTTTACCTTGTCGCCCGATTTTAAGAACTTGCTTACGTTCTTAGCCTTTACCTCAAGGTCATGCTTGTCTATAGTCGCCGAAAGCCTCATCTCTTTCAATTCAATGATCTTCTGATTCTTCTTCGCCTCTTTCTGCCTTTTGGACTGCTCGAACCTGAATTTTCCGTAATCCATTATCTTGCATACCGGCGGATTGGCGTTAGGAGAAATCTTCACAAGATCAAGGCCCTTTTGTTCCGCAATTTCCATCGCCTCACGCGCAGACATCAGGCCCAGCTGCTGGCCGTCGTCTCCTACGACTCTGACGCTTCTGTCCCTGATCTGCTCGTTAATCTGATGTTCAGTTGCTATGGTAAACACCTCCATATTTATTTAATGCGCAGGGCGCTAGGCCCCGCAAATATAACGCGTTATTTATACCTGTTCTGCCCATATGAGTTTTTTTGAAACAAAAAAACGGGCAACTACCCGTTATAAACTATGCTGTGCTTACCATGCCTAACATTTTGCCGGCAGGTGAGAAACGGGCAGTCTCTGCTTTCAAGCAAATGGATGATAACACAGTTTTCTCATTCTGTCAACAGCTTATACCCGCAAGAAATCCTGTCGAAAACGCGATCTGAAGATTATAGCCGCCGGTAAGCGCGTCGACATCTATAACTTCTCCCGCGAAATACAAGCCTTTAACGAGCTTGCTTTGCATCGTCGAAGGGTCTATTTCTTTAACATTTACACCCCCGCGCGTGATCACGGCCTCTTCAATCGGCCTCTTTCCTTTAACGCAAAATCTCAGACACTTCAGCGTTTCTGCAAGCCTTGCCCTCTCTTCTTTTGTAATGGAATGGGCCTTTTTATCAGCGTCGATGCCCGTGCGCGCGGCAACAAACGATATCAGCTTTGAAGGCAGCAGCCCTCCTAAAACGTTTACAAGATCCTTGTTCGATCTCTCGGTGAGATCTCTTAGCAGCCTTGCGTCAAGCGTTTTATAGTCAAGAGCGGGCTTAAGATCGACTGACAGCTCATAGTTTTTACCGGACTGCATATGCGCGCTCGCGGACAGCACTAGCGGGCCCGAGACACCGGTGTGCGTAAACAGCATCTCTCCCTGCTCGGCGTATACGGTCTTGCCGCCGCAAATAAGCGATAGCGAGACGTTTTTGAGCGTTAGCCCGGCAAGCTCTCTTACGTCCTCGTTTGTATCCACTCCCACCAGCGAAGCGGCGGGCTCCGTTATGCTGTGCCCCGCTTCCAGAGCGAATCTGTAGCCGTCTCCAGTCGAGCCTGTCGAAGGGTAAGAGAGCCCTCCCGTCGCTATTATAACGCTGTCAAATGGCATGTCCTTTGCGTCGCAGACCACGCCCTTTACCATATTATCCTCGATAATAAGCCCCTCTATCCTCGAGTTAAGCCGCAACGCTGCTCCCGCGCCGCCCAGCGCCTTTGTAAGCGTTTTTATCACATCGCTCGATTTGTCGGACGCCGGGAAAACGCGTCCTCCGCGTTCGGTCTTGGTTTCGAGCCCGTGCCTTCCCATCAGCTCTATCAGCTGGCTGTTGGTGAGCGTATAAAACGCGCTGTACAAAAATACGCCGTTCGAGACGACGTTATCAAAAAAGTCTTCAATGGGCGCGGCGTTCGTTATATTGCAGCGCCCTTTGCCTGTTATATAAAGCTTTTTGCCAAGCTTTTCGTTCTTTTCAAACAGCATGGCGCTGCGGCCGTTTGCCGCGGCGGCGTACGCCGCCATAATACCGGCTGGCCCGCCTCCAATAACGCAGACGCGCTTCACTGCCCGTCTTCCTTGCCCGTATACACGTCGTGTTTATGCCAGATGTCTTCGAGCTTCTCAAAGTTTTGCTGAAGCCCGTCTTTTCTTCTCATGCCCACGAGCAGTATAAGCGTGTTTATGACGCTCAGAGGCGCGACGAGCGAGTCTACAAAGAGGTTCATATCCGAGCTTACAAAGAGCGTTTCATCCGCAATATTCGCGAGAGGCGCGTGCTCGCTGTCGGTTATCGCTATTATCTTCGCTCCGTTTTTCTTAGCGAACGCGGCGCCCTCCACCGTCCTAGCCGAATATCTCGGGAAGCTGATGCCTATAACCGCGTCGTCCTTCGTCGCGTGCATGAGCTGGCCGAAAACGTCGCCTATGCCCGAGATAACGAGGCTGGCGGAATCTATGATATAGTTGAGGTAATACCAGAAAAACTGTGCGAGAGGCTCGCTTGAGCGAAGCCCCATTATGTATACTCTTCTCGCGGAAAGTATCGAGTCTGCGACCTTCTGTACCATCTTATAGTCGAGCACCTCTTTTACATGTCGAAGGCTTGTGATATCGGTGCGCAGCGACCAACGCGCCAGTTCCTCCTTTTCAAGGTCGGCAGCCAGCCCCATCCTCTGTACGTTTGTAAGCCTGTTTTTTATCAGCTCCTGCAGCTTTTTCTGAAGCTCGGGATAACCTTCAAACCCCAGAGCGCACGCGAACCTCACAACAGTCGATTCACTGACCCCGACGGTATCGCCGAGTCTTGACGCTGTGATGAAAGCGGCGTTGTCGTAGTGGTTTATTATATATGAAGCGATAGCACGGTGCCCTTTGCTCATCGTGCTCTGCTGCTCTTTTATGATTTTTAATATATCCCCGCCTTGCATTTTTTCGCCTCCCTTTACGTAAAAATCACTGTATATTATAACATATATTCATTAAAAATGAAATTTTATTTTACCGATCATGCAATTAAGGCTTTCAAGCTGCTCTTTATCGGTAAGATCGTACTTAACGGGAGTGATGGAAGCGTAGCCTTGATTTACAACGCTGACGTCAGTATCGTCTATGACAGTGCAGTCGGCAAGCTCTCCCGCCATCCAGATATACTCGTTGCCTCTGGGGTCACTTCGGACATCCACGGCGTCATTGTAAACAGTCCTTCCCTGCCTAGTCACGCGCAGCCCTTTGATATCATCAAGCGGAGCGTCGGGCACGTTAAGGTTATACAGCACTCCGTCGGGCTGAGACTGAAACACCCCTTCGTCTATCAGCCTCGATGCTATACCGGCGGCGGATTCGAGGTGTTTGGGATAGTATGACGCTATGGAAACCGCCATGGCGCGGAAGCCCATGATGATCGCGTCGAGCGCAGCGGACACCGTGCCCGAGTAGAGCATATCAGAGCCCATGTTGCTGCCGTGGTTTATGCCCGATACTACAAGGTCAACTTCTGAGCGCATTATATGAGCTATGCCTATTTTAGCGCAGTCTACGGGAAGGCCGTCCACCACATAGCAGGGGATGCCTTCGAGCCCGGCTGGCTCGGCCTTCGAGACTCTCAGAGGCCTGTGTATCGTTATGGAATGCGCCGTCGCGCTCTTCTCCGAGTCGGGAGCTACAACGGTGACCTCGTGTTTCTCAGCGAGCTTTGACGCTATGGTCTTTATTCCTTTTGCGTGTATGCCGTCGTCGTTAACAATCAAAATACGCATAAATACCCCCAGCAGTTATTCTACAGGAGGCATATATGCGTGTCAACGCGCATGTCCCAATTTGTTATCATTTTTTGTCAGGCGAACAGCCACCACATCAGTATCCGCCTCAGCGAGTTCTTAAAGTCGAGCACGTCAATGTCCTGATTTACAACGGCGTTTATTCTGCCGATCTCGTTTCCGTCCATAGTCACCTTAAGGTATCCGACAACGTCTCCGCTTTTTAGAGGCGCGGCGACGTTATCGAGCAATACTAGTTCCTTTTCGATCGCCGCTTCCTTGCCCTTTTCTATAAGCGCTGAAAAGCCTTCCTGCGCGTATACGTTCACATACGGTGATGTGCCGCCTGATATCTGAAGATTTTTCGCAAGCTGCTGCCCTTGCGTAACTATAGTCTTAGCGGTAAACCCGGCATACGCGTAGTCAAAAGCCTTTCCCGCTTCGTCAAACCTCGCGGAGCTGTTGGGAGAGCCCAAAGCCACATATATGAACCTTCCTCCCCCGCGTTTTGCCGTAGCGGCTATGCAGTAGCCCGCGCCAGGTGACGAGCCCGTGCATATTCCGTCGCAGCCCGCGTAGAATTTTATCAGCCTGTTCGCGTTCACCATCTCGGTCTCCCTGCCGTCCGGGTGCACGTAGTTTTCCATCCAGATGTTGCTCCAGTTGCGCAGCAGGTCGAACTTTACAAGCTCTCTGCAGATAACGGCTATGTCCCTTGCGCTCATCGTCTGGCCTTGCGCTTCGAGGCCTGTCGAGTTTTTAAAGTTCTGCGACACTCCGAGCACGCCCGCTTTTTTGTTCATCATCTCCACGAACGCTTCTTCGCTGCCCGCCACCTTTTCCGCAAGCGCCACCGCAGCGTCGTTGGCGCTGTTTACTGTGACAGCCTTTAACAGGTTTTCAACGGGATGCGATGTATTGGCGTCAAGGAACACCTGCGTTCCTCCCATCGAAGCCGCGTGCCTGCTTATCGTGACCGTATCGGACAGCGACAGCCTGCCGCTCTTTTCCGCTTCGCAGAACAACAGCAGCGACATGACTTTAACGAGGCTCGCGCATTCGTATTGCGCGTCCGCGTCCTTCTCCATAAGCACGTTACCCGACCCCGCGTCTACCAGTATGTAGCTCTTTGATTTCGTCGCGAGTGGTTCGGCGTATACCGTAACCGTAAACGAAAATAATAATATGAGTGCTGATACAAAAACAATGAGTTTTTTCATATTAACTCCACCTTTTTGCTTTTTGCGCCGTCCCAATAATTCGGGATGCAATGTTAGTTTCTCCCGCGCAATTGCTATATATTCCGCAATATAAAAGAAGCCTCCACGGCTTCTTAAATAAAAATTTATTTGCGTTTTACGCTTGTTGCTGCGCAAGGCTCATTAAAAAACCATCTATGAGCTTTTTGATGTTGTCCGCCGCTATTTTACCGGTCTCCATAACCTCCTGATGATTTAGCGGCTGGTCGAGTATGCCCGCCGCCATGTTCGTTATGCACGATATAGCAGCGGAAGAAACGCCCGCGTGCGACGCGGCGATTATCTCGGGGACGGACGACATGCCCACTGCGTCCGCGCCAAGCAGCCTGAGCGCCTTTATCTCGGCCGGAGTCTCAAACGACGGGCCTTTCATCATGGCGTAAACGCCTGTCCTTACATTTATGCCGCTGTCACCGGCGGCCTGTTTTAACGCCGCTATCAGCTTTTTATCATACGAGTATGACATGTCGGGAAAACGCGGTCCGAAGTCGTCAAGGTTGGCGCCCTCGAGAGGGTTTAAAAACGTGAAGTTTATATGATCCTCGATTATCATTATATCACCTGGATGAAACGAGGTGTTTACGCCTCCCGCCGCGTTCGTAATAAGCAGCTTCTTTATGCCGAGCTTAATCAAAGCGCGCAGCGGAATAACCGTCTCCGCGGCGCTGTAGCCCTCGTAGCAGTGGAAACGCCCCTGCATACAGGCTATATTGACTCCGTGCTTCTGCCCGAACACGAGCTGCCCCGCGTGGCCCTCTACTGTCGACACCGGGAATCCGGGAATATCCTTGTATTGTATGACCTTAGCCCCAGAGAACGTTTCAGCATAGCTGCCAAGGCCGCTCCCGAGGACGATCATTACCTCGGGCTTGTGCGCGATGCTCCCGTTCAAATATTCATACGCTTCATTTATCCTGCTCATTGTCATAGCCGTCACCCCTTTGTTATCTCTTTATAGAACGATGTTCCTACAACCCAGCCTGTGAGCCCTAGGAACTCAGCGCATGTAGCCGCGATGTCCGCGAACGACGTTCTTGTTCCGATGTTTACACCCGCTTTGACGTTCGCTCCGTAAGCGAGTATGGGGATATATTCGCGCGAGTGGTCGGTGCTTTGCGTAGTAGGGTCGCAGCCGTGGTCTGCCGTGAAGATTATTATATCCCCTTCACGCAGCGCTTCCAGTATCTCGGGCACTCTTGCGTCCAGAGCTTCAAGCGCGTCTTTATAACCCTGCACGTTGTTCCTGTGGCCGTACAGCATATCAAAGTCTACAAGATTCGAGAATATAAGGCCGTCAAAATCCTGCTTCATGTAGTCTGTCGTAGCCGTGATCCCAGATTCGTTGTCGGTAGTGTGGCAGCTCTCTGTTATCCCGACACCCGCGAATATGTCCTCTATCTTGCCGATGCCCACGACCTGCATACCTGCGTTCTTAACGGCTGTCAGTATCGTTTCTCCCGGAGGCTCAAATGAAAAGTCCCTCCGGTTCTTTGTCCTCGTGTAGCTGCCTTGCTCTCCTGTGAACGGCCTGCTTATAACCCTGCCTACAGCAAGGTCTCCCACAAGCATATCGCGCGCGGTCTGGCATATGCTGTACTGCTCTTCGATAGGCACGACGCTCTCATGCGCCGCTATCTGGAACACGCTGTCCGCCGACGTATAGACGATCACCGCGCCCGTATCGACGTGCTTCTTGCCTAGCTCCTTTATTATCTCGGTACCCGACGCGGGATAATTGCCTATGGTCTTTCGCCCGATCGCCTTTTCGAACCTTTCAATGAAATCGAGCGGGAAACCGTTCGGGAACGTGGGGAAAGGCTTTTCCATGATAAGCCCCGCTATCTCGAAATGGCCGCCCGTTGTGTCCTTGCCGGGGAACACCTCAGCGCTTTTGCCGAAAGCGCCCGTCACATCGTCGCAGGGAAGGCCCTCAACCAGTCTGCACATGCCGAGACGCGCCAGGTTGTCTAGCTTTATGCCGCCTGACGCTTTGATGATGTTGCCGAGAGTATTAGAGCCCTCGTCTCCATATTCATGAGCGTCGGGCTGAGCGCCTATACCTACGCTGTCCATTACAAGTATTATGAATTTAGCCATATCGTCTCCTATACTGCAATATGGTTTATTATAACACAATTTGCCCAAAAAACTTAGGCTTTTTGCTGCTAGTCATGTATTTTGCCCGCGTATTAAGTAATTTTGCCTGTAAAAGAAACAGCCTGATTTTACTCAGGCTTGTTGTCTGTTATAAATTTGATATCTTCTCTTGTAAGAATTGCTTTTGAAAGAAGGTCGGGCCGTTTCCTTGCCGTTTCGAGTATCGACATTTGCCGTTGGTATCTTTGCACATTGGCGTGATGGCCAGATAGCAGCACATCGGGCACGGCTGCGCCCTCAAACTCGGGCGGCCTAGTATACTGGGGATGCTCTATCAGCGCTTCGGAAAACGACTCCGATATTACGGACTCGCTGTTGCCGAGCACTCCCTCGACATGGCGTATGCACGAGTCTATAAGCGCCATCGCGGCAATCTCGCCACCTGTCAGCACAAAGTCTCCTATCGAGACTTCCATGTCTATATGCTTATCAAGGGCGCGCTTGTCCACTCCCTCATAATGGCCGCAGAGTATATTGAGGCATGAGTGCTGCGCAAGCTCTACGACAAGATTGTGTTTTAATTGTCTGCCGCCGGGCGACATGTAAACATTGATATACGGTTTGGGGCATGACTGCTCAATATCTGAAAAACAGGCGTGCACGGGTTCCGGCTTTAATACCATGCCCGAGCCTCCGCCGAACGGGTAGTCGTCCGCGCGGTTGTGCTTATCCGTCGTATAATCGCGTATGTCTATGGCGTTTATCTCGACAAGCCCCGACTTTTGAGCCCTTGCCCATATGCTCAAGTTTGACACCGACTCGAACATGCCGGGGAACAGCGTTAATATGTTATATGTCGTCATACACCGCCACCTCGGCAAGCGCGTCCGCGTCGACGCTCATCACGCCCGCTTTTACGTCCACTTTAATGATAACGCGCTTGAGCGCCGGGAACATGAAGTTTTTATCGCCTTTCACTACGTAGACGTCCGCTGCGCCGTGCTGAAGCACGTCCTTTAATACCCCAAGCTTATTTCCGCCGACGTCTTTTACTTCAAGCCCTATGAGGTCGAATATGAAGTACTCTCCCTCGTGCGGTTGAGCAAGCTCGCTTTTATCTATGTACAGAAGGACACCGCGCAGGTTTTCGGCGTCGTTTCTCGTATTGACGCCCTCGATTTTAAGATAAACAAACGGAGGCTCCTGCCGCACAGCCGCAAAGGCGGTCTTTTTCATGCCGCCGCCCTGCTTCATGTAGGCATAGCCTCTGTTTATAAAATCTTCTGCATTGTCCGAAAAGACCTGTACTTTTACTTCGCCGCTTATACCTTGTGCTTTGAGTATCCTTGCGATCTCAATCATGCTCTATTATCTCTACAACGTACTTCTTTTTTGACCTCGATGTAGCGGCTTTAACGACGGAGCGTATAGCTTTTGCTATCCTGCCCTGTTTTCCTATTACCTTGCCCATATCCTCGGGCGCGACCGAAAGTTCGATGATTATAGCCTTGTCATTTTCTTTCTGCGATACTTTTACTTCTTCCGGCTTGTCCACAAGCGACTGCGCAATGTACTTAACAAGCTCTACCATATCGTGCTCCAAACTACTGTATGACGCCGTTCTTTTTGAACAGCGATCTTACCGTATCAGTGGGCTGCGCGCCGTTTTTCATCCATTTCTGCGCCTTCTCGCCGTCCACTACGAATTTTTTTGTCATCGGGTCATAGTTGCCTATCTCTTCTATGAACCTGCCGTCTCTGGGCGCCCTCGCGTCCGCGACCACTATCCTGTAGAAAGGATCCTTCTTCGCGCCTATCCTCTTAAGTCTGATTTTTACCGCCATAATTTCCTCCAAGTTTATTTTTTATATATCAGAACGGCAATCTCATCATGCCGCCTTTGCCTCGTTTGCCCATGCTCTTCATTAGCTTTGTCATCTGCTCGAACTGCGATAGCAGCCTGTTTATATCCTGCACCTGCGTTCCGCTTCCGCGCGCTATGCGCTTTTTCCTGCTTCCGCCTATTATAGAGGGGTTCCTTCTCTCGCCGGGCGTCATAGACTTTATTATCGCTTCCGTACGGGCCATCTGCTTCTCGTCTATCTGAGCGCCCGCGAGCTTGCTGCCCCCCGGTATCATCGATAGCATGTCCCCCAGGCCGCCCATGTTCTTTATCTGACCCATCTGCTCGAGGAAGTCTTCCAGCGTGAACTCCGCTTTGCGCAGCTTTTTCTCGAGCGCGGCGACTTTGTCCGCCTCAAAGCTCTGCTCGGCCTTTTCAATGAGCGTCATAACGTCGCCCATACCGAGTATGCGCCCTGCCATCCTGTCGGGATGGAACGCCTCAATGTCGCCGAGCTTCTCGCCCGTGCCCGCGAACTTAATGGGCTTTCCTGTGACGGCCTTTACGGATATCGCCGCTCCGCCCCTCGTGTCTCCGTCGAGTTTTGTCAGTATCACGCCGCCCAGCTCAAGGCTCTCGTTGAACGCCGAAGCCGCGTTTACAGCGTCCTGCCCCGTCATGGCGTCCACGACGAGCAGCTTTTCATGAGGCTTTACAGCCGCGTCTACGCGCTTTAGCTCCTCCATCATCTCTCTGTCTATATGAAGCCTTCCCGCGGTGTCGAGTATCAGTATGTCTATTAGCTTCTTCTGCGCCTCGGCGAGCGCCTGCTTCGCCGTCGTCACAGGGTCCTGCTGTCCTCTCTCAAAGAACGCGGCGCCGGAGTTTCCCGCCACTATCTCAAGCTGCTTTATGGCAGCAGGGCGGTATATATCGAGCGCCGCGAGCATGACGGATTTGCCTGTCTTGCCCCACATCTTCGCGAGCTTGCCGCACATCGTCGTCTTGCCTGAGCCCTGCAGTCCGCACATCATGATTATCGTCGGCGGGTTTGACGCAAAATTTACGCCAACGTGTTTTTCGCCGAGCGTCTTTACAAGCTCGTCGCGTACTATTTTTATAACCTGCTGGCCGGGCGTCAGACTTTTTAACACCTCTTCGCCAACGGCCCTGTCGGACACGTTTTGTATAAAGCTCTTTACGACCTTGAAGTTAACGTCGGCCTCAAGCAGCACGAGCTTTACCTCGCGCATCGCTGCCTTTACCTCAACTTCGGTAAGCTTTCCGCGGTTCGTTATCTTTGAGAATACATGCTGAAGTTTTTCCGCAAGGCCTTCAAACGCCATCTGAGTTCCCCCAAATATCTGATATCTCGTCTATGATCTCGTCCAACCGGCTGTCCTGTACCATAAGCCTCGCCTTTTCAAGCGCGCTCTTTGTCCTCGTCCGTTTATCAAGGATTCCGAGGCTCTCCTCAAAAGACTTTAGCTTTTGCTTCGCCTTTTCTATGCCGTCCCTTACAGCCTGCCTCGTGGTGCTCTCTATCTCGGCTATCTCGGACAGAGAGTAGTCCTGATTGTAATACATATCGCACAGGCGAAGCTGCTTTTGGGTCAGCAGCCCAGAATATATATCGAGCAGAAGTACGGTATCAAAATCCTTTTCCAAACAATTACCTTTTTACATCCCAAAAAGCCTCAAGACTTTTTGGGGACTCCGTAACAATTTAAAAAGCTGTAAAGCTTTTGAGCTTCACAGCTATATTACATCAAGCCTTTCTTATTGTCAACAGTTTATCCGAGCAGATTCGCGGCGAACGCGCCCGCGTCGAATGGCTGAAGGTCATCAATGCCCTCGCCTACGCCGAGAAACACGACAGGAAGGCCAAGCTCGGCGGAGATAGCGCATACAATGCCGCCCTTTGCCGTTCCGTCTATCTTTGTAAGTATCAGGCCGGAAAGGTCGACAACGTTTTTAAACTCCCTCGCCTGCGCGAGAGCGTTCTGACCGGTCGTGGCGTCGAGAACGAGATACGTCCTTTTATCTGCCTCGGCGTAAGACTTGTCTATAACGCGGTTCATCTTCTCAAGCTCGTTCATAAGGTTCTTCTTGTTGTGAAGACGCCCGGCGGTGTCGCATATAAGCAGATCTATGCTCCTGTGCTTTACGGAGTCTATCGCGTCGAAAACGACGGCGGCAGGGTCGGCTCCCTCACCGTATTTAACGACCTTGGCGCCCGAGCGATCGCCCCATTTGCCGAGCTGCTCCGCGGCCGCAGCGCGGAACGTATCCGCCGCAGCCAATGTAACGCTCTTTCCCTTTGATATATAGTAGTGCGCCATCTTGCCGATGGCCGTCGTCTTGCCGACGCCGTTCACGCCCACAACGAGCATAACGCAAGGGAAATTCGGCTCGGGGCCTTCATACGTCAGCATATCCTCTATTATGCTTTTGAGAAGCTCCTTTACGCCCGAAGTCTCGGTTACCTTCTCTTCTCTTACTCTCTTTCGGAGCTCCTCGATGATCCTTGCTGTCGCTTCCACACCTATGTCACAAAGTATGAGCGTCTCTTCGAGCTCCTCGTAAAAATCCTCGTCGATCTTCTTGAAAGACGATATTATGCCGCCCACCTTTGACGATATGTTTTCCCTCGTCTTTTTAAGGCCGCCCTTTATTTTATCAAATATATTGTCACTCATAATCCCTCTTTATACCGCGAGGCCCACAGAGTCGTCAGTCCATCTTTACCGACAGCAGCTTCGAGACTCCCTTTTCCTCCATCGCGAACCCGTACAGGCTGTCGCAGACTATCATCGTAGGCTTCCTGTGCGTGATAACGATGAACTGCATGTCCTGCGCGTACTTTTTAAGATACTCCGAGAACTTGTATACGTTGGAGTCGTCGAGCGCCGCGTCTATCTCGTCGAGTATGCACACGGGCGACGGGTTTATCTTGAGCAGCGCGAACAGCAGGCTTATGGCGGTAAGAGCCTTCTCTCCGCCCGAAAGCAGAGATATCTTCTGAAGCTTTTTGCCCGGAGGCTCGGCCACTATCTCTATGCCACACTCCATGATATCCTCGTCGTCCTCAAGCACGAGCCTAGCGCTCCCGCCGTTGAACAGCTCCTGGAACGTCTGGTTGAAATACCTGTTTATCATATCGAAGCTCGTCCTGAACGTTTTCCTCATCTCGTTCACCAGAGAAGCGATCAGCTTGTGTAGGTCCTCCTCGGCGGTAATGAGATCGTCCTTTTGCGAAGCAAGGCTTTCCATGCGCTCCTTGAGCTCGCTGTAGTCCTCAATTGCGTTCGCGTTGACATTGCCGATGTCGCGTATCTTTTGCTTTATATCCTCCGCTTCGCTCTGCGCTTCGGAAACGTTTATCTTTTCCCTCTCGGGCAGCGCGTTCGCGTACGTCAGCCGATACGCATCCCAGAGCTTATTGTGCGCTTCCTGTATCGCTGTATCCGCTTTTTCTATATTGAAGTCGAGACGCATAGATTTTTCGGATATATCGCCAAGCTCCTGTCTCAGCGCGAGCAGCTTTTCATCCCTGTCGGACAGCGTTTTTCCAAGCTCGCTGCGCTTCCTGGCTATCTCGGACTGCCTTTTCTTTATATCGTCGGTGACCGCGTTCTTCTGTACCCTAAGCGCCTCAAGTTCCTCTTTGAGCTTTTTGAGGTTATCCTCGCTTTCGGCGTTAAGAGCGAGCATCTTGCTTTTCATCGCTCTCGCCTTCTCAAGCTCGCCAAGTTCCTTCTCTATCCTCTGATTGTCGCTTTCTATCGAGACTTTTTCCTTATGATACTCCGCTATCTTTATCTCGGTATCGTGCAGCGCCCTCTTGCTTTGCTCTATCTGGGCAGCGCTTCTGTTATAGTCTTCCTCAAGGTGTTTATAGCCTTCGCTCTGCGTATCGTTAGTGTGCTGCATATCGCTGCACAGAGCGTTGTATTTCTCTATTTCCTCCCTGACTGCCGCAAGCTCGCCCGAGAGCTGCGCGCTGTGCGCTTTGAGCTCTTCAGCGGTTTTTTCCGCGTCTTCGATGGCGATCGTCAGCGCTTCAAGCTTTTCCTTTGCCGCCGAGATATCTATTTCGTTTGAATGCAGCTTCATGCGCGAGGCTTCTATAGCGTCAAGCAGCGAATCGTGTTCATCCTGCTTTAATACAATCTGGGATTCCAGAGAGGATATTTTCTGAGCCAGCTCCTGCCCTCGCTTTTTGAGCTCCTCTTCCTTTCTGTCGCGCGAGATAAGACCCGAGCTTTCTCTGCGAACGCTGCCGCCCGTTATTGCGCCGCCCGGATTGAATATATCGCCCTGCAGCGTTACCGTGCGGAACGAGTACCCGAACTCGCGCATTATGCGTATCGCGGCGTCGCTGTCCTCGGCTATTATCGTACGCCCAAGCAAAAACTCCGCGGCCGTTCGAACGCTTATATCGCATGAAACAAGCTCGCTCGCCAGACCGACGGCTCCTTTATCCACGAGCGCCTTTTTCTCTTCCGGGGCCAGGCTTTTTGGCTGCAGAGCGCCCAGCGGCAGGAACGTTACCCTTCCCATGTCGTTTTTACGAAGGTAGGATATAAGCTCTTTGGCGTCGTACTCGTCGCCCACGACGACGTTTTGAAGCGCAGCCCCGAGGCAAGACTCTATCGCAATCTCGTATTTTTGAGAGACGCTTATAAGGTCGGCCACAGTGCCTCTGACGTCGGCCTTGGACGCGCCGCCCTCCCTGACAGCCGTCATAAGCTTTCTTACGCTGCCGGTGTAGCCTTCATAGCTGTTTTTCATGTCCGAAAGCAGCGCAACTGCTGACTCGCAAGCCGCGCGCTCCCTGCGCAAAGACTCGAGCGTCTGCTTAAGTCCGTCTATTTCGATGGAGAGCGCCGCCTTTTGCTGCACGCTCTCGTTGTACTCGCTCCTGATATCAGCGCTTCGCTTCGCTGAAAGCTCAAGGCCGCCGCTCATGCTTCTCTGCTGCTCTTCGTAGCGAAGCCTCTGCTGCGCCGCCGCCTCTATGCGCCCGTCTATCTCTTCTATGCTCTGCCTGATGAACGTTTCCCGTTCGCCGAGTGCGGACGCTGTGCTTTTCAGGTCGCCCATCTTCTGTGTGGCTTCGAGCCTCGCATTTTGCGCCGCCTCTATAATCTTTGCGCGGTCTTCAAAATCTCCTGTGAGATTGAGCAGCGCCTTTTGTATCTCGTCCGCAGAGCGGTGCAGCGCCTCAAGCTCGCTTTCTATCGCTTCTATGCGCGAAGCGTTGTTTTTGCCGCTCTCCTTGAGCTCCGACGCTTTGCCATCAGCTTCTTCAATCTCGATCCCTATCCTAAGCGAATCCTTTTCAAGGTTGGCGATACGCTCGCAGCAAAGGTTGATCTCGCCTTCGACGCGTTCTATCTCGGCAAGGCTTACGCTGAGTTTTGAGGCCAGCTCCGCGCCCGTCCGCTCGAGGTCCTTCGAGCTTTCCTGTTCTGTATGAAGCAGTGAGTCAAGCTCACTCAGCATATCCTTTTTTTGTATCTTCTCATCGGCAAGCGCCTGTTTTGCCTGCTTTAGTTTCTCTATCCTTTCCCTGCCGCTGTCACAGCTGTGCAGGAAAAGATTTATTTCGAGGTGTTTGAGCCTGCCGCTGAGTTTTAGGTATTCCATGGCTTCTTCGGCCTGAACTTTAAGCGGCTCGAGCCGCAGCCTCTGCTCCTGAAGTATGTCCTCTATCCGGATGAGGTTGAACCGCGTCTTTTCTAGCTTTCTTTCGGCTTCCTCCTTGCGGACGCGGTATTTCATGATGCCCGAGGCTTCCTCGAACACGCGCCTTCTGTCCAAAGAACGCTCGCTCAGTATCTCGTCTATCCTGCCCTGGCCTATTATCGAATAGCCTTCCTTGCCTATGCCGGTGTCTCGGAACATGGCGAGTATGTCTTTTAGCCTGCACTTTGAGCCGTTGATGAAATATTCGCCTTCGCCCGAGCTGTAGAGCTTGCGCGTTATCTGTATCTCAGAGAACCCCATGCTTACCCTGTTGTCGCTGTTGTCGAATAAAAGCGAGACCTCGCAGAACGAGCGCGGCTTGCGCGCCTGAGTGCCCGCGAATATAACGTCCTGCATAACGCTGCCGCGAAGCGTTTTGGGGCTCTGCTCGCCGAGCACCCATCTTACGGCGTCGGAAACGTTGCTCTTGCCGCTGCCGTTTGGGCCGACGACTCCCGTTATCGAACCGTTCATATGCATCACTGTTTTTTCCGGAAACGATTTAAATCCGGTCATCTCAATGCATTTTAAAAACAATACCAAAACCGCCTTTATACATCATGCACACTCCAAATAGCCTTACGGCTTCTTGGCAGCGCTGAATTAAAATTAACTATTGTCCGCAAAAAAATACTAACAGTAATAACACACCTTAATACGCCTGCGCTCTTGAGCCTGCAAAACAGGCGCGCAGTTCCGCCGCCCCGCAAAAAAAAACGGCGTTATGCCGGCATGGTCTGTAACATTAACGGATCTCGACAAAAAGCTTGATTGAAGTTCTGGCTACTCCGTCTATCTCAACATTGGCAAACGCAGGTATAACAACAAGGTCAATTCCCCTCGGCGCCATAAATCCTCTCGTTATCGCAATCGCCTTGATAGCCTGATTAACAGCCCCTGCGCCTACCGCTATGACTTCTGCTTTGTGATAATCGTTTATCATCGCCGCAATCGCGCCCGCGACCGACTTGGGCTGCGACTTTGTCGATACTCTCAATGGCTCCATAACAACCCCGATAAAATGTGATGTTTAATTATAGCAAAGAATCGCCTGAATGTATACACATTTATAAAACAGAATCTATCATATTTGAAATCTTGTCTTTTCCCACTACTCCCACAGATTTTTGGGCAACCTGACCGTCTTTGAAGACTATCAGAGTAGGTATGCTCATGACTCCGAACTTTTGGGCGAGCTCGCCCTGCTCGTCGATATTGACTTTTCCGACTATGGCTCTGCCTTCGTAGCTTTGGGCTATCTCGTCGACCACCGGGGAAATCATCCTGCAGGGATTGCACCATTCGGCCCAGAAATCAACAAGCACCGGCTGGGTGCTTTTTCCAACTATTTCGTCGAAATTTGCGCTTGTTATCTCGATTGCTTTGTCTGACATATATGTTCTCCTATCTTTTGTGAATCTTACCGACTTGTTTTCATAAAACAGTCTGCGCCTAGCGTTCGTTATTTTCTGCTTACCATCGTATAAACGCTGCTGACCGTCTTATTATATAACGGATAAGCTGTTTTTAACAGCAAAAAGGATAAAATAACAAAAATAATCGCGCACAGCGCCATCGTTATGTCGGCATTCTCAAACAGTCCCAGCACGTCAGATAGGAGCCAGCCCGCGAACACGCCGAGAAAAAGCATTATGAGCGGGAAAACATAAGCTATCACCGAGGCTTTGAGCGCCTTTTTCATCTTGATTTGAACAGAGACAAAATCTCCTGTCGCCGCGTCCAAGTCGTTAGGCATCTCGACCACTATCTCGTTCTGATTAGAGAGCATGCCGCACGCCCTGCACCTTCCGCACGCCGCGCTGCGGCGAAACTTTACAAACGCGGTATCGCCCCTTATCTCTACGACTTCGCCGTTTTCAACCATTTCCTGCATTTATAATATCCCTTATCGCTTCTCCGGCCAGCGTGAGTCCGCAAAGCCCCGGTATATACGATATGCTCGACACCGGCTCGTCCGCAGAGCGCGACAGCGCCGCCGGCTCGTCGCAGCACGACACCTTTACCCGCTCTATGCCTCGCTTCTTTAGTTCCCTGCGCATGACCTTCGCAAGAGCGTCGTCCTTCGTTTCGGATATGTCCATTACTCTGAAAACGCCCTTTACCCTGTTACCGGCGCCCATCGCTGATATAACGGGAATGCCCATATCCCTGCACGCCGATATTATCGCGAGCTTCGCCGTGACGTTGTCCACCGCGTCCACTGCGTACGTTATACCTTCGAGCAGCCCGACGATATTCTCGGGGGTCACGAACACCTTTTTTGCGCTCACGCGGCAATCGGGGTTAATGTCCTGTATACGCGCTTTCATCAGCTCTGCTTTTGGCTGACCTATCGTACTGACGAGCGCTATAAGCTGCCTGTTTATATTTGACGCTTCAACGTCGTCTTTGTCTATCAGCGTTATGGCGCCTGCGCCTGAGCGCGCTATAGCTTCAGCGGCGTGTCCTCCGACGCCTCCTATGCCGAACACCGCGACGTGCGCCACCGACAGGCGCTTTTGGCCTTCTCCGCCCGTAAGCTTATGCTGTCTCGAAAAATCGCTCACTGATTTTCATCCCTAAAAGTCTCACGGTTTTTAAGAGCCGCATTTACCTTCAGCCCAAGCTCTCTTAATTGTTTTTCGGAAACAGCAGAGGGCGCTCCCGTCATCGGGCACGAAGCGTTCTGCACCTTCGGGAACGCTATGACGTCTCTTATAGAGGAAAGCCCGAGCATCAGCATCGCGAGCCTGTCGAGGCCGAACGCTATGCCTCCGTGAGGCGGCGCTCCGTATTTCAGCGCCTCGAGCAAAAAGCCGAAGTTTTCCCACGCCTGCTCCTTCGAGAACCCGAGCGCCCTCAGCATCCTCTCCTGAACCTCCGTGCTATGGTTCCTTATGCTTCCTCCGCCTATTTCGTTGCCGTTGAGCACAATGTCGTACGCCTTGGCGTAAACGGCGGAGGGGTCGCTCTCAAGCTTTTCAACATCCTCGTCCTTGGGCGACGTGAACGGATGATGCATCGCCACATGGCGCTTATCCTCTTCGCTGTATTCGAACAGTGGGAAGTCGACTACCCACAGAAGATTGAACTTGCTCTTGTCTATAAGGTCAAGCTTTTCAGCGAGCTTGAGCCTAAGGTTTCCGAGAGAATCGAACACGACTTTATTCTTATCTCCGACGAAGAAGATAAGATCGCCCGTCTTCGCGTCCGTCCTCTTAAGCAGAGCGTCAAGCTCCTGCTCGGAAAAGAACTTCGTTATGGGCGACTGCATGCCGTCCTCTTTCATAGATATCCACGCCATGCCCTTTGCGCCGTATATCTTTACGAAATCGACGAGTGCGTCTATCTCGCGCCTCGCGAACTTGTCCACCGCTCCTTTGACGTTGAGCGCGCGCACGCTCCCGCCGTTTTTCACGACGGAAGAGAACACCTGGAACCCCGACGGCTCTACGATATCGCTGACATCCACAAGCTCGAGGCCGAAGCGCGTGTCCGGCTTGTCCGAGCCGTATCTGTCCATGGCCTGCTTGTAGGTCAGCCTCTGAAGCGGCAGCGGTATGTCTACATCCAGCACACTCTTGAATACATGCGCTATAAGCCCTTCGTTGGCCGCGATGATATCGTCCACGTCCACGAACGACATCTCTATGTCTATCTGCGTGAACTCGGGCTGCCTGTCCGCTCTGAGGTCCTCGTCGCGAAAGCACTTGACTATCTGATAAT
Organism: Bacillota bacterium; assembly: GCA_023410475.1. Taxonomy (GTDB): domain Bacteria; phylum Bacillota; class Clostridia; order Christensenellales; family SZUA-584; genus DTFZ01. The sequence goes on along the minus strand of JAEYPS010000032.1, from coordinate 287,154 downwards.
AGCGGTCGAAGCCCGACATCATCAGTATCTGCTTCAATGTCTGCGGCGACTGAGGCAGAGCGTAAAAGCTGCCCTCATGCACCCTTGAGGGCACAAGGTAATCTCTAGCCCCCTCGGGTGTACTCTTCGTAAGCATAGGAGTCTCTATCTCGATAAACCCGTTGCCGCCCAGATACTCCCTCGCGGCTGCCGCAATACGGCTCCTCACCGCTATATTGTTTTGCATCAAAGGCCGTCTTAAGTCTAGATAGCGGTATTTCAGTCGTACTTCTTCGCGCACCGGCGTGTCGTCGGATATCTCGAACGGCGGCGTCTGCGCCCTGTTGAATACTTTCAGTTCCTTTACCTTTACCTCTATTAGCCCCGTAGGCAGCTTTTCGTTAACCGTCTCGGGGTCGCGCATCACTATATCGCCCTTCACCGCTATAGTAAATTCGCTTCTCAGGCTCTCAACGTCCGCGAAACTGCCCTGAAACAACGACTCGTCGAACACGACCTGCATTATGCCCGTCCTGTCCCTGAGATCGATGAATATGAGCGAGCCTAAGTTACGCCTTGTCTGCACCCAGCCCATAAGAGCAACGTCAGTTCCGACGTCCTCTGTCGTAAAGTTTGCGCAATAGTTTGTCCTTTTCCACCCCTGTAAAAATTCACTCATACAAGACCCGCCTTTATAAAACTTTTGAGCTCCTTAAAAGGAACCGAATTCTCTTTGCTGTTTTCCATATCTCTTACTACCGCCGCGCCTTTATTTATCTCGTCCTCACCGATTATGATAACCCACGGCGCGCCAATCTTATTCGCGTACTTGAGCTGCGCCTTCATGCTTCTTCCCATATGGTCGCATTCGGCTTTTACTCCTGATTCCCTAAGCTCTGAAGCTATTGAAAAGCTTTTCATAGCCGCTTCTTCTCCCATGGAGCATACGTATACATCGCATTGCCTCTGCCGCGGCATATCGACGCCCGCGGATTCTATCGAGAGCAGCAGCCTCTCTATGCCCATTCCGAAGCCTATCCCCGGCGTCGGAGGCCCGCCTATCTCCTCTACAAGCCCGTCGTACCTTCCGCCTCCGCAGACGGTTCCCTTAGCGCCTATGTCGTTCGATATAATCTCGAACACCGTTTTTGTATAATAATCGAGCCCGCGGACTATAAACGGATTTATAGAATATTCTATTCCCGCTGTCGCGAGCCTTTTCTTGAGTCCTTCAAAATGCGTTTCGCAGTCTTCGCAAAGGCAGCCCAGCATAACCGGCGCGTTCTTAACTATATCCGAGCACCGCTCTTCCTTGCAATCGAGTACGCGCAGCGGGTTGGTTTGCATCCTCTCGCGGCAGGTGCCGCAAAGCATGCTCTCGTTTTGCTTAAGATACCCCTTAAGCGCCTCGTTGTACCCCGGGCGGCAATCCTTACAGCCTATGCTGTTTATATTAAGCTCTATCCCTGTTATTTTGAGTTCTTTAAACACCGACAACGCAAGGGATATGACCTCGGCGTCTATCGACGGGCCGGGCGCTCCGAACGCCTCTATGCCAAACTGGTGATGCTCGCGCAGACGGCCAGCCTGAGGCCTCTCATATCTGAATATCGGCGCCGATAAGTAGTAGGCCTTTGTCGGCTGCGAATCGGCGTAAAGCTTGTTCTCGATAAAGCTTCTTACAACGCCTGCCGTGCCTTCGGGGCGCAATGTTATACTGCGCTCTCCCTTGTCTAGGAATGTATACATCTCTTTCTGGACGATATCAGTCGTTCCGCCCACGCCGCGCTGAAACAGCTCTGTATGCTCGAAAACCGGCGTCCTTATCTCGCCGTAGCCGAATCTCGCGCATATGCCCCTTATTATTCCTTCGATATACTGCCACTTTACGCTTTCGCCCGGCAAAACGTCCTTAGTGCCTTTCGGCGCCTGAGTCAGCATCTTTACACCTCATTTAAAAATAAAAGTCCCCGTCGCATGACAGGGACGAGAATAACCCGCGGTACCACCCGTATTCCCGGAACGCTCCGGGCTCTTTAAACCCTTAAGCGCAAGGCTTTCGGGTCGTTTATTAATATGTAAAGAGGCTGTTGCCGCGCCCAATCCGCTCTCATACCGGTTGCAGTCACGCCGGTATGTCCCTTAAAAAGCAGTGTCAATGAGCCGGGGTCCTCTTCTTTGTGCACATTATAACCTCAGCGGGATTATTTGTCTATACTATTTGCAAAGGGCGTATGTCTCCTTCGCAATGGCAAGCTCTTCGTTCGTCGGCACGCACCATATATCCACCCTTGAGTCGCTTCCCGAGAGGCGCATCTCTTTGCCACGGGAGTCAAAGGTGTTGATATTTTTATCGATATAAGCACCGAAGCAGCCTAGCCCTTCCACGCACATCTCGCGTATAATATGGTCGTTCTCGCCTATGCCGGCCGTAAAGATTATAGCGTCCACGCCGCCCATCGCGGCCGCGTACGCACCTATAAACTTTCTTACGCGATAGCAGAACACCTCGATGGCTGTTTTGGCACGGTCGTTCCCTTTTTCCGCCGCCGCCCACAGGTCACGAAAATCGCTCGATACTCCTGAGATACCCCACACACCGCACTCCTTGTTAAGGTAGGTGATAGTCTCCTCGAGGTTCATGCTCATCTTCTCCATAAGATAAGGCACGATAGCGGGATCGATGTCTCCGGAGCGCGTCCCCATCACAAGGCCTTCAAGAGGCGTGAAGCCCATGGTAGTATCGACGGAACTGCCGCCGTCTACCGCCGTTATGCTCGAGCCGTTGCCCAGATGACATGTTACGATCTTTAAGTCTTTTATGTCTTTTCCAACAAGGTCAGCGTATCTCGTTGCTACGTATTTGTGCGACGTTCCGTGGAAGCCGTATCTGCGTATGCGGTATTTTGAATACGCCTCGTATGAAAGTCCGTACAGATATGAATGTTTGGGCATCGTCTGATGGAACGCGGTGTCGAACACACCTACCATTGGCACATCAGGCATTATACTCTTGCAGGCGCGTATAGCCATAAGGTTTGCCGGATTGTGAAGGGGAGCAAGCTCACAGCAGTCTTTGAGCGCGGAGATGACCTTGTCATCAAGCTTAACGGCCCCGGAAAACATCTCGGCCCCGTGCACTACCCTGTGGCCTACGGCGTTTATTTCATCCATGCCGGCTATAACGCCATGTTCTTTATCGGTAAGCGCACGTATCACGACCTGAAAAGCCACGGTATGGTCAGAGATATTTCCTTTCTCAACGTATTTGTCGCCGTTTTCGGGTTTATGCGTCAATACGGCGCCGTCCGTTCCAATACGCTCTACTATTCCCTTCGCGAGCACCTCATGGTTGTTCATTTCGATAAGCTGGTATTTCAGCGACGAACTTCCTGCGTTTACAACAAGTATATTCATGTCTTCCTCCTATAGCTGCGCCTGTACGGCGGTTATCGCAACGACTGATACTATATCCTCTACGCTGCACCCTCTCGAGAGATCGTTAACGGGCGCGGCGAATCCCTGGCATACGGGGCCTATGGCCTCGGCACCTGCCAGCCTTTGCACGAGCTTGTACCCGATATTGCCTGATTGAAGGTCGGGGAATATCAGCACGTTCGCTTTGCCTGCCACCGGGCTTCCCGGCGACTTTAAAAGGCCTACGCTCTCGACGAGCGCGGCGTCGGCCTGAAGCTCTCCGTCCACCATAAGCTCCGGAGCGTTCTTCTTTACGATCTGTGTCGCTTTTACTACTTTATCTACGAGCTCATGCTTTGCGCTTCCTTTTGTGGAAAACGACAGCATGGCTACTTTAGGTGTCATACCCGTCAATTGCGCGCCTGTTTTCGCGGTGGAAATCGCGATAGCGGCAAGCTCGTTCTCATCGGGATTAGGATTGACCGCGCAGTCTCCGAACATAAGAACGCCGTCGTGTCCGTAATCATTTGATTTTAGTTCCATTATGAAACAGCTTGAAACAACTGATATGCCGGGTAAGGTTTTGATTATCTGAAGTGCCGGTCTTAATGTGTTTGCCGTAGAATTTATCGCTCCTGCGACCATCCCGTCCGCATCGCCCTTTTTCACCATCATACACGAGTAGAACATCGGGTCTGCTATGGTCTTTTTAGCGTCCTTCGGTGTTATCCCCTTGTGTTTGCGCATCTCGTAGAATTCTTGCGCGTAGCTTTCAAGCTTTCCTGACTCGTTGACATCGATTATTGTTACTCCTGATAAATCCTGTCCTTTAGCCTTCTCTTTAATCTCGGAAACGCTGCCAAGGAGTATGACATCCGCTATTCCTTCTTTGGAGATTATCTCCGCCGCCTTTATAGTTCTCTCTTCCGTCCCTTCGGGAAGCACGACCCTCTTTTTCAGGGCGCGCGCCTTCCGCTTGATTTCGTCCATCAAAGCCATTTCTTCTCCCTCTTCTCCCTTCACATAAAAAACGTATCTAAACAACACTCAATGCAAGTGTTATAATAAAACAACCAAACTATTATATTAGATTTATACGGATTTGAAAAGGGAGAATTTATGCGTTTTTGTGGTATTGTTTCCGAATATAACCCGTTTCATAACGGCCACGCGCTTCATATAGCACTTTCGCGTGAAAAAACAGGGGCGGATTATATAATCTGCGTCATGAGCGGCAGCTTCGTTCAGCGAGGTGAGCCGGCGATTTTCGATAAATGGACGCGCGCCGCCTGCGCGCTTTTATGCGGAGCGGACGCTGTTATTGAGCTTCCGCTGCTTTACGCTGTGCAGAGCGCAGAAGGTTTTGCATCGGGCGGCGTTGCCGTGCTCGAAGCGGCGGGAGCGAAGGCAATAAGCTTTGGCTGTGAGACTGACGACATAGAAGCTCTCAGCGACGCCGCAGAACGGCTGAATGACGAAACGGGTGATTATAAGCGTGCGCTGAAGGAACACCTGCAAAGCGGTTTAAGTTTTCCAAAAGCGCGTATGAAGGCTGCCTATCCCGAAACCCCGGACGAGTTTTGTATGCCGAACGCCATACTCGCAATAGAGTATATGAGAGCTGTTAAAAACAGCAGTTGTAATATCACGCCGTACGCTATACAGCGCGTAGGCGAGGGTTATCATTCGGAAGACATTGGCGCATCTCTCGCGAGCGCTACCGCCATCCGCAAAGCGTTCAAGCAAGGACATGGGGAATCCGCTTTATCCGCCATGCCTGAAGCCTGCGCGGAGTATATCAGCAAGCGGCTCGAAGAGGGGCTCATACCCGTCATGCCCAGCCGGTTTGACAGGGAGCTCATGTTTGGGCTAAGGCGCGGAGGTCGTGAGTATATAAAAACGCTTCCCGACGTTTCGGAAGGGCTGGAAAACAGGATCTATGACGCCGCGTCGCAGTGCTATACAAGAGAAGAGCTTATCGCCAGCATAAAGACAAAGAGGTATACATACACGCGAATATCGCGGATACTTCTTTACGCTCTGCTCGGCATCACTAAGGATATGGTGGAAAAACAAAATACAAAAAGCGTGGAATATATCCGAGTACTAGGAGCCCGAAGCAAAGACGTTCTATCCGCGTTATCCTCGGTGAGCCGTGTGCCCGTTATCGCTGGCTCCGTAGCGTCTACCGCGTATGAAGATATAGATATAAAGGCTTCCGACGTTTACGCGCTGAGCCAGAGCGTAAAGCCTTTTAGCAATGTCGCGAGGGATTATACCGAAAAGCTCATCATCGCAGACGAGCTTGATTGACGCATAGCTTTGCTTATATCTCTCATATGACTGCCACTGTATTCATATCTTTTATCAGTGAGGCTAAAATGAAAAAAGTTTTGCTGATAGTTGTCGTTGCCGTTTTGATGGTCTTTTTGATACTCTATCCTGAAAGCTGCCTGAAAAGCGCCAGAGCCGGCCTTGACCTTTGGCTGACCATAGTGCTGCCGTCTTTGCTTCCGTTTATGGCGGCTTCGTTTATACTGCTTGAAACGGGCATAGTGCGCCTTATATCACATTTCTTCGCGCCTGTGACTCGCCTTTTGTTCTCCGCGCCGGGAGAAAGCGCATATGTCTTTTTTGCATCGGCGTTTTCCGGCTATCCTGTGGGCGCTAAGCTCGCTGGCGAGCTTTACGCGAAGAAGCAGATATCCGAAACGGACGCTCAGGCCATCGTGCGCTTCACGAGCGTTACCGGCCCTGTATTCATAGCGGGCGCCGTGGGCGCGGGCATGCTTGGAGCGCCCGAGGCGGGCGCGTATCTTATACCGGCGCATTACCTGTCGGCGGTGCTTGTGGGCGTAGTATTCGGCCTCTTCAGCAAAAACAGCGTCAGCCCGAGAAAAGTTCAAATCAAAGACGTATTTGCCGGCTTTAAAAAAGACATAGCAGCGTGCAGGCCTTTGGGAGAGCTTCTTTCGCACAGCATAGAAAAGTCGCTGCTGACACTGTTAAAGATAGGCGGATTTATAATCGTATTCTCGGTGGTCATGGAGGTGCTTACTGTCAGCGGCGCTCTTGACGCCGCCGCCCTTGTATACTCCCCCCTCTCTCGTCTCGCCGGGCTTACGGGTGAAAGCACGAAAGCGATGATTATAGGCGGCATCGAGATGACGACGGGCTGCGGAGCGGCGTGCGCTCTTGATATTGAGCTGGCCGAAAAGCTGCCTGTGGTGTCTTCCATAATTGCGTTCGGCGGGATGTGCATACACATGCAGACAAAGTCGGTCTGCTTCGCGTCCGGGCTTGTGCCCAAGCGCTTTATGCTCGCGAAAAGCCTTCAGGCGGTTTTTGCTTACGCTCTTTGCTCTCTTTCTCTAGAGCTGTTCCCTTTCAACTCGGGAGCGCAATATCTAGACATAAAAACAGCCGCGTTTTTCGGACTGATATTCGCGGCTTGTTCTTTTGCATTGCTTCTTGTTATCAAATACGTTCAGAAAACGAGATCGTCAGCCCTTCCGTTTAGCAGAAAGCTCTAGCCTGTTTTTTCTTATCACCTTAAGATAATCCGCAAGGTATGTCTCAAGCTCGCTCAGTATGTCGTCTGCGTACTCCTTCGCGCCCGCGGATATCTCCCTCGCGTTGCCGTCAGCTATCTGAAGCAGTTCTTTGGCTTTTATCTCTGCCTCCTGCAAAACGTTGCTCTCAGAGATACGCGTCTGAAGCTCGTCCTCGGCGCTGTTGATTATAGAGGCCGCTTCCTCGTGCGCTTTGCCTAATATCTCTTCGCGCTGCCTGACTATCTTATCCGCCTCCGTGATATCGTCGGGCACAGCATTTTTAAGGTCGTTGATTATTTCCATAACTATCTCGGTATCTACCGTTCTCTTGCTTGAGAATACCGCTTTCGGGCTGTTTTCTATTTCTTCTTTCAATTCGTCCAATAATTCGTATATCTTCATACTATTTACCCGCCAAGCTTTTTTTTACGCATTGTTTTATGGCTTCGGGGACTAACCCAGATATATCCCCTCCGTGATACGCGAGCTCCCTGACGAGGCTCGAGCTTAAAAAAGACTGGTTGATGTCCGTCATCAAAAAAACCGTTTCAATGTTTTTCGCAAGCTTTGCGTTCAGTGACGCAATCTGATATTCATACTCAAAATCCGATATTGCTCTTAGCCCCCTTATAATAAGATTGGCTCCCTGCTCTTTCATATAGTCTACGAGCAGCCCTGAAAAGCTGTCCACATTAACGCCCGGCAAATGCGACGCGCTCATCCTTATGAACTCCATCCTCTGCTCGGTGGTAAAGGCGGGAGTCTTATTCGTATTCACGAGCACCGCTACCGTGACATCGTCAAACAAAGAGCATGCACGCTCTATGATATCAAGGTGTCCGGTCGTTATGGGATCAAAGCTTCCGGGGTAAACGCATTTAATCATTTATTCTCCGTAACTCAAAAACCACAGCGATATATCGCCGTAATCTTTCCGTTTTGTTAAATTATACTTTATCGGGAGAATAAAATCAAATTTCCTTCGGCATTCAGCTACGACGATACATCCTGAGCTCAAAATACCGTACTCATCGGCAAGCTCGAGAAACTCAGTATAAAAGCCGGAGTCATACGGCGGGTCGAGCAGGACCATGTCATACCTGCCTAGCCTCGTCATTACCTTGAACACATCACCCTTATACACGCTGTAACTGTCGGTATCAACATTGCTTAAGTTTTCTTTCAGCGCTCGAAGGCTTGCGGCATCGTTTTCGATAAAATCAACATGCGCCGCTCCGCGGGACAGCGCCTCTATACCAAGCGCGCCCGTGCCCGCAAAAGCGTCAAGCACGTTCGCTCCCGGCAGGTCGAACTGCAGCGCCCCGAACATCGACTCCTTAACCTTATCTGTCGTGGGCCGTACGTCCAACCCCTTTGGGCACTCCAGCCTTCTGCCCTTATACTTTCCGGCGATCACCCGCACCTTTGTCCTCCCAATATACGCTTTTCGGTTATTATGATATCCATGGGAACATCGTGGCTTTGAGCGCCAATATCGGGCACTATCTGAAAGTCAAAACACACGCCTGCCTTAACGGCTTGCGTGTTAACAAGAAAACGGTCATAATAACCTTTGCCGAAGCCTATCCTATACAGCCGCTCGTCGAACGCCACTCCAGGAACGATTACAATATCGGGTTCTTCCTCGCGCGTCTCTCCCGTAATCACAGGCTCGGGTATGCCGTATACGTTGTTCTTCATGACGGTATCAGAGCAGTACGCTGCCGCTGCCATCTCACCTTTGCCCGACACGCAAGGCAGGCTTACGCGCTTGCCCATATCAATGCATCGGCGCATGAACTCAAGAAGGTCAGGCTCGTTCCTGTGCGAATAGTAAGCCATAACGCTTTTTGCGCGAAGCACGCATTCAAGAGACAGCAGTTTCTCCGTAATGACTGCGCTGGACAGAACAATCTCCTCACGGTTCATTGCCGAGCGCACACCCAGCATCGTTGCTCTCAAAGCCAGTTTTTCCATTCACATACCCAAAAGCTCTGGTTAATATCAGTCTTTGCAGTAAAGCCGCGGTACTCTCGGCGATATCGCGCAAAGTATTTCATAGTTTATCGTGCCGCATCTGCCGGCAAATTCATCAGCAGTTATCTCATCCGCGCCCTGTTTGCCTATGCACACGACTTGCGAGCCCAACTCGGCATCGTCGATGCCAGTCACGTCCACGAGCGTCTGATCCATGCATACTCGCCCGACGACCTTCGCTCGCTTGCCGCATATCAGGACTTCGCCGCAGTTTGACAGCAGCCTGTTAAACCCGTCCGCGTAACCTATGGGCAGCGTGGCTATCCTCATTTCGCAGGGTGTAGTATACGTGCAGCCGTAGCTTATCTTCTCGCCTGCCTGCAGCGTTTTAATGTACGATATCTTCGTATACAGCGACATCGCGGGATAAAGCTTTATGCTCCTGTCCACCTCTGCGGACGGATAACAACCGTACATGGCTATCCCGACCCTCACTATGTCATACGAAAGCTGCGCGCAGTCTATTGCCCCGCCGCTGTTTGCAGCGTGTATAACTGGCGAAAAGCCGCGGCTGCTGACGCTCTGAACGAATCTTTCGAACGCCTCGTTCTGCTTTAGCGTATAGGTCTTGTCGGCCTCGTCGGCTGCCGCGAAGTGAGTCATCAGTCCTTCAAGCACAAGATACTCAGAGCTTTCAATGTCGCTGAGCATAGCATCAAGCTCGTCATATGTCCTGACGCCGACCCTGTTCATGCCAGTGTCAACCTTTAAGTGCAGCTTCATCTTCTTTGCGTACTTGCGGGCTGTCTGCTCCGCGTTTTTTACGCACTCACGCGAAGCCGCGACCATGCTGAGATCGAGCTCTGCCGCTCTCTCGCTCTGCCACAGGTTTGATGGCCCGAGCACAAGTATAGGGGCTGTTATTCCCTCTTCGCGCAGCACGGCAGCCTCCTCGGGTATCGCGACCGCAAGCCACTCCGCGCCCGCCTCAACAGCCGCCTTTGAAACCATAACGCTGCCGTGTCCGTATCCGTCAGCCTTGACGACCGCGCAGAATTTTGTTCCCTTGGGCAGGTTTTCTCTTATGTTTATTATGTTTTGCTTAATAGCCTTTAGATCGACTACAGCATAAGTTGAACGAATAAGCATTTTTCTCCTGTTTCTCACCACCCCAAAAGCCTCTCAGGCTGCAGTTTGCATACCCAAATACTTTTGCTCTTTGAGGTCTATCAATAGATGTCTTTCTCTTCGAGAAGCCTGACTCCGTTTTCCCGCATAACCGCAACGGCAGACGTGATGTCCTCTACGCGGAACAGTATAAGCGCGTTCTGGTTCGGAGTCCTCACAAACGAGTACAGATACTCAACGCTTATCCCCGCGCTGTCGAGCAGCCGGAGTATGCCCGCAAGGCCGCCCGGCCTGTCGTCTACCTCCGCGACTATGACCTCTGTCATGCTGGCGGTGAGGCCGCTTTGCTTCAGGACGTCAAGCGCCTTTTCGGGGTCGCTCACGATGCAGCGCATGATGCCGAAATTCGTTGTGTCGGCTATGGACAGCGCGATGAGGTCTATGCCCGCCTGACCCAGCACATCGGTTATCTTTGCAAGCCTGCCCTTTTTGTTTTCCACGAAGACTGATATTTGTCTTATCATGACCATTCCTCCTTAAAACTTTCTGTTATCTATTACGCGCTTTGCCTTTCCCATGCTTCTCTCTATTGTTTTAGGTTCCACAAGCGTCACCTTGACGCTGATACTGAGAACATTCTGTATCGCCGTTCTTATCTTTTCGCTAAGAGCCTCGAGCCGCCTTATCTCATCCGAGAAAAACTCGCCCGAAACTTCGACCTGGACTTCAAGAGTATCGAAGTTGTTTGCCCTGTCTACGATTATCTGATAGTTAGGCGATACCTCGGCTATCTCTACGAGCACACCCTCTATCTGCGACGGGAACACGTTGACGCCGCGGATTATGAGCATGTCGTCCGAACGCCCCACAACCTTCTCCATCCTCACCATCGTGCGGCCGCAGCCGCACGTCTCGGGGTGGAGCGCCGTTATGTCTCTCGTCCTGTACCTTATAAGCGGTATGCCGTCCTTGTCTATCGTTGTTATCACGAGCTCGCCCTTCTCTCCGTACGGCAGAGGCTCCAATGTATCGGGGTCTATAATTTCGGGCAGGAAGAAATCCTCCGCGATATGCAGCCCGCGCTTGTGTTCGCAGTCGGACGCGACGCCCGGCCCCATAATCTCGGAGAGACCGTAGATGTCAATAGCCAGTATCCCAAGGCGCTGCTCTATCTCATTCCTCATAGCCTCAGTCCACGGCTCCGCGCCGAATATGCCGGCCTCGAGCTTTAAGGACTTTCTGTCTATGCCCATTTCCTCCATCGTCTCTGCCATAAAAAGAGCGTAAGACGGAGTGCACGCGAGTATCGTAGAGCCGAAATCCTGCATCAGCATTATCTGCCTTTGCGTGTTTCCTCCCGACACGGGCACCGTCATCGCTCCCAGAGCCTCAGCGCCGTAATGCGCGCCAAGTCCGCCTGTGAACAGCCCGTAGCCGTAGGCTACCTGAACGACAGAGTGTCTGTTGCCGCCCGCGAACACGAGCGTCCTCGCCATGAGCCCCGCCCAGTTCTCTATGTCGCGCTTCGTGTATCCGACGACGGTAGGCTTGCCCGTTGTGCCCGATGAGGCATGCACGCGGACGATCTCTTCCCTGGGCACCGCGAACATCCCGAACGGATAGTTGTCTCTAAGGTCGCTCTTCAGCGTGAACGGAAGATGCTTTAAGTCTTCAACGCTGTTTATGTCTTGGGGCTTTACGCCTTTCTCGTCAAACGCCTTTTTGTAGAAAGGCACATTGTCATATACCTTCTTCGCTGTATTTCTTAACTTTTGAGCCTGCAGTTTGGACAGCTGCTCCCTGTCCATGCACTCTATTTCCTTGTTCCAATACATATAAGGCCTCCGATTAATCTAAAAATTCGTAGCCTTTCTCGAATGCCTCCAGGTTGACGTCCAATAGCTTTTCGGGGACGGTCGCCTTTATCGCATCGATAAAAAGCTGTTTATCAACATTATCACCCCTAAAAGTCTCATGACTTTTAGGGGACCCCGCCATGTTTTTTGCGAGCACGCCTATCAGCACAGTGTTGACCGCTTTTTCGCTGCCCGCCTGCTTCGCGAGAGACAACGCGTCAACAAAAACCGCGCCCGGCACCTGCTCTTTGATCCTTTCCTCTATATCGGCAGGGTACTGCTCCGCTCCGGTTACTACCGGCATGGGAGAGATCTGCTGAGTATTGATAAACATACTGCCGTTTTGTTTTAAACGGCCTGCCCACCTCAAAGCTTCGAGTTTTTCAAACGCGAGTATTATATCCGCGCCTGCCTCGTCTATCACCGGGGAATGAACCTTATCCCCAAACCTAACATGCGTAACCACGCTTCCCCCGCGCTGCGCCATGCCGTGCACTTCGGAAAGCTTTACGTCGTACCCGAGCGCCATTGCAATATTCCCCAGCACCCTGCTCGCGAGAAGCGTTCCCTGCCCGCCTACTCCTACTATCAATATATCAGTCATGTTTTTCCTCCGATGCCTCTATGGCGCCAAACGCGCAGACCTTTACGCAAAGCCCGCAGCCCTTGCATACCGTCTCGTCTATCCTCATGCCCATGTCCGCTTTCTCTATCGCGGGGCAGCCGAGTTTGAGGCACATGCCGCACGTCCTGCACTTATCGTTGATATTATACGCGGGCAGCGTATATTTCTTGTCGAGCAGCACGCACGGGCGCCTCGTAATTATAACGCTCAGCTCCTCACGCGCCGTCTCCTCCCGAAGGACCGCTTCCGTCTGTTTCAGGTCGTTCGGGTCGACTATCCTTATATTTTTTACGCCTATGCTCTTTACCAGATCAGCAATATCTATGACCTCTGCTATCTCGCCCTTAACGTTTTTGCCGGTGCCCGGATGATGCTGATGCCCCGTCATGCCCGTGGTCGAGTTATCGAGTATCAGCACGGTCGACGTCGCTCCGTTGTATACCATATCTATGAGTCCCGTGATGCCCGAGTGGAAAAACGTGGAGTCTCCTATAACGGAGACGAGCTTTCTCGCGAACTCTTTGCCTCTCGCTTTTTCCATGCCCATAGCGTTGCCTATGCTCGCTCCCATGCAGACGCATGTGTCTATTCCCACAAGCGGCGGCAGAGCTCCCAGCGTGTAGCAGCCGATGTCTCCCGTCGCGACTACCCCGAGCTTTTTAATCACGTAATACACTCCCCTGTGCGGGCAGCCCGGGCACATAACGGGCGGCCTCTGAGGCAGCGCTCCCATATCTGTTATCTCTGTTTTAGTCCCGCCTATCTTTTCGGCGATAATGTTGACACCGTACTCTCCCTGCACAGTGAGTATGTCTTTGCCGGTGACATCTATGCCCATAGCCTTTATCTGGTCTTCGATAAACGGCTCTAGCTCCTCTACGACGTAAAGCTTGTCAACCTTTGTCGCGAACTCCCTTATCATGCCTTCGGGCAGAGGATACACCATACCGAGCTTTAAAATACTTGCCTCGGGCAGCGCTTCTTTAACGTACTCATATGTCACGCCGCTCGTTATAACACCGACCGTGGTATCTCCGTATTCCGCGCGGTTAATGTCCATAGTGTCGGCATGAGCCTTCAGGTCGTTCATGCGCTTCTCGACTATGACATGGCGCTTTCTCGCCATGCCGGGCATCATGACGTATTTGCCGATATCCTTGACATAAGGCTTCAGCCCGGCGTGCCGCCTGTCGCCAAGCTCAATCACGCCCTGAGAGTGCGAAAGCCTTGTATTCGAGCGCACGAACACCGGGGTGTCGAACGTTTCGGACAGTTCGAAAGCAAGCTTGACATACTCCTTCGCCTCCATGGCGTCCGCAGGCTCGAGCATTGGAACGTGCGCGCTCCTCGCGTAAAACCGCGAATCCTGCTCGTTCTGGCTCGAGTGCATACCGGGGTCGTCCGCGACGATAATCACAAGCCCGCCGTTAACGCCTGTGTACGCTGCCGTAAACAACGGGTCTGCCGCGACGTTGAGCCCCACGTGCTTCATACAGCACAGCGAGCGCGCCCCCGCGATGGACGAGCCTATTGCGACCTCAAGCGCCACCTTCTCGTTAGGCGACCACTCCGCGTATACTTCATCGTATTTTGCGATATGCTCCGTTATCTCGGTACTCGGCGTACCGGGATAGGCTGCCGCGACAGTAACTCCCGCTTCATAGGCTCCCCTTGCGAAAGCCGCATTCCCCAGCATCAGTTTTTTCATGTATGTCTCCCGTTATCTTAAGTCTGTTACTCTTTTTGCCTTGCCCTCGAACCTCTTTAATGATTCGGGCTCTACGAGCCGCACGTCCGCGTCTATGCTGAGCACGGTGTACAGCGCGTGCTTTACTTTCTTCTCAAGCGCCTCGAGTGCGCTGAACCTGTCTAGAAGCCCCGCGTCCACTACCTCGACGAGCACTTCTATTTTGTCCATATATCCGTCTTTGCGTACGATTATCTCGTAGTGGGGCCCGAGGTCTTCTATATCTAGCAGCACGCTCTCTATCTGCGACGGGAACACGTTTACCCCGCGAATTATCAGCATGTCGTCCGTGCGCCCCTGTATCTTCGCCATGCGCATAGACGTTCTTCCGCACTCGCACTTCTCGGGTATGAGCCACGTTATATCCTTTGTGCGGTAGCGCAGTATGGGGAGCGCCTCTTTGGATAGAGACGTTATTACCATCTCTCCCGGCTGCCCGTACGGCACGGGCTCAAGCGTTTCGGGGTCTATTATCTCACAGTAAAAATGGTCTTCCGCTATGTGCATGCCGTTCTTTATATAGCACTCTCCAGATACGCCCGGCCCGATGACCTCGGAAAGTCCGTAGTTTTCGGTAGCTATAATATCCCACGCTTTCTCTATCTCGCGGCGCATCTCCTCCGTGTGGCCTTCTCCTCCAAACAATCCGAGTTTTAGCGGAAGTTTTTTTGTGTCAATTCCTGCTTTTTTTGCGCACTCGGCCATATAAAGAGCGTACGACGGCGTCCCCACTAGCACCGTTGTTCCGAAGTCCTGCATGACCATGAGCTGGCGCTCGGTGTTTCCGCCCGATATGGGTATTATAGTCGCCCCGAGCTTCTCAAGTCCGTAATGCAGCCCGAACGCTCCCGTAAACAGAGTGTACCCGAACGTTATCTGCACTATGTCGTCGGGCGTCGCGCCTGCCGCGCAGACTAGCCTAGCTATGACCTCAGACCACATGTCGAGGTCCGCTTTCGTATAGCCGACGACCGTGGGCTTGCCCGTTGTGCCCGAAGACGCGTGGATCCTCACCACATCCTTCATAGGCACCGCGAAGAGTTTATACGGGTAATTTTCGCGTAATTCGTCTTTTACCGTAAACGGGATCTTGCGGATATCTGACAGCGTCTTGATATCAGCGGGCTTTATCCCCGCCTCGTCAAGCTTTTCTCTGTAGTGCTGAACGTTGTTGTAACACCTTTCTACCGTGCTCCTAAGGCGCTCTGCCTGAATGGCTTCTATTTCGTCCCTAGGCGCGCACTCTACCTTCTCATTCCAAATCATACTTTCTCCTCTTTTCAGGCCTGCACGCATTAAAAATCCAAAAGATCATTGATGTTTTGGAATTGCTTATATACCAAAGAGAAATGCCGTGCTTCCGTTCTTCTTACGTAACCGCCTATTATATACCTCATTTAATCAGTGGTTGCTTACGCATGATTATAGCTTAATTGTTACGAAAAATAAAGAGTATATATGACTCTATATAATTAATGATATATCCTAAATGTTAGATATAGAAAAGGCCGCATACGCAGCCCTTGCCTGTTCTTGCCTTCCACGTTATGCATTAATTATATTTTTAATATTATCAAGCAGGAAGCGTTGAGCGTTTTTATCATAAAGCATTATTTCATACGCTCCCCTTGCGCCTTCCCGCTGTTCGCAGGACATGCCGATAGAGGCCGACGTTTCAGTCAATACTCTTTTATGGCTGCCAGGCTCAGTCTCAAGAGATTTGAGGTATCCTTCCTTTACAAGCCAGTTTGTTACCGATAATACCGACAGCTTTTTCCTCGGCGGCTCAAAGGCAGCTTCATTCACGGCCTTTACAAATACAGAGACAGGAATAGGCGTTTCCGAGATTTCGACTCGCGCTAGCTCCTCGTTGGTGATAAAAAACGGCTGGCCGCCCGCCGCTCCGCTTATATGCCCTCCGTTCGCGATAACCTGCCTTAATACGTCCGCTACATAGAAGAAGCAACGCGATAGCCTTACGTTGTTAAGAACCGTATCCTGCGCAAGTTCTTCGTCTGTGAACGGATCGATACCTTGCGCGAGCTTTTCAAGGTATTCCTTCGCCCTTTGGAGCTTATCCATCTCTGTTATCATCCGAGCACCCCCTTATATTTATGACCGGCTACTCTCCTATTATCTTTATCATCAATTTCTTTTTTCTCACGCCGTCGAACTCGCCGTAGAAGATCTGCTCCCACGGGCCAAAATCGAGCCTGCCCTCGGTAACGGCGACGACGACCTCTCGCCCCATGACCGTACGCTTGAGGTGCGCGTCGGCGTTGTCCTCAAAGCCGTTGTGAGCGTACTGCTCATACGGCATTTCGGGAGCTAGTTTTTCGAGCCACTTTTCAAAATCGCTGTGCAGCCCGCACTCGTCGTCGTTTATGAACACGCTCGCCGTTATATGCATGGCGTTTACGAGGCAAAGCCCCTCTTTTATGCCGCTCTCCCGAAGCGCGTCCTCCACCTCTCCCGTTATATTGATAAACATTCTTCTTTTTGGCACATCGAGCATCAATACTTTTCTGAAGCTTTTCACACCGCTGCCTCCATAATCACGTTATGGATACATGATATATGAAAAGCCTCAGAATGTAAAGTAATGGCATTGAGCATAAAGGCCCGCAGGGTTTAACAACCCATCACCTGCAATAAGCCTCTATAGCGTCTCTGAGGAACTCCGCACACCCCGGCGTTATGCCGTCGTAATACGCTTTGAACCTCTCATCGTCGACGTACATCTTCGCGAGGCCTAAGTGCGCCTGCTTGCTGTAGCTTCCCCAAAAGCACATGAGCCACTTTTTATGAAGCTCGCACGCCTTTTTAGCAAGTCCGCCCTCAGGGTCGCCCTGCTCAAACGCGGCTTTCAGCGTTTCATTAAGCTCGGCTGAGAGCTTTTCGATATCGGCGTACTGCTCTTTTGACATGCCCATGAGCTTTGCGTTGGAAGTATCCACAGTTTCATCGCCGTATTTTTTTCTTATCTCATCTCCGTATTTCTGCTCGTTTTCATCTATAAGCTTCTGTTTGAAGCCTTCGAATCTTTCATTGTCTGACATAGTTATCTCTCCTTTTTCATATGATATTGTTTTCTCGACGTTAGCTATAAGCGCGTCGAGCTGTGCCCGTTTATCCCTGAGCGCTTTAAGGTGGCTTTGAAGAGCCTGCATTTTGTCAAAGCCGGGAGAGCCAAGAATGCTTTTTATATCCTCAAGGCTTACGCCAAGCTCCCTGTAAAACATTATCTGCTGAAGCTTTTCTACCTGCTTCTGCCCGTATATCCTGTAGCCCGACGGATTTATTCCCATGGGTTTGAGCAGCCCTTTCTGGTCGTAAAACCTCAGCGTTCTCGTGCTGACTCCCGCTGTCTTCGCAAGTTTGTTTATCGTGTACTCCATGTTCTCACCTCCTTTCAAGTGTAGCGTAAACTATTACGTAACGTCAATGTCAAGCGATAAATAATATATTTTTTCACACGAAAAAACGCCGGAAATCCGGCGCCCTAAGTTTATTTATAATCGAGTGTACTTCCATACTGTCCGCTTCGCGGTAATCGAAGGTAAGTATTTGTACAAGCCATTACAAAGCTTCGCGCATTAAGAATGACATTTCAGTTTTGCAGTCTTAAGCGCCGGAAAACCCGGCGCCAAGAATAATGCTCTATCCTTCCAGCGTGTATCCCGCTTCGCTTACCGCGGCCTTGAAATCAGTTATGTTTACTTTGCTGTCGTCGAATCTTACGGTCATGGTTTCTTTTTCAAGATTCACATCGCAGTTTTCCACGCCGACAAGCTCTTCCACGGCGTTTTTGACGTGCATCACGCAGTGGCCGCAGCTCATGCCTTTTACTTTATATGTCTGTTCCGCCATACCGGTACTCCCTTCATCGCTATCATTGCCTTTATGCTATATTACTATTTTATCATATATCGGCACTGAAAATCCGTAAGCTTGTTACGATTTCGCGTCAATTTATTACCAGCGCCTGTTTTATAAGCTCGGCGCAAAGGTATTTCGCCTTGCTCCATATCAATGATGAAAACGCGCTGTCGTCGTGGGGCGCGGAGCCTCCATCGGGTGGGGTAAGCTCAACGCAAAAAGCTGGGCGCATAAATTCCTGCCGGAACCAGTTCTCAAACCCGGCCGCGTATACCGCGGGGTCCTGCGAGACCGGCATGAGCTTATAGCCCGTAACGTCGGCGAGCGTCTGCGCTATGGGCTCGGATGCCGCTATAGCCTCGTTCGTTCCGCTGTCCGCCCAGTATATCACTTCGCCCTTCGTATGGAACGACGCCGCGAGCAAAAATTCGTTGTCGCCGCAAAGCTTCATTACCGCCTGCACCTCAGGCTCAGTCGCGGGCGCAGCGCCTTTGTACATCTCTGAGCTGGGGACATCCGTGCTGCTGTCCTTCTCGTCCCAGTAGCAGGGATACTGTCTGTTTAGGTCAACGCCGTTTATGTTTGCCTTCCATTTGTCATACCCGTCCTGCAGCATGCGCATACCCATTACGCTTTCCTTGTCCTTTACCGCGTCTATGCCGTTTTGAACGAGGTTAACGCCGTCAGGGTTAACCATGGGAACGATGTAGATTGTCGCCTCGTCAAGCAGTGAACGCACGTCGAATCCGCCGTAAGTTCCGGAGCTGACGTATGCACGCGCGTATTCGTCTATAGTCTCCATCAGGAACGTCGTTGTTATATACTCGCGGGCGTGATGCGACCCGGCGAACATTATCTTGTTATCGCCTTTGCCGAATTTTATCAGCAGTATGTCTCTGTCTTCCACAGACTTGCCTATAATTTCGGAAGCTATCAGATCGGGATACAGAGCCTTGAGTTTATCCGTATCGGAAAGCATCTGCTCATACGAATATGTCTTGTTAGGGTCAACGATGCCGTTAGGTTCCGCATGTATGCTTTCAGAGCCGGGCTCCGGAATGAACGTAACCGAGACCTGCCCCGGCGATTTGGGTGTGCACCCCGCAAAAATGACGGCTGCTAAGATTATACTGATAATAGTCCTTTTCATTATGCCTTCTTTTCTCACCAGCACCTGTAATCATATTAACGCATACAAAAAACAACGTCAATAATCATAAGTCGTCAGTAAATAATAACGGCCCCGAAAGTCTTCGCTCTTCGTGGCCGCTTAATCACACTCTATATCCCAGGTATTTACTTGATCAGGCTCCTTTTACAGTCGCCCGCCGCATGGCAAGGAAGCTCAAAGCCCCAAAAGCCACGAACGCGAGTACGCCCGACAAAACCGCTATATATGGGTTATACCCGTCAAGATAGCCTCCCGCCTTCGCAAAGAAGTACCCTATGGCCCTGAATACTGCCCCACGGAATATGGTGGCGTCTATATAAGGCAGCACCATAAACATAAAGACCGGAACGCCGATGGATACGAGCAGCTTTACAGGCTTGTTCATTCGGTAATACAGCGTGGTAATAAAGAATCCGGCCATCATTGCAAACATATATATCGCAAACATCCACAAAAAGCCTTCTGCGATGACCTGCGCGCTCACGCCCTCCCCATAGCGTGTGTTATACATCTGATAAAACAGCGACTTGTAGCGACCTGGAGATGAAAGCAGCAGATGGTTGAGGCTGTCGATGAGCGCCATGCCCGCCGCTACAGGCACGACCGTGGCGGCGAAGCTTTTGAACATCGTGCGCCGTGACACGCCGTTTACGAGGGACATATGAAATGCCGTCTTAAACGAGTTAAGCCCGCATACGAACAGGAATATTATCGAAGCCACTTCAAGTCCGCTGCTCGTAAACCGGATATCAGGGTCATTCCAGATAAGCCGCTGCGCCATGAAAAATATCGTCAGCGCGTATATGATGATGTAAAATACAATCAGCGGCTTTTTCATGCCCCACAGTTGATATTTTAATGCAGCTTTAAATTTCATATTCATTCTCCTTTATGAATTTGTGAGGTGGATAAACAGGTTCTGAAGCTTCATGCCCGACACCTCAACGCCTTCGGGCACGGTTCCCTTGTCTAGCTCTTCGAGCATATAGACGCTCTTTATGCCTCCAAGAGTATCGGCCCCTATTATGTTGCGCCCGTGAGTAACCTCATCGACAAGCCTCTGCGGGCCTGTTACCGTATATCCCATCGACAAAAGATGCTCCGCTTTGTCCTGAAGCAGGATCTCGCCTTCTTTTATTATTATTACGTTTTCTATTACTTCCGCGGCCTCTTCGATAAGGTGAGTGGATATAACTATCGTCCTCGGTTTGCTGCTGTAATTTTCTAGCAGCTCTCGATAAAACAAATCGCGAAAATTCGCGTCAAGCCCCAAAACGGGCTCGTCGAGCAGCAATATCGGAGCGCCGCAGGATAGTGCGATTATTATCTGGAATACGGACATGTAGCCGGTCGAAAGCTCCTTTACCTTTTTCCTAAGGTTAAGATCGAACTTTTCGGCAAGCTTTCCCGCGTAGTCCGTATCCATGTCCGGATAGAATTCCTTTGTCCATTTGAATACCTCTTTTATTCTCATGGTATCCGGGTACATGCGGCTTTCACCCATGCAATAGACCTTAGAGAGCGCTTTGTCGTTCTCGTATACGCTCTCCCCGTCTATCAATATCTCTCCCGACGTCGGAAACAGCTTGTTCGTTATCATGTTGAGCAGCGTGGTTTTACCCGCGCCGTTCCTTCCGAGCAGGCCGTATATCCTGTTTTCGGCAAGAGTGGCGGTTACGTTTTTTACAGCCGTAGTAGCCCCAAACTGCTTCGTCACGCCTCTTATTTCAATGCAGCCCATGTTAAAAACCTCTCTTTATCAATTCTTCTATATCACCGAT
Organism: Bacillota bacterium; assembly: GCA_023410475.1. GTDB lineage: Bacteria > Bacillota > Clostridia > Christensenellales > SZUA-584 > DTFZ01. The sequence goes on along the minus strand of JAEYPS010000032.1, from coordinate 266,040 downwards.
ATCCATTGACAACTTCTTCGCTTCGGATATCAGCGGCATAACATATTTGTCAGAAAACGCCTTTCTTCTCTTCCCTATTATCTTTTGCTTTGCGCCCGCGGCCACAAACATCCCAAGACCTCTTTTCTTGTAGATTATACCGTCGCTGACGAGTATCGTTATCCCTTTGAGCACGGTGGCGGGGTTTATTTTGTGGCTCACCGATATTTCCGTAGTAGAAGGTATCTGGGCATCTTCTTCATACGCGCCCGATATTATAGCGCTTTCTATCTCTTCTGCTATCTGCAAAAATATCGGCGTCTCGCTTTGAAAATCCAATCTCATTATGATTACCGCCTTAGTTAACTACTTTTGTATTTAACTATAAAACAGGCGCGGCATTTTGTCAACAAGTAATTTTGCTGTTTGCGCAGCAATATATCGCAGCCCAATTTAATATTTGATTTTTGGTTTATTTGTGATATTATTTGTTCAAAACGACTAAGGACGTGATACTGAATTGGAGAAGAAAATAACGCTTTACGGATTTAACAACCTTACTAAATCCTTAAGCTTCAATATCTACGACGTATGTTACGCGGAATCCCAGAAAGATAAAAACGATTATCTTATTTATATAGACGAGCAGTATAACTCGGAGCGTCTGACGAACATCCTGTGCACCGTAACTGATATTATCGGCGCTCATGTACTCAATATATCAAAGCAGGACTACGAGCCCCAGGGCGCAAGCGCCACAATTCTTATAAGCGAAGAGGCTCTCTCGACTCACGTTATAGACCCCAGCTGCAACAAGGGCGATATAGTATTTGAAAACGCCAAGGACAGCGTTGTAGCGCACCTCGACAAGAGCCACGTTACCGTCCATACCTACCCCGAGTTTCATCCCGAAAAGGATATAACGACGTTCAGGGTAGACATTGACGTATCTACGTGCGGAAAGATATCGCCATTAAAAGCGCTCGACTTTCTTATATCTAGCTTCGATTCGGATATCATCGTTACCGATTACCGTGTAAGAGGCTTTACGCGCGATATAAACGGCAACAAGTATTATATAGACCATGAGATCAATTCAATACAGAATTTTATCAACAATGAAACGCTGAACGAATACGACGCGATAGACGTAAACGTATACCAGTCGAATATCTTCCATACGAAAATGATGCGAAAAGAGATAGACCTTAACAACTATCTTTTCAATACGGATGTTTACGCATTAAAGCCGGAAAAAAGGCGGGAGATAAGGGATAAGCTATACAGAGAGATGATCGAGATATACTATGGAACGAACATCTATAAGTGACAGGCAGAGCGAACCCGATTACAGGAACCGGCAGTCAAAAACGCCCATCCTTTCAGCGCTTCAGAATTACAAACAGCGCAGAGTAGTGCCGTTTGATGTTCCGGGGCACAAGCAAGGCAGAGGCACTCCCGAGCTGCGCGATTTTTTAGGAGAGAAGTGCGTATCGATAGACGTAAACTCTATGAAATCCCTCGACAACCTCTGCCACCCTATGTCGGTAATAAAAGAAGCAGAAGACCTTGCAGCCGAGGCGTTTGGATGCGATAAGGTTTTCTTTCTTGTTGGCGGGACTACGTCTTCCGTACAGGCTATGATACTCGGCAGCTGCGCCGAGAACGAAAAGATAATAATGCCGAGGAACGTTCACCGCAGCGCGATAAACGCGGTGATACTGTGCGGTGCGGTGCCCGTTTATGTAAACCCCGGCATAAACGCCGAGCTCGGTATACCCCTTGGGATGACGCTCGAAGCCGTAGAAAGGGCTATACTTGAAAACCCTGACGCAAAGGCCGTGTTTGTAAACACCCCTACGTATTACGGCGTCTGCTCGGACCTTGAAGGTATAATAAAGCTTGCGCACAGCCACGGAATGCTCGTGCTCGTCGACGAGGCGCACGGCACGCATTTTTATTTCCATGACGGTCTTCCCTGCGCGGCGATGCACCTTGGCGCCGATATGGCTGCCGTCAGCGTGCACAAAACAGGAGGCTCGCTAACGCAGAGCTCGCTGCTGCTCGTGAATAAGGAGCGCGTGAACGCCGACCATATGCGCATAGTCATCAACCTTACACAGACGACAAGCGCGTCATACCTTTTGTTGTCTTCTCTCGACATCGCGCGCAAAAACCTCGCTCTCAACGGAAAGGCGATGTTTGACAAGGTATTGTCGCTTGCGGAATACGCGAGGAACGAGATAAACGCCATCGGAGGGTATTACGCTTTTTCCGAAGAAATAAAAGGCCCTGCGGTAAAAAGCTTCGACCGCACAAAGCTCAGCATTAACACTATTAAGCTGGGCCTCGCGGGTTTTGAGGTTTACGATATACTGCGCGACGAGTATTCCATACAGGTAGAGTTCGGAGACGTCGCGAATTTCCTCGCTATAATCTCGGTGGGCGACACTACGCTTATGATAGAGCGCCTTGTCTCCGCCCTTGCCGAGATAAAAAGGCTGAGTTCCGGACGGCACACCGGCATGTTTGACCATGAGTATATAACGCCTATTGTCAGGGTATCGCCCGAAAAGGCGTTTTACGCGAAGAAAAAGAGCGTACCATTAAGCGAGAGCGTAAACACGGTAAGCGGCGATTTTGTTATGTGCTATCCCCCGGGCATACCTATAATTGCGCCGGGCGAAGTAATCACAAAGGAAATAATTAGCTATATAATGTACGCAAAAGAAAAAGGCGCGCTGCTGACGGGCGCCGAGGATATGCGGGTTGAAAATATAAATATTCTTGTGTAACGGAGACGGACAATGGAGCTATGGTATACGGAAGAGCATACTGATTCGGTAAGGTTTTCTATTAAGGTAAGGCGTCAGCTTTACGGCAAAGAGAGCGACTTTCAAAGGATAGACGTGTTCGACTCGGAGGAGTTCGGGCTGTTCATGACGCTCGACGGGCTTATGATGGTTACCGAAAAGGATGAGTTTATCTATCACGACATGATAGTTCACGTCCCCATGGCCGCGAAGCCCGATATAAAGAACGTGCTCGTCATAGGCGCGGGAGACGGCGGCACTGTAAGGGAGCTTACGAGATACGAGAGCATCAAGCATATCGATATGGTCGAGATAGACAAGCAGGTCGTAGATGTGTGCCGAGAGTTCCTTCCCTCGCTAACATGCAGCCTCGACGATAAAAGAGTGAACATATACTACGAGGACGGCCTCAAGTTCGTGCGCTCGCGCAAGGATGCCTACGACCTTGTCATAGTCGATTCCACCGACCCGTTCGGTCCGGGAGAGGGACTTTTTACAAAGGAGTTCTACGGCAACTGTTATAAAGCGCTCACCGAAAACGGCATACTCGTCAACCAGCACGAGAGCCCGTATTATTCCGCATATGCGTCAAACATGAAGCGCGCGCATATGAGGATAAGGCAGTTCTTCCCCATCTGCCGCGTATATCAGGCTCACATACCCACATACCCTTCCGGGCACTGGCTGTTCGGGTTTGCCTCAAAGACAGTTGACCCTATCGCTGGCCTCGACGAAAACAGATGGAACGCGCTTGGCATAAAGACGCGCTATTACAACACCGAGCTGCACAAGGCGGCGTTTTCGCTTCCCAATTACGTTATAGAGATGCTGGAGAGCGTTGATTATGAATAGAAACGAGCTTACGTTTATTGGGTGCGACCGGGATTACAGCGAAGCGGATATCGTCGTTTTCGGAGCGCCGTTTGACGGCACGACCTCATTCCGCCCCGGAACGCGCTTTGCGGCGAACGCGATGCGACTCGACAGCGGCGGGGGCATCGAGACGTACAGCATCGCTCAGGGCAGAGACCTTAACGACGTAGCCGTATGCGATATCGGAGACGTTCTCATTCCCATAGGAAGCACTATTCAGGCGCTTGAGGCTATAGAAAAGACCGCGGCGCAGATACTTGCGGACGGAAAGCTTCCCGTTATGATAGGCGGAGAGCACCTCGTGTCACTCGCCTCTGTGCGCGCTGTCGCTAAAAAGCACCCCGGCGTTCATGTCATACATTTCGACGCTCATTCCGATCTGCGCGACGAATACTACGGTCAGGAGTTCTCGCACGCCACCGTCATGCGACGCATATGGGACATCGTGGGCGACGGCAGGATATTCCAGTACGGAATACGCTCGGGCGAACGCGAGGAAATCGAGTGGGGAAAATCACATGTGTACACGAATTTCTTTAACTGCGACAACCTCGATCACGCTATAGAGAGGGTAAAGGATAAGCCGGTCTATCTCTCGATAGACCTCGACGTGCTCGACTCTTCCGTTTTGCCCGGCACGGGCACACCCGAGGCTGGAGGCATCAGCTACAACGAGCTTACAGAAAGCATAATGCGCCTGAGTGGGCTTGATATCGTCGCAGCCGATGTGAACGAGCTATCCCCTCACTACGACCATAGCGGAGCTTCAACGCTCACAGCTTGCAAGATACTGCGCGAGCTGCTGCTTATGCTCGGGAAATAATCTTTAAAGGCACAACAATACCGCACCCGTTTGGATGCGGTATTTTGCTTTTATATGATCAGAATCAGGCTATGATATCGCCTTTATAGCTTATGAGCGACGCGTCGTGCACGCCAGGCACCGCCGAGAACGCGTCTATCATGCCCACCTCGTCGTCCCTGATGTTCATCTCTATCGTAAGCTCCATCATTCCCTGCGAGACGACTTTAGACTTAAGCCTACCTTCGGGCAGCTTGCGAAGCACGTTTTGTACTTCCTTCTTGCTGCTCTCATCAAAGCGCAGAACGAGCATGAACGGGAAATTCCTCTTGGACTTGAACAGATTTAATATAAGCATGAATATGCTTATGCACGCAACGCCGATGGCAGCTATAGCCCACTGCTGCGCTCCAAGAGCGATACCGGCGGCTATGGACCAGAACATGAATATCGTGTCCATAGTGTCTTTTACGGCCGTCCTGAACCTTACGATCGAAAGCGCTCCTACCATACCGAGCGAGAGCATGAGGTTTGTGGATATCGGCAGTATCACCATCGAGGTAACCATACAAAGCATCACAAGCGACGCTCCGAAGCTCTTTGAAAAAACAACGCCCCCAAACGTCAGCCGGTAAATAAAGTAGATTATTATACCCGCGGCGAACGCAAGCGCCAGCGTTAATAATATGCTTTCAAGCGTGATGTTCCCCAGCTGAAAATTTTCGAGCACACTCTTTCTGATTACGTCTGTTGTACTCATTTAATAAATCCTCCTATTCGTACTTCCTGCAGATGACGTATTTTGATATCGCGCATCTGTCGGCAGAGTTGATATTATTTAGAACACGTTTGATGTATTCGGGCAGGTATTTGTTGAACTTGACCTCAAGCACCATAAGCCCGCTATCATACATAGGCATTACAGGCGCGTTAGCATCAAAGACGTCTCTTAACATAAGTCCGGCCTTAAGATCCTTGTCAAACGTGATTCTGCAGTTTTCAATATGAGACACGTAGGCTTCCCTCATATATTCCACGATTACACGCGGACGAAGCAGGTTCCCCTTCATCTCCAGAAAGAGCTCTTTGGCAAGCTCTTCATTCCTGTCCAATAAAAAGTCACAATCTCCCGCCATTATGCTTTCATACTCGGCTCGGGTAAGGTCTAAGCTCTTTTTCCCGACATACTGACCTGACTTAAATTTTTTCTCGAACTTTATGGCGTCGTCCTTTAAGTTGTATATCCTTATCCTGTACTTACACCTGTTGTCGCTCCCAGCTATTTTTTCCCTAAGCGCCGAGTCGTTTATATCGTCGAAATACAGGCTGCGCACATGATAAGAGTTATCTTCTCCTGCGTATGGGTCGGGATACATCAAAGCCTTAAGCGCGCATTTGAGCATTACATAGTCGCGGTAGTTTATATAAAACTTAAGCTCGTGCCTCATCTGTATGCGCTTCTTCTCCGCCGCGTCCTCAATATAAGCCGAATGGTATGCCGCCTCTTCAACTATTTTTCGCGTTGGTGGCGTATATGTAATCCCGGGCTTTGCGTCTTCTCTTCTTGCCGGAACGTTTGTCCTTTGCGGCTGCGGGCTGCGCGCGATTGGCGAGTCGTACGTTTTTTGCTGCTTTAACTCGTCCGCATTCTCCTGCGAGTGCGATTGCGGTTTTATATCATCAGCAAAGACTTCGAGCTTTCTAGGCTTAGCGGTTTTCGGAGCGATCTTAGGCTTGTCCCGCAAAGCCTCCTGCTTGTTTTCGATTGCCCTGCTTTCAGCCCTTTCGTGTTCGAGAGAAACAGTCTCGCTCGCCTGACGCTTTGAAACAGCGCTTTTTTCTTCAGCGCCTGTGAATATGCCGGGCTCCCGCCGTATCTCCTTTTTATTTCGCTTGTGCTTGTATTCGACAGGTATGCTGAGCGTGGTCTTAGGCGGAGTAAACTCACGCTTTGAAAGCGGCTGCAGATCTCTCTGCTTTACAAGCGGCGTTTCTTTTTTGAGTTTCTTAAAGATATCTTCGTCTCTGGCCATTAAATTTCTCCATCCGTGCTATATCGATACCGAACCTTCGCCTTGCTTAAAGCTCAGCTTTTTAACTTTGGCTGTTTGCGCTTCCCGGCGAAGGCGCGGCATACACCCACTCGTCCTTATATGCTCCGCCTTCAAACACCCTTGCGTATGAGCGGCTGGGCGGTACTTCTTTGACATCCACCCTGCCCAGTATATAACCTGCGGCGTCAGACAGCACTATCGTTTCTTTGTACGTGGAGATACGAAAGTTCGTGTGTATCGCGCCCGATGATATATCCGTAGCGCTGTCGTCTCCCGACGCGAACACAACAAGGTATGCTCCCGGCTCTATCGAAACGCCCGGAAACTTCCACTTCATCACTTTCCCCGGGTCGTCCGACAGACCGTAGCCGGTAAGATCGATAGTTTCAGCCCCGGCGTTATATATCTCTATATAATCGCTCTGATTTCCTTTGTTGTCCGCAAAAGCGGTGTCGTTCGACGGGTTTATTTCCGTTAAAAGCAACGTTGAGCCTTCCACTTTCCTGCTCTGCTCAAACGCGGCATAGCCAGCTTCATCGTTGACAAACCCGGGCGTCGGGTTTTTAAACGTCATAAGCTGCGATAAATCCTTTGGATCCCTGCCTGTCGATACGTTTTGCGTCTGTGCCTTATACTCTATCCTGTCGGCTATCTCCCCCGCGGGGTTGAAAAGATAAACTGCGCCTCCCGAAGCGCTCAGCTTAAAATTCGTATGCTGATACGCGGCGTCGGGCCTGCAAATGTCCAGCCCCGAGGCGAACACCACAAGGTATCCCTTTGGCTTGAGCATTATACCGGGCAGTTTCCATTTCGGGGATTTTTTATCGTCCGACAGCCCGTAGCCGGTAAGGTCTACGACACCGTCCGTGGGATTGTATATCTCTATCCAGTCGCTGTAATTACCGTTATCGTCAGGCAGAACGCCGCTGTTTGAAGCCAGAAACTCGTTGATGATAACATTTGCCTCCGATTGGACGGGAGATGTGCCTTTTTCATCGTTGCCAAGCAATAAAAAAACGCCGACCGCAACCGCGGCTATTATGATTATAGCGATTAGGCTTATTATTACCCTCAATCTTCTACGCTCCCGGGCGTATCGTTTACGCGACTCTGATTTTACCATGGTTTCAAACTAAATACAACTTCATTAATTTATTTTATCGAGTGTAACTGATAATATTATTCCCAACATTTAGGTTAATTTACACCCATAAAGCTTCAGGCAATATGGATGGCGCATAGACTCTGTCTGTATCTTTTACACAGGCGTGATATTGCGTGTAATCGCAGGCTTTGGTCTGGCTTTTAGACTCTGCATGACTAGCCTGATGCCCCGGCCCGCCTATCCGATATACGAGCTTATGGCCAAGGCGGCGCGAGAACACGCAAGTAAAAAATCTATTTTATATACGTAGCCCCGTCAAGAATTAGCGTGTTACCGTCGCAAGTAAAGCTGTGCGCCCCTCCGCCTGCGGTTATCGTTCCCTGCCCTGTCCCCGCGTTGAACGAATATGTGGCGTCACTCCCCGTACCCCATTCCACGACTCCTCCGGGCTTAAATTCGACGGTGCCCATCAAGCCGCTCTGATCGCGCCACGTTCCTTTAAGCTGCTGCGGCAGCATTCCTCCTACGCCGATTATAAGGAAAACTGCAAGTATTACTGCAAGTATAGAACCGCCGATTATCATCATCCTTTTGTTGCTGTTATTCTTCTTCCCCGGCGACTTGCCCGGCGTCAGCGCCGTGCCGCAGTCATTGCATACTTTTTTATTTTTCTTAAAATCTTTCCCGCATTTCCTGCAATACATAATAAGACTCCTTTGAAAATCTGAAACTTATTCTATCACAACAGCAAAAATTTTGGTAGATATTTTCGCATGAGGTTAAATTTTTAGCAAACACTTTTGATTAATTTGTTGCAAATCTTATAGGCATGTGTTAAAATACGATTCGTTATTTGAATCGAGTAATTATCGGAGGTAGTACACTTGCCAAATATTAAGTCCGCGGAAAGACGAGTGCGTGTTGAAGCCAAAGCGAAGATGAGAAACCGCGTAGTTAAATCTGAGCTTAAGACGCTCGCGAAGAAGTTCAACGAAGCCGTAGCGGCGGGAGACAAAGACGCGGCTGATGCGCTTTTTAAAGAGTATACAGGAGCGCTTGACAAGGCTGCGCTTAAAGGCGCGATACATAAAAACAGCTGCGACAGGAGAAAAGCTCAAGTATCAAAGGCTATAGCGTCTATCACAGCCTAGAGGCTTCGATATATCAACGCCTTTGGCGCCCGCCAAAGGCGTTTTATATTTCATTATAGTTTATATATCTTAAATATCGTTTCGGGCAACGCGAAATACGCGTCCTTCCCTCCGCTTTTTATTCCGTAGTCGAGGTCGGCAAGAGAAACAAGAGCGCACCTTAGCTCCTGCTGAGAAAAACGCTTTGATTCTTTCAGTATCATCTCGGCGGCAAAGCTTTTGCATCCGAGCACGGCCGCGGCTTTGGACACGGAGTAGCCAAAGTCAGCCATGGCTTTCATCCTGTACATGTCTCTTATTTTGCGCGCGATAAGCCCCACAAGCCCTTCGGGCCGCTCGGATCTCAATATATCCTCAAGCAGCGACTTTGCTTTCGCCGCCTGCCTGTTTATCAACAGGCCGTGTATTTCAAACACGCTGTACTCGAGAGACTTCGAGGCGCATTCTCTTACATGCGTCTCGGTTATTTCGCTGTATCCGCTGTACGCGGCGAGCTTCGCCGCTTCTCCTTCAAGAGCGTAATAATCACATCCGGCCGCCGCTACGAGCTCTGAAGCGGCTTTTGCGCTTATATCAGCGCCGTACTCTTTAGCTTTGCGGCGCACGAACGCAATACATTCTTTCCTGCCGGGCGGAAGGAACTCTTTTACCTCTCCGTATTTTTTTACCTGGCTGTAAATTGAGCGCCTTTTGTCGAGGGGCTCATACGTTAAGAGCGCGAGCGCCGTGGTTTCGGGTATGCCCGGAATGAAATCTGCTATGCTTTTGGCTTCGTCGGTGCTGCCCTTTGAGGTTATCACCAAGCAGTCGGACACCGCGACGAGCCTTAAATCCGACATAAAAGGAACGGACGAGCACGCTTCAATGAGCTCCTTAGCCTTTGGCATTGTTTTGAACTCTGTTATGTTGAACTCGGGATGCTCTATCCCGAGCCCTGTTTTAAGTTTTTTCAGGCTTTCGTTTACCATATAGCTTTCGCCTGAGAATATATATACTTTCTTGCTCATTCTCCCCCGCCGTATGTATTTACCTTTATATCGCCGCTGATGTAGAATTCTATCGCGCAGTCGCAAAGCGTAGTATACAACGCTCCCGAATAGTCGGACAGGCTCGTTTCGGCCAGCGGGCTAGGCTGACCGTAACGGTTTTTGCCCACGCATATCACGCTGTAGTCCGGCCGTATCACGGACAGCGGCAGCCTGTATGATGAATACTTTGAGCCGTGGTGCGCCGCCTTGTATATGTCTACGGGCGGCAGAGACGCGAAAACCTCCGTCTCGGTCACGCCGGAAATGTCGCCGGTAAAAAGCGCCCTTTTTCCTTTGTACTCTATCATTACCACCAAAGACATCTCATTTTTGTTTTCGCCCGAGCCGTCCCTGTAAGGATATAATACCAGAGCTTTTGTATGCTCGTCCAGCCAAACTGTGTCGCCCGCGCCAAGAGGCACGACCTTTGCCAAAGGCATTGCCTCCTCAACCACATCTTTTTCCTGCCACGAGCAGTACACCTTATTCAAAAGCCCCTCCTCATACAGCGCTTTTATGCCGCTGAAATGGTCCGTGTCGGTGTGCGATACAAAAGCCGCCTTGGGGCTGCAGCCGTTTCGCACCGTAAAGCTTATTATCTCGCGCGCACTTGCCTCATTTCCTCCGTCGATAAAGTATTCACCGCCCTGTTCCGTCCTTAAAAACGCGGCGTCGCTCTGCCCCGTATCAAGAAATACGATATAAAGACCTGAGAACCTGAATAAAAGCAAAGCGGCTATCGATATTACGGCAGCAGCTCCGCTCAGGGCGGCCTTTATCCTGACGGGTGTCAGAAAATATTTTGACGCAGCATACATCGCGATAAAGAATGATATTGTCAGATACAGCGGCGGTGAAGCAACGTTAAAAGCCGCAAACGGTATATTTGCGGCGGCCTTTATTATTAACAGCATTAGCTTTATTACCAGCGAGGCGGGATAGGCTGCGAACGCGGCTGCGCTTCCCAGCGCCGCTCCGATTATCGCCGCGGCGAACACGAGCACCGTTGCGGCTCCCGCAAGCGGGATGATTATAAGATTAATAAATATGCTCAGCGTCGGCAGCTTGCCAAACGCGGACGCGAGCAGCGGAACCGTTCCCGCCGAAGCCCCTGCTGAAGCGGATATCGCGTTTCCTGTGCGGGGCAAACGGTTTTTGAACGCTTTTGCCCACAGCCGCCTTATTTGCCAGCCTATCGTCAGCATACCGAACACAGCCGCGAATGAAAGCTGGAAGCCCGCCGAAAAGAGGTCAAGCGGCCTTATCAGCAGCGATAGTATAAACGCAAGCGAAAGATAGTTGAGCGTGTCGTTTTGTTTTCCGAAGTGCGTACCAATAAGCAGAGCTCCTGCCATAATAGCCGCGCGCACTATCGAAGGCGTAAGCCCCGTCACGCAGGTGTAAAGCGCTATGAACGCAAGCGCCGCCGCCAGCCTTGCCGTTCTTCCCACTTTTAACAGTTTTAAAACAGCGTATACGGCGCCTATAAGCATCGCCGCATGGAGCCCCGATACCGCGAGTATGTGCGCCATACCCGTATCCTTGAACGCTGTGTACGTCTTCTCGTCCATGCCCTCTTTATCACCGAGAAGCATCGCCTTTGCGACGGGCGCCGTTTCATCGTCGAATATAGTATCTAAAACTCCCCCGAGGTATGTCCTCGCGTTTGAGAGCGCAACCTTTAGTCCTCCTTTGCTGCCCATCACCTCGGCCGATTTGGCGTAAGCCTTATAGCTTATGCCCTGCGACAAAAGGTAAAGCCTCTCGTCGAACCCTCCCGGATTGCGCACGCCTTTGGGTATCTCGACGTCGGCAGCGGCAGAAACGACGTCTCCGCACGCTATATCGTTTTCTTCCGTTACATACAGCTTAACGTTTCTGGCTGCCTGCCCGTCAATATATACCTCGTCCAAAAGGCATACGGTGCTGCCGTAGTCGTTTATGTAAGGCTCGCTGTATACGCGCCCGTTTACTTGCATGCTTTCACCGGTCTTGATATACGATGCGTCGTAAGCGCACGACGATAAAAACGACGCCGCAAACAACGCCGCGGCGCCCGCGAGCATCAATACTCCAAGTTTTCTTGTAATTGGGTTGAGAGAGCTTTGCTTTTTTAATAGTCCGCAGCCAAAAGCCGCCGCCGTAAACAAGGCAGCCACAGCTAAATATGCCGCCTTGATATGGACATACCTGCCAAGCACGACGCCGAGCGCAAAAAAGACCGCTATCACAAAAAGCGGCCTTCTCAGCAAAGTGTCAGAGAACGCGGGGCTTTGGGATGCCGCTGGCTGTGTATGCCGCGCACGCATCGCTAGACCTCGTATGTTTTCAGTTCCTCAATGATGCATGAGTCCGGGCAGTGCGCCCGAGCTTCGTTCAAGATATCATTTTCGTCGTATTCGGGAAATATGTGAGTCAAAAGCAGTTTTCTGACGTTTGCAGCATTGCCGGTCTTCGCGGCCTCCGCCGCGCTCACATGCACAGCGTTGTCCGGCAGATTGCGGGACAGAAACGCCGCTTCAATCAATAACAGATCTGCGTCCTTCGCGAAGTTTATCAGCGCCTCGTTATAAGACGTGTCTCCTGAGTAGACGAGCGTCTTGCCCCGCGCGCTCAGAGACACAGCGTAGCTCGGAACCGCGTGAGGCATAAGCTTGAAAACCGCTTCCATTCCGCATATATCAAACCTTGAGCCGTCTTTTATATAAATAGCTTCTATCATTTTGCCGGACGATATGAGCCCCGCTTCGGCGGCAGGCTCGCAGGGCATATAAACGGGCAGAGGCTTGTCTCTTTTGCCGAGCTTTTTAGCGGCGTCGAGAGCGTATCTGAGCGTCAGCGCGTCTCCCATATGGTCGGCGTGAAGATGCGAGAGCACCAGAGCATCTATCCCGCTCGCGTCAAGCTTTGCGAACACCCTTGACAGCGCTCCGCAACCCATGTCAAGCAAAATGTTCTTGCCTTCGTATGTAATCATGTAACAAGAGCACGCGCAGTTTGCTTTGGGGTACGGGCCGTATTTTCCGATGCACGTCAGTTTCATCACATCATACCCTTAATTCTTTTTACAGGATAATAAAGCGCGACCGCGCCCGCTACTCCGGCTACCCACTGTATCAGGTTAAAAAGTATGGTGCCTGTAGAATAAGCCCATCCGAACGCGAACCATTCAAAAATAAAGTAACCGGCGACCATGATAGCGCCGCCTAATATACAGGCCAAAACAAACCCCGGGAATTTCGATCTTTTCATTATCGTTGCGCAAACAAACCCCATGAGTCCTTTTATTATCAGCGTCGCGGGAATATAGATGCCACCGCCGACAAGAATATCCGAAAACACGCTTCCAATGCCCGACGCGGCGGCAGCCCAAGGTGCCCCGACCAGCATACCGGCGCAATAAATTATGCTGTCCCCGATATTCATATACGCGCCTGTATTATTGACGGGAATACGTATTAAATACGTAAACACGAATATCAGCGCTGCCAGTATTCCAGATATGGCTAGATTTTTTGTCTTATTATTCTGCGGCATGTCTTTTCCTCCGTTACTTTTGATACATTCTAATATATTTTTCCACCCGATGCAACGCTGTTTTCAAGGGTTAGGCCAATTGTTTTTACTTACGGCAAGATATATGCAATCACGCTAAACCCAGGCATTCATATACTGTACAGTAAGTATCTTTTTTCGGGGGCTTTAATATGTGCGGAATCGTCGGTATAGTGGATTTTGATAACGACCTTCTAAAGAGCGGCGGCGTTCTTTCAGCGATGCTGGATACGTTATATCACAGAGGCCCGGATTCCGCCGGAACGTTTTTGACTCATCAGGCGGCTTTGGGGCACAGGCGTCTCGTCGTTGTAGACCCGGCGGGCGGAAGCCAGCCGATGATACGCAGCGTAGGAACTAATACATATACTATCGTATATAACGGCGAATTATACAATACTCCCGAGCTTCGGCGGGAGCTTCAGGACAGGGGGCATGTGTTTTTTTCTCACTCGGACACGGAGGCGCTGCTGCTTTCCTATATCGAGTGGGGGCCTTCCTGCGTTGAAAGGCTCAACGGCATATTCGCTTTCGGTATATGGGACGAAAGGAAGCAGCGAATATTCCTAGCAAGAGACAGAATGGGCGTAAAGCCGCTGTTTATAGCGCGCACACGGCATTCGCTGCTGTTCGCCTCCGAGATAAAGGCCATACTGGCCCACCCGGAAATAACGCCTGTTTTGGGTGAAAACGGTATACTTGAGCTGTTCGGGCTCGCCCCCGCGAGAACGCCGGGCAGGACGTTGTTTTCGGGCATAGAGGAGTTAAAGCCGGGCGAATGCATGACATACTCGCCCTTGGGCACATATATACACCGATACTGGCAGTTCAAGTGTGAGGAACACAGAGATGACATAGCCGACACAGCGGAAAAGCTGTCATGGCTCGTAGAAGACTCGGCAAAAAGGCAGTTGGTATCCGATGTGCCTGTATGCACGTTCCTATCGGGAGGCCTTGACTCGAGCGTTCTTTCGGCGCTTGCTGCAAAGCATCTCGCAGAAAAAACCGGCTTGCGTACATTTTCAATAGATTATGCCGATAACGACAAATACTTTACGCGAAGCGTATTTCAGCCTAGCCCTGACAGCGATTATATAGACATAATGCGAAATCACATTAGAAGCGAGCACATAACGCACACCGTGGATACAGAATCGCTGATATCGTCGCTGAGAGACGCAATGTACGCAAGGGACCTGCCGGGCATGGCAGACGTCGACTCGAGCCTGCTGCTTTTTTGCAGAGAGGTAAAAAAGTATGCGACTGTCGCACTGTCGGGAGAATGCGCGGACGAGATATTCGGAGGCTACCCCTGGTTTTACCGCGACGATCTGTTAAAGCTCGACATGTTCCCGTGGGCAAACTCTCTTGAGCTAAGACGAAACGTAATGGCAAAACGCCTTTACCGTCTTGATATAGAAGATTACGCTAGGTGCAGATATTTCGACACCGTTGAGGAAACGCCTCTTTCGGGAGATGAAAAACCCATAGAACGTCGGCGGCGCCAGATGTTTTATCTTAATATAAAGTGGTTCATGGCAAATCTTCTGGACCGCAAAGACAGGATGAGCATGGCCAGCGGGCTTGAGGTTAGGGTGCCTTACTGCGACCACAGGATAGCAGAGTACGCGTGGAATATACCGTGGGATATCAAAAACGCAGGGGGCATGGAAAAAGGTATACTTCGCCTTGCGGTAAAGGATCTTATCCCGGAAAGCATCTGCCAGAGGAAAAAAAGCCCATATCCGAAAACGCATAATCCGGAGTACACCCGCCTTGTGACCGAGGCACTAAAGGGTGTCCTTGCAGACGCAAACGCTCCTATACACGCACTTATAGATAATAGTTTTGTCGAGGAGATGCTGGATTCACTCAGCATCGTTACACCGTGGTTCGGCCAGCTTATGACAGGTCCTCAGCTCTTCGCTTTTCTGCTTCAGCTCAACATGTGGCTTGAGGAATATAAAGCAAGGGTGGTCATCTAGCTTCTCTTCTTTATTATACCGAAATTCCTGATGAACGGGCCCGAAAGACAGATATTGCCCGCAAGGGTATCCGTCTGCTGCCCTTCTATCAGGAACTGAACTTTGCTTATGCCGTCCATGGCCGTTAACGTGTTTACTATAGCGTAGACGAGCAGCATTTCGTTCTTTGATGAGAGGCCCGCGCAGTCCTCCCTGAACTTTTGCGAAAGATTGACATAAACAGTGTCCGAGTAAACGTCTACGGACAGCACATCGCTTTGGGTTATGCCCGCTGGCATAACGGGCCACGCGTTTTCTTCGTCGCCCGAAATAGGGCCCTTTATCAGTTCCAGCAGTCTTGCCCTGGCGCTCCAGGTTTTGCCCTGCTCCATGCTCCTTGATACCTCGAGCAGAAGGTCGGAGCTTTTATCCGCAAAATATATCGGCGCGCTGCTTCCCATAAACCCAAGATAATTGCTTTTCTTGACCTCGTCCGCCGCGTTTTCCCCTGCGGGGGCAACCTTTACCCCGTTCACGTATATCTCTATGCTTTCGATACCGGGAACAAAGCCCGTTATAGTATATGCCATTGCCGCGTATGACAGCTGCGCGTCTTTTGTATCAGAATAATCATATCTTATGGGCAGCTTCGAAAAATTCAGCAACAATGAATAACCTCCCGACGCAAGCTTCACAGCCGGCGGCTCGATGAGCTTAAGATCATCCGCCAGCGGGTTTGTCATTGTATTGGAGTTGAGCGGCCTTTTTCCGAGCTCGGTGATAAGGCCTTCAATATATTTGCCGTCCGTATACTTTACCTTGCGCGTTTCAGGCAGTATAAACCCGCCGCCCGCGGAAATATAATAAAGCACCGTCGTCATTTCGTTCTGCTTTTCAGCCGGGGGCAAAGAGTCTTCATCTCCCGACTCGGGCTCATGATCGTTTTTTGGATCACCCGGATAGGGAAACGACGGCACTTCGGCATATATGGCGGATTCCTGAAGCCACGCGTCCTCAATGCTGCCCGTATGTTTTTTTAGCGGGGCGTAAGGCACGCCTGAGAGCCCTGCCTGTATGCCGTTATAAAATCCTGTCTGCAGCCCATTGTAAAAAACAGATATATATGTTGTTCCCAGTATGTCCGTGACCGTATTGGCTATGGCAAGCTCAAGTATGTATTTATCCTTTGGCTGCATAACTTCGCCGTCATAAGAAATGTAGACGTTGGCGACATCCCGCGAGTATTCTATACGCTCAAGCTCCATTCCCTCGGGCGCGACCTTTGACAGCATGCTGTCGTTTGATGGGCCCATTAAGAGTTCGCCCACCGCCACCTCGGCCGGGTTGGCGTCCTGACTTATGATTATCGTTCTTATCTCAGCGGTCAGAGTTTTGCTCGTGGTATTATAAAAATACACGGCAAACTTCTCTACCCTGCCCGGATAGCCGATGTCTGTCATATCTAGCTTGCTCGCGGGTATCGGCCTGCCCCGCTCGCCTGTTTCTTTTATTACGCCGCATGCGCCAAGAAGTAATAAAACGCAAATTGCGGCTGCGATAAGTCTTTTCATTATCTATCCTACGTTTATCAGCAGTTTGACAAGCGACGTATAAGACAGCTGCCATATGTCGTTCGCTCTTACCATTACAACGTTAATGTCCTTCCTGTCTATGGTGCCTCTCTCCTTGGTCCTGACGGAGTAGTCCAGCATAACGACACAAGTCTTGCCGTCGGACGATACGTTTGAACTCGTTATGTTATAGCTTTCGAGTCCGTTGCCGGCGGCTGTGAGCGCGTCGGAAAACGCCGCGGTGTCGGGCTTTACGGTAGAATCCGGGCTTGTGTAGGCCGTGAACTCGTAAAGCCGCATCCAATCCTTCATCGCGAATGATTCAAGCGCCTCCCTAAGAGTGTTCTCGGGCGTGAGGACAAGCGCCGCTTCCCGCGCGAGCGGCTCAAGATAAGCGCCCTGATCGTCGCTCCATCCGGCTTCGCCCCGCGTTATTCTTTCTCCCATTTCGTTGTCTTCGCGGTCGACATATATCTGCACGCGGGAGTATTTGCCCATCTCGACTACAGTATTGACGATGGAGTATATAGCGAGCCTCTTTTGATCGCTTACGCTGCCCTCGACCAGCGAAATCTCACCGGGGTCGGTAGATACGAATTTGTCGCTGAGCGTCACAAACAGTATGTCCTCGTTTGAAGAAACTCCCACAAGTTCGACGCCGTCCCAGAACAGCCTTGCAAGCTCGTCTCTGTCAGCAGACGGCCCGCCTATCAGAGCCTTTAATACCGCTACCTCCAGCGTATCGCTGACCGGGACGTTTATCTTGCGGGTTTCTCCCGCCAGCAGGTCTTCTCCGCGGTAACCGAAATAAAGCGTTACGCTCGACGTGTCTTTGTTGGCCGCTTCCGCTTTCGGGTTTATAGGCGGAGTATTTACGGGCGAGTTAGTTCTCGGCGATCCGCACGCTGTCAAAATTAACATCAATATCAGTATTAACGGTATTGCGATCCTTTGTTTTATCATGATTCTCCCCTGCCTTTTATAGGCAGATACAGCGTGAACACGCTGCCCTTTCCCTCATCGCTCTCTACGTCTATCCTGCCACCGTGCAGCAGCGCTATTTTCTGAGATATGTGGAGCCCGAGCCCGCTGCCGCCCGTATCTCTTGACCTTGCCTTGTCTACTCTGTAAAAACGGTCAAATATATACGGCATCTCGGATTCCGGTATGCCGCAGCCGTTGTCCTTTACGATTATCGCGGCGTTGGAGCCTGATTTTTGAAGATACACCCAAACGCGCCCGCCCTTGTCGGTATACTTCAAAGCGTTGTCGATAAGGTTCATGACCGCCTGCATTATTTTGAGCGCGTCGCACTGAAGCTCTATATCGTTTATTACCGTGTATGTCAGGGCTATGCCCCGCTCCTTTGCAATTGGCTTGAGCGCCGTCACGGACTTATGGACGAGCTCGCTCAGCAGTATCCTGTTAAGCGTCAGCGCGTCGGCCTCGCTGTCCGTTTTCGCTAGCGTCAAGAGACCTGTTATAGTCTCGTTCATGCGGTCTATCTCTTTGTTTATATCGCTTAAAAACTCCTTGTATATCTTTTCGTCTATGCCGTCCTGATAAAGAAGCGACTCCGTGAGTATTTTCATCGAACTCAGCGGCGTTTTAAGCTCGTGAGATGCGTTCGACACAAACTCGCTTCTGTGCCTGTCCATGTTCTCAAGCTTCTCACTCATTATGTTGAACGTATCCGCCAGATCGGACATCTCGTTTTTTCCCGAGACCTTTATGCGCTGGCGAAGGTTCCCCTTCGAAATGGAAAGCGCGACATCTTTAAGCTCGTTTATGGGCCTTGCTATATACCCCGAAAACATTAGGCTGACAAGCAAAAGTATAAGACAAGCGGAGCCGGATATTACTATGAGAATGTTTATAAAGCTCCGCGTTATGTTTACTACGTCCTGTATATCGTCCGCGAACAGCACGGCGCCTATAGTTTCGGTGTTGTATACTATTGCGGCCGTATAATACACCGCGTAAAACGTTTTGCTTTCTGCGTCGTCTATCCTGTGGAATCCGTACGACGTATCTCCCGGCCCAAGCAGCACGTCGGATAGTTCTTTATGCTCAAGTTTCTGTCCGTTGAGTATCGAAAAGCTGTCTACCTGCACAATCCCCGACCTGTCGAGAACCAGAAAACGCCCCCCGTATCTTCTCGACCCCTCTTCAGCGAGTTCGTACATTTTTTTGGCGTCCGAGCTGTAAAGATACGGCGCCATGCTGACGGCAACGCTGTTTGTGTTTTTAAGCTGCTCGGCCACCCTCAGTTTTACAAGGTAGTCTTCCGCAAGGTACGCAATAGCAAGCGTGACCGCCGCAAAAGCCGCAGCAGCCACGAAAAGATAGATAAATACAAATCGCCACCGTATCGAATACAGTATGCTATTTATCCGAGAAATAGTATCCCACTCCCCATTTAGTCATTATAAATTCGGGTTTTGCCGGGTTGCTCTCTATTTTCTCGCGAAGGCGCCTGATATGTACGTCGACCGTACGAAGGTCTCCGAGATATTCGTATTTCCATATAAGTTCGAGAAGCTTTTCCCGGTCATACACTTTTCCTCTGTTCGTTATAAAAAGCTGAAGAAGGTCGAACTCCTTAGCGGTAAGCCCGACGTCCTTGCCGTCGACGGTAACGCTTCTGTTTTCAAGGTTGACGACCATGTTGCGAGCGCTTAGTATCTGCGGTTCCTTGTTCTTTTCCGTGCCTTCCATGCGTCGAAATATTGTTTTTATCCGCGCCTTGAGCTCAAGCATGTTGAAAGGCTTTGTCATATAGTCATCGGCGCCGTATTCCAGCCCCATTATTTTGTCCATATCGTCGTCCTTGGCGGTCAGCATTATTATAGGCACGTTGGAGATGCTGCGTATACGCTGGCATACCTCCATGCCGTCGATTTTCGGGAGCATCAGGTCGAGAAGCACAAGATCATATTTGTCGGGCTCGAACAGCGCAAGAGCCTGTTCCCCGTCCAGCGCCTCATCCACCGAATATCCGTCCTGCTGCTCAAGATTGAACCTTAGTCCCTTGATAAGGCTGGGCTCGTCGTCGACGATAAGTATTCTCTTCATAAATACATTACTCCTTGTATTTTATGCTGCTCATTATACCACAATATTTAAAATAATAAAACGAAAGTTCAAAGCGCGGATGTATACATTTATAATATTTAAATCCATAGTTAATAGAATTTGTATTTTAAGGTCGTATTTTTAATTTTTATTTTTCGGCTTGCGTATTTTCCCTGGTTTTGGCCTGTACGCGCTTCTTTTCTTTCCGGTCTCTTCGGGCAAAAGGCACTCGCGCCCGCCGCCAATAAGGTCTTCACGTCCGGCGCTTTTCAGCGCCTCGCGTATGAGCGGCCAGCTCTTTTTGTTGTTGAACTGCAAAAGCGCGCGCTGCATCGCCTTTTCTTTAGGGTCTCTCGCGACATAAACGTTTTTTCCGCTAAGCGGGTCTATGCCCGTGTAATACATACACGTTGACAGCGTGCCCGGCGTAGGATAAAAATCCTGGACCTGCTCGGGTATGAATCTTTGCTGTTTCAATTTGAGAGCAAGCTCTATGGCGTCGCTTAAAGTGCTGCCGGGATGTGAGGAGATATAGTACGGCAAAAGATACTGCTCTTTTCCCGCCCTTTTTGTTGCCGAAGAAAATCTTTTCGCGAAGTTCTCGTATACGTCGTATCTCGGTTTGTTCATAAGCTCAAGCACGCCGCCGCATATATGCTCGGGCGCTACTTTAAGCTGCCCGCTCACATGCTTTTTAACGAGCCTGTCGAAGAACTTGCCGTCCCTGTCCGCCATGATATAGTCGTACCTGAGCCCGGAGCGTATGAAAATCCTTCTTACGTTTTTTATGCGCTCGAGTCCTTCGAGTATCTCTGTAAGCCCCTTGTGGCTTACCTTAAGATTTTTACACAGAGAAGGCGAAAGGCATGTCTTTGAGCAGCCCCGGCTGTTTTTCGCGGTGCACACCGCGTCGTAGAAGTTGGCGGTCGGCCCGCCTACATCGGATATCATACCCCTGAACTCGCTCATTCCGGCAAACCTTTCAGCCTCGCTTATTATAGAGCGTTTCGAGCGTTTCTGTATACGCTTTCCCTGATGAGACGATATGGAGCAAAACGAGCACATTCCCGGGCAGCCCCTCAGCGACGTTATACCGAACTGCACCTCAAAAAGCGCGGGCACAGGCTCTTTATAGGATGGATGCTGACGCCGCGTGAACGCAAGCTCGTATATCGCGTCCATCTCGGGCGTAGACAGCGGCTCGGACGGCGGAAACTGCACAACGTATCTGTCGCCGTGCGCCTGCACAAGCGTCTTTCCTCCCTGCGTCATGTTTTGGTGTATCACCCTGCACGCGTCAGCAAAATCCTTCTTATTTGAAGACACGCGCTCAAACGAGGGAAGCTTAATATGATCTCCTATACCGTCCGTCGAGGACAGCATAAGACACGTTCCCTTTATCCCCGTCATTGTTTTGACGTTCCCGCTCGCCGTCAGCCTTTGCGTAATCTCGGCGAGAGGCTTTTCGCCCATGCCGTATACGAGCATATCGGCCTTGCTGTCCACGAGATAAGAGCGGCGAACGGTATCCTCGTAATAATCGTAGTGGGCGAACCGCCTTTGCGACGCCTCTATCCCGCCTATTATCACCGGTATATCCTTGTATGCCTGTTTGATTCTCGCGGTATAGGCTATAGTGGGCCTTGGAGGCCTGAGCCCTGTCTTTGCGCCCGCAGAATACGCGTCGGAGCTGCGCGGTTTCTTCGCAGCCGTATACATATTGACTATTCCGTCCATGTTGCCGCCGCTCAGTAAAAACGCGTACCTTGGCGCTCCGAGCTTTAAAAAATCATCTTCGCTCTTCCAGTCCGGCTGCGCAATGATGCCGACGCTGCAGCCGAGGCTCTGCACGTACCTGCCGATTATCGCTGCTGCGAACGAAGGATGGTCTACATAAGCGTCGGGCGTGACTATAATATAATCAAGCCGGGAAATGCCCCGGCTCTCCATCTCCTGTTTGGACATTGGAAGAAAATCGTTTATCATACGCCCAGTATATCATCCGGCTGAGGTTTCCAACAAGCGCTTATTTGATGGACGCCTTTGTGCTTATCGAGCTTAACGCTCCTGCCCTGTTTCTTTCCGTCCATGCTTAGCCACGCTTCGCCTTCATATCCGGGAGTGAGCTCGACGCAAATCACATACGTCGCGCCGTCCTTTTTGTACTCAACGCTGTAGCATCCGAATTCGTCGGGAAGGCAGGGGTTTACGCTGAGCATTGCGCGCTCTATCTTTATTCCGAGAAGATGTATTATCGCGGCCTGATGCATCCACCCGGACGTGCCGGTATACCATGTCCATCCCGCCCTGCCCTTGTGCTCGTCCGAATAGTATACGTCGGCGGCCATCACATACGGCTCTCCCTTATACTTCATTACACCGGCGGGAGTCCTCGTGTGGTTTATCGGGTTAAGCATCTGAAAAAGCTCAAACGCCGTCTCTTTCTCTCGCAGCTTGGCCGCCGCGATAACGTACCACGCCGCCGCGTGGCTGTACTGGCCTCCGTTCTCGCGCACGCCCGGTATATACGATTTTATATATCCCGGGTCCTTCTCCCATTTGTCGAACGCCGGGGTAAGAAGCCGTATGACTCCTTCTTGGCGCATTACGAGTTGCTCGCCCGCGGAAACGAACGCCTTCCTCGCCCTCGCGGCGCCCGATATCACCGCCCACGCCTGTGATACGAGGTCTATTTTGCACTCCTGTGACACATGGCTCCCCACCGGCGTGCCGTCGTCGAAGAATGCGCGCATATACCACTCTTTATCCCACGCGTTGTTTTCTATGTTTGCTCTTATCTCCTCACGCTTCTCCTCGTATGCGCAGGCAATAGTCTCTTCTCCTCTGGCCCGGCATACTGGAATGAACAGCCTTAACACCTCGACGATGAAGAACCCTAGCCAGACGCTCTCCCCGCTGCCCTTCTCCCCTATCCTGTCCATGCCGTCGTTCCAGTCGCCCGTGCCCATAAGCGGCAGGCCATGATTGCCGAATTTCAGCGCAGAATCAATGGCCCTTACGCAGTGAAAGAATACGCTCTCGCTCAGTGCTCCGCTCGCAAACTGCTCATATATGTCGTGCTTGTCTTCGGGCACCGGGTTTCCCTCAAGATAGCTCACGCATTCGTCGAATACTCCCATGTCGCCCGTTACCTTCTCGTACTCGCAAGCCACATAGGGCAGGAACAGCTTGTCGTCGCTTATCCTCGTGCGCACTCCTGTCGCAGGCTCGTGCCACCAGTGCAATACGTCGCCCTCGGGGAACTGGCGCGCCGCGAACTTAACTATGAATTCGCGCGTCGTGCCGGGGTCCGTATATACTAGCGACAGCGCGTCCTGCAGCTGGTCGCGGAATCCGAACGCGCCTCCCGACTGGTAGTATCCCGTTCTTCCGAGCATTCTCGACGCGTATGTCTGATACGTAAGCCAGTTGTTTACGAGAGTGTCGAACGACTTGCTTGGCGTCGACACCTTTATAGCGCCTGTCAGCTCCTTCCAGTGATCCTTTGTCTGCTGCAGCTTTTTTTGAGCCCGTTTTTCGTTTTTAAGCTCTGAGGAAATATCTGCTATCTTTTCGGGCTCGCAGTATCCCATAAGCGCGACGAGGCTTTTTTTCTCTCCTGGCGAAAGCTTCAGCCTTGTCTGCAGCGCGAGCACAGACGTTTCACCGTCCGTGTCCGAAAGCTGCTTTATCTTCACCGCCTCGGGCAGTATGTTGTTTCCGGGAGATCCGAAAAACTCGAACGCCGAAACCGTATAATTGACGCTTTGTTCCGGCATCGCTATAAACATCGCTTTTCCTGCTTCGTCAAAAACCGACCCGGCTTCCAGTCTGTCTTCTTTGAACGCAGCCTTTATGCTCCTGCATCTTTTCACGATCCCCGGCTCGGCAAAATAATACACGGAGAAAGTATCCTCTTTGTTTGTGTTGTTTTCAATCTCTACCACAGCCGCTTTGACGGGCAATTGCGTATCCACGAAAAACGTGGCGATAGAGCCCAAGCCGCCGAACCTCTCAAATATCGAGTAGCCTATGCCGTGTATTACGCGGTATTTTCCCGAGGCGTATATGTCCGGCATTACGCTGAATACTTTGCCCGTCCTGTCGTTGCGCACGAGAATGCCTTCGCCGCCGGTGTCTGTGAGAGGGTCGTTGCGAAAAGGCGTAAGTCTCTTCATCTGGGCGTTTTCGGCCCACGTATAGCCTCCGCCGCCCGCGCTTACAAGGCTTCCGAACGAATCGTTGACCAATATGTTGCTCCAGGGTAAAGCCGCCCTGTCGTTTATGTCTATGCAATACTCAGCGCCGCCGCTTATGAATCCTCCCGTTCCGTTGTCAAACGCTTTGAGCCGTTTCATCAATCTTGGGCGTTCTCTCGACGTGTCATGCTCGAAAACCTCGAGCGCGTTCATCTTTATGTGGACCTTTAGCTGCTCGCCGAGCGGGGCTGCGTCATTCAGCACGAGGCACGCTGCGTTAACTACAGTCGCTATATCCGAGTCAGAAAGGCTGTCTTTTGGTATAGCGTATATCTTGTTGTAAGGCCTGCCCGACGCCGCCTGCTCCAGTTCCTTCACCTTGTCGCGAAGCGGGTTTATATACTCCGCGCCACCTGCGTATATTATGACAAGATCCGCGCTGACGCATCTGTGGCTCATAAACTCCTGCGCCTTCGCCGCGTTTTTGACGATATCTATGTTCTCAGCGTCGTTTGCCAGCATGCATATTATCGGGACATCTCCTGAAATGCCCATTTTCCACAGCGTCTTTACGCCGGCGGGCTCTCCCTCGCATGGATAGTCATGCGGCAACCTTATAACCGTCCTCGACGCTATCCTCTGGAACAGCTCAACCTGCATATCTTTGAGCTTTAAATACCTCATCTCTACCTGAGAGTGCGTCCACGCAAGATGGAACGCCCGTTTAACATCGTCTTCACCACTTATCTCGGAAAGGCACTGCATGACGCTCTGCTTGCTCTCACCCGCCGCTATCACGAACGATACGCCGCATGATGATTTTGCGGGCACCGACACGCCACATTTTATGCCTAACGCCCTCGCTACGTCTTTTTCGTTATGGTTGCACATACAAGCGGGCGCTCCGAATATGTTCTTTCGTCCGAATATGCCCGCCCTGTCCGTGATAAGCTCTGCATTGCCGCCCGGACACACTTTCATGGCGTTGTATATGTTCCGACCCCTTCGTCTCGCGTATACGGTGCCGGTTTGTATGTCCGTTTCCGTTTCCAGAAACAGCTCTGAAAACGCCGGGTGCGCTTCAAAGTCTTGCTGGCTGCAAAGCACAGGCGAATACGCGCAGAATACTGCAAGGTTTACGGGCGATGCCCCTTTGTTCACTATCTCGAGGTTCCTTACCTCCATGTTGCATTCGGGAGACACGCAAACCTCAAGCGTCGTCTCGATATCGCCGACTTCCCTGATAAAGGCACACTTATGCGGCTCGAATACCGCCCTCTCCTTGTCTGTGCGCACGCACGTGGGCAAAAACGCAGCCGACCAGACTGCTCCGCTGTCCGTATCCTTCAAATATATGTGTATCCCGGGGGCGCTGCGCAGAGGGTCGCTGTCCCACCTGTTAATCATGTTGTTGTTAAACATGGAATAGCCCGTGCCGTACTGCGTGAGCATCACAGTGTAGCTTCCGTTTGAAAGAAAATGCGCCTCTGGGTATTGCACGAAGTGTTTGAACGTCCTTGCGGAGCGTATCTCTTCCGCGAATTCCTGGCTCTCGGGCTGTTTTTCCCCGAGGCTGAGCGTAACGTTCCTCGGGGGTACCTTTTCTTTGAGCAGCATCTCGGTCGCGCGTACGCACATAGAGCTGTGAAACAGTTCCTGCAGCTTGTCGTCCTTAAGGCAGTTCAGTATGGAAGCGAGTATCATCCCCTGATGATGCGCCATATAGCTCTTTACTATGCGCTTCTTTTTCCCTTTTTGCATCCTCGCCTGCGTATAATCTATCGCCTCGTAAAAACCGTATTTTCCCAAAGAGCCCGTCCTCTCGAGCCTTATGAGGTTATGGACGGCAGCTCTCGGGTTTACATGCAGCGCGAGGAACACGGAATACGCAGACACCACCATCTCGCGCACAAGCCCGGATCTCATACCCAGTCCGGGCACGCCGAACGCCTTGTACTGGTAGTTCATATCTAGGTCAAACGCGTAATACCCCGACTCGGAAACGCCCCACGGGGCGCGCCTCTGCTCGCCGTAGTCGCTCTGCATGTTAACAACCGCGTTGTATGTCTCGCCGAGCAGTGTGTTGTCGTAGCTTTTCATTATTATTAGGGGCATCAGATATTCGAACATTGTGCCTCCCCAAGAGAGCAGCACCCTGTTGTCGCCCGCGACCGTCAGCGGCCTTGAAAGCCTGAACCAATGCTTGCCGGGCACGTCGCCCTTTGCAATCGCTATAAACCCCGTCTGCCTCGCTTCTGACGCGAGAAGGTCGTAATGCGTATCGCTGAGACGGTTCTGCCGCAAGTCAAAACCTATAGAGAACAGCCCCTTACCCTCGTCGTAAAGCACCGTAAAGTCCGTCTGTTCAAACAGCGCAAGTATCCTCTTTTTTAGCTTCTCCGCCTTATTGTACAGCCGTCTTGCCGCTACGTAGCATTCACCGAGCGCCGTCTCCATAGACTTTACCCACCGGAGCGCCTGCTTGTCGCCGATCCCGGCCGCCTTCTCGTAGATTCCTGAAAGCGTTTCTAGTATCGAGTTGAAGCTCTCGATATATCCGGCTATCGAAATGTTCCCGAGCTTTTCGCGCAGCATGCCTATCGACTCGCAGTACAAGCCTTCATGCGGCGTTTCGAACGTTTCGAGCAACGCAGCCCATTTGGCGTATCTTTCAAAATACGATCCGTACGTATTTTTGAAAGCGGCGACATTCTCAGCATCTTCGCCGACGCTTTTAAGCGATGAGAGCGCGGAGAATATGTCCTGCCCCGCGTGCTGCTGTGCCCCGGCCGGTACGCTTTTTTGCGCCGGCTCTCTTGATACTGCCCGAAGGCCGTCATGAAAAAAGCCCGCAATGGGAACTCGCAGCATTTCATTTAATGCCTCTACCGCTACGAGAAAATAGCACGCGAGGTTGCCGCTGTCAACCGAAGATACGTACCTTGGCTCGAGCGGCGACAGATCCGTTATATCGTACCAGTTATACAGATGCCCTTCCCATTTCGGTGCCTTCTCAATACCAAGGACGCATTTGTCTGCTCTTGTTAAAGCCTCGGCCAGCGTTACGAACCCCATGTAGTAGGCCATGATGCCCGAAACAAGAGAAAACGCGATGTTTGTGGGCGACGTTCTGTACGCTACGCCTTTTTTGGGGCTTTGCTGATAGTTGTCGGGCATCCAGCAATACTCGTTTTCACGGCCGAACGTTTCGAAAAACCTCCATGTTCTGAGCGCGATGTCCTCAAGATAAAGCTTTTGTTTTTCATCGAGCGGGTACTTTCTTTGTACTCTGGGCCTGCTTATGTAATACGCTATCGAGGGAGCAAAAAACCACACGGTGAATACGGCGAACGCGACCACCGAGAACGAATGCGTAGAGATTATCGACAGCGCGAACAGCAAGGCAGCAAGCACGGGCGCAGCGCGCATCTTGCGCCAGTAGTCTTGTATAGAATCTTTTGCCCTCTTCTCGCCCTCCGCGGCGGTAACCCACTCCAGCAGGTTCTTTTTTGTGAACGCGACGCGTATTATGGTTCTTATTACGGCGTCCATCATAAGGTATGCCTCGTACGGGAGAAACGCGAACCTGTAGAACGACTGCTCAAACAGCGCCTTCGTCTCGTACCAGACATCCTTGAACGTAGTTCCCTTCCCGGTGTTTCTTACAAGCGTTATTATTCTCTCACCGAAATCGAGGATGCTGTCTATAAACAGCGGCAGTATGCCCGATATAAACCAGAAAAAAGCAGAGCGGTAGAACGCGGTCTGCGAAAGCAGTATCACTATAAAAGAGAGCGGCATTACAAGGCTGCGCCTTAAATTGTCGGCAACCTGGTATTTGGCGAGCGCGGAGAGCGGGTTGCGTTTTCTGCCGTGCTTCGTGCGCACGTTCCTTGCAAGCCACGGCATAAGCTGCCAGTCGCCCCTTACCCATCTGTGCTGTCTTTCGGCCCACGACAGGTATTTCGCGGGATAGCCATCCATCAGCACGACGTCGGAAAGGAGCGCGCACCTTAAGTAACTGCCCTCCAACAGGTCGTGGCTCAGCACCGTGTCGTCTGGGAACGACTCTTTGAGGACGCTAAGGTATACGTCCACCTCGAAAATTCCCTTGCCTGTGTAGATGCCCGTGCCAAACCCGTCCTGGTAAACGTCCGACGCCGCGCACGCGTATGTATCGAGCCCGCCCTTGCCGGAAAACACGAGCGAAAACCTCGTCTTGGCAGCACATACGACGTCTATGCCGATCCTCGGCTGCATTATCCCAAACCCGCTTTTGACAATGCCCGATGCGCTGTCTGTTTGAGGCCTGTTGAGTGGATGCTCCATAGCCCCTACAAGCTTTATTGCCGCGTCCCTTGAAAGCTCCGTATCTGAATCGAGCGTAATCACATATTTGATGTTTTGGGGAATGCCTTTTGTGACATGCGTAAACCCCGAATCGTCGCCGCGCAGCAAAGCGCAAAAGTCAAGCAGAGCGCCACGCTTTCGCTCTTTTCCCGTATACTTCTTTTGAGACGGGATATACGTCCTTTTTCTCTGCGCATAAAAGAATATATTCCTGCCGTACTTCTTATTGAGGCCGTTTACCTCGGCCTGCATCTTCTCTATAATCTCTACTTCTTCCGCCGTTATCTCGTTCTTGTTTTCCTTAAAATCGGAAAGCAGCGTAAAATAAAGCGTGTCCTGTTGATTCGCGGCGTAATAGACCTGCATCTTTTCAAGCAGCTCACGCCCGTTTTCGAGATTGGTAACAAGCGATGTAACCGCCACCATAGCGGCGCAGTCTTCGGGTATGCCTTGCTTAAGCGCCATCTTGGGCACAAACGCGGGTTTCATCATCAGCGTGAAGATCTTGTTTGTGACAGCGATAGCCACCGCGTATATGGGTATCAGGCTTATGACAAACCCTATGACGCCGTATACCGCGGGGTACATAAAAAACAAGGATATGCAAAGCAGCGCCGCGCTGACGAACGAAGAGACGACGGTACCTCCGGCGTAGAACAAAAGCGTATGCCTTTTAAAAAAACTCGCCGCCTTCTCCTTTACGGGAAGCCTGCCGAATTCTCTCATCAGGTCGTGGCGCTTCTCGCCAGCGATATAGACGCCTACGTGTTCGCCGCCGGAGCTTTCACTAAGCCTCATTGCCACCCGTGCCACCGCGGGCTCGGACACGTTTATTATGGAAGCGATTTCAGAAATACCCTTTCGGTAATACTCTCTTGTGCTGAAGTCCATCATAAGATAGCTCTCGTCTTTTGAAAGATGCTTATGAACGGCCGACACATTTTCGAATATGATCTCGAAATTTATCTTCGCGAGCATGCGCAGCGACGTAAGCGCGTTTGATATATGCATTATATTCACGGCCTGCGCGGCATGCGCTTTCTTTACCAGCTTTTCTATGGAAAGGTCGCGAACAGCCAGCCTTCTGTTGATTCTTTCAGTAACATAATGCATGTGCTCGCTCTCGCGGAAAAGCACCGTAATATACTCTATAAACTGCGGGTTGACTAGAGCGCCCTTATACTCGCTGATGAGAGAATCAATTGAGGCTTCGTTTTCGGCGCGCGAATAAAACTTTTCAGCTTTTGCACGCATGCTTATACTCTGCGTGCTTCGCTTCGCAAGCTCGGATACCGCGCAAAGTATCGCTATTTTAAGCATATCGACGAACACCCACAGCTCGCCTGAGTCAAGCTCGGCTTCTTTCTGGTACGCCTCGAGGAAATCTTGTATGCTGTTGACGGTAAGGTAAAAAGAGCTGTGCTTCGCAAGCTCAATAGCCAGCACAAAGCTCCTCGGGTAATTTGCAAAGCGGCCGTTTTTAATATGAGCAAGCCTGTGCGTTTCTTTATTCAGCTCTATCTGCTTAAGCTGCTCAATAAAAAGATACCTGTTGTCGTAAAACCATTCTGAAAGAGCCGGCAGCTCAAGCCCTTCGTATTTGCCCTGCTTGGCCGACAAATAGGCGCTTTCAATGTTCCTGCGCACATCCCCCAAACTAAAATGTCGGTAATCCGAATTCTTCGCAAATACCTTATGGACGAGCGACAGATCATATGCATATTTTAACAGCTCCTGAGAAGACAGTTTTGCCTCGTCGAGAATGTTTATAGAAACGCTTTGGCTGCCGCGCATATTCCCTCCATTATTTTTGTCTACTCATATTATTGTCTTTTGATATGCCCAAAATTCAATGCCGACAAAAAGCGTAATGCCATAAATGCCCTTTCTGTGTTAAATAAAAAAGAAGCCTTGTTATAAAGCTTCTTTATAAATTCATAATTTTGAGACAAGCCTGTAAGCCGAGTTCTGTTAAAAACGGTCATCTATCTAGGCCTGAAGTTACCAGCAGGCTCCAGCGATTACATGGGGCGCGGCGGGCAGCCGCTTTATGCCCACTATCAATCTTGCACCGGACGGGGTTTACACAGCAGCCAAGTCGCCATGGCTCTGGTGAGCTCTTACCTCACCTTTCCACCCTTCCCCTCCACACTATATAGTGTGAAGAGCGGTATATCTCTGTTGCACTTTCCTTGGAGTCGCCTCCACCGGGTGTTACCCGGCGCCCTGCCCTTCGGAGCTCGGACTTTCCTCCCCCACACTAGAATCGGTACTAACAACAGCAACTCAACAATCTTAAGTTCCGATTCTAGTGTGGGAGCAACCGTTCAGCTTGCTCAAAATTTTATTCCATATACAATATGCGGCCGCAATTCTCGCATTCGATTATTGTACCAGACTTCTTTATGTTTGCCAAGTCCCTCGAAGGCAATTCCATATTGCATCCCATGCATCTTCCGTCTCTGAGCAAAGACACGGGCATAGACCTGTTCTGCTTGATTCTCTTATACCTTTGCAGCAGCGCGGGGTCTACCTTTGCCGCGGCGAACTCCGCTTCTTTTTTGAGCTTTTCGAGCTCTTCGGCGCCCGCGTGAAGTTCCTGCTCGTGCTTCGCTTTAAGAGTATTGAAGTCTTTTTGCGCCTTGCTTACGAGCGAGAGCATTTCTTTTAACTTTTCAGCCGTTGTTTCGGCGTTCTTCTGAACGCTCATCGCCCTGCGCTTTTGTTTTACTATGTTCTCATATGTGGACTCATATTCGCGCACAAGATCTTTTACGACGTTATAGTCAAGCACGCCAAGCTCAAGGCTCTCATACTCGCTTATGTCGTTATGCCTTTTATTCAGGAATTCCATCATCCTGTCGTATTGCACGTTTATCTCAGACAGCTCGTTCTGCTCTACAAGCGCCCTGTTTTCCATGTCCTTAAGCAGAGCCTGCTGTTTTTTCAAATAACTTTGCAACTTAACAAGCTGCTTTCTTGTAGCAGTACCCTTTAACTTTTGTTCGTATGCCTCCAACCTGGCGTCCGCCTGCTGGTATTCATAAAGTACAGCCAGCTTATCCAAATAAAATCCTCCTGCCCGTCGTCAAATGCATTCATACGGCGATTGCGCGCTGTTTGCTTCAAATAATTCCACATTCAATTGTAACTCATTAAGAGTTGATTGTAAACTCATAAATACTTCCGGGGTAAAGCAGCGCTCGGTCTCGTAGTGTCCGGCTTCTACAAGAAGCACGTTTTGCATCTTTGCTTCTATAAAGTGGTGATGCTTTGCTTCTCCCGTCACGAGCGCGTCCGCGCCCGAGCGTTTTGCCGCTTCTATGAACCCGCCTCCGCTTCCGCCGACGACAGCGACCTTGCGAACAGTTTCGATATCCGCAGCCGAAACCCGAAGCATGCCCGAATCGAGCGAGCGCTTTACATGATCTAAAAACTCATGCTTTTTGAGCGTGCTTTTAAGATATCCCGTACGCATGAGATACTCTCCCGAATCTGCTTCGGCCTCTATTTGCGTCAGCCCCAGCTTTGATGCCAGTATGTCGCCCACGCCGCCGCTGGCGCGGTCATATGACGTATGCGCCGCGTAGAGCGATATGCCCGCCCTTATAAGTCGCATCAGCACGCTGTCCGAAACCCTGTCAACGCTCAGAGATTTTACCGGCTCGAATATCAGCGGATGATGAGACAGTATCATGTCGCACCCTAGTTTTTCCGCCTCATTGGCCGTATCGTTTGTCACATCGAGCGCTATCAGCACCCGCGACACTTCGCCCGAGCACCTGAGATTAAGCCCTGAATTGTCCCATTCGTACGCAAGGCATGGCGGCGCTATCCTTTCGACGGCGCCTACAAAATCGTCTATCGCAGCAGCCATTCTTTCACTTCCTTATATATTTTGATCTTTTCATCAAGCTCGCTCAGTTTTTCCTTTGCCTTTGGGGTGCCGAATCTTCTTATCTTCTCCCTGTTTTCTATAGCTTTCATTATCTTAATGCTTATAAGCCGTTTGAGTTCCTCGGGCTTCTTTTTAAGCAATACGGGCCCAAGTTCCATCTCGACATCGCCGAGCTGTCCGCTTTCGCCCCTTACCGCCAGTATCACCGGGTAAAACCTGCCGTCTTCGGCTACAAGCTCTTCATCCTTTATCACATAGCCGTTTGAGCAAAGCCACCGGCGGAGCGTTTCGGGTTTGGTGTTGCAGGACAATACAAGTATATCGGGAGACTTTTGCTTATCCGCTTCGAGTATTCCGACGATAAGCTCTCCTCCCATTCCGGCTATTATGGCTGCCTGCGCTTCTCCCTCTTCGAGTATGCTAAGGCCGTTTCCCACTCTTATGGACGAACGGCTCAAAAGCCCCTCGGCGCTGACGAGGTTTCTCGTCTTCTCCAGCGACTTTGCGCTTATGTCGCTGAATATCACGCGCTTTGCCTTGCCTGTAAGCAGCAGCGCGACGCCAGCCTTGCCGTGGTCGCATCCTATATCGGCTGTCGTTTGTGTATTCGGCGCCATCATTACTATCGCGTCCAGCCTGAGTGACATGCTTTCCTCAACTTTATCCCGTATTGGCGCATTGGCGTTACTGCCTCCGGCGCCATAATAATAGGCAGCCCCTCGAGACTGCCTGCGTTTACACTGCTAACTTAATCGAGAAAATCCCTGAGTTTTTTGCTTCTGCTCGGATGACGCAGCTTACGCAAAGCCTTTGCCTCTATCTGCCTTATGCGCTCCCTCGTCACCATGAATTCCCTGCCGACTTCCTCTAGCGTCCTCGCGCGACCGTCGTCGAGGCCAAACCGCAGCCGAAGCACCTTTTCTTCTCTCGGCGTAAGCGTGTCGAGCACGTCCATGAGCTGCTCTTTGAGGAGCGTGAACGCGGCGGCCTCCGCCGGAGCGGGAGCGTCGTCGTCGGGTATGAAATCGCCGAGGTGGCTGTCTTCCTCCTCGCCTATAGGCGTTTCGAGAGATACCGGCTCCTGCGCTATCTTTATTATCTCACGCACCTTGTCTTCGCTTATGTCCATCTCTCTCGCCACTTCCTCGGGCAGCGGGTCACGGCCGTACTGCTGAAGAAGCTGCCTTGAGACGCGTATGAGCTTGTTTATCGTCTCCACCATATGCACCGGTATGCGGATAGTGCGGGCCTGGTCGGCGATGGCGCGCGTTATAGCCTGGCGTATCCACCACGTAGCGTATGTGGAAAACTTGTAGCCCTTAGTATAGTCGAACTTTTCGACTGCCTTTATAAGGCCCAGGTTGCCCTCCTGAATAAGATCGAGGAACAGCATTCCCCTGCCTACATAGCGCTTCGCTATGCTGACCACCAGCCTCAAATTAGCTTCGGCAAGCCTTCGCTTCGCGGCCTCGTCTCCCTTCGCCATCAGCTTCGCCAGATCAACTTCCTCGTCGGCGGTGAGAAGGTTTACCTTGCCTATCTCTTTGAGATACATCCGCACAGGGTCATCTATGTTGATGCCCTCGGGAACGGATATGTCTATCTCGGTGTCGACGTCTTCGCTCTCGTCGTCGTGCACATCCTTTTCGAACTCGCTGTCGATGACGTCTATTTTCATCTCTTCAAGGGCGCCCAAAAGCTTGTCGAGATAATCCGCATCCATCTCGGCGCCTTCAAGAGCGTCGTTTATTTCTTTGTAGGTCAGCACGCCTTTCTTTTTGCCCGTCTCGATTACGTCTTTGAGCCTTTCCTCTTTGTCGGACTGGGCAAACATACCGAGCGCCTGAATCCTCTCAAGGTTCTCCTTGGACAGCGACATATCCATTTCTTTATCGTTGCTTTCGCCTTTACTCTTTTTATTTGACGGCTGACTATCGTTTATGCTCATATCGCTTTCAGATACCGGCCGAGCCATCGGCTTTTTGTCATTTATACCGCTGCTGTTTTTTTTCGGCTCTCTTGCCGCTTTCTTGTTCAAAAAAATCACCCTAATCCCGAAGTCTGTTCTGTTTTAATTCTTTATCCAACTCGCCTATATCGGCGAGCAGCTTTCTTCTCTCTTCCGGCGAGGCCTCGCGAAGCCGCTCTAGCAGCCCGCGCCTTTCCCTCTCGAGCTTCTGCGTCTTTATTTTTAAGACGCAGTCTTTTAAAAACGCTCCTGGCTCGTCGGCTATTATCTTCATATTCGACAGCCTTGCCGCCTCGTTTCTGTCCTCATCGTACTCCAGTTCCGATAGTAATTCGGCATACGCAGGCTGAATTCCTCTTTTTACACTGTCACATAATGCAGAAAATATATTTTTGTGAGAATCAGCTGTCAGATCTTCTGGATGTATTTCATCATTTATATCTGAAACATACCTGGGATTTGCCAGCAGATAAGCTAAAAATGTACTTTCCGCGCTGTCACCGTTATTTTCAATTCTATTATACCTTTTATTGTCATTAGTATTCTTATGCGTTTCCTTCTTTTGAATCTGCCCCAAAATCGAGCCTCCGCTGAACCCCGTCTCGGTTTCGAGGCGCTTTACATATCTCTCGCGTATTATCGGGCTTTCTATTTTCTCGATTATCTTTGACGCCGCTATAGCATACTGCTCCTTGCCGTCGTCCGTGGCTATGTCGAACTCATCCTTCTTTACATCCAGCTTATACGCGATAGCGCCCGGAGCGTCCTTTACCTTCGCGGCGAAGCCCTGCAGCCCCTGCGCTCTTATAAACTCGTCCGGGTCGCGCCCCTGCTCGAAGCGCATCACCTTTACCTTAAAGCCCTGCTCACAAAGCACGTCTATGGCCTTCATTGTGGCGATCTCGCCCGCTTCGTCGCCGTCATAAGCCACATATACATCCGTAGTATATTTCTTAAGAAGCTGCGCCTGCTCTTTTGTCAGCGCGGTCCCCAGCGAAGCCACGGCGGCCTTGACGCCATGGGCGCAAAGCGAAACGACGTCCATATATCCTTCGACGATGACGACGCTCTTTAAGTTCCGCATCTTTCTTATAAGGTCTATGCCGTAGAGGTTCTTTCTCTTGTGGAAAACCGCGGTTTCCCTCGAGTTTAGGTACTTTGGATTTGAGTCGTCGAGCACTCTTCCCCCGAAGGCTATAACGTCTCCCAGCGGGCTGAATATCGGAAACATGACGCGGTTCCTGAACGTGTCGAACGGCTTGTTGTTCTTTACGGAAACAAGGCCGCTCTCGCGTATGATGCTCTCGCTGAACCCTTTTTGCTTGAGCAGATTCAATACGCTGTCCCATGAGTCGGGCGCGAGCCCGAGCCCGAACCGCTTTATTATGTTTTCCTCTATGCCGCGTTTTTTCAGGTATTCCACGGCTTTCTTCCCTGACGGTGCATGCAGCGTATCATAAAAAAACCTTGCGGCGAGCTTGTTCATATCGATTATTCGCTGTTTTTTTTGCTTGAGCTTCATGTATTCTTTATCGTCTATGGCCTTTGGCATCTCTATCCCGGCGCGCCTTGCGAGAAGCTCCGCCGCTTCCGCGAACGACACGTTCTCCAGCTTCATTATAAAGTTCGTCACGTTGCCGCCCTGCTTGCAGCCAAAGCAGTAATAGAGCTGCTTGTCCCTATCCACCGAAAAAGAAGGCGTCTTCTCATGGTGGAACGGACAGAGCCCCCAATAACGCCCGCCCTTCTCGCTGAGTGTCGTATATCCGGATATCACGTATACTATATCGCTTTTAGCGTACAGCTCTGAGAGCCATCCGTCGCTGAATCTCGCCAAAGCTATCTGTACCAGCCTTTCGGTATGAATATGCTTCTGAACGTGCTTATTGCAAATATGTCCGTCATTCCCGCTATATAGTCGGTGACCGCCTGCTCCGCCCCGTACAGGCCGACATTCTTTTCAGAGTCGGCGCCCATTTCTTCGGTGTTCGAGGAAAAGTACCCGTACAGCATCCTTATCATATTCTCGGCCTTGCTCTCCTCGCTTTTCGCCTCGGAGCCAAGGTATACTTTTTCAAACATGAACTGCCTCAAGTCTTCCGTAGCCTTCTCGATTTCCTCCGACATTCGGACATAAGGCTTTGAAAAGCTCGTTTCGATTATGTCTTTTATCATCGTGTTTATGCGCGCGCTGTGAGTGCCGCCCAGCTTTCCAGCGCAGTCTTTTGGAATAGAGTCTATAATGCCCGCTCTTATAGCGTCGTCTATATCATGGTTTATGTACGCTATCCTGTCTGAATAGTTTACGACCATGCCTTCAAGCGTTTTGGGAACAAGAGACTTCTTGTGGTTCAGTATGCCGTCCCTTACCTCTAGCGACAGATTGAGGCCCTCGCCGCCCTCGAGCTTCTCAACGACGCGAAGGCTCTGCTCGTTGTGCTCGAAATGCCCGGTGATATCCGCAAGCACCCGCTCACCCGAATGCCCAAACGGCGTATGCCCGAGATCGTGCCCGAGAGCTATAGCTTCCGTAAGATCCTCGTTGAGCTTAAGGCACCTCGATATAGTGCGGGCTATCTGAGCTACCTCGAGCGTGTGCGTCAGCCTTGTGCGGTAGTGGTCTCCCTCGGGGGACAAAAACACCTGCGTCTTGTGCTTTAGCCGTCTGAACGACTTGCAGTGTATTATCCTGTCGCGGTCGCGCTGAAACACGGTGCGCAGCGGACAAGGCTCAAGGCTGCGCTCGCGCCCTTTCGACTCCGCCGCCTTCGCCGCGTACTGAGACAATGTGTCATATTCCTTTTTCTCGGTCTCTTCCCGAAAACAGATGCTCATATCGCTCATACATACTATATTACACTAAACGAGTCCAAAATCCTTCTCAGGTTTACAAAAACGCTTATCACTATTCTTACAATTGGGTATCATTATAAAAACCACACTTTAAGTGTGGTTTTTATTCCCGCTATAATGCTTTATCTGCTTGTTACTTTGCCGTTCCGAAGCTCCTTACATACTCAAGATAATATCTGAACAGTTTAAGCGGTATGTCTGTGGGCACCGAATGATCTATCATGGGTATATAGCCCCTCTGCTCCAGCATGAAAGGAACTTTGCAGTCCAGCTCTTCTCTTATCGCTTCTTCACTTACAGACAGCGCCCTCTTGTTGATTCCGCCGATTATCATAAATCTGTTTCCGTATTGTTTCCGGACGCTGACGATATCCATGCCCGCCTGAACCTCGAACGGATAAAAAGCGTTTGCTCCGCATTCAAGGTAAAGAGGCAGCATTTTTGTACAGTCACCGTCGTTATCGACAACGATGCCCTGTATGCCGCAGTTTCTCGCCGTATCTATCACTCCCTTTAGATAAGGAGACATAAACGTATTATAGAACTCAGGAGAGATCAGCGGCCCCTGTCTGTAGCACATGTCTTCCCATATCATAATAAAGTCGGGAACAACGTCTTTGCACACCATGCCGATGAATTGCTTATAAAAATCCATCCAGTCGGACATTATCTCATGGACTAGCTCGGGATCGTCAAAGAAGATGTACATAAGCTCTTCATCGCCGAAAAGGTTCCTTATATGCCCGAAAGGCCCTATCACAAACATACCGAGAGGGTAATCCCTTCCGCCGTACTGCCTGACGAGCGCATCCCAGTCTTTGGGATATCTTTCTTTGCTTTTTGGGTCGAGTCTCCATTTTACTTCGTTTATATAGCTTTCGCGGTCTGTCACGGGAAACTTCAAAAACTGCGGCATGGACGTATCCGCGTTTTCTTTAAGCACCTTTTTCACTATCCCGTCCGTATCCCGCACCACTATTTTGTCGCCCTCATCCTCGAGAACCCTGTAATCAAAGAACGGGCAATACGGGTCGCCTATCCATCCTCCCTCAAACGGCAGCCACATAAGCTTATCCATCTCGAAGTAGTCATACACCTGCGAGTCTGTGATGTTAGAGCACGTTATCGACTCCGGCAATCCCTGTTTATGCCATTGCTTGATCGTCGCCGGCCACACGGCAGGCGCTTCCCAGCGAAACGGCCTGTCAGTCTTTTCAAATCTCAATGTCGCAATAAACCTCTCTCTTGCATTCATAGTCTATCTCCCCTTCAACTATTTTTTTTGCTGTGCTTTTGAGCGTCTTGCCGTCAATATCGGCGGTTTATTAAATCCCGTCTTTGATAAAAAAGAGGCAAGTTATAAACCTGCCTCTTTATTTGCTTTGCTTTAGTTTTTCGCGAGTATCGCAGCGTGAGCCGCGGCAAGGCGCGCTATGGGCACGCGGAACGGCGAGCAGGATACGTAGTTGAGCCCTATGTCGTGGCAGAACTTGACCGAGCTGGTCTCTCCGCCGTGCTCTCCGCAGATGCCGAGCTTGATGTCGGGCCTAGTCTTTCTTCCAAGCTCGACCGACATCTTCATGAGGCTGCCTACGCCCTTCTGGTCTATCTTAGCGAACGGGTCAGACTCGTATATCTTCTTGTTGTAATACTCGTCGAGGAACTTGCCCGCGTCGTCTCTCGAGAAACCGAACGTCATCTGAGTAAGGTCGTTCGTTCCGAACGAGAAGAACTCGGCTTCCTTCGCTATCTCGTCGGCGGTAAGAGCCGCTCTTGGAATCTCTATCATCGTGCCGACCATATACTCTATCTTTACGCCCTTCTCGGCTATTACCTGCTCGGCGGTTTTAACAACGACGTCTTTGACATACTTGAGCTCTTTTATTTCGCCTACGAGCGGTATCATTATCTCGGGCAGTATGTTTATGCTCTTCTCGACCGTCACCTCTATGGCGGCTTCCATAATAGCCCTTGTCTGCATCTCGGCTATCTCTGGGTACGTTACCGCGAGGCGGCAGCCCCTGTGGCCCATCATCGGGTTGAACTCGTGCAGGTTCGTAATAGCCTGTTTAAGCTCCTCTACCGGCATTATCATCTCTTTCGCGAGCGCCTTTATGTCTTCCTCGTCCTGCGGAAGGAATTCATGCAGCGGCGGGTCGAGCAGCCTTATCGTTACCGGCCTTCCGCCCATTGCCTCGTAGATGCCCTTAAAATCTTCCTTCTGCATCGGCAGCAGCTTGGCGAGCGCCTTTACCCTCTGGTCTACGTTCTTTGAGACAATCATCTCGCGCATCGCGGCAATCCTGTCCTCGAGGAAGAACATGTGCTCCGTTCTGCAAAGGCCAATTCCTTCGGCGCCGAAGCTTACCGCCTGAGCGGCGTCCTTAGGCGTGTCGGCGTTCGTCCTTACCTTCAGCGTCCTTGCCTCGTCGGCCCATTCCATGATGATTCCGAAATCGCCGGTAAGCTCCGCAGGCTTCGTCGCTATACTCTCGCCGTATACGCTGCCTGTAGAACCGTCGAGCGAGATGTAGTCGCCTTCTTTATAGACTTTCCCGTCGGGAGCGGTCATCGTTTTGTTCTTTTCGGATATCGCTATCTCTCCGCAGCCCGCAACGCAGCACGTTCCCATACCTCTTGCGACAACTGCCGCGTGAGACGTCATTCCACCCCTTGCGGTGAGGATGCCCTGTGCGGCATACATGCCCTCTATGTCTTCAGGCGACGTTTCGAGACGAACGAGAACGACCTTTGCGCCCGCGTCGGCGGCTTCTTTGGCTTCGTCGGCGGTAAAGTATATCTTTCCGCAGGCGGCTCCCGGCGAAGCGGCAAGGCCTTTTGCGATAGGTTTTGCGCTCTTTATCGCACTCGGATCGAATGTTGGGTGCAGCAGCGCGTCGAGCTGCTTCGGGTCTATCTTAAGAAGCGCTTCTTCTTTTGTAAGCTTTCCTTCTTTTTCGAGGTCGACAGCTATCTTCAGAGCGGCGGCAGCTGTTCTCTTGCCGTTTCTGGTCTGAAGCATGTAAAGCTTGCCTCTCTCTATGGTGAACTCCATGTCCTGCATGTCGCGGTAATGGTTTTCAAGTATAGTAGCGTACTTCTGGAACTGGTCGTATAACTCGGGCATAGTGTCTCTAAGCTCCGATATCGGCCTCGGAGTCCTTATGCCGGCAACAACGTCCTCGCCCTGAGCGTTCATCAGAAATTCGCCGTAAAGCTTTTTCTCGCCTGTCGAAGGGTTGCGCGTAAACGCCACGCCCGTGCCCGAGTCGTTGCCCATGTTTCCGAACACCATCGCCTGCACGTTGACAGCCGTGCCCCAGTCGCCCGGGATATCGTTAAGGCGGCGGTATACGATGGCCCTTGGGTTGTCCCATGAATGGAAAACGGCTTCGACCGCTCCGAGCAGCTGCTCTTTGGGGTCCTGCGGGAATTCGCTTCCCTTTTCGGCGAGGTACAATGCTTTATATTTCTGGACGACCGACTTTAAGTCTTCGGCGTCAAGGTCGGTATCGAGTTTAACGCCCTTGTGCTCTTTTACTTCGTCGAGTATTTCTTCGAACTTGGCTTTCGATACTCCCATAACCACGTCGGAGAACATCTGTATGAAACGCCTGTAGCTGTCATACGCGAATCTCTCGTTGCCCGTAAGGTTAGCAAGGCCTTTTACGGCTACGTCTGTAAGGCCGAGGTTGAGGATGGTATCCATCATGCCGGGCATTGAAGCTCTCGCTCCCGAACGGACGGAAACGAGCAGCGGGTTGTTTATGTCGCCGAATTTCTTTCCGTTTATCTTCTCGGATTCTTCGAGCGCCGCATCTATTTGCCCAAGGATCTCATCGGCGATTTTTTCGCCGTCTTCATAATACTTCGTACATGCTTCGGTGGTAATGGTGAATCCCTGGGGAACAGGAAGCCCGAGCCCCGTCATCTCGGCTAGCCCAGCTCCTTTGCCTCCGAGGGTGTTTCTCATTGAAGCGTTACCTTCACTGAAAAGATATACATATTTTTTCGCCATAGAGTAACTCCTTAAAAATATAATTACAGCATTTTTAAGCTGCCAAATACTCATAAAATTATACCATTGCATGGATGGCTTGTACAACGCAATTTAAAAAAATAGCCGCCAGGCATCCATAATATCAATTATTCTTCTATTTCTCAATATTAATTCGGAGAATTATAACAGTTTTATGAGTGCCGGCGTAAGCAGTGATTCGAGTATCACGCCTATGAACGACACAAAATATACCTTAAGCATTTTTGAAAAATGCGGACGTGCCATTATAAGCTTGTCTACCGTCGTGCTCGGGACCCTTCTGGTTTTAAAGACGGTTATCGTATTGTTAAGCCCCATAACACCGGCTTTTAAAATGCAGGGTATCAGCACTAAGTTTGGTATAAACTCGCAAAAAACTATGGCGGCAAACCCGGTAAAACCAAGGTTGACAGACAGCACCCCGACGGTAAACCCTACGCAAAACCCCTTTATTACCATTACTACGGGAATCATCAAAACGCCAAGCATGACGAGCGAGAACAGCGTTATTGCTCCGAACAGGAGCGTATTTTGAAGAAAAGCGTGAAAGAAGACAGCAAAATAATCTATCTCCTGCGTCTTTACTGCTAAGAACAGCATGTCGATATAACCGGTGAGCGCCGTTTTTTCGCCCGGCTGCATATGGCTTACCGTAAATGTTCCTGCCGTTATGCCAACCACCAGAAAAAAAACAAGCAGCAAATATTGGATCCTGTTATCGAACACGTCGAACGAGACCCGTCTTTTAAGGCCGTTAAGCAATGGCGCCGCCTCCGTACTATCCTTTTATGATAGATATGCGTTCACGAAGGCGTGTATGCTAATCGACATATTTGAGCTCTGTGTTTAGCCTGTCGGCGAGCATCGCAATGAATTCCCCGTTGGTGGGCTTTCCCTTTGTATCAAGTATCGTATATCCGAAAAGTTTTTCAAGCACTTCTATGTTGCCCTTGTTCCATGCCGTCTCTATCGCGTGCCTCATAGCACGCTCTACTCTTTGCGGTGTTGAATTGTATTTTTGGGCAACAGATACATAAAGTCCCGTGGTAAGCTGGCTCATCATGTCAAAATTGTCGTGCACAAGCAATATGGCTTCCCTCAAGTAATGATATCCCCTGATATTCGCGGTGATGCCGATAGACTTGATGTGCTTTGTTACGACTTCGCCCGGGTCCGCTTTTTGCGGTTCCCCGAGATGCGTTCGGCTTTCTTGCGTCATTATCTCGGTTATTCGTTTCTTGAATACATCCTTATCGAACGGCTTTAAAAATATGTAGTCTACATTGTAGCTCTCGGCTTTTTTCATGATAAAATCGAGGCTGACCGCCGAAGTCATAACTATTCT
This sequence comes from Bacillota bacterium, assembly GCA_023410475.1. Lineage (GTDB taxonomy): Bacteria > Bacillota > Clostridia > Christensenellales > SZUA-584 > DTFZ01. Next base: position 223,417 of record JAEYPS010000032.1, on the reverse strand, counting down.
GGTTCTGCCGTCGTAGCCGCTTCTTATAAGCTCTTCGAGCACGGCAAAACCGTCGAGCATGGGCATGATAAGATCGAGCAAAAGCAGATCCGGCTTATAATTCATCGCCATCTCAAAAGCCTGACGCCCGTCAAATGCGTAATCTTCTATCTTGATTATTCCGGTTTCTTCTAAGAATGATGACAGGAGCTTTAAATAGTCGCGGTTGTTGTCGGCCAGCACCGCCCTATGCTTGTTATTATTGTTTCTTTCCATACTACTATGTTCCTTTAGAGTGAACTAATGTTATCGAATATTGCTATGATTGTTTTATATATTCAACATTCATAATAAAAACCCTGCTAAAGAATACAGTTCGGCCAAAATTAATCATTATTTACCATAATCCGCTATTTGTAATACTGCTCCAGCATCCAGTCTATGTAAAGCCCGTAGCCTTTTGTCGGATTGTTTACGAATACATGCGTAACCGCTCCTATCAGCTTGCCGTTCTGTATGATAGGGCTGCCGCTCATACCCTGCACTATTCCCCCTGTCTTTGAGAGCAGCTCCCTGTCCGTTATCTGGAGTACTATGCCTTTCTGCCCGGCTTCATCCTGAGCGTTTATTTTTATTATTTCGCAGTCAAACGCCTTTACCCCGTCGTTGTCTATCGTAGCCAGTATCTGCGCGTACCCCAGCCTTACTTCGCTCCTGTTTGCAGCCGGTATAGGAGGCAAAAACGCTTTTAAGTCGACGTCGCTGAAAATCGTGCCGTATATGCCGTAGTCGGTATTCTTTCTTATGACTCCCATGTTTCCCGAAGAGCTCGAAAAGTAGCCCTTAATTTCGCCCGGGATACCGCTCTCGCCTTTGTTTACCTGTATGACTTCCGAAAAGTATATCTCTCCTTCCTTAACGCTGAGTATGCTCCCCGTGTCCAGATCGCATATGGCGTGCCCCAGCCCTCCGAACACCCTGTCGTTAGGAAGTATAAACGTAAGGGTTCCAACGCCCGCTGTGCTGTCCCTTACCCAGACGCCGAGCCTCATCTTGCCGTCGGACGGGTCTTTGACCGGCCTGAGCGAAAGGTTTATCCTGCGCCCGTCTCTTTCTACAACTATGCTGAGCCTTCCTTGTATCTCATCGACTATTTTTGACAGATGGCTGGCGTTCTCGACCTCTGTTCCGTTGATGCTCATTATTACGTCGCCGGGGAGCATGCCCGCTTCCCTCGCGGGATTAACTATGTCTCCGCCGGCTGCTTCAACGCCCGTTATACCTACAACGAGCGCGCCCTTCGTATAAAGCGTTACTCCTATGCTCTGCCCTCCGGGGATTACCATAAGCTCGTCGCTTACGCTTACCTTGACTTTTTTAACGGGCACTCCGAACAAAGAAAGCTCAATAGTAGTATTGCCGTTATCCAGCGACTCGATAACAAGCGGGCTTTGCATGCCTGTCGCGTCTTCAAGGGATTCGCTTGTTACATTAACAACGCCGGCCGTAGCGACATCGGCTTTTACGGGAAGCCCGAGATCGATGATCTTTGACGAACCCTTTTGTATGTATATCTCGCCGGGTATATGCGAGTAACTCTGCACCGCAGGAAGAAAATAGACCGCACACAGCAGGAGCACGAACAGTATTCCTGATACCTTAATAACCCTTTTCAATAAAACACCTCTGACAAAAAAACTTCTTTATTATTGTCGTTAGAGGCGTTAAAAAATATACCCGATGTGTTTGATTAATATATGGCTGAGTTGGTTTTAAAATTTTTCGCGCGCGTCAGCATTTCGCGAGCGTGCTGTTTTGCAATATCAGAGTCTCCGCCGGAAAGGCGCGCAATTTCCGACACCCTGTCTTCACCTTCGAGCGCGGCAAGATAGGTATTTGTGGCAAGCTCATCGCTCTTTTTTGTAACGAGAAGATGCCTGTCCGCCATGCTCGCTATCTGCGGCAGATGGGTAACACAGACGACTTGCCTGCGCCTTGAGATCGTCTGAAGCTTTTCGGCGACTACACCGGCCATATGGCCGCTTATTCCGGTATCTATCTCGTCGAATATCATCGTAGGTATGCCGCCCTTATCGGCGGCGATATTTTTGAGCGCGAGCATGATCCTTGAGACCTCGCCGCCCGACGCAACCTTTCGCAGCGGTTTGTCGGGCTCGCCGCGGTTTGTCGATATGTAAAACTCGGCCGTGTCTATACCGTTATCGGAAAACACGCACTCGTCTATACCCGGCGTCTCAGTGAAATTGACCGAAAAACTCGCCGAAATCATGCCGAGGTCTGAAAGCTGCTCCTTCATTTTTTGCTCAAACACGCCCGCGGCTTCCCTTCTTAGTCTTGACAATGTTAACGATTTTTCATATAACGCTTCCCTAAGAGCCTTCGTCTTTTCTGTCAGTTCGGCCAAAAGTCTCTCGCTGCCGAGCAGATCTTCAAGCTCTTTTTGGGCCTTTTTTATATATTCTCCGCCAACGCACGGGTCCTGATACTTCCTTTTCAGATTGCTTATAAGCAAAAGCCGCTCTTCGATCTCTTCAAGCTCACGAGGATTAAAGCTCAAGGATTCCATGTCTTCCCGTATTCCGGTAACTGCCTCTTCGAGAGTATAGTACGCCTCGTCTATGCCCGCCGCCATATTCTCGTATTTGCTGTCGATGCGCCCGAGACTCCGAAGGCGCACGCTTATGTCCCTCAGTGCCGAGAGCACGCTCTGATGCTCGGAATCATACAACGCTTCATAAGCTGCGCTCAGCGCTTCCATTATCTCTTCGGAAGCGTTCATCCTTTTTTTCTGTGCCAGAAGCTCGTCTTCCTCGCCCCCGGCGATTTTTGCGCTGAGTATTTCGTTTATCTGAAACTGCAGAATATCTATTTTTCGCTCGCGGTCTCCGTCCGCTCCGAAAAGCGACCTTAACCTTCTTGATGCTTCGGTATACTCGCGGTACGCCGCCTCAACCTCGGCTTTCGCCGAGCTTATGCCTTTGTCCATACTGTCGAGCATTATGATATGATTTTTCTCATCGAACAGCGACTGGTGCTCATGCTGACCGTGTATGTCCACAAGCAGATCGCTTACGGTCTTGAGAAGCGCCAGCGTTACGAGCACTCCGTTTATTCTGCACACGTTCTTTCCCGATACACTGAGCTCTCTTGACAGTACGAGCTCGCCGCCCGCCTCTATCTGCTGCTCGGCAAGTATGTTCTCTACTGTTTTTGGAACATCGGTAAACCACGCCTCAACCGAAGCGTTGCCTGCGCCGGTGCGTATAAGCTCTCTGTCAGCTCTCTCTCCGAGAACAAGATTTACGGAATCGACAATAATAGACTTTCCCGCTCCCGTTTCTCCCGAAAGCACGTTCATACTGCCCAGAAGCGATATTTCTATTTCTGTTATCAGTGCAATATTCCTGATAATAAGTCTGCTAAGCATAAAACGCGCCCCTTAATTTGGGGTGATGTGAGATCCCCGATAACCCACAGAAAATAATGGTTTGATCATTTGTTGTTTATCAGTTTGGTCAGCTCTTCGATTATCCTGCCTTGAGTTCCTTCCTGCCTGACCGCTATGAATATTGTGTTGTCGCCCGCGAGCGTTCCCGCCACGTCGGGAAGGTTTAGCCCGTCTATCGCTTCCCCGGCGGCATTCGCGCTGCCGGTCAGCGTTTTTACAATTACCATAGACGCCGCGGGCTGTATGGACACCACCGTTTCACGGAACACCCTTTTGAAGACGTCGAGCTTTCCCATCTGCTCTTTTCCCGAAGCCGCGTACTTGTAGCTGCCGTTGCCCGCCTGTACCTTTATCAGCTTTAACTCCTTGATATCGCGGGAAACCGTCGCCTGCGTTACCTCAAAGCCCTTTTCTTTGAGAATTGCCGAGAGCTCGTCCTGGGTCTCTACATCGTACTTGTCGATGATTTCAAGTATTACGCTTTGTCTCCCCTGTTTCATCCCAACACCTTCTTATCATTTTATCGTAAATCTTATTATTATCTGTCCCATATCAAAAACTTTGACTTAAGCCTCGAAAAGAAATAGTTCTCTTTAAACCTTATAAAGCTCGCTTTATATTCCGACCTTTTTATTATCACAGTTTCACCGCTCCCGATCTCGCGCTGCGCCGTTCCGTCTGATACGAGCACCGCGCCGTTTTGTGGCATAGGCCTTATCTCTATCTCATCGTCGGCGGAAACGACCATGACACGCGCGTGCAGCGAATGCGCGCATATAGGGGTTACGAGCATACAGTCGAGTTTAGGGCTTATAACCGGGCCTCCCGCGGACAGCGAATACGCGGTAGAGCCCGTGGGCGTAGATATAAGCATACCGTCGCATTGCATATCGTCCGCTACGACTCCGTTAATCACTATTTTTATGAAGATAGTCCTCGCGATGTCCTTTTTAACCACGGCGATATCGTTAAGGGCGTCTATCGCAAACCGCTCTTTGCCCCCATTTACTATTGAGCAGCCGAGCATGAGGCGTTCTTCAATGTTATAACCGCCATTTATAATGCAGCCGAGCGCGGTGTCGATATCGGCGAGTTCCGTCTCGGTCAGAAATCCTAACCGCCCGAGATTAATTCCCAAAATGGGTACGCGGCTGCGGCTGGCGTACAGCGCGGCTCTGAGCAGCGTACCGTCGCCGCCAAGAACAAACAGGCAGTCGATATTGTTATATTCCAGAAGCTCGGTTTCGCCTTCCGGCATGGAATCCGCGTCAAACGCAGGTATTATGCCACGCTTGCGCAAAGAAACAGCGGCGAGCTTTGCCGCGTTAAAATTTATGTCTTTATAAGGGTTCGAAACGATGCCAACTCTTTTAAGATCCATAATGCTCATTATAATGAATTATGGATAAATATACAATGCTTCAAGTAATGTTATAGGGGAATATTATTAAAACCGTACGATTCACTGTGTTTTTTTCATTCAGCTTCAATATAATCCATCATAACTGCGTATTTTAAAAGTAAATCAGCCAGCTTTTTTCTGTTTTCACTGCCCATAAGGTACATGTTTTCGGCATTATCGTGTTCGGATTCACCAATCTGCACAGTATCACAATCGTCACCGGCCGGGCGAAGCACAACATTCTTGCCTTCTCCAACAAACGTAAGCTTATAGACGTTAAACCCGCAATCTCCGCTTCCTGGTTTCGCTTCTTTTGTGCAAGCTTCGGCGATTTCTTTAACATCTGCGCGGTCTGTAATTCGTACGGTTCTTATTTCTTTCCCGGCGCCTGTGTCCCACCGCACCAACACTTCCTGCGCAAATGACAGATCAGGTACAATAGAACAGGACCCAAGGAGCACGCACATACCGATTACCGCAGCGCTGCAAATCATCTTTGATTTGCGCATAAAGCCTTTCTCCCGCATGCTTAATCTCTATTGTGCGCGCGCGCGACCACCGCGGCGATATCATACTGAGTTGAAATACCTTGATCCTTAAAGTACGCGAGGTATTCTATATTACCCTCCGGGCCTTTTATAGGGCTGTATGTTATTCCGCAAACCACAAACCCTTTGATCTTAGCAAAATCTGTTATATCAGCAATGACCTGCGTGTGCACTTCAGGATCTCGCACTACGCCTTTTTTGCCGACCTTCTCTTTCCCAGCTTCAAACTGGGGCTTTATCAGCGCGGCTATTTCATAAGGCGGCGTCAAAATTTGCGCCAAAACAGGAAGTATCAGCTTGAGCGATATGAACGAGACATCAACGCTGGCGAAATTTATTTCCCGCTCAAACATATCACGTTTAAGATACCTCGCGTTCGTGCGCTCCATAACTTTTACACGGCTGTCCTGCCGAAGGCTCCACGCAAGCTGCCCGTGCCCGACATCGACGGCGTAAACGAATAAAGCTCCGCTCTTTAGCATACAGTCGGTAAAGCCGCCTGTAGACGCGCCGACATCAATCGCCGTCTTTCCGGTAAGGTCGATGTTAAACTCACTTAGCGCTTTTTCAAGCTTTTTGCCGCCCCGGCTTACAAACGCGCTGGCTTCCTTAACGACAACACTTTGTCCATCGTTTACGGTAAATGACGGCTTGTCGCACCTATTGCCGTCCACGAAGACTTCTCCAGCCATAATAAGCGCTTTGGCCTTTTCCCTGCTTTCGGCCATTTCGCTCTCAAAAAGATAAACGTCAAGCCTCTTTTTTTCTGCCATTGTTCTTAGCCTTTTTATCTTCACTGTCGAAAAACATAAAGATGTATGCCACTATACCGACTATCTCTTTGTTTTTTCTTATCGCTATCGACTTTCCGGCGGCCTTGCCCGCAACTGTGACGGCCGCGATGACGCTTGAAATAACTATGGCCCAAATAAACAAGTCGGGCTCGCTCACCGCTATTTTTATAGCTATGGCCGCGCCCGCAGCACCGCTGACTATGCCGCATATATCGCCGACGACGTCGCCGCATATGTTTGACACTATGTCCGCGTTTTGCAGCAGCCTTATCGCGCTCTTCGCTTTCTTTATCTTTTTTGACGCCATAGATATAAAAGGCGCCGGGTCGCAGGACGCGAACGCAATGCCGATAAGATCGAATATTATGCCGATGAGCATAATTACGAGAATAATAAAAGCAGCCGTTATGGCGGACACATTGCCCATCAGCGACTCGGTCACGACACTTATTCCTCCCGCTATTATAAGGGTGATAACGAGTATTTTGGGCACCCAGTATTTTGTCTTTTTACTGGATCTTTTCTTCGCCAAATACTTCTCCTGAAAGCGTCCGTAAATACCTTTTGTTTCACGGCGCTATAATAAAAAAATGGTGGTGATATTTTGAATAAACCTTGCAGCTTAGGTCCAGTAGGATTTCCCTTCAGAGATACTTCCCGTCGCCGCAGAAGCGGTTTCCCTTTAAACCCTGAAACGCTTCGTTGCCGAAAGCGTGACTGGATTACCACTAAGACCACACTATAATCTCCAAAATATCTCGGTGCTTGCGCACACGTACAGTCTAGGAGTTTTCCTCGACAGCACAATAACGGTTTCTAGCCTCTTTTGCCATGCGGGTTTCTCGCAGCGATCGACCCCTTAACGCTTGGCCTAAGCGTTTCGGGCGTGTTCTGCAATAACGCCCCGCAAAACTCAAGGCAGGCTACACTGTACACAGCTTGGCGCCGCATAACAGGTTTCACCCCAAGTAGTAACGCAAATTACCTTCTTGGGTCTCCACGGAAGCAGGGTCTACGCCCGCATGCCATTGCGGATCGCCCCACGACCTTAACTTCCAGCATCAGCCCCCGACTGGGCGTCAGCGGCCAACACCAGAAACTTCATCGATGTGCCCTTCAACGGATTTTTAGCCCCGCCTTCGAAACCGCAGTACCGACTAGAATACTGCACCACCTTTTGTCGTTATTATATACTAGTTTAGTACATTTATCAATGATACTGTAATATTTCATATTTTATTCATATAGGACAGCTCTGGTATTGTCTTTAGCATTATTTTAAAATAATAGAATAGCGACGCGCCACGTTTGCAAGCTTTTCATTTGCAGTTTAGCTTTCTTTTTTTAAATGCGGATAATGGGACAACCGGTTCTGGTACTCCAATATATCCGTGTTTAATATCTTTCCCAGTTTAATATCCGTCGCTTCTGTAAGCACTCTGTTCTCTTTCTTTTGAGCAAAATCATCGAGATACTCAAGTATGCCGCTCGATATTTCAAAAGAAGCGCTGTCCCAAAGCAGCGTGGGCGTATGGTCTACCGCGTAATATGTGATATTGCCGAACTTGAGAACAGGCCGCTTAAAATCCGTTGGCCGCGCAAAACTGAACCCCATTCCAATATCGCAGCTTATATCTATAACAAGGCATTCTTTTGTAAACGCTTTTATGTCATCATCCCTTATGAAATAGACGGGATTTACAGGGTCCTGCAGCATGCCGTTTACAATGACATCCCGGCCCGCAAGCTCATCGATAAGAGGCTTTGCTTCCCCTCGCATGATAACGTTAAACGAGCCTTTACCGTCGCTGATAAGATGCCTGTAATGTATGCCGGGTATTCTGTTTCCCGCGAGGTGAGGATGGCGGCGCGTATAAACCGTAATATCGCTGAATCCGTGTCCTTTGAGCGAATAAATCGCGCCCCGGCTGACCGAGCCGAGGCTAAGCACGCCCACGCTCCTCGGCGGGCCGAAGTTTCCGTCTATTCCGCGCAGCTGAAGCGCGTGCTGCACCCCGCAGTATCCCGCCATCTCGTTGTTCCTGTAGAATATATGTATCCTTTCCCGGCCTGTGTCGTAAAACATGTTTTCCCACGCTATCATCGTTAGCTTTTTATCTATCGCTGTCTGCGTCATCCGCTCCTGCTGCACGCTGTGTATCCAGCCCCATACCGTAGCCCCGTCGCGCATCGGCAGAAGGTCTTCGGGCACGGGCTTTGTAATTATCACGGCCTCAAATCGCCCAAGCAGCTCCTCCCGCTCAAGAGGCCGGTTGCCTGTAAGAGACTCCAGCGTTTCGTCTGACACAGCAAATGCGGCGCCGTACCCCCGCTCGAACACAAGCGATTTTCTTACTCCCTCGCTGATCTGTAAGATATGACGCGGGTGTATAGGCACTCTCTTTTCGTTTTCTTTTCTTGACGTCCCTATTACTGCTATATCCATTTCATACCCTTGATTATTCGTTATATACTTAGCGTAACCAAAAAAAGCCGCTGCATGCGGCCGATATTTTTACTATTCAATTCGAGTATTTTTGTATAAGATTACGCATCCTCTCATTGGATACTCTAAAATAGCTTTGAAGCTGTTTTAGTATGATCTGTTCCCTTTTTTCCATCGCGGTTCTTAATCTTTTAAGCTCTCCCTTCCACGTATCCATGCTTCTTGGAGTGCGCCATTTTTTAATATGCCTTTCCATCTCGGGCTCCATCTTTGCTACCATGTCGTCAAAAATACCAAGCACCCTCTCGGTTTTAAACTGCGTCATTGTCAGCTCCACGAACCGTTCCACAAACTTGTCGCACCACGCTTTATTTTTTTTCAGGCCGCAAAAGATATCCATATATGTCACAGTGCCGTTGCCGGCGACAGGGCTGGGGGAAAAATACCGTCTGAAAACGTTCCTGCCCGAATTGTTGAACCTCATGCTCCAGTCGAGGTCAAACAGCACCGGCCTCCATTTTACAGAGTAATCCTTAGCCCGCCAGAACTTCTGATTGAGCACGTCGCCGTTGCCTATGTATATCTGCGCTATAAGATAGTCTATGCAGGCATCCACGTCCACAAGCTTTGCGAACTCTTCAAACACTTCGTCACTGCGCAGATCCAATTTGCGCGCCAGCTTGCGGACTCGCAGAAATTCATTGTTATTTCCGTATATCACCTCGCTGTTGCGGTTTATCATATCTATTTCGCCGTTGACTTTACCGTAATGCGCGGTTATATAATCAGCGTTTTGTTCCTCATTGAGGTCATAGAGGCCGAAGTATTCTCCGTTTACGTATGCCACAGCCAGCTTTGTTTCTATGGAATCAACATTCAAACCCTTTATTACCCTGATAAAATAAGAATCGCGTATCCTTGAGTTCCTGTTGTCCTGGCCGGAGTTTCGAAGGGAAAGCGTTGTAAACGAGGTAACGCCGCTGTCATCAAAAAAAGGGTATGTGACTTCTTTTTGTCCGTATGAGCTTCGAAGCTGCATTGTAAGAGATTTCTGCGGGTTTTGCAGCGATGAGCGCCCTTTTGGCCTCAGCCCTGATAAAAAAGAAACGCCGAGGCTGCCGTCGGTTTCATAATATTCTACATTTACGGGGTATTCGGGTTTACGGCCTATCTTGTTCGCTGTCCTTATTACTCTGATATCCCGCGGATCTGCGCTTATACAAAAGACGGGGACGGTATGAGGTTTGTCAAATATAAATGTTACGGTGTTCACCTGGCTAGGCAGTAATCCTTCGGCATACGCTGCGGCGCGCACGGGGGTATTCTTGCTTATCTCTATTGGCCCTTTGTACCGTTTTGACTTTTCGGTCGGTACAGAGCCGTCCGTAGTGTAGAAGATTTGCGCTTCGGGCGACGCGCATGTGATCTCGAGCTTGAATGCTTCGCTGTGATAAAGCCCTGTTTTAGAGAAAATAGGCATCGGCGAGTAGCCAGAGCTGTGTTTTGAGGCATTCGCGGCACCCCGAGTCGGTCTATCGAAGAAAACTCGATTTATGCTGCTGTCCCCTTCCATCCTGCCGCTCGTAATTCCCGCCGCGAGCATTCCGGTATCGAAAACATCGATCACATTCCCGCCAGGGTCGCAAAGAAGCAGTGTTTCGCCGGACGGCGATATACTGAAATCAGCCGTGCCCTCTTTGCGCCTTCGAAGGTCGGAGGTTGCCTCAATTACGGCATGCTCACGGGCGCCGATATTAAGTGAAGGTAGAAGCCACTTTTTGGGGTCGTTTGGGTTGTCAGACAGGAAATATCCCGAAAGGTCGGCCGCCTCCGCCGCGCCGTTATATATTTCTATCCAGTCGTTAATCCTGCTCTTTGGCCTGTTTACGGCGCATACCTCGCTGATATACAGGCCTTCCGGGTCAAAAAATCCGATAAGGCTTGGCTCCTGAAAGCCTTTTGCATTGGAACTCCCCGGTGTAGGCTGGGCGTAATACTGCGCATTGCCGTTTGAATCGCGCCCTACAGATATATTTGACGGGAACGTTTCGGGAAGCGGAAGTGTATCGACCCTCATGCTGTTCATGTTCGTAAGGTATACGCCTTTTTCGCCTTCTGACAGCCCGAAAGAAGCGTGCAGTTCGTTTTCTTTGCTCTGCTTCCCTGAGAGAAATACAACCACAAAGCTTTTTGGAGCGATGCTGATATCAGGAAACGCCCATTTATTAAGATTGCTTTCATCGTCAGACAGACAGTAACCCGATAGCGGAACGCTTTCATCTGATAAGTTGCAGATCTCCGCCCATTCACGCCGTTCTCCGTCGGAATCCGTTATGCTGTATTTGTTCTTTGGCAGCACCTCGCTCAAACGAACGGAATCGGATTCGTCCATCGTGACAAACGAAGTGGAAGAAAGTGTGTTCGTTGAGTTTGGCCCGCCTTTTGTAGGAGTCGCGGTATAGCCGTTTCCCTCGACAACGCAAATGCCCGAGGGTATGTCGGCCTCCCAGCAAAGGCTGCTTAAAAGATTGCCTTCGGCGTTGAACAAGTATATGCCCGTGTCGCGGCTGCCAAGTTTGAATGAGGCGTTCATACCGCCCGATTCCGCGAGCCCCGAAAAGTAAACAACCAAGTACTCGCCGGGTTGCAGCTTTTCTCCTGTTATACGCCACTTGGTTTTGTCGTTTTCATTGTCAGATAAAAAGAAATTGCGAAGATAAACATCGCTATCGCCGGGGTTGTAAATTTCTGCCCACGCATGCCCCTCACCGGGCCTCGGCAAGACTTCTGATATTACCGGCCTTCCGGCGTTAAGAACAGATTCCAATTGTTCTTTTTCCATTATGTTTTGCGAATTTTCCGCTCCGGGCGTCGTATCTATGCAATAGCCGTAAGTGCCGTCTTTTCTGCGAGCGTAAGAAACATCCTTAGGCAGCGCAGGTATTGTGAGCTGACTGAGCGCTATGTTGTTTCGGTCTATAAGATAGAGCGTCTCTCCGGCTGACGATATCCCGAAGTCCGCGCACCGCGCCGGGTCATGCTTCGCGCCGTCTTTTGACGCGTAAATAATAAGATATCCGTCAGCGGGTATCGTTAATCCGTCAAGTGAAAACCCTGCGGAATCGTTCTTATCCGAAACTCTGTATCCAGTAAGATCAAAGTCCTTTTCCGAAGTATTGTGCAGCTCTATCCAATCCGGTGAGCCGAGCGTTTCATCAACGAGAGAACGGCTGTTAGCTGACACTACTTCATTGAACACGACCTCTCCTTGCTGCTTCGCGGCGGATACTGCGGAAAGTAAAAACATTGCGCATATTACCAATACGCAGCACACCGCTATTATCAAAGGTGCTTTCCTATTGCCTTTTAATGTATTAAGCAGCTTTTGTGTTTGCAATTTCTGTTCTCCGACTCAGCTAAAAATAATTGAAAAATTATGGCCTTTATGATTACCATAATATGCAGACCCTTACATTCTACACGCGAAGGCAATATAAGACAATATATTTATATAAATATCTTAAATTTCAAATATTGAAATAATGAGAGAAGTTAAAGTGTATTGAAAAATAACGCCTATTCACTTGCAGACAAGCGTCTGTGTTTTTATGTCGGAATACACCTCAAAGTTCGTTTTTGAAACGTGGATGACGTCCGAGAACTGAGCGCTATGCGGCAATACTACGGGCAGTATATTCTTGGAGGATATGATGCGACAAGGGTTGAACGAAACATCTTTTTCGCCTTCAAATATCGCCGCGTAGAATATTCCCGCTTCTACGAGGTCCTGAAAGAAGTGACTGCCATACGAAAGCTCGGGGCATAAGCCTGCCTCTTTGAAAGCTACCTCGCATATTACCGACAAATTGCATATTTCAGAAAAATGCACCGGAACGCCGAGCGACGGTGTGGTCGTTCCCCATCTTCCCGGGCCCATAAGCATTACGCTGCTGCCCTTCAGCGCTGAATTGAGCATGCCTATCTGTCTTGCAGCTGCGTATTTGCCCTGTTCGGTAAGCTCAAGATACGCTCTTGGCTGCACGAATATCACATAATCGACAGGCATGCGTACATTACCCCCCATAAAGTTTCCTTTTGTATAAAAGACACAGTCGCTCAGATCGGTGAGCCTGGGCATGTCTACCGAGTTTCCAAGCCCTCTCGTCTGCAGCGGACGGCATTGCAGTATGTTTATCTTAAACTCGCCGTTTCTTGAGAAGTTCGCAGTAAACTCAATGTCAACAGGGTAGTCGTACACCGAGGACAGCAGCGCGAGTATGTCCTTCATTAATGCGGGAAATTCGGTATCATTCAGCAACTTTTTAAAATCGAGTATATACGGAACTTTTACGTCTTTATACCCGAGCTCGCGCAGCCTCCTTGCCGTCTGGGAATCTACGCACGCAAACAGGCTTCGCTCGGCTTTGATATCGCCAAGCACAACGTCCTCAAGCGCTTTGCTCGTAAGCTCATTCTCCTTTAGAGACAGAACGTCGACGTTGTGCTGGGAGTATTTGCAGTGATCCTCAAGGCTCATAGGCGGCAGGCAGCAAGCGTCGTCGAGGCATACTATTCGCGCGTAATCGCCGTCTGTCCTGTCTACTGCCCTTGTTCCAAGCCCGAACACAAGGCGCAGCATTCCGGCCTCGGGGTCGGTGTTCCTGTTCCAGACATACAGGTTCGTGGAATTGCCGACTCCCGCGACATGCGGGAAGAAATAATCCTTGTGCTGGTCTCCGGAGACTCGCTGGACAAGAATCGCCATCTGCTCGTCTCTCTCGAACAGCCCTCTGTTCATCCTGTACGCGAGCGCGTCGTCGTTCATCGTGCTCGCGTAAACGGTGCGCACAGCTTTTTCGAATGCCTCATAGCGTTCTTCGGGCGTTCCCTGATTCACGCAGAATACGCTTTCGTATTTGCCCGCGAACGCGTTGCCGAAATTGTCCTCGAGCAGCGAGCTTGAGCGTACTATTATAGGAGACTGGCCGAAATGCCCGAGCATCTGTACGAACTGCTCGCGAATTCTCTCCGAAAACTTTCCTGTCAGAAGCTTTTCTTTTAGCTCGGGGGCGTGCTTGTAGTAGCCCTCCTCTGTCTTTTGCATCATCCGCAGCTTCCACCAGCCGTTTTGAACTATGTATGTGTAAAACACATCCGAGCCTATGTAATAAGAATCGTGAGGTTCTATATACCTTGAAAACCTGTCGTTGCCGTCACTCTCCAATATCTTTCTCGCGAGCAGCATTCCAACGCTTTTGCCGCCTATAAAACCGGTGCCGACCTCTCTTGAGGCTATCTCCATTATGTCGCCGAGCGTAAAATACCTGTCGCACAGCTCGAACATCCTCGATTCTTTTCCTATAAGCATCTGCATCAGCAAACGCTTTGTGGACTGCTGACGCTCAGGCACAAGCTCAAGCGCTTCTCTTGCTCTGCCAAATATGATGTTCCAGTAGTCCGTCCTGTCGGCGCCGCGACGGATGCTGGAGAAGAGTTCGGCTACCTCCGAGCTTGCCGTTATACTTACGGCTTCATGCCCGCTTATAAGGTGAGGGAAGAACATCGTAGGCGAGTAGCGCTGCCATGCCTTCAGAGGGTGGACGTACATCTTATCGTTTACGTTATAAAGCTCGAGCAGCAGCTGCGTAGTGTCGCGTATTCCCGCAATGGTGCTGTAGGTATGGACGTTGCGTATAAGAGCAAAGTAAGCTATCGTATCCAGCTCGTAAAGATACGGGCACACAACTCTGAAGAAGTTGCCTATCATCAGATCTGAATACCAGTATTTTAACAGGTCGGTCAGGCAGTCGAAAACATAGAACGCCTTTCTTCCTTCCGCCGTGACAATGTTGTGGACTTCGGTTGCGAAGCTCTCAAAGCCTTTTCCCGCGTCTACATTATAGAGCTTTATCGCCGGGTGTTCTTTAAGTATGGGCTCATGACTGCCAAAGCGAACGTAAACAAGCCTTCTGTTGTCAAGCAAGGCCTGACTGACATAAGGCTCGACCATCTTTTTATAATCGGATACCGAATCGACCTTAAAAACAACATTGTCGCCCAGCCTCAGGCTGTCTATGACCTGATCGAATCCTTTAAGTCCGGTGCTTACCCTGTCCTGAATCTCCATACACTAACCGCCGTCAAAAAATATTTAAGATAGCTCTACAATTTTTCGGTTAAAACGAGCCTCTCAGCTTTGTATACAATTTTATCATAACTTTTGTGGTTTGCGGTAGTATGCTGATACTATTAAACAGAATCAAATCAAATAGATGTTCGCCCGGCTTGTCGTGCACATTTTTAATCTACTGTTGCTTATTGCCGCCCTTGTCACCAGGCTTTTTGGCGGGAGCGCGGGTGTTGTCTTTTGTGCGGAGAAATGAGGGGCGCGTTGCAGCCATTGTCTTGCTGAATACTGCTGATTTGGCAAAGTCTTTTCTGTTGAACGGAGCAAGAGGCGAAAGGTACGGAACGCCAAAAGTATTCAATGATACAAGCTGAGCGATAACGAACATTATAACAAGCGTGAATCCGTAAAACCCGAAAAACCCGGTCGCGATAATGAGCAGGAACTTCAATACCCTGAAAGGGTCGACTATGGTATAGTCGGCCGGCACGAACGATGATATGAGCGACATCGAGATAACGATTAGCAGCAGCGGGCTGAACACACCCGCGCTGACAGCCGCCTGCCCTATGATAATAGCGCCCACTATACCTATGGCTGTACCTATCTTCGAGGGAACCCTTATAAGAGACTCGCGTATAAGCTCTGCGATAACTTCTATAAGCAGCACTTCGATGAGCGCTGTAAAAGGCACTTTCTCGCGGGCCTGAGCTATAGCTATCATATATTCACCCGGCAGGACATCGTTATGGTATGAAACCACAGCGACATACAGCGCCGAGACTATAAAGGACAGGTTTAGCGCTATGACGCGAAGAATACGTAAAAATGTACCTATATATTTGTTGAGATAGAAATCGTCGCATGCCCATAGGTATTCGCTGAACACCTTGGGCGCTACGAGCGCCCAGGGGTCGCCGTCCATAATGATTACGACCTTGCCCTCAAGCAGCGCTTCGCACGCCATATCAGAGCGCTCTATTATTCCCATCTGCGGGAACAGATTTGCCTTGTTATTAAGCATAAAGGCCTGCAGCACGCCCGAGGAGCTTATGCCGTCTATGTTGATAGCGCCTATCCTTTTCTTCACTTCATTGACGCATGTATCGTTTGCGATATCTTCAAAATATATAACCGCTACCGCAGTTTTATTGCGCTTTCCCACTTCCATCATATCTATACGCAGGCTCGTGTCCTTCAGCCGATAGCGTATAAGCGACAGGTTGGAGTCAATGTTTTCGACAAGCGCGTCCCTTGGGCCCCTTATCGTATACGCCATAACCGGTTCGGTCGTGTTTCGCTTCTCGACCTTTTTCAGGTTGACAACGATGTATTCCGAGTCTCCCGAAAACAGCACCACGGCCATACCGTTCAATATATGCTGCTCGGCTTTGTTTTCATCTTTTTCAACAAGGCAGTCGTCGGCGAATATTATGCCGGCGGCGTCGGAGGCTTTGAGCGCCTGATCTTTTTTGTATTCAGTGAGCGGTTTTATCACAAGCTCGCTGAGCGCGAGCCTGTCGGTAAGCTGCTTGACATAGAATATCGTGACCGAGCCCGAGCCGTAATCTACGCGCCTCTCGCCGAGGCTCAGATCATTGCTCTTTATACGGTTTACAAGGTTTTCATAGCGCCTGTCCTGCCTCTGCATAAATCCGCCGCCCCTATTCCAGTTTATGCCCGCTGGCTTCAAGGTCCATAATACCACCCGTTTCGATCGTCGTATCAACGGATATGTGAAACACAGCGTTCGTATACTCCGATTCCCAGTCGAGCTTGCTTACGATATTGGGATAAGAGACCCGGAAACGCTCTTTAAACCCCATATAATCGCAATGATAAGACTGAGACCGGCTTACCGCTGAAGTGATATCCTCAAGCAGTTGCTCCTTAAGCGCATTTTTCACCCTAGTTTCAACTTGCTCGTTGAATTTTATATTACTGCTCAGATACAGTACTTTTGAATGGAAATTGAAGCTTATATCGAACGAGACTCTGCCGTCAGAATAAACGGGCTTTATATCTCTTTTCGATGCCGTTACTTCAGCCGTAACCGATAACCCGTCAATATTCACTACATAGTGCAGTTTAATGTTGTCGCCAAGCAGCCAGACCAGGCCTTTTGAGTCCTCAAGCGGTATGAACCCGAGATACCTGCCGTTGTGGATAATAGTATATCCGTTATATGCGAACTTGCCTTCATGCACATCCATATTGGGAAGTACGAAGCAATAACGGGAGTACAGGAAATCAAGTATATCCGAAACGGTGTACAAAACGAATTTACCGTCGTCTTTATGCCACGTTATCGTATCGTCTACGGAATTACCCAACGAAACGTTGTTTTCAGGCTTAACCGCGATAAAATCTTCCGGTCTTGCCGCTGTAGTCACGACGTGCAGCGTCTTGCGGTAGTCAAGCATGTTCTGCATACGGTACATATACTCCTCCATGCCGTGCATTGCTAGCTCATCGGTGATGACAAGCGCGCGTGTCGATCCGAGGAATACGGGATTATCCATCTTCGAGTTCAGACGGCGCCTTGCCTCGGCATACGACTCGCCCGCCCCTGTCACGATACTGTACTGCTCTTTTGCATCGCCGCTCCCGTTTTCGTTGCTCTGCCCGACGGCAAGGTTGGGCACCTCTACATAGAATACGAACTCGCCGTCCTGCCTGTCCGTCAACACAAGCGTTATAAGCGCTTTTTCGTTTATGTCCGTGGCGTCCCAGCAGCCCGTGCTCATCAGCGCTATGCACACCGCCGTTATTAAAAGTACCGTTTTTTTAGCCCGCATTGCCGTTTGCCTTTTCTTTCTTCTTCTTTGCCTTCGCGATGATCAACAGTATTGCGGGAGCTATCAGCGTCGCAAATATACCTATATATGTTCCCAGTTCTTCAGAAAACTTATCATAGCCCTTGATGCCGCTGGCTATAAGGAAAAATGCGTACGCAGCCGCGCCCACCGTTATCACGGCCGCAAGGCGGCTTAAGTTTTTGAATATGCGGCAAAGGTATTCAACGATCGCCAGTATGACGACAGAGATGCCCGTAAACATTCCCGCGAAACCCACAGTAAGGTAGAGTATGTCCAGTCTCGATATTATCTCCAGAAACTGCGGCGATGTGTCCCGTATAGCCACGATAAGCGCGTCTTTGTAGGTCACTATATCATTGATGCCCAGCTTCATAATAGAGCTCTGAACAATGAAAATATAGAACAGCCCTATAACGATAAGCGAAGCAAATCCCGTTCGCAAAGGTTTCTTCGTTATGCTTGGAGACAGCGGGAAGACAAACAGCACTTCGATGCCTAGAAACGGGAATATCGCGCTTTTGATCCCCGCTATGTACCTTCCTGTCTCAGCCGGGTTGAACAGCGGCAGTATCCTGTTTACTCTTCCCTCCGTAGTCATCAATATATGGACAAAAACACCTGTACATAAAAATACGATACCTATCAGTTCAGACATCCTGGCCACATTGGTCACCCCCTTATACGCGATAAAGCAAAACAGCGGTATGCCAAACAGAGGGAACGACCATAATGGCGACTTGGGAAAAAAGTCCGCGGAAAGCAGCTTTGAAAAGCTCGTAACCAGAAAAACAAGTATAAACATGAAGTACAGCATATAAAAGAGCGCCAAAGCGTACGCTCCCGGCTTTGTGATGAGAGAAGGAGCGTAATCGAGCAGCATCTGCCCCCTGTACATGTTGCCGAGATATACGACGCACACCGCGGCCAGCGCGAACACCAGCGCCGTTATCAGAATAGGTATCCACGCGCCCGTGCCCGCCGCCTCCGCCATATCTTTTGAGATGGGCACGATGCTGTAGCAGGTGAGCGTAAGCAAAAGTATGAAAAATATCTGCCGGTTCGTTATAGTGTTGTCCATCGCCGCTCCCGCACCGTTTTGCCGCCAACCCTGCATGCGCCGTCTATTGGGTTCAGCGCTTTGCGTTCACATTGAGTCAGCAGTATTTACTGACCCAGCAAGCGTTTCAGATTGTTGACAGCGAGCTCTCCCGCCTGCTTTATTATCTGCGGAGTCATGGCGGGGTCCGCCGCGCTGGCGGCGACATATATGTAATATTCCCCGGACAATATGCTTATGCCCGGCGCGGATAAGAACGCTTCCTCGCCTATGCGGCCCGCGTCGGCGTTTGGGTCGGCAAGCGTCTTTTTGAGCGCCTCAAACAGGCTCTTAGGCGTCATCTCTTGCTGTCCTCCGCCACCGCCGCCTTGCCCTCCTTGGCCGCCCTGGCCGCCGCTTTCACCGCCACCGCCTCCATGCCCCCCGCTCTCGCCGCCTCCGCCTTCACCGCCGCTCTGGCCGCCGCTCTCACCGCCTCCGCCGCCCTGCATCGCTCCCTGCTGCACGACCGCGACCATCATATAGCTTTTTGAATCCGGTTTTTCCGCAACGTAAAGGCAAAGCTTAAGCCCAAGCATCTGCTGCTCTTCCTTAATAGGGTCTTTTACGGGCTCGCCCGCAAGCTGAGCCGCTTCCTGCCTCGAGATGAGCTGCTGCGGCTCTATCATCTGTCCGCCCCCGCTCTGCTGCTGTCCGCCCTGGCTTTGCGATTCCGGCGACTTCTGGCCGCCCTGCTGACCTTGCTGCTGTTGTCCGCCCTGCAGCTGAGTAGTCGCGGCATTTTTGTTTTCGTCTCCCCCGCATCCCGCTAAAAGCGTAAAAACAAGCGCCAGCGCAGCCGTTATGATAACGAGTCTTTTCATATCCGGACCTTCTTTCAATGTTGCTCTTACTCTCAGTATGGCTCAATTTTCCGCTTGATATACCGCAGCGCCTTTTATGCTCGGCCGCAAATATGGCATTAAATATCGCGGGTACGTTCTCACCATATCAAGCCTATAAAATATGTTCCGACATCCTTAATTTTCTATTAGATATATTATAAACTTGGCTGTTCGGGGAAATATATTTTCTAAGAGGTGTATCGTTTGAATCGGGCTGCTGATACTACAAAACCGCCAAGAAGAAAAAAAGCGTTGGTGAGCATATGGGGAACGACGCAGCTTCATCTTAGAAGCCCTATTGTTATAGGCTTCTGGTCGGCAATTTTTCCGGGCATGGGGCATATGCTTCTCGGCAAATACATCAGGGGATTCATACTGTTTGCATGGGAAGTGGCGATAAACCTGCTGTCGAGTCTGAACATGGCGATATTCTATACGTTCACATTCCGGTTCGAAGAAGCTAAGCAGGTCCTGGACTTAAGGTGGCTCATGCTGTACATACCCACATATCTGTTCGCGATATGGGACAGCAGCCGTGTGGCGGCCAGCCTCAACAACCAGTTTTTACTCGCAGCCCGCGAGGACGAGATGGTAAAACCGTTTGTTCTGCATCCTCTG
Organism: Bacillota bacterium; assembly: GCA_023410475.1. Classification (GTDB taxonomy): domain Bacteria; phylum Bacillota; class Clostridia; order Christensenellales; family SZUA-584; genus DTFZ01. The sequence goes on along the minus strand of JAEYPS010000032.1, from coordinate 203,274 downwards.
GGCATGAACTATCTTGACAAAAGCGTACCTTGGACGGCGGCTTTTTGGTCGGCTTTATCAACGGGCGCCGGGCAGCTTATAAGCCACCGGATAGTAGTCGCGTTTTTTCTGCTCGGCTGGTGGGTGGCTGTGGTTTGCTGCTCAAATGTTCTGACCGCCATCCATATGACGGCTTACGGGCAGTTTGAGCAGGCAAAGGGCATCGTCAACATTCAATGGCTGCTCAACGTGCCTTCTATATTCTTCTTCGGGATATACGACGCGTATGTCAACGCAGTGGAGAGCAACAAGCTTTTTGAGTGGGAGCAGGATAAATTTCTTAAAAACAACTATCAGAGCGCTTCGTTCAGTATGCCGCTCGTGAGACAAAAGGACTGCAATATGTATATAGTATCGACATTTGAACAAACGCTGAAGATAGAGACAGCGATAACCGCCATAGAGATGAAAGGAGTGCCCAGAGAGAACATATTCGCCGTGCCGATGGATAAACAAAACGAAGACAGAATGCTTTTTGACAGGATGCATTCCTCCGACAGCCTCAGCATGTTTGACGTGCCCATGATATTGGCGGCGCTGTTCGCGCTCTTTGGCTTAATATACGGCTTCCTGCTAGAATGGGGCCCCATACTCTGGGCGCTTATCGGCACGGGTTTCGGCTTTTTCCTGGGGCTGGGCATAAAGCTCATAACAACAAAGCGCAAGAATAAAAAGCAAAAGGGCAAGCAGCCCGAGGTCGTGCTCATAATATCGTGTAAAGATGAGCAACTTCAAATGGTCCAGGACACTCTGTGGGCTTACAGCGCCACGGGCGTAGCGAAAGTAGGAGCCGGAGGCTGAGAGTTATAATCTTTGCTTTGCGGACAAATGAAAAACGTAACGCAACTTTTAAACCCTTTAATGTAATATTCGCCGGGCACACTGAAAAGAATACAAACGGAGGGCAGCATGATCGAGATCGCTTTATCGGTTTTGAGTTTGGCGGCGTGTTATAAATGGGGCGCGTGGAGGCGCTGGCGCGAGTTTTATCCTTCAATATTATACCTTATATCAGGTAATCTCGCGTATAACTACGTGTTCCATGAGTTCCTTCTTTGGGAGTATAAATCGTTTTTCGGGCATACGTTTACCGGCCTTATTATCAACTTCATAATCTATCCGCCTGTGGTTATACTGTACCTGGCAAATTATCCGCAGACGCGTGTAAAGCAGGCGCTTTATATACTCGCGTTTTCCGCGGCAGGCACGCTGATTGAAGCAGCCGCGCTTATCACGGGCGGCATATACTATGAAAACGGCTGGACCATAATATGGTCGTTCGTGCTCTTTATAGGGCTGTTTGCGCTTGTGCGGCTTCACTACAAGCGTCCGCTTCTCGTCTGGCCGATCTCGCTCGCTTTAGGCGTAATGTTCGCGATTATTTTCAGGCTCCCGTATCCGCCGTAAGCGCTCGGCTCACTCACTGCTGTTCTTTGCCCCCTGCCTCGGGCCAGCCGAGCGTGTCTGCCGAAGGGTCTTCAATAAGCGTTGTCAGCTCGAACACATGGAAGTGCCCGTCGCTAACCGACGTCACCGACTTTAAGAAATGAACATGCCTGCCTTCTGTCTTTATCGCCCCGCCCACAGTACCGCAAAACTCGTGATAATGGTTCTCATAGCTATCCGTTCGGAATTGCACATCATGAACGTGTTCCCCCGCACCTATGCTTCTGGCTTCCTCTGAAACCGCAGCAAACCGGTGGTTATGAGGATCTGACGCCCTTTTTGCGGTCTTGACGCTGCCCTGGATCTCATGCACATGCGGCAGCCCGTAGAGGCTGTTAACATCGTTACAATAATGCATAGAGTTTATCCGTCCTTTTGAAAATCTTATATGTTCATTTCTTATAGCGTATCAATATGTTACTCGTATATACTATGGTATCCTTATATAAATCGTTACACATTAGTATTGTTCAAATTGTCTTGCTTAATAAAACGGATATGCTCTTGTGCTTTAAGCCACAATAATGATATGAGAGATACGTTTTGGACAAACACGATATGGTATATACTGCTGGCCGTCACAAGCGCCGCAGTGATCGTTTTAATTTTTCTAAAAACCCGCGTGCGCAAAAAGACGTTCGCGTTCTTATTTGCTGTGCTGGGCTTCACCTACAGTATAGAAGTATCTCTGCTTCTCCTGTTCAAAGCATATACTTATTATCCCATGATCCGTCCTGGCGACCCGTTTTTTGACTCGGTGCTTGGCAATATATTCTCTCAGGTCTCCGTCTCGTCAAGCGCCGTCTTGATATGTGTTCTCGGCCTGTCAAAGTGGTGGCTCGCCGGTTTTTCCGCCGCGTATTTTCTGATCGACGTCCTGTTTGTTCAGCTTGGCATCTATGAGCATTACTGGTATCGCTCAGTGTTTACGCTTGCGGGGTTTTTTATCTATGGCCTCGCGATCAAATACTGGTATAAACGTCTGTTTCACGGCTCTTCAAACTGGATATACTATATAACGTTTTATTTCTGCACATTTGCCATCTCAGCCAATATTGTCGGAACTATGCTGAAGCTTCTCGGCGTCAGGATATTCCAGTCGGGCTTTTATCCCGACCCTGCGAGGAGCCATACCGCGGCGGCGCTTATATACGGGCCTGTAATGGTCATCATAATGATGGCGCTGAATAAATGGGACATACGCTGGTGGTTAAAGGCACCTGTATTTTTACTTCTGCTAGTCTTTTTATGGGGATTGGTCCAATCGGGTGTAATAATTACAATGCCAGGTTGGGATATAGTTATTCCGGTTTTCGATATCGCTGTATTCTACGCCTTTACTGCCATAACGGACAAATCGCTGAAAAATGCCCCCCTGCTGCGGGTACCTGCCGCATAAGCTGTTTTATGCATTGCTTAGTATAATTAGCGCAAACTAAGTGCCACTCGATTTTAATAATATCTAATAATCCTCATGTTATTTATCAATAATAGAAAATGAGAGCTGGCTTTCAGCCAGTTTAATGGATTTAGTTCTTGCACAATACTATATGTATCGCTCCCTCTCGAGACTAATAATCAACTCGCAATAAGGGATAATAACCGTATGGATTGAGTCTTATAAAAGGAAGCCGCAATGATAGACCCTCAATTAGTAAGCGAGCTTGAACAGATAAACAGCAAATACCGAGAAGTGTTTCAGGATATGGTCCGCGTCTGGTCGGGTGGCATACTGTTCTCCTGGCATTGGTGGGTAGAGTTTGGACTTACGGTGCTGCCCTGGGCGCTGTGGCTGATAATCCGGGATAAACGCAGCACCCCCCGCCTTCTTGCGGCAGGTTTTTTAACGCTGATGATAGCATCCGTCCTTGATATGACAGGTATATATCTCGGGCTATGGGAATACCACTCCGTGCTGCTGCCTATAGTACCCGCGTATCTTCCCTGGGACTGGTCGGTTATGCCTGTGACCGCAATGCTGTTCTATCAGTTCAAGCCCGGCATAAACCCTTGGATAAAGGCCGTAATATTTTCTGCTGTTGGTGCTTTTGCGGCCGAGCCGTTTTTTGCATGGCTGGGAATATACAATCCTATTGCATGGGAGTTCTGGTATTCGTTCCCCATTTTTATAGTTGTTTTTATGCTGGGATGGGCGCTTTTCAGGCATTCGGCGAAAAGCAAGGATAAGAATGCAAAGATCAAATGCGACTCTTAGCCTCCTTCTTACCTTAGGTTTTTTCAACGATAACTTTGCTTATAACTTTTTGATTACAGAAGAGAATAATTACATAACCAAAAAGGGGACTCTATGGATTCGTCGCTTATAGAGGCAATAGATCAGATAAACGCTAATTTTGTCGGCACCCACGACCAGATATGGCACGTTTGGCTGACTCAGGTTGTGTTTACATGGCACTGGTGGCTCGACGTTGCTTTAGCGGTGCTGCCATGGGTGCTATGGCTGCTGGTCCGCAGGCGCGACATTCAGCACCGACTTCTTTACGCCGGCCTTGTGACGGCACTGCTCGCAACGTACCTTGACGCCATAGGCATGACGCAAGGGCTTTGGACGTATTACACATGGGTCGTTCCGCTGATGCCCGAGTATCTGCCGTGGGACTTATCGGTCATGCCTGTGATGGCTATGCTTTTCTACCAGTATAAGCCGAATATAAACCCGTGGATAAAGGCGGTCGTCTTCGGCGCACTGGGCTCGTTTATCGCGGAGCCTCTGTTTGAGCTGATAGGCATTTATAAAAAGATAAACTGGGAATACTGGTATTCGTTTCCGATACAGATTGCGGTCTTTATGATAGGTTATGCCGCATTTGTCCGCGCCGGCTCTGAGCGGCGCTTTGCCGAGGCAACCCCCGGAAAACCGCGATAATCCTCCCGCGAAGAAAATATTAATTCTGATAAGAAATGAGGCAAGCTTATGTATGAATCGGACCTTCTGGAAGAAGTTGACCACGTCATTGAGCAGTACGCAGCCACGCATGACGAAGTTGAGCGCATATGGGCGCAGCATATGGTGTTTACGTGGCACTGGTGGCTGAGCGTCGCCCTCGCCGTGCTGCCGTGGATATTGTGGCTTATCGTGCGCGACCGCAAAAACACGCACAGCCTGCTTTACGCGGCGATGTTCACGGCCTTTATCGCCACAGTGCTATGCATGGCGGGCGTAGCGCAGGGCGGCTGGAGCTATAACACATGGCTGCTGCCCTACTTCCCTCAATACCTGCCGTGGGACTGGACGGTCATGCCCGTTACAGTGATGCTGTTTTATCAGTACTGGCCGCGAATAACGGGACGTATTAAAAAAAGAAGTTTTGCGTTCATAAAATCGCCTTGGATAGCGGCGCTCTTTTTCGGCGCCGTCGCGTCTTATATCGTAGAACCCGTTTTCATATTGATGGGTATGTACGAGCCCTCGGGCTGGGAGCATCACTACTCGCTGCCCATATACACCGCTATCTATATTATCGGCTGGTGGCTCTACACAAGAAAACGGTGTTCCCCGGCAGCTGCATGACCGGGCATATTGGATAAGCCTTGTTGTTTGCGCGAACACTAACGTAAAGGAAAAAAGGTGGTATGATGGCGGATTTTCTTAAAAAGCTTGCCGGGCTTTTTGTATACAAAGAACCAAGTAACAAAGAACTCGGATTTGAGCTGCTTGAAAATCCTGGCGACACGGGCTATGAAAGCGAAGAGCCGAAGGAACCGCAGGAGCAGGAAAGCAAGCAGGGTATTTCAAAAGAGAAGCGCCAAAGGCACTATAAAAGGCCTCTTAACGCTGATCAGTGGATAGAGAAGAAGAAGGCCGACAGCAGCGAAACTCCTGCAAAGCCGGGCAGCATATCCAAAGACCTTGATTCCAACATCGATAAACTAAAGAAGCTTTTCAACATGCCAAAGAACATGGACGTGGTCATACGCGAATTCAATCTGGGAAGAAAGGTAAAAGCCTTTATCGTCTTTATGGAAAACATGGTAGACAGGAACCTTTTGAATTCCAGCCTGCTGCCGCAGCTTATGGACAAAGACGTGTTTAGGCAAAACGTCCCGGAATGCGCCGTGGATTACGTTGTTCAAAACATAATTGCGGCTGACAGCGTAACGAAAGCCTCAGAGTATCACGAAGCGGTCACGGCAGTGCTTCGCGGCGACACCGTATTGTTTATAGACGGCTGCCCGGAATGCGCGCTTATTCAGACGTGCGGCGCAGAAAAAAGGGCAATAACAAAGCCTCAGACAGAGCCGGTTGTAAAAGGCTCTCACGAGGCTCTTACCGAAAGCCTTGATACAAACGTCTCCCTCATAAGAAAAATAATCAAGAACGAGAATCTTATCTCGGAGTATCTCAATGTCGGCAATACTAACCACTCGCAGGTCGCGGTCATGTATCTCAAAGGCGTGGCAAACCGGCAAATAGTAAACGAGGTCAAAAAACGTATAAACAGGATAGACACCGCGTATATAGCGGGCACCGGATTCGTCGAGCAGTTCATTGAAGATAACCCTTATATGCTGTTTCCTCAGGTTATAAATACCGAGCGCCCCGACCGCGCCGCGAACTTTATAATGGAAGGGCTCGTCGTAATAATAGCGGACGGGACCCCCTCTGCCATTGCGGTCCCCTGCACGTTTTTCCGCCTTATGCATACCTCCGAAGATAAAAACCTGCGCTGGCCGTTTGCGACGTTCCTGAGGCTGATACGTTACATAGGCCTCATGTCGGCGATATTTTTGCCGGGAATGTATGTTGCGCTTACGCTGTTTCATATAGAGGTCATACCCACCGAGCTTCTTGTCTCCATCACGAGGGCGAAAGAATTGGTCCCCTTCCCCACTTTGGTCGAGATACTTATCATGGAGATATCGTTCGAGATGGTGCGTGAAGGCGCTATAAGGGTGCCCGGAGTCATCGGGCAGACGCTTGGCATAGTGGGCGCTCTGATACTGGGACAGGCTGCGGTAACAGCAAACCTTGTAAGCCCGATACTGGTCATAATAGTTTCCCTTACAGCCATAGGCAGCTTTTGTATTCCCAATTATGAGCTCTCGCTCGCTCTTCGTGTTGCGCGGTTTGTGTTCATATTCGCAGGTGCGTGTTTCGGTTTTTACGGCATATCGATAATGCTGTCGGTGGTAGTGATACTCGCCTGCAGCATGAAATCTTTCGGCGTGCCGTTTTTCGCTCCCGTCGCCCCTAAGACGAAGATAAACCACGATACCATATTGCGCTCGCCCATAACGAGCAAAAAGGAGCGTACAGACGCGCTCAATACTCCCGACAGGCAAGATCAGGGCGACAACGTAAAGAACTGGACGAAAAAGGCTCCTGAAAACGAGGGCGGCACATGATCAAGGAAGGAAAGTTCGGCGCTCATGAGATGATATGCCTTGTCGTTATAGCTATGACCAACAAGGCGCTGTTTTCTACCGTAAGCAGGTTTCTTGACCTCACCGCTACGTCGGCATGGATTATGACGCTCGTGTCTTGCGCCAGCGCCTCGCTGCTTTTCATATTCGTATACAAGCTTTTAAAGCGCTTCCCCGGCAAAGGACTTATAGAGATCTTCAGCATAGTGCTTGGTCGTACGGTGGGTTTTGTGTTTTCCTTTATGTTCGTTGTGGCGATACTCTTTTGCAGCAGCATGCTTATAAGAGAGTTCTCGGCTATAAGCCAGGAATATGTGTTTCCTAACACCCCGCGAAGCTCAATAGGTATTGCCATGCTGCTTCCGGTGGTGCTCGCTTCCTATTTCGGCCTCGAAAGCATAGCAAGGTTTGCGAAGTTTACAGCGTATTTCGCGCTGGTGTCGATAGCGCTGCTTTTAGTAATGGCTGCCCCTTATTATGACATCACAAATATCTATCCGCTTATGGGTTTTGGGCTGGACGTCACCGTTTGGGAAGGGCTGGTTCGCACATGCACGTATTCAGAAGTCATATTCATAGCTATACTGGCGGGCAGCATGAACGGCATAAAGCAGATAAAAAAAGCGGGGTTTATCTCGCTGTTTGCCTCGGGGCTGATAATCTGCGTCGTGCTTCTCGTCTCGGTGCTTGTGCTTTCATACCCTCTCGGGCAGGAACAGATGGCTCCTCTATTTGTAATAGCGAGGCAGATAAACCTTGGGCATTTTTTCGAGAGGCTCGACCCGCTTTTTCTCTATCTGTGGTTCGTAACAACAATTATATCGGTAGCCATAGAGTTTTATGTGGGGATCAGTATATACTGCAAAACGTTCAGGCTGCAGGACCACCGGCCGGTCATACTTCCGGCGGCGATAACGGTATTCGCGGTCTCGTTTTTACCCAAGGATTTTACGGCGGTTGAAGACGCGCTTCTCTTTATAAGGTCGTACGGTATATTCATCGTATTTCTGACGCCGATAATAGCTCTCGTCGTATCACTGATGCGGAAGAAGAAGGGAGCGCCAGCATGAAAAGGATAGCCGCGTTGATAATGCTGTGCGCTGTGCTGTTTTTGCCCCTTTGCTCCTGCACGGACGCAAGGGAAATAAATTCGTGGGCTCATGCATACATAATAGGCGTTGACAAGGGAGTAGCCGATAAACTGAGGTTTACCATACTGATTCCTACGCTTCAGCAGGGAGGACAGGGAGGCGGCTCAGGCGGTATGGGGCAGAGCCCTCAAAGCGAAGGCGAAACAGCCGTCATATCCATAGACTGCCCGACGCTGTTCAGCGGGCTTAACCAGATGGACTCGTTTCTGTCCAGAAGGGTCAACTACACTCATGCCGAGATGTTCGTAATAGGCGAAGAACTAGCAAAGCAAGGCATTACGCCCTTTATGGAGGGCATGCGCATGGCAAGGGAAGTAAGGCTGGACATGAACGTTGTGGTAGTGAAAGGACAGGCCGGCGATTTCATAGAATCTTTCGATCCGGTGCTGGGGGAATCTGTTCCGGGAGTACTTGAGGGACTTATATTTACTCAGGAGCTTTCGGGTCTTACTGATCAGGTGACATATCTGGAAATGCTCCAGGATCTTAAATCAGTAAGCAAACAGGCGTCATGTGCCCTCGGAGCTGTCAACGACTTCTCCAACTACCTCCCCCCCGGCAGCGACGGCACCCACATTGAGGTCACCGAACTTACGGCGGGCGAAATCGCGCGCAAAGGAGGCAATCCCATAGAGCTGCTGGGAACCGCCGTATTCAGAGGCGACAAGCTCGTCGGCCAGCTTAACGTCAAGGAGACGCGTTCTCTGCTGATGATAAAGGGCGAGTTTATAATCGGGTCTGTAACAATGCACGACCCGCTGGACAGCGAAAGCTATATAACAACACAGCTTGTGCAGGAAAAAAGCCCGCAGGTCCGGGTATCGCTGGATGGCGAAATACCGGTTATTGATATAAAGCTCTTTCTTGAAGGCTCCATACAAAACCAGCAGAGTGAGTTCATGTACCAGACACCGGAGCTGAAACCCGTTCTTGAAAAAGCCTGCGCGCAGTTTGTAGCGGACGGTATTGCCGGTGTCGTCAGCAAATGCCAGAGCCTCGGATGTGATATATTCGGCTTCGGCAAGAAGGCCGCGTCTAATTTCTATACGATACGCGAGTGGGAAAGCTTCGGGTGGGGTGATAAATTCAAAGAGGCCGAAGTGAACATCGAAGTGTGCGTAAAAATCATGAGGACGGGAATAATCGTCGAGTACAACCCTATACAGAAGGAGGGCGGCAAGTGACGTTTATAATACTCGTGCTGCTCGGACTACTGTCTGTAAGGCCGCTGAGCTTTGCCAAATATAACTGGAATAAAAAGCAATATCTGCAGGCCGCCGGAATGTTGCTGATAACGCTGGCGATGTTCGCGTTCCCTCTCTACGTTCTGTTCTTAATCTGAGAAGATGCGGCGGAAGAGCCCTGTTTTTCCTTTTTCTTTTTGAGCAGCGAGACAAGAAGAGTGATCACGGGTATCACGACCGCGAAAGGAAGGGAGAACGTTGCCGCGTATGTTCTCGCCCAATCGCTGTGGTATACGGGTGATTTGAAGACGAGCGTCGCAAGGGCGACGGCGATACTTCCAAGCGGCAGTATAATGCTGTTATGGTTTTTCAGCGACAGCAGTGAGGACGCGCTTTTTACACAGGCATAGTAGAGCACGCTGAGCTTGATAAAAGAAGCCGTGGTAAGCACAAGCGCAATGACTATTTCTATCCTTGTCAGAAACTCTCCTATATCGATCATGCGTATCGACTGAAACGCAAGATTCGCATAGACTTCCCCGGAAGCGCCGAGCACCGCGGTATTGCGCATTCCAACTATGAAAAATATCAGTGTCGTTATTGCCATGCCGCCTGCCGTATATCTTATGAGCTTTTTCTTATCGGATAAAGCGGGCAGCACCAGCAAAAGCGCCACGGCCTCGCCGAACGGCAGTGTGATAAGCGTAGCAAGCGGCATAATATATGTTTGCGCGGGCCTTTCCATCACCGGAAGAAAGTTTGAAAAATCCATTTTGCCGAGCAGCAGCAGCGATGTCATGACCGGAACAAATAAGCCGAAAGCAATCGTGAAAAGGCATATCTTCGCCACGCTCCCCATGCCTTTTTTCACGGCGTAAGCGCATGTCAGCGCAGTGATAACGATGAACACCGCATTCGGCGTCTCCGGCATAAAAGAGCCTACATAAAAATTTGAGATGTCCCAAAGGTTAAACGACAGAAGTATCAAAAAGAAAATAATATACAATACCGCGATGAACCTGCCAATAAACCTGCCGAACACGATCTCGAGTATCTGCACAAGGTCGGCTTGCGGATAACTTTTTGACAGCGCTGTAAGCACCAACAGCACCGGAAGGCTCATGAGAAATCCTGCCAGAAGCACAATCAAATAATCATGCCCGGAGCTCTTCTCGATAAAACCGAACAAAAGATGAGAGCCGTGAACGAACCCCGCGAGCAGCAGCATGTATTGGGGACGCTTTAAAGAAAATCCGCGCTCATCCATTTTGAGCCCGCTCTGCTATATCTGCTGGCTGTCCGTCCGCCCGTTTATTCTCTCCGCCCAGCTTTCGCAGCCTCGCTATCAGCAGAGTCAGAGGCGGGAGTATGAACTCGAAAGGCAGCGTAAGAATCACGTGGTACCTTGCGGCGATAAGGGTGTGGCTGACCGTAGACTCATGAACGACAATTGCATATAAGACCGTAACAGCGCCCATCGGCCACAAGACCGGGTTATACGTTTTAAGGCGAAGCGCGGAGGATATGCTTACGGACGCCGCGTAAAACAGCACGCTTATCTTAAAAAACAGCGACAGCGTAAAGCCGAGCGCCATGAGCAGCTCAACCCTCGTCAGGAATTCGCCTATGGCTATCATGCGTACCGACTGAAAAGACGTTATCGCGTACACCGATTCAGACTCGCCCAGCACTACGGTGTTTCTCAAAGTAATGATTAAAAAAAGCAGCGCGGAAGAGGCAAGACCCATTACCGTAAGCCTGCCTACTCTTTTTTTATCCGCGATTTGCGGGAACACCGTCATGAATATGAACAGCTCACAGTAGGGTATAGCGGCCATGACGAACGTCGTGTGAGCGTAAACAGGCGCTGGCTGGTTCATGACAGGCAGCAGGTTCGAAAAGTCCATATCCCCAATAAGCAGCAACAGTGTAAGCGCTTCCGTGATCAGTATGACGGCGGCGATAACAACGCCCGCTTTCGCTATAGCGTCTATCCCCAACCTCACCGATACTGCCGCAACGCATACCATAAACACAATAAGCACCGTCATCGGAGGTGTTTCGGTCAGTATGTTTCCGGTGTAAAAGTCAGAAAAAATCCTCAGATTCAACGATACAAGGTACAAAATAAAGAGAATATACAGCGCGCAGATTATCCTTCCCACCACTTTGCCATACACCGACTCGTTTATTTCAACTATATTCTTACCAGGAAACCGCCTCGCTAAAAACGCATACGACAGCACGAAAGGCACGCTTACAATAAATCCGAATAAAGTGACAAGCCATGCGTCGTGAGCCACGGTATTGTCCATAAACGACAGCAACAGCTTTGAGCCGTGCACAAAGCAGAATATCATAAGTACGTATTGATAAGGTTTTACTCTGTCTTTCATGTTATCCCCGCTTGACGCTCGTGTCAGAAATGCAGTCCTATGCTGTCGAGCAGCGCCTTTATCCCCTCCGTCGGGTTTGGTATCGGCACCCCCAGCGTCAGCATAATATTGAGCGCAAAGCCAATAAGCAGCAATACTCCAAAAACGGCGAGCTCCTTATACTGCTTCGCCTTTATGAGCTGCGGCGCCTGAAACGCCGCTATAAGAGCAAAGACTATTATTACGAGTATTACCATATGCTACTGCTCCTGGCTGCCAGATGGCCAATGTCAGCTAAAAAAGCTCTTAATGCTGCTGCCCTTCTTCGGCCTGCGCCGGTTTGACTATAACTCCGGCGCCTGTTATTCTTGCTTTTACCTTCAGGTTGACGGTTAGCTCGGGGAAAAGCTCTTCCCAGCTTTGCTCCATCCATTTCCACTGTTTGTTATGGTGCTTTCGAAACTCCTCGCCAAATCCGAATATATCGGCGCCAAGGCTCCGGGCTTTTGATATAGCCATGCTTATCTCGCCGATTATCGCCTGCTCGGTGAGGTCTTCCATCTCAGAGATGCCTTCCATAGTCGCAAGATTTCTTGATATGGTCTGCGTAGCCATCACACCCTGCATGTCGATGGTGATTTCGACGGACGGCACGCCCCCGCTAATGCTGGTCGAGACTTTGCTGCTCACGGCTTTTATCTCTATAGCGGCTTCGCCTTCATCCACCTTTACGTTCATAACGCCGCTCACGACTTCGCCGTCCACCCAAAGCATCCCGCGGGATTCTTCTTCTGTGAGTTCGCCCATCATTCTGTCCTGCTTGAACACCGCCATGCCGCTTATCATAAGCTTTCCTTCCCCCTGTTCATTTTCTATCCGCAGTATAGGGGCGGTAAACGAATATGTCTTGCTTACCATCGCGCTTATGTATTGCTGTATCGTTGCCGGCCTTGACTGCGAATTAAGGTCCTGCGATTCTATAATCTTGTTTATATGCATCGCGGGCAGCTTCTCCATCTCGGCTTGCGCGCTCAGTGCATCAAGAGCGGTGCCCTGAGCAATCACTATCTTTGTCGTCGGTCGTGTTTCCACGGCGCGTATAAAGAAGTCGAGATGTTTGCTTATACCCTCGCGCGCCATCTCGTTTCCGATCACGAACACCTGCGTATGAGCCTGGTACAGCCTCTCGCTTATCTCGTGCGTAAATTCACGAACGGCGTCGAACGTATTCGTGCCGGAGCTGACATGGTTTATATACGCCTGCCCATCGCCCCCCGCGGAATCCCCCGTGCCGCTTTGCATCTGCTCAGGGTTTACTATCTGCGCCGTTATCAGAACATTGCCCGGCTGCTCGTTGTCCTTGTCAATTCCCACGCCTATGGTTATATGCAGGTCTTTAAGCTCGCGCTGGCTCCAGCATCCTCCCGATGTCAATATAGCCGCTATAATGAGCAGCGCTGCCGCGCAGGTTTTCAGTCTTTTGCGCATTCGATTCTCCATGTTGTTATAATTCCGGCAGCTGTAATGCTGGCCGCAATGCGGTGCAGAGTCATTGCCCAGAGCCTTCCGGTGTCGTTTTCCCGCGCCGTTTCTGATTGAGTCCCGCAATATTCTTCGGGCGGAACAGCATGACCCACAGCGGCGCGCGTATGAACGTATCCTTCATTCCTTCCCGGCTGAGCGGCGTTATAGGAGAAAGATAAGCGACGCCGAACGAACTCAGAGAAACGAGGTAAAGCAATATGGCAAGCAAGCCCATCACAATTCCAAACCCTCCGAGAAACCCCGCAAGTATAAGCATCATGTATCTGATAACGGTTGTGGAATCCATCTCCTTGGGAACGACAAAGCTTGTTATTGCCGTTATCGCGACTATAATGACCATGAACGGCCCTATAATACCGGCAGATACCGCGGACTCTCCTATTACGAGCGCTCCAACGATGCTTATCGCCGAGCCTATGGGTTTGGGAAGGCGTATGCCCGCCTCCTTCAATATGTCGAATGTTATGACCATGGCAAGCGCCTCAACAAGCGCGGGGAAAGGAACCCCTGTTATACCCGCGGTCATTGTAAACAGCAGCGACGTAGGAATAAGCTCCTGATGGAATGTGGTTATCGCAACATAAAGCGCCGGAGCAAGTATGGTAAGAAAGTATGACACTAACCGGATAAAACGAAGATACGTAGCGAAATACGTGCGGATATAATAGTCCTCCGACGTCTGGAACTGTTCGATGAACACCATAGGAGCAGTAAGAACTGTAGGGCTTCCGTCCACAATTATGGCGGCGCGTCCTTCAAGCATCTTTCCCGCTACTACGTCCGGCCTTTCGCTGTATCCCATCGTGGAAAATATGGAATACGGCGAGTCTTCGATATAAGCTTCTACGTAACCCGAATCGAGTATCGAGTCCGTGCTTACGCTTTTGAGCCTGCCCTTTATTTCTTCTATCAGCTCAGGCTTTACCAGGTCTTTTATATACGCTATCACAATATCCGTTTTCGTCTGTTTGCCGACAATCACGGATTCAAACCGCAGATTAGGGTTCTTTATTATCCGGCGCAGCATCGATGTATTCGTACGCAGCGTTTCTGTAAACCCCTGTCGCGGGCCTCTTACGACGTTCTCTGAAGCGGGCTCTTCTACGCCCCTCTTCTCCCAGCTTCTGGTGCTTATTGTAAGCGCCTCTTTCGACCCGTCGATGAGTATTATCGTGTTTCCCGACAAGAGGTCATGCAGCAGGTCCTCTGTCACTGTTACAGTTTTTGTTTCACCGACCGACACGAACACAGGGTTCAGCGAGTCGAAGCTGAGACGGCACTCATTGTTTACGCTCAGTTTGTAGGCCGTGTCATACATCAGCGGCTTTAATATACCGCCGCTGATAAGCTCGGCGCTGACCAGCCCGTCTATACAAAGCAGCGCGCCCTTCAGGCTGTGGTTACAGCCAAGCCTGAATTCCTTTATGACGACGTCCGAACTTTCGCCCAGCATCTCTTTTAGCTGCTCAAGGTTTTTTTCAAGAGACGATAAGAGCACGGCTTTCGTTTCATCTTCCTTGTTGCCGCCAGCCTGCTTCTTTATCTTAACCGCCGTCTTTATCTTTTTAAAATATCTCATCGCAGAAAATCCCCAGATATGACATGGTTTGATTATCGGCGAATAAAGGAAAAATATACTGGCGGTTTTACTGTTATATCTTCTTATATTGTTTACTTATGGTGAGAATTTATATTAAGGCATTATAAAAAAGGCTGCCCGGTAAAGAGGCAGCTAAACGGTAATTATAAATGATTTTTATGACCGGCAAACGAGTCGAATGCTTGCGGGCTTAAGATGATAATATTGCCTTTTACGTTGGATTGTCTATACGCTTTTGGATTCAGAATCTTTGTGCTTAGCCGCACTGTCCTTCAGAGAAGCAAGATAGGTAAACAGCATCACCACAGCGACGGCCGCGCTAAAGTAAAATGCAGACGCCAGTCCCGCAAATCCCACCAAAGCTCCGCTCATAAGGGGCATTATTGCACCGCCAAACCCCGAAAACGCCATCATTATGTTAAGCGCGGGGCCGGAAGCGCCTCTGTTCTTTTTAGCTGCCGCGTCCATCATAAGCGGCCAAAGCGGCCCGCAACCAAAGCCGCATAGCGCGAACATGATAACTTTTACGGTCTGGTCCTCTATAAGCATAGCTGTCACGCAAGACGCGAATACAAGGACCGACAAAGATGCAAATATCTTTTTCGGATCTGTCTTGATTATACCGGCAAGAAATCTTGAGGGTATCATAGCCCCCCAGAACAGCGAAAGCGCGGTCGCGCTGAGCGCCGGAGTTTGCATAGCTATCTCAAAATAACTGTCGGCAAAATTGGCTACGGTGTTCTCGACGCCGACGTAGAGCATGATTCCAAGAGCAAGCAGCAAAAACGCTCTGTTTTTGAAGAAGCCGGACAACTTGAAGCAGCTCGACTCAAGAGGCTCACCCTTATCGTTGGCGTGCTTCGTAAGCATAAACAAGCCGTACAGAGCGAAGAATATCAGCGAGCAGTAGATATAAAGGTCCTTAAAGTATACGCCCGAGTTTATGAGACGCTCCGCGATAAGCGGCCCCGCTAACGCGCCGCAGCTAAACGCCACCTGCGAGAAGTTAAGGTGCTTCGTCGTTTCATCTGGAAACTCGTCGGCAAGCACGGCAGACGTTGTTGCTTCCGTTACCGAGAATCCGGCTCCTATGATGAGCACGGACGCGATAAACGCGCCAGCGTCTCCGATTATTCCCACCAGAAACGTCCCCGCTATAATAAGCGTGTACGACGCCAGCAGCACCTTCTTTTTGCCTATCCTTCCGCACAGCGCGCCGATAAAAAGCGGAGGCACCGACATGCCGAAATGCTGCATGCCTATCATCAGCCCCATCATCGCAGCGTTTACCGCGAAAACCTGCGAGATGTTGAGTATGGTGTACTGAAACAGCGATATATATATGCCCAGCATCGCTATCGTCGCGTATGAAGTAAATATTATGAGTTTTCTGCCCGGTTTTCGCTGCTGTATCATTCGTCGTTCCTCTGTCTGTCTTAATTTGCTGTTTATACTTGCTTTTATCCAGGCTGGCGGTCAAAAGCTTCACACATTATATCACAAATAAACACACAGCGCAGGACATTGCAAAGCCAAACGCAGCCTCATTTTTTTCGCGCCGCCGCTAAGCCGCAATGCCCTGCGCCCCAATATCCGCAAGGCAATCATCTCCCAGAGTTAAAGCAGATTATAAGTTATTTAACCTTTTTCTTTCAGCCTGTCTTTAGATCACGGCTGCCTTGTAACTTAAACGCTGATATTTTTTCGTGCGAACCGTTAAAATATGGCCTGACCGCAGGGCATCCCATTATGTCTTCGGATACGATTCTTAACAGTAATCTCATGATGCCTGCGTATCCTTACCGGCTGTCCTGCCCCGCGGTCAAGCCCGCGCAAATTTGCGCAAAAGGGCAGGTCTCATTGTGTGTATTAGCCTGCCCGCTGTGCATCAAAACTCAAGCTCGTAAAGCGTGCCAATGGGCGGCGACAATACCTCTATGCCGCCCTCTTTTATCGCTATGCCCTTCTCCCATCTCACGCCGTACGAATCCGTCGATATGAACGTATCTATCTGGAACGTCATATTGGGTTTAAACTCATAGCTTGATATCGTCTCGACCCACGGCGCTTCCACCTCTATTAGCCCCGTGCCGTGCATCGGGCCGTACACGAAGTTGTCTTTATAACCGTTGTCTTCATAAAACTTATAAAAGCCTTTGGCTACATCCGCGGCGACCACTCCCGCTTTTAGCTGCTTTTCCGTCCAGCTGTGCGCCTCAAGGCCGAACAGCACAACGTCGCGCCTCTCTCCTTTAAGCTTGCCGAGGATTATGGGATAGCCTATCGACGCGGAATATCCGTCTATCTTCGCGGACAGGTTGAGCTGCACGATATCGCCCTTTTCAAACCGGCGGTACGACGAGCGCGAAATCGCGTGCCTCGTTGACGCCTCGGAGAACACGTACATCGGCAGCCCTTCATACTCGGCGCCCTGCTCGTATATCACCCTCTGAGCGACGCCTACCATCTGAAGCTCGGTCATTCCCGGCCTTATCTCTTTTATGACCTGCTGGCTCGCTAGCTCCGCTATCCTGTAGCCTTCCTTAAGGCACGCAATCTCGTTATCGGATTTTATGGAGCGCAGAGCGACCATTATATGATCGGCGCGAACTATTTCCGCCTCGGGGAACGCCTGCTTTATGCCCTCCATGATAACGACAGAAGTATCAAGATAGCTCGCGACGCCTATCCTGAGCTTTTTGCCCGTAACTCCTATTCCCTTGAACACGTCGGCAAACGTATCCGCTTTAAGCTCCGGGTACGCGGGGTCTGCGCTTTCGCGGTAATCCTTCAATACATAGAGCTTGTCGAGCTTTGTGCGGTCTCCGCCGAATTCTCTGCTCTCGGGCCCCACCATCAGCGCTGCGTCGCCCGCGGCGCTTATCGCCACGCCGCAGCGTTCAAACAGCGGCCAGAACCCCGAAAAATACCTCGTGTTGGCGTAGTCGGCCTCGTTTCCGTTGACTATGAGCGCATCGAGCCCCTCGCGGCGCAGCATCTCGGCCGCCTTAACAGCGCGCTGCTTATACTCGTGTTTTGGGATACAAATCTCTCCGTGCATTTTCCTCTCTCCTTTTAATTAATATAAATGCCGCTGAGCGATATCAGCGCCTCTCTCAGATTATAGCCAAAGCCAGCCTAAAGCTTCTATTCCCGAGCAGATTATGTCGTTGTCCGGCGCCTCGGGATGCCTTATGTTGTGTATCAGCCTTTTCATCTCGTGGTACGGGAACATGCAGCTCTTGACGCCGGATTCGCTCACGGGGTTTATGTCGAAGAACATCTCCTTCGCGATATCGAAGTCTTGTTCGTTGAGCCAAAGTATTTCATCCAGTATAGCGTCCTTCTTGACCGGGTCTTTTTCGTCCTCATACCGCAGCGCCGCGAGAACGAGGTCGTATATTACCGCGTTGCGCCTCACAGCGTTATGCAGCTTGTCAAAATGCGGCAGCCAGAAGCGGTAATCTTTATTCGTATACGCCCACTTCCTTAGCTCTTCGATCATCTGTAGTATGCGCGGCTGGTTTGCCTTTGCCTCCATGATCGCCGGTATATCGGCGTTCGTCATCTTGTTCTTCTGGAACGGGAAAGGCGTCGTGTAGAGCGGAATCTGGCTCTCATGAATCGTTACGATATTGCGCATAACATAGAGCACCTTTTCGCCCATCTCTCCAAAATTCAGCTCACATGACTTTTTGTAGAACTCCTCCTCATCCATTACGGAGCCCCAGCCGTAATTGCCGTGCGCGAAAAGGTTTATAAACAGCCCGTACCATTCGAACATGAAGCCGTTTATACCGTGTACTCCCATGCTGACGCTGCCCTTGTGCTGCCTTATGTCAGTTTCTATGACCTGCTCGTTGGCCTCGTCCTCATAGCGTATCATGTTTGATTTGAACGTACGGTAAAGCCTTCCCATCGTAGACGTTATCGCGTTTGCTTCTGTGTCCCTAGCCCATATCCTGTGCTTTCCGAAAGCGTCGCACCATTTTTCAAATTCCGTTTCGGGTACGTAAAGCCCCGGCGCCCAGAACAGCATTATGTCGTCCGGCATAGACTCAACGCATTCCTTCAAAAACGCGGGGTCCTTCTCGAGAGGCGGCTGGCGGAACGCGCGTATACCTATTACTGTATCGGGGTTAACGCTGCGGACCTCTTTATATATGCTTCTTAGCAGCCACATGTTCGCCTTATGCTTTGCTTCTCCCGGCGAGCTTGACGTCGCGTGCCAGCGTTTTTTGCACTCGTCGCATTCGCAGTACCAGAAGCCCTCCTCGCTCTCCTCAAGCGTAAAACCGTCGAAGCCGAGCGACGCTATCCTTCTCATAGAGGCCAGTATATAGTCTGTCGTGCCGGGATAGCTTAAGCACAGCGAGTCAAAGTCGTTAAGGAATTTCTCTGATTTTGGCGGCTTTGTTCTAGCTTCGGGGTGCTTTATGGTGTACGCCCCGTTGTAGGAGTTGAGCCCTACGTAGGCGAACAGCCTTACTTCGAGCTTGTGGGCGTATTCTATGAGCTTGCCGAGGAAAGGCTCTTCAAGATTAGGATGCGTGTAGCAGACCGTCAGCCATCTGCGGTTTTCCGCGTTCCATATCTTTATGGGCACATTTTTGAACACTGTCTCGGGGTATTGCTCCATCTCAAACGGCCAGTAGCCGTACATGACCATGTTAAGCTGGTTTATCTTGTTGTCTAGGCATATATTTATAAACAGGGCCCATTCGTCGTAGCCCCACAGCTGACAGTCAAAGCCTATCCTGCCGTAGCCCGCGTACCACGAGAACGTAGGCGCGACCGCGCGCACAGGCAGCGACGGATAATCGGTTATCCGGCATAACGGCAGCGTATACTTGCCGCCTTGCTTTTTAAGCAGCTGCTTTACAGTGGTCATGCCGTTTATATATCCGGCGTTGTTTTCATATCTTAATATTATTTCATTTTCAGCTATTTCAAGATGGTATCCTTGAGATTTGAAGAGTTCGTCATTCTGCGAAGTAATTCCGCCCAGTGAAGCGACGGCGTTAAGCTTGATACATTTACATGCATCGCCGCAGTCCCCTGTGCAAAACTCCAGGTCGTCATGATTCCAAAAACGCAGCCTGGCTGTCTCAAGAAGCCGCTCAATATCGGTCTTGTCCTCGGATTTTAGGCAAATTCGGTCGAACGAACGAGTGGACCCGCCGTCTTCCAGAAGCGTTTTTGGTTCAGGCAATAGATTTATCATTCTTATCCCTCCTCAAAATATTAGATTCGGCCGTAGTTCCGCGCCCCTGCCGTGTGGTAATAACGTTATTACAGAATGTATCATATCTCCCCGCAAGTATAACAAAGCGTTATATCGGATTATTTACCAGGATTCTCCCGATGAAAATAGTGTGTCCAGCAGAATATTGCTGTATCCCTTGGCCTGCGCCGTTATCCTGCGCAGCAGTATGCCGGCAGCGCGCTCGCCTATCTCTGAAGCGGGCTGATTGATGGATGTGATCTTGGGGCTTATCAGCTCCGTTTCGTCAACAACGTCGAACGCCGCAAACGCGATGTCACCCGGGATGGACAGCCCCGCCTCCCGTACAGCCTTGACCGCGCCGTACGCCATAAAATTGTTGGATACTATTACCGAGTCAAGGTTCTTGCTGATTTCAAGGAGCCTCTTCATTCCGTCGTATCCCGAGCGCATCTTGAAGTCCCCTATCGCGACACTGTCCTCTTTGTATTCAAGGCCCGCGTCACGCAAAGCCAGCTTATATCCTTCGAGCCGCTCGCTGCCCGAGCTCTGCTCAAGAGTGCCGGTTATAAAGCCTATGTTTGTATACCCGCGCTCTATCATCTTTTTGGTCAGCGCGTAAGACGCCGCTAAGTTGTTTATAGTGACCGAGTCGTAATTTGTTGTAGCGGGCGGTATGTTGTCGATATAAACCACCGGTATTCGCTGTTCCTTCAAATGCTGCGCAATATCTGCCGAGCAGTCTACAGACGCCAGTACCAATCCCGCGTACTGCTGGCCCGCAAGCCTCAGTATAACCTCCCGCTCAAGTTCCTTGCTCTCGTCCGAATTGCATACCATCAGAGAATAGCCGCTTTCATGGCATATCGCCTGCGCTCCTTTTATTACCGAAGCGTAAAAGTTGTTCGCGATGTCCGGCACGAGTATTACTATCGTCTTTACCGTGCGCAGCCTTAAAGAACGGGCTATCTCGTTAGGCTTGTAATCGTGATCTTCAAGTGCGCTGAGCACCCTCTGCCTTGTACCGGGGTCTACCCTGTCTTTTCCGTTTACCACCCTAGAAATAGTGGAGACCGAGAGATTCAGTTCAGCGGCGATATCCTTTAACTTTGCTGGCATAATACGTCTCGCGAAAAATAAAATGGTCTTTTATACTTTGTCAGTTATATTATATAGTTGTAATAACGTTTTTACAACCCTGAATTTGAACAATTTCAGATTATTTTTGATATATAAAAGTGATCAGCAGCGAAAATTGCCTCTTATATGAATAATACCGTTTTCATTATAGAGAATAATAATACCCGGCATATTAACCCGGGATGCTTATATTAAGGCGGAACAGAACAATGGGCAACAAGCTGATTGAGGGATTATCGCTGCTGACGAGAAAAACGCAGCGGGTGCTGCCCGATATATACATGCTTGATTTCAGGATTGTCAACGCGTTTATCATTTCTTTCGGATCGCGCTATTGGGCGCTTGTCGATACGGGACTGGAGAACTCCGACGAGTATATCATTCGCGCCGCGGATGACATTTTTGGAGCAGGTACCCGCCCGCACGCCATTTTGCTTACCCACGGCCATTTTGACCACACAGGCTCTCTTAAGGCGCTCACGATGCACTGGGATGTGCCCACGTATATACACAAAAACGAGCTTGCTTATATAACCGGGCAAAAAGACTACCCTCTTGCGGACGACGGTATAAGCGAAGGCTTGGTGGCAGAGATGTCGGAAAGTTTCCCCCACTCCGCGATTGATATAAAAGACCGCGCCACTGCGCTGCCGGACGATAACTCCGTGCCGTTTTGCGAAGGCTGGAGGTGGGTGTTTACCCCCGGCCATTCGCAGGGACACGTATCGTTTTTCAGGGAAAGCGACGGCACTCTAATCGCGGGAGACGCTGTATCAACGGTCAGGCAGGAATCGCTCTGGTCTGTGATGACTCAAAAAGAAACTTTCACCGTGCCCCCATCATACCTTACGGAGGATTTCGACAAAGCGGCGGAATCTATAGAAACGCTGCTCAGGCTGGAGCCCGCTCTTTTGCTGCCAAGTCACGGGCGTCCGCTAGAAGGCGAAGAGATTAAGAAACGTCTGCATCAGGAGGCTTTATCGGCTGATCTGTAATGTTATGACGTTTAATGGTATAATGAAGTGAAAAATTTAAATCAGGCAGCATGATTATCATGGATTATGAGGACAGCAAAAAGACTAACACACGCGCTAAGGCAAAGAAGGTTGTTCTTGTGATCTCCGGCTCGGTTTTGCTTGCGCTTGGAGCCTTGGGCATTTTTTTACCTGTGCTTCCCACAACTCCTTTTGTAATAGGAGCCGCTCTTTGCTACAGCGGCAGCGCAACTTCGGTTTACAGTAGGCTGATAAAAAACAAGTACTTCGGGCCATATATCGAAAACTACAAAACTCAATCCGGCGTTCCCGTACGCGTTAAAATACAGGCGCTTATTATGCTGTGGTGCCTGCTTTTAGTATCGATAATTTTTGTACCGGAAGCGCTCGTTAAGTATCTGCTCGGAGCCGTCGGCGTCGGCGTTACGATACATCTTCTGACTATCAAAACCAAAAAGAAACCTTAAATATATGTAAAAAGGCCTTCCTCATTTTTACGAGAAAGGCCTTTTCTTTTTTTATCGCTATACGTATACGTATCTTGACCAGTGCCTGTGAGCGGCGACGGCGTTTAAGAATTCGTTTTGGAAATCGCCGAGGGCGTTTGCGTCCCGAGCCGTCACTACGCCGTCGTTTGAGGTGAGCTCCGCTGGGAATCCAAACGGCGCGGCGACAAGGTCGGCTGGGCTTGCGGACTCCACCACGTCCACACCCTCGCACGTGGCTCCTATCGCCTTACAGTGCATGAACATGTCTGCAATGAACTGCTTTGTCGCGTTCTGCTTTTGCATGGCCTGCGCGCTCTCATTACCGCCCGGAATAAATACAGCGTCATACAAAACGGACGAGGTCGTCCTGTAATTCTGGCACGCGCTCAACTGGCGGCCGTCTGCGCTCGTGACTACCCCCTGCCTGCTGCAGATTATCTCAGAACCGACGCCGGCGTTTTTCAGGAAATCCATCATGCCTGCCGTTTCGCCATAGTTGAACCCGGCTTCCGCGAGTATCGCCACTTTCCTAGTCCTTGCTGTTTTTATAGTGTTTTCCTGGCTTAAGGCGGGCGAAGCCGCCATAACGGTGTTTGAAGACGGAATAGCGGGCGGATTTGCACTTATACCTTCGGCTATCTGGGCGGCAAGGCTGCCGTCCACATTGTTGAACATATCCACGACGCCCTGCCTTATATCCTTGTTTTTCACGCTTCCCACTTCGAAATGGAACGCTTCGACGATATGGCGCTTTTCCGCGTCCGACATACTGTTCCAGAACAGCCTCGCCTGAGAGAAATGGTCCATAAAGCTCTGGCTTCTCGCTCTTATCTTCTGCCCGTCCACTTTTTCGGCGTAATGCACGTAAGCTCCCTGGTCTTGCTGTACGGTCTTTGGGTAGTCCGACTGCAGAGTGTTCGGAGAATAGCTGACATTGCCGACGTCTATCCTCATCCTGTGGTATCCGTCGCGCTGGTTGTTATGAACCTCAGCTACGGCATGGTTTATCGGTATCTCGTGGAAATTGGGTCCACCCAGCCTTATAAGCTGTGTGTCGAGATAAGAGAACAGTCTGCCCTGAAGTAGAGGGTCGTTTGTAAAGTCTATGCCCGGAACGACGTTTCCCGGATGGAACGCTACTTGTTCAGTCTCGGCAAAGAAATTGTCAACGTTTCTGTTCAGCGTCATTTTCCCGATTATCTGCACGGGTATCATTTCCTCAGGCCATATCTTTGTAGGGTCAAGTATATCAAAATCAAAGTTATGCTCGTCCTTCTCCTCTATGAGCTGTATGCCAAGCTCAAATTCAGGGTATTCGCCCATCTCAATGGCGTTCCAGATATCGCGCCGGTGGTAATCGGGGTCTTTGCCTGCTATCTTCTGCGCCTCGTCCCAGACAAGAGAATGCACTCCCAAAAGCGGCTTCCAGTGAAACTTGACGAACCGCCCTACGCCCTGCTCGTTGACGAGCCGGAACGTGTTTACCCCGAAGCCCTCCATCATACGAAAGCTGCGCGGTATGGCCCTGTCGGACAGCAGCCACATTATCATATGAGCGTTCTCCGGGTTTGCCACCACAAAGTCCCAGAACGTATCGTGCGCCGCCGACGCCTGCGGTATCTCGTTGTGCGGTTCGGGCTTTATCGCGTGTACTATGTCGGGGAACTTTATTGCGTCCTGAATAAAGAATACGGGGATGTTGTTGCCCACAAGGTCATAGTTGCCCTCTTCCGTATAAAACTTTGTCGCAAATCCGCGCACGTCGCGTACGGTATCGGCTGAGCCCCTTGAGCCTACTACGGTGGAAAAACGCACGAACACAGGCGTCTTAACGGACGGATCCTGTAGAAACTTCGCCTTGGTGTAATCTTTCATAGACTGATATACCTGAAAAAATCCATGTACTCCGAATCCGCGGGCGTGAACGACTCGCTCGGGGATCCGTTCGTGATCGAAATGCGTCATCTTCTCGCGGAAGTGGAAGTCTTCCATAAGTGTCGGCCCGCGTGCTCCCGCTTTCAGAGAGTCTACCGTGCTCGGTATCTTCACGCCCTGATCAGTTGTAAGAGCGCTGCCTTCATGAGCGGCTTTAAAATAATCCAGCTGCTGCTTTTTTTCATCTTCAAATGTGTTACCGGGTGTATCCATAGTGCGTCTCCTTTTTGTTTTCTATAGATATTTTGGTGTGATTTAGCAGTTTTATGCACCGCAAATCACCCGGCATTTAAGCTGAAGCATTATTGTTGTCCCTGAGCTGTAATCAGAATGATATTAAAAGAAGGCAAGTCCTCACGGCTGCCTTTTACCCAACGCAAAATGGGTATTATGCTTATTGCTTTATAAAATAAGTGATATTCGGTCGCGATAACATGACGCTGTCCATAAGAACCAAACATGAAATAAGAAGCTGAGCAGAATTATATTACGGTTGTGTCTGAGCCTGCGGTACGGCTAGAACTCGCCCCGGCTTCCGTGCCGGCGGCAGTTTCCTCTGCAAAACTTGCCTCGCCCTCTGCTTGCGCAGGCAATATTCCCCGAGCCGCATTTCGGGCAGGTATTTTCCCCGTTTGCGATACGCTCCATATTTTCAAAGCCTTCCGTCCAGCCGTATCCGCAGTCGAGGCATGTTACCGCGCATATGTTGCGCGTAAAATTTCCTCCTTCAATGCGAATCGCCTTTCCCGTAACGAGGCTGTCGGCAACCTTCTCGCGCGCAGCCAGAAGAATGCGCTGAAACGTCGGCCGCGACACCCGCATCTTTGCCGCGCACTCCTCCTGCTCAAGCCCTTCCATATCCTTCAGCCGCACTGCTTCCAGCTCTTCGAGCTTTAAAACATTCTCGGCAAAGGCGCACTCAGTCCTGTCTGACGGGACAAAGTATTCTACTGTCGGTATATGCTCTATCTGTCTTAGTTTTGTAGGCCTTGACATAATATCTCCTTACTTCTTATATAAGAAAACATAGCCGTTCAAATCCACTGCCAGCAGATTTGAAACAACCGCGCACTTCGCCTTAAGCAAAAAGAATATATCCCTGCTGCAGTCCGAAAGCGTTTCGTAATTTCCCTGACCTTTGCTTATCACTATGTCGGCTGTGTTGAATATATCAAGAAACTCTTTCGTGCATTCATTTAGAATCGTTCCGGGTACGTCGCTGCCCGACGGGATAATACGCGCATAGGCTTCAATACCGGATGCACGCGCTTCTTCCTCGGTTGCGTCATTCAGTATGGGGACGCTTCTCACCGCGTACGTTATATCAAGCTCAGGGAATTCATTGAGCATTATACAGTCAAACACGGTCTCTCCGGCGTTGTCGGCTATGACGAGAAGGCTTTTTGCCGTTTTTAGCTTCTGCTCAAATGGCTCAATATCGTATACGGAAAAAGGCTTATTCAGCTCCGCCTCAAAGCAGGTTTCAAAGTTAAAGCTTGAAACTATTGAGGAGTCAAGCATATTGCCCATTGCCGCAGCCTTAAACGCACGATAAAGCCGGTCGTGGTTTACATCCACAAACCGTTTCAGCGAGGGCATAAGAGCAAGCGCGGTCTCAATATCTTTTTTCTTGATATCCTTATACGGGTCGCGGTTTCCCGTGTGTTCCTTTACTATTCTGTGAACCTCCCTGCATATCTCGGGAGCGTTTGTGAATTTATTGTAGCTTTGCAGAAGCGCGGCTGAATCGGCCATGATTTTACCGTGCAGCTCGGAGTTGTCAGTTGCCATACGCGAGGCCTCAAGCGCCTGACGCAGCGAGCACGGTAAACAGTCAAGATAAACGTCCATACAGTCCCCTTTGTATTCAAGCATTTTTTTAATGTAATCTGTTGCTGTCGCGCCGATGCTTGTATTCCTTCATGATAAAAAGCAGCCCCGCGCCGTCTTTATCGTACACGGTATCGGCCATATCATCAAGACAGTAAACCAAAATAATAATACTTTCATCTGAGAGCCCCATAATCGATGATCTTCTATATATTGTCATGTACGGTTACCTTAATACAAAAGGAGGCAGGATCCCCCGCCTTCCTTTCATAAATATCCGTATCTCAGTCTTCCTTCAGGCTGTCCAATCGTTCGCGCACGCTTTTGAGCTGCTCTTCCAGGAACTTAACCTGATCCTTCAGTATTTCCTTTTCACTCACGGCAGGCTCCACACCGGTATCAGCACAGGAAGTATAGCCATGAGGGTATATACCGCAGCGCGCCCATCCGGGCAGCCCTGTCGCATAATACATCCTTCTGAATCCTCGTCCTCTGCCTGCGCCGGCTCCGACGTTTGAATACCCCGGTGATGCATAGCCTGCGCAGCGGCCCTTTCCTTTTCGCATAGGCCCCATTCCAACCGGCCCTGTTCCATCTCTTCCAGGCATAGCTTACCTCCTTTATGCTTCCTGATGGGCATGGTCGCATTCAGTCTTTTCCACACCATATCCGCGTCCCACTCCCGGGTCGCACATGCTCTCTTTGCCAAACAGCGTACCTGCCGCAAGCGCTTCAATGGCATTGTCCACGGTTCCGTCAACGCCGGCCAATATTTCAATTCCGTACTGCCTGAACAGCTCTGTCGCCCTGGCCCCTATTCCACCGCAAACGATTTTATCCGCGCCCTTCGATTTAAGGAACTGCGGGATAGCGCCCGGAGAATGTCCGGGGTTTGCCTCCAATTCCACGCATACAGCTTTTCCATTCTCGATGTTTACCATAGTGTAAGCCTCGCATCTGCCGAAGTGAGCTGATACGCATCCTTCATCTGTAGCTATCGCAATCAACATTTGTAACTCCTCCCTTTATCTTATTTATTTTGAAAGCTCTTTCAATAAATTGTTCCATATTAAATCTATTTCCCGCACAATATTATCAAGCCCTGCTTCTACAGGCGTTTTAAAAGACTGAAGCGCTTTTACTATCGCCGGTTCAAAGGGTATCCTTCCGACAAGGGGAAAATCGTTCTCCCTGCAATACTCTTCTATCTCAGAGGCAATTCCGGGATTGAGGTCGTACTTATTGATGCATACAAACGCGGGTATCCCGAAATGGCGGGCGACGCCCAGCACTCTTATAAGATCGCTTTGCCCGGATTTCGTAGGCTCACATACCGCTACGACCGCGTCCGCTCCTGTTATTGAGGCAATCACAGGGCAGCCTATTCCGGGAGAGCCATCCACAAGTGCCCACTCTTCTTTGTCCATGAATAAAATCATGTTTTCCTTGACCTTGGTAACCAGCTTGCCTGAGCCTTCCGCCCCGATATCGAGCAACGCGTGCGAAAACGTCCCGCGCTGCGTTAAGTCAGCGTATGTTTCACCCGTTTTGACCTCTGTCAGCGATATAGCCCCCGCCGGACAGGCCAGCGCGCATGCGCCGCATCCCTCACAATAAATCGGAATTATCGAAAGCTCTTCCGAGACCGCACCGAAACGGCAGGTATCCCTGCACACGCCGCATGAAACGCATTTTGCCAGATCGATCGATGCTTGCTCTGCGCCGCGAAAATCTTCTTTTCGCAGCCGTTTGCCATTGATCAGCAGGTGAAGATTAGGAGCGTCAACATCGCAATCAGCAAGCGCCTTGCTTTGCACCAGCAAACTCAGCGAGGCAACGAGCGTGCTCTTTCCCGTTCCTCCCTTGCCGCTTACAAACACTATCTGCTTCATGTAGCCCTTCCCCCTTTGGCATTGTAGTACAGCCGGATGAATCTGTTTTCCCATTCTTTGTCCAAATGTACGGGCAGAAGGCCGTTAGAGTAGGCTTCAGCGATCTCGCGCATGTAAGGTATCTCCATTAATATTTTGATATTCTCGCTGCTGCAAAACTGCTGTATGCTTTGGTCTCCCTCCATAGCTTTATTAACGACAACACCGAAAGGCATCCCCATCTTCCTGACCAGAGCGGCGGCTATATTTAGATCGTGAAGGCCAAACGGCGTCGGTTCGGTAACGAGTATGCAGTAATCACAGCCTTCGATCGTCTTAACCACCGTACATGCCGCTCCGGGGCAACAGTCGAGAATCGCAGGAATGTCTTCGCGTATAGACCGCTTAAGCTTATTGATTATTGGTATTGTAACCGGCTCTCCTATATTGAGCCTTCCCTGCAGGAAATGTCCCTTACCGTCGGATTCGACTACGCCGATCTCCCTTTCGCATTCCGAAATGGCCTTTTCAGGGCAGGCGATCACGCATGCTCCGCAATGGTGGCAAATCTCGGGGAATATTATTACCTTGCCTTTGACTGCCGCGATGGCGTTAAAGCGGCATGCTCTGGCGCAGTCCCCGCAGCCGCTGCATTTTTCTTCGTCAACAGCGGGCACAAGAACGCTGACAGGGATCGAATGCTCGATTGCCGGGTTTAAAAACAGAGCGCCGTTTGGTTCTTCCACATCACAATCTATGTATTGGCTGCTGCCAAGTGAAACAGCGAGGCTTGCAGACACGATAGTCTTACCCGTACCACCTTTTCCGCTCAATACCGCTATCTTCATTTGCTTTACCTCATGCCGTAGTGAGTCGGTGCCGCCGCGCTTATTCTTTTCAGCTCCCCTTTCTTAAGCATCTCCACGTTCTCTTTTACCGAGGCTACGATGCCTTTGTATATCTTCAGATTTGCGGCGTTGAGTACGTTCATGGCGTTGGGCCCGACATTGCCGGTTATAACCGCCTTTGCGTCTTTATTAGCGACCGTTTGCGCAGCAGATATACCCGCCCCGCCGGAAGACGCAGTTGCTGCGTTGTCTACAGCCTCATATTCCATAGTTTCCGTCTCAACCAGAACAAACCACGCCGCTCTTCCAAATCTCTGATCCAGTACGCTTTCCATCGTGTTTCCCGTTGCCGATACCGCGATTTTCATTGATATCTCCTTCATTATTATCTGAATTTTTATGGCATATGCCCATAACTATTCTAATGCTTATTATGGGCATATGTCAATTATTAATTTTGATATTTTTTGACTGCCCAATCAGCAAAAAATCACATTATAGCTTATTGACATATGCTTTTCGTATGATACACTTTAAATGCAAGTGATTTGCATTTGCATTATGTAACAGGAGACATATATATGATAATAAAGAAAACCGTACTCATATTGCTTTGCGCTTTAGTTCTGGTGTCTGTGGGCTGCGGCATCAGTACGACCGGACAAATGCCTCCGGCCGCAGATGAGAGGCCGATAATCGCCGTTACCATTGCCCCGCAGCGTACGTTCGTTGAAGCGGTCTGCGGCGACCTTGCGCGCGTAGTTACGGTGGTCCCTCCCGGAAGCAGCCCGGAAACCTACGAGCCTGCTCCCCGCGAGATCGAGGATATCAGAAGCGCATCCCTTTATTTTTCTATAGGCGTTCCAGCAGAAGAAGCATATATATTTTCCGACATCGGGGACGTAAAGATAGTCGCGCTTCATGTCGAGGCGGCGCTGGCTTTCCCCGACAGAACGTTTGAGGAGGGAGAGCGCGATCATCACATATGGCTGTCTCCAAAGCGGGTAAAGGTTATGATAGAGGCGATAGCGCGGGAAATGTCAAAGCTCGATGAAGCGAACAGCGGGACATATGAGAAAAACGCCAAGGAGTATATAGCGCAGCTTGAGGAACTCGACAGACAGATAACAGCGGCGCTCGAGGGCGTACGCAACAGGAAGTTCATTGTATACCATCCCGCTTTCGGATATCTTGCGGATGACTACGGCCTTGAAATGTTCGCGCTTGAGGAGGAAGGAAAGGAAGCGACCCCCCGGCATCTTCAAAATATGCTGGATCTTGCAAAGCAGCAAAACATTAAGGTCATATTCTATCAGGAGGAAATAGACAGCCGTCAGTCCCAGGCATACGCGGAAGAGATTGGCGGACGGTCCGTACAGCTCGAGCCGCTCGCGCCCGATTATATTGAAAACCTTAAAAAGATGGCGGAAACGCTGGCGGAGGCGATGCGGTGAAAAACGCTGTAAAAATCTCAGACATGACGGTATATTACGGACGGACGCCCGCTGTTGAGAACGTGTGCCTTGACGTCGAGGAAGGAGAGTTTCTCGGCATTATAGGCCCTAACGGAGGAGGCAAATCTACGCTGCTCAAAGCCATACTGGGGCTTGTTCCGATTACCTCGGGCACCGTTGAGGTTTTAGGAGGCAGGCCGGGCAAAAGCGGCGCTCCCATAGGGTATATACCGCAGTTTTCCTCTCTCGACAGGCAATTCCCCATCACCGTTCTTGAAGTGGTGCTCACGGGCTGCCTTAAAACAGGCATATCACCATTCTTCAGGTATTCGGAAGAAGACAGGAAAAAGGCCTTGAAGCTTTTAGAACGCGTCGGGCTGCAAGGGCTTGCGGGCCGACGTATCTTGGAGCTTTCGGGAGGCGAGATGCAAAAGATGCTCATAGCTCGGGCACTCGCGGTCGACCCTGTGCTCTTGCTGCTGGACGAGCCCACCGCAAGCGTAGACGCGGCGTCGCGAGGACAGATATACAGTCTTCTCAGCGAGCTCAACGAGAAGATGACTATAATACTCGTAACGCACGACCTGCTCGCAATCTCCTCGAAAGTTCACAAGCTCGCGTGCCTTAACGGAACGCTCGTTTACCACGGAGAGCCCGAGCTTAACGAAAACATCGTCAGCAGCCTTTACGGCTGCCCTGTAGATCTTATCGCTCACGGAGTGCCTCACAGAGTACTGCGAGAGCACGCGGAAGGACAATAACATGATAGAAGCACTGTTCGAGTATCAGTTCCTGCAGAACGCGGTGATATCCGGCATATTCGCCAGCGTCGTTTGCGGGATAATAGGCGTGATAATAATAGAAAAGAAACTCGTAATGATGAGCGGAGGCATAGCGCATACGTCGTACGGCGGCGTGGGGCTTGGGTATCTTTTGAATTTCGAGCCCATAATCGGCGCGTTCATATTCTCTCTATGCGCGGCGCTCGGCATAGGTTATATCAAGAGGAGAAACGGCGCTCGTTTCGACGTTCTGATCGGGCTGTTCTGGTCGCTGGGTATGGCGCTCGGCATAGTTTTTATTGCGCTGATGCCGGGATACCCTCCCGCTCTAGGTTCATACCTGTTCGGAAGCATACTGTCCGTAACAAAAACTGACCTTTATCTTATAATGGGCTTGTCCGTTATAGTTACGCTCGTTATAGTTTCTCTCTTCAATCACTGGAAGGCATACCTTTTCGACGATGAATTCGCATCTATTGCTGGCATAAAAACAACGTTTTTCGAATACCTGCTTTTGATACTTGTGGCTATGAGCGTCGTGGTTTTGATAAGGGTAGTAGGCATAATACTTGTAATGGCGCTTCTGACCGCTCCTGCCGCGGCAGCCGGATTGCTGACGTACAACCTAAAAAATCGAATGATATATTCAACTTTACTTGGATGCGTTTACTGCTTCGCGGGCCTATGGATATCGTACGAGATGAACGTTGCCTCGGGGGCGGCGATAGTAATACTGTCCGTTTTATGCTATCTTTTCATATATACCTGCCGCTCTGTACAAAACAGAGTAAAAGCGAAAAAGCTGCAGCGGCGCTCATCGGGCAGCATGCAGACTATGAAGGGGTGAAAAAGCCATGGATTTTGGTGACGAGCTTAAAAGATGCGGCCTTAAAAGCACAAAGCAGCGTGTCGCGATACTCGAAATACTGAGCCGCAGCGCCGAGCCGGTTTCCGCGGAACAGGTCTTCATTGAGCTGCAGCGCAAAGAAGTTGCCGCAAACCTGTCGACCGTCTACCGGACGCTGGAGGCCATGGCGGATAAAGACCTCGCCGTAAAACTCAACATCACGGGCGACAACAGAACGTTGTTCGAATATAACCGTATGATACACAGGCATTACCTTGTCTGCCTCGGATGCCGCAGGATAAAAGCCATCCACAGCTGCCCGCTCGAAGATTATGAACAGTCTCTCGCGAGAGAGACGAACTATTCTATTACAGGCCATAAGCTCAATGTATACGGGTATTGCCCGGAGTGCGTGGAACGGAGCGAGCACATCAAATAAAGACTTTATACAATACAAAAGCGGCAGCTGTCAATTGCGCAGCGCCGCTTGTTTTTTATATCTTTTACTCTTACCAGAGAACTGTCGTCCATATGTAGTTGTAGGCCGCGGCGTCGTTAGCCTGCCATTTGCTTTTGACGAACCCGACGTCTCCCGAAAGACAGCGGTAATCAGCCGACTCTTCCTCCCACGGCCTCACCGTGTTCGGAGCGCGCCTGCCCCCGGGTATGTTCTGAGGCTGAGCCGTGCCGCGGGGCGATCCCGGGTGCCCCTGTGAGTACACACCGTGCTCCAGAGTATATTCGACAGCGGCTTCGAGATTTTCGGGCTTTATGTCGTGCAGCATCAGCGCCGTCGCGTCGAGTATATATCCCCCGTCCGGTTTCATTACCTCGAAAAGCTCTTTCATATGCTTATGAACGTCTTCTCTGCCGCCTCTAGCGAGAACGTCGTAGGAAAGGCCTCCGCTTATCGGGAATCTGCCTTTAAACGCCTTCGCTGCCCGGGCGGGGTCACCCTTGTCGAGGTGGTATATTATGCTGCCCTCGGGCAGCTCACAAAGCGCGTCGTAGTGAGCCTCCCAGTTGCCCTCTCCGTAAAACAATATCTGATAGCCTTTGGAGA
The DNA here is from genome assembly GCA_023410475.1 of Bacillota bacterium. GTDB lineage: Bacteria > Bacillota > Clostridia > Christensenellales > SZUA-584 > DTFZ01. The sequence continues at coordinate 170,072 of JAEYPS010000032.1, read as the reverse complement.
TTATCTCTTCGAACACGGGCTTCAGCGTCGGCCAGAATATAGTGTCGAACGTCTCCTGCGAGAAGAACGGAACGCAGCCTCTGTGCGCCCATATGGTTATCGGCACTTTTTTCTCGGGATCCGCCGCGCCGAGCGCATTAGCTGCTATGTGAGGCATCAGCGCTTCGCACGCCTTTAAAACCTGCTTCGGGCGCTCTATGGTGTCTATTGCCGTTTCCATATATCCGCGGAACTTGTCGGCGAGTATGTCGAGCGGAGCCTTTATCATCCCTGAGTTCGCGCCCACAAGCCCGGACTCGTATTTCAAGGCATAAGCCGCGGGGCCGAACGCGTTCATGTAGTTGGCGTACGCGAGCGCGCCCGATATAAGGGCTACGTTATGATCGAACGTAACCGGCTCGCCCACGCTTTTGAGTCTCGTAGTGGCGCGAACGAACCATTTGTTGAACAGGAACGCCGTGGGATCATCGGTGAACTCCTCGAATTCCGACGCGTGAAGAAACAGCTCATCCTCCGTAGCCGGCTCGCCGAACTGGTTGACGCTTTCCCCGCCAACATCCACTCCGGGTACATACAGATATTTCCATGACGCCGACTTCGCAAGCCCATAGTTGCTCCATATGGCGTTGAGCATCACCGAGTCAACGCCGAGCTTCTCCCCTGTCTTTCTCGTAACTTCGAACGCGAGGTTGTAATCGCAGGCCACCTGCTGGTTAGTCAAGCCCATGTATCTCGCGGCGGCCTCCTGCAGAAGGAAGCGCATAGGTATCCTGTCGGGCGTGCCGTTGTCCATGGCGGTAAAGTATCTCGCCGCGTGTTCGTTGTAGAGCTTCTCGGTTTCCTTATTCTTAAACATAGCCGCACCTCGTTCTTAATATAACGTTCATGCCCCAAATGGTTATACCACTATGTTACAGAATACCATATTACGGCCTTGCCGAAAAGCGGAATTTTGTAGACGTGCGGTATTTTTCTCCCGCTTTGAGCACGCAAGAAGGAAAGTTCTCGTGGTTTATAGCGTCCGGGTAGTTCTGGGTCTCAACGCATATGCCCCACCGGCGGTGGTAATCCTTCTTGCCCTTTATGTCTCCCATCATATTCGATGTGTATATCTGCGCTGCCGGCTGATCGGAAAACACCTCGAGCACTCTGCCGCTCTGAGGATCGTATACGCTGGCGCAAAGCCTCATGCCTTCGCCGGCTATTATGAAGTTGTGGTCATACCCGCCCCCGAGAACCATCTGCGGATGATCGGAGCCTATACTCTCGCCCACACTGCGCGCGGATGTGAAATCGAACGGCGTTCCTTTAACGGGCATGATCTCGCCAGTCGGTATAAGATGCTCGTCGACAGGCGTAATATACGACGAGTTAAGCGTCAGCTCATAGCCGTGTACATCCGCAGCCGCGCCGCCCAGGTTAAAATAAGAATGGTTTGTAAGGTTGATGATGGTATCCTTATCCGTAACCGCGCTGTAATCTATCACAAGCCCGTTATCGTCGCTCCACGAGAATGTAACAGTTACCGTAAGCTCTCCCGGGTAACCCTCCTCTCCGTCAGCGCTCACATACGTCATCAAAAGCTTGTCGCCCTTTATCTCAGCGTCCCAGACCTTTTTGTTGAAGCCGGTTATTCCACCGTGAAGATGCGAATACGGGTTTTCGTTGCACGCAAGCTCGTACTTTGTTCCGTTCAGCGTAAACCTTCCGCCCGCTATCCTGTTGGCGTACCTCCCCACCGTGCAGCCGAAGAACGGATTATCCTTATTGTTTATGTACTCTTCAACAGTATCGAATCCCAGGTTGACGTCTTCGAATCTGCCGTGCCTGTCCGGAACGAGAATCTCCATCACCGTAGCTCCGTAGTTCGTTACCGTAACGACGCTGCCCGCGGAATTTTTAAGTGTAAAGATAAAGACCTCTCTGCCGTCATATGGGGCGGCCTTGTGCTGCGTAATCATCAAATCAACTCCTTATAAAGCAAAATTAATCATACTTTTTAATAGTACCGCGCCGACACGTGTATCGAGACAGAGCCGGAAACGCACGATACAATATTCGATATCTAAATCGGCTATTCCTTCACGAGGCATAAAAACGCAAATTGGCTGGTTTCATAAAACATAAAAAAGCGCCTTTCCATGAGATACGCGCTTTTGAAAACTTATATAGGCGGCAAAAATTATGAAAGTTAACTCTGTCTTTCAGCAGGCTATGTTGTCTTTGCCTTTTGCCTTCGCGGCATAGAGCCTCGTATCGGCTATCTGAGTCAGTGAATCGACATCGCACGCTTCAGATGACGACGCAACCCCGCCGCTTATGGTAACGACCGCGCTTTTTCCGCTTCTTGTGAAATACGTGGAGCCCATAACCTGGCGTATCCTATCGGTGATGGCGAGCGCCTCATCCTTCTTTGTCTGTTTATATAATATAAGAAATTCATCCCCGCCGTAGCGAAAGACGATATCGTCCGCGCGCACATTCGCCCTTATTATACACGCTGTCTCGCTTATTACAAAGTCTCCGAACTGGTGGCCAAAGCGGTCGTTTATGGTTTTAAAATTGTCTATATCAAGGAAAGTGATGCAGAACTCGTCGCCCCTTCTTCGGGGGTTCTTTATCTTTTCGTATTCGGCGTTGAGGTCCTCAAAGAATTTGCGCCTGTTGAAAAGCTCGGTCATGTCGTCTATAACGCACTGCCTTTTATAGTAATTGCCCATGTCCTCAAGCTGAACCTTCGTTTCCTCAAGCATCTGCTTTTCGGTTTTTAGATCGGTAACATTGTAAGAAGTGCCCCATGTGCCGACAACGTTTCCCTCGCTGTCATACAGCGGGTATTTATTTACCTGTACCCATGATATCTCGCCGTCGAGCCACGTTATCCTCTCTATCTTGTTCAGCATCGGCTGCCCCGTCTCCATAACCTTGCGTTCATCCTGCAAAGCGTCTTTGGCGTGCTCTTTTGAGAAAAAATCAAAGTCTGTCCTGCCTATGACCTCATCGCGCGAGTTGCATTTGAACACATGCACCATTCCAAAGCTGACGTCGATAAAACGTGACTGTCTGTCTTTAAAATAGACATAACCGTATTTGTTATCCATTATTGCGCGATACAAGTCGACCTGAAAATCATTGACGGGTTTATTGCTGTTCATCTTTTTTACCTCGCTATGAAGGAAGGGCACGCTTGAATATTTAATCGACAGTAAAGAAAAATTAAGCAGAAATGATGATGCGCCCTTTATTATATAAAATATAATACTTTAGCGATTTTTACAATACCCTTTTACGTAATATACCATATTTACACAAGCTTTTGTAAAAGCATTAATGCGAGGTTTTTATTTACGTATATTCCGGGTCATACTGTCATTCTAAAACGTCCGTATTATATATCACACAGGCCGCGGGCGATCCGCGCGGCAAGCCTCGCGTTTGCGAGTACAAGCTCGATATTTGAAGCAAGGCTGCTGCCTCCTGTGATCTTCTTTATCTCACCAAGCAAAAATGGCGTTATCTCCTTGCCCTTTATACCTTGCTTTTCAGCAAGCAGAAGGGCGTCCTCTATGGCCTTTTTTATAAAGCAGGGATTCATAGAGTATTCTTCAGGTACCGGGTTTGCGACCAGCATGCCTCCGTCTATGCCGAGCTTTCGCTTGACCGACCACGCGCGGGCAATCTCTTCCGGCGTATCCATCCGGTAATCCACTTTAAACCCGCTCGATTTTGTGTAAAACGCGGGCATTTCGTCTGTTCCAAAGCCAACAACGGCTACTCCCTTCGTCTCAAGGTATTCAAGAGTCAGTCCAATGTCTAGTATCGACTTCGCTCCGGAACACACTACAAGCACAGAAGACTTCGCAAGCTCCTCGAGGTCGGCTGATATGTCCATTGTTTTCTCGGCCCCCCGATGGACTCCGCCAATGCCGCCCGTAGCGAATACGCTTATGCCGGCCATTTGTGCCATTATCATCGTAGCCGCGACCGTGCTTGCCCCGTCGCCTGCGCGCGCTATCACAGGAGCCAGGTCTCTGCGGCTGACCTTTGTGACCGCAGCACCCTTCTTCCCTATGTAATCTATCTCATCTTCCGTCAGACCAATCTTAATCTTTCCATTTATGATTGCCAGCGTTGCCGGGACAGCGCCGTTTTCGCGCACCGCCGCCTCGACTTTTAGCGCGGTGTCAACATTCTCGGGGTATGGCATTCCGTGGGAAATAATAGTGGACTCCAAAGCGACGACAGGCTCGCCGCCGTTCAGCGCGCCGCGTACCTCGGACGCGTACTCCATATAATCGCTGTATATGTCATCTATAAACATGGTGCTCTCTCTTTCTCAAAGGCTTCAGGGTTTTTTCAGGGTGCGGGCAGCTACGCTATCCCGCTTCTCTCAAGAAGCGATTCGCAGCTTAGATTTTTGTTTACAGCCTCTGCGCTCTCGAGGCATATCGCCGACGCGGCAAGCCCCGCTTTTGCGGTGTCTCTTATCGAAAGCCCGTTCATCAGCGCCCATCCCGCCGCGGCCGTAAAGCTGTCGCCTGCCCCTGTCGTGTTCACCATGGTATGAGGCAGGCAGGGCAGCAGCCCGCGCTGGGTTTTGTCGGCGTATAATACGCCGTCTTTGCCCATAGTTATGAATACTCTTTCAAGGCCGGTCGAAACAAGCTTATCGGCAGCCGCGCCAAGCGAACTCTTATCAGATATAGCAATGCCTGTCAAAGCCTTCGCTTCGATGATGTTGGGCTTGAGCGTATGCAGCTTGCCGATAATATTTTTGATCCTATATGATTTCGCGGCGGATACCGGGTCTATGATAAGCGGCACGGAGCAGTTTTCCGCGAGGTATTCAAGTGATTCCTGAGGTATGTTGGCGTCTGCTATACATACGCCCGCGCCGTTTATCACGTCCAGCATGCTATCTATATAATCCGGCGTCATGTTCTCGTATATACTCATGTCGTTTACCGCCAGCCGCATATCGCCGTTATCGTCCGTAATGAACATATAGCGCGATGACGCCGCTCCCGAAACGATACGCGAATGCGATATGTCTATCCCCAGCGCGTCACAGCTATCCGCCGCATATCCCGCCTCCGCGTCGCTTCCGAGCGCTGTTAATAGCTTGACTCTCACTCCGAGCAGGCAAAGATTGTGCGCGATGTTCCGGCCTACACCACCTACAGATGTGGTGATCGTTCCGGGATTCGAGTCGCGGTCTATTATCGGACTGTGTGGCCTGCCGCATATATCGATATTCAAGCCGCCTATAACCGCAGCGTATGTGTTCTTTCGAAAATCTTTCATCAGGAAATGATTATACACTTATCTTGCTTCTATAACAACGCAATATTGGTGTTGACTGTCTTGCGGCAACAAAAAAGCCCACATTTAAGTGAGCCTTTAAGAGTCTTGAATATAATCAGAAATCCCTCTTTGTGCGCTTTCTTCTGAGGAAGGGCGGTATGTCAAGGTCGTTGCTCGTATCGGCGAAGCTGCCGAGTATCGGCCCTTGCTTTTCTGGTTTTATGGGCACAAAGTCGTCGTCGTCCATGCTGTTGTCGGGAACGTCTATCTCTTCCTTTACGGCTATCTTGGGCTTTTTGACGCCGTTGAACCCCGTGGCGATGACCGTTATACGCACCTCGTCCTCAAGCGTATCGTCGGTATCCGCTCCGAAGAATATATTTGCCTCCGGGTCCGCAGCCTGGCGTATGAGGTTTGCGGCCTCCTCTATCTCGAGCAGGCTCATGGTCGGGTCGCCCGTAACATTGTAGAGTATGCCGCGCGCTCCCTCGATGCTCGTCTCTAAAAGCGGGCTCTGTATAGCCTGCTTGGCTGCGTCCATGGTTTTGTTGTCGCCGTAGCCAACGCCTATGCCCATATGCGCAATGCCTCTCTCGGACATTACCGTACGCACGTCCGCAAAGTCGAGATTGACAAGGGCGGGCTTTACAATAAGCTCGGTTATCCCCTGTATGCCCTGCCTAAGCACGTCGTCTGCCACACGGAACGCTTCGAGCATCGAGGTGCCCTTACCAATTACCTGCAGCAGTTTGTCGTTAGGGATAGTGACTATCGTATCAACGGCCTCCTTGAGGCACTCGTAACCGTCTTTTGCACGCGTTATCCTTTGGGCTCCCTCAAACAGGAATGGCATCGTGACGACAGCTACCGTGAGTATATGCTTTTGCCTCGCGAGCTCCGCTATTACAGGAGCAGACCCCGTACCCGTGCCTCCACCGAGGCCCGCCGCGATATATATAAGATTGGACCCTTCCACCATCTCGGTCAGCTCTTCTATGCTCTCTTCAGCGGCGCGCCTTCCGATGGCAGGGTCGCCGCCAACCCCAAGACCACCCGTCAGCTTCTCACCGATCTGTACCTTGTTTTTTGCCCTCGACAACAGGAGCGCCTGCTTGTCCGTGTTCACGGCGAAAAATTCCGCGCCGGTCAGCCCGTGCTCGATCATGCGGTTAACGGCGTTTCCGCCCGCACCTCCGACCCCTATCACTTTGATTTTCGCAATGCTGTCTTTTTCGACGTCGATCTCTAATGGCATATTATTCCCCCTTAAGCTGACAGTCATCTATCATACATTTTATCCGATAACCGTTTTAAAAGCTTTGCGCCTTTTCCCTCATCTGTATATTCGCCCTCAAACACATAATCGAGCAGCGCGAGAGCGGTGTAATAGTTTGGCGTCGAAAGCTGCGGCGCCTCTATCCTGGCCGAGCGCACCTGCCTTTTAAGCAGCCGCCCGAGTATATCCTTTGCCCCTTTCATCATCGACAGCCCTCCGCCCGACAGGAATATCCTTGTCCTTCTCGCGATGGATATAGGGCTGTGCTCGAACGCTTCGTATATAAGATGGCAAAGATGCTCCACCCGCGCTTCGATTATTTCAGATACCAGCGAGTGGCTGAACTTTTCCACTCTGCCTCCGCCCTTGGGCCTAGCATAATCATATAACTTTGTGCCAGTATTTTCAAGCCCAAAAGAGTACTGCTTTTTGAGCTGTTCCGCCATATCAAGGTCTATGCTCAGCACAAGCGAAAGATCGTTTGTTATGTGCATTCCCCCGGCGTGTATCGTTCTGTTATAAACTACAGCGTCCCCGTAGACAACGGTGACGTTCGTGTCATAAAACCCTACGTTCAGCAGCACCGCGCTTGCATCCCGCTCTTCCGCGGGAACGAGGAAAAGGCTCTCCGCGAGTATTTCGGGTATGCAGCCTCTTACCTTTACACCAGCTCTCATCAGAACATCGCTGACATCCTTGATATACTGCTTCCTCACAAGTATGAACGCTACCTTGCCCCGAAGCTGGCTTGTCCTGCTGCCTATCACGTCAATATAACGTTCTCCGTCGTCGAGCATAAAGTATACCGGGCTGCCTGAGACTATGGCGTATTTCGGGTCATCATAGAATTCCTCGGCGCTTCGTATAAACTCGTCAACATTCTGCTGTGTCACATATCCGCTGCCTACGGACGCGAAACCCTCCTGGCAGACCACCTTGCAAAAAACCCCGGGGATTCCGATATATACTTCCTTGACGCGTTTCCTGGCTTTCCTTTCAGCAATGTAAAGCGCCTTCGAGACCGCATCTTCTACATTGCAGGGCTTTACCCATCTTCCACCCTTTATACCCTCGTAGCTTGCGACGCCTGAGCCTAATACCTCGAACCGGCCTATCGATTTGCCGCGCCCGATAATACATATCACCTTGGACGTGCCGAATTCAATAGCAGCCGTAATATTCCTCATAACGCAAACATTAATCCCCTCACACACCCCAAAAAGCGTCACGGCTTTTTGAAGCCAATGTCACAGCCTCAATAAGTCTCGCTTTTTGAGGCCCCGCAAATTTACCGAAAGCGTTCTTTCGGCGCCCGCGCAGCGCCGATGGCAATACCGCGCCCGGCATCAATATATAATATATTATGACAGCATAAAAAACCCCAAATTAATAATAGCATGTTTGCAGGAAATAACAATACATTTGCATCATTTTTCACGGTAATAAGGTTTTGAGCCGGATGCAACATTTATTCTTCCTCCTGTTTTGCCCATATCTGCCAGTTCTTTCACGGCAGATCTCAACAGCTCAAACTTAGTTTCGAGCCGTGTGTCGTCGCCAATTTGCGCCGTGAACCCCTCTTTGATAACAAGAATAACGCCTGCGGCATAAGATACGTCTACGCTTACAAGCCCCACGCCCCTCTCATTTGCCTGCTTTAACACTTTCGAGAGCACTTCCAGCTGAAAATCTTCGGCCGCTCCCAGCCGCTGCCCGACGTTAAGCTCGTCCATATTTATTCCGAGCGCCTGCGGGTACGGCACGTTATCCGTATTTGTACGAATATCCAGCAGCCAGCACTCATCGTCTATAATCAGCAGGGCGTCGTCTTTTTTTATAAAGGCAGCCTCTTTGCGCTCTTTGATTTCAATATTCACACAGTCGGGGTAGATAACCGATACGCTGACGGGCTTTATGTAAGGATCGGCTAATAGCGCTTCTGCCGCCTTTGCGGTATCGACGCTGAAAATGCTGACGTCTGTCACAAGGCCAGACAAAGCGATTATCTCTTCTTCCGTCCGCGTTTCACATCCGGTAACGGTTATTCTTCTCACATGCAAGATTTGGAATGCCACAAACAGAAGCGCGAAAAGAAGTATGATAGCAGATAAAACTTTAAGCGCTTTCTTTCCCCTCAAAGGCTAATCCTCCCTTCTTATATCCGCCCCGAGGCTTTTGAGCTCGGATTCGAATGTCTCATACCCCCTGTCTATGAGTTTCGCCTGGTCGACAACAGTCCTGCCTTGCGCGCATAATCCCGCAAGCACCAGCGCCGCTCCTCCCCTAAGGTCCATAGCGGTGACCTCTGCGCCGTGAAGATACTCCACACCCTTTATTATGGCGACGTTACTCTTTGTTACAATATTGGCACCCATGCGCAGCAGTTCGCTTACGTGCTTAAGCCTGTTGTCAAATACGCTCTCTACAATTATGCTCGTACCCTTCGCTATGCTGGCGGCGGTACACATCTGCGCCTGCATATCTGTCGGGAACCCGGGATATGGCCCTGTTTCAATCAAGTGCATCTCCCGAGGCCTTCCCTCACCCTCAACGGTAATGGCGTCCTCGTAGACCTTTATCTTCGCGCCGGCTTCCTTAAGCTTTGCCGTAAGCGCGAAAAGGTGTTCGGGTATAATGTTTTTAAGGGTTATTTTGCCTTCCGTAACCACAGCGGCTACCATAAACGTTCCGGCCACTATCCTGTCGGGTATGCACGTATAGGTAAAGCCGCCCAGCCGGCTCTTGCCCTCTATATAGATATTGCTTGTACCAGCTCCTTTAACGTTGCTTCCCATAAGATTGAGCACGTTTTGAAGCTCTACAATCTCGGGCTCTCTCGCGGCGTTTCTTATGACCGTATTGCCGGGAGCGAGCGCCGCCGCCATCATCAGGTTTTCGGTAGCCCCCACGCTCGGATAATCGAGATGTACGTCGCCACCGTGAAGCTTTTTACCCTCGCACATTATATGGCCGCCTGCCTCGGTAACATTGACGCCGAGGTTCTTAAGGCCCCTCAGGTGAAGATCTATCGGCCTTGTGCCTATCTCGCAGCCCCCGGGGTACGTAAACCTCGCCATCTTGAAGCGCGCGAGTATCGGGCCCATCATAAATATAGAAGAGCGTATCTCCTTTGCCAGCCGGTCGGGCATCTCCCATCGCAGCGCTCTTTGCGTATCTATTATCAGTCTGTCTTTTTCATATTCAACATAAGCGCCGATATGCTCCAGTATAGACAGCATATGGTAAACATCGGATATAGCCGGCCAGTTATATATCGTCACCGGTTCTTCAGTAAGCAAAGCGGCTGCAAACACCGGAAGCGCCGCGTTTTTTGCGCCCTGAATGCTAAGCTCCCCCTCAAGCCTGGCACCACCGTTTATTATTAATTTTGCCATCTTGGCCCCCCCGCATATATATCACATACTAATATCTTATGCAGGCCGTTAAAAGGTGTGTGCTAGGCAGTTCTCTGCCTTGAAATGTTCAGCAGCACACCTATGGAGGCCATGAATACTATAAGAGACGTTCTCCCTGCGCTGATGAAGGGCAAAGACACCCCCGTGGGAGGAACGCAGCCCGTGACAACTCCGATATTTATAAACGTCTGAATGGCTATGAGCGCCGTTATACCCGTCGCCAGCAGCATCCCGAACGTGTTTGGGGCACGGAGCGCTATACGCACTCCGCGCCAAATCAGTATGCCAAAGGCTATTATAACGAGCATAGCTCCCACAAACCCCAGCTCTTCGGCGACTATAGCGAATATGGTGTCCGACTCGCTGTAGGGCAGGAACAGAAATTTCTGCCGCGAGTTTCCGAGCCCCAAGCCAAAAAGGCCACCCGAGCCTATGGAGTACATAGACTGTATCAGCTGATAGCTCTTGTCCGCGGAATATTTCCATGGATCCAAAAACGCAAATATCCTGTCCATACGGTATTCAAAAGCTACCATGGCGAGAGCGCCCCCCGCTAGGCCCGTCGCTCCCATCAGTATAAAATGCAAAAGCTTAACGCCCCCCACAAGCATCATAACGAAAATAAGAAGCGCCAGCGTGACCACCGCGCTGAAATTCGGCTGCAGATACAGAAGCACGGCGCTGACGCCGAGCAGCAATAGATAAGGCAGCATACCGTACTTGAACGACTGCATCTTATCGGAGTTTATTGATATGCTCGCCGCCATGAACACTATCAAAGAGAATTTGAGCACCTCTACGGACTGAAGATCAAGAAAGTAAAGATTTACCCAGCGCCTCGAGCCGTTAACCTCTATGCCTATGCCGGGCACGAACACGAGCACCATCAGCAGCAGCCCCGCTCCCAGTATCCAGAACCGAAGCTTCTTTAGCTTGTTATAATCGAAAAACATCGCGGCTAACATCGCGACGAGCCCCATAGCCGCTCCCGTTACCTGTTTCCAGAAATAGAAATAGGCGTTATAGCCTGTGTTGGCGCTGTTTTCGGCGTAATAATAGCTTGCGCTGAACACCATTACGGCTCCGAACATCACGAGTATAATCGTTACAATCAGCAGCGTATAGTCGAAAGAGCGCCTTTCCATCGTTTCCTCCTACAGAGAGCCTACTATTTCCTTAAACATCCTCCCCCTGTGCTCGTAGTCCTCGAACATGTCGAAACTTGCGCACGCCGGAGAGAGCAGCACGTTCCACCCTTCCCGGGCGATTACCCTCGATTTATCTACCGCTTCCCTGAAAGAACCGGCGGTATGTATATTTTTGAATCCTGCTTTTTCAGCGTCTGCCAGAATGTCGTTCTGCGTCTCGCCTATGGCTACGAGCGCTTTTATGTTTTCGCCGAATCCCTTTATCATAGGCAGAAAGCTGTTGTTTTTGCTTGAGCCGCCAAGTATTATCACAGTCGGCCTTGTCATCGCGGCGGCGGCTTTTTCGGTGGAGTCGGGGTTCGTACCCTTCGAGTCGTTTATATACCTGACGCCGTCGACTTCGCGCACAAACTCTATCCTGTGCTCGACGCCGGGAAATTCCCGAAGCGTCTTTCTTATAACCGCTTCGGGTATGTTATAGCATCGCGCGAGCGCCGCAGAGGCGAGAGCGTTCTCAAGGTTGTGCGCTCCCGGTATCCTCACCTCGTCAGCCCGGCATATAAAATGAGCGCCGTCATTCTCAAAGCTTACTATGTTGCCCTCATCTATAAATACGCCGGAATCCATAACAACTTTACGCGAAAACCAAATTATTTTTGATCTTGGCTTGCCCGCCATGCCTCGGGCAATATCGTTGTCATAATTGAGCACGCAAAAATCGTCTTGCGTCTGGTTCTCAAATACGCGCTCCTTGGCGGCGGTGTAATTCTGCATCGTGCCGTATCTGTTGAGGTGGTCTTGCGTTATGTTGAGCACGGCGCACGCGCGCGGCCTGAATGTATCTATAGTCTCGAGCTGCAGTGCGGCGGTCTCAGCGACTATTATGTCTCCCCGTCTCGTTTTGAGCGCTTCGCCCGCTATAGGCACGCCTATATTTCCAAGGACATGCGTATTAAACCCCGCGTTTTTGAACACCTCTCCTGTAAGCGCCGTCGTCGTCGTCTTGCCGTTCGTGCCCGTAATAGCCACGAACTCTCCCTCAGAGTATATATACCCCAGCTCTATCTCTCCGATAACGCTTTTTCCAAAGCTTATGGCGTCGGTGATAAACTCAAGGTCTGTGGGGACTCCGGGGCTTAACACAAGCATATCGGCTTTTGCCGCTTCCGGCCCGGGGTCAGCCGCGAAAGCAAACTTTGCCCTGCCCGCAAACTCGTCAAACGTATGCGCGGGAAATGATTCTATGGGCTTCGCGTCATACAGCGTTACCGTTGCGCCAAGCTCAAGCAGCAGCCTTGCGCAGGCTATCCCGCTTTTTGCCATACCCACTACCATTACTCTTTTGTCTTTCATAAATATCTCCACCGTCCCGAAAGCTGCGGCGCTTACGTTGGGATAAGTCAGTTTATCGAGAGTATCCCTACCATGCAGAGCACAATAGTTATCAGCATATAAAACGCGACTATCTTCGTTTCGGGCACGCCTTTGAGCTCAAAGTGGTGGTGCAGCGGAGCCATCTTAAATACCCTCTTTTTTCGAAGCTTATAAGATCCCACCTGAAGTATCACCGATATAGAGGAAAGCAGGAACATAAGTCCCGTTATTATAAGCAGAAGCTGAAGCCTTGAAACAACGACTATTACTGAAAGCGCTCCGCCAAGAGCGAACGCCCCGGTGTCGCCCATGAATACCTTCGCGGGAAACGTGTTGAACCGGAGGAACCCCAGGCACGCGCCCGTAAGCGCGGCGGTGAACACCATCATGTTGCTGATGTCGGCTGCCTTTAAATACTGCCCCGAGAGCTGCTGAAGTATCCCGTAGAATATTATCATATACGCGGCGGAATTTATTATGGTGACGCCCGAGGCGAGCCCGTCGAGCCCGTCCGTTAAGTTGACGCTGTTGACTATAAGCACGACCGCGATCACCGTGAAGGGGATATAAAATATCCCGAGATCCCACTCCGCTCCTATGAACGGAACGACAAGCTTTGAGCCTATCGAGGGGTTGTTGTAAGCGAAGAACGCGACGATGAGCCCTATGCCCACCTGCCCTATGATCTTCTGGTACGCCTTAAGTCCGAGCGAGCGTTTTCTGACGACGATGATAAGGTCGTCCATAAGTCCTATCAGGCAAAAGCCTATCGTCACACCTAAAGAAAACCAAATGAACGAAAGATTGCCCGTTCCGAAGAGCAGTGTTGACGCCACAAGGGCCACCATTATGATGAGGCCGCCCATCGTGGGCGTGCCTGCTTTGGAAAGATGCGTTTTGGGCCCGTCGTCCCGCACCTGCTGGCCGAACTTGAGCCGCTTTAACAGCGGCACTCCGACATATCCCGCCGCCAGCGCTATCACAAACGATACCAGTACCGTATAAATCATAATATCCATACGCGCTAAATCCATGCGAATTTATCTCCCGTATATTATTTCACCCAAAAAAGCTGTCGGCTTTTTTTGAACGGATAGTTATTGTCTCGTCTCCTCGTTTAAAAGCTCTTTAACAACTATTTTTTCGTCAAACGGATGCCTGACTCCGTGTATCTCCTGATACGTCTCGTGGCCTTTGCCGGCGAGCACTATGACGTCTTCAGGCAGAGCGTTCTCCATCGCGTATTTTATAGCCTCGCGCCTGTTCTCTATAAGTATGTACTCGCATCCCGTGCCTATTATGCCGCTCTCTACAGCGGCGATTATATCATACGGGTCCTCCGTCCTCGGATTGTCCGACGTGATTATGGCGTAATCGGAAAGCCTTCCGGCTATCTCTCCCATTATCGGCCTCTTTCCCTTGTCCCTGTCTCCCCCGCATCCGAATACGGGTATGACACGGCCGCGCGCAAACTGTCTTACGGTTTTTAGTGTATTCTCAAGCCCGTCGGGCGTGTGCGCGTAGTCGAGTATAACCGTGAAAGGCTTGCTGCCCGTATCGAGCACCTCGAACCTTCCCGCCACGCTTGGCATAGCCTCAAGCCCGGTTTTTATATTGCCGATGCTTATGCCAAGGTTGAGGCACGCGGCGGCCGATCCGAGCGAATTGTAGACGCTGAATATGCCGGGTATTCCAAGCCTTACAGGCAGCGCCCCCTTAGGGGTTACCATATCATAATTCACGCCCTTCGGAGTTATCTCGATGTTTCGGGCAAAGACGTCGGCTCTCTCCTTTTCCTTTATGCCGTATCTGCACCAGATTGTATCGATGCCGTCCATCATATAGTCCGCCGAGTCGTCGTCAATGTTTATAGCAGTCTTTTTTGACGCCTCAAGCAGTTTCTTTTTCGCCGCCCTGTAGTTTTCGAAGCTTCCGTGAAAATCCAGATGATCCTGAGTAAGGTTCGTATAAACCGCGGTCTCGTATGTGATGCCGCATACGCGCTTTAAATCAAGAGAATGCGAAGACACCTCCATGACCACAGCCCCGCACTCTTCGTCCGCCATGCGCCTCAGAAGCGCGAACAGGTCGGGAGCTTCGGGCGTCGTATGCTCAGTGGGTATCTCCGTGCTTCCTATCATGTTTGTTATCGTGCCTATTATACCGGTCTTTATGCCGCAGCGCTCTAGCACCGACTTTATCATATACGTCGTCGTCGTCTTGCCGTTCGTGCCCGTTACGCCTATCATCTTAAGCGACTCGTCGGGTCGCCCGTAGAACTCTCTCGAGATATGCGCCATAGCCTCCCTGTCGTCGCCTACTAATATTTGCGGAACATCAACGTCGAGCCTGCGTGTCACCATCAGCCCTGCCGCGCCGTTTTCCACAGCGTTTTTGGCGTAGTCATGTCCGTCGGTCTTAAAACCGATGATGCAGAAAAAGAGCGCTCCCTCGCACACTTTTCTAGAATCATATTCTAAGCTTTTTATCTCAGTCATGCCGTCGCCGATGATATGCATATCGCCGCGGCAAAGGTCCTTAATCCTCAATATATCCCTCCCGTATGTTTCTTCTGAGGATTATATCACAACAATTACTAAATGTAATCAACGTTATTTTTATCCCCCGGGTTTTTGAAACTCGACCATAACTTTTGTCCCTTCCAGAACCAGTTCTCCCGCCGCCGGGCTCTGGTAGACGGCTGCGCCCTCGCCCTGAATCCCGAGCTGCAGCTTGTATTGCTCGAGCAGCTTGCCCGCTTCCATGATGGTAAGCCCCTTAAGGTCGGGCACGACGACCAATCCCTCGGTATTATCAGCCGTGTTCTTCGTTTCCATATAGAGCCACACGGCCATGCCCTTATCTACGACAGTTCCCGGCGCGGGCAGCTGCCCTGTCACTTTGCCTGTACCGTCCGTGAGATATTTCAGCCCCGCTTCTTTGAGCGCGGCTGCGGCCTCAGCAGCGTCCAGCTTTGAAACATCGGGCACCGTTACCTGCTCGGGGACGCCCGCGGCCGAGAGATCAGGCTCTATGCCCATATAACGCAGCGAGTTGAGGATCACGTCTTTTACGTAAGGCGCAGCGACGACACTTCCGAAGTCTATGGCGACGTTAGGCTCGTCGACGATTATCAGCACTACTATCTGCGGGTCGTCGGCGGGCGCGAAACCTATGAACGAGGCTATGTGGCTTCCCGTCATTACCTGATGGTTCTCATCGTATTTCTGAGCGGTGCCCGTTTTGCCTCCCACCCTATAGCCGGGTATATAGCAGTTCTTTCCGCTGCCGTCGCTGACGACGCTTTCGAGTATGTCGCGCATAATGGCGCTCGTCTCGGCGCTTATCGGCTGGGATACTACTTGCGGCTCAAAGCTTTTTATGATATTTCCTTCGTTATCTTCAATGTCTTTAACAATAGACGGCTTAAATAAAAAACCACCGTTCACCACTGCACTGACTGAGGAGATCAATTGCAGTGGCGTAACGGCTATAGATTGCCCGAACGCAATTCGAGCGAGGTCACGACTTGTAACATATTTTTCCGCCATCACTATGCCGCCCTGGTCGGAAGGGAATGTTATCCCCGTGTTTTGTCCGAATCCGAACTTGTAGATGTAATCGTAAAACTTCTCAGTCCCCATCGCGAGGCCCATCTTCATGAACGCCACGTTGCACGAATTCTGCACCGCTTCATGAAACGTCTGGTGCCCGTGCGAGCGGGGAAATCTCCAGCACTTTATCATCTGTCCGTCTACGATGTTGCTTCCCGAACAGTCGAACGTGGTTCCTGTCGACATTATGGCGCTGTCCAGTACCGCCGCCGCCGTCATCACCTTAAATGTGGAACCCGGCTCGTAGACGTCCGTTATTATCTTGTTGCGCGTCAGCTCGTTGAGCAGCGATATGTCTTCCCTCGGCGGGTTGTTGAGATCGTAGTCGGGGATGTTCGCGATCGCGAGTATACCGCCCGTTTTCGGATCCATCGCTATGCCGTACGCGCTCTTCGCGTTCTGCTGTACATACGCTTCCTCAAGCGCCTGCTCAAGAAAGCTCTGTATTATCTCATCTACCGTCAGCCTTATGTTATAGCCGTCGATAGCTTTTATGTATTCCTGTTCGCCCAGCGGCACGGAGCGCCCGTCGCGGTCGGCCTCCGACATAATCTTTCCGTTCTGCCCCGCCAGGTACTTTTCAAAGTATGCCTCAACGCCTTCCTGCCCAACTCCGTCCACCGTTACAAACCCCAGCGTCTGCGTCAGAAACGAGCTGTTAGGGTAGTATCTTTTTACGTCGACCGTAAAGTATACGCCGGGGAGCTTTAGAAGCCTTAAACTGTCGGCCGTTTCGTTTTTGACCTGCCTTGCGAGCCAAACCTCCGACTTGTTGGTTGTGGCTTTCTTGCGGACTGTCTCTTCGTCTATTCCGAGCTTTTCGGACAGTATGCTGACTATGGCGTCGACGCTTCCGCTCTTTTTTATCTCGGCCGGGCGCAGAACAACCGTCTGAGCCGTCGCGCTCTGGGCGAGTATACCGCCGTTTCTGTCGAGAATATTGCCGCGCTTCGCCGATACTATGAGATCCCTTGTCTGCTGCAGCAGCGCCTTTTCCCTTAAGAAATCGCCCTGAGCGAAGACTATTACGCCCATCTTGACCGACAATACGGTGAAAAGCACCACCACTGCTGTCATTAAGAAAAGAAGTCTTTTTTTCGATTTAAGAGTTGGCGCTGTCACTTTGACTCCTTTCCCCGCGCTGCCGCCCGTCTGTCAGCTCATATCAAGGCTTACCTTCTGGCTCTGGTCCGGATATGTCATGCCCAGCTTGCCTATTGCCGTGTTTCTTACATATTCCAAATCGTTTTGCAGTTCTATATCGACCTTGAGCTCTTCGATCCTTGCCTCCAGCGACGTTATCTCGCTCTTTATTTTGCTGTTTTCTGAATTTATGACGCAGACCGCGGCATATCGTGAAACGAGCAGCGCCAGCGCGCAAAATGCTAAAAACAGCACGATTATTGTCGAAGCTACGCCCGCGTGAGCCTTTGTTTTGGGATCGGCTGCCGCAGCTTTTCGCACGTTTTGCTTGGCGGGGCTGCTGACAACGCTGCTGCCCGGGCGCGTCGCGCCGCCCCGGACGGCCTTGTCTTTTTGCGGCCTGGCGGTTTCATCTCTGAAACCTCTGGGCTGTTTGACCCCGCTACCAATATATGCAACGTTGCCTTCTATCTTTACAACTCTTTTTCGGGGAGGCGCTGAAGGCCGGTATTCTGTTTTCCTTTGAACTGCCTGCATGGCGTCCTCCGCTTATTTCCTTGCTTCAAATACGCGAAGCTTTGCGCTTCGAGACCTGTTGTTGCTATCTACCTCTTCCTTTGAAGGAAGTATGGGCTTTTTGGTTATTACCTTTCCCATGGGTTTTTTGCCGCATACGCATATCGGGAAATCCCTCGGGCATTCGCAGGGATCCTCGAATCTCCTGAATTCCTGCTTTACTATCCTGTCTTCCAGAGAGTGAAACGTAATCACCGCTATGCGAGCCCCGTTTTTCATCGCCTGCACGAAATCAAAAAGCGCGGACTTTACCGCGTCGAGTTCTCCGTTAACCTCGATACGCAGAGCCTGAAAGCACCTTCTCGCCGGATGAATGCCATCCTTCCTGGCGCCGCTGGGAACAGCTTTTTTAATAACCTCCACGAGATGGCCGGTGGTCTCAATGGGCCGCAGGCTTCGTTCCCTCACAATGAACTCAGCTATACGGGCGGCCCATCTCTCTTCACCGTAATCCAAAAAGATTCGTTCAAGGTCCTGCCGGGAATAGCTGTTTACCACTCCCGCCGCGCATTTTTTATCTTTTATATTCATGCGCATATCAAGCCTTGAATCTGATTTATATGAAAACCCCCTGTTACACTGGTCTAGCTGAAACGACGAGACCCCCAGGTCCAGAACCGCTCCTTCTATACCATCTATATCAAGCATACCCAGTATGCGTTTGATATCCTTAAAATCCTCGTTGACGTATATTACGCCGCTGCCGTATTCCTTGAGCCGTTCTTTGGCTCTCTCTATGGCGTACTCGTCCTTGTCTATGCCTATCAGTCTTCCGTTTTTGCCGATACTCTTCAGTATCGCTTCCGCGTGGCCTGCGCCACCCAGCGTGCCGTCCACGACAGTCATACCGGGGGCCAGATTAAGCGCCTCCACCGTTTCTTTAAGCAGTACCGTTTTGTGCTCCATGTCTATATACCGTAATCCGAAAGCCCCGCTATCGCGTTGTTGCCGCCGGAGGGCTCCTCATCGAGGAACCGCTGCCATTTCTCTTTTGCCCAGATCTCAGCGCGGTTAGACGCGCCTATCGTAACAACCTCTTTGTCTATGCTTACCCTTTCGCGGAGCAGCTGAGGAAGCAGCACCCTGCCCTGTTTGTCCGGCTCGCATTTGCACGCGTTAGACATTATTATGCGCACAAAGCGCTGAGCCTTCTCATCGGACTGAGGTATGGCCTCAAGCTTTTCGGTGAATTTCGTCCATTCCTCCTCGGAATATACGCTGAGATAGTCGCCCGACAGACAGGTAATATAAAACGGTTCCCCCAGTTCCACCCTCATCTTTGAAGGCACTGCGAGCCGGCCTTTGTCGTCTACGTTATGCAGATATGTTCCTATCAGCGAACCTTTCACCAGTTCCCCCGTGCCTACCCCTTGATTCGTCTCATGCTCCGTTAAGGGATGCTTTGCTACTTCTCACCACTATGGAGTCTCTTCACTCCATACTTACCCACTTTTCCCCACTCTTAAACATATATTCGTGGTTAAATCGATAATTCCTTCCGTCATTTTAAAGAGAATTAATAAAAATTATAAAATATGTATAAACATAAAGCGTATATACCAGATATGGTATAGAATGTTTATTCGCACGAAAGCTTGTTCTTATTATTATGCATTAAAGCAGGAGGAAACGTATCATATCCTCCATATAAAATTCGGCAGACGTTCGATATATAATCGCGCCTATACCCCTTGTTCTTCCGTCAGCCTTTCGATATTTATCCCGGCGGGTATATCGCTTCTCACGAGTTCTATGCGGACAGGGCTCACAGAACTGAAAACAAGCTTTATAGAGTCTCCCTCGTTGAGCGGCGCCAAGACCTCTCCCGACCAGTCCTGAAGGCCCGCCCTTAGAAAAACAGCAAACACTCCACCTGGCAGTTTCGCTTTGTTCACCTCGGCTATAAAAGCGGCGGGCGCGGCGACACGAGAGCTGATGCTCAGCGAAAAGCGCAGCCGATAGCTGCCTTCGATTGTGATTACCGCTTCCGAAGCTTCCGGAACGTATTTCACGCCGCTTTCGGGCAGGGAAACAGCGCAAAACCTTACCGGAGTCTTGCTGCCCGGCAAATGCACCGCAAGTGTCTGAACTGCCGCGTCGCCCGTTTCGCATGATACTTTTTCTTCCTGCTCACATTCAGGTTTATCGTCGGTATCCGATTCTTGCTGCCCCTCACAGCAAGCCGTATCTACCGGCTCGGCGTCCTCTGTTTCGTGTCTTGGGTTGCCGCTGCCATCCGATAGATGCCGCTCTTCCTGCTCTTCGGGTAATTCAGTTATAGGAAAACCATCGCGCTCTGCTGACACGCCCGCGGAGCGCGGCATACTATTTGGATCGTTTTCACTCGGTATGCGGCGTTTTACAGAGCCTCTCAAGTCTTTGATAGCATTCTGCCCGTTTCCGGGCTCACGCGCCCCCTGCTCAGAGTTCATCCGCGCATCCGCCGGGTATGCGGCGCCGTTTTGAATTCTCCTCCCCCACACCGGATATCTGCCGAAGATCGGGCCGTTGTAATAACCACGGTTCATAGTCGGTTCCCCCATACAAAAAAAGCGTTACTACATTCTATTAAAGTCTATACAAAAGTGCGCATATACCCGCATTTGTGTTCAAAAAACCAGACCGGACGGTTGCGCCTCTCATCACCAATCGCGCGCTTTCTTTTTGCCCGATCTTGCCTTACCCTTTATCTCGGGAACGGGCCTTTGTTCGTTCTTGGGGAAATTCTGCTTTTGCCTGCTCTGCGTACCGTGCGGCTCCTCCGGGTTGGGGCGGCGCATTCCTGCCTTAGCCATGATAACCTCCTTTGTTTCATACGGGGTCCCAAAAAGCCGTGAGGCTTTTTGGGGTGTGCATGACTATATTATCTGCATAGTGCCAAAGATTATTTGCGCAGCGCAATAAGGGCCGCTTTACTTCAGCCCTTATATCCGCTTTTTAGTTTCAGAATATTTTTATCCCGTAGTGATTACAAACGTGCCTCTCCATTTGACTATTCGCTTTGCTTCTTCATTCATCTCAGTATCAGTTCCTGACGGCACGAGTTGCGAAGCAACGGTGTTTGCGACAGCGAGGTTTTCCACCGTCACGCTTTGAACCGTTGGCATAGCGTCGAACGAGCCTGCACCGCCTATCGGCGCCTCGACGTTTACGCACCCGGAGCAAGATATCCACCCGAGCACGTCGCCCACCAGCGAGACCGCGAGATCCGAAGCGCTGTTCCCTTCAAGATCGTTGAAAATTGACATTGACTGCTCGGCGGCGGACGCCTTATCGCTTTTTACAACCGGAAATGCGTTGCATATGTAAGGTATCGTACCTACGACATAGTACAAGAGTATCTGCACAGGGCCGTAGCTGGGTACATCCACAGTCTCAAACCTGCCCATAACCCTAAGGCCGCTCCTGTCAAGCATTACGCTCTTTACTCCGTTAGGTTCCGTATATGTCTCATCCAGCATAAACGGCGCAGATAGCTCCGCCACCGCGCAGAACGGGACTCTTATTTCTGCCATGTTTGTTGCCTCCAAAATGTATTAAGCGGAATGATCGCTCATATACATCTTATTCCATGCCGGAGTTTATGTTACTTGTAATGAGCCCACGTAATCATCGATATTTCAAATATAAAAAAAGCGGATGCCTCTCCGCTTTTCATTAAGCTTATCATTCTACAGACTTTATTACCTCGTCCGTTATCTTTGAGACTGTCTCTTTTATCTCGTCGCTGACCTCTTTAATACCGCTGTCGCCTATATCCGCAATACTCGGAGACATGGGCAGCTCTCCCAAAAGCTTTATGCCAAGGCTGCCGTAAAAGCCGCCCGAATCCTTTTCGCCGAACATCTTTATTTTTTTTGCGCAGTCGGGACATATTATGTAGCTCAGGTTATCTACTGCACCGATAAGCTTTATACCGAGCTCTTTGACCATGTTTACGGCTTTCGCTACTATCATCGACACCATGTCCTGAGGGACGCTGACTATCAGCATGCCGCTTATGGGTATCGACTGCATCGCGGTGAGCGCTACGTCGCCCGTTCCCGGCGGCATGTCGATTATCAGGTAATCAAGATCGCCCCAGAACACCTCTTCCCAGAACTGTTTTACCGTTCCCGCGACGAGCGGGCCGCGCCATATAACAGGCTGCTGCTCATCCTTTAAGAGAAGGTTTATAGACATTACGCTTATACCCTCATCAGAGCGCACCGGCAATATGCCAAGCTCGCTCGATTCGCATTTCTTATCTTTTACGCCGAGAAGCCTCGGTATGCTCGGCCCTGTTATATCCGCGTCCATAACGCCGACTTTAAACCCGCGCGCGCTGAGCTCCTTCGCTATGAGCACGGAAACGGTCGACTTGCCGACTCCTCCCTTTCCGCTCATCACGCCTATAACTTTTTTTATCGAGTTGTACGGATTGTTTACTATCTGGCACGTCTCCTGTTTGCCGCACGAGCCTTTCGAGGGACAATTACTGCAATCAGCCATTCTGCTTCTCCTTTATCCTAATCGGTATTTATTATTCGCCTTTTGTTATCATATGTCAATATAATAAGATCAATTATTGTTTATGCCCTCTAAACGGGTCAAAATGTCCGTCAATAAGTGGGGATAGCTTACATTATATGCATCTGTTTGATTGATAAATGCAAAATGTGTTGATATAATAACAGTATACGCTTTATCTTCATAGGGGGCCGCCTTGGAAGAAACCGAAGTAAAACCTATAATCAGCTGTAAGCTGACATATGAAAAGGCAGATAAGAAGCACGAAAAAACAACGGCTTCTCTTTTTGCCGATTCCCTTTTATTCAGCGCCCCGGGGTTTTCAAGTACCGTGAGGCTCAGCAGGCTGTCGGGAGTCAGCGCCGAGAACTACAAAGTGTTTGCCGAAGACGAAGACGGCGTTATAGTACTCTCGATGATAGGCCACCTTTACGAGGACTTTGCTTACCGCTTTATAAAGTCATACAACGAGGTGATATTCAAAGAATCGCTGATGAAGGAACGCGTTCATTTCGAGGCGCAGGGCCAGTATGTCTCACCAAACGGCGATATTTCCCGCGCGGCATTTCGCATATGCGAAACCGCTCTTGTTATACTTCCCGATACACACTCTCTTGTGCGCATACCCTTCGGCATGATATCCGAAACGAACATAACACCTTACAGGTTTGAGATAAAGGACAGGCTGGGAAGGACGTACGTGCTGCAAAAGCTCGGGCACAGCACCGATCCTTTCTTACGTGAATACAAAAAGCGTTTGGCTGAGCTGATGAAACAGACCCGCGAAAGGCTCGGCGGGATATCCCCGGTGAACGACGCGCTGGCTTTGATGCTTATGGACGGCATGGTCGCTGGGCTCTCCGACATAAAGGCGGTTTCGCCGGAGTTTGCTGACGCCCTTACAGCAAAAATAGCCTCCTCGGATATATCGCAGGAATACGGGTATCTGATGTCGGTTTCGTCCGACCTCGCCGTCGGCGTAAAGAGGGGCCTTATGGGCGAGCTTACGGGCGAAAGCATACTCCTTTTAGCGCCGGTGTTTGAAAAGAACATAATGTTTATGGAAAGCCTCGGCGACACCGCGGCCGCCACGTACGTATTCAAGATATCCGAGAGCGGACGCGCTTCAAAAGAGCTTTGGAGCGAGTTCCTGCTTTCGTTCAACTACAGCATGCTCAGCGTAAATTTTCGCAGGGAACCTATATACCTTAGCGACGAGGCTCTTAACGCCGAAAAATATGAGCAGTATCGTCAGGCGCTGCGAAGAGTTCCGGGTCTTAATCGGTTAAGAGCGCTTTTCGCTGGCCGGGTGATACACAACGGGTTTGAGACATGGAAAAAAGCCATGGATTCATATATAAAATAACAAGGGGGAAAGCCTATGGCCGGATACGATATGCCCTGCATCGGCTGCGGGAACTTCATAGCCTATGACAGCAAGTTCTGCCCGATATGCGGGTGGATGAGTCCTTTCTGCGACGCGTGCCCAAGCTGCGCCGCCGAGATCAAGCGCGGATGGATGCGCTGCCCTTCTTGCGGCAGGGAGCTTAACATCACATGCCCGCACTGCAAAGCGACGACGTTCGTCGGCGAAAGCTGCGACGCGTGTCACGGCTCGCTTATGATAAGGTGCGAGAATAAAAACTGCCTTGCCCCGCAGTTCTACCAGAACATAAAATGTACCGCTTGCGGTAAAAAAATAAAAAATCAAAATATCGGAGGAAACAAATAATGATGCAAGCATTCACGCGCAACTACGAGGACAACAGCACCGAGGCCGGGTTTCAGTTCACGTTTTACTGCGATATCTGCCATGACGGGTTTCGTTCGTCGTTCATAGAATCCGAGACATATAAAAAAGGCAACCTGTTCAGGGGGCTTACCCGCGGTGTTGGAGCAGCTTCCAGCTTATTGGGCGGCGGCGGTATACTCGGCGGGCTTCACAGTGCCGCTTGGCAGAGCGAGCATATACTCTCCGAGCGCTTCAACGGCATGTCTCCCGCGTGGCACAAAGAGCATGAAAAGGCGTTTGAAGCAGCCCAGAACGAGTCGAAGCGTCATTTCCACCGCTGTCACAAGTGCCACCAGTGGGTTTGCGACGCGTGCTGGAACGACGAGGTCGGCCTTTGCTCTAACTGCGGCCCCCGCGTCAATGTCGAGATAGCCGCCGCGAGAGCGGACAAGATGAAACGTGACATCTGGGACAAAGCGGACCAGACGCAGGTTTTCCAGGGCGAGATAGAGCAGAAGAGCACATTCTGCCCCCATTGCGGCAAGCCCGCTGGTCAGAGCAAATTCTGCACGAACTGCGGAGGCAATCTCGCGCTCAATGTCTGCCCAAACTGCGGAGCGGAAAACGACCAGAGCGTGCGTTTCTGCGGCGAGTGCGGAACGAAGCTAAAATAAAAAGGCGTGAATTAAAGATGCGGCCAGCCGCATCTTTTTATATCCGCACGCAAAAACGAACACCTTGCATGTTTATTACAATAGTGTTACACTGTCTTCTGAAATATACGTTTTATAATTGATAGCGGCAATGTATCAACTCATAAAGCTAAATTGATATAATGGCAACAATAACAGCCCAGAGGTAATTATGGAGAAAGATCTTACTTCTCTTGCGGTGCTTATACCGGCATACAAGCCCACAGACTTGCTGATAAAACTGTCGCAAGAGCTTATTGAGCAAGGGTTTAAATATGTTTTGGTGGTGGACGACGGCAGCGGAGACGAATTCAAACCCGTATTCGACAGCGTTAATAAGGCCGGCTGCCGCGTTATAAGCCACGCCGTCAACATGGGCAAAGGCCGCGCGCTGAAGACCGGAATAAACGACATCATGCTTAACGGCTCCGGAATCCTCGGCGTTATTACGGCGGACGCGGACGGTCAGCACCTTGTGAAGGATATTATAAACGTAGGCAAAGCGCTGCTTGAAAGCAAGGATACTTTGGTATTAGGAAAGCGCTCATTTAAGGGAAAAGTGCCCTTTAAGAGCCGATTCGGCAATACTATAACAAAGCACGTTTTCAACTTTGTCAGCGGGCAAAAGATACACGACACACAGACGGGGCTTCGCGGTCTGCCCTGGTCGTCGCTCAAAGACATGATGTCGCTAACGGGCGAGCGCTACGAGTATGAGATGGACATGCTGCTCAAAGCCTCAAGGCTGGGCCTTACGCTGAAGGAGATAGATATCGAGACGGTATATCATGACAAGAACGCCGCTTCTCACTTCAATCCGTTTAAAGACTCCCTGAGGATATACAGGATAATTGTATCAGGCTTTATAATGTTCGCGGGCTCGTCGGTATTCGCGTTTTTGATAGATTTTGCGCTGTTCGCGCTTTTGCTGTCGTTCTTTCCCCAGAAGAACATGCTCTGGCTCGTTGTTGCGGGCTCGAGGATACCCAGCGCCACGATAAATTTCTTCATAAACCGCAATATAGTATTCGCGGCGCGAAAAAGCGGCAATTTCAAAAGACACGCTTTTGGATATTTCTGGCTTGCCGGTGTGATAATGCTGCTCAACTACAGCCTGATTTTTTTATTGA
This sequence comes from Bacillota bacterium, assembly GCA_023410475.1. Taxonomy (GTDB): domain Bacteria; phylum Bacillota; class Clostridia; order Christensenellales; family SZUA-584; genus DTFZ01. Next base: position 144,158 of record JAEYPS010000032.1, on the reverse strand, counting down.
GCAATGTAATAGGATTGTATGAGCTTGTCGCAAAGCCCATAGTCGAGGTGATACTTTTCTTATTGAGCTACCTTATGCAAAAGCGCGTCGTATTCAAACCCTGATTGATACCTTTGGTTCTTTATCAGCTCTTCGAGCAAAGTTTTATCAGACATACTACGAAAATGGTGTGTCTGTTTTATATTGCAAAAGATCGGGGGGCAGGTTAATAGCCTTAACCACATTATTGCATTCGCTTTAGAATCCACATACCGCGGTAATAAAGAGTTTAAATACACCTCTGTGCTTACTGGTATTGTTACATTATTAGCTATTATGTGCTAAAATATTTTATAGTTAATGTGAGGTATATTTTTATGGATAGAAATCTTATCAGTACAACAGACTCTATAAAAGGATATGATATTGTTGATCAAAAGGGTATTGTCTCGTCCAGAGCAGTAGTAGGCGTTGGTTTTTTCTCTGAATTCTTTGCTGGCTTCACAGATGTTTTTGGGGGGCGTTCACAAAAGCTTGAAGATAGACTAGGGGAATTATATCAAGATGTTCTGGATAATCTGGAAAATGAATTAATTAAAAAGAATTGTAATGCAATAATTGGAGTTCGATGCGATTTTGATCAGATTTCTGGTAAAGGTACATTTATGTTTATGCTTTCAATTACTGGGACCGCAGTTAATGCTATTTGCAATAACAGCATATCGCATGAGCAGTCCCCTATTATGGCAATAGCTATTGGCAAGAGCATTGAAAGAAAATTAGTTGACAAACCGAATATCCATACTGTTTATAATGTCGTTGAAGATCTTTTAATAGATTTGAAGGTTGTTAGTTTGGAGCTATTTATTAACGCTTTGTCAAGCAAACCAACTTCCGAGGAAAAGATCGATAAAGTTAAGATATCTAAGATAATAGATTATATGGATTCTGTCTATGATTGCAGAAAAGTTTCCAGAGCTTTTATTGAAAAAATAAGTGATACATCATTTGAAAAAAGCAAGAGCTTTTATGAAATATATTTCATATATGTAAAACCCTATTTTGAATATATGGTAGAAGCCTTAAATTGCTTGGATAAACCTAATATTGAAAAGTATATTCGTTGTTTAGAAGAGAAACCACGAACAGATTTTTCAATTGAAGATGCTGCATATATTGAACAATATATATCAAAATTGATCGAGCTTGGTTTTGATGTTGACTATAATAGCAAAGACGAATATTTTGCAAGAGTTTATGGTATAAAAGCAAAAACTGGTATAGGATTTATTAAAGACTTGAAGGATGCAATTATTCAGTATTATAACGAGGAAGATCAATAGATTAGCATAACATTTTGCTTCATGATGATACGGTTCCTACTCCGCAACGCGAAGCCACTGATAGATAGAATAACCGATGCATCAGTGTGTCGAAAAAAGGTAAGAATCGGTGTTTGACGGAAAGAGTATCCGGCTTTAAGCCGTTCCTCTCCCAACCAACGACAGCGCTCTAGACCTTTGGAGCATGCTATCTGAGGGGCAATTTATTTCGGTCTCTGTGTCTTTCCGAATTGTTTTTGCCCGCCGGAAAGATTATAAACGTTTTTAAAACCGCTGTTTAAGAGTATGTTCTGAGCCGCGTTCCCCGTGACCCCCTTGTTACAATACGTTACTGTAACCGCGTCTTTATCAAATTCCTTTACCGCATCCCTTAATTCTGCATGCGCTGCATTGCGCGCTGTTTCGATATGGCCGTTATCAAATTGCTCCGCTGTCCTTGCGTCTATAAGCGTGTACCTTCCGCCGGAATCCATCAGCATTTTTAACTCATCGGCTGTAATGAGAGGCCTGCCTTTATTTATGGCGTTATCCAATATCATTCCGGTGTACATCACCGGGTCTTTTGTGGTAGAGAACGGCGGAGCGTAAGCAAGGTCAAGATGAAAGAGGTCCTTGGCCTTCGCCTTAAACGAGATTGCGGTTACGAAAACGTCGATCCTCTTGTCGACGCCTTCCCCGCCCACGATCTGGACGCCCAGCAGAGCGCCGCTTGCTTTGTCGGCAACGGCCTTAATCACCATTTCCTCGCCGCCCATGTAACTCGGTTTGCTTGGCTTGATGTTATGACAAACGGCAACATCGTATCCCAAAGCAAGCGCCTCGCGCTCAGACAGGCCGGTCTGCGCCACTGTCATATCGAATATCCTGAATATACCGGTGCCCAGTATGCCTCTGAACTCAAGATCGCCTCCCGTCACGCAGTCCCCCGCTATCCTGCCGGTCTTGTTTGCCGTGGAGCCTAACGGCCGGTATATGCTGCGCCCGGTCACCACGTCGAAATGCTCAATGCAATCGCCGCAGGCGTAAATATCGGGGACGCTGGTCTGCATCCTTGTGTTTACAGAGATGGCGCCGGCAACGCCGAGCTTTATGCCAGCCTTCGCGGCAAGTTCGGTATCAGGGCGTACACCTGCAGACACGAGCACCATATCCGCGCTTACTGTTCTGCCGTCCGCAAGCACAACGCTACTCGCTGTTATCTGCCCCACAGATACACCCGTGAGAACATTTACGCCATGCTTTTCTATGTGCTCCTCTACGTGCACCGCCATATCGCTGTCGAGGCCGGGCGTTACCTGCGAAAGCTTCTCAACAAGCGTGACTTTAATGCCGAGCCTTGTTAGGTTTTCGCACATCTCAAGCCCGACAAAGCCTGTTCCTATAATAGCGGCTGAGCTCGGGCGTTTGCGGTCTATAAACGCCTTTATACTGTTCATGTCGTTTATGTTTCGCAGCCTGAACACATGCTCAAGGTGTACCCCCGTAATATGAGGGACGACCGCCGAGGCGCCCGTTGCTATTATCAGCTTATCGTAGCGGTCGGTAAAAACTTCACCCGTTTCAAGGTTCCTGATAACAAGTGCCTTCTCGTCAGACAGTATTTCGAGCACTTCGTGCAGCGTAAAGACATCAACGTCGTATCTTGACTTGAAGAACTCGGCATCGCGCGGCGTCAGTTCGTCCGCGTCCCGCACTATGCCCCCGAGATAATACGGCATACCGCAGCCGGAGTATGAGATATAACTGTCTTTTTCATAAACGATTATCTTTGCCTCTTCGCTGTTCCTCCTCGCCTTTGCCGCCGCCGACGTACCGGCGGCGACCGCTCCGATGATGACGATACGCATACCCGTCTCCTTTCGTTTTCAAATTCATTTCCAAGCAACTAGCCTATGTATGTATAATGTTATAATGATATTGTTAAGAACGCTATAAGTTTCTGTAAAGATTATATCAGATTTTCGGCGTTTCCGTTACAGGCTTCTAACGGCAGACTGCCTCATGCACACCCCAAAAAGCCTCACGACTTTTTGGGGACCCCGTATAAAATTGAGCTTTATGGGAACGCATTTAAAAAGTCAGGGTGAGTACTTGACTCACCCTATTTTTGTTTTTCGTTTTATTTTACCGCTTCGATCATATACGAGGCTACATAGTCTTCAATGTTATTGCCGAAGCCCCATGATCTTATAATATCTGGGCTGTTTTCTTTTTGCGTCAGTCGGATATCGCCGAACCCCGCGTTCTTCAGCATTGCTTTTACGTCTTCCACATGCCCGGCGCCGCCTATACAACCGGCGACAAGCTGCATATCCTGCCTTAATCTTTCGGGCATATGAGCTGTAGCCAAAACGTCCGAAACGGACAGCCTGCCTCCCTGCTTTAAGACCCTGAACGCTTCACTGAACACCTGCTCTTTGTCGGGCGACAGGTTTATTACGCAGTTTGAAATTATGACATCGACAGTTGCGTCGGCAACGGGCAGATGCTCGATCTCTCCCAATCTGAAATCCACATTTGTGTAACCGCCTTGTTCCGCGTTCTTCCTAGCGAGTGAGATCATTTCGGGCGTCATGTCTATACCGATAACATATCCCCTCTCGCCGACACGCCTGCTGGCCAAAAAGCAGTCAAACCCGCCGCCGCACCCAAGGTCGAGCACAGTCTCACCGTCTTTCAGCGCGGCTATCGCGATAGGGTTTCCGCAGCCGAGTCCCATATTGGCGTCAGCGGGTACGTTTATAATATCGTCTTGTGTATATCCGAGCTCCAAGGGCGAGCCCTGTATATCAGCCGCTGTTCCGCAGCAGCACGAACCGCCGCAGCAGCCTTGGGACGAGCCGCTTTTCGCGACCGAGGAATAGTTTTGTCTTACAGCATTTCTTATTTCGTCTTTGCTCTTTTTCATGATCTTCCTCCATTCATTATAACCAATAGTCTCACGATTTGCGTATAAAAAATACGTCTATCTATAAAGACGTATTCAACACAAAAAGGACGCACATAGTTTTAAAGTTTTTCAGCAATATTTGCAATTCGGGCTTCTCTTTCTGTAGTTAATGATATTTCCGAGAGAATCAAACTCCAGACTGCAGCATCCCAAAACCATCTCTTTAAGCATAATCCTCGCGCGCTGCACCCTTGATTTCGCACCGGATAAAGAAATCCCGGCCATCTCGCTGTATTCTTTTTGTGTATGGTTTTCAAAGACCGTAATTATTATGGCCTCCCTAAACTTTTCAGGCAGGTTGTTAACCATATTTTTAAGACAAAATGCAATATCTTTGTTAGAAGAAAGGTCTTCCTCAAATATGGCCGGAAGCTCCTTCGGAAGGTTATCAGGAATAGCGCGGGTATGATTTTTCCGATAATAATCAATTACAGCATTCCGGGTGGTTCTATATATCCACGCGCGTGCCTTTTGGCTGTCTGCCAGCTTGTCGACGCTGCTTATAAGTTTTAAAAAAACTTCCTGCAGAATATCTTTTGCATCCTCTTCGTTCGGAATACGGTTCCTTATAAATTTTCTTAGCGGAACTTTTATCTCTTCTAAAAAGTCAACAAGACATATAGACATTGCTTTCACCTATGGCTAAAACTTCAAGCAGTTACGTACTCAGTTTATTCTAAAACATATATTAATCTACGTAAATGTTTATTAAACAATTATATATAATAAGCCGCCCAAAGCAAATCTTTGTTATCCGTACTCGGATAGAATATACAACATGTCCCGTTTAAACAATATAATTGCATACGAAAAAATGAGACTGCCTTCTCAGACAGTCTACATGGCTTAAAAATAATGTGTTTCAATGAATTAATTGAATAGCGGCTTAAAAGACTCATAATCATTATTCATAACGTGAATCGCCTGCATCGGACACTCCGAAATACATGCTCCATATTCTACACACGCGATAGTTATATATGATTTTCCATCTTTCATAATGATCGCATGCACAGGACAGATTTGTTCACACTTACCACAGCCTGTACATTTTTCCTTATCCACTATTAAACACAATAATAACTTCCTTTCCATTTCCAGTTTTACTGCCAATGACCGTACCGTTTAATTGATCTTTAACTGTCAAAGACGAGTTTTAGCTCTCACTGGGGAAGCTGGCACTATGCAGGACTTAATACTTTTAAATGTTTTCCTGCAATTCCTTCGATCTTTTGCTCTATAGCCGACAAGTCGGTGAGATTTTCAACTACCTCGCCGTTTTTCAGCAGAATAAGCGACGGCGTTTTCGTGTAAGAAAGCCGACAAGCGATGCGGTCTGACTTATATACGTCAACGCGCCTGAGCAGCACATTATCTTTGTAGTCTTTCAACGCATTCTCCACACGCCCAAGCAATTCCCGATCGAGGGCTTCGATCGCGTTGTACACATACGCCAATACAAGGCCTTCAGTACCTAGAATTTCTTTTCGGACGTATTCAAGCTCTTCAACGTACTTCTCCGCCATAAAGCCCGCAATTGCGCCGTCGCCAACGGAGGTCGCTACCTGTCTTAAGGTTTTTTCACGGCAATCACCTACGGCAAAAATACCGCTTAACGATGTTTCCATATCCTCGTTTGTCTTGATATAACCGTGATCCGTCATATCGATCAGGCCTTCGAAGATCTTGGTGTTCGGGGTATACCCAATAAAAAGGAAACAGCCGTCTACCTCAACAGGTAAGATTTCTCCTGTTTTAATATTTTTAAGGTTCACAGTTTTCAGCATGTCGTCGCCCTCAAAAGAATCAACAACAGTGTTCCAGATGAATTTCATCTTCGGGTTCGACAACGCCTTTTCCTGAGCGACCTTATTTGCGTCCATTATCCCTTCGTCATGAATAACAGACACTATCACTTCCCGAGCGAACTTTGTCAGGAACATCCCTTCTTCGATCGCGGCGTCTCCTGAGCCAATGACCATGATGCGTTTACCCTCATTCCGGGCCGCGTCGCAAGTCGCGCAAAACGAAATGCCCTTATCATTAAGGAAACTTTCCTCGCCCTTAGCGCCGGTCAACCGGGGTTTATTTCCTGTTGCGATAACGACTGCTTTTGCAGCATAGTCTGTTCTAAATGTTGATACTATCTTTTCGTCGCAATCGACACTAACAGAGCGCACATCGGTAAGCTTGACATCAACCCCAAAACGGCGGAATTGTTTATTCATCAGCTCCGTGAGCTCTATTCCGCCAATCGGCTGCGCAAATCCCGGATAGTTTTCAATTTCACTCGTATACGTGGCCATCCCGCCGATGAGCGATTTTTCTATCAACAGTGTTTTAAGCCTCGCTCTTCCCGCATAAATGGCAGCCGTCATTCCTCCGGGGCCGCCGCCGATTACTACCACGTCATAATGCTCGACCTTTTTTTCCATTATTGCAGCTCTCCCGACTTTTTCCTGCCGTACCAGTCAGCAATAATATAGAGGCAGATAAGGACTCCGAACTGGACTATCAAAGCAGGTATCCAGCCGCCCAGCATCTGAGGTAGGTAAACAGCTTCTTTCGAGTAAAGGAAAGTTGTCTGCACAGGAATGAGGAGCGCGGAGCCTATTACAGATCCGAATATAAAGAAGACTATCGCTATCCATTGCTGCATGAATCCTTCTCCCATTCTCATAAGAGTCCCCGAAGCGCATCCTCCCGCGATAACCGCGCCTATGCCGAAAATGAAACCGCCAAGAGCTGTATGCAGCCCCACGGCTTTGATATTTCCCGGAAGCTCTCCAACATTTAAAGTGTCCAAGGCATAGCCGGTCGACTTCATCTGAAGCGCGGCAAAGACCAGACTTGAAAGCATAAGCGTCAGTATTACGGCTTTTGTAAGAGTGGTCGATCCGGTAAGCTTAGGATCGCGAAAAGCCGCGGTGAAACAGAAACGCGAACGCTGAAGCACATAGCCAAACGCAAGCCCTATAAGCATAATAAACGCACCGTTTGGATTAATGCTCTGAACATAGACGGACAATACGATGTATGCGGCTACAAAAACAATACCGATGGACATCTGTATCACGCGTTTACGCCTGCGGCTCTCGGGCGTTTGCTTAGCGGCAGCTGGACGGCGTGCGGGTTTTTTTGATGCGCCGCCCATGAAATATTTCTTAAGAAAATAGCTGCCTGCAACAGCGCCGCCAAAAATCGCCACCATAAATACCCAGCCGTGAAGAGAAAAAGCAGGGAGCGCAGAGAAAAACGCGCCTATATTGCATCCAAGAGCGAGTCTCGCTCCAATACCCATAAGTAGGCCACCGATGACCGCTGCAGCCACATTTCTCCAGCTCTTTATTTTCTTCAGCTTGAACTGCGCCGCAAGAAGGACGGATATAGAAGCGCCGGCGACTATGCCAACGTCAGTCATCGAAGGCATGTCCTTCCAAAAACTGTATTCTTCGATTCCCTTAAAAATCGGTGATGACACAACGTCTACGCCGAATAGTGAAAGAATTTTCCCACCCCATAAAGTAAATGGCCCTGTCACACCCCATGCCTTTCCAGTAATAATTACCAGGGCTAGGGCAAAAACCGCGAGCAGTACAGCCCCGGTAGTATAGCTCCATTCCTTTTTGAGTAAAGTCTCATGCAAAGGATATTTTGTTTTTGTGACTTTTGTAACAACTTCCGTTTGGACTTCCGGCAAAATGTCGTTCATTTTAGACTCCTCCTATTTTAGCTTTTCAATAATAATGTTCCATTGTCCTTCACCGATCTCTTCGATCTCTACCGAGTGACCGGCGGAACGAGCCCAATCCGGAACGTTTTTCATAGCGCAGCTGTGATCAATATCAACGATTATTACATCATTGACATTCATCTTTTCCATTGCTCCCTGTGTTTTGATAAGCGGAACGGGGCAAGCCTCTCCCAAACAATCCAAATAGATTTCTGCCATAACTACTTACTCCTTTATTTATTGTTTTTACAGCCATAACGCTCAACGCTTTGAACTTATTAGTTTACATATTTCTTCTCAGCAAGAGAGCAATTATAACTATCAAACATGATTCGACTTAATATTCCTGGTTTGTGTCAAAATGAAGAATCGACCCTGTTATTAGGATTTTAATAATTCTTGTTGTTAAATAATTATCAATATCTTTGTTATATTTTTAACACATAACATACGCATACACAAACCCGTTTTGCTTATGCAATATTAGTTTTACTAATATCAAAACCATGTTATAATGCTATTACATTTATTAAAAATATTATACTGGTGAATATATGAATATTGAGTCGTTGAAATCCTTTTATTTAATAGCGAAGGAAGGTAATATCAGCAATGTAACCAATGCAGTGCATCTTACGCAGTCTGCATTGAGCCAGCAGATTCAAAGGCTGGAAAATGAGCTGTCAAAGAAACTCCTGATACGCAGTAATAAGGGCGTCGGGCTTACTATGAGCGGCAAGATTGTCTTTAAGTATGCGGAACATATACTCCGCATCCATGAAAAGATGATGACTGAGCTTGCTGATGTTGAAAATTCGAGCGCCAACATAAAAATACAAGCATGCAGCTCAGCTTCGGATTATGTGTTGCCATGCACCCTTATCACAGCAAACAAAGTATATCCCAATCATAATTATGAATTGACCAGCAATCCCTCCAATGAGATCATAACCAACGTATCCAATGATATTTGCGACATCGGTTTTTCCTGTGCCTCAGATATAGAGGCTGATAATACCGAGCTAGCTATAGAAAAGGTCGGTGTAATCAAGATAGTGCTAGTTTCAAAAGACGAAAGCTCGATCCCAGATGAAGTATCTTTAGAGCAGCTACCGGGTTTCTCCCTGATAACATTTACCGAAAGGAATAACATCACGAGCACGCTTTTCAGGAACCTGACGAGGCTGGGATACAGCCAAAGTTGTTTAAACTGCAACCTGCGCGTAGAAGGAATAGAGAGCGCGAAAATAATGGTTTTGAAGAACTTCGGAGTGGCGTTTGTGCCGTATATTTCTGTAAAAGCAGAGCTGTATAAAAAGCAGTTTAAAACGATATCCGTGCCGGAGTTAAATATGGATATGGATATCATTATGATATACAAAAAAGACTGCTCCGGCCATGTAAAGGATTTTGTGCATTGGTTCAAGAAATTCGGCGCTAAAAGTTTCTGTTAGGCTATTTTTTTAAAATTATTTCCCAGACTCCAATCATGACTTCGTCAATTTTCGTTATATAATCGGAATACTTTTCTCGGATAGACGTAAGAGTGCAACTATGATCCGAAACAACCATAAACTCATCACCATGTTCTATCGAGTTTAGCTTGTTCTCGATTTTAATCATAGGAATGGGGCACATATCTCCCATGCAGTCGATAATATCCATTTCACCTTACCTCAAAACACAATACCACAACATATACAATGAAACATATCATGAAACAGTCAAATCATAATAACGCAGACGGGAGAACTGATTTATAGCTTCTCCCGCATCCTGCCTCTCTTATGTATATTAAGTTCACATGCCTGAGTGTATGCTAACAGCTTGCATATCCATTTACTCAAGTTTTATAACTCGTCCTGAATCATTGTCTTGATCTCTTTGGCGCCAGGCACTCTTCCTGCCGCTTTGACCTTGCCGTTGATCACAATTCCGGGCGTCATCATTATGTTATATTCCATGATGTCATTAATGTCAGTAACCTTTGTGACGTTAGCCTCAATGCCAAGCTCACCAACAGCATCCAGCGCATTCTTTTCAAGCGTTTTGCATTTCGGGCACCCTGTCCCCAATATTTTTATATCCATCTGTTTCACCTCCTTTTATACGATCATTCCAAATATCATGCCTGTGATGGTTGCAAAAGCAATGACTAACGACACGAATACCACCGTCTTTTTTGTGCCGAGCACGCTTCGAATTACCAGCATGTTCGGGAGGCTTAGCGCCGGGCCTGCCAACAGCAGAGCAAGCGCCGGGCCTTTGCCCATTCCAAGCCCTACAAGCCCCTGTATGATAGGCACTTCGGTGAGCGTCGCAAAATACATGAACGCGCCAACAACCGAAGCGATCAGGTTGGAAAGCAATGAGTTGCCACCAACAAGAGCCGCTACATACTGTGAAGGGATCAGGCCATTATCCGTACCGGGCCGTCCCATGAGTACTCCGGCTATCATGACACCGGCAAAGAGCAGAGGCAGTATTTGCTTGGAGAAGCTCCACGTTGAGCTTACCCAGCTGATCCGCTCCTCTTTGTTGAACCATTTGATGAGCGCAAAGGCCAGCACGACCAAAAAGAATCCTGTCAAATACCATTTGATGTTGTAGATCGCCAGAAAAAAGCCTGCGTCCTGACCGGGCTTGCTCCAAGCCGCGAATATCAGGATGAAAACAAGAGATGCAAAATATACAATGGTCTGCCATCCGCTGCGCTCTTCTTTAACGTCGTCAAACAACTGCATAGCCTTTGTTTCTCTCGCCTTGTCTTCCTTCTTGTATAACGCCGCCATTATAACGCCTATAACAACGGAGAAAAGAACGGCCCCTATTGCTCTGGCTAAACCAAGCTCCCAGCCTAAAACCCTGGCGGTCAGAATGATCGCAAGCAAATTGATTGCAGGCCCGGAATAGAGAAACGCAATAGCTGGCCCTATGCCTGCGCCCCTTTTGTATATTCCTGAGAACAGCGGCAGCACCGTACACGAGCAAACGGCAAGAATGGTACCGGAGACCGATGCGACGGCATACGAGACCCATTTTTTCGCACCGCTTCCGAAGTATTTGATGACCGAGCCTTGGGTGATAAAGTTGGAAATCGCGCCCGCTATGAAAAAAGCGGGGATAAGACAGAATAGAACATGCTCCTGAGCATATTCCTGAAGCATATGAAATGCTTCCAGAATAGCCGCGCCCACACGCGTATCAGAAAACGGTATAAAATACGCCGCCAAAAATATTGATACGATAAGGACGATCTTTTTCCATTCTTTCATAAACATCACCTTCTATTATTATGAACAGCAGCAGCCACAACCACAACTATTGCTACCGTTGTTCTCTCCCGCATAGTCTATTGCGCCGGCCGGACAAAGATTTCCGCATCCGTGGCATCCTTCTATACAGCCCTCTGGATTGGAAACAACCGGCCTGGCGGAGCCTTGTTTGTAAACGCCGTGGCTGCATTTTTCGATACATGCTCCACATTCAGTGCACAGTTCATAATTGATCATTGGATACCAACTTTTTGACATAAAGTCCCCTCCTTGATATGCCTGATGCATATTCGCATATGCGAGACAAGCTCTATAAGTTATTTAGCATAATCTAATATTATTATAATGTGGCCGATTTGGTTCGTCAAGGATATATTAGAAGAAGATCTTTTAAATAATCTCCCCTTTGACAATTGAGATATTTAAGTATATCATTATTTTTGTTTTCTAATATACTAAATGACTTATAAGAGGTAAATCAACATGACGCTTGAAGATATGTACGTTAGAATTTATAAGGCGTTGGCGCATCCGATAAGAATCAAGATAGTTATGAATCTTCTAAACGGTCCGCTATGCGTCTGCGTACTTAATGAAAATGTTGAGTTCAGCCAGTCTAACCTGTCTCAGCATCTTAAGATCTTAAAGGACGCCGGTATATTGGCTTCAGAAAAAGACGGCATCAGGATAATGTACAGAATAAAGGACAACGAGGTTCTTAATCTGTTAAAAGTAACCGAGATAATAATCAAAAACGAAGTACAGATGATGAGCAGCAAGCTTTCCGGAACAAACTGAACGCCCCGAATGCTTACGTTTCACGCTATTAAAAAAGCCCGAGGCAATAATCCCGGGCTTCTTTTGAAATAACATATTCCTCAGAATCCCAGATAGAACATGTAAAAAGCAAGCAGCAGTATTATTGATCCCATAACTATCTTGAATATTCTATTAGCCTTGCCGTACTTTTCGGATGCTGAAAGTTTCCTGACAAACCCTATCGAAGTCCCGGCAACCATTATGAGCACGCTGTGCCCGATAGAATATAGTAAAAGCAATACTATACCCCACACAAGGTTTCCTTTTTCGGCCACCATAGCCAACAGCACTATCAAAACGGGAGTCGCGCAAGGCGAAGCGAACAGCCCGCCGAGCATACCTGTTATCGCCGCTCCTATATAGCCTTTTTTGCTGTTTTTACTCATCGCCGTGTTTTGGGGAATTATATGTATTATGTCCCATGTTTGCAGCGCCATCAGCACCATCAGCACGCCGAGTATTAAATACCACCACGTGCCTGTCACCTGCATCAGCCTGCCCATCAGGGAAGCAATCGTGCCAAGAGCGGTAAAGGTTATTGCCATGCCAAGGCAAAAGACGAGAGAGTATCGGAACGCCTTTTTGACGTCGCTGCCCGCGTATCCGCCCACATAGCCGATAACAAGGGGTATGCTTGACAGAGAGCAGGGAGTGAACGACGTAAGCGCTCCTGCCAGCAATGCAAAAAGCGGTGCGATCCAGAAATTATTGCTTATTGCCGCGCCTAAAGCCTCAAGCCACTGATCTATCATTCTACACCCAGCTCCTTAAATATAGCCATTATTTCTTCTTTTGTCATGCCGCCCTCATGTGCGGTGAATACATGTTCTTCCGTTACCTTATGTTTATACATAACAAATCCAAATTTACTCTCATCAACGATATACGGCTTGCCGTCTTTGTCAAAGAAGAATTGTGTCGGAATGACCCTCAGAGGCACCTCCCCTGCCGCGTCGTTGTTTTTCCAGACATCCACAAACTTGACTATTGCCTTGCCTCTGAGTTCTTTATTTAATTCTTCTAATACCGGCGCCATTTCCTTGCAAGGAATGCATGAATCCGCGCCGAAGTCTATTAGCACAGGCAGCCCGTACGAAAGAAGCTCTTCAATATTAAGACTATTCGTGGAGTCAAGGTCAAATTCCGAAGATTTGAAATCTACATCAATTTTGTCAGCGCCCGGCTGCTCCGATTTTTGCTCAGGCACATCATTTTGAGCTGTATGTGCAGTATCACCTTTGTCGATCGTATCTTCGCCGGGCAGGTTCTTAAAAAGAAATATACCCGCGACAACTATAACTATAAATGCCGGTACCAGTATCTTTATAAGCATGGTTGATTTCTTCTTTTGTTCTTCCGCATTAGTCTTTTTTTCCATCGTAAACCCTCCGTTTTCCCGTTATATCAGGGTGTTTATTTTTTCTTTTAACTCCTGTACTTTCTTTTCTATGGTTCTTGCTGTTTCGATAAAGGCGTCTTCATCCTTACCTGTCGGGTCTTCAAGCCCCCAATCCTCGCGGTGTTTGCTGGGCAGATAAGGACAGCTTACGTTGCAGCCCATCGTTATGACAACATCGACAGGCGGGATGTCGGCGAGCAGCTTTGAATGCTGCGTTTCTCTCATGTCAACGTTATACAGCTTGTTGATCACCCTCACCGCGTCTGAGTTTATCTCGGGCTTCGTTTCCGTCCCCGCGGAGAACGCTTCAAATGCCTCTGACGCAAATATCTTTGAAATGGCTTCCGCCATTTGGGAGCGGCAGGAGTTGTGCACACATATAAACGCCACCTTTGGTTTTTTCATCATATTCCTCCTTTATCTCCATCTCAGAAAATGATTCCGTTCAATGTCATTAGTATATTAGAAAATATTAATATGTTTTTATTTTATTCAAAACTTCATGTATCTGTCAATCAAAAAATACGCTCCGAATGTTAACTTTTCTAGAAGGTAATATGGGTATGTCCTCACATACCGCAAAACATAAGGCAGGGAGCACAGTATCAAGCATATCAGGCGGGACTAAAAACCACCCCGCCTGATGCTTATCAAGGCCTTATTCTTTTACCTTAAGCCGCTGGCAGGTGGCCTCCACCCCGTCCGGTCATTTGCGTACCGAATGGCGCCTTGCGGACAGATATTTCCACAGCCGTGGCAGCCCTGTATGCACCCCTGCGGGTATATAACGATGGGTTTGCCTCCCTCAAGCTTATATACCCCGCGCCTGCATTTATTTGCGCATGCGCCGCAACGCGTGCAGATATCGTAATCAATTATCGGATACCATGTTATTGACATACAGTACTCCCTAAAACATACTCATATTATTCTTATCCTTTGTATTTCTGCTCTACGGAGTTTTCAATAACGCTTTGTGATTCTTTATTGCTCAAGAAAGCATATTGCTGAGAGTTTTATCATTTATTTCCCCTGAGACCCAGGGAATCACCGCAAAACTGCCGTTTGATATTTCCGCGACCTTTTGAATCCACGCAGTTTCATTGGCACCCTTTGCCTTTAAAAACGAGCTGCGTGTTTCGGCCTTATGCATGCTTTTGTTTATTATCCACCATTTGCTCTTTATTTCTGCGCGCTTTAAGTCTTCAGCAAGTCTCATTGCTTCTAACACCGGCGTGGCTTCAGGAAGCGTAACGATTATGACCTGTGTTTCAGCTGCATTCCTAAGCCTCGGGAGAAGCTTCTTAACCGACTCTGCAACTTCGCCCTGCGTCCTCTTCACTTCCCTGTGATAGCTCTGAGCGGCGTCAAGCAACAGCAGAGTGTGCCCGGTTGGAGCCGTATCAATTACAACAACCTCATGCTCGCTTCTTTCAACTATGTTGGCAAAGGCTTTAAAAACCGCTATTTCCTGCGTGCATGGGGAACGCAGATCTTCTTCTATATAAGCAATGTCATCCCCGCCCATTGTTTCCCTCGCTTTCAAGAGTACTTCATCCCTGTATTTTGCGAGTTCGTTTTCTTCGTCAATATTACTTACCGTGATATTCTCTCTTTCGCTTATCACATATTTTAAGTGCGCCGCGGGGTCAGTCGTTGCAAGGTGCACGCGTTTTCCCTTCTTCGACAGCTCAAGCGCTATCGCGGCGGCTATTGAAGTCTTGCCGACTCCGCCTTTTCCCATTGTAAGAATGACCTTTATATTTGAGTTGTATATATCTTCTACAACGTCGCTAAGCGAGTTCTCAATATTTAATTCTCGTCTCGCATCAGATTCGATGGTCATATCTGTCTTCAGCAGAGCTCTGATATTTCGGATTCCTATTATGTTGTAAGCCCGAAGCGGTATTTTGTATATAAGCAGGCCTCTTAACTCCTTAGGCATATTAAATAAAGCTATTTGCTGTTTATCATAAAATGCTTTCTCTGTCTTATCATCTTTACTATACGTAACAAGCACGCTGTTAATCAGCAGAATCTGATTATTAACACCTAATTCCCTAAGTTCTTTTGAGGCTCGCGCCGCTTCGGCCAATGGAGTGCTCTCGGGTGTTGATACAAGCATAAGTGTGGTAAGGCTGCTGTCAGACAGCGTTTCGACAGCCCGTTTATACAGATCCTTTTTGTCCTCAAGCCCCGAAAGCTGCCCGAGGCATGATGCTCCGTGGGTATTCTCGCTGATAAAGCTGCTCCACGCAGAAGGGAGCTGCAGCATACGCAGCGTATGGCCTGTCGGCGCTGTATCAAATATTATATGATCGTATTTTCGCGCGATCTCCTTATCCGCAAGGAACGCCGAAAACTCATTGAAGGCCGCAATTTCAACAGTACACGCGCCGGACAGCTGTTCCTCCATATTCCTTATCACTTCATCCGGAAGCTTTCCCCTATATGGTGAAACAACGCTCTCTTTGTATTCTGCCGCCGCCTTAATGGGGTCAAGATTAGCTACCATTAGATTTGGCACGGAAGGAATTTTTACGCCCCGGCTGTTCAGTTCGGTTTCAAATACGTCCTGCAGATTTGACGCAGGATCCGTACTTATAAGTAATACTTTTTTGCCTTTATCCGAAAGTGAAACAGCTATAGCACACGCAACTGAAGTCTTGCCGACTCCGCCTTTGCCTGTAAAAAACATATATTTTGATGGTTTCAAGTTTTGCAGGTCCTGATTTTGCACTTTAACTTCAACCTTTCATAATTATCATATTTGCATTAGCTTGCTGTAAGGAGGTGAATCATGTTTACCTCCCTGCAGCACAAACATTAATCACTGGTTGTTTTATTAAGTTTATCTTTGACCTTCTAAATGCTCGATCGGTACATTAAGCCATCTGGCAAACTCCACGTTCGTCGGGTATGAACCCGTTTTTACGATTTCCCCATCAACCACAACAGCCGGCAAAGCAGCCGTTCCTTTACTCCTTAGCAAGGCATTTATATTCCGGTTTGCCGTAAAAGCATGCGGCGCGTTGGAAAGCCCGTACCTTTCAACCACGATCCCTCTTCTCTTAAGGGTATTGAGTACAGTTGATACCCTTAGTAATTCGGGGTCGACCGAAGGCCCGCACAGCCCTGTCGGGCAGCACATTGCAGGATCGTATATTGCCATTTTACTCACTTAAAACACCTCCTTTAAGATATATCATCCGTATCTGATTGCTCCTCGATCTTTGCCGGTTCAGGTTGATCCTCAACATTAATTGATTCGGCTTGCTCACTAATTCCAGCTGCCGCGACGTTAGGTTCCGGGAACCATCTCTTTGTACGGTTCGAGATGCGCACCAGCGTCAGCATAACGGGCACCTCTACGAGAACGCCGACAATAGTCGCCAGCGCCGCGGGCGATTTAAGCCCGAACACGGAGATAGCGACCGCCACAGCAAGCTCAAAGAAGTTGCTCGCGCCTATCATGGCGGCGGGCGAAGCTACGTTATGCGGAAGCTTCCATGCTTTGCTCCAAAGATACGCTATGAAGAATATCAGTACCGTCTGGATTATAAGAGGCACCGCTATGAGAAGTATATCAACCGGCTGCTCCACTATCGTCCTGCCTTGAAATGAGAATATGATCACCAGCGTCAGCAGCAGCCCTATCACCGTAATATTATTGAATTTGGGGATGAACTTCTTCTCGAAGTATTCCCTGCCTCTTCTCTTTGTCAGTATGTGGCGTGTAAACCATCCTGCCGTAAGCGGGATTACTACGAAGAGCACAACGGAAAGGAACAGCGTCGCCCACGGCACTCCTACTCCCTCCACGCTGATGCCTCCCAGCATGAACAGCAGCCCTACGATAGGAGCGAACAGCGCGAGTATTACAAGGTCGTTCGTGGCTACCTGTACGAGCGTGTGCGCGGGGTTACCCTTTGTGAGGTGGCTCCACACGAACACCATAGCCGTACACGGGGCCGCGCCCAGCAGAATCGCCCCCGCAAGGTAGTCCTTCGCCGTTTCGGCCGGTATTATGGCCCTGAATACCACAAAGAAGAAAAAGTACGAAACAGCGAACATCGTAAACGGCTTTATCGCCCAGTTTGTCGTCCATGTTATAAATAGGCCTCTTGGACTGCGCCCAACGTTCTTTATGCTGGCGAAATCAACCTTCAGCATCATCGGGTAAATCATAAGCCATATCAGTATGGCCACCGGGATAGATACGTTGTAGTACTCAAACTGCCCCAGAAAATTCGGCACTTCCGGAGCCCACAGGCCTATTATGATTCCCGCCGCCATGCACAAGATGACCCAAACAGTTAAGTATTTTTCAAAAAAGCCTATTCCCTCTCTCTTAGCTTTACTCATAAACATTCTCTCCCTTACTTTTATTGCCGCAAACTCTATTATTTGCTTTCTTTTCTTTGCATGCTTTGCATATACAATCTTCTTTGTCTGATGCGATCACCGTTAAAAACCGAGTCAGCTCATCCGCCTTTTCCTTGATGAGGCTGTAGTGCATCCAGGCCCCTTCGCGAACCCCCTTAACGACGCCGCAGCCCGTCAATATCTTCATATGGTACGACAGTGTCGGCTGTGTAATATCGAAAGCCTTGAGTATGTCGCACGCGCAAAGCGCTCCGCACGAAAGCATATCGACTATCTTCAGCCGTGTCTCGTCCGACAGCGCCTTGAGCAGCGGAACATAATCCGAGTAGCAGTAAGGCATATCGATCACCTCTTAAAGAATATATAGACATTCATCTATCATATAGACATTCATCTATATACTATTATATTCAGGATGCCGGATTTTTGTCAATGATATTGTTAATATTATGAGAAGCAAATATTGATCCCATTTTCTATGGGTAAGAGAAGACGCTATGACAGCGCATGGTCAAAAGGTTTTATACGTATAAATAACAATCAACGCAGACTCTGTATCAGCTTATTCTTTGCGCGCCTTTTCCAGCAGCTCTTTGCAGCAATCGTTTGTCTCGATCAAAGATTCTAATTTTTGCGTGTCCTCTATACACTGTTTATTACTGCTCCATTGTCTAGTCAGAAACAATAAAAGCTCTTTATAATCATTTTTAAAGCTTTCGCTGATGCTATAAAAACACCATTGCGATATCCTTCGGCAGCTGATGATCCCCGAATAGCGCAATCGTCTAAGGTGTTTGGACGCGTTTGGCTGCGTTATTCCAAGTGCTTCCTCAATAAGGCAGACACAAACCTCTTGCTTTGATAAAAGGTTTAATATTCTTAACCTGGTTTCATCTCCTAGTATACTCAGAATACTGGAAAGATACATCGCTTCACCTTTATAATCCGATATTATAATAGTATTAATTTTATCAAAAAATAATGTTTTTTAAATAATGTAACGTATATGCCATCTCAGGCATATTGTAAAGCAGAGAATGGAAACGCAGCTTTCAATTCTTCATTAAAAAATATCGTCCTCCTTGAATTATGAATGCCGGCTGTCGGCATTCTTTTTTTGTTTTCTAAAAGGTTTGGTTTTGGATGCAATAATTTATAAGTTTAACAAGCCGCCTTTATCAGTATTTTTGCATAAAAAGTAACACATATACCTCTTAAGGCATATTTTAAATTAGCTAAATTAGAAAGGAGGTGCTGTTAATGGGTGGCTTCTTTGGCGGGAAAGGTGACTGTTCCTGTATCTTGATAATTATTTTACTTCTCTGCTGCTGTGGAGATGGTTTTGGCTTTGGCGGAGATGGATGTGATCGCGGCGGATTCGGTGGCTGTAGCTTTATCTGGATAATACTACTGCTTTGCTGCTGTTGCGGTGACGGACTCGGTTTCGGCGGTGTCGGCGGAAAGTGCTGCTAAACATAAAAAATAACATCCAGCGGGAACCCCTTTTGAAGAATGCCGGGCTGCCGGCATTCTTTCTGTATGGCCAAAATATTCTTATAAGTGCTCTACAAGATTGTTCAAAGATACCTCTTTTATACCGCTCGATTGATTAAGGTAGTGAATATTGGCGGTCTCTTTATTCTCGCTTACGCTATCAATATAAATCGGGTTTCCGTTATAGGTTACATTGGCCATAACCGGCGAGGATGCAATTTCCTTTGCGCGTCGTTTATCCATAGTAACAGCCTCCTTTTCTTATCAGCAATAGCTTTTGCATAAAACCGAGTAATTATTCTTTCAGCTATCCTATACCCAAAATGCCCACCGTACATCAAATCTGTCAATAAACCTTACGACACAATCGCTATAGTCTGTTGCCTGCATCGGTGAGACCGCCTTGCTGCCGTCTTTCATTAATGAGTACGCCTTTTCCAAATCGTCCGCATTATCAAATCTTAAAGACAACTGATACCCTCCTGATTTGGAAGGGCCGTCTTGATTGCCAAAATCATTCAGCATCAGCAGCTGTCCGTGTATCAGGATCTCTGCGTGGATGATAAGTTCTTCCTGTCCGGGTTTGGGTATTACGGTTTTGATTTGGGCATCAAGCGCCTTGACATACAGCTCTATTGCCTTACTGCATTGCCCGTTGATATATATATGAGTCGTCAGCATATTACCCTCCTTTTTACTTCTTGATAAATTCCGCGTCAATCTTTCCCGCTTTCCGTGCCGGAGGGCAGCGCTCGCGCATCGCGTCCGCCAAGCCGAGACTCTCTGGCAAACTCCGTCATGCAGCTCCAGTAGCGCTTTGGCATAAGGCTCATGCGGCAGCGCGGGTTATGGCGCTCCTTTATTTCTATTGTGTCGTAAAACAGCCTCCAAAGCTCGCGGAACCGTATCTCCTCCTCGCCGGGTCTGGGCTGTTCGAACGATTCCACGCCGCATATTGCCGCTTTTCCTTTTTCGTAGAGAAGCACCATTCCGTGCGTCTTGTCGTAAATCAAAAATCTCTCGCCCTGATACCTCTCACAAAAATGCCCTGATATAAGCGGCAGCACAATGTTTTTAGGCTCTATCTGCGCGATAAGCGCTCCGTTCGCCTCCGAAAACCTGACGAATCCTGTGTAAAGGTGAGCCTCTCGTTCAAGATGCCGTACCGCGGCAAACACTTCATGCACCGTATTATCCGTCAGCATGCTCATCACCGAAGGGCCCCGGCTGTAGCCGAGGCTCATGAACTTAAGTATAAGCAGTTCTTTTTTGGGATGGCATGTAAGAAACGCGTTGCGTATGGACCGAAACGCTTCCTTTCCCATCTTTTTAGGTATTGACGCCTTCACCCGTCTCGCGCGGCCGGCGTCCGTCTCTATATCCTTTGCGGGCAAAAGCAGCGGAAGCTCCGCGCCTTCAGGCAGCACGTCAAGAGGAAACTCTTTTTTTTCATAGCTCTCGAACACGCAGCACATAAGCCCGTCGAAGCTGCCGTCGTAAATATAAACAACCGGTGCATGCTCTGCGTTTCGTGGTTTTTCGCTTACAGTTCCCCTGTCAGGCATTTTTGAAGCTCCTCCTTCGCTATCGCGGGGTGCTCAAAGAACGATATCTGGCGCGGCATATTAAGTATGGTCTGTTCCATCCTTCCGCGGGCCTGCTCGGACAGAAGCGCCGTCAGCAGCGCGTCCTGAGCGATGTCGAGGCTGTCAGGCCTCTTGCCCGAGCACGTTATGAAATACTGAGCGCGCTTCAGCACTACGCCCAGCTTTTTGAGCCCCGCGAAGTCAAGGCTTCCCATACGTCGAGAGGCTGTTATACGCCGCGCGCTGCGCACGCCGATGCCGGGAACTCTCAGCAGAGTATTGTAGGGCGCGGTGTTTACCTCCACGGGAAATTCCTCGGGGTGGTGAAGCGCCCAGTTGCATTTCGGGTCGAGAAACTGGTTGAAATTCGGGTTTGAGTCGTCGAGCAGCTCTCCTGCCGAAAAGCCGTAGAACCGGAGAAGCCAGTCCGCTTGATACAGCCGGTGCTCTCTAAGCAGCGGAGGCTTCGTGTCTACCGCGGGCAGCAGTGAGCTCTCCACTGTCGGTATATACGCTGAGAAGAACACGCGCTTGAGCCTGTAGTTTTTATACAGCCCTTCGGTGAGGTTCAATATCTTAAGGTCGTTCTCGCCCGAGGCTCCCACTATCATCTGAGTGCTCTGCCCCGCAGGCGCGAATTTTGTGGCGCTTTTATATACTACGAGCTCCTTCGAGTTCTGCTCGATCCTCTCGCGGATATAGCCCATGGGCTTTAATATCGATTGCTTCGTCTTCTCGGGCGCGAGCAGCCTCAAGCTGTCCTGCGAAGGAAGCTCGATGTTTACGCTCATGCGGTCGGCTAAAAGCCCCAGCCGCTCTATGAGCGACTTGTTTGCCCCGGGTATAGCTTTCGCATGTATATAGCCGCAGAACTTGTATTCCTCGCGCAGAAGCCGAAGCGTTTCTATCATCCGCTCGACGGTAAAGTCGGGGCTTTTGAGCACGGCAGAGCTTAAGAAAAGCCCTTCTATATAGTTGCGTCGGTAAAACGCTATCGTCAGCTCAGCAAGCTCGCGCGGCTCGAACGTAGCGCGGGGGACGTCGTTTGAGCGGCGGTTTACGCAATATTCGCAGTCATACGAGCACGCGTTTGTCATAAGCACCTTTAGCAGCGAGATGCACCGCCCGTCGCCCGCAAAGCTGTGGCATATGCCAAAGGCCGCCGCGTTTCCTATGCCGCCGGGTACGGGCTTTTTGTCGACGCCGCTCGACGTGCAGGCGACGTCGTATTTAGCAGCGTCCGTCAAAATTTTAAGCTTTGCAAACAGGTCCAAACAGCACGCCCCCTTTTGTAATATTATACATTAGAACGTATGTTCTTGTAAAGAGCTACTAAACCATTCCTGAAAATGTTGGTTAATTATAATAAAAGGAGTGCACAAAAAAGCGTACAACATTATTTATTAATCGCGGTGTTGCCGGAAATCCACGACATGCTGATAATCAAACAACAAAAATAGACCTCTGCACTTCATACTGAACAGAGGTCTTTCATTTAAGTCTTTAGTTTTTTGCGTCAGGCCATGCTCTTGTATATGCTCATGTTTTGCCTGTTTACTTCAAACGTGCCTGTATCAACGTATTTTTGTACGGGCTTGCCGGAAAAGCTTTTGTCGATGAAGTTCATAGCCATGCTTCCCCATGAGTAATTGCGCTGACCAAGCGCGTAGTGCAGATGCCCCGTGCTCATCAAGTCTTGAATCTCCTTCGTGAAGTCGATGACCACTACCTCAACATTCGGGCGGTATCTTCTCATGTAGTTGGCGAATATGAGCCCCCAGTCGCAGTTTGTAAGAAATACAAATCGCGCATTCGGGTATGTGCTGAGCATCGACTTTATTGTCTTGTCTGCCTCTTCCTGCGCGGGCTTGCTCTTTACGGGTACTTCATGGACTTCTATGTCCGTATGCTTTTTAAGCTCCTGAACGAACCCGCTGCGGCGGTCTTCGATGGCGGAAATATGCGTGTCTGTCCAGCTGTTTACAATGACCTCTCCCTCACTGCCCATAGCGCCCATAACCACGCGCGCCGCCGCCGCTCCAGCCGCAATGCCATTGGTCTGGATATACGATACATAATCGATGTGATCTATCTTGGAATTGATGAATACTATTTTCGTTCCCATACCGCTTATTTTCTTAAGCTTCTGATAGATAAGATCGTCGTCGATAGGGCTTATTACAAGCCCGTCCGCCTTCTGCTCAATAATGCTGTCAAGTATAGCACCCATCTCGTTTATGCCGCTGACGCCTCTCGATTTAGGTGCGTAAAAGGCGATCTCGTAATTGTAGGTATCGGCAGCTTTGAGCGCATCTCTTTTGGTCGGGTCAAAAAACGGATTTTCGTTATCAAAGACAATAGCTATCTTCTTTTTCACGGCTGATGCTTTTTCTATCTTAATACCACCGCTCTCCCGGTCAAGAGAGGCAACGTTCCCTGCGAGATCGGTATCAAGCTTGCCCAAAAGCGATATGGAGTTGTTCTGGTTATAGGTGAGGCTTGATATCTCATTCGCGGTAGCGGATACTTCTTTAACGGATGAGAATATACTCGATATTGAGTTTACAAGTACGTTTTCATCGTTTTTGATCTTCTCGATGGACGTATTGAAGTTCTTTTGCTCGTTTATGTATGTGTTTATGAATTCGCTGTTTTTCTCGAAGGCGGTGCTTACTTCATTAACCGAGTCACTTTGCGCCTTGAACGTATCCTGCGACTTTTGGGCGACCTTTTCAAGAAGGCTGATCTCATCGGTAACGCTCATGATAGTGTCGCTAATATCAACACTTGCCATTTTGCTTTCCTGAGAGAGCCGCTGTATTTCATCCGCGACAACAGAAAACCCTCTGCCCGCGGCGCCCGCTCTTGCGGCCTCTACCTTGGCGTTGAGCCCCAAAAGATTAGTTTCGCTCGATATCCTGTTTATAAGCTTTGTTATCTCGCCTATCTTTTGCGTCTTGTCGATTAGGTTGCGTAAAACCTCGAATATGTCCCGTATAGCCTCGTCATTCTTGGCCTGATTCTCAACAAGCTGATCAACGGACTCCTGCACTCCCTGATTCGTTTTTTCCATATCGTACGCGAGTGATATTATGTCCTGAGACTTGGCATAGATTTCGTTTATCTGTTCAGTAAAGTCTTCAACGAGTTTCGCGGATTGTTTTATATCGAGCGTCTGCTGTTCGGCACCTTTTTTAAGAAAGGCAGCCACCTGCTCAACCTGACCCGACTCATGTATAAAATCTTGAACTACAATATTAAGCTGTCTTGAAATCCTGGAGATGTTTTCGAAATATCCGAAAAAACTTTTGAAGTAGTTTTGCAGTTGTTTATATACCTTATCGGTTTGCGGATCGTCGCAGCCTGTTATATCCTCTATTAAGTCCCAGCCTGCCAGTTTGCTTATAACTTCTTCTAAAACATTCATAATTTTATACACCTCCATAATATCAATCGGTTGAAAAACGCCAAACAATAAGCAGTAATGGGACAAATGAGTAATTTTTTATTAAAAAATACTGAAACGCCTGAATTTCTTTCTTTTGAATGATAATTTCTACTGCTTTGAATCATTATTATTCATTTTTAATGCGTTCTGTTTGTAATTATATGCGCCATTAGCAACAGGTTTTAGATGGCGTTCAAGCAAATCTTATATCGGCGGATTGTATTATATTGTTCTAATAACTTTTATAAAATATGATGATAATAGGTAAAGGGAGTCAGCATGAGTTTAGAATCGGTAATATTGATAGTTGCCTGGGGCTTGATGATAGCTTTGCTTGTCATATTTGTGCCAAGGAACAAAATACGGGAAGCTCAGGTTATTTTTTTATTTAAGCAATTGATGACCTGGATATTTGGCCTTATTGTCGCGGAGCTTGGGCTGATAGAATACCCCGTGAGGGTGTTCAGCTATGCCAGCAGGGCAAGCTTTACATTCGAGTTTTTTATATATCCATCGTTGTGCGTGATATTTAACCTGCATTATCCGGAAAACAAAAGAGCATTGAGGCAGCTGGGTCACTACGTACTGTTTTGTTCCGCAATAACCGTCGTCGAGGTGCTGTGCGAGCGCTTTACAAATATAATCCATTACGTGAACTGGACATGGTACACCACATGGTTCACTCTGCTCATAACGTTCTATCTGTCAAGATTGTATTATATATGGTTTTTCAGAAAGCGTATCAAGAAGTATTAATAAAAAACCGCTGCCGGTTACGCGACGGCGAAACAGTAGTTACCGTTACGCCTAGTAAAACAAACGATCATCTGCTTGCCGTTTCTGCACATTTTAGTGAGCAGCGAACGCGAGCTCGCTTTGTATAATACTTACCCCAAAGAGCAAACTCTTTGGGGTTGTGCATTCGCGCCTTTTGGACTTAAAACTTTTAGGGGGCTTTGTATTAATCCTAACGCGCTTTGCCCCGCTTTACCAGGTTGACTATCGCGAGCAGTATTACCGAGCCCACAAGAGCAATCAGGAAGCTGCCTATGTTAAATCCCGTTATCCCCTGGCCACCGATCAGATTCATAATCAGCCCTCCGATAAACGCTCCGATAACCCCGACGAATATATTGGCGAAGATACCCATCGATTCGTTTCTCTTCATAATCATGCTTGCGATCCAGCCCGCAAGCCCGCCTAAAATAATCCATGATACAAGTCCCATTTGTTATTCCTCCTAAGCTAACAATAAGAAATAATTTTCACCTGATTAACTATATCTTTTGTTTTAACAAAAAAATTATTCTTTTGTCTCATCAGCATATATCATGCATTTCCATGTTAATAATCTCCTGCTTTTTTAACATCTATGCTTTTAAATAACTGATAAACTGCGCGTTCAGAACCTTTTATATACATTGTAAATAAGATAAATGAGAACAAAAAAGCATAAAGGGAGGGAAAAACAACGGCTACCAACCATACCCAAACAAATAACATAGCGCTTCTTGACAGCCTCACAGAAAATCTTGGCTGCGAACAGATGAGAGACGCCTTTTATAATCTTTATAAGCAGGATAAAGGCGCCGCACTGCGTGCGCTCAACGACGACAGGTTATCGTTCCCGCCGCTGTACGCGCTGCGGCCCGAGATAACCAAGCTAGGGCTTGAATCTCAGCTGAGCGGGAGAAACTATCTCGCGCTCGAGCTGTCGAAAGAGCTGGCGTCAAATATGCACTATACCCAATACGAATCTATTCCGGAAGACAAAAGCGTACTTATATGGATGTTTAAAACCGGCTGCGCAGAAACCGATTTTGGCGACGAATACGACAACATAATGGATCTTACTGCCGCGCTGCTTATCAAAGTGCACAATGATAAAAGCTGTCTGCGCGAGCTGTGCGGGATGATATTCAGCAGGCACCGGTCGGGGTTGTTCACATACGACGCCGAATGGGCGTTTTTTGAATGCGGTGACCCCGAATGCATTGCCATAACGGCAGAGTATCTGCTGTCGAAAGACCACAGGGATGTGATACTCGCAAGGAGGCTGCTCCATTTCCTGCCCTGCATTGATGACACCGACCCCGACGCCGCGGCTCAGCACAGACGCGTTATGCAATGGATCAAACAAAACAAACCGTATCTTTATTATACAGGCGAGAACGGCCTGCTGTGCGGCGACCCCTGCCGGTTCAGAGTATCGCTGGAGTCAAAATACCTTCAAAAGCCCCTATACGCTGGCAGCGGAGGAAACTCGCTGTCTCCCAGGGAGCGGCAAAAGGCTATGGTGTTCTCCGCTCTGGACGAGCAAACAAAGTCTATGCTCGGCGAATGCTCCGGCAAACTCCATAAAGAGAGCCCTCAGAAATGGGCGAGCTGGATAAACGCTCCCATGAAGACTCAGATCGAATCGGTTGAGCGTATTGTTGGAAGGGGTCAGAGAAATGGTAAGGGTTGACGGCAAAGAGGTGACTGCGATACCGGAAACAGCCGGTTTCAGGGCAGACGCGCTGCAGCAGAGTATATTCGACATCTTGCTCCGGAGCAGTGAGATCTACCGGTATGATAACTGGGATCATCTTATAGCGGAACTAAAGGTGAGAAAGAGCGTTGTGGACGCCTCGCGCGACCTTGCCCGAAGCGGACTGTCTTTCAGAGTGTTCCGAGAGTCCAAAGCGAACCCCGATTTCTGGAGACGCACAGGCGAAGGCGGTTTTGAAATAAAATCGGGCGTGCTGCCCTCGGACGCGATACTAGATATATACAGGAACGGGAGAATGTACGGCACGGAATGCTCGACCGCAATGATAATAGTGCTGTATAAGGCTCTGCTCGACGTTATCCCGAAAGAGAAGTATAACAAGCTTTACTCGGGGATATACCTGATGAACTGGATGCACCTCGACAGAGACCTCGCGATAGTAATCCATCCTAAGGCTGCCGATCTTATACCGGGCGACGCGAGGTATTTCAGCAACCCGGACGTCGACCCGCTGACTCCGCAGTGGCAGGGCGAAAACGCGTATTACCTCGGAGGCGGGCTTTACTACGGGCACGGCATGGGAATAACGAACGCCGACGGCATCATAAGGGCGCTGAACAGAGCAAGAAAGAAGGACGCCACGCAGTCTGCATTCCTCAATGAAATGGTAAAGCGGCAGGACTACAGGCAGCTCGCGGGTTATATGCAATAAATATTTGGTATACCAAAAAGGGCTCCTATTTCAGGAACCCTTTTAATATTGCGTCCTCAGCTTCTTTTTCGGACAGGCCGAGCGACTTTAGCTTTAACAGCTGCTGAGACTCGAGCCTGCCTATCGCGGCCTCGTGCACCAGCATAGCTTCGCTGCTCATAGCCGATATCCTTGGAGTAGACAAAACGTTTGCGTTGTCCGTGATAATGGCGTCGCACTGTATATGCCCGCGGCAGCTGCTGCGCCCTATGAGGTCAAAGTAAAAATCCTGCTTTGAATCGCCCTGAGCCACGGAGCGCGATATGACCTGGGCCGAGGAGCCGTCTCCGTTAAGCTCTATTGTTATGCCGGACTGCGATTTCTGTATACCATCCGTCAGCAGCCTTTCCGTCACGATGAGCTTTGCCCCGGCGGCGAGGCTTATCTCGGTGTCCCGTTTCGTGTCGTCCACGCCTCTTATCTGAACAAGCTCCAGCTCGACCGTCGTGTCCTCTTCCGCGTGTATGACGGTTTTCGGATTAAGCACCTTTTTGCCTTTGTCTCCCTCGCCGTAATGCTTCTCGACGTATCTGAATTTAGCCCCTTTGCGGATAAAAAACTCGTGGACTCCGTCGTGCCGGGAATCTTTCTCCCCCGCGTTGTGTATGCCGCAGCCCGCGACGACGAGCACGTCTGAAAACTCCCCTATCTCGAACGTGTTGTAAACGAGGTCTGAAAGACCCTCCTGCGTCAGTATTACGGGGATATGCACACTTTCCTTCTTTGTGTGCGGCTTCACTATAATATCTATTCCCGGGCGGTCCTTCTTCGGGATTATATCTATATTCGCGGTTGTGTTCCTGTCTATCCCCTCGCCGTTCCTTCGTATGTTGTACGCGCCCTTGGGCGTACCGTGAAGGTCGGCAACCTTTTCAAGCATCAGTTTATCGAGCGCACTCAGCATCGGCTATGTCCGTCCTTTCACAGTTTGGCCTGCACAGGCATCCCGCGTCCGCAAAACCCTTTTCGAATATCTCTTCCCTCAAAACGCCCTGGCGGGCGGAGCCTTTCGTCATCAGTATTATCTCGTTCGCAAGGTTCAATATCCTTTCCTGATGCGAGATTATCACTATAGTAGTGTCGGTCTTCTCGTGCAGCTCGGTAAACGTCTCCGCGAGCTTCTGAAAGCTCCATAGGTCTATGCCCGCCTCGGGCTCGTCGAACACGGCAACCTTCAGATCTCTTGCTAGCACGGTGGCTATCTCTATCCTCTTCATCTCGCCGCCCGACAGCGTAGCGTCCATGTCGCGGCCGAGATAATCGCGCGAACACAGGCCCACGGAATAAAGAAGGTCGCACAAAGGCCCTTTCTTTGCTGACGCGAGCGCAAGCATGTCTTTAACCTTTATTCCCTTGAAACGCGGCGGGTTCTGAAACGCGTACCCTATACCCTTGTTTGCCCGCTCCGAAATATCGAGCCCTGTTATGTCCTCGCCGTCAAGCAGCACTTTACCGCTCGCAGGACTCATTATACCCATTATTATATTCGCGACAGAAGACTTGCCGCTGCCGTTCGGCCCGGTAACAGCGTAAATCGTTTTCTCTTTCAGAGTGAGATTTACGTCTTTGAGTATCTGCGCGCCTCCCGCGGTCTTAAACCCTATGCCTTTAAGCTCAAGCATTCGGCTCCCCCATTATCTCATGTGTTCTTTTTATCGAATTATATTATTTCTCAGGCCATAAAGCAACCGCGCAGGAATATTTGTCGATTTGTGCGTTCAGTTTGCAATATGGAGCGTTTTGTTGTATATATATAGTATATAAAAACCTTATTGCCATTAATACGTGTGAAGGGAGGATCGTTAATAAAGGTAGCCCTGCACTCATAATCCGTTTTATTTTCTAAGCCTTTATTAATCAATAAAATGAAAATCGCATTTGTTCTCGACCAGTACGACAACCGCGACAACGGTACGACCATAGCCGCCGCGCGTTTTATTGAGCGTCTGCGCGAAAGAGGCCACGAGGTGCGCGTTGTGGCCACCGGCAAGCCCGCCCCTGACAAGTATGTCGTGCCTCCCGCCAACTTCGGAATTTTCGACAAGGTATTCATCTCACACGGCATGATATTCGCTCATCCCGATAAAGCCGTTTTGCGCGAGGCTCTTGAGGGCGTCGACATCGTTCACCTTCACCTTCCTTTCCGGCTCTGCATGGCGGCAAGGCAGATAGCGAAAGAAAAAGGGATTCCCTATGTGGGCGCATTTCACTGCCAGCCCGAGAATATATCCTACAACATACACATGAAATATCTCTGGCTGCTGCCCGTTGCGCTGTACCATTGGTTCCACCACAGGCATTACCGTTATATAAGCGACATACACTGCCCGTCGCCTTTTATCGCGAGCCAGCTTAAAAAGCACGGCTACAAGGCCAACCTTCACGTTATATCAAACGGCGTGGACGAAGCGTTTCGGCCGATGGATACGAAAAAACCGGACGAATTAAGCGATAAATTCGTAATAATCTCGGTCGGCAGGCTCGCGGGCGAAAAACGTCAGGACCTTATCATAAAGGCTGCGCTGCGCTCAAAGCACCGCGACAGAATACAGATAGTGCTGCTCGGCAAAGGCCCGCGCAAAAGGAGCTATGAGCGGCTCGGCAGAAAGCTTAAAAACAAGCCAATAATAAAGTATATACCTCAGGAAGAGCTGGTAAAGCTATATAACCAGGCCGACCTTTATGTGCACGCAGCCGAGGCGGAGATAGAAGGGCTCGTTTGCACCGAAGCGATATCCTGCGGGCTCGTTCCCGTGATAGCGAAAGCGAAGATGAGCGCCGCGAGCCAGTTTGCAATTGACGAGCGCAGTGTTTTTAAAAGCAGGGACACTGCTGAGCTTACCCAAAAGATTGACTACTGGATAGAGCACCCCGAAGAGAGAGCCAGGATGAAGGAGGAATACCGCAAAAAAGCAGGCGAGTATTCTTTGGATTCGTCCATCGATAAGCTGGAGGAAGTCTACCGGCGCGTTATAAAGGCGCAGCGCAAAGCTAAAGTGGACCCGCTCAACATGCACGTCATGCATATGCCCACACCCTTAAGCTACAAAGTCGACGAGCATTTCCGTTTTGTCAACCGCAACATATTCTTTCGTATAGGCTCGTCGCTGCTGTTTTACCTTATAGGCATGCCGGTGCTTACGATAGCGTCGAGGCTGTTCCTCGGCCTTCTTATAAAGGGGCAGCAGAATCTGCGCTATCTGAAAGGCGGCGCCGTGACCGTTACAAACCATGTGCACATGCTCGATTCCACAATGGTCGCGTGCACGCTGTTTCCGCGCAAGCCTTTGTTCGCGTCGCTGAAATCAAACTTTGAGATACCGTTCATACGCTGGCTCGTGCGGCTATTGGGCGGCGTTCCCATACCCGAATCGCCCAAGGCGCTGCACGCTTTTATGGAGGCCATGAGAAAGCAGCTCGAGAAGGGGCGCATCGTTCACTTTTATCCCGAGGCGTCGCTGTGGCAGCGGTATACGGAGCTTCGCCCTTTTAAAAACGGCGCGTTTCATCTCGCCGTTAAGTCGGGCGTTCCCGTTGTTCCTATGGTGTTCACGTTCCGCGAGCCGGGTAAGCTCGTAAAGAAGCTGCATAAAAAGGAGTTAGTCACTCTGACGATAGGAAAGCCCGAATACCCCGCGCGGCAGGGCAGCGACAAAACGCGCATGAACGAGATGCGCGAAGCGGTGGAATACTCTATGTCAAACATACTCGCGAAACATAAGAAGACAGCTTCATAACAGCAATACGCTATCTGATGACCCGCCCTTGGCGGGTCAGCTTTTCAAGATCAAATTACGATATTGACTTGCCGAAATGAAGGTCGCTGAAAAGTCCCAGATACAAGGCGTTTTGAGCATTGCGACGAGACGTAGCAGCGCTACTTCGAGGAGCAAGCGGAGAAACAACGAAGCAGATGGGCTTTGTCAGCGGCCTGGGCGCCTTTTGCGGGTCATTTTCTTTTTATTATCAGATGCCGGGCGCCATTGGCTTCAAGGCCTCCGCCATCAAAGCTGCCCAAAAAGATTTCATTGCCGTTATCAAAAAGCGATATACGGTATTTCGCGCCTATGCTTTCCGCTATCACCCTGTCCATTCCTGTCTTTGTGGGCGCCTTTAGGCTTCCGAAGCTTTCGTTGCAAGCGTTTACGGCTAACCTGAGATTTTTTTTCGTTATCTCGGCGGTAACGCTGCCTTTCTTCATTTCGAGGCGCTCAAGCTTACCCCCGTTGTATGTGGCAAAACGGTACTGCTTCCCGTCAGCGAGCAGAACGCATATAAGCCCTGTAAACGAGAATATGCCTAACGGTATACGCGCAATGGAGCACATGAACGCGGACTCCTTGTCCGCGCACTGCATCCATACCCAGCTTTCCGGGAAAGCTTCTCCCCAGTCCTTCTCGATATATCCGTCGGCATTGTCAAAATCCATACGCCTGTCACCGCAGCACGCATATCCGTTCACCTCATGGCGCAGGCTCAGCACGCCGTGGTTGCACTGCATTCCGGGCAGGTATGAGAACGGCCCCATAATGGAAGGCGACAAAACGCTCGTTTCAAGCGTCACTATTTTGCTGTAGGCCAGCCGGGCTTCAAGCTCTATTTCATTAATGCAAACCGCTGCCCCCTCCAGTGAAAAGCTGCTTTCCCCTATCTGAATGTCGAAACGTTTTTTATCGCTGTGAAACGACCTGAACGGATAACGCACAAAAAAACTCTGCACGGGGTTGCTGAGCAATACCTGAATAAACGCTGTGTCGTCTTTGCCGCTTACGCCCCGGAACACTCCCGGTATGACGGCCAAAGAGCCTGCCTTAGAGGAATGCTTGAAGAACCATCCTTCAAAGTAAGGACGGCTAGATTTTCTGCCGTGATACAGCGCGGGAGCGCGCGGCAGCAGGCGGTGCCCCACTAATCGTCTTCCTCCGTTATCTTCTCGAGCGGCTGCTTCGCAGGGCCGTCAAGCACTTCGCCAAGCACTGAAAACCTTGAACCGTGGCATTTGCAGTCAAACGATTTTTCCGCCTCGTTGTATTCAAGCGTACATCCCATGTGCGTGCAGTGCGCGCTGAACTTGTGCAGCTCTCCGCTCTCGTCGCGGTATACAGAGCGCGCTTTGCCGTTTACACGCATTACCGCCCCCTGCCCCGACGCAAGGTCTTCATAGTCTCCGACGGGCATCAGTATATTATCGAGCGTATATGATTTCAGCGCAGTGCCCGCCTGCCCGAAAAAGCTTATCGCCGATGCCGGAGTGATTCGTATGGGCTGGAACTTCTCCCTTATTTCCCTCGGCAGCGAGGTTGTCCCCGCAGCGTGGTCGCATATCATCATGGCCGCTGCCGTACCGTTCGTCATGCCCCATTTCTCATAGCCCGCCGCGACATAGACATTGGGGTTTTTGCTGAATATCGGGCCCACATACGGCATCTTGTCAAGAGTGAAGCAGTCCTGCGCCGACCATTCGTGCGAGGGCTCGGGAGAGGCGCCTTTGAAATCGGCTCGCAGGAATTCGCGCAGGTGGTCATAGCTCGTGTCGTCCTCGTCCTCTTTCGCGGTTCGGTGGCCGTGGCCCGCTAAAAGAAGCTTGTTTGCGCTGTCCGAATAATGCATACGCAGCGAATTCACAGGCTCATGTATATTGATATACATGCCGGAAACGTTAACGCCGTTGGAGTCGGTACAGATGATATAGGTCCTCTCCTGATGAAGCTTGATGAAAAACAACCCCGGGAAATCGACAAGAGGATAGTTCGTCGCCAGCACAGCGGCCTTGGCGGTCACGCTGCCCGACTCCGTCTTCACGACGCATTTGTCCTGTCTTTCAAAGTCTATAGCCCTTGACTTCTCAAACACCCTGCCTCCCTTTTTAACAAGCTCGTTTGTGAGAGCGTACAGGTATTTGAGAGGATGGAACTGCGCCTGCGTTTCCATCACGAGCGCTCCTTTGACGTCAAACGGCAGTCCTGCTTCTTCGACAATGCTCCCCTTGATGCTCAGCTTTTCGTATTCGCGCATTTCCTTTTCGAGAAAATGCAGGTCGTTTTCGTCGCGGGTGTAGACATACGCGGGCGTTATCTCGAAATCGCAGTCTATGTTGTAATCCCTGACGAACGCAGCGACTTTCTGAAGACCCAAGTCGTTCGCTTTAGCGTACGCCTCTCTTTTGTTCGCGGCCAGCGTCTGAAGCTTGAGCCCGTGCTGAACGGTCACCTTCGCTGTAGTGTATCCCGTCGTTCCCGAGCCTACGGTTGAGGCTTCAAGCACAATGACGTCGGCGCCCGTGTTCGCGAGCAGAAGCGCTGACGTTATTCCCGTTATACCCGCGCCTACAATTACGACATCACACTTGACATCTCCCGATAACGGTAAAAATTCGGGAGCTGCGGCGGTATCCATCCAATATGATAAACGATTCATAATACTGCTCCTTAAAATAATTGCTTATTATATTGTTGCCCAAAATAAAAAAAAGTCTCGGCGATTTGCTTTGAAACGGCTATTTATGCAATAAGCTCCGGGCTTTACGACGGCGCGTTCAATGTATCAGCCTATGCCTTTTATGCTCGTTTATAACATCCGAGTATCGTTGAGCCACTTCACAGACGACTGATTCCCATGACCTGAACAGCGTATTTCTTGCGTTGCAACCCGCAGCCGCAAGAGAACTCCTGTCAGAAGCCGCTCTTTGTATGGCATGGGCGAACTCTTTTATGTCGTCCCCGCACAAAAAGCCGTTAAACCCGTCCGTTATGTCCTCGCCCGCGCAGGAGCCCTTTATGACGATTGACGGACACCCCAGAGCCGCGGCCTCGCGCACCACTATAGAGAACGTATCGTAAACGGACGGAAGCAGGTTTATATCCGCGCCGGAATAGATTTGCGACAGCTTGTCCCTGTCGTCTATCCTGCCCAAAAACATAAACTCCCCGCCAAGCCCCAGCCTCTGCACGAGCCTCTTTAGCCCCTGCTGAGCGTTGCCCTCCCCGACAACAGTAATCGAAAAACGCGTTCCGCTGTCCTTAAGCAGCCTCAGCGCAAACACCAAAAGCTTAAGATTCTTGTGCCAGACGAGCTGCCCAACGTAAAGCAGTCTCAATATATCGCTTTTGCTTGGGCGCGGCGCGCAGACGGCGCATATGTCGGTGCCGTTGCCGACGACCTGCACATCCCCTCTGAACCCGTATTCCCTCATGGTATCGACAGCGGAGCGGCTTACCGTCCATACGCGATCGGCCTTGCTGTAAAAGCTCATTACGTTCTTGAGCATCAATCTTGCGGCTGCCGGGCTTTTAAGCGCGGAAACAAAATCGTCGTAATACTTGGAATGGAACGTGGCGATAACGGGTATGCCGAGTTTTCGGGCTATATGAAGACCCAGCCTTCCGCAGCTGAACGGGCTGTGCACATGGATTATATCAAAGCTTATGCCTTTAATTTTTTTTTGGAACCGCGGATCAAATAACGCTATACCCGCGCGGTACGGACGGCGAAGCGGTACAGGAACGCTGCGGTACCTTAACACCTCGAAATCCTCGTCGTCGTTATATCCGGGGAAGCATGGTGTTATCACGCAGCATCTGCCGTATTCTTTTTGGTTGAGCCAATGAGCGTAGTTCCTGACGACGTTGCATACTCCGTCGGCGATCGGAGCAAACGAGTCATTGAATTGTCCGATCACCGTGGGCATTCATCCTCCGTCGTACGTTGATTCAGTCTGCTTTGCTGTCAAAATCTCTTGTAAACATATTATGCCCGCGAGTCAGGCTTTCTATTGTATCAAATCCCAGCTTCGCGAGCAGCTCGAGCACGTAAGGGTTGTCCGCAGGCGTTTTTATCCGCGCCTCGGCGGCGTAAGCGTCTACATTTTTTGTTCCTTCCTTGGGG
Organism: Bacillota bacterium; assembly: GCA_023410475.1. Lineage (GTDB taxonomy): Bacteria > Bacillota > Clostridia > Christensenellales > SZUA-584 > DTFZ01. The sequence goes on along the minus strand of JAEYPS010000032.1, from coordinate 108,620 downwards.
TCGATGAGGACTCTCGGGCCTCCTACGCAGCCGCCGGGGCAGCCCATGCCTTCTATAAAGTTAGCGTCTGTGCGCCCTTCCATTACTTCATTCAGCATAGCTTTGCACGCGGGAACGCCGTCGGCCTGAACAGCTTTTACCTGTATATCCCTTTGCGGCATCAGCCGCCTCACGGTATCCTCCACAGCCTTGCTTACCCCGCCGGTGCGGGCGTATATCCTTCCCGCCGCCGACGAATGGTCGCGCTCGTCCTCGAGCAGCTTTTCCGGGTCTATGCCCGCCGCGCGGAATATATCATCTATCTCCCTGAATGTAAGCACAAAGTCCACCGCGTCCTTGATATCGTCCTGTCTCGCTTCCGCCTTTTTTGCTATGCAGGGACCGATGAACACCGTCTTAGCGTCAGGATAAAGCTTCTTTATCGCTCTGCCGCTCGCCGCCATAGGCGATACGGAGGGAGGCATATACGGCGCGAGCCGGCTGTAGACCTTGCGTATCATTGCTACCCACAGAGGGCAGCAGCAGCTCGTCAGCATGAAATCCTCTTCATTTACGACCGCCGCGTCGAACTCGAGAGCCTCCTTTAGCGTCAGTATGTCCGCGAACAGCGCCACCTCTATCATGCCCGCGAACCCGAGTATCTTAAACGCGAGGCGCAGCTTGCCGGGCGTCATATCGGGGCTGAACTGGCTTAAAAACGCAGGCGCAATAAGAGCGTATACTGGAGCGTCGCCCGAGTTTATAATCTCGAAGATAGGAACCACTTCTTTTATATCCGTTAGGTTATGCTTTTTGCAGTTTTTGATGCATTCGCCGCAGCCAACACAGTCTTTTGCGGAAATGACGACGTTTCCGTTCGCGTCGCGCGAGACAGCGTTGTAAAAGCAGATCTCGTCGCAGCCGTCATCACCGCACGTGCATTTGCCGAGCCGGACTACCGGCGGATATTTCTTTGGATTCAGCAGGCAGTCGAGATGATGCCCATCACATTCGCCGCCTTTGTCAAAAAGCTTTCCGAGGTCGTTTTTTACCGCGGCGTCCACAACGTCTTTGTATAGCGCTTCGAATTTTTCCATATTGGCCTCCTATTCGTTATGCTCACCTAAAAAGCTATAGGCTTTTTGAGGACGGCATATATCAAGCGCAACCAGGACTGCGCGCCAGTCTCTCAGCTTGTCTTCAAAGCTCGCAGCGGCGTGCGCGGGGCTCGTAGATCTAAGATATGTAAACGTTATGCCGTCAAACGAAAAGCCTATATGCCTTTTAAACAGCTCATACGCCTTACGGCCGTTGAAGAAAACGTGATCAATACGAGGATGTGTCTTGAAGAAGCCGTGAAAATCGTTCATCACCGGATTCTTAATGTTCGAGTCGAGGCTGCCCTCTCGCTCGCACCTTTTTATGACATCCCACAGCGCTATGTTACGGCTCAAGAGAAACGCCGTGCGTTTTTCATAGTCGCCCTCATACGTCTGCCCGAACAATGCGTATATAACGCGCCAAAACCCGTTCCTGTCGTGGCCGTAATATTGCCGCTTTCTGAGCGACTCTCCTCCGGGCATAGAGCCCAGTATCAGTATCCGGCAGTTTCTATCCTCAATCGGGCCGAACGAATGAATTATAAAAATCACCTCATGGACTAGCTTTTAATATGCTTAACGCCATTATACAATAATCCGCCGCGAAAGACGAAAAAAATGTTGCGTTTCAAGAAGCGATGTGCTATATTGTATTCACTAGTGAACATAATATAGTAGTAGCCATAGAATAAAAGGAGGCGCGATGAACGCGCAGTTTAAAAAGGGCGTGCTCGAGATGTGCGTGCTGATGCTGCTGAAAAAGGGTGACGCGTACGGATATGAGCTGGCCGATAAGATATCGAAGACGGTGCAGATAGCTCAGGGCACAGTATATCCTTTGCTTCGCAAATTGAAAGCCGATGGGTATTGCGACACCTACCTGTCGGACGCATCCGGCGGCCCTCCGAGAAAATATTACAGGCTTACCGATATGGGCAGGCTCGCGGAACAGGAGCAAAAGGACGAATGGCTTAAGTTTGTAGGCCAGATAGCCGAGCTTATGGAGGACGATTATGAATGAGTTTTTAAGGCTGTTTTCCGTGTCGCTAAAACACATGCGGCCCGATGAAAAGGAAGACATACTGCAAGATTTTAAGGAGCACTTCGAGATAGGGCTCGCCGACGGAAAGACTGAAAGCGAGATCTCGCAAGAGCTTGGTGACCCGGAGCAGCTCGCGAGGATGTTTTCGGCGGAAAGGGCGACGGACAAGGCGGCGGCATCGAAAGGCTTCAAGGATACCCTGAGGATGATCGGCGCCGTGATAAGCTACAAGATTGGCGGCGGCCTTCTCATATTCCTGCTGTATTTCGTAAGCGTTTCGATGGGGCTGACGCTGTTCGCGACTGCTGTCACCATCGTTGCTGGCGGCGTTGGATGCGCGGTCTTTATCGTGCTTGAGCTGCTGAAAGGTTACTGGGGCTACGGGATGCTCGCGTTCTTCGGAGCGCTCGCGCTTATATGCGGGGGGCTGCTCTGGTGGAAGGGTTCCTTAAAGTTGTGGGAGATTACTGTGCTGCGCCTGCCGCTGCTTGCGCTGCGAATAACACGCGTAAAGACTCGGGAAGGAGAGCGATTGATATGAGCAAGAGAACAAAGCTGCTGTTTATCGGACTCATAATAGGACTCGTGGGCATGGCCTTTACTATAGGCGTCGCGATAGGCACGGACATGATTATGTCGCGTGAGGATTCAGAGACGTTTTATTTCAATGAGCCGTTTGATACTTTGGTGTTATCTTATACAGGGTTACCCAATTTCAAGGTGCGTGTAGCGCAGGGCGAGTACAAGGTCGATGCATACATAAAGGCGTGGCGTCCCGAGAATATAGACTTGGACAACAAGTTAAGCTTTGATATTATTGACGGGGTGCTCTATATTTCATTAGAGCCGTTCCCCGATGATTTTTTAGGTATGTTTCCGCAGCCGTTAGAAATGATTATTAATGTTTATTCGCCGCTGGGCGATGATTTGGATGTGAGGTGGGAGTGAAATGAAAACAGCAGTAATTACCGGCGCGACTTCAGGAATAGGATATGCGGCAGTCAAGGCCCTCGCATCCGAGGGCTGGCGTGTGATAGGAGTCGGGCGCACAAAGGAAAACAGCGAGGCGGCGGCGTCAAAGCTGCTGGCGGAGTCGCCCGGCGCGGACGTAACGTTCGTATACGGGGACCTTTCGCAGCAAAGCGACGTCAACCGTATAGCGGACGAGGTGACAGCGCTGCTCGACGCGCAGGGAGGAAAGCTAGACGCGCTCATAAGCAACGCGGGAGGCGTGCGCAACTGGTACACGACGACGGAGCAGGGCTACGAGCTGCAGTTCGCTCTCAACCACCTCGCGGGGTTCCTGCTCGCGCACAGGCTTCTCCCCTACCTCATAAAGGCGCAAGGAAGGCTGATACTCACCGGCAGCAATTCACACAAGCATATGCGCATGCGCTGGGACGACATTATGTTTGAGAAGCGATACAGCCCGCTGTACGCATACAAACAGTCCAAGCTCGCCAACATGCTGTTTGCGGCGGAATTCAACCGCAGGTACGGCGACAAGGGAGTAAGGGCGTATGTGGTAGACCCGGGGCTCGTCAACACGGGCATAGGCTCAAAGCAGACAGGCGGCATCGTGAGGCTGTTCTGGGAGCTGCACCGCCGCAGAGGTGTCTCGCCCGAAACGTCCGCCAAAACGCATCTTCACCTTTGCAGACTGCAGGACTGTCCGCAGGGCTTGTATTACCACAAATGCAGCCCCTGCGCTTACAGCAGGTATGCTGACAGCGAGGAGGACGCTAAGCGTCTGTTTGAGCTAAGCGAAAAGCTGTGCGGCATAACGTTCGGAAGGAGCGGCAGGCAATGATGGTGATAGTCACGGGCGCGGCGGGCGGCCTCGGCCGCGCTATGGCGTGCGAATGCGCGCGGCGCGGATACAGCCTCGTATTAACGGATATCAACGAAGAGCAGCTTGAGCGCATACGGTTCGGCATATCCCGAAGGTACGGCGTAAATGTTTACGCCAAGGCATGCGATCTTACAAGCGATGAGTCTGTAAAAAGGCTGTTCGCGTATATAAGCTGCGTCGGAGAAACGCCGGGCATGCTTCTCAACATAGCGGGCATCGATTATGAAGGCAGCTTCCTTGGCCGCAACAGCGAGCGCATCAACGACATCGTGCAGCTCAACATAGCCGCGACTCTGAGGGTAACTCACGCGCTGCTGGCGCGGAAAAAGCAGCAGCCGCTCTATATCGTCAACGTATCGAGCCTCGCGTCCATATATCCAATACCACTGAAAGCGACGTATGCCGCCTCGAAGCGGTTTTTGCTCGATTTCTCCATAGCGCTCGGTCAGGAGCTAAAGCGCGAAAACGTACATGTCATGGCTCTGTGTCCCGGCGGGCTCGCCACAACAACGGAGGCTCTCGCAGGCATATCATCTCAGGGATTTTGGGGAAACGCTACCACGAACCGTTTGGAGACGGTAGCGAGAAAGACGATATCGCGCGCTCTCGCTGGCACGAGGGTATACATCCCGGGAGCGCTTAACCGCACACTGAGCGTATTAGGAAAGCTCATTCCCGGTACGTGGACGGCAAGGCTGCTGCATGGAAGGTGGCTTGCCGCTCAGAAAAAGTGGCTGAATGCTACAAACGCGTAAAGCTCTCATTATGCGTATTAGAAAACCATAAAAACGGCTCCTTCAGACGCGGGAGGTATGAAAGACTTTTTAACTCCTGATCATATCTAAAAATCTTTGCGCCGTCTCCCTGCTCTCTTTTGCATTTTCGCCCGACAACTCTACCCTGAAATGTTTTATCCCGAGAGCGAGGAGATTTTTTACGTCCGCTTCGATATACCGGCAGTTCAATATGTAATTGTTGCAGTTGTCATCCGTGATAAGAGGGAACCTGTTGCCTTGTAGGTCTTCAAGCTCGTAACGGCTCTTTTTGCAGAGCCCGCAGTTTGATTCTTGCGAAATAACGCAGTGCCGCATGGCCATAAGCTCATGCCGGGCGTATACGACAGCCTCGACAGGAGGCGGTTGTCCGTTAGCTTCCGTATACGCATCTATCATTAACGCTGTTTGCGCCATATCCAGCTCGGGAGAAAGCGCGACCCTTTTTGCCGAAAGATCGGCAAGATACGAAAGGGAATACGAGTTGAGCGCCCATACGGTGTAATCGACGGTGATGTCGTTTTCGGCACTGTGCGCGTATATGCCGCCATTATCGGCAGCGAGCAGCCGCTCTCCCGAAAAACGCCCGGCGCTTTTGGCTAACCTGTCCGTCCTGAGCCTAAGGTTTTTATACTCGTCTTTGCTGCCAAAGTATATACTTTTATCGCTTGTGTATATGTCGCCTAGGGGCAAACGCTTTACGGCGTCGAATTGCTCACGCGTCCTAACGAGGACATGAAGCCGGGGCGCGCCAGTAACCTCATCACGCCTCACGGGCTGCGGGCTGTACTTAGCTGTCCGGCGCTCTTTTATATGTATTCGGGCTTCCGTAAGCTTATCCGAGGCTTCGCGGCGCAGCGCGTTGATTGCGCTTTTAGCGACAAAGATATTCTCGCCGCAGTCTATATCAAGCTCTCCGAACGCATAAGGAGTATCACCCAGCTTATTAAGGCTCTTCTCTATATCGCTTCTCAGCGTAGGGCTTGTCCTGCATTGCTGCACGGCGTCGCCGCTGACAGAAACAGAATGCCCGTTTTGATCTGTGATTTCAAGGCGCAGCGGTACTCCTGCGTTTGCGGACAGGCGTCCGTTTATAACCACCTTTCGCCTGTTTCCGATCTCCCTCAGCTGCTCTAACAGCTCCGCGTCGCTCGTTTTTACGACGCTCTCCCCCGTCTCGGCATCCGCCTTGCGGTCAAGCTCAACGACATCGCCCTTGTCCGCTCCGGATACAAGCCTGCCATTTTTGAATATTCTATTGCAGATAAAGCCGGTGTCGCTTTTTTCAAACTTTATGCCGTCGCTCTGGTTTAACCGCGCTTCAAGAGCGATCTTTATACTGTCTTTGCTGAGCGATATAACCCGCCCAAGTGGCACACCCCGGTGGTTTGGGCGCAGCGTGCCCATCAGCTCTTTGCCGCGCATTCCCAGAATATGGCCTTTCGTGAACCCCCTGTTAAAGAGTTTTTCAAGCGTGCGTATATCCTCGTCCTTGACCTTGAGCGGTTCGCCGTTTTTGTAGCTTTCAAGCAGCCCTGCGTATATCTTGGTTACATGGCCGACATATTCATGGGGCTTCATCCTTCCTTCTATCTTAAAGCAGCAAACGCCGGCGTTAATAAGCTTTTCTATATCCTCGAACAGCGCAAGGTCTTTTGGGCTTATGAGGTAATCCCCGTCCGTCTTAGCACATTCGCCATCTCGCAGCAGCTTGTAGCGCATGCGGCAGCTTTGGGCGCACTCTCCGCGGTTACCGCTCCTGCCCTTTGTCAAAGCGCTCATAAGGCACTGTCCGGAGTAGCATACGCACAGCGCGCCGTGTATGAAAACCTCTTTTTCTATATCGCAGTTAAGGTCCTTTATCTCATCTATGCTCATCTCACGCGCGAGCACCGCCCTTACCGCGCCTAGCTCCCGAACGAAACAAAGGCTATCGTCATTATGGCTGTGCGTCTGTGTGCTAGCGTGTATCTCGATATCGGGATATCGGCGGCTAACAAGAGCAATCATCCCAATATCCTGCATTATAAGGGCGTCCGCGCCGAGGCTGTAAACAGTTTCTGTATGCCCAAGAAAATCCGGTATTTCCTGCTCGTATACGAGCGTATTGACAGTGATATACGCTTTCGCGCCGTATAAATGCGCGTAGTCTATGGCCTGCTTCATCTCGTCGTACGTGAAATTTGCCGCGAACGCTCGCGCGCCGAAGCTCTTGCCGCCGAAGTAAACGGCGTCGGCGCCGTTTTGTATTGCCTTAAATACCGACTGAAGATTCCCCGCGGGAGAAAGAAGCTCAACTGTTTTCATGCGCGACTCGTTTTTTATATAGTATACTCAAATCGGCGCGGCGTTGGCAAGCGGCTTTCGCTAAGCCAAACAAAAGCCGGATGACCCGGCTTCATATGCCCTATTCTTTTTCGAAATGCTGGTTGGAACCGGGCGTCGGCGGGAAAGAATCGCCTTTATCGAGCGTTACACCGCTGCGCACCGTCTGCCCTTTAGAATTGACTATTTTATAATCTCCGCTTTGGGGCGCCTTTTGTCCGGATTTGAATTTATCCATGATAACCACCTTTCATTTTTTTGCTGTCTTTCATCAATATTTTTAACCGTATACCAGATATTAATCACTCAAATTTGTGATTGTTGAGTGTTGTTATTTTTATTGCGTTATGGTAAAATAGCCTTCGCGTCGTAAATATTATTTGGAGAGATGGCTGAGTTGGTCTAAGGCGCACGATTGGAAATCGTGTGTGGGCTAACACCCACCGAGGGTTCGAATCCCTCTCTCTCCGCCAAAATCTACAATAGGACACAAAAAAACAAGTTCCTATTAAAAAGTTTAGCACATCCGGTTTTCTGGATGTGCTATTACTATATCATCGTAAAATACCTTAAGCAAATTATTTGCGTAATACTATAGTAACGACACCACGAACACCAATTCATGCTTCGCGGAGTAATTCCCGTCAAACGCCAGCCCATGATACCCGCATAAACGGAGCGCCGCGCCGGATTCTTTCGCCAAAACCCCAATAAACGTATGATCGGCTTCAATAGCATACAAGGGCTCAATCAATTCAGGTTGAGATATAAGCCATTGAGTTTCATCAACATATTGCAAACCAAGCGCTATATAACTTTTTGTATCCTGCCTGTTTAAGCTGTTCCAATCCATGCTATCCGGCAATACGTCTTGGAATAATAAATCACCGCCCGTACTTGCCTTAAATGATTCAATCGTAATCCTTACAGGTACTTTGGAGTTGTTCTGAATGTGTATATCCGCGCAAAAAAGCTCATCCTCGGCGTTTGGATCAACAGTATAGGGAATATTGACAGGATGAGTAAAGGATATTTCAAGTGCGCTAACTTCTCCAACCACCGGCACGATGCTGTTGACATCGCCCGTTCCTGTTGTGGTCGTCATCTCGTTGTTTGCAACGACAAAAGGCACAGTCAAATTATCAGTTGTGTTATTCCCGATCTGTCCATAGTTGTTTTCGCCCCAGCCATATATAATGCCCTGAGAATCGGATGCGAATACAGTATTATTGACCTTTTCAATACTCACAATGTCATATATATCAGGAAGCATGGTAGGCGGCAAAACACTTGCCGCGTTGCTTATCGCCAACTGTAGTTTATTGTTATTACCCCAGCCATACAGTATACCATCCGCATTAACGGCATACATCGTGTTAATACCATTAAATATTTGTTCAATACCATTACCTAAAACAGTCAGTTTAGTTGCATACCTTACCCTGCCTGTACTACCGGTTCCGGCTTCGCCATACGGGTTCTTGCCCCAAGAATACACATAACAATCAACACCAAGAACAATCCCTGTGCCTCCGTTAAATATAAACTGCTTCACCTTTGGAATACTCTGAATGATCTCCGGCCTTTGCTTATCAAACGTGCCGCCGTTTCCAAGCTCATTGCTGCCGTTCCTGCCCCAACCATACAACGTACCGTCACTCATCATCGCAAAAGATGTTTGGCCGGTAATGGTGAGTTCATCAATAGTCTCTGGCAAATCCGAGATAACCACAACCCTCTTTGGCGTCGCTGTTTTTTCACTGTAATTACCGGCTTCGCCAAACCAGCTCTCACCCCAAGAATATACCTCCTGTCGGTTATCGCAAATGGCAAACGTAGTATTCCCATTTGTGATAATCTCATCAACGTTGGACAGCGTTGTGATTTCAGATGGTGTTGTCTGTGCCGTAAGATATTCCCCACACCCGATCTGCCAGCTGTTACCGCGTCCCCAGGCATATACACGTTTGTCATTTGTAATCGCATAAGCGACATTTGATTTACAGACAATATCCTCGACATTGTTTAACTGTGGTATCTTCGTAAACGTCCTTGGCGTAGTCTTCGTGCCGTTTCCAACCTGACCATAATCATTTTTTCCAGTGGAATATACATCACCTTCTGTGGTAATCGCATAGACGGTATATTGGCTGATCCGGATCATAGATATCGGCGGCAATGACGTAACTCGCGTGGGTTCTTGCAAGTCATTATTTACGCCCAGCCCTAGCTGTCCATACCCGTTGTACCCCCATCCAAAAACCTGACCGGCATAATCAATAGCAAAGAAAAAGCCGTACCCGTCATCATTCGGGATGATCTCCCTGATGTTAGATAATCCAATCGGGACAGGCGTATGTTGGTCTGTTGCCGTTCCATTCCCGACTTCACCCTTAGTATTACGGCCCCAGCCTTTAACGTTTCCATTTGATTCAATAAGAAAGGTGGTGTATCCGTTCGTCACCACTTTTACGTTGTTCGCTTCTATCGCGTATGAGGTCATGCTTAAACTCAGCAAAATGAACATAACCATAACTATTGAGAGTATTTTTTTCATTTTTCCTCCTTATCCCTGTGTAAAGGCGAAGCATGGCCGGGAAGTCATCCGGCAAAGGTTTCGGCCATGCTTCGATCCTTATTACACCAGATTAAACATGAATACCAAGCTGTGCATGGCGGTATACGACTGATCGAACGCCAAGCCGAAGCTCGCGTCAAGTGTCATCGTCCCTGTTGCGTTTGCCGGAAGCGAACCGAACAGCGTCGGATCAGCTTTGACAGCATAATGCGTGTTCTCGTCATATCCAGCGTTCCAACCAGATTCATCCTTGACCTTGATGCCAAGCGCAAGATATGTTTTGGAATCCGCGAGGTTGAGGTTCGCCCAATCCTTTGCATCCTGCGCTACATCGGTAAATTGAAGCGTTCCACCGGCAGAGGATTCCAGCGATTGCACCGTGACGTTGACAGGCACTTTGGTGTTGTTGGTGATCGGAATGTCCGGCGCGATGAAATCACCATTTACCCCCGTATTCGGGTCAATGGTATACGCAAGCGTCGCCGGATGCGTGACCGAGATTTCAAGCGCGTCAATCGTGCCTTCCACCGGCACGGTAGCCGAAACGTCGCCTTCGCCTGTTGAAGTCGTATCATCCGCCAGCGCAGTCACAGCAGTAGAGATAAGGAGCAGCATCACCGCCATCGACATGAGTAGAATTTTCTTCATTGATATCCTCCGTTTGATTTATTTTCTCCGGCTATACCGGATGACTAACTTGCTATCGAACTGTCAAATGGATGTTGTACCCAGCTTTGCTTATGAATTCTTTGGTGTCGATATTGTAGTAATTCAAATATGCAGTTACGATGTATTCACCGCATTCCACATCCGCAAGCAGTTCAACCCCGGTGATATGCTGGTTCGGATAGATTGGAGTCGTTTTGGCAATCAACTTATCACCCAAATACACTTCTGCTTGCAAAATGATGTTGTTTTCTTTTGGATTTTCAACCATCCAATCACCGACTGTTCCAACTTCGCCGTGTGTAAACGTGATGTTCGAGCTGAGTTTATCCGTGACAACAAGCTGCTGCTTTTCAAGTTCGTTCATGATTTCCTCCCGATCTTTTGCCTTCGCTTCGCCATCAATGGCTCCTCCATCGTCTTCAAGATAAATGGGCGTTTCCTTTGGCATATCAACCGATGCTTGATTACCGCACTCTCGAAGCAATAAAAAAGCTGCTGTGATAATCACAACAGCAATCAGCCCGATAGTAATTACCCTATTTATCTTGTTTGCTTTTTTCGTAGGGTTATGGCGCGAATTCATTTTGTATCCTCCGAATTCTAAATTTTGATAAAAAAACCGGCATCTCTGCCGGTCGAGTCATATGATTGAGTAAATCTTCTAATCCAAAATGCCGCAATAATTTTTTATCTCATCCCTGAACTTGAAATTGACCAATATATTTTTATCGCCATCCACATAGATTTCATTCACCAATTGAGATAGCACTTTTCGGTTAATATCAGTAATATCCTTAAATCTCATGTAATGCCGCACAGCCTCACATGGCATATCACCTGCCGTTTCAAACGAACATATCTGCTCCCGTATGCTACCCTGTTGTGTTTCAATGCGGGCTTTGTCGTCCGTGAACCGTGCCTTCATGTCCTTGTATTCAGTCAGGGAAATGATTTCATCCTTATAATCACCATATAACCCCGATATTCGTTCGCTCAGCTTTTTTATCGACTGCGTGTTCACATAGAGCTGGTTTTCCAACACACCAATCTGTTTTTTCAGCTTGCCTCGCTCCGCTTTCGATATGGTATCAGCCACATTCATCGCGCTACTCACCAACGTGTCAATCACATCAAGCAGAATTTCCTTCAAAACGTCTTCACGAATCAAATGCGTACCACAGACCTTCGTGCCATACTTTTTTGCAGTTGAACATACGTATCGGTTATAGGCAACCCGTTCTCCCAGCTCGTTGGTGTAATACGCCGTGTTCCTGACCATCTTTTTTCCACAATCCTTACAGATTAGAAATCCCGCAAAGACAGATGAAATCGTTTTATTTTCCGTTCTCTTAGGCTTGGATTTTCTCTCCAGTAGGCTCTGCGCCTGCCGAAATGCGATTTTCTCAATAATCGCCTCATGCGTATCCGGCGTAATATCCCACTTTTCTTCTGGCAATGGCTGGCGCTTGTTCACCTTGCAGTTATACGAATATGTCTTGCCTTGAACCATGTCACCTGTATATATCGGCTGCGTCAATATACCCTTTATGCCCATGTGCGTCCAGCATGTGGTTTTGAGCGGCTTTGCGCTTTTGTTGCGTCTGTAGGCGTTTGGCGAGAGAATGCCTATTTTGTTCAGACGTTCTGCGATTTCGTTCAGACTGGTATACTCCAAAAACCACTTGAATATGTCCCGCACAACAGTACAGGCTTCTTCATCAATCACAAGATGGTGCTTGTCCTTTGGGTCACGTTTGTACCCATACGGAACAATGCTGCCAACGAATTTACCTTCCTTGCGCTTAATCATTAAACTCGCCTTTGTGGAGTTGGATACCTGCCGAAGATACTGTTCGTTGAAAATGTTGAGCATCGGCACCTCGATACTGTTCATCCTGTGCGGGTCAGCCACGCTGTCAAGCCCCTGTATCACCGATATGAACCTGACACCTCTTTGCGGAAAATATCGCTCCAAATAGTGGTCGGCGTCTATGTGTTCTCTGCCAAAGCGGGATAAGTCCTTCACAAGCACACAGTTGATATATCCGGCCTCAATATCCCGAATCAAACTGTTGAACGCCGGACGGTTAAAGCTGCCCCCACGAACACCATCATCCTCATACACCTTATATACATTCAAGCGATGTACGTCGGCATAATTCTGAAGAATTTCCTTCTGGTTTTCAATACTGTCCGTGATCGTCTTGTTTTTTTCTTCTTCGGAGATGCGCACATAAATGGCGGTATTCCAGTTCACATTCTCAATGATGTCCGTGTTCATCACTGCACTGGCGTTAAACATGTCCGGCCTCCATTCTCGCTGCACCCGGATAACCCATACCGGACATCACACGCATCAGCGTTTCGTACTCGTTCTTAAATTTAAAATCAATGGTCAACTGCTTATCCTTATCCACATAAATCGTGTCGATCAGTGACACGGCAATCTCACGTGTCAAGTCTTTTACCCTGCCGTACTGCACAATGCTGTTGAGCCAATTAAGTTCGTTGTTCAGGATCGTGTTTTGCAGCCCCATCTCGTCTTCCAACGCGGATATTTCATCACTCAGCTTTTTTAAACCCGAATCATATTTATCCTTAAACATCAGGTAATCACCCTTATCTATGACGCCATCCTTCCAGTCATTATAGCTATCAACCTTTTTGTTGTTGATCCTGATGATCTCCCGTTTTTTATCCGCAATCAACTTTTCAAAATCGATCTCAGCTTTTTCATTCCTTTTCTCCGCGCTGATCTTTTCCAGCAAACGCTTGAGATCGATCAACGTCGCAATCTGCATATTCAACGCGGCCACCGTCGCTTCCATAATATCTTCCTCACGCATGGAATGATTGTATGCGCAAACAGTCACCCCGCGCTGGTTATATGCCCTGCATTTGTAATAAACATACCATTTGCCTTTAGCAAACTTCGGGTTCCGTATCATGGCATGGCCGCAATCCTTACATCGCAGCAGACCGGAAAGCACGTAGAGTTTGTTTTCACTGGGCGAAGTTTTGGTACAGTATCTTTTCCGTTGTTCCTGTGCCATCTCGAACATCTCTTTTGATATGATAGGCTCATGCTGATCAAAAACAATGATCTGATCTTTCTCATTCAGATGGATGGCCTTCCTGTCCTTGTAATTGCGCGTCGTCTTTTTGTGCTGCACCACCGCGCCTATATACAGCTTGCTCGTCAATATCTCTGTCACTGCGTTTGCCTTCCATGAAGAACCTGTCTGCATCCCGCCATTGGTGTACAGACTTCCCGTTTCCCTGTAAGCTGAGCGTGACGCGATACCCAACTCATTGAGCTTTTTGGCGATGCGGATATCGCCCATGCCCTGCAAATACCAGCGATATATATTTTCAATAATCGGTCTTATCTGTTCATCCACAATGAGTCTGTGGCCGTGATTCATGTCTTTCTGATACCCATACGGTGCAAGCGGAGCGATGTATTTACCCGCCTTTTGCTGCGCGTGTTTGGTGGCTCGGACATTGACCGAAATCCTCTGTGAATTGTATTCATGCATCATGTTCTTGATCCAGACCATGATATCGTTGACGGATTCCGGATTTGAATATGTGTCAATGCCGTCGATCACGGATATAAACCGGCAGTTATACTTCGGAAACACATTTTCAAGGTAGTTCCCGGCTTCTAGATACGATCTGCCGAAGCGGGATAAATCCTTCACAATGATGCAGTTGATTCGTCCCGCTTTGATTTCCTTAATCATTCTCTGAAAATCGGGACGGTTGAAATTCGTTCCTGTGTAATTCTCATCGACAAATGTGGTGGCCGACAAAAACTCCTCGTGCTGCTCGATATAATAGTTCAGCAGCTTTTTCTGATTGATCACGCTGTCGCTTTCCCGTTTATCGCCGTCATCACGCGACAGGCGGACATAAAGCGCCACGCTCCAGCGTCTTTCAGGACTTTCCGGCGTTTGGGGTTCTGGCTGCACATAAAATGGTTTCCTTGCCATGATGATCTCCTTCCTGTGTGATGTGGTCTGTATCCACCGTAGCACACAGGAATCAGTCCACAAAATTTGAGGTTATGTATTTTTGTACAGCTCAATGATACGGTCTTCAAGGCTGTCCTGACCGATAAAATTGATATGAACTGTCACGTCCTTGTGCCTGAAATGATACGGGTCTTTTATCTGCCGCACCATACTTTTCACCCTGTCCCTGATGGGAAGTCCGCTATCAATGCTGACATTGCGAATATCAATTAATCCTAACGTTGCCATTAACAAACCTCCCAAAAAATTCATCCGTTTTTTTCTCCCTGAAAAACGACGCCACATCCCCAATGTCCGATGTATACCGGCATTCCGGCAGCGCGTTTTTTACGGGTGTCATATAATGCGTGTTCACACGGCAATCGAGAATTGAGATCACTGCCGTATCCGATTCTGTGCGTATCGCACGGCCATGTCCCTGCTTCAATTTCAGCAGCATCTGTGGTATGAGGATCTGCTGACGGTATTCATCGTCGCTGCCCAGCTCCGCACGCTTGTACTCGGTGATCGGGTCGGGGATGAGAAACGGCAGCTTGGTCATGATCAATTGCGACAGCCTGTCGCCCTCAAAGTTCACCCCCTCCCACAAGGGACCGCAGCCAAACATCACGGCGTTGTCGTTTTTTCTGAAATCATTAATCGCCTGTCCGTTGCCCTTGCTTGCCTTGAAAAGTGGGAACGGGTAATCTTTTTTGCGCAACCGTTCATATACCGCTCTCAAGGCTGAATATGCGGTGAATAACACCAACGCATGACCGTGACTGACGCGAATCAACCTGTCAATCTCGTCGGCCAGGGTCTTGATATACAGCTCGTTTTCGTAATTGGGAAAGACGGTTCCGGCGGACGTATATATGAGCGAATTCTCCATGTAATCGAACGGCGACGGCTTGACGACATATGACAGCTTCCGGTCTGAATGATTAAGCCCCAGCAAGCGCCTGACGTATCCGAAATCATTGTTGGCCGCCATTGTGCCTGATGTCATGATCACACCCGTGTTGCCGCTGAACAAATCCTCTTTTATCAGCGTGTGAACGTCGGTAGGAACACCCACCAGCACGTATTTTTTGCACTCGCGCTCAATATACGCGATCTGCTCCGTATCAAGGAATTTCATAATGTTCTTTGCCATATACGAAAACTGACGGGAGGACGCACCGAACAACCGACTGGCTTGTATGAGCTTTCCGCTCAGCTCCAGAAGCTTCTCTTTCGTTGAACGGGTCATGCGAACTAAATATTTTGACGTATCCTCTCTGAATTTAATGGGGTCGCATATCGCATTATGGATAGAAGCGGATAAGCCCTCGATATCCCTGCGCAGCTGGGTGAATGGTTTGCTCACATTTAAGTTGGTTTTCTTAGGCGTTCGGCTTTTCACCAACGATATGATCTGCTCAAAATCGATCACCGTGCTGTACGTTTGCACCGCGGCCTGATCAAGCTTGTGCGCCTCGTCAATGATCACCACCTTATATTCCGGCAGCAGCGGCTTCCGATTCTGTGTTTTTAGCTTGGCGTCCATTGTATAGTAATTATGGTTGCAGACCTGAAACACATAGTTATCCGTTAAAGCCTTGTGAAGGAAAGCACGGAACGGACATAAGGAACGACTGCACGTCTTGCATACATTCTCATTGACGCAAATGCGGTCGCGGTCATACCGGCTGATGCCCACCACTTTATCCAGATCAATCTCCCTCGAAGTCTGGATGCGCCGTAGCGCGTCATATTGACCGGGAAGCTTCTTTTCCTTTTTCAATCGAGACAGGTAGGTGGTCAGCCGCTCGTCGCATATATAGTTGTCCTTACCCTTGCGCAAAACAGCCTTGATCTCCCTGTCGATGATGCCGTATTCCAACAGTATCCTTGATATATCCGGCAGATAGTCGTCCATGATTGCGCGTTGAAGCTCTTTGCTGGATGTGGACACGATGATGGGCATATGAAGGCCGGTGGGCGATTCTATATGATAGACAATTCCGGCAACAAGATACGCGTGGGTTTTTCCAAAGCCCACGGCCACATCCGACATGAGGATGTCCCGGCTGCGCATGGCGCAAAACATTTTAACAGACAAATCTATCTGTTCATCCCGCACGGTGTATCCGTAACGCGGAAAGATGCTGCAGAAGATGTAGCGAATCAGTTCCTCGCCTTTGGGAATCGTCGTTCCGATAATTCCCTGTTCCAGCAGCTTTGGCAGCAGCGTTTCCAATGCAAACGGCGTGACCTGCGTTTTTCGGTGTCCTATATAGCGCTTTTCACCGCTGTTGTAGTTATATAGCGTGTATGAGAACGTCTTACCTGTATCGTTTTCCACCAGCACGCAGTCCTTTATGAGAGCTATTCCTTTGGCGCTGTCGCCGATCAGTTCTTTGGTTTTCAATATGTCCACAGCTTTACTTGTGTGTGAATTTGGCATTCGTTCGCTCCTTTATTCAGCGTTTGCATATCCCAGCCGCGACTATGATATGCAAAGGCTGAGACTGGGTTATTTGTCGCTTCCGGAGCGGCGCTGGCAGTGCGCCTCACAGATTTCCGTGCGGTTCTGATATTCCAAACCGCAGTGAAATCTCCCGCCGCCAGGCGGGATACCCTTTTCAGGCACGAGTATCGTTCAATTTCCCTTTGTGTGTCTTGGCGAAATATCTACTACCGTCGATATTTTCAAGCCGGTTTTGACCGCTCATGCCTGTGACAGGCACGTCATGGCGAACCGCTTGCGTCGCTTTCCCATCCTGGGACACAAAGTAACGTACTCCGGATGCTGACTATTCAGTTGTCAAAGACCTCCCGTGGCGCGGAGATAAGCCCCGCGCCATTCGACTGGCCGAAGCCCCGCCGAAACGGGGATAGGATTTTTCTTCTGAAAAACCCCTTCACTATAAAGCCGCGGGAGAAGGCTTTCGTGGAGTGCCTATTCGGTTTGTTCACAGTTTATTAAAATTTTCTCTGCTGCACGGATTGAGAACTCAATAGCCCGCTTGGTACACTTTTCCTGATAAGCGATCTGGGAATAGCTGAATCCAAGATAGTAATGCTTGATGAACCTGCGTCGCTGCGTTTCACTGCAGAGTCCGAGCACTTTCATCACCTGCTTGCCGAGCTCCCGCCGCTGGATGTGATCATCCAAACTATAACGGGTATCCCGCAGCATGGATGAATCGGCGTCCTGCGCGTCCAGCGGTATGTTATGCCGATAATACCGCCTGTTTGCGTTGATCATGTCGTTATCTTCGTTTTTCAGCATGTCGGCATAAGCGAAGGGTATCTCATAACCTTCCTGTTCCCACATTTTAAGCTGCTGAAATAGGTCCTCAGTGATTTTGACCTGTGTGCCGTCCGTTAAATAGGCTTTTCTGTAACCCTGTATCATTTGTTGGCTCCTTTCAGATTTCTGCGCGTATAAACGTTTGAGGTGGTCAAACACCTCTGGCGAATCTGAAAGAAGGGCGGCGATCTGCTATTGCATGGCATATTGGCTCCTTGGGGAAATAAAAAAAGCCATGCGCGGACGCACAGCTTTTTGAGGACATAAAAATAACCCCGTAGTCAAAATTGACTACGAGGCTGGTTGTCCACATCTCCTATTCTTTTGTGTAGTATCTGCCTACAATACCATTATACAGGGTGTTGACATCTCATGTCAGTACCAACTTTGTCTCAACTTTGTCTCAAGAAAGTCTCATCAGTTGACTTTATTTCCCTCAACACATTGGGCAGAATATATCCCCACATTGATACGCCAAACGTTGTGATTGCGTCTTTTCTGCGCCTGTAATAAGTGCTTCGGGATAGATTCAGGGATTCTATCATTTCTGATTCAGTGTAGGGATATTTGAGAAAGTAGTTTTTATTCAGGATAGTATAATACAGTTCGCCATGAAAGGGATATTCCCTGACATGAAGCAAGTTTTTTTCAATTATGTCAATGATGATCTTGTTTTGCGCCACGCAACGCAGCTTGCCCTCAAGCTGCTTGACGCTATTGTTTTCATACATGCTGACAAGACACTCCAGTGCCGCGATATCCCCGCTCTCATATGCCTCGCTATATGCGCATACAAGTTCGTCAACCGTGTCTCTTGTGTTCCATACAGCACATGAGTAGATTTTTAGCAGCAGCTTTGCGTTATGATAAGCCACCGTATTCTGACTGATATCAAGTTCACGTACCAATGCTTCCAATGCGTTTGAGCCCATTTTCCACCTCCATCTTCAAGCCCTACTAATTGACTTTTTAGCTGTTAGATGATATATTACATGTGCATGTTTTGTATTTAAACATGCACCGTGTATGGTAAATTATATGCCATGTACATCGATGTGTCAAGAGAAAATAGAACATGTGTTCGTTGTTTTTAGAGTGGGAGATGTGTGATGAATTTTAGCGAGAAGGTCAGGGTTCTGCGCAAACGGAGCGGACTCACGCAAGAGGAATTTGGTGAACGTATTGGGGTAAAAGTCCGATCTGTCGCCTATTACGAAAGTGATGACCGGTATCCCGATGACGATGTATTGGAAAAAATAGCTGATTTATTTGATGTGACAGTTGATTTTCTCAAGGATGACACTCGGACGGTGACGCCTACAAAAGAAGAGCAATTCATTATGGATGCCAAAGACAAGTACGGATATAAGGGCGCAAGCGAAGCAAAACAGGCGATACAGAAAATCAAAGGTTTAATGGCGGGAGGCAATCTGGATGATACCTCAAAAGACGCTTTCTTTGAAGTTATGCAGGAAATATATTTTCATTCCAAGGAACGGGCTAAAAAGTATGGCCAGAACGATTAATCATCTTTAAAAAATCTGACGATGCCAATTCGGGGATATGTACGTCATATCCCCTTTTACTGACACTATATGCCTTGAATCGGATGATCGCTTCCGGCACTCGCAGCATACGAGCAATCTGATCACATGTGTGACCTTCCCATCTTGCGTTGATAAGGATTTCCTCGTCGGGGATCATAAGATTGGCGGCAAACAGATTCGCTTCGCGCTCAACTTTTCCACCCAAATCAAATAATGCGTAATCACGCAGAGAGTCGTATTGCGCAAAGTGGCGGTGCAGACAATCGTGGCCTAATTCATGACTGCAAATAAGGCGCTGAAAATCCTCATCAAGCCGCTCGTTTATCACGATATATCTCGTTTTGTTCTCCACCGTGTAAAAGCCCTTGAGCCTTGCCAAATCGCGCCTCATGACAACGATGCCCAAAGAATCGGCTAGCTCATATGGATTACGCGTTCTGTATTTCTTTATCAGTTTTTCTACTTCGCCATATATTCTTTGGATCAACGTATTATCCTCCAGATATATTTAACCAAATCAACTGTCCGTTATTTGGTATATATATCATACTGTGAAGCCAGTTTTGCAATTTTCATATATTAAACTTTTCCATCCCTCATTTAACATGTGGCCGACCACATACTACGATACTGCTTTCTCCAAACACAGGCCGGTACACAACCATGCCACGCGAACTTGATGCATCGATCACATATCCGTCTCCGGCATAGATTCCAACATGAGAAATGTTCATAAAGCGCCCATTCTTCTTAAACGACCAGAATATCAGATCGCCTGGCAGCAAGTTTGAATACGATATGCATAGGCCATTGTCCATGCAGTATTTCGCCTGAGATGCCGCCGTGGGTTCTGTAAAGTCCGATACGCCCGCCTGTTGGTAACACCATCTGGCGAAGTATGAGCAGTCCACATAATTGCCCTGTCCGCGCTTCGCTTTTGAGTAGGGATCGCCCAAACGCGATACGGCGTATTGAACAATAACGCTGCCCAGTTCACCTTTAGGCAGATCGCCTAAAAGACCTTCAATCTGCTGTGGTGTGAGGCCAATGTATGTATCCATCCCGCAGATTTCCATGAACATGGACAGGTAAGACGGCTGCATCAATTCTTCAAGCACTTCCATTTTTTCATTTGAAAATCCGTAAACTAAAGCGCCCTGCTCATATGTTTTACAATCAATTGATATAACCAGCTTTTTGATGATTTGAGGCGTCGGTTCAGGCGTTGGGCTGGCCGATGGTGACGTGGATGCGCTGGACGCAGAGTCAGGCTCAACTGTTTCGGTGACGATCTTATGTGATATGATGTTCATGTTCCAAAAGACATCCTTCAAGCCGTTAATCTGTGTTTCTTCCATGTACACCAAGGGAATGAATTCTTCATCGCCGGTGGTAACGGTGGATTTCACGCTGAAAACGCCAATAACATCTATCCAGTTTCCGACTGTATAGTCACTGCTGGCTGATTCGCCTTCGACGATCACCTCGTCCACATCACCGGCATCCGAAATAATACCCGTAATTTTGCTATTATACTCGCCGTTAATCTGCTGAACGACCTCTGATATGGTCGGCGTCGTACCGTCCGTGTCGTTTGAGAATATAGCAAGGGGAGACGATACGATAGCGACAATAACAGCAACGATAATGATGATCAGCACCACAACCCAACCGCCCGCCGCAATAATAGCGATAAGTCCTTTAATGACAGCAATGGCTGCCTTAACCGCCATTATAATGGCTTTTACAGTGAGCTTCGCCACTTTTGCAGCTGCGACAGCCGCTTTCTTCGCGATTATGGCAGCTCTTCTTGCTGCCTGCGCCGTCCGCTTCGCTGTTTTTGCTGCGGTTTTCACACCTTTGCTTGTTGCCTTCACCGCTCTTTTGGTATTTTTAACACTTTTCTCGGCGGTTCTTGCTGAGCGGCTCGCTTTCTTGCCTGTATAAATGGTATTTTTCAGGGTCTTCTTGCCACTATGCGTCTCCCGTATTTTCGTTGAGCGAGATGCGGCCTGTTTCGTCTTTGCGGAATTTCTGACTTCATGCTGCGTTTGTGATCTTGATCTCTGATTTTTCACATCGTCCGCAGATGCTTTTTCTGTCTTGTCACGCTGTTTTATATCATATTGCTGCCGTATTTTTTCATATCCCTTTTTGGCAGCTTTTTTAGCAAACCCCGTAGTTTTATTGCTAACCTGACGAGTAACGCGTCCACCCGCTTCGGTGGCTTTTTCCGTGGCGTATTGTTCGGGGCTAACGTGTTGCTGCTTGTCCTCCGGCTGGTTCAACGTTTTTACTGCGTGGTTCGTTTTATTGAAATTGTCCAAAGATGTACTAAGGCTTATTTTCCCCTTCGTAGTCCGAATGCTTCGGTACAATACTTTGGGCGATGAGGCCTCGGGTTTTGTTCTTGGCTCCTTCATACTCGGCTCCTTTCATTTTATTTGCATATAAAAAACCGTTCATTGACTTCCTCATCTCATAAACGGTTTTATTTTTAAACTTTCAGATTTTTGGGATTTTATAATAGATTAACTCTGCACACCCTTTGAAAATACTCGGTTTGAACAATAATAAAACATACTCCCTGCCCTCATTTTAATGTCACTTCTTAGTCATAATTATCTTTTCGTAAGTGTCACAGATGGCAATAACAATTTTGTTGGCTTCATCCATGGTATTATCTTTGCCATAGGAGATACGGATGGCAGATTTCGCCTGCTGTTCATTTAAGCCTAATGCAAAAAGTACGTGCGATGGCGCATCTTTGCCAGCTGTGCAAGCGGAACTTGTGGATACACAGATTCCTTTCAGGTCAAGCAGATGCATAAGCGATTCACCAGAAACTCCATCAAAGCTTAGGTTGACCGTTCCGGGAAGACGCTTCTCAATATTCCCATTTACTCGCACTGATGGGATCTTCTCTTTGATACCTTTTACTGTAGCATCGACCATTACCTTTAACCGCTTTGAGATGACACCCATATCGATGACGCTTTCCTCAATAGCATAACCTGCTGAGACTATTCCGGCAACATTCTCCGTTCCAGCACGAAGCCCTTGTTCCTGTTCACCGCCGAATACCAAAGGCGACAACTCTATTCCTGTACGCTTATATAGAATCCCCGTGCCCTTTGCCCCGTTGAACTTATGGGCTGAGGCAGTTAAGAAGTCAACACGTAGGTCATTGACATCGACAGGGATATGCCCGACGGCTTGTACAGCATCTGTATGAAACAGAATACCTCTACCGCTCAGCAATCGACCTATCTCGGCAATCGGCTGAATCGTTCCGATTTCGTTGTTTGCAAGCATGATCGATACCAGTTTAGTGTGGGGTTTGATTGCCGCCTTAACTTCGCTGACAGAAACTCTCCCCGCCTTATCAACAGGCAGAAAATTAACCTCGATGCCATTATGTTTGAGAACGCGGCACGCATTCAGAACGGAGTGATGTTCAATGGCAGTAGTTATTATTTGTATTGGCTCGTTGCTATAGGCATTCGCAAAATTGCGAAGCACCCAACTGTTCGCTTCCGAACCGCCGGAGGTAAAGATAATTTCTGACGGCTCTGCACCAATGGCAAAAGCAACTTGTTTCCGAGCTTGCTCCACGGCACGTTTTGCTTTTGCCCCAAGCGAATACTGGCTGGATGCGTTGCCATATTGTTCACGCAGAAATGGAAGCATCTTTTCAAGTACACTGTCGGATATTTTCGTTGTTGCGGCGTTGTCTGCGTAAATCATGGTCTCACCTTATCAGAATAGTTTGCATCCCTGTTCCTTGAACTCCTCGACCTTGGCGAGCAGGAACTCAGTATCGACCTCAAGATACTCGGCAAGGCAATCAAGACAGTAAAAACGCTTGGAGTCTTTATCAAGCAGTTTCTTGGTTAGCCCAATTTCGTTCTTACTTACCCCTTTTCCGCAGACATAACAGCTTTTCTTTTCCACGCAATTACTCCACTTCTTCAGGGTCAGGTCTCACGCTCAATGCAGGGATATCTTTCCCGCGATACTCCACATCAAGCATACCTAACTGGTACTTAATCGTATCTCTCATCTTTCGCGCCCTATCAAGGCAGTAACGCTTGAACTCGCGGGCGGTGATATCGTCTGAGCTGCGAACCTGCGGGAACAGCAATTTTAGGTAAGCCGTAGCAATTCGCTTAACCGCTTCGGTATCGCGGGTATCTGCTGCTTCGGGAACTTCAATGAGTTCATCCACAATGGCACGATAACTCATATCGTCACGAAGCTCGTGCATAATCGAACAAAAGTATTCAGAATTCAATGCCCAACCTGCAATCTTGAGGTCGTCGTTCATTCGGGGAATATTCCAACCCTTGATGAAGCCGTGAAAACGCTCAATCAAAGCAGACTCGTGGAAAACGGACGGAAGCTCCTCAAACATATTGCCGAACCCGTCCTCATCCATCGTCTCTTTTTTGATGTTTCCGCAGAGGATAACTCCCGCTTCGGCGGTTCCTTCATAGTTACCAACGGTAAAGATTCCCGATTCGAGATACCCTTTCAAAGCAGCGCGCATTTCGTCTACATCTGTGAATGATATGGTCTGGACTTCGTCAAGCGTAATGAAGTCATTGCCGGACACCAAACCCTCTACACGCTTATTTTGGTCATAAAACATCTTTGCACGGCTCATAACGCCACCGCTTGAAAGCCACCCGAAGCGGCTGACGCGACCGAACAGATATGACTTGCCAGTTCCTTTAGGGGCAAGTTCGATGAGATTCAGCCTCTTTTCAACAAATGGCAGCAAGCGGGTAAGCATCGTGAGCTTCTTTTCCTCATCACCAAGGTAGCCGCTTGCGTTATAGTCCACAGCACCAAGCAAGACATCAAGCCACTCAGCCGTAGTAAATTCGCGCCTTGCCTCTTTGAAATAGTCGATGTCAATCGTGTATGGACAGAAGGTCTTAAATGCCGTTAGCTTGATTTTTCCACGGTTTGCGCCTTTCGCCTTGTTCTTGGAAAACTCCATATCGTAGTCATCGGGCGGGCGGTAGCCGATTTCTACCATCCCCCAAGTCTCACGCCCACGCACCAAGTCGTCCTTGCAGGTTTGCCATACTGAATCCTCAATGATGGTGTCTTTGCTCGACAGTCCGAAATCGGGCAGGGCAAACGACACCTCACCTGTCTTGATGTCGATGTCGACAGACACCTTGGCAAGGAATTTGACCCGTTCGTGTTCTACTACCACTTGATTTTTTATTGCGGTCCAGTCATCTTTGCGCGGTAGATATGTCCGCACAAAGCGAACCAACTCGTCGGAGTCGAACTGACCGTTCTCGTCCTCAAATTTCTTTAAGAGCCAATCGCGCATAAAGGAAGGCAGGCTCAGAGCGGAAAAGAAGTTGCTCTTCTTGAGGTCTTTATACACGACCATTTCGTCAAAGCAATTTCTGAGTTTTTTAATCATAAAACGCACCTCCTAAAACAAGTCATCAAAAGCGTCATTGACTTTGCCGCTCTTGCCTTGGGCTTTAATCATTATCTTGCCAACCAGGTTATCGCCTGCGTAAACGTCTGCCGGGTAGTCGCCTGCCCGTTTTGTATCAGGCAGCTTCACGGAGTAATGGTTGTTGTCTGTCTGTACGGCCAAGTAGGGCTTTCCGTTCATGACAACGGAAACGTTTTGCACGGGAGAGTTGAAGAATAGCTTAATCTCCGTGCCGGTACGGAAGTCTACGGTTACGGTTTCATCGACCAACTTAACAGTAACGCTTCCGTCTTTCAGTGACAATTCGATAATGGGGACGACGACCTCTTCCAACGATGCCCCACCGTGAACCTCTACATTCGCCGCACGGCTTCCCTTGAAACGACCGTAATCGGCAAGCACGAGATATCTGTTCTCCTCTGCAGCAAACGGAAGGTCGTAGGGTTGGAACGACTTACAGCAGCGTCCCGAATGCTCGCCGGAGGTGTCGGTATCGTACTTTTCCTCTTTACGGCGAAGGACCGCAAGCCGCGATGCGCCGTGGTCGCTGACAATTAGGAAGCGTTTGCAATGCCTGAGTGCAAGTTCAGTGGCCGCCTTATCTATCATCGCTACGATGATGTCCAATTCCTTGGCAAGGTGGATGGGCAGTTCGTTATCCGTGAAGTTATAGCCTCCCGCGTCGTTGTGCTTGGTGTCATCCAGTTCGACATTCTTTTCTTTGCGCCCTTGCCACGAAACAAAGAATCCTTTGTTAATAGACGTTATGGTCGGCAGTTCAGCACGGGCTATGCTGACATGAACTGAAAGTCCACGCTTTTGCACCAAGGCTTCAATAAGGCCCAAATACTCAACGCCGAGCGCATCAAGCCAGTACAGGAAAGTCTCATCCTTTTCCACGCTGTCCACAATCTCGTCCCGCGTCGGCAGATGGTTGAACTTCCGTGAAAGGGCGAGCTCATCAACTTTTTCTAAAAACTCTGGCTCAAGCTGGTTGGATAGCTTTTGCCGTTTATACGACTCGAAATAATCGGTTAGCAAATCCGCAAGTTCAGAGCATTTGAAAACATACTTCTTCAGGTAGGCTGCCAGTGCCGGGTAGATGCCATCAAGTTGGGGAATCAGTCCATTTTCCGAGAGCCAAGCAACAATCTCTTCACGCTCCGCCATTGTGCCGTCCGTCAGCTTGTAAATGCTCTCAGATACCACCTGCCGACTGTTCACCACGTAGTCTGCGATATCCGATTCTGGGAACTTCTCGACCAGCACCTTGCGCTCCAGATAGAACGTAGCAAATCGCCTATCTGTGTGCGGGATTTCGATTATTGAGTTCAGGATATTGCCGACAAAGTCCTCAAAACGGCTTGTCTTATCCAACACGAACCGGAGGTAGCTGTTTTGCAGTGTGTCGGCTTTACTCTTAAGGCAGATGAAATATAGCCAGTTCCGGTAGTCGCTTCCCGCGATATGGGCGTAGAAATCGGATTCAAAATTACTGCCAAGACCGTGCTTTTCAAAGACCGCATCAAGCAAGCCGTTGCTCTGGTTAAGTTCGGTCAACAGTTCCGCCCACCGAGCGTCGCTTCCGCAGGAACGGGCCAAGGCAAAGCCCTTCGTGGAGAACTTGATACCCTCGTAAGCATTGCTGATTTGATGCACGGTGAATATCGCCTTGTCGAGATTGACAGCCGTATTTACGACAACACTCCCGTTCCGTCCGTTTTCAAGTTCCGCAAGCATATCATTGAAACCAGATAAAGCCGACAATCCGACTGACGGGGCGGTAAGCGTAAATGACAAATCGCATTCCGCTTTGTCTATGACACAATGCCTGCGACCATCAAAGCGCGGGTCGGTTTGTAATCCGACAATCAGTGAGGCAAGCCCACGGAGGAGTAGAACAACTTTTGCACCGCCGACATTAAAGTCTTTCAGCCTCGACAGTGTGCGCGTAGCCTCATCAGTTCCACGAAGCGCAAGGAACTCGCCAAGCCCAGTCACAACAAACTTCTTTCCGTTTGCGTTTACGTCAGCAGCCTCGATGTAGCTGAGAAGTCCGTCGATATCGGGTATCTTATCATCTCCGCTGCAGAAACTACTCATCGTGACAAAATCAAGCCCGCAAACCTTCAATTCGTCTATTGCTGTTAGATACTGCCCGTCGCTAATAAACAGGAAATACGGCGTTTTAACTGTGGAAGTCAGGTATTTCTCTACCGAGTCAATTTGCATTTCTCAGCCTCCATTCCCCAGTATTTCAATTCCGACCGTAATGCTGTTCTTGACCAGCCGCTTAAGGTACTGCTTCAACTGGGCATCGTCCATCTCGTCGATTTTCAGGAGAACCTTGTCGCTGCCGCCTGCGTTATACTCGGCGTCGGCAAGTTGCTCAACCTTAGCTTTCACGCCCGGATTGTCGCGCCAGTCATAAACATCGACCGAAAGATGATCAAGCGCGTCCCTGACCTTATCGAGGTCTGGAAGCAATGTGCTATACACGCCGATGATGTCCCGCTTGAATGCCACATTCCGCTTTCCATCATCCGAAAGACCGTCGAACAGCGTAGTGGATTCAAGAAATGCGAGTGCGGATTTAATCTCGGAATCCGTACCCCAGTTGCGGTTGAGTGTATCAAACGTCTTCTTTGCCCGCTCAAACTCTATTGCGGAAACCAAGCTCAGAATGGGCGTCCTGTAACGACTCGACCATTCGCGCGGGTTTTTTGTTCCCGTACTGTCTTTCCACAAGCGGAAGAGTTGCGACTTCAACTGGTTCTTGCGGAACTCCTCGGCGGCTTCTTTTACCTTGAGGTTGCAATCGGTTTTCGGCAACTCCAAGAGTCCTGTTCCGATATTAGTCTTCACAACAGCGATGTCGTCGGCACTGAGGTCTTCAAGGTATGCCTCATAGACCTCGGCAAACACACGCCTATCGTTATTCAGCAGCTCCCTAATTTCCGCACCGTGTGCGACTAACTCAGTATGAAATGCTTTCAACTGTTCGGGCAGGATATCCTCCTGTTTGTAGATTTTCAGGAGCGTATCGAAGATTTTCGCCAATGCGGGATACTTTACCTGCAAAGCCTCACACGAAACGCCGATAAACTTCAGACGCTCGCGCCATTCTTTATATGCCTCGTTTAGGGAATGCGCGACCGTGTTCAAGATAGTATTGCTTTCCTTGACTACGCTGTATTCCGTTAAAAGTTTGCGGATTTCATCCTCTCCGGTCTGCATATCCCATAGGCAGGAATGCTTCACGCCGAATAAGCGGCGGATGTCGGCAAGGACGTTATTCTCCGCACCGATGGCTGCTGCGAGTTCCATAACCTTGCCGCTTTCGAAGGAACGGAGGTACTCGCGCATACCCTTTTGGCAATTCTCGCTTGTGAGCAGGGCAAACAGACTGTCGGCAAGCGAGGGCTTGGCAGACGCAATCTTGCCGATTTCAACCGCTTTCTTGTGAGCCTCATTACCTTCTTTTTGAACCAGTTCAATGTACCTCTGAACCACGTCAAAAATGCCGACTGTGTCCACCTCTTCAAGACACCAAACTGGTAGTTTAAGTTCATCTCGCATTTGTTTGGATACTGCTCTTGCAGCTTGGTCTGCGGACGAACACGAATTGGCAGGGATACTCCACGCTTTTTCGGTCAGTTCGTAGAACGCCATCTCGTCGGCGGTCATCTTTACGATGTAGGTCGGCTTTGGAGACTTGCCGATGTAATTGCCGAGCATTTCCGCAAGTTTATCCTGCGTCATCTGCTCGTGACCACCGGAAGAATCGCTGTAACGGAATGGCTCGCTGCCGTACTCTTTCAAAAGAAAGCCCGCGATGAACGACGAAAGGTTGCACGGCGCGAAGCCATAGGTCTCCTCAAGAAAGTCGTAAATCTCGCCAATCGAAATCTGCCCGTCACGGGCAAACGCCACCTCAATTTGTTTATCCACCTCAACTTTGATTTTTGAGATGGGTAAAGAGGCGGTTGTCGGATTTCCCCAATACCTGTCAATCTTCCAAACGGTCGGTAGGACGTGTTTCTCAATTCCGACAACGACGCCGCTCGTGGTCTGCGAGATGCCGGACTTTGCCGATTGTTTCATCGCGGGAGTGATTTTTAACTGGCTCTCTGTCAGACTGGCGAAATCGAACACATAGGGGAATTTGTTCATTACTATGGTCTGAAGAACGCTTGCCACACCTTGCCCGTTGCCGAGTTTTTCACCCTCTTGATTAGTGTAGGTGTACACGACAAACTGACCGTTGTAGATACGGTTTTTCCAGTCTTGGTCTAAGACACGCTTGGCTTTATCTGCACTTTCCCGCGATGACGTATTTTGATTGCCTTGGTAGTACATCGCCATAGCGGAGAAGTCTACATACTGCTCAAACGCCTCCTGTCCAAGCGGAGTTGAGAGTGCATCAATGAAAACAATGTTCTCGTACTGTTTATCCGTAACCGCTGCTCTAAGCGTTTTACGGAATGTTGCCGCTTCCGCATCATCTTTGGCAAATGCAATTACAGCCTGGAAGTTCCAGACCGTGGCTCTGTCGCGGAGGACATTGATTGTACGGGTGAATTCGCCGGCGGTTGCGGTTACGGGGATTATCTTGCCCGTACCCGGCTCAGACTCAAAGCGCAAACGCAGGGCGGGGGCAAGCGACAATACGGTAGAAAGCCCGCCCTCAGTCACGAGTTTAGAGGTGGTACTGTTCTGTCTTACATCCTTCTTGTAGTTGTCTATTTTCGCTTGGTCGCCCGCAAGCACAGCGGCGGCATACACATAACGCCCGCCGCTTATCGGGTTAGAAACCAGAATGCCTTTATCTTTCAAACCCTTGGCAATATTGGCAGACTTCGTTCCTTCCAAGTCAGGAATACCCTCAAAGACGTAGCTAAGGTTCTGCTCGGTAGCCTTAAGAAGGTCAATTGTGCCGCCAAGTCGCTGGTCAATTGCCTGCATAATGAGGATGGCTTTCAGGACTGCCTTCTCATCCTCTCGCAGGTTCTGCTGCTGCGGGAACGTGTCCAGTATCAGCCGAATATCAGAGGTCAGGTTGTCCCTGCCTTTTTCATAGAAGAAGTTCCAGAGCATATCCACGGTAAGAAGCGGGTGTTCGTCAAAGGGACCCGTGTTTTCAATAAACCATTGGAACGCCTTCACGTCATCTATGTTAGAGGATTTGATGAAATCGAACATACTACGCTGATTAGACTTGAACGCAGAGGCTATATTTTTCAGGAGCAATGCCGCCATCGGGTGAAGCGGCATAATGTCCTTCATCACCTGCGGATTGTCTATCTTGGTAACTGTCATTACCTTGGAGCGGGAGTTTTTTACGCGGTCATTCAGGTCATCGGCGAGGATGTCCCACTGCGGCTTGGCAGCAGGCTTCACATTGAAAGCATGACCTATGAGGTTAAAGGCGATGTTGTCCGGCAAAGCAATCGGTATGGAGATAAAGCGGTCGCTAACCTTGGACTGATTACCTCTGTCATTGTCTGCCACATAAATTTGTTGAGGCTCGTGTGTCACAACTATGAAGTAGAACGATTTGTTTTGAACTAAAGCCGCGACTTTTTGAAACTCTGAAAGGCTCTCGCGGTTGTTTTTGAAGTAATCAGAGAACTCATCCCAGATAAAGACGACTTTGACATTGTTACGGTCAATGATATCCGTCAGCCAAGAGATGAGCCTGTCTGAATCGATGGTCAGTGCAGTAATACCTTCCTTGTCGGCAAGACGGAAAATGTTGTCCACTAAGGATTTGACTTCGCCGTTTTTGCGAAGTGTATTAAGCACCTCGTCGGCTGTTGATTGGGAGAACAAGGCCCGCCATTCTTTATCAGGGTTTTGCAGAAGGCTATTGAACATCAGTTTATGGTCCGCATCTTCGAGCCACACAATAATGCTCTCTTTTAGTGTATTCTCGCCGAGATAGCTCACGTTCTGCCTTATAAGAGCGGCTTTAACGCTTTCCTGTATGGCAAAGAAAAGGTCACGTGCCGACATTATGCCTCCTGAAGCATAACGATGAGCCACCACGATTCCTTTTTTCTTATGACCAATCAGCTTTTCGCGAAGGTCGGTTTTCTGTTTTAGCGGCTCATACCTATCCCAATAGGCTCGGAGTTCATCCTCTTGCACTTCGAGAATTCTTCGCAGGGCGTAAGCGCATTGCGACTTACCCGTACCGTAAGCACCTTCAATCCACAGCGTCCTGCCGCTGTTTTGCCGAGCCAAGGCACGCTCCATCTCTGTGAGCATATCAATGAACGTGCTATGCGGATAGGTATTTTCCCAAGGAGCGCCAGCATTGATTGCCGCATCATCAATACAAGGGAAATACTTCTCATCAACATCAAAGTATTCGCGGTATTTGTTGTTAGGCATTTCCGTTACCCCCCTTAAACAAGTCGAGTACATCTTGCGAAGATTTGTCCTTTGAAAGCGTTATCTTTTCGAGGTCATGTGTGAACGACGCCGTGATAAACTCAGGGTATTTCGCCGATAAGCCCAATAACAGCGGCATCATATCGTCCCGGCCAAGCCCTAAGATACGCGTTGGGCTTATTCCGTCACGGTCAATGCTGTCGTTCAAGAGCGTGGCAAGCGTGTACTCCTTGTAGTCGTTGCACTTCTCTGCGAACTTGAACAGTCCGTACAACACCACACGCGGGTCACTTACCGAACATTTCGTTCGGACAATGTTGCCCTCGTCAGTAACAAAGCCCCAACGCAGGCTTTTGCCAAGCGGCGTTTCAACCAGACGCTTGAAGGCATAGCATATTGACTCGTGGGCGTCAAATTTCCCAGATTTACTCGGTTCTACACCCGAAGCGAGTAGCATCTCAATTACATCCTTTTTAGGATAGTATCTACCGAGTTCAAAATTTGCTGTATACCACTCAACTTGCTGATTTTCAGCCACAAGGTTCAGCAACATCAGCCCCTGTACTGTGTCAGACTCCCACCCCAAGGAGTTTGCCAAATGTACAAAAGAAGTGACATGATTCGTTTTATCGATAAGATTGGCATCCCTCAAGAAACGGCAAAACGGACCCAGCTGATTCTTCTTATTAAGGGAGTTTTCGATGAAAAATTCATCCTTCCTTTCAAAGAAATCAGCCAGCCACTCAGTTTTCGGGGCGTGGTTCGACATCGTGTTGAGCGTTTTCATTGGGGTTCCTCCTCCTTGTGGATGACGTAATGAGTGATATAATAAGCAACCGCTATCTATTTCGTGGCATCTTAGGCAATGAACACAGCCATTTATATGCACACGATTACCTGTAAATTGAATTGCTCCATTAGGGCAATTGGTTTCACATACTTTACAACCGTTGCAACAAGCCGCTTTATGAAATACTTGCCGAAATAAGCGACTTAATAAAGGATTCTGCTTGGTCACCTCTTCTTTTAGCCTTGCTATGTATCCATTATTTGTTTCAGTAACCGAATAGGTTCCATAGGGCAATTCCAGCGTCTTAATCCATTCGCGCCAATCAGAAGCAGCATTCTCAACAGTAATTGTCAAGTAACCGTTTTCAAACCGCTCCGTGCAGTGATTCGGATTATTGGCTAAATCTCGACCATTCTTGCGGGCACTCCAACCACCGCTCTTGACATATTCGTCAACATTTGCAATTTTTCTCCCGTTTGACTTTTTTATAATCTCGAAGTAGCCACTCACATTGTCGGTGTAGTTTTTATTCTCAATAAATCCTGCCTTGCCCCCACCCATTGGGCAACAGATACAGCCAACCCTTGCACTACCCTTCTTATATGCCTCGTTCAAAATGACACCATTTGCATATATATAAAGCCACACTTCAGCTGAAGTCCATTCGAGTATTGAGTTGTGGCTGAATTGACCCTTTATCTTCTTACTATCATTAAAGTAATCATATTCAGCACGTGTCGCACTTTCCTGAGCCCGAACGCCTACGAAAGCCAATCCGGTATAGTCATTCTTACCCGTTATTTCTCGCAGTTTCAACGTCTGCGGGGTGCTTTTATGCACCGAGCAGCACCAGCGTAGGACACGCGACGGAGGGCCAAACAGCTCCCACGACTCTTTGGGGTTGAGGTGCGATTTGGCAATGTAAAACGGTATCTCGTCCTCCACACATTGCTGCTTAGCCTTTTTGATGATATCATAAGTGTCGGGGAACTCCATCCCCGTGTCACCAAACACCACTACGAAACTGCCCTTGGGCAGGGCTTTCTTAACAAGGTCGAGCAAGACACAGCTGTCCTTACCACCTGAAAACGCTACGTGGAAACAGTCAAGCCTATCCTTGTACTTGATGTAAATAGCAAGTATCTTCTTGACCGTGGTCTGCTCGATGATTTCAAGCATCTCACGGTTTGCCTCCACCATTGCTTCTATGTCAACAGGGCGAAGCGATATGCCATTGGGTTCAGGCATTACGGGCTTGCCGTCCTCGCCGTTCGGTATGATAATCTCAGGGGCGGTGTAAATATTTCCGCCTTTCAATTTTGCGACGAGCATCCCGCGGTAGTAATAGTTGTTCGCCTCCGCCCACATATAGGGGCGGTCGATTTGTTTGTCGTACCTCCAATATTTATCTAAGCCCAGCACATCCAGTTCGGGCGCGTAAACGGGGCGGGGTTCTTTTGAGAACCCAGTCGGTGAGGAATTAAGAAGTAAACCGCCTGTTGTATTGTCGTATGTGTATGAGTACAACTCAATCCTTCCTTTCTCGTATGGCTTTCGCCTTATCTATGATTTCGCTGACCTTTGCAGTTGTGCTTCTGCCCGTGTAGCCGCTGTCGAACAGGAAACGGCTTACGGCCATGTCCTTTAAGGGGACGTCGGCATTCGCCACGGCGTCGGTCATTATCTCTGTATAATCCATGGCACAGCTTTTGCGAATAACCGTTCCAGCGTTCCGCGAATTGACCGACGGGGTATCAAATCGAAACTTCCGGCTGAAACGGCGGCAGTAGCTTTCGAGCAGGAACAAGTTCCAAGTCTGCCCGCAGTCGGGGAACGCCCCAAACGTGGTGAAAGACTTAAGCGGAAGATATTCACTATTAACAACCAGTTCCATTGCCTCGTCAATCTGGTCAGCGTTGAAGTGGACATATCTGTCCGCCACATAGTTTTCTTTGTCAACACGAACCAGAATGGTGTTACCCGCTTCCATCGGTATCCATCGGTGGACTTCGCCGGTCAGTTCCTTCTCAAAGTTCAAGAGATCGTCCAGCGTACATTTTTCTATGGTTCGGCAGTATTCTTTCATAATGATCAGAGCGTCAAAGACATCGCCTTTGCGCGTGACGATTTTTCCTTTCTTGTCAAACCTGTCCGACAGGCAAATACGGTAGATCGCGTTATGAACCGCAGTTATGGACAGTTCGTAGTTCCGCTCCTCGATTCCCCCGAAGGGCAGGTCTGTAATAGAGACATAGCCGCGGGCATTGCACTCCCGCACGGCAGCGGCACGGATTGCTTCCCGCTCCTCTTCGGTGATTTCAATCCGGCTAATATGGGAGAATGTCTCCACGCTGCTCCATATGAAATCGCCGTTTTGACCGAGAGCGTACTTTATCCTTTCGAGGGGTATGTACGGCAACCGCTCGGCAAGTTGGTCGTAGGTCAGCAGAACATCGCCGTCCCACACTCTGAGGATTTCACTCTCCAGAGCGGCAAAGACGGAAGCATTCGTGTAGCCGAAATAGGTCTGCGTGAACGACAACTTTGGGAACAGCCTACGAATTATGCCGATAAGCATATCCTCTGACATCACGCTTGCCCCGAAGAGCCAGTTCTCGTTCTTGGCGTAGAACTCTGCATGGAAAATGGCTTGTGCTCCATTGGCGAAGTATTCCTCCACCAGTTCCTTGATTCGCTCCTTTGCCTGTGCGGACACGGCGTATACTTTACCATCATAGGTTGTCCCACAAGCTGCGATATAGCTTTTCAGTTCATCGTCGGTCAACGTGAGTTTCTCGTCTAAATCTTCTTCAGCAAAAGACTTGAATCGCACCAATTCAATCGGGGAGTTCAGCCTGTATCCGTTTGTGAAACGCGCCGAAAGCACGCCGGTCAGTTGCTCAATAACCATAGTATTAAGCACAGGCATAGACGGCACGGCAGGAGTAACGTAAGCAGGACTTGTATGCGTTTGGGCCGACAGCATGGGGGTGTCCGATAAGTGCTGTAGGTATTTTAGCATACAACCCATACCGGCAGAGAATGCACCCGATGTGCCGATGTTGACCTGTTTATAGTTTGGCGCTGCTTTGCAAATATCCCAGTAATAGTTTAGCTCCTCTGGCGTATGGCAGGTAAAAACGTTTCTTGAATCTAGGGCTACGGGGATATCCAACTTTGATGGTGCAGAACGAAGTGCGCTCATATATTGCCGCGCAACGTTTTCCAAGTACAAGGTGCCATTGGCGTTAGGCTGCGTAATCAACCATACAATTACTGCTTCGGGGTCGATAGCACTCTGCGATGCAAGTTCGGATACAGTAACCGCTTCCTCCATTTCGACCGCTACTGGTAATGATGAAGTCTCAACAATCTCTTGAGAAAGACTTGTGGGAAGAGTTTGAACGCTTTCCCTGACCGAGTCGGCTATTACCGCACCTGTAAGTGTATCATAATTAACACCGTTAATGTGTATAACGGGCGTAATAGTATGGGCGGGAACGGGGGTTATATCTTCGGCGTTCTTAGCACGCTCGTATGTTAAATCTGTATATCCATTAATACCTTTGTTATTAAGATACGGTATAATTAGTTCTTTTTTTACGGTGCTAAAATGAAGAGCATATATACTGGGCACGCTTATGGCATTGATAATGGCTTTACCATTGATTTTATAACTATAGTAGTAATTTGTATTTCTTCCCTGTGAAGCCACTTTTGCGACCATTGGTACTGAGTCTGTTACTTGCAAATTGGGTATCTTTGAAACCTTTAGTTTTTTTTCAATGCTATTTGCCTTTTCTTCCAAGAACTTTAAATAATACTCCCCAGCTTTAATAAAATAGTTATAAGTATCCCCGTCGATAGTCCAAAATTCCTTATCACCCATTAATTTATTATAGAGTGTTTTAAAGACGGTATATTGTGAAATGCTCCATATGTCAACCGAACATTTCCCTCTCTTACGAATATATGTCGAGGCTTGATCGATACATTCCATCAAGCCAGTAACAGTATATCCTAAAGCATGTCTTCCATATAGCCAATTCAGAAAAAAAGCTCTTAACGAGAGAGAGGTGTCAGCAATTATAGTTTTACTTCCAATAGAAACTATTGCGTCGCTATTTTTCTTGGAACAAAATAGCTCCGCGCGCCTTTGTTTCTCTCCATAATCGCCCATGAAGTAATCTCCTAAACCCGTACATATTAAGATTCTAAATCAGGGTTTGTCCACCCAATCTATATTTAGTATATTGTGCCAAATACTCCCCAAGCTTTGTTGTATTGTTGAATATCTCCATCTATATACTTTCGTTTAGTTTCATTCGAGGTCTTTTTTTCAATAAAACGGGTTAACTTCCCTGTGAATTTCTCACTTTTAATAATTACAAATATACACAGTTGTAATTATATTCATTTGTATCGCATATTTCAACAAACTTATCTACAAATTGATGTTAACACACATCAAAGTCAAAATTCTATGGTTGTGAAACACTTATTTTTATAATAATAACGAAAAACATATCCAAAAAAGGGGACAGCTTTGTGCCGCCCCCCTGTAAAAGAAATAATAAGCTACATAATGCTCAAAATTTATTGTATGCATGTCACCGGTAGAACTTTTCTATTCGCCCATCGTAGTCGTCATCAACTTATACAGCTTCGTGTCATGCGGAAAATCATCCTCAAAAGGCACGATACTTCCTGCATATTTGAGCAGCCCTATACCCGCCTTGTCGTTGTCGGTGATATGCGACAACTGCGCCTCAGATATGTTGATCAGGTTCGCCAGCTCAATCCGGTCGGTTGGGGCCTGATTCATTAACAGAAGAAATTCAGAGTTGGCAAGCATTGTCCTCGCAGTATGAGACACAAGCAGGTCGGACACGTTCTGCGTCACACCCGTCGCACACGCGCCGTATTTACGCACACGCTTCCACAGTTCAAAGAGAAAGTTTGACGAATATTCATTCTGAAACAACAAATAAATCTCGTCTATATAGATGAACGTGCGCCGTCCCTTTTCGCGGTTCGCAGTTACTCGGTTGAAGATGTTGTCAAGCACCACCAGCATCCCGATTGTGCGAAGCTGCTTGCCCAAGTCCTTGATGTCGTATACAAGATACTGGCTGTCCACGTTGACGTTGGTCTGCTGCGCAAAGGTGTTCAAACTTCCGTCCGTAAACAGCTCGATCGCCAGCGCCACCTCTTTGGCCTCCGGTTCGTTCTGCCGCAGCATCTCCTGACGGAAATCCTTGAGCGTGGGCGGCGTTCCCGAAAAGCCATCTGCCATATATTTTCGATAGACGTTGGCTGTGCAGCGGTCGATCAGTGACTTTTCTTTTGCGTTCAGCTTCCCCGTGCCGACGAGCTGTTCTACCAGCGAGAGAATAAACTCGGATTTGAGTATGATCGGGTTTTCATCATCGCCGTAGTTCTGGTTCAGCGCCATCGCGTTGATATGGTTGTGGCTGCCCGCCGATATGCGGATGACTTCGCCGCCCACGGCGCGGAACAGATCACCGTATTCGCGTTCGGGGTCTATGGCAATGATATCCACGTCCCCGCGCAGGATGAGGGCCAGTATTTCTTCTTTGATTTTGAACGATTTGCCGCTACCCGGTACGCCCAGCGCAAAGCCGTTGGCGTTCAGTAGTTCGCGCCTGTCCGCCAGTATTAGGTTTTTGGAAATAGCGTTTATGCCGTAATAGATGCCGTTCACATCCTGTATGTCCATCGTGTTGAATGGCATGAGGACGGCGGTACTTTCGGTCGTGAGCGTGCGCCACTTGAACGGCAGCTTGTGCAGACCGAACGGGAGGACTGTATAAAGTCCATCCATCTGCTGATACGTCAGGGATGTAAACTGGCAGATGTGCTTTCTGGCGATTGACAACACGCTCTCAGTATCCTCATCCAACTCTTTGAGGCTGTCCGCTATAACCACCAGCGTTACCGTGGCAAAAAGCATCCGCTGATCCCGGCTCGTCAGGTCGTCCATGAATTCCTTCAACTCTTCAGCGCGTTGCTGGAGATCATACGGGATATCCGCTGTAAAATTACCGTTGCTGTTTTGCTTGCGCATGAACCGCGCTTTGTCCGTTTCCGCGCCCAAAATCAGCTTGTTTATGATCTTCACGGCCTCGTCGGTGGGTATCGGCAGCATGTCGATGGACAGCATCATATCCTTGGGCAAGTCCATAAATTCGGTGATCATTCTGTCCTTGATGAACGAGGCATATTCGCGCATATAGAACACACGACAGTATTTGTACCCTATCCTGGTGTAATCTTTATTCAATTCCATACTGTCGGGGCAGATATAGTCCCTGAAATCGTGGCCTTTTCGCATGGTGCTTTTAAGATCAAAGTTGTAATGCACTTCCTCTCCCAAGCGGTAGAAGTCATGGAATATCCGCAGCCGCTCCGTGGTGTCCAGTTCCTGCGTTCGGCTGCCCAGCTTGGAAAAGTGCGACGACATATCTGTGGTCAACCGTGAGAATAACATCCGCGCTTCAAGGATGTTTTTTTTATGCGACGAGACGGTAATGTATTTCTCCTGAACCATGTTATTGGACGACTTTGCGGCCTTGTCCATCAGCATGGCATTATACTCGTCGCGATAGACTGCCAGCCCATCGTCTTCACCTGGCAAGAGTATTCTCGCTTTAAAATCCCTACGATTCAGCCGTCTGTTGTTGATCGTGATCTTGGTGACCGCTTCGCTGTCGATTGCGTTGATGAGATCACAGTATTTCATGAACATGGTCATCTGGTCGTCTTTGGAAGCCACACGGTAGTTGATATCCGAAAACCGCATGGTTTTTGAGAAATTGCGTCCCACACGAAAAATGCCATCCTCATACACCTTGTTGATGGGAATGGCCTGCTGGACGCTCTGGGAAACTCGGAAGCTCTCGCGCTCCGCGTGTTGTACCTTTCGCAATGTACTCAACATGTTTTTTCACCTCTTTTTTTCATCATGGTTTTTTCTGATTTAAGTTCCTCATACGCCATATACATGTAGTTATCTGCTTTGAAGTATAGGCGCTTTGGCATGAGGAATTCCGATTTGAGCCATGCCCATATAAAATGCTCCAACGTCATTTCGTGATATGTCACGAAACCTATGAGCGCGACTGGCAGCGCCACAAATATGCACACCCACGACACGCCCTCGTTCCCCAAGTATTGGCGCAATCCGAAGTAGGCGAGGACAGCGATCCCCACGGCCACGGCGGAGCAGATAAACTGGCGCATACTCAGGCCAAACACGATGCTCTCATGGTATTTGCGTACCTCCTTTGGCACTTTGACTTCCATATACATCCTCCTTGTAAAAAAATAAAGCGCCCGCGTAATGCAAGCGCTCATGATCGGCTCCTTATTCTGTTATCAACTTGGGCGGGATTTTAGCGGGTATCCTTTCCACCTCATATGTGAGTGGATCAATAATCTGAATCTCCATGCTTTTTCGCTTCGCCATGTTGATCGTCATTACCGTCCCCGATGCCATCTGCCTTTTATCGAGAACGGCAATCAAAAAGTCGCTTTGGTCTACCATGTATTGATTCCGCTCACGGTAACAGTCGGACGTTTTCGTCTGATGCAGTACCTGAAAACTTTTTGCCTTGGCCTTGATCATCTCAAACTCTTGCCTCTGTCTTTGGTTAAACTCCTTTTCCATGCCTTCATATGGCTGAACCAGATGCAAATAAGCGGTTGAGCTTAATTCTGTCGCCAGCTCAATGACGATCATTGCAGAGAGGTTGTCGATACCGTTTTGACAACCGGCGTACCAATGTACGACGCCTTGCCACATCAAGCCTTTAATTTCAGTCTTTAATGCTTCCTTGAGCTGGTAGTACTTTTGCGTCCCATATTGATACGGCAACTTCATCTCCCTATGTCCTGTAATACAGCATGACAATTGATTAATTAGCATTAACCACTCCTCCTTGTATGTTTTAATAACTCCCAACTAATTTATGATATATCGTATATACTGTCAACTTTGGACAATAGCGGATTCTTTTAATATATGATTTATTTATAGTAAAAACTAAAACATATAAGAGGTAAGGCTATGATAGGCGAAAGACTATCTGAACTTCGAAAAGATATGGGTTACACTCAGCAAGAACTGGCTGATAGCCTTGGTATCTCTAAGTTCTCGATATCATCATATGAGAATGATAAGACCACGCCCGATGATGACATGAAAGTCAAATTGGC
Source organism: Bacillota bacterium (assembly GCA_023410475.1). Taxonomy (GTDB): domain Bacteria; phylum Bacillota; class Clostridia; order Christensenellales; family SZUA-584; genus DTFZ01. Next base: position 68,550 of record JAEYPS010000032.1, on the reverse strand, counting down.
TAAAAAGCTCAACGTCAGTATAGATTACTTGCTGGGCGTGACCGACGAGCCTTATCCGTATCATGATGATGCCACAATCGTGAGAATCAGCCCCAAGCTGTCAACCCAAGCCGTCAGGGAAATTAAAGATTTCATCCGTTATGCCAAAGACAAAGACAAAAGATAACTAATTTATCCCCAAAATCTCCTTCGTCAGCCTATCCGCCATTTTCACCGTTCCTACCAACACAAGTAAATTGAAGATGAGCTCCCCCAAATATGACCAAACGATAGTCGTCGCGCTCGCGTCGGCGTTAACCGTGGGCGGGCTGGACGCGAACACGGAGAATATCACGCAGGCCAGCACGATGATCGCTCCTTCCATGCATACGCCCGCATAGCTTTTTAAAAAGGCTTTACCTGTTGACGACATTCCCTCCCCTGCGAATGTCGAAAGCGGAATCGGCGCAATCGCAGCATAGATATACAATTTAAAAAATCTCCCGTATACGGTCATGAGCATGATAAATGACAGCACAATGATAAACAGTGAACCTATCAGGCTGACTGCCCACACCGGTATGCTTTCAAAAAACCCCAGGCTATTCACAGCGTCAATCATCTCCTGTGGAAGCGCCGTTTCAGTAACGGCCCCGGCGCTGTTCGCTGCTGTGGTGATGATGCCCTGACAGATGGAGAAAATGCTTGTGATCAGCGTCATGCCCCACGTCACGGCTGCTTTCGCCAGCGCAAAGCGGATAAACAACCGCAGTGCGACTTCCGGTCGCTTGATTTCCTGTAGATTGACCGTTGATCTAACCATGCCCACCACAAAGAACAGCACCAGCAGCGCGTAGCCAATGGCTTGCAGCGCGCCGTTAATGTCCACCATGACGCTCCATATACTACCGCCTCTGAAGCTCTCGGGTGAGGTAGTCAGCAGTGTCCATATTTCAGCCAGTTTGTCATTCCACGTTTGCAGAGCGTTATTCAGATTATCCAATATTCCCAAAACATATCACCTCGCTTAAAATGTGAATCCCCTCGTCTTAAAAGAGGCGAGGGGATTCATGGTCAGCCATCAGCCTCCGGTAATCAGCGTTAAAATCTCTTTGGCAAACATGATTACCACACCGCCAAAGAAGGTGAGGAAGCCGTTGCTGCGTTGCGACGGGTCGTGCGATTTCAAGCTCATGCCAATCTGCACAATGCCAAATCCCAAAAGGATTACGCCGATGGCTCGAATCATGCCGAAAATAAAATCGCTCAGATTATTAACCACCTGCAACGGATCGTCAGCGGCCAAAGCCGTGGTTGTGGTCATAAAAACAGCGGCCATGACAGCCGCCACAAGGAAAACTTTTTTTCCAAATACACGTGTATTCTTTTTCATTTTTACAACTCCTTCTTTGTATTGTGTAGAATAGCTCTGCTACTCTATGACCTCGTAATATCCCGCGTTTTCAAAATCGAACGCTGTGAACGGTATAGTTTGCAGTTTGGACTTCTTGTGAACATACCGCACACCCTTGCCGTGTGCCGTCAGACTATACCTAGAATGGCTTTCCAGACTGAATTTTCTGTCCCATACCGGCTTCGCACCGCGGATGAACAGCACGCCGTATTCGTTGTCGATTTCCCTGACCTCGTTTGGCAGCAACAGCTCACGCCCTATGACCTGTTTATTGGTCGAATAGTTCCCGTTCCGTCCTCGCGACAGGCCATAGCTGCGTGTATCGATGGTGGCCTTGCCCAGCATCTTGGATATGACCTCATGGGTGCTGGTTTCGTTGCCGCCGAGGTACAGCAGCGTATCGCAGTTGCCCATTACGGTTTCCCACATGTCCTTGTCGGCTTTAAACATAGTTTTGAGCTGCGCTAGATTCTGAATGATGATGCTGGCAGATATGCCGCGTGATCTCATGGTGGCGAGGCACTTGTCGAATTCCTCCGGTATGGGGATGTTGGGAAACTCGTCCAACATGAAATGAACGGGAACGGGCAATCGTCCTTTATACCTGTGATCGGCCTCATAATAGAGAGTCTGGAATATCTGCGTGTAACATAAGCCGATCAGGAAGTTGAAAGAGGTGTCGTTGTCCGGCACGATGGCAAACAGCGCCGTTTTTTTCTCGCCAAGGCTGGTGATATCCAGCTCGTCTTCGCCCGTCATATCCCGAATCTGTTCAAGGTTGAAAGCAGCCAGCCGCACCGCCACGGACACAAGAATGGATTTTGCTGTTTTCCCAGCCGCCTGCTTGAAAATCTGATACTGCCGGAGCGCAATTGAGTCCGGTTTCGTTTCCTCCAGCGCCATGAACAGCAGATCCAACGGGCTTAAATACTGCTCGTTCTGCTCACTCGCTCCGGCGTATTCCAGCATGGTCATGACCATACTGAAGTTCTGTTCCTCACGCGGTGCTTCCGTCAAAAGGTAAAACATGAGCGCCTGAAGCAGCGCCGTCTCGCTCTTTTCCCAAAATGGTTCCGAAGATTGCGCTCCCTTGGGCGTGGTGTTGCGGATCAGGTTGTTGATAAGCTTGATCACGTCCTTTTCGTCTCTGATATATCGGAACGGATTATAGCGGTTTGATTGATGGAAATTTATCAGGTCAAGCACCCTGATTTCATATCCCGCGTCTTCAAGCATACTGCCAACGCTGCGGATGATCTCGCCCTTGGCATCTGTAATGACGAACGAGCTGTTCATCTGCATGATGTTTGGCAGCGCGTAGCCGCGCGTTTTGCCTGCGCCGCTGCCGCCGATAATTAGCGTGTTCAGGTTGCGCCGGTGACTGTATTCGTCCAGCCCCATGCGCACATGTTGTGTCAGTATCCTGTCCATCTGTTTGTCCTGTGCAAACATTCTGTTGACCGATCCGGGGCTGGCCCACGACGCGCTGCCGTGTTCCTCGCCCAGCCTGCGTTTGCCATATGACGAATACCACGCAGCGACGCCGATACCATACAGCAGGGAGAACACGGCTACAAACGCCAGCGTATGAATGTTGAACACCAGGGAGAACGGATCGGCTAGAGATTGCGCCATCTTTGGCAGCAGCGCCAGTATGGACACGCCGCTCTCATAGCTCATGGCGAGCTTAACCGCCAGCCAGAGTACGGCCAGATACAAAAAAAACCACGATACCGTGGTCAGAGCTGTATTTTTGGGTTTTTTCATCGCTCCATTCCTCTGGCATGGCCTTTGAACTGCGTCACGGTGGCTGGTTCAAACTCTGACTTATGATACCAGCTACCTTTGACCTTGATCTTATTGCCGTCGATATCCTGTACCGCGAATCTTCCGTGTTCGCTTTCAAACACCCCTCCTATGGATATGTCCGCGCTACCAAACCCGTCCGACAGGCTCAGCACCTTGTCATCCCTGCGGTGCAGTGTGACGCGTCCCAGCGCCTTGTCGATCAGGTTGTCTATGGGGCGCGTGTCAATATGGTTCTTAGAGCGTTCCTTGCGCTCGTCATACAAAATCTCGGTCAGCAGATTTTTCTCGCGTGGGCTCAGATTCACGCTATCGCTCATATGCCTGACCTCCTTCCAATACAGGGTGTGATTTCACGAGGTCGGCAGCTCTGTCAACCGTATCCCTGAATTGCTGATCCGCCATGAACATATCGTAGTATCCCTTTTCAGCCACAAATGGAGGTGTTTTTTCAGGCTTGAGTATGCCCATAAAATCATCCCGTCGCCAATTAACCGTCGATACTTCACCGTCATACAGGCATACGGCATATATTGCTTTTCCTCTGGCCTCCGATCTGCATCCAAAGGTTTCCGAATACGGCATCCAAAGCTGATACTTTTTGTCCCTGTACTCATCCTTCAGCTTTTCATGCTTGAGTACCAGGATTCGTTTATAGTAGTTTTCATCCGTGCTTCCGGCGATACAGTCATCCGCCGTAAACAGCGGTTCGGGCGCGAGTTCCTCCATAGCATCATTTTTTTGAACATCAATCACGTCGCTGCCATCCTTAAGAATGATGCCTTCCCGGTAGATCACGGCGGTGTTTGGCGGCAGGCTGCTGTCCACCTTCGGGCCTCTCAGCGCCAGTTCCATCGTGATCTGGGCGGTATCGCTGACCTCCGTTCCCACCTTCTCATATATCAAGTCCTGCCCATTGCGGCTGATATCAATGCAGCGGCAATCGTAGCTTTTCACATCGTCGGGGTCAATGCCCGCGGCTTGAGCGATCAGGTCATACATCCTGCCCAGCGCTTTAACGCCGCTTGGCATCTCGGCAAAATCCATGCTGACAGTGATTCTCTCTTTCATCCGCGATCACGTCCTTTCGGCGGGGTCGGCAGTGTGGCAACCGGCTCCTTGGCCCTATACGTTCCACTCTCAATTCCTTTTTTATGCGCTTTCAGGTCGGCCACAATAGAGGACTGCTGCTTTTGCTTGTATTTCTCCAAACTCTTTTCGGCCTTTTTGATCTCGTTCCGTGCGGTCAGCGCCACGGGGTCAATCAACTCGGACACGTCCTTGCCATCCAGCCCGTTGATTGCGTCAGGTATGCAGTCGAATCGGAATTCCTGCGTATCCAAGCCGTATTTTGCAGCCATCGAATATGCCACACTTTCAGTCATGAAGCGAGTGTTGGCACGGTCATATGCCTGTCCCTGCTTCAGATGGGCGTTGGCATACTGCGTTTCCCTAACCAGGCCGATATATCGTTCGCTGTTGGATATGTCGCTGCGAAGATAGATTTTCCTGTCGTCCGGGCTGTAAAAGCTATCCGTCGCGATATCGTCCCTGATTTCCACAGGAACGGGCGCGGTGTCTGTGAGCCGCTTGATCTCGGATGCCATCGCCTCGCCATCTTCACGCAACACCACATCATGCCGTGGAATATCCCGTCCGTATGTCTCGGAGATGTCGTACACCTTCGCGTCGATGTAATTGCCCGTATGCTTTCCGTCGATCATTTCAGGGGCGGTCACGTAGATGCCCTGCGCACCCTGCTGCGGATACCGGCCAAGCTCACGCCATTTTGTCTTTGACAGCACAACAGAGGCGTTCGGATACTGCTCAAATATGCGTTCCTGATTGGTCTGCGAATAGGCGTACATGGCCGCGTTGATACCCAAAAATGTCTTCCAGTTATCCGGCGTCATGGCTTCCTTTTTGCCCGCCCTGATATCACTGACGATTTTGGGGGTATCCACCTTTTCTTTTGTTGGCAATTTGGAATTTGGCATATCTGAGCCGCTCCGCTGTTGACGCTCTTTTTTTAGCTTGGGCTCTCCGTTTTCATCGATCACCGTTTCATATTCGTTCTTGGGATTGTTGAATACCGGCTCCCGCTCATGCGACAGTCCGGCCAGCTCCATTTTGCCCACGACGTGTTCCACCTTCGCATAATCCTTCTTTTTAAAGAACACGTCGCACATGTCATCTGCCGCACGGATATCCCGAACAGCCGAAAACAGCACACCGTATTTACGAGCCAGCGTCTTAAATTCGGCTAGCTCCCTCTGGTCGATACGCACGATTGTGAGTTCGTCGCCGCTTTTCAGCAGTTTATTAAGGTTGATTGCCCCTTTCAGGCGTTTATCGCCTTGCGTGTACCGGTACAGCAGTGCCGCGAGATTCTTCGCGCCCGTTCCCGTTAGACGTATCGCCACTTCTGTACCTTGCAGCATCATCCGAAACATGGTTTCGGCAGCGTCAGTTCCTGGGTTCATTCAGGTTCCTCCTTTTATTATTATTTATATATCAAAAAGAATAATCCCGAAAGTTGCTCTCTAAACTATTTTGGTGCCTAAATGAGCGATTAAAAAACTATGATAACAATAAAAAACTCTATATATACTTGACAAGAAAATAAATAATGATATATGGTGAGTACAGGTAATAGTAGCACGGTGAAAGTCAAGAACTCTTACCATTGAATCATATATTGAATAATATGTAGTAATATAGATGGTGTTGTGAGAAAAAATAATTACTAACTGTTTAAGGATTTCTACAGAATATAAATAAGGAGGTGTTTCTTATTCAATAACTTGATTTATACCATAAGATAGAATAATTGAAAAAAGCAAACCCGTTGAAAGACGGGGACGCAAAGCCACAAATCTAAAGCTAAAACGCTATGATAGTTGGGCTGCCAATTGTAGGAATCTGATTGAATATGGAGAGCTTTTTTAGCTCTTGAAATTGTACCTAAACAGGCAGCTAATACCTGCTTGTTTTTTATTGGGTGGGAGATGAAAAAATGGTTATAAAAAAAGATATTTATGATAAAAATTCAATATTAATATTAGCAAAAGGGACAGAAGTAACGGATATAGTTGTCGAAAGACTCAAAAGGCTTAGACTCTATAACCCGGATGACATAATTGATTCTGAAGAGATCGAAACAGAAGAGATTAAAACTAAAGAGACGACTAAAAAAGGCGAGCAAACAACATTATCAATAACTCAAAACTTTAGAAAGAAAATAAACATTCGTAATTTTCAATATTTAGAGCTGCCAAATAAAATATTGGGTACTATTATATTTGAATCTAAAAATAAGCCTTGGTGGATATACGTTAATGCGCTGAGCAACTATTTGGACTGGATATACACGCATTCCATTAATGTTTCCCTCATTTCAACAATGATGGCAGTAGAACTTAAATACAACGATAAAGAACTTTGGAATATATCATTAGGGGCATTTTTCCATGATTTAGGAATGCTAGTAGTCCCAAAATCTATCATATCAAAATCTGAGCCCTTAAACGATATGGAAATGAGTAATCTTAAACAGCATTGTGAATTGGGAATAAGTTCTCTTAAACCGTTTACTTTACCAAAAGAATGTACCGATATTGTTATAGAACATCATGAGCGACTTGATGGCAGTGGATATCCCAAAGGATTAAAAGGAGATGAAATATCTCGCAACGCAAAAATCGTTATGATTGCCGATGTTATTGATGAAGTTACAACTGAACGCCCTTATAGGGGGACACTGGGAATGGATGACGCATTTATGATAGTAAGAGAAAATAAGAGGAAATTTTCTCAAGAATTAATTGATCTATTGGAAAAAATAATAAATTCAATGTAAATGTATTAAAAATATGACATTAAAAAGGAGGTATATCATGGTAATGCGAAGAATAGAGGCAAAACAGCTAGCTTCCGCTAGTGGCATAAAGATCAAACATTTTCGTATGTATATAATTATCTTCATTTTAATAATCGTATCAATAAGCGGTCTATATCTGAACTTTGCGTGGAACAGGTATGAAGACTTAGCTTCATCAGAAGCTGTTATGTTGGCAAAATCGTTGGAATCCCTTTTGCATCCGGAACATGTTGCAGAACTTTCAGGCAGCGCTGAAGATCTCGAGAAGCCAGAATACTTTTTGACTAAGCTTAGTCTGACGCGGCTTGCTGAGACTAATCCAATTAGTTTTGCATATCTTATGGGTGAGAGAGATGACAATATTGTGTTTTTACTAGATTCGGAACCGCCCGATTCGCCCGATTATTCACCACCTGGGCAGGTCTATACAGAAGCACAGAAAATTGACTGGAAGCCTTTTAAGACGGGAGAAACGGTACTAACCAGTGTGACAACTGACCGATGGGGCTCTTGGATCAGTGTTCTTGTGCCTGTCAAAGATTCGATTAACGGTAGCGTTATTGCCGTGTTTGGTATTGATTATTCCGCCTCGGACTGGTACCTACGCTTACAGGAGCAAATGATTCCCGACGTAATTGTCGTTTTATGTGTACTTATTGTCATTTTTGCATTGCTCCGCATTTGGTATCAACATTTTGTTCTAAAGAATCTTAGTAGCAAATTGGCTTTTAATGAAGCGCTTTATCACAGTTTATTCGAGCAGGCTCCAATCGGCATAGCCATTGTGAATGGAAGAAATTTTGAAGTGCAATCGGAATTAGGATATACGAGCATTAATCCGATGTTTGAACAGATTCTTGGAAGGACAAGCCATGAATTAAAAAATAAAAAATGGGCAGAGTTAACACATCCAGACGACCTGCAGGCCGATCTCGAAAAGTTTGAACAATTCAAAGATGGTAAAATAAACGGATACTTAATGGAAAAGCGTTTTATTAAATCAGACGGCTCAATTGTGTGGGTTCAGATGGTTGTGGGGCCGTTAACGTTGACTAAAAATTATAGCGATAGGCATATCTGTTTGATTCAAGATATTACTCAACGAAAAGAAATTGAAAAAGTATTGGTTGAAAATGAGCGTAGCAAGTCCGTTCTTCTTTCACACCTCCCTGGCTTAGCATATAGGTGCAAATATGATCGCGAGTGGACGATGCAATACATTTCCGAAGGTTGTCTTAAATTAACTGGTTACAGCCCTGATAGCCTTTTATACAACAAAGATCTTTCTTTCAAAGATATAATTTCACCGAAATACCGTAATCGGCTGTGGAATGAATGGAAGCTAGTTCTTGCTAAAAGACTGCCTTTCAAATATGAATACGAGATTACGACAGCCACGGGAGAGCAAAAATGGGTATTGGAGATGGGTGAAGGCGTCTATAATGAACGAGGTGAAGTAGAAGCACTTGAGGGAATCATCCTTGATATCTCAGACAGAAAAAAGGTTGAGGATAATATCAGATATAATAGCGAACATGACATATGGACAGATCTATATAACCGTAGATATTTTGAGAGCCTTATAACCCACGATGCAAAGAGACAAACAAAAAAGAAGAGGGCGCTAGTCTGTATTAACCTGAATGCAATTCATATATTAAGGCAAACATATGGATTTCAGTATAGCCAGGAGGTCATAAAAAAAGTTGCTTCTGCTTTAAAGCTGTATTGCAACAATAAGCGGCAGTTATTTAACATAAGTGAATACTATTTCATTTTCTATGTTAAATCTTATCAAGAGAAAAATGAATTGACTGCCTTTTGTGCGTCCATTTCGAAAACATTGGAGCCCATACTTACTATTGAAAGAATTGGCGGAGGTATTGGGGTTATCGAAATTGCGGAATATAATAAACATAACGTTGACCATCTTTTAACAGACGTTCTGATTGCATCTAAAAAAGCAATTAATGTATATGACAAATACATTGGCATTTGCTTTTTTGGTAACGATATGGAGGCGCAAATTATCCGTGATGAACAAATAAGTCGTGAACTTGCTCAAATTGCAGCGGGAGAAAACGTTGACAGATTATTTTTGCAATATCAGCCTATTCTGGACCTTAGATCAAACCAAATATGCGGCTTTGAAGCTTTAGCCAGATTAAATAGCTATGAGCTTGGTAAGATACAACCATTGGAGTTTATATCTATAGCCGAGAAAACGAAGGTTATTATACCCCTCGGTGAGATAATCATACATAAGGCATTACTATTTTTAAAAACACTTAATGAGAATGGGTTTGACTCGATTAGTGTATCAGTTAATGTTTCAGCTTTACAACTTTTGAGAAATGGATTCGTAGAAAAATTCATTGGGATGATAAAGGAGATGAAGTTAAACTCTGAGCAAATCTGCCTTGAAATAACAGAGTCTGCTTTTGTTTCAGGCTACCATGAAATAAACAAAATCCTTGGTGAACTTAAAAGTTATGGTATTAATATCGCGATAGATGACTTTGGTACCGGATATTCTTCTCTTGCAAGAGAAAGAGAATTGAACGTCAATTGCCTAAAAATTGATAAATATTTTATTGATAAATTATTAGTGCTTGATCCTAACGAGGCTATTACCAGCGACATTATATCAATGGCGCATAAACTGGGTCACTGTGCTGTAGCTGAAGGGGTAGAATATGACAAGCAGTTACAGTATCTAAAGGATCATAACTGCGATAAAATACAGGGCTATTTAATTAGTAAGCCGCTTGACGCAGAAGCGGCGATTGAGCTGCTAAAAGAGTAAACAATGACTGCCATTCGAATGACAGTGACCTCGTTAATACTAGAAAAGTATAGCTAAGGCGTTAACGCAGATCATGGCGAGAAAAAAGATACAATATAGCAAGGGTATGGATAGTGTTAATACATAAATAGACCCCACCAATTTTTTTACCCGTTGCTACATTTTTAATGAAGCCCATAAGAGGTGGTTAGGCACACTGATATACGGCGTGCCTCAGACCCCATCAGCGCGGATGTCCATCCATACTATTTCTCTCAACAGGTTCGAGCTTATCTATCAATTCTCTTTTATCCTGAACGTGCTGGTTAAGCTTCAGTGCCTGATCACACATCTTAATCTCATGTCTGAAATGCCGGATATCGCTTGTAAACTGCGCAAGCTTCGATTCAACCTCACTTTGGCGGTCAATCAGCGTTTGGATTTGCTCATCTGTTTCATATCCCGCCTTTTTCAATGTACGCACCGCTACCACATATTTGTCATGTTCAGTCTTCATCGCGGTAAAGCCTTCACCGCGATATAGTTCATAAGCGCGCGCATATTTACTGCGGTCAACAACAGCATTAAAAAGCTTTGAGAATTCCCCCTCAGCTTTTTTTAATTGCGCCTGATCGCGCTTTATCAGCGCAATGGTTTCATAACATCTATCCTTGTATCGTTCTACGCTTTCGACAGTATCGAGGTTGCGCAGCTTCGTAAAATTAATCGTTTTAATCATGGCATCAAATCGTATCAGATCCTCCTTTATTACATTGCTCACCCTGTCAGGTACTTTGTTCTTCTTGACCTGACCAAGCAGGAACATGTAGTGTAGACACAAAGCTTGAAAACTTCCCTTCTTTACTTTGGTGAAGGGCTTTAAGTCATATTTGTTATCCACATACGTCTGCATGTCCTTGAACTCGGTGGTGGCCCTCAGCCCCGTAATCCGGCGCTGTATGTTTTCAAGCGTATAGTTGTAGCCTAGCTTGTATCCACGCGAAAAACGGTCTTTGCCCATCGGAAGGAACGCAATATATTTTCCTTGCTTGATGTCATAGCCCTTGAGACGCATGAGAACAAGAAAATTTCCGAAATCATATGCTTGCCGTATGCAATCTTCGATGTCCATGCGAATAAGCGATTGCCATGAGGTGCGTTTCCCCTGTCGCGCCAACCAATCTATGTACGTTAGCGACATTTTTCCTTCCATGGGTATAACCACCGATAAACCGTGTTCCCGGCATAATTGGTCAGACGTTTCCCGTATCCCGTCAAACAAATCCTTCGTCGTGTCCCTATATTTTTTACCAGTGATAACCGATACCGAATTGACAACGATATGCGAATGGATGTGCTCTTTATCGATATGCGTCCCAATGACCACCTCGTAATCGCCAAAGCTGCGCTGTGCAAGTTCAATGGCGATTTCGTGTGCCTGTTCGGCGGTGACTTCGCCCGGCTTAAATGACTGTATAATGTGATACCCCAGCCTGCCGCCCATGGCGTTTTTACGCTTCTTTGTCGCCATCATGTCCTGATATGCCGTTTCCAGATTGCAGTTTAGCGCCGTCTTGTATTCTTTCTTGAGCATCACTGTCTTTTCGTCATTGGTGGCGTACTCAAGCAAATCGTCAAGAGACGTTTTTTCGTCGTTTAACACATAGCCCACCCTGTCATCCAGCCTTTGGTGAATCACAAACTTTTTGGTAATCGCCATATCAACAGATTTGCTTCATCTGCTGCCAACACTTATCCACCATGATGAGCAGCCCGTCAATCTTTTTGGGATCGACGTACCCCGTGGCATTGGCGATCTTCGCCATCTGATTGGCGTTATTGGCAATAGTGGATACAAGGCGGTATATCTGTATAATATCCTCGGACGGCTTGGGCTGGATGTCGGTTTTCAATACTAGCTTGCGCAGTAACTCCGATTTTTTCAGGCCGGTCACGGCCAATTGCTTTTCAAAATGCCTGTTCTCTTTTTCGTCCATATAGAAAAGACAGGCATATTTTCTCTTTCTCATATACCAGCCTTCTTTCTTAAGTTTAGCGGCAATGCCGCCATTTTAGAGGGTTCAAGGGAGCGCGAGCTCACTTGCAAGAGGGCGTTTGTATAAACAAATGCCATGCTTGCAACTGCAAAAACGCAGTTTTTGCCCACCCCCAAGGACAAGGTTAGATTTCAAAACCTTTTTGTAAGAAAAAGATCGGTCTTACAGGCTGAAAAAACAATCGTGTTGCCGCGCTGACCTCGGTTCTGTCCGCTCGGATACTTCTTCAGCCCGCAAAACCCGCTCGAATCAAAAAACGCCGTACCGAATGTACAGCGATGCCTTAAATTTTGGCCTTGTTTTCGCTTTTGGTGTGCTGACGATATGTACGGCACTGTTCATTTTGCCGTACATAGGGTACAGCGACTTTTTATCTTGCCGGGACCATGTCCTGCCCGTGCGCCGGTTCGTTCTCAAAATCGGCGTTATCCAGTACATTGTCAATCGCGTCGTAGCCGTCCGGCTGCTCACGCCGCTTTGTTCGGTTGAGGAACTGAATCTCTCGGGCGTTGACTTGAAGCTGCGCCTGCGGTTCGCCGTTCCCGTCCAGATAGGCGCTTGCGCGAACCGTCCCCTCCACGCACACCTGAGAACCCTTTTGCAGAAAATCCCTGCACGCCTCGGCCTGCCTATCGAACGCCGACACACGCACAAATTCCGTTCTGTCCTTGTTGAACGGGTCGTTGATGGCGATCTTGAAGTTGCAATACTTCATGTCGCCCTTTTCGCCGTATGTCGGATCGGCGGTCAGGTTTCCAATTTCTTTGACTTTCATACTGTATCCTCCTCGAAGTTTTTATATGACCCACAATACCGTTATCTTTCCGGCATCGTTGAATCCGATCTGAGCGATAAAAGCTCATTCCAGTCCTTGCCCCACTCTGGCGGGGATGAGGACACCACATATCCCATGCCCATCAGCTTGTTCATAATAAAGAAGCTTGCGCCTATACCCACCGCGTCGTTATCAAGACACAGCTCTACATTACGGATTTCCATGTGATCTTTTAGATACTGCTCCAACGCCTTTGGCAAATTGGCCTCATCCGTGTGTCGTTTCGATGCATATGCACCGCCAATAGACAGGTAATGCACCCGCCCGATATCGTCACGCAATGTCGCCACTGACAGGGCGTCCACCGCGCTTTCGGAAACAATGAGCTTATCGCTGGCCGTTTCCGGCGGCACCGAAAAGCTGTATTTTTTATCCGAACCAGTGACCTCGCCTTTGAACGCATTGCTCATGTGCCGCCATGTCCCGCGCAGCGCGGCGTATTTCGGCATATCGCCATCTAAGCCCACAAACACCGCGTTTCTATACTCAGCGCTCTCGTAGACCAGCCCTTTGCGTATGCAGTATTGGATAACCTCATTCGAAAGCCCGCGACTCCTAAGGTAGCCGATCACCATATCGTTATTGGTGTGCGCGGCAGGGAGGACAAAGGTCTTTTTCTCCCTGTTCATTTCCAGTGGAATATCTGTTTCTGTACATTGTTCGGGCATGCCGTTGCACAGCAGCAAAACGGCGCTCACAAAATCCATGTCCCTGACCTTAATGAGATATTGCAGAGCTGTGCATCCGCCAATGTTGCGCGATTTCCAATGCCAGAGGCCATTTGGAGAAACAATCAGACTGTCGTGGTCTTTGGTGCAGTAATCGTTCCCTTTCTTCATCAGGTTGTTCGGCTCGTACAGCCGCATATACGACAACAGATCAAGAGCCTTGGCGCTCCTGATCTGTTCTTCAGTTACTCTCAGCATATCATCGTTCCATATCCGCGATGGCTTCCTCCGGCGCATCGTCGCCGCCAATCTCTATCGCCGTATCCTTGGAATCCATCGCCAGCTCATGCGTGAGTTCTTCCAACCTCGCCGTTTTTTGTTTCAACTCAAACTCCTGCGCGAACGGCTTATCCACTTCCTTTTTGGCGTTCTCAAGCTGGACATGGGCGCTTTCAAGGTCGTGCTGGAGGCTGTCCAGATTCGTGCCAAACGCGTTGATCGCGTTATCCAGCCTTGATATGTTACCAAAGGCATCATCGCCCAAAAGAACGCTGTGCGTGATCGCGCCACGCAGCTCCACATAAGGTTCTGACCGCAGCAAGCTTTCCGTGTTTATCGTCATATCAAACCCTTTGTATCTGCCGATCACCTGACCGTTAAGCTGATGCACCTGTTTTGCAAACGCCAGCAGCATCTCCCCCGCGTCCTTCTTTTCGTCATATACCGTACCGTTCAGCGTCATTTCAAAATTGCTACTTTGGCAGGAGACCGTTGTCCGAATATCCGCCTCATAGCCCCGTATCCTCAACTCAAGCGCCCTAATCTTCTCCGGTAGCTTTGTGGATATCTGCTCCTGCAAGCGGTACGAACGGTTTTTATGTTCAGCCTTGAACATTTTGAGCTTATCCACCTCCGTCACCAGTTCCATACGCTCCTTGATCAGCGGATTGCCCGCGGCCAGCGCCTTGACCTCGGCGTATGACAGCACGGCCTCGTCGATATCGTCCATGCTCCGAACGGGCGACTTGCTTGTCATGATCTGGCCGATAAACCGTTGCTTCTGCTCTAAAAGCTGCCAACTGTAAGAATCAAACGTCCCCTCCGTGATGTATCTGTAGATCTCCACCTCCTCATACGTATTGCCCTGCCGCAAAATTCTTCCATCCCGTTGCTCCATGTCAGCGGGTTTCCAGCCCACATCAGCATGGTGAACGGCTTTCAATTTGTCCTGAATGTTGACGCCACTGCCCATCATGAAAGTCGAGCCCAATATGATGCGGATATCACCGCTACGAACTTTGGCGAACATAGCGGCTTTTTGCTTCTCGTTCTTCGCCTCATGAATAAACGCGATCTGCTCGGCGGGTATGCCTTTTTCCACCCACTTTTTCTTCAAATCCTCGTACACGTTGAATTCGCCGTTGAACTTGGGCGTGGACAGATCGCAAAACACGATTTGAGCGCCCTTATTTTCAACTTCGCGCTCCCAAATGTCGTAGACATTGCGCATGAGCGCGTTCACTTTGCAATTCGGGTCATCCGGCAGGCACGGGTTGACAAGGCGCTGGTCGAGCGCGATTTTGCGTCCGTCGTTGGTAATGACCAGCATGTTGTCATCGGCGGCATCAACCTGACCGTTGCGCACAGCATCCGCCCGATCGCCCAACTCCAATATCATCTTGCGCTGAATGTCCGTCGGTTTGGTCACGACCGTCTGAACTTTCCCGCCCATGAGCCTCGGAATAGGCAGATCAAGCATGTCGTGCGTCTGGATATCCGCTGTCTCCTTGAACATGCTCATCAGCTCCGGGAGGTTATAAAAGCGGTTGAACCGCGTCTTCATCCGAAAACGGTTGCCCTCCGGCGCGACTTCATACGCTGTCTGCGCCTCACCGAATACCGAGGCCCAGTTGTCAAAATGGAGAAGATCACGCTGCTCCAGCTCATGCCGTTGCAGATACCGCTGCATGGTAAACATCTCAACCATACTGTTACTGACGGGCGTTCCTGTTGCAAACGTGACGCCCTTGCCGCCGGTAATCTCGTCCAGATACCGGCACTTCATGTACATATCCATGGCCTTTTGCGCCTGCGTCTGCTGCACACCGGCCACATTGCGCATTTTTGTCACGACGAACAAATTTTTGTGCTGATGCGCTTCATCCACAAACAGCCTGTCAATGCCCAGTTCTTCAAAGGTCACGACATCATCCTTGCGCGACTGGTCATTAAGCTGCTCCAGCTTCTTTTCCAGCGCCTTTTTCGTGCGTTCCATCTGCTTGACGTTGAAGGACTGCGCGCCATAGCGCCGCTCATTTTCGATAGCGTTAGTGATCTCGTCGATCTCTGTTTCAAGGGTACGCATCTGCCGCCTTGTGGACAACGGGATTTTTTCAAACTGGCTGTGTCCGATGATAACGATATCGTAGTCACCCGTAGCAATTTTGCTGCAAAAGCGCTTGCGGTTATGCTGCTGGAAGTCCTTTTTCGTCGTGACAAGCACCTTGGCGGCAGGATACAGCCGTAGCGTTTCGGCGGCGATCTGCTCCGTTAAATGGTTGGGTATGGCGATCATGCTCTTGCTGGACAGCCCCAGCCGCTTGGATTCCATGGCTGCAGCGATCATGGTGAAGGACTTGCCCGCGCCTACGCAATGCGCGAGCAGCGTGTTGCCGCCGTAAAGCTGCCGCGCTACAGCGTTGCGCTGATGAGGCCGCAGCTCCAGCGTTGGGTTCATACCCTCAAAAATCAGATGGTCGCCATTGTACTCGCGGGGCCGAATGTTATTGAAATGCTCGTTATAGTACCCAACTAAATATTTTCTTCTGTCCTCATCACTGAATATCCAGTCCCTGAACGCATCGCGGATGAGGTTTTGCTTCTGCATGGCCAGAAACGTCTCTTTTGAGTTGAGGACGTATTCTTCCTTGCCATCCGGATGCACCACCTTGTCCGTTATCCGCACGTTTTTCTGGTTCAGCGTTTCCTCAATGATCTGGTACGCGTTGATACGCACCGTACCGTATGCTTCACGGGCGGCAATGCTCTCACTGTCCATCGACTTATTAGACACATACCACGCGCCTGTATATTTGGAATACGATACGTTGATATTGTGCTTGGCGTAATATGAGGTGTCCAGAAGTTCAAACATGAATTTTTCGATATACTTTGGGGGAATCCATACCGTTCCCAGCTTCACCTCGATATCCGCGGCCTCAAGGTCTTGGGGCTGAACCGCTTCCAGCGCTGGTATGTGATGTGCGAATTCAGGATGCTTTTCTGCGATCAGCGTTGCGGTCTTGAGCTTTTCGCGCACGTTGCCGGACAGATACTCGTCTGCGGTGATGTATCCGTCATATGGATAATTCAGGTCGGAAAGTGGGTCCTTGAAGATCACACCCTTAAGCTCATCGATGATTGTCACTGCGTCCTTTCCCGTGAGCGTGCTCATGTACCCGATATCCGCCCTTGCTTTTTCACCTATGCTGACGGCCAGCGCCTCGGCAGATGTGTCCACATGCGAAATGGTCTTGCGCGGGCGTATCGTCTGTTTCGTGAATATATCGGCTTTGCCCTTAAAATTCCCGTCCTCGTCGGTGTCCTCCAGCGACGAGAGCAGATAGTAGTCGCTGTCGTCGGAAAATGCCAGCCGGTTTGCTCTGTCATTTATGCGTCCGTATTCGCCCACGAACTCATCATATTGGCTGTTTAAGCGGGACTGTACTTTTTTGATCTCATAATCACCGTGGCCTTCAAGTTGAATGTCGATTAGACCATGCAGCGTTTTTGACAGTGATAGCATACCCCGAATTCTTTTTTCAGCCGTGTCGTTTGTTTCATACAGGTTCATACGCGCGTTTTCGCGGTAGTACAGCTTGTCGTTCACGATGGCGAACGAGTAGTTCTTGACGCTGGGGTCTGCCGGAATCGACGCATCGGCTGCGTCCGGCTCGTCCATCATGTATCCGTCATCGATCTCAGCCTCGATGTGGGATATGGCTTTGGTGAGCTGCTCTGCTAAATCGGCGTTCTCGGACGGAATGCAGGCTGTTTCGTTCTCATTGCCATACATACCTTTCCAATACACCATAGTCCCCAGAACCATACGGGGGTTATCAATATAGTATTGGTTGATGGGCACACCATCTGCGGTTTCGCCCAGATTTACCCACTCCGGCTCGATGTCCTGTAGACTGTCCCGTTTTTTGAGGAACAGGATATCGCTTGTGACATCCGTCCCCGCGTTGGCCTTGAACGCGTTGTTCGGGAGACGAATGGCTCCGACAAGCTCGGCGCGCTGGGCGATATACTTCCTGACGCTGCTGTTTTGTTTATCCAGCGTGCCTTTTGATGTGATCAGGGCGACGATACCGCCGGGGCGCACCTTATCCAGTGATTTGGCTATAAAGTAGTCGTGGATGTAGAAATGATGTTTATCATATCGCTTATCGTTGATACCGTATGAACCGAACGGCACGTTGCCAATAGCCACGTCAAAAAAGTTGTCCTGAAATGCCGTGTGTTCAAAACCCGTGATCTGGATATTCTCGCGTTGGTAAAGCTGTTGCGCGATATGCCCTGATACGCTGTCGATCTCCACACCGTAGAGACTCGATTCGCTGAGCGACGGTGGCAGCAGCCCCAAAAAATTGCCGACACCGCAGGCGGGTTCCAGAATGTTGCCGCCCGAAAAGCCCATTCCCTCAAGCGCCTTGTATATGGCTTTGATGACCATGGGCGATGTGTAATGGGCGTTCAAGGTGGATGCGCGGGCGGCTTTGTACTCCGTTTCGTCTAGCAGATCCTTCAATTCGACGTATTCGCCTCTCCATGTTCTGTCCGTATCGTCAAAAGCTTTGGATAAGCCGCCCCATCCGACGTATTGCGCTAAACCCTCCTGCTCATCAGCGGTCGCCATTCTGCTTTCGGTCTCGATTTGTTTTAATAACCGAATGGCGGCAATATTGCGGTGGTACTTCTCCTTCGCGCCGCCAACACCCAAGGCATCGTCCGTGATGTGGTAGTTGATGCGTTCCGTTTCTTTCGCCACTTCGTCAGGTTGGATATCGAAGAAGCCTGCCCGCTCAAGCTGCCTTTCAATGGACGATAGCCGGTCAGCGCGAGAAATCGGGAAGCCTACGCCATTTGCAAACGTGATGTCTTCGAGCCGGATTCGATCTGATTCAATATCAATTTTTTCAACACAATAGGTGCGCTCATCCA
This sequence comes from Bacillota bacterium, assembly GCA_023410475.1. Classification (GTDB taxonomy): domain Bacteria; phylum Bacillota; class Clostridia; order Christensenellales; family SZUA-584; genus DTFZ01. The sequence continues at coordinate 49,900 of JAEYPS010000032.1, read as the reverse complement.
GCGTAAACGTCATGCCGACTTTTAGTCGTGGTTTCGACGATGGTTCCGGTACTGCCTGTTCTCCGTTCCCGATAGTGGTGGTATCGTCTGTCCAGGATATGGGCTGCTCACTAAGATCCGGCTGTTCGTTCCGGGATGCGCGTGCAGCGTCAGTCATGACCTGACGGACAAAGGGGTCATTATCAAGCTTTTCCGGGCCAACCAATTCTCCGTCTACAATACCAGCCTCAGCCAACCGTTTCCGAATGTAGGCAGGGTCAACATCTGCTAAAGCATCATCCTCATCAACATAAAAAGCGGAGGGCATTTCGCTCTCCGCTTGCGTAGCGGGCTCTGCTGCTTGTGGTAGCATTTGCATGTGCCCCTGATTCTCAATTCGCAGCACAACGTCAAGGGGAAGATCGTCGCGGTAGAACGTGACCGCGCCGTCATCTGCAATATGGGCAATGGTTTCGTAATCCCCGTTCACCTCATTAAGACGGTTCCAGACCGTTGTTCCGCTGCCCAGCTTGCCAAACCCAAGCTCATATTTTACATCAAAGGTATCGGATGAGTCTTCTTTTTCAGTCTGTGAACTGAACCGCGCAGCGCTGAACAGATCGTCGGGGATATCAAAGCCGTACTCACGCCCTTTATCATCAAAAAGGATGGATAGTGATTCTTTATCGGGGTCGTGGTATCTGGCCTTGGTCAGCACATGCCCCTGAAATTCAAGGTTGCGCAGCCATGTGTTCAAGAAAGATGTGAGTTCACGATGGAGAGTGGGTCTCCATTGATTGTTTTCAAGATAGACTTCCTGATACACGCCCAGATAGTCATTTTGATATGTGGCGGGCCGGACTTCCTGTTTATCAAAATCAACGATCAGCTCCATATCGGGGTCGGCCATAAGGTCGCCGTTCTGTTTTCCGTAATGCGCCATAACCAGACGGTCATCGCCAATCCATTCTATTGACAAATCCACGAAGCCGTCCGCCGACAGTATGGCATGGTGGTATCTTTTATCCATAATGTGCGGCGCGATAGTTGACAGCCGTGCAAAGTTCATCTGGTTCTGCGTTCGGCGTTTTTTCTCATCAGGCATGGTTGTTTCTTTGGGAACGGCCTCTATAACAATAGGAGCTTCCTCAGCTCCTTTTACTTGGATATTTACATTTACCGTTGGTTTGATCAGCGGTTTTTCATTGGGGTATCGCTGTTCAAAATACCGTTCGCTGTCAATCAACTCCCCAACGCGCTTCGCGACCATCGCCCATGTCAACTTGATGGGCTCATCCGCAAAACCCGATATCTTAATACCTTTGCTGTCATAATCCTCAAAGCCTCTTTTGTTTTGAGTAAAATAGACCGTTCCACCACCGATAGCGTATTCTTTTTTGAGGAAATCGGCTCTATCCTTATTTGTCAGATTTGCATAGAAAAAGTCAATGATTCTCTGCTTGCCGCCTTCAAATCCGCTGCCCCCCAGCAATACGACATTGATGGCATCCTGCTCGGTTATCTCGTCAGTATCAGCTCCCGAACCAGCTCGCTCTCGATCTCCGTGATGCGCGTCTGCCAAAGGTTCTTTGGCGTCTGCTTCTTCATCTGCTCGATCTGCTGGTGCATCCGCTCCAGCATATGCTGTTCGGCTTCCTTGCATTGGGGGTACAGTGTCCCGTTCATGATCATTTGGTTGAACCGTATCGGATGATGCTGTTCCAGAAAACCCTTCTTCATCAGGCCGTACTTCGTCAGCGGCTCGTCGATCTGCCCCAGAATCTCCAATTCGGGATATAACAGGCCGTCCACTTCCCTGTAACTCATTTCCATATCTTTGGCTCCTTTCTTGTTTTCGGATTTCGCGCTCGATGGTTTTCACGGACAGCTCGATTTCTCTGAGCACCGTTTCGGAAATATCGCTGACCGCCGTACCTAAGAGTATCATAGTATCCTGCGTATTGAAATTATAGAGGTGAGAAAAATCATCCGCCTTTACCGCACCCTCTTTTCCACACCGAAACAGTACCGTGGCAAGGACACTATCGCGTAGTGTATCTCGCAGCATGACCGTAAGGTTCAATTCATCCAAGTCGGCCAGATAGCTCTTTTCCTTGGCATATTTCAGTTCGGCCAGCAGCTCCGGCATACCCTCTTCGATCAGGCTGGATATAACGGCCTCAATAGTTGCGACGAAGTCAGCGGGCGCGATATCAAAGCTATCGGCAAGTTCATTGCTGATCCTGTCCTGATACGCGTCATTATACTCCCAGATATACGGTATTTTACTCCCATTGGTGTCCGAAATATCGAACACATAATGGAGACGTGGACTGCTGCTTTTCCGGTCGATGAGGGCAATGCCCTTTGAACCGCTGTTGATGTAACGGTGCATCTTATTATTCCAGAGGTCAAAGCTCGCCACCGCCGTGGCATCCGGCCTTTGCGCATAAACAAGCAGGCTGTCCCTGAAACTATATTTATACAGGTGCGCTGCAGACCGCAAGTATTCAAGCCAGCGGTCACATCCCGATAGATCTTTTAGCGTTTTGCTAAGCATTTCTTCAATGTATCGCAATTTTTCTGCCATCGGTATCCTCCTTTGATATTTATCACAGTCATATCTGTTGTGCGGAATAGCTCCATCAAGCACTAACGTCCAAGAGAATCGTCTTTGGATGGCGTTGGCTCATAATCACGAATAGCCTGATCAACGCTCTTTTGGAAGCTGTCCTTTTCTTTATCACTGAACATCTCAGAATACCGATCTTTCTGTTCTTCGGTCAGAGACACGAAACAGCGACGGCCATTCATGCCGACAATGACGATAGTGCCGTAATGTAGCTCCCCGTCAATCGTTCGGTTGTATGGCAGCCCTGATTCACGGCCTTTCGCGTTCGCCACGACAACAGCAGAATCCTTGAACGGATACCACACCGCCATGTTGCCGCCCACTTCCTCACAGATAGAGTACGATTCGCAAAATATTCGCGCTTCATATGGCGGTTTCTGTGGCTCTATGATCAGCACGCTTACCTTTGCATACTTATCCACATCAGGGACAGCATTAAGCTTATCCCTGATACTTTCTATATGCTGGAGAAGTGTTTTATCGTTATAGTCAATGGTATCGCTTCTGTCGTATTCCATAAGGGCCTTATAAATAACGGCCATTTCATCGGGGCTGAAAAGCCGCGCCTCATCCACCAGCTCTGAACGCCGTGCGAAATCCTCTTTTGCAGCCTGTAGATTGTTGGCAAAGTACCGGCCAAGTGCAACACTGCCATCATACTGTTTACGCCAAGTGATATACTCCGTGCGCTCACGCTCATTCACGTGAAATACGCGCTCGGCCAGCACGTACTTATCGGTTTCTGCCAGCAGTTTGCATCCTTTAGGCAGCGTGACGGGCGGCTGCTTTATGCTGCCATTGTCGTTTTTAATTGCGGCTTCTGTTTTCGTATCCATAATTTCTGCTCCTTTTCATACAAATTGATGCGTCAGTCCTCTATCTGATGGCCGACGCATCAATTGAGGGAATCATACCCTCAATCATCAGGCGATTGCCGTTTTCGCCGCATTTGCAGCAGATAGGCATATACGCACGTCTTTCCGCTTTTCGTCGCAATGCGTTTACAAAAACGAGCGCCCGAAAACCGTGTAGCAAACAGTCGATTACAGTAGGCGCACCGCTTATACATCAGTTTATATAGGTAGATGTTGGTTAGCAGTAGGCTTATGAGATGATGGATATTTTCAAAGAAATACACGTTGCAAAGCTTGTTTTCTATGAACACATTCTGATACGCATATTTCTCGGCAAAGATGAACGCCAAGTCCTTCTCGATGAACGCAGGGATATCGGTGTGCAGATAATCGTCGCACTTCTCAAGGAGCACTGTGATCTTTTGCTTTAACCGCTCATCGATTTTAACCACGCTGCCGTTCTCGACATTGGCGTGGCCATACAGTAGGTCGATAAGGCAATTGCCAAAATGATAAGCCTTTTCCCTAATGGGCATCCCGTCGTCGCTCTTGATGGATAGTACCTCAATATGCCTGTCGGTGTAGTATGTGATTCTCATTGTTTTTCCTTTCTGATAACAAAAAAAGTGCGGCCAATCCGAAGATCAGCCGCCCATGTTTTGTTTCATCCTTATTTTCTTCTTTTTCTGATACGCAAGAATACGATCCCGCCTATTATGAACAGCAGCATGGCGACAGCCAAAATAGATTTTAATTCCATTCGATTTCCTCCTTCAAATCATTTTATCTTCACGGGTTACGGCTCAATGCCCGCCATCCCGCTTTCAGACAAGAGCATACAGATAGCCCACTGCTGTTGCACCAATCGCGCCAACAGAAAGAACAGGAGCAAAGGGTATTCTTTGTTTCAGCGTCTTGCTCTGTATCCCTGAGCGAACACAAAGAACAGCCATGATCGGAAGCATGAGCGCAAAGGCGATGAGTGTACTCATTAGCCCCAAGTACAAACCGATGCCAATTAGGAGCTTGACGTCGCCAGCACCTATGCCGTTTTTAAGCCATACGATGAGGAAAGGCACGGCCAGTGCTATTCCTGCCGGATAAGGCCACCATACGCTGCTGGACAGTCCGATAAGCGATGTATGTGCCAGCCCCAGGCACAGCAGAAGGATGACGGTTACGTTGTACACAGTGCGCGTCCGGATGTCCGTATATGCGCACCATACAAGCAGGGTAATAAAAAAAGCATCCATCAGGACGCTCAGAATGATGTTCATATTCAGTTACCTCATTAACAATATTGTTTTTAAGTCTCAATTATGCTCATAATGGGCAAGTTGAGCGATTCCAACGAACCATTATTTAATATGGAATGCATAGCTTAACTACCAGTCTATAATAAACATAACCGTAGCTCATTTTCTCACCAATTGTAAACCCTGCCGGCTTCAGGTCAAGTTATCCCGAAGATGCTTTTTGTCACAGAATACACATTACGTGTGGCGAACTATTTTGAATTAAGCTCATTGAGGATGCCAATGTTTTCAATATAGTCCTGTTCCAAAAGCAAACTATATTTGGGATTATCCAACTCAATAATCTTATCAAATTTAACATCTTGAATCTGCATATCCAGAAAACCTATACCGGACACAATTAACTGATTATCAGTAACACGCTCACAAATGTACTGATAAACCTGATTTTTCTTTTCTTGATCAGTTTCTGCATTATTAGGGCTGTCCAGAACCACCGGGAAATCAATGGCGTCAGGATTGAACTCATGCTTCAGTTTGAGCAAATTTACATACCACACAATTGTTGCAATTGGGTTGTTGCTCCCGCCGGAAGAAAAGCTCTTTTTTATGTTCTCAAAGGTTTTCGGGTCAATACCGTCAAGCCCAAAGCGGTTTTTGTCTGCGAGCATAAGCTCATAATACCGTGTGTTTATTTTATTTTTTGCATCATTGTATTTTCGCAGTTTTTTGTTGATGTCTTTTAGCTGGACTTCGAGTTGTTCCGCTTTTTCACGCAATGCATGAAGATCGTCAGACATTTTTTCCTTTATGTCGATATATCCTTTGTGGCGCAGGACATCGTTGATTTCAGAAGAATGTAAATTGAACGCACTCTCATATTCATTTAGTTTACTTAGCCAATCGGTATATTCTTTTTCTTGCTTTATTATATCTCTTTCTATTCTCTGAACATCAATCTGCAATTCACCTGACAAAAGGATAATATCATCGCCAGTATTGTAGCGCTTAATTCTCAAGTGGAGCGGATTATCCAAACAAGAGCTGCATAATGGGCAAATATGTTCATTAAGCGATTGAATCTGTTTGTCGTTTTCCTTCGTTAGTCTGGAAAGAGAGCTAATGTGTAGAAGAAGTTCCTCTTTATCATTTCGCAGAGTAATGAGCTTGCTACGGATCTCACTTAGTTTTTTTGCAATTTCATTATATTGCGCTTTTGTGCGGTCAATATCGCGGCGGAGATGTTCAATATCTTTGGAATATGAAACATCGTTGATATTTGCATAAACCCTATCAAGCATTAATTGCATCATCTCATTATCACGGTTAATCCGCTTCTGTTGCTCTATCAATTTTTCCTGTTGAACTGTTAAATCGTAATAGTCATCGTCAAAAGCTCCAAAATGATAATACAGCGTATTAGTTTTAAAGTCAGGGTATTGCTGTAGGCTCTTGAACGAGCTGAATTGCGAACCTCTTTGACCATCTTGATCAACAAAATACAATAAATAATTGTAAGCTGGAGGTGTTATCTCAAGCCTTTGAACCTCTTCATCTTCTTCCGACAGATCGTTACTACTATTTTGCCTTGCTGGGAGTTTTACTGCAAAATGGAATATATCATTCAATCTCTCCGATAGTTCGTGCCGGGATACGGTCTTGAAGATAATATTTTTATCCATATCAAAAACCTTAAATAAGCTGCTATGACGGAAAATATAGAACTCATTTCCATCTACGGTAAAATTCAAAATATAAATTTTGCTATTATCATCCCACTTATCGTCAAAATTACAGTCTGCGCCCATTGTATGGTACAGCGATTTCATTATGACAGATTTGCCACGGTTAGTTCCGTCGATAGAGCTTGATGTAATTATTGTCTTGCCAGCGGCAAACTCAATAACCCTTGCCGCTTTATCAGGGCTTGAAAAGATATAAAGTTTATTGAAAAACAACTTACTCATATTTCCCATCCTCCCAGCGTTTGATGACTAACAAAACAAAAACGTATTTTTCCTGTTTTGAATATTCTATCGGGAATGTGTCCCCAAATGTGGATATAAGAACATCCGCCAAAACTTCCGTTGAATCATCCGGCAAGGATCCCGATTCGCTTTTATCTATCAGATATGCTGAGATTTCCCTCTCTTTTCTTTGTAGATTCTGAGAATTATATTCGGCTTCAAAAATCTTTGCCAGCGCCGTCTTTAGTTTTTTCCGTTCAGAGACTTTTTGATAGTTTTCTTCTATATATGCTTGAACCTGTTCCAAAGAATTGTCGGTTTTCTCTTTGTATTGCTCAAGAATAGAGTCAAGCTCGTCTTTAGTAACACCTTTTTGTTTGACCAGTTCGTCAAAGTCATCGGCTGCAAATTCGTAGCACGCCTTTTTCTGGACAGTATCGAAAACTAGCCTGTGTAGGGCGTTTGGCTTAATGGGTTCGCAGCCTTTGATTTTTTCAAAACAACTATCAATCTGCCCTTTTACAGAGTTTTCCGGCGAAGCCAAATCCATTGATGTGTAAATATAATGCAGATCCCTTAAATCAATTTCGTCACGGCTTAACTCTGCCTTTAGAGCATTTCGGACAACAGCTTTCAATGTGTCGTCCAAAGCTTCAAAATCAATGACTTCCGCATCAGATAATTCTTTTCCCTTTATCTTTAAAAAGCGGTTAGATACCAAAGCGCATTTAATCCGTGTTTCAGGGCAGGAGGTATCTTTCAACACAAACAATTTTCCAATAATGCTTCCAGTACCTTCCACTTTGCTCAGTTGTGTAAAGCTATATGGCTTTTGCGCTTTTTGGGATTTTATTTGGTAAAACTCAATGGAATCGCTAAGATGAATTTCTATATCGCACTTATAATCGAATATGACGCAAAACTCCGGCTTGTCAAACAAGTCGAACATTTTGCTTATACCCCATAGAATTTCCTGCCGAAAGCGATTCTTGCTTACCGAGCCGGATAAATCGTATGGAATTGTGCGATAAACCTCACTTAGTTTCATTCTGTTTCACCACCTAAAAGCCTTTAGAGTCTAAGAATGAACTGCTCATTACTCAAATAATCGACAAAAACTTTGACGAAATTGCTTCAAATTCTCTTTTAGCATTAGTTACGTACTGTGTATGTCCACCAACAATTCCATCTGAATATGACAGCTCAAACACTGGCTTAAGCGCAGACTGAGCCATTGGTATTAAGGTATTATAATTTTTAAATTCTGCTATTTGATAGTTATCTAATCGCAAAACAAGTTCATATGTTGACAGGCTTTCCTTAGATAGTGGCTTAATAACATATTTTTCTATATAATCTGGTATTTGTTCCGCCCACTCTTCATATGCCTTCGTTCTACGGCTGTTGTATTTGTTAAATTGCTGCAAGGTATAACCTGAAAATTTTGGAGTTCCTTTACTCGTGAAAAAGTCGAGATTACTAAGTCTTTTCAAACCAGCTTGGTAGTTAATAATCCAATTCGCAAAGACTCTGCCAATATTTTGAGAGCCCCGCAACGAAAACATATCTGGTATCATTGGTATGATAAAATGATCACACCCTAAAAGGATCGACCGATTGAGAGCTCCTAGGTTTGGGCCAATATCAATCAATACATAATCAATGTCGTTTTTGTTTGCAAACTCCAAAAACAAACTATTTATCGATGAAGTTACCCTAAATCCACGTTCTTGTCCTGCAAGTATTTGCGTCCAGGCATTTGTCAGCTCTGATTCAAAATCAGAAAGCATCAAATCGCCAATATATATCCATATATTTTTATCTGGTAATTTATAAGGGTCAATTTGATTCATAGCCCCAGCACCTGTAATTATGGGTTCAACTGCTTTATAAATGCTATTTCCAGAGGAACCCCATGCATTAGTTATAGCTTCTTCTGTACAAACGTGAGATGATAGATTGCATTGGGGATCAGCATCCACAAAAAGTACGCGTTTCCCTTTACGTTCCAAAGCGTATCCAAGATGATAAGTAAAGGTTGTTTTTCCTACGCCCCCCTTATTATTGAAAAATACGACTGATTTCATTAAACTTTCCCCATTCTTATTTATATTACTGACAATAATGTCTTGGTTCACTGAATAGAACAATACTGCGCCATACATGTTCATATTACTGAGTTAAGTTGCACATTATATACATTATATACCACTCAAAGGAGAATGAAAAGGTTAAACATTATATTCATAATCAACAGTTCACGGCTGTCACATTGCCATCATAAATCAAATATGTGGTTACCTATGTATATATTATAACATGCCCTATGGCTCATCACCATAGGGCATGCCACTCATCCATCACCTCTGTATCGTCGTCACGCGATCATACATATCGCCCTCAATGGTCAGCGTGTCGGTCTTATGTTCATACAACTGTCCGACAGGACTCCACGCGTAAAACGCCTGCGCCCACGCAACATATTCTCCGTCAGGAAACCACAGCGGAACGTAATGCAACCGGCTCTCCGTCACTGAGTATAAATTGACGGGAAGCTGCCATGTGGTGTTCATGTCTCCCGTCGCACCCGTTTTGATGTCCAGACTGTCCCAGACATTCTGCCACGCGGATAGCTGTCCGTAAGCGCTTTCGGGATATCGTACCCACACCATCTGCGCGCCGACGAGCTTTTCAGGATTGTCATAGTTTGTGGTCAAGACGGTGGTACACTGGACGCTGAATCCAAAGCCTGATTCCATCGTTTCCGGCCTGTCTGCATAGACTATCCGGCTGTCGGGAGAAATGCTAAACGTGGTAGTCAGGCGGGCATAGTAGGTCTTAGTCACATAGCTGCCGCTTTCCAGTCGAATCTCCTGCCATGTATGATAGGTAGACGAAGCGTTACTCGGTAAACTTGTCAATCCAAAAGCTTCATAACGTTGCTCCATCGTCGCATCGTCGGGGTCGGCTACGATGGATGAAGGGACATTCTGCACCTGAATGTTCTTTGAGAGCGTGTTGTTGTTCTCATTTGTCTCATCCAGTACGCCGTTCGGATCGGCAACGATTTTCACTGTATAGCTTCCGCTTGTCGGCACCGTGATTCTGAATACCGCAAGGTTGCTGCCGTTACCGGCAATGGGGATGCTTTCCGTGTATGACACGCCGCCAATCGTCAGCCGGATGGCGACGGATGGAACGGGCTGCACCGTGTTATTCCGAATTGTAGCCGACACCGTGACTTCTTTGCCTGCATACCAATCCGTGATCGTGGAGTCCACGATCTCAATATCAGGCCGTAGGGCTTTGACGGAAATCGTGACCGAACGGCTGTTGTTACTCTCGTTGCTCTCATCAACCTTGTTGTCAGGGTCTGCGTAGGCCGTAACCATGATCGACTGTGCGTTGAGTGCCGTGGGTGCTGTAAACATGAACGTCACCGTCCGGCTTGCGCCCGCACTTAGACCAGATATATTTTGTGTAAATGTCCCAATGTTCGGAACCGTGAGCCGCACTGTTGTTGCTGCCGAGGAAGTTGCCCCGTTGTTTTTCACCATCGCCGACACAGTGACCGTTTCGCCCGCTTCATACAGCGATTTGTCACCAGTCAGAGACGTGATGGTCAGGTCGGGCAGCGAAACCACTCGGAACGAGTTGCTTCGGGTATTGTTCCCTTCGTTACTCTCCGCAACAACACCGGTGGAGTCCGCTGTCGCTGTTACGGTCACGTCACGCGTGGATGAATACAATGGCGCGGTGTATGTATAGGATACGGTCGTTGAACTGCCTGCGCCCAGAGAGGAAACATAGTTGCTCTGTGTTGAGAGATCGGAGGACGTCAGGGACACGTAAAATCCGCTTGCGCTGCGCAGTCCTTGATTCTTCACAGTCGCCGTTATGGTGATCGTATCTCCCGCATCGTAGCTTGAGGCATTTGAACTAAGCGAAGTAATTGTCAGGTCGGCGTATATCTGCGGTGTATTCACGATAACGCCAACGGCTTGCGCATCATTGTATTCGGCGCTTTTGGCTACGATAACGCGCTGCAAGCTGCTGGAATTCGGCGCATACGCAAACATATTGCTGCGCATCCGGTTATCTTTGCCTGTCACAGACAGACTGAAAGAGCGGTTAGCGTTCGCTTCGTTGACCGGAATCCATATTGTTAGCGTATCGCCGGATTGCCCTGTATATCCTGTAACGCTGGAGCCGGACGGCAGGCCGGATGTGCTGAGCGTATAACCGCCGTTCATGTTAGTGAGCGATACGGTGGATGTTCCCACAAAATACCCACCGCTGATAGACATCGCTGGCGTGGACAGGTTGACGGTATGAGTCATCAGAGACTGTGAACGCGCCTTAATCAGCAATTCAATCGAGAATTGCAGCACATCGGTATACCCTGAACGCGCACGAATTTTACTGGCGATCTGTCCGCTAGCTGCATAGCTGCGTAACTGCGAATCGGAATACGAGCCTAGATTAGTGAAGTTGTATTGTCCGCTATCACCATTTTCGGACAACCAGAAGCGTACCGCGTTGGCGGTAGCATACCGCGCTTCCGCTGCCGTCAGCCCTCCCGTAGCATACGGATATCCGTTTTCCAGAATGATGCGAAGACCTGTTTGGACGCGGGATGAATAGCTGCCTAAGATGTCCGAATCGCTGTACCCTGCATCGTGCGGGCTGCCATTTTTGTGTTGCAGACAATAAGCCACCTGCTCGGGGGAAGAACCGGATACATAATGTTCGGGTGTGTCAAGGCTCTTCCATCCCGATCCGCCGTTATAGTCAAACATATCCGTGACGCTGCGTGAGCCGATGCTGACGGCCAGCGCCGAGGTGGTGAGAAGCAGCAGTGTCATCAGTGCTATGACGCCCGCCGTCATCGAAATGAGTATCTTTCTTTTCCGTTTCATCATCTGCCTCCTTCCTATTCGATATACAACACTGACGAGAGCACCGTCATGGGGATGCATATTTCCGTCACGCCGCCCACCGTCCACGGAGAAGGCATGGCGAACGTCGCGTCAATGCGCAGCGTTTGTCCTTCTGCTGTGACCTGCATATCCTCCAGTGCATTGATCAGTTTACCGTCATCATATTTCATCCAGTTTTCGTCCTCCTGTGTCCAGCCTGCTTCCCTCAAGTTGTTCTCCAACAGCGATTGAGCGGTGTCTTCCGAAACATCCAATTGCAAATCGCGCACATTGGCGTTAAGCAGCCCCACGTCTACCGTTACGGTTGCCGCGCGCTGCAACTCCGTCTCGCAGCTCTGGTATTTGGTGTACACCGTGACGCCCGTGTATACGACGAAGGTTAGGGTAAACAGAATCAGGATGAGGAACAGTGTCCACAGTATCGCGCTGCCGCGCGTTTCTTGAAGAAAGCGTCTCATTTCTTGAAAAACACCTCCGAGATACCTCGCGCGGAGGCGGTAATCTGCACATCTATCGTCAGTGGTTCACCCAGCGCAGGACGCAGGATCACGATGGACATCGTTTTTGTCAGTGTGACGGTGAACGGCGTTTTGAGCTGGATGGTTTTTTCCACTGCGTCGTGCCATTCCGTGTCGATTTCTACACTGTCGGGAGCCAAAAAGTTCTCGTTCTCCGTGACGGATGCGAGCTTAACTTCGTCGGCTTTGCCGTATAGCTCCACGGTACGCGCAATGTGTTTGGCCGTCTGGTTTAAGGATTGCTGCGCGGTGAAGATCGGAAACAGCGCCATCAATGAGGCCATGAGGGTAAACAGAATGAGCATGGTGATCGCAACGTCAACGTACCCTTCGCCGGTCTGATCGCGTATAAAATTTCGTTTCATAGAGTTCCTTTCCGAAGGGAAAGGGCTGCCACACGGCAGCCCATCCACCATCTGTTTTTATCTCTTACGGCAGTACATTTACGCCGGTCAGTTCGCCGCTGATCTTTTCGATCAGCCCGGAGAACAGATTGGGAACAGCCGCGTTTAAAATCAACAGAATCGCCGCGCCAATGACCACAACGATCAAAATTTTAAACGCGACATCCAAAAATCCGTCCCCCCTCTTCTCAGAAATGAAACGACGGATGGTGTTTTTAACTTTCAGCATTTTGCGCATATGGGTTTTCTCCTTTTTAAATTTTTTATAATGTATGGAACATATATAAAACCGCTGTTTCGGCAGCATATAAAAAAGCAGCCCTCCCTTCGGCTGCCGAAACAAACAGACGGTTCGCTAAAAGCCTACAGCGGTCAGGTTATTGATAATCATCAGCACCAGTGGCACCATGAACATGAGTATCATCAGCACTGTCAGAATGAACGATGCCGTCTTGATACGTCCGGGACGCTTTTCCATCAGCCGTCGGAGCGTTTCGCGCTCTTTGGTTCGCATATCCTGTTCCAAAACGAGCAGGCTGGTATGCTGATCGACGCCCTGATACACGCCGCACAGCACCGCGCACAGCGCGGAAAAAGACGGCAAATTTAGCCGCGCGTCCATCCGGCGCAACGCCGCTTCCTGATTGCCGATCCGCATGTCGGTAATCAGTCGGTCAAGCTCCGTTCCCAGCGCTTTGCCCGCCACACGACGATATTTTTCAAAGAACGAGAGCATATCGCGGTTATCCTGTAACGTATAGTTCATGGTTTCCACCAAACGCGGCAGCTCCGCTTCGATCTCGCGGCTCTGCGCTTCAACGCGTTTGTGGATAGATTGCATCGTTTGAAAATATGCAAGAAGCGCGGCCACGGTCGTCAGCAATGCCAGGATTGGTACGCCCATCGGAATGAACAGCAGACCGGTCAGCGCCAGCAGTAATGAACGCGCTTTTACATTGGAAACGAAATCTTCTGGCTTCTGCGTCATATGAAGCCGCGCAAAGTCTGCTTCCATCTGCTTTCTTCTGTATTCGCTCATGGGGAACAGCTTTGAGATGAGTCTCGCCATCGGCAGTAGTGCGACCTGCAGACGTTCGGTCATGTCGCGCTTTCCGTGGACGTTGCGTATTGCTTCCACGTTTTTTCCCGAAGGGAGACAAAGCGCCGCCTGTGCGATACGTAACAGGCCGAAGACCATCAGAAAGCTAGGAATGATGAATACCATAGTCATTTTTTCTCACCACCTTCCACGGGACGATACAGCCGCGCCACCCATATAGCCGTCGCCAGCACAGCGGCCAGCACCACGGCCAGCGTGATCTTTCCCGCGGGCGTGGCCGTGAGCATTTCGTACCAATCAGGCATCATCGCGCCCATCAGCGGAATAGCACCTAACACCAGCATAACCGTGACAATATAGTCACCAAACTGTTTGCGGATGGTCGTATCTGCTTCCATCTGTGCCCGGCGCATTTCTCCAAGGCGGCTGACTATACCGGGCAACGTGAAGCGCAATTGCCTGTCGCGCTGGCACTGTATGAGTACATCGCACCAATCTCGCCAGTAGCGGTTGTCGATACGCTCGCGCAGACGACGGAGCGCCTTTGCTACATCGGAGTCTACAAGCTGTGTTTCCGCATAGAACCGGCGAAACACGCCGTCCAGCGGAGCCGGAAGCAAATGCAGGTTGTTTTCCACCGCCCCTATCAGATCGCCACCTGACACATAGCTGTTGGTAACGGTGCTCATTGCGCTTTCCAGCTTTTCATTCAGGCTACGGATATAATCACCGGTGCGAATACGGATCACGATCAGCGGCGAGCATCCAAGCCCAGCCGCCAACACCCATCCAGCGAGGATATTATCCAGCGCAAAGCCAATCAGCAGACCGACGATTGCCAGCACAACAGCCGCCCACTTGTAAGCATCAAATTTCTCGTCCATATTCGCTGCCGTGAGCATGGACTTTGCGTCGTCCACCGTCGCGGCCAGCTTCCCTTTTGATTTGCCGGTGATACGACGCACCAAATTCTTTCTTTCACGCTGGCGCTGAAATGACTTCATAAACGGGCACGCTATATCCGAAGGACGGATACTTAGCAACAAAAAAAGCCCCGCAATCATCAGCAGGGCGCACAGTGTCTGTATCATGACATCACCACCTTAAACCGTCTCACGGAGGCAGCAGGCGCGCCGTTTTCCAGCAGCGTCATGGCTAAACTATCGGATATGCTGCCTGTCTGGACGAATTGCCCGTCCTCAAACCGGAATAGCGTGCGCGCCTGCACCACGCCGTCCCTAACGCCAGCGGCTTCAACGATCTCCATGATGCGGCGCGTCCCGTCCGGCATTTGCTTTTTGAACACCATGACGGGAAACGCCTCGGCCACGAAACCCATGAGGATATTCGTGGATATGTTGGTTCCCGACATCTGGCACATGGAAAGAATCCGGCCATATGCCTTTCTTGCGGAATTGGCGTGCAGGCTGGTTACGACGACATGACCGGTACGGGCAGCTTCCTGTGCGGTCATAGCCTCCGCGCCGCGCATTTCGGCCACGACTATAATGTCAGGCGAGAAGCGCATGGCTTTTCTCAGCAGGTCGTTCATGTCCACATCCGCGTTTTCCATATCGGAAGGACGGATACAGGTATGGATGACGCGATTCTGCGCTCTGCCTTCATCATCCACGTCGAACAAGTCCAGCTCGCGTGTCTCTTCAATGGTATAGATTCTTTTGCTTTTATCCGCTGTACCCAGCAAGTAGGATATATCTGTGGTTTTGCCGCTGCCCGTCTTTCCGGCCAGACCAACGGATATGCCGTGATTCACGCAAAGCGAAAGGAAATCCAGCATTTCCGATGAAGCGGTCTTCCATTCCACAAGCTGTTGTTTGACAACCTTGGTCATACGCTGGCGTCGGATGGAGAAGACTGCGCCACTGCGTTTGTCGGTAACGGGTGGGATCATAGCCGATATTCGGATACCCTGCGTAATGTAACTGTCCACGATGGGATTCGTACCATCCAGCACCAGACCTCCCAATCGTACCATTTTGCGGAGGGTGTCCTCGGCGTGTTGTGGTGAAAGAAAATGCTCCGGTATCTTGCGCCAGCCGAAGCGCGTGACGATCTCAATGTCCCGCCATGAGTTGCCATTGATTTCTTCAACATCCGGGTCGGTGATGTACTTGTCCAAAAATCCAAAGCCCGCCATGTCGCCGTACAGCCTGTCGATCAACTCCTGTGCGGTCAGACCATCCACACGAAGCTGGCGCGCGGTGATTTGCTCACCGATCAGCCGTTTGACGGCTTCCGATGCGGATTGCTCGGTAATGCTCTGCGCCAACATGTCCGCGTGATCTTTTGATATGGCGTTCCGCACCTGCTCCAGCACGGCCTCATATGGGCTTTGTTCCTGTATCTCCTGCTTTTCGTAGGCCAGTTCCCGTAATGTCCGGCTCATGTTGATACCTCCGTGAGTTTCTTGTATAGCTTTTGCACCTGCTTATAGTACCGAATAGCGGCTGGCGTGGAACCAGCATCCCCACCGTTCTGCCGGAATTCGCGCACATGTGGCAGTGTTACCGCAAATCGAATGTCCGCTGCCTTTTCGATAGCGTCCAGCACCGAGCGCTCTGTCATTGCCACAACGGGCAGCACACGCTCAGCCGCGTACATGGCTTCAAGAAATGGCTTAACGGCCTCCAGCCAACAAATTCCCTGCACGTTTGGTGTGATGGGGACGATAATCTTATCCGCACTGGTTAACGCGGCGGGCACGAAGGGGTCGGTGCGCTGTCCCGACAAATCGAGAATGACCGTATCAGCCAGCACTGCGCAGCGTTCCATGAATGTTTTCGCCGCATCGGCTGTTTCCAGTCCATGCTCATATGACAGATACTCGTCCCTGTCCGTCAGTCCCGCGTAAAATAACCTTTTGTTTTTGGGGTGTTGGTGCAGGTATTTGGCAACGTCCTCCGTTCCGACGCCGGACAAGGCTTTGCCCAGCGAAGCATCTGCGCTGCACCTTTTGCCATTAACTCGCGTAGGCAAAGTCGGCTGCGCCAGGTCGGTATCGATGATGGCTGTAACGCCCTGTTTTATGAAAAGCATTCCCAGCGCGTCGGCCAACGTGCTTTTGCCTGTGCCGTCGCGCCCCCATATTGCGATAATCATATTAGTACTCCTCCGTTCCCACTAGTACGCTGTCGGATACATATTCCGATACAATATCTCCACGCGCGACAAACGCCAGATGGATGGAACCTGTCTGCTCCAGCTCGGCCAGTTTCAGCGCCTGTTCTTCCGTGGCGTAAAATGACACGGTAACAGGAAGCGTATTCTTTGTATCCCCGTCCGGCTGCGCCTCAACGCTGGCGTCCGCGCCGTCTCCAGTCGTGACCATGCACACCTCGATGTATGCAAGCACCGGATCAATATATGCACCTGAAGTGGCAGTCTCGGTCGTTCCATCCGGTTCGATACCCAGCGTTTGGTTGACGGTGCTTTGGGGAATAGCGATGACCGATACGATATCGCCGGGCAGCAGCCTTCCCGATACGCCGGAGGCCAGAGACGTTAAGGTGATGGAAATAACCTTCTTACCTTTGGCTTCACCCGCTGAAAAAACACTTTGTTCTGCGAGCGTGGCAGTAAGTTTTTCGGCAGTCAGATAGTCCCCAGCGTACAGGTTGGTCGCTGCGTACTGTCCAACAGCTTTCGATTGTTCGCTGATGCTGTTCTGTACAAGGTTTCCCGGCACGCTCACGGTTTCCACCATTTCGGCGGTGAGCTGCGTTCCGGTTGTCACGGTCTGCTTCATGCGCAGGACGCTCATAGTTTCGCTTTCGCTGACGCCCATCAGCGCGGGCAGCACGACAAAGCTGAACGCCAGCGCCAGCAGAATGCACAAGGTTCCGATAACGAATTTGTTCTTCAGTAACTTCATGGCCTGATTTCCTCCTGTTATTGAATTTCTTTTATTTCAGCAGGTCGGTCACTTTTAAAATGGAGCCTTCTACCCTGCCGAACATGATCATGTCATTTTCCCCGACGTCGTTTTCGGGGATGTAATCCGTATAGTGATGGTCGTTATCCACCACATAATGTAACCCCTTGAGATAAACGCCATCTGGCGTTAAGTGGATGATCGCCCATCCGTTACCCTCCAAATCATCCGGATCAATACCGGACAGGTCAATTTCCATAATGCAATCATCTGTACTCATCATCTTCTTGTCTCCGTTTCTGCTATTGCGTATTAAGTCGGCTGATAAAACCAAGCATGTTCTTTGCGGCATCGGACATATCCTTCGAGTCATCCAATACCGCCTCTGGCATTCTGTTATCTTGCAAAGAGATATTCTGCGAAAGTAGCTTCCTAATGCGCTTTGTCATCTCGTCCCTGTCGTGCATGAGTATCATGGCAAGGCGTATGAAGTCGCTTCGTTGGCTGCTCGGTATGGCATGGTATATTTCGTAGGCGAGGCGGTGGGAGTATTTGTCCATGTTGAGCCGGAACGTGATGCGTTTTTCGTTCATGGGGCTTCACCCGCGAATAGCTTCGCCAGCCGTTCATATCCGATGGCGTTTGCTCTCACGTCCTTGACAAATACCATTTTGGCATATTGGGAGGAATCGATGTTGCGTTCCACCAGCGCCGCACCGCCGCCCATAAAGATCGTTGGAACTGCCGTGATGTCAAAGCCACTTTCAATAAGCGTTCGCATCAACCTGTCGATATACATTTTCCCTTGCTGCTCTATGATCTCTCTGGCCTTTTCGTCGATGGTGCAGGGAAGGGATTTCATAATCCGCTCGATTTGTGCCGCTGTGATAGACAGCCCCGTATGGCTGCGCACATCTTCGAGTATCCTGTCCATCATGCGGATAATGCCCATTTCAAGGCTTCGGCATGTGTCGGCGTTGGGCGTCCCGTTGTCCATTCGGAATGTGTCCACCGTCCAACTCCCGATGTCGCAGACGATAACGGACGGTTCGTTTGCGAGGTCGCCCATGTTGCCGATCACAGCAGCACAGCCCTGCGGGAATACCATTACATCATCTATAAAAATCCTGTACGTCTCATTTTCGAAGTCGAATTTCACCGGCTGCATGATATGCCGCTTGAGATATCTGATGAAGCCGTCCTTATCCCTGCCGTAGCTGGTGAGTGGTAATCCGGCTGCGATAATGATGTTGTTTTTGTTACCGGCGTTTCTATATTTCAGTTCCTTTGCCAGTGCGCAGAGCGTCAGGAAATAATAGTTGTCGTTCTGTGTTTTATCCCTGATAAGCACCTGCCGTCCACTACCGCACACATAATATTTGTCATCGTAGCGGATGACGTTCTCAGTTGTGTACGGCTCCTTGTCATATTCTGATACGCCCGTAGTGAACACACAATTGGCCGTTTTCATGCAGCCGTACCCGTGATCAATGCCGATAATCATGTTTCTCCTCCTTTGATTCCATAAAAAAAGAACGCCTTGCGGCGTCCGTGCGAAGTCGTGCTTTTAGATTCCCTGTGTTTTTCGTGTCAGCACAATAGGCTGCCCGTAGCGCTCATATGCCCAATCCAGTACCAGCTCCTTGTTGTGCTTTCTGCCCTTGATATACCGCGATAGCGTGACAATCCAGCTTACCGCCACACCTGCGATCAACGCAAAACCGATGCCGTCCGCCAGTAACGTGTTGGCCTCGTACCAATTCTTGAAGAATATTAGTACGAAAGCGACGGGAAGGACTGCTATGATGAGCCGTGTTTTGATGAGCGACCATTTCACCAGTTTGACCGCTCCTATGATTAAGAAAGCAATGAGATGTACCATTTCTATATCCTCCCGATTCGTGTATTTTCATGCTCATTGTAACGTGTCATGCATGTGAACACAAAAATGAGCCTGTTTTTTTGGAAAAATTTAAGGCCCGTTTTTTGACAGAATTGTTTTGAAGGTTATCTGGCGGCGTTGATGTCCTGATTGAGCGATACGACGTTTGTTTTTTCTGGATGCCGTTTGAACCACTCCTCCAGCGCCCTGTCAATCACGCTGTCCCGCTCCTGCGGCGTCACTTCATCGGGAAAGTATTTGCTGATGATCTTGTGCGATATCTTGATCTGCCTGGGCGGGGTCTGCACCTTAGCAACGATCAGCTCGTCGATCTTTTTTTCAGTCAGTAAACCATTCTGGCTGATTCCCTTGAGCTTTCTCGCCAGCGCGAGAGGGATGCCGAAGTATTCTTCGCGTTCAAGGTTGCTGTACAGCCATTTCTGTTCCCGCTCTTTGAGATATGAAAGTTCCACAGCCGGAATAAACGCCAACCTCTTTTCATCCACCTTATCCAATAGTTGTGGTATGAGGTGTGTGAGTCGAATGTACCGACGTACTGTTTCACTACTAATGTCGTCAACTTTACCAACAAGCCCATCGCTTCTTATACTTTTTAACTTCGCCACAACTTGTGGCGAAGTTAAGTCATTCCGTTTACCCTGAGATTTGATCGCCTCCAGTTTATATCGGTATGCCCACGCTTTTTCGGAGGGTAATACCGTTTCCCTTTGCAGGTTAGAATCCACCATCATTATGGTCGCGGTATCGTCATCCATTTCACGGATATCACAGGGAATCACATCTATGCCGGCAAGCGTGGATGCTTCAACTCTGTTATGACCGGCAACGATCTCGTACATACCGTTGTCCAGAGGCCGGACAAGCGCGGGAACGATGACGCCGCGTTCTTCAATGCTGTCTGCCAGCTCACGTAGCTTCTCAGGACTATACCGCTTGAAAGGGTGCTTGCTGAACGGTTGCAGTTTGGCTATGGGCAAAGACGCAATGCCGGTTGATTTATCGTCCAACAGTTCGCTCGGCTTGAAAAGATCGTCAAAGTCTCTCAGCTTCGCTTTAGCCATGCGCCAGCACCTCCCGCGCAAACGCCTCATATGCGAGGGAAACTTTGCATTTATTATCGTAGGCGTAAAGACTTTTTCCTTCGGCAGTGTTCTCTACAGCCTTGACCGATTGGGGGATCATGGTTTCGTATACGGGGATGTGCTGCCCGTAGGCTTCCCGCAATTCACTTACGATGCTTTTGCCAAATTTCAATCTGCCGTCGTACATGGTGATGAGTATCCCGTTGAAATTAAGGTCTGGATTGATGTTTCTTTTCACCTTGGCAATCGTGCCAATTAGCAATTCCAATCCCTTTGCCGAAAGATAGTGCGCCTGCACGGGGACAAGGACGCTCGTGGCGGCGGCGAGTGCGTTAATCGTCAGCAGACCAATCGATGGAGCACAGTCAACGAGAATGTAATCATATTCATCTTTGAATGAAAACATCAGCTGCTTTAAGAGATTTTCACGGGACATGGCATTTGCCAACGACGGTTCGATTCCGGACAGTTGGATGGATGAGGGAATAAGGTCGCACCCTTCGGCGTGAAGGATGTAGTCTTCTTTCTGAAATGCAAAGGTGTCGTCAATCAGGCCTTTGAAGATATGCGCCATGGTGCAGGATAATTCATCAGGTCGATCGTATCCCATACACATGGTGAGATTGGCCTGTGAATCGAGATCGGCCACAAGGACTTTCTTACCTTGCCGCGCAAGATTGGTTCCAAGATTGTGAGTCGTGGTTGATTTTCCAGTTCCGCCTTTTTGATTTGCAACGGCAATTATGTGTGTCTTTTTCATGGGGTAGCTCCTTCCAAAACGATATTTCTATTGAAAGGAACTATTTATCTGTGTTAGAGGCTTTATTATAGTGTTTTTAGCGTTCGGGCATTAACATGCCCTGACCGCCATATGATCTCAGCACTTAAAGGTGTTGTTGTGAGACCAGACTATACCGCAGTCTGGTCTTTTACTTTCTGGTATTTCGTGATATCGTCGAAATACTCAAGGATATCGCATCCGTTCAATTCTCCAACAAAATTGTAGTGGATGCCTATCTTTTGCCTGTAACCTTTGCCAGCTTTCTCTTTTCTGAATACCCATATGAAGTCTATGAGCTCATATACGATATCCCTGTCCAGCTCCTCAATGTAGCTGCATTTTTCAAAGCGCTCCATCAGATGCCTTATGTTCTCGGTATCATCTTTGACGACAGATTGTGTCGCTTTCAACTCCGACAGGTTGGACGTAAGCTCGCTCTGCCGCGCCTCATACTTCGCCATCAGTTGCTTAAACATCGCGTCCGACACATTGCCGCCCATGCGCTCGTCCAGCAGAAGATCAATCCGGTTGGATACATCCTTCATATCGGCCTGAACACTCCGAATGTCCCTGTCCAACTTAGTATGGCCGTTTTGCTTTGTCCGGCTGTTCAGTTCCAGCAACATTTGAAGCATCTCATCGCTGTTGGTGCGGATGATTTCCGATAAGCGGCGAATGTCGTTGAGCACCAGCGCGGTCAGCTCATCCTCGCGGATGGAGTGAAAGCTGCAAGCCGTTTTACCCTGATTGGTATACGTGCTGCAGCGGTACTTGAAATACGTCTTGTAATTACCGCTCTTGGATGACGTATAGTGCATGACCGCTTTACAGTCGGCGCATCTCAGCTTTCCGGCAAACAACGCTGGGAGTTTCTTATCCTCGCTCCTGATCGTCTTGGCTTTGCTATTGCTCTTATTCTGCAGCAGCAGCTCCTGTACCCGCGCCCACGTCACCTCGTCGATGATCGGCTCGTGCGTATTCTCCACAACGATCCATTCGCCCTCTGGCACCACATCACGCTGTTTAAGCTTGAACGAACGATTCCGGCGTTTGCCGCTGCACATATGGCCGATATACACCTGATTACGCAGTATCCGCATCACCGTCGCACTGCCCCATAGCACGGTTTCATTTGTGTAAGGATTGGGTTGGCCGATGAGTTTGAAGTAATATTCTCTGGGTGACAGCACACCTTCCTGATTGAACGTATCCGCAATATGCCTTGCTGTGTGCCCGATGGCATACATATGAAACAATCTTCTGACAATGGCCGCACCGTCTTCATCAACGATCAGCTTGTGCTTGTCCTCCGGTGATTTCACATACCCCAGAGGCGGCTGGCTTCCCAGAAAGAAACCTTTTTTCATCAGCGACTTTTGGGCTGCCCGTATCTTCCGGGATACGTCCTTCGCGTAATGCTCGTGCACCACGTTGAGAAAACCGGCAATGTCGTTATCCTTTTCGGAATCGATATTCTCGGTTACAGCGATAAACCGCACATGATGCTTGGGAAAGAAGAAATCCGTGTATTCGCCCACCTTGACGTAGTTTCTGCCCAGCCGTGACAGGTCTTTGACGACCACCATGTTTATACGCTTCTTCTCGATATCGGCCACCATACGCATAAAGCTCGGGCGCTCAAAAGTTGTACCCGATATGCCGTCGTCTATATAGATATCCTCGACATGCCACCCTCTTTCTTCTGTAAATTCCATGAGCATGTTTCTCTGGTTGGAGATGCTCATGCTTTCGCTGTCGGAGTTCTTATCATCTCTCGACAGCCTCAAATACAATGCTACTTTATAATCTTCCATTGACTTGCTCCTTTCAAATTCGGAACAGGCACAGATCATGAAGTAGTTTAGCCTGTTAAAATCATACTCCATAATCCGCGCCCTGTACAGGCTTATCCGGCGTTTTTATCAGCCTTATGAATTTCCCGCTCTGCAACCTTCCTCACGATGTCCTTTAAGCTGTTGGCTTCATTGGTCATCCTGCTGGTTACAATAAACACCGTCCTGCCCAGCTTCACTTCCGATGCCATTAGATGGTGTCCTAGAACAAAGCAGCGTTCTTCTTGTACCTTCAAATTTTTATCGTACATAGCCAACCTCCATATCAACAAATTGTTTTTATCAACTGCCAGCATTTGTCCACCATGATGAGCAGACCGTCGATCTTTTTGGGATCGACATACCCCGTAGCGTTGGCGATCTTGGCAAGTTGATTGACGTTATTGGCGATTGTGGATACCAAGCGGTATATCTGGATTACCTCCTCGGATGGCATGGGCTGTATATCTATGCCCATAACAAGCCAGCGAAGAAAAGCAGATTTTTTCAGGCCGGTCAGGGCCAATTGCTTTTCAAAATGCCTGTTCTCATTATCATTCATGTAGAAAAGGCAGGCGTGTTTTCTTGTCCTCATATACCATCCTTCTTTCTTATTTTAGCGGCACAGCCGCCAGTGCAGAGGGTCCAAGGGAGCGCGAGCTCCCTTGCAAGTGGGCATTTGTATAAACGAATGCCATGCTTGCAAGTGCAATAACCGCATTTTTTGCGATACACTTCGTTCTCTCCTCACATGCTGAAAAAAGAAGATATCCCATCGCAACTATGACGATGACAGTTGATATGGTGATACCCTTTTCAGCGCACATCGTCACACAGCTTCTCCTTCAATTGCGATAGGACAATATACCGCTGAGCGGCACTTCGTTCACGGTTGTAGTAAATACCATAGCTTTTTCGGAGCGATATGCTGTTCTCATTAAGCAGCCGCGACATGGCATTGACGGGTATATCAAAGTCGGCGTCAAACGCCTTGATGCGCTCCACTAGCTCAGTGGGCGATCCTTTGAATCTTTTTTCAGTCTGTATGATTTGCTGAATGCCTTTGATAAGCTTGTCCAGCGGAGACTGCGTATTTGTCACGTATTCCACAAACCGCCAGACGTTTGTGTTTACCTCAAACTCAAGCCTAAGTACCTGATCCCGTACTCGTCTGCCGGTGATATAAAGCCTTGCTTTATTCTCGGTGCGCGTTTCTTTTTCCAGTACCAATATGCTGTCTACCGCACCGAGCAAACCGGTCGAACCGCTGACCATGTTGATGGGGTCACTGTCCGGCATTTTACGCAGGTGATGCACCAATAGGATGGCAATATCTTTCTCCTGCGCATATGCCACGAACTTGTGAAGCTCGGCGTAATCACCGGCATATGAGTGTTTCTCTTTTGGGTCTCGAACAAGCTGCAAGGTATCTATAACCACCAAGCCTGTATCGGGATGCATGGAGACAAAGTTGTCGATCTCGACCAGCAGTCCTTCTGACAGGCTGCTGCATGATGTGATGGCATATGCACAATCGCTCGCCTGCTCCGTGATATCCTCAATGCGGAAGTGCAGCGTACTTTTGGTGTCTTCGAGCGCTATATACAGCACGGTGCACTGTTGAGTATCGAACTCCCATACCTTTTCGCCCTTTGCTACCTTATCGCACAGCCACAGCACCAGCCATGACTTGCCGATCTTTGGGCTGCCTGCGAACAGATGCACCCCTGTGGGCAGCATCTGTGCTACGATAAACCGCGGCAGCTTATACTGATCGGTTTGGATTTTCCGGAAACTTTCCGGGACTTTAGCGTTGTTGCTCATCTCTCTTTTCCTTTCATTTATTAATGACGTTTTCTTTTAACAAAGGGGTATATATGAAAACCGTCATCGTCATTGATATAAAAAACCCCTTCACTTATAAGCAGTGGGAGAGGGCAAATCCGCCCCCTCTTTGATAGTTGTTCATATATTGTTCATATTTAGGGCTGTTTTTGGAATTGGGTGATAAAAAAATGACGATGCGATTCAATCGAATCACACCGTCAAAGGTCAATAATAAAACCAGCGGTAAGCGTATACCTCAATGGGCATACTCATACCGCTGGCTAATATATTTCTTACCCCTGTGCTTGCGGCAGGGCAGGTTGTTTTATGGCTTGGTTATTTGATCAGTTCCGTCATTCCAGTAAATAAAGCGAGCGTGGCGAGCACTCCATGTATCTCCGTGAGGCTCTATCATTCCAAACCCCAGTGAGACACCCCGCCTCCCAGCGGGCCGCACCATGCGGAAGTATCGTTTAGTTTTCCCTTACGTGTCATGGCGATATATCGACCCCCTTCGACATTTTTAAGCCGGCTTTTATCGCTCATACCTTAGAGGTATTTCATGGCGCAGCCGCTTGCGTCGCTATCCCTTTCGGGCCGCAAGGTAACGTACTTTATTTACCCTCTATTCAGTTTTGTTACGCTCACGCAGGGGAACGTATGTACGCCTATAATATATTGCATCTCTTAGTCTGTCAAGCATTTGTCACATAATATAAAATACTTTCTGCTCTTTTATCGGTGCAAGAAGAATGACAATGCTGCCCGATTCGAAACACATCGTCATTTGACTTTGGCTATTCTGTTTTTTGCCGTACACTAGGGATGGCATCGCTGGAAAAATGACCACTTATTTTCCAAGGGTGTGTACTAACGATATGTGCTGCGCATGGGGCAAATGCCTTACATACTGTATGGTAATTTTTTCGTTTTGTTCTTGAATCGAGTATCGTCATGGTATTTTATGTATGGCGATTCGACAGATCAGCATTAAATAAGCATATTAAAAAACTGCCATTTTATCAGAACTGCTATTAAAGCTGTCAGTAAAATCCCAGAAGCTAGAACGAGACTCCAGCATTTTTTTGAATGCCCCACTTGTTTAACGAAAAACATTGTCATGACTCCTGCCGCAACGGCGAGCAGAACGATTGGATAATTGAAAATAATATAGGGCTGTACTTCGGAAAATGAACGATAATTGTTTACCAGCATCCTTATAACCAGTATGGCGTTATTGATCAGCAATGCCGTTCCAGACAAAACAAAAATTGCGTAGAATCTTTGTGCACGTCGAACCGGAGCCGATGCTTCCGGATTCTTTTTTCGCCGGAACAGGGCCAGTATCAGAATAACAATGGGAGCAAGCAGGAAGAACAGCATGCCGACTGCCACAATAATTCCGTCAGCCAGCAGCCAAGATGTTGTGTAGCCTGAGGGCAAAGGTAAAAAGTCTCCCGAGACTCTTTGCACAGTGCCCTCTTTCATTTCAAAATACACCGTTCCAAAATTATATTTGAAAAATGAGCTGTTTGCCTCAAACTGCTTATATACATATGGTACAGTTTGCACGTATTTGGCCGATTGTCCCGCAAATCGCAGCTCGATAGTGTCAGAATCCATTGCGTGAACGCTAAGGAGTGAAAAGAACCCATAAAGCTTTAAGAATCCGTTATGCGCCTTACGCGCTGAGATGTAAGTGCCCTCAACATCACGAGCGTCAGGCAGGATTCCCTGATATTGCGACATGCCGATTTGTCTTTCTCCAAGCAATGCTTTTGTCAGCCCCTGAGTCAGATCCATTTCACTTGCTGCATTGGCCAGTACGATGACACCGAAGCGCTCCTCAGGCACGATGTTCATCTGCGCTGTAAAGAAAGCCGTGTTGCCTCCGTGACCCACACCGCGATACTGCCCGTCAAACTCGATGAATCCATGTGCAAAGCCTGTAAGCCCCGGCCCCATGGCATGGCTTTGCGAGAACATCCCGGCCAATGTTTCTCGCTCTTTAAACAGTGCGATTTCCTCTCCATCCTCCGGCATTAGCATTATAGCAAAGCGTGCCAGATCATCTGCCGTCCCGTTAACAGAGCCAATAGGATAAAGCGGAATATAGCTCCACTCGCCCTGTCCAAATTCGCCGTCACCCAACGGATAATACCCCATGGCTTTGTCGTGAATCAGCCAAGGCTTGTCTCTTAACTCAGGATGCATGGATGTCTTTTTCATACCCGAAGGCAGAAAAATATCATCCATCACGTATTCGTAGAAATCCTGTCCGACCATACCTTGCACGATATATGCGGCCAGCGCAACTGCGTAATTCGAATAAGCGCTGACTGTTCCCGGGCGGTATACTTGCTCAGGCTGACCAGTACGCAGTGTCTGCTCAAAGCCCTGATGAACATTCGAGGTGACAACCACATCAAACAGGTAATCCTCAAAGCCCGTTGTATGATTCATCACATGAGTAAGAGTTATGGGCTCGTTAAAGCGCAGTTTTTTCAAAAACCCTTCCGGAAGGAATGTGCGTATATCCGTTTCAAGATCAAGTTTGCCCTCTTCCACCAGCTGCATGATGGCGGTATAGACAAACAATTTGCTCACGGAGCCATATTCAAAAATAGTGTTCGCGGGGTCAACCATCTCACCTTTTTCAATATCAGAGTAGCCATACCCCTTCGAAAAAAGAATCTCGCCGTCTTTAACCACAGCAACCGCCAATCCCGGAGAAGTTTGGCCTATATAGCCAGACACATAACCATCTATGAATGCTTCAATATTATCAAGCGCAACGCCTGAAGGTGTTTGGCCTTCTGCTGCAAGCGCACAGGGCAGTGCAATCAGCAGTA
Source organism: Bacillota bacterium (assembly GCA_023410475.1). GTDB lineage: Bacteria > Bacillota > Clostridia > Christensenellales > SZUA-584 > DTFZ01. Next base: position 22,121 of record JAEYPS010000032.1, on the reverse strand, counting down.
TTAATACAGCCATTATTGTAGCCATTAATATTTTCATGCATAACTCCTTTTTCGCTTTGGTTACTACATTATCTCGTTTATCAGACCCAGCTAAATTCAGCACCATACTATACTTGCCAAGGTGTTAGGCTACTCGCGTTATTTTCCCAAGTCTCCATGCGGCAGCCACCAATACGACGACCCCAATTCCCAGCACAATGGCAAGAGCCATAAGTGAGTTGAATTCTGTGGGAAGCCCATACGCCAACCCGTTAAATGCGCGCATGGCATGTGTGGCTGGGAAAACATTGCTGAGGTATCCAAAGGGCGCTGGCAGCAGATCCGTCGGGAACATAATTCCGCTCAGCATCAGCGAGGGCATGAATACAGCCTGCGAAAGCAGCATCGCCGTTGACTGCGATTTGACCGTGGCGCCTATAAGAAGCCCTGCAGCTACACTACAAAGCAGCAAAGCTGCAAGAACGGAGATAAATCCACCCATAGAGTGCGGCATTTCTGCGCCAAACAACAGCGGAGCGGAAACAGATATGATAACGGAAACCACGGACAGATGGATGAATGCGCTGATTCCAATGCTCAATAGTACCGAAGCGCTGGGTATGCCGGTTACCTGATAGGCGCGCAGCGTCCCTGCTTCCCGCAGCTTAACAAGCGAGGGTGGCAATCCGATGACTGCCCCCATCGTCACGGAGAAGATGGCCATAGTGGCTGACAGAACAGGCTTTACTTCCGGATTCACGGAGGAAAACACCGCGCCCATCACCGCATAGAAACCCAGCGGCACGATATAGAAAACCAAAAGTGTCCCCTTGTCTCGAATATCCATAGAAAGCTGAATAAACAGTTGTTTTATAAATACAGTCATGATGCTTTATCTCCTTTCACTATTTCCAAGAAGCGCTCCTCCAACGACGAGCGTTCCACTCTCAAATCATCCACAATATCGTTCGCGTTTATTGCCGAGCTCAGCAGTTCCATCACAGCGGGTGCAGTGTCCTGACATAGCCACTGCGCAAACCCTTCCGTCTCACCCGTATATGTTGCCTTTTGTATGCCGCCTTGCCCCAAAAGGCTGCCATGTCGTGTGCGAACGGTCACTCGGGTTTGTGCTTTGCCCGCCGCCTTGACCTGTTCCGGTGTGCCCAGAGCCTCAAGTTTTCCGCTGATCAGTATAGCAATACGATCGCACAGCGCCTCTGCTTCGGCCATGTCATGTGTGGCCAGAATAACCGTTACACCTTCGGCTTTTAGTTCTCGTATTGAGGCATGCAGCTCAGCCCGGCCTTGAACATCAACCCCTGCAGTCGGCTCGTCAAGCACCACAATCTTTGGACTGCCGGCCAGCGCCAAAGCCAACTGCAATCTGCGTTTTTGCCCTGTGGACATTTTGCCATACTGCTTATTTTTGAGTTCGTCCAATCCAAACCGTTTCATTAAATCATCTCTTGGTTTTATGCCATGGTAGGCGCAGACCAGCGTCATCGCCTCATGGGCTAACATGACTTCAGGCAGGGCGGAAGTCTGCAATTGGACGCCCAGCGTTTTTCGCAGTTTGCGACGGTTACACAGCGGATGCAGGCCGGCCACCGATATGCTTCCTAAAGTCGGCACCCGCAGCCCTTCTATACATTCAAGCATCGTCGTTTTGCCCGCCCCATTCGGTCCAAGAATACCGAATACCTCTCCGTCAAAGATATCAAAATCAACGCCGTCAACCGCCGCGAATGAACCATACCGTTTTACCAGATTTTTTACTGACAGAATGTGTTTGCTCATTTTGTTTCTTCCTCCATCCCGGGCACAGTCATGCCCCTTCTTACAAAATATTGACCCATCGCAGGTGACAAAAATTCATGCATCGCTGTCTTTGTATCTTTCGCATCCTTGGGCCAGGACGACATATCTTGGCCGGCTTTGAGCACAGTGGATATAAGATTGGGATCGCCGCCCGTCAGTCGCTCCACGTTTTCCCACCAATCAGCGGCCAGCTTCTCACCTTCCGGTCCCAGCGGATCTGCCCCGCTTTGGTGCAGCTCTTTTAAGCGCTGCAATAGCGCGCTCCAGTCATGGTCGGGTTCCTGGTTACCGTTTAACTCGGCTGTGCTGATCAAGGCTTTGAGTTCTTCTTGGCCCAAGCTTTTCATCACATAGGCAAACAAATTGCCCTGTTTGGTGGCTGAAAGAATCGCAATCACCATGTTGATCGGGATGTCTTCATTCTGGCATATTTCTTCGATGGTTTTATCCATCAGAGAAACTGTCTCCTTAAGGTAAAAGATTTGCTTTTCTACGATGTTTTTTTGTTTTGCCAGCATCTTAGCAAAGTCCTGTGCCGAATCGACACACATCATCTGGTCACGGATTTCTTCCAGAGAAAAACCAAACCCTTTGTAAAACAGAATCTGCTGAAGGCGCAGAACGTCATCAACGCCGTACAGGCGCCTGCCGCCATCCGAATGCCGACTGGGCGTCAGCAAGCCGCTGCGATCATAAAACTGCAGTGTGCGCACAGTCACGCCGCATTTTTTGGCTAACTCTCCTACAGTAAACAACCTTTCATGCCTCAATTTCATCACCTCACGCAAATTATAATATATGACGTAACGTCATGAGCAAGATGTTTTTTATAAGAATTACTTCAAAATAAATTGAGTGCGTACGTTCCATCATAAAGTCTTCAAACTCTTTTTTGACTATTTCATTGACGCTAATCTTTCCTATGCACAGAAAAAGTCAATTTGAGCAGTTTATTAAATTGTTTTGTGTTCCCCATCCTCGTCTGAATAATTATAAAAAGCCAGATTATTTAGAAAAACGAATCCATATATCCATTATATTCCGTTTTTGGGTGTTCCAGGTGGAAAAATCGGGCGCAGATCTTTATTAATTGTATTTGAAGATATCATTTCGACCTCTGATTTTTGAGCGTTCTTTCGCTTTTTCCATCTTCGCATGTTGTATTAAATTTCTACTCCCACTGATCATACAGGGACTAAATAGTGGTTTACTCTTTAAGATTTCTTAATTCTTCTTTTAAATTTTCTACTTCTTTTTTTAGAGAATTTATTTGTGTGATTGCGGCTAAAGCAAAAATAAACGCTAAAGGAGCTAAGAGTCCTACAAATTCCATTCTGTAATCTCCTTTCAATATTTTTAAGCCTACATCAAAATGTTGGCCACCTCAATTGAAAATGTGTTATTTAATAATAACATAAATCTCTTTATTTAGGTGAACATTGGCCTATCTTATACAGAGCTTAATTTTCAATATAAGAACACTCGAGATTAAATATATGCCCGCCTGAAAAAGCTCTCCGGCATCTGTCAACGGTACAAGCTCTCCGGTAAAATTGATCATGAAGTGAAACAGTATGGCCGCCAGTATGCTTTTTTGATTACGTATAACAAGTGCACCCAAAATGATGCCAAGCGCCGTGGTAGATACAGCAAAGCATATGACAGGGATTGCTCCCCTCTCAAACAAGCCATTTTGATAAGTACCGACAATAAAGAACATAGGCATATGCCATATGGTCCACAGAAAACCGAGTCCTAAGCCATAGGCCATAGGCCCTTTGCCGGAAAGATGATCAAAAAGGTAACCGCGCCAACCGATTTCTTCTGCCAAAGGACCCAAAATAAACGTTGACACTGCAAAGAAGAGAAAGTTCAAAGGGTTCTTGGTATACGAACACCAAGCAGACCAGTCAGGCGGTATGGCAGAAACAAGGTATTCTGCAAGCAGCGACACCAAAGAAACGACCGGAACAAACAAAAATATGAACACATATCCTTTCAGACTGATAGCATCAAAGCGAATTATGCGTTTAATAAAAGCGTATCGGTACTCCTTGCCTTCATATCTAAATACAAAGATCAGTGCCAGTACAGATGGAGACGCGCCTGCCAGCGCATAACCAGCCATGGTTAAAGGGTTGTTCAGGTCAAGTCCGAAGAATATCGGAAACGACAATATACCCCACGTCCATAAAAGTACAATGACGATTTAGCGCATACCATAATTCTTTTGCTTTAATGCCTGCATGATGCCACCATGGTTTTATCGGATGACCGTATTATTCTGCTGCTCTTTGTAAACAGCGAAGAAAGAAGCATAACCAGCGCCAGTGCAAACAGGCTAATTCCAAGCCACTCGGACGCTCTTGGAAATATTGAAGATATGCTCAAGTAAGGCTGGCTTAAGCACCCTATCAGCACCATACTCAAAATTTTGCTGCCTTTTACATGCGCTATACTGACGCCAGGTATCTGATATGCTTTCATCAGTTCGGGGATTCGTTCATTAATGTGCGCAGTAAACGTATCCAAAGATGCACCTCGTTCTGACTGCCTGACGGTATGCAGCCTAGCCGCTAACAGCACCAAAATGCGGGAGAGCACCAGCGCCGCAGCAACCTTGACCCATAGATTTTTCGCTGTTGAAGTCAACATTTTTTTCATATTCATTCGCGTCCCATCTATTCAGCACTTCAGCTAAGCTGAGCAAGTATATGAGCGCGCAGTTCTGCCGAAGCGAGCGCGCCTGTAATATGCCCCTTGTCGATGACTGTAACAATTTTTTCGTCATAGCACTGCTTTTGCACTTCATATTCAATGATCTGGTCGAATCGCGCCATCAGCGGAAACACGTTATCGTCTTTGACCTGCGCAAATTCGCGTGTAAAGTTAAGCGCTTTTTTGACCGCGCCCGGATTCTGACTGACAGCGTCTCCCGCAAGTTTTTTGTAGTAAGACGAAATAAACAATTCCTCAAGAGCCGCACCGGCAAAAATGGGGATATACACATTTGCGCTGTTGTAGAAGCTTCTGTGCAGGTTGACGACCCACCCGCCAAGGCTGAGGCCTGTCACAATAACCTTTTTGCAGCCATTGCGTTTTAGATGTGCTGTCAATTCTTCGATCAGCTTTACCGAGGCTGAAAGCATCGCGGTAAAGTTGTCAAGCCGCGACATTCTCCCCATGTACTTTTTCATGCCGTCATTGTGGAAAGCGGCGCGCATGGATATCAGGTTGGCGTTGATTTTGTCCTTTCCGGTATAGAGTACCGATTTAAAGGTATTCTTGCTAGCAGCCCCATAATGAAACGGGTTTTCGTTGTTACCGTGGTGATAAATGATTGTGGGATATTGCGGCCCAAGCCACTTAGCAACCTGGAACGCAGGATCTAGCTTGCAGGCGGTTGAATGCGCTTCTGCTTCATAAAAACCCTCTTTTTCAAACGCGGGCAGTGCGACTGTGATGCTGTCCAGTTGTTTTTGAAATCCATGACTCTCGACGCTGCTATTGAACCAACGGTCTTTGAGCAAAAGGGCTGTCATTGCGACACTGTACTTGTCTAAAAATGCGTGCATTGTGTTACCACCTTTTTCTAATATTTTTTACGGCGCAAGCCCGTGTTTGACAAGCTTCATAAGATCATGGATAACGACAGGTATATCAAGCTGCATTAAATCTTCTTCATTACGGTATATTTCATCCCATGAGATTCCCGCCTTCTCTGCGACGAATTGCGCAAACTCAGTGGTCAGTACATTGAGAAAGAACACCATCACATCGATTTCTGCATCGTTTCTGATCTCACCATTTTTCATAGCATCACTCAGCAGACGTGTCATATAGTCTTTGTTTAATTCTTTTAGCCGGGCAAGGCTCTCATCCACAAGCGGACCTTGAAAGGCCTTGTATAACAATCTGCTGTATAACGGGTTTTCCAGACTGAATTGCGTACCCTGCATCATCAATGTGCAAAACCCTTCAAATAAATCATCGAAATTAACTGGCGAATTTGCTTGAAGGTATTCCAGCTTGGCCTGCCCTGCATATTCAATCAGGTAAAGATAAAGGTCTTTCTTATCCTCAAAATACTGGTACAAACTGCCCTTGGATATGCCTGATCTCTCAACGATGGTGTTAACAGATGCTTCATCATAAGTATGGCTTGAGAATTCCTCAAGAGCCGCTTTCACTATAGCGCCGCGTTTTGCTTCATTCAAATTAAATAAGGTTTGCTTTGGCATTAGGCTCATCTCCTTGTGACCATGTGGTCACATTTTAGCATGACCACGTGGTCATGTCAACAAGAATATTGCTTGATATAATATGCCTGAATAAACACCTGAATATGAATTCCGGGAACAACGATGCGCGGCTAATCTTTTATATTTTTATACACTCTGAATGTTTACTAAAAATATTCAATATCAATTCTTAATAACATGCAAACCCGCCCAACCTAAACCATACATATGCCGATTGGCTCCCCATGTTCGCATACACTTTGATTTCTTCTTTATTCTATTTTTGTGTTACCAAATGGTTGGGTGCTCAACCGCTCATTTTCTGTAATTTGTTTCAATAAAGCAGCATTATCACAGCTTCATTGAACTAAGCTGCATCAAAGAGACATTAAAAATTGCTCAAGCGCTGCATTGAAAGCCTCCGGATTATCCTGATTTCCGTTGTGGCCTGCGTTGGGTATCACAAAATACGAGGAACTGGGCGTAGCTTCATGCCATTGGCGGCAAACCTTCTCAACAAATTTGGGCATCTCATGATCGCCGTGCGTAATCAGCATGGGCTTGTGGGCACCGTGGGGCACTTTGATTCCCTCTGCGGTGAGCATGCCTGCTATGATAAAAAGAAACTGCTTTTTGCCTATGCCCACCATGGAATCCAAAGCAAAATCTCTGGCCTGCTGCGTGACGGCTTTGCTTTTGGCTGTGAACCGAAACATTGGGCCAATCGGCAACAGACGGCTTATCGCCAGCCATGCTTTAAAACCATACATCGCAATTTTGCTGGTCGGTTTTTCTATAGGTGTGCCGCTGATGTTCACCACGCCGCTCACACGCTCTGGGCAGGTTATCGCGGTATGCTGAGCCACCCAGCTGCCAAGCGACTGCCCACCGACGACAGCGCTTTTGATACTCAGCTCATCCAAAATGCCAATAATGATGCCCGACATTTTTTCAACTGGCAGCTCCCCTTCAAGCTTATAGGATTGTCCGTGACCCGGCATATCCCATGTGATCACTCTAAAACGGCTTTTCAAAGCCTCCACCTGTTTATCAAACATGCCGCTGTGCAGCCCTGCACCGTGCGTCAGAACAATTGCGCGTGCATCTTTTGGTCCGCTCACCTTATAATAAATCGACCCACCTTCACTCTTATATACCATCATGCTCATCCTTTCTTTTTGCCTTTGCTTTCTGGCACAACCCCATTAAGAGGCTTAAATGGTACTTTGGGGTTGTGCCGTATTCATTTTAGCGCTATAACCTATTCAACAATCAATTCTCTTGGCGATATTCTCTCGACACCCTTTCCTGCTACCCATGTGCAGGCCATCACAAACAGTGTGGCAAGCGGAGCTATAAGCAGAGTTTGCGTAACGGGAAGTGTGAACGGAAAGCTTTCAAAACCAAACGCACCCATAGTCATCAGGAGTATTCTGGGAACAACCAGTATGCCCACACCAACGCTAAGCACACTGCTTATAAAGGTGAGTATCGAGAAGTTTATTATCATGATGCCTCTGATCTGCGCATTGGTCATGCCGAGGGATTTGTATATCCCAAACTCTTTTCTGAATTCAAGTACATTGATAAACACATAGTTGGTCAGTATAAGCAGCATAATAAGCACAAACAGAATGCTGATGGCAAGCATGATGGGTTCCATAACCTCCGACATTGTATCAAACACGCCTTGTATTTCGCTCATATCATCAATCGTTACGTTGTATTGCGCAAACACGTTATCGAAATACTCCGTAAACTCACCGGATGTCACACCTTCATTTAACACCACAAGCAATGAATTGGGTAAAGATATACCATCCATTTTGTCAATCGCCGAGCTATGCAGCCTGATGTTGCCTCCCATGTGCAGCACTGTCTGGTAAATACCTGTTATGAGAAAAGTGCTTTCTTCGCCGCCAATAAATATCTGCATGGTATCCCCGACTGCTTTTCCATAATCCTCAGCCAGGACAGTAGAAATGGATACTTCATTCTCATATTCAGGGTTTCTCCCCTCAATATTGATAATCCCCACCGCATCAAAATTGCTGTATATCATGGCCGCAAGGTTTCTTGTTTCATGTTCGGCTGTTCTGCTGATTGCAGCAGGCGCCTCTCTGTATCCAGAGAATGAATTGACCATACCTGCTTTCCAAAGCGCCTCTTCTATTCTTTCAACATCTTCTTGCTCAGTATAAGAGGTCATCATTGTTATATCTCTATTATCAGCTCCCCAAAACGCCATATTATCAAAAGATCTGTTCAGTGAAGCGATGCCGCTTACACCGTAGAAAATGGTAAACGCTGTGAACATTGCAACAAGCATGATGAAAAAGCTTTGTCCCTTCTTTAAAAACATCTGCTTAATTGCCAGCACGAAGGGTATGGGCAGATTATCGATGAATGAAGCTTTTAGTGCCGTGCTTTTATTTTTAATGCTTATATGCCCGTTATACCGTATCGCTTCTGATGGTTTTATTCTTCTGATTTTTAAAGTTGATGTAATTGTCGATAATACGGTTGCAATCGCCATAAGACACAGCGTAATCAAATACGGGAGATGCCATACCATTCCCGATCCGTCTCTTCCCAGGTTTTTTAACACAATGTTGCCTGCAAAGAACAGCAGCTGGCTTCCTGCAATCAAGGCCAACAGCATAGCGCACAGTGTTATTAGTATATATTGCATCATATAAGCCCATTTTATTTGGCCTGAGGAAAAGCCTTGCGCCTTAAGAATGCCTATTGTCGAAATCTCGGAAGCGATGTTTCTTTTGAGCACTGTGAACACCACAAACACAGCGATAAGCATCAGTATGAAAGAAAAGCCTAAAATCGATCCGCCCATGATATTATACAGCGTAGAATAACCCATCATAATGCTGTCATAGTTCAAAACGTGCCCTATATACTGTCCGTCAAGTGCGCTTTGGAATTTCCCCCAAACTGCAGACGCGTTACTATAGTCTGTGAGCCGAATCCCCATAATATAGTCTATACTGCCGATATCCCCTGCCAGCGATTCAAATGTTTGTGGGCTAACCCAAAATCGCGGCGGCATAAAGTCGTTACTATACAGCGGGTCAAACAGTATGGCGGATACCGTATAGTCTCTTTCATCCTGGCCGCTGATAATAAACTTAAGCTTATCACCTATAATCACATTTTCTCTGTACGCAAAAGCTGTGGTAACCCATACCTCAGTTTCACCGGGAACATGCGTTTGTTCTCCCTCGATAAATTTCAGGATATCTTGCTGAGTGTGTTTTTGGGCCGCATTTGTGATGACAAGCTCGGGAGTTGGAATACTTCGCCCTTCATAGAAGACCTTGCCGTCCCTTATCAGGCTTTCAACCGTATATACGCCCTCTGTTTCATTATTATTTGACCAAAACTCTTCTATTTGATTTGCATCATGGTATTGTTGATTGAACCGTAAGCTGTAGTGCGAAGTTGCGTGCTCCTCAAGAACGTCTTCAACCAAACCGTTTATATTGAGCAATAGCCCCAAAGCAGAAAAGAGCATGGTTGCAGCAGCAAATATAATAATGAGTATCAGAATGTTTTGTTTCTTTCTTCTTTTTATGTTGCCGAATACAAGTGTAAAAATGCTGGTCATCACTACCACCCCTTTTCTTTAAGAAAGCTGAATATCTGTCTTTCTCTTTCTTCTGTCTTGTTGGCTTCAAACCGCTCGAGTTCAAGTTTTCCGTCTATTCTGCCATCTTTTAAAAACAGTATTCTGTTTGCTCTGCAAGCCACTTTTATATCATGGGTGACCATAACGATTGTCTGGCCTTCTTCATTGATATCAGTTAATATTTTCATCACATTGTCGCCTTGCGCAGAGTTCAAGGCACCTGTGGGTTCATCGGCAAACAGTATCTTTGGCTTATTGATGAGCCCTCTGGCTATTGCGACGCGCTGCTGTTCACCTCCTGATACTTGTGAGGGAAGCTTGTCTTTGTGCTTTGCTATTTGCAGCGCTTCCAGTAGACCTAAAGCTCTTGCCCGTACAGCTTTTCTGTTCTTTTCTACCAGAGAACCGGGAACGATAATGTTCTCTAAGATGGTCAGCGTGGGCACAAGATTAATTGACTGAAACACAAAACCCATTTTATCCCTTCTAAAAAGAGTCATCTTTTTTTCTGTATACTTCTCAATGCTTTGATTGTTAAAGATGATCTCTCCCGCATCCGCCCCTTCAAGACCGCTCAACAAATATAACAGTGTGGACTTTCCAGAACCTGAGCTTCCCATGATGACGGTAAAGTCATTCTCGTAGATCTCCAAATTGATATTTTTCGTTACATGAAACTGATTACCGTCAGTAAAAAAGGTTTTACACAAATTTTTTGTTTGAATAATTGGTTTTTTCATATTGGCTTCATTCCTTTCGTTACATCTGTTTTGAGTATAATCAGCCTTAATAGACTCCGGATTATTAATTTATTAATTGTTTATTAACTGAGAGATGGGATTAGCATAATGCTGTTGCATAGATAATAATGCAGGCGATTTCACCGGAATTATTACAGATAGGATGATGATTTACTTAAACTATCGGAATAGAAAATACAAACTCGCTTCCGTGGTTTTCTGTGCTCTTTGCCTTAATGGTACCGCCATGTTGCTCTACGATATATTTGCATATACTGAGCCCCAAGCCAGCACCCATAACTTTCTCTCTGGTTTTCTCGCCTCTATAAAACTTTTCAAAAATATGCGGCAATTCCTCAGGCGCTATTCCGAATCCGTTATCTATGATAGAAATCCAAATATGCTGATCCTCCAAAGAATAACGCAGTGTAATCTTGGCATCCTCAGGTGCATATTTCTCTGCATTTTGTACAAGATTCAATATAACCTGCTCTATTCTTCCTTCATCAACATTGATGAGCACGTCAGGGATATCTGCTTCTACTTGGAAGCTGACTTTTGTTTGGTCGAACCTTGAATAGAGCTGACGATGGACTCTTTCAAACAATTGCTTGCTGTAGCATTCTCTCTTTTCTATTTTTAGTTTTTGCAGTTGCTGCATAGAGTGAATCAAAAGATCATTAATCAATTTGGACAAACTGTCGCTTCTCTCTTTGATGCCGTTTAAATACCTTTTCATCATTTCTTCATTTGTCACGATGCCATCCAAAATGCCTTCCACATTTGCTTTTATGCATGATACAGGCGTCTGCAACTCGTGCGAAATGCTCGCTATAAGCTCCTTTTGGGCGTTTTCGAGCTCCTTTTGCTTCGCTTTAGCATCTTTTAATTCCTGTCTCATAAAATCAAAGTCTCTGCAAAATTCATCTATCTCGGTACCGCTGCTTATGTATATGGGCGAATCCAACTTTCCTCTGCCGATTTCTTTAACCGAACTTGACAGTTTTTGCAGCGGATTTAACACTCCATTATTGATCTTTATAAAGAAATACACCATAATCATGAAGGCTAGGAGAAGCACAATGAAAATAGGTATAAAGAAGTAAAAATCTTTCCCTGCTATATCCTCATGATGAAAAAGTGCCTTTGGCAATTCAAATACGGCAATAAGCCTTTGTTGTCCGTTATATATGATTGGGAATGAAAACTTTAAGTACTGCTCGTTTTGTATAGAATATGATGAATCATATTGTATGTAAGTTCTAATATCACGAAAAACCTCTGCATCATGAATATTTTCTTCTGCCCAGTGAAAATAGACCCTTCCGTCCAGTCCTATCACTTCAAGTTTTCCGTCAATACCTTCAAGCTTTGAAAGTATAATGTCTTTATATTCGTTGTCTTCATCGTTTCCGATAATTTTTGAATAATTATTCTCTATGTCAAGCAATATGCCATTAACCAGCACTCTGGCTTTGTTATACGTTAATTCTCTGGTATCAAGATTGCTAAGCTCTGACACGCTTATAAATGAGTAGACCGCAGCCCCCAAATAAATGATGAGTGCAACTGCCAAAATAATACTCAGCTTCTTTCGGAGGTTGCTTTTTGCTTTATCCATCGAATTTGTACCCGACACCCCATACGGTTTTTATATATTTATATTGATCAGCATCTTTTTCGATTTTCATTCTGATTCTTCTGATGTGTACCGTTACCGTATTGATATCCCCAAAGCTGTCATAACCCCATATGCGGTCAAACAACTGTTCTTTGGTGAAAACCTGCCCCTTGTTTTTTGCTAGGAAATAGAGAAGCTCGAACTCTTTAGCGACCAATCCTGCGTCTTGTCCATCTACCAAAACAGTATACGAACGAGGGTTTATGATTATATCTGCAAAACACAGCTGTTCTGATTCTGCCCCATTCTTTTCTTCGGCTGAAAACTCTGTATACCTTCTGATCTGTGCTCTGACCCTTGCAACCAATTCTCCCGGACTGAACGGTTTTGTCATATAATCATCTGCGCCTAATCCGAGAGCTAGTATTTTATCTACATCGCTCGAACGTGCACTGAGCATCAATACAGGTATTTTTGATTTTGACCGAATACTATTCAGTAGTTTCATGCCGTCTGTATCCGGAAGCATGATGTCGAGTATGACAAGGTCTGGCTTGAACTTATTGAAGTATTCTAAAGCTGCGCTTCCATTGTGGCAGATTTGTATCTTATAGCCATCTGCAATGAGGTAATCTCCTATTGTCAATGCAAGATCCTGCTGGTCTTCTACGATCAGAACAGTGCTCACATTCGTTAACGCCATTATTATTACCTCCTGATATTCATAATACATGACTCTCGCCCCATTTTTCAATACAAAACCATTATTGGTATTTCAGAATGCGGTGAAGTAATGGCAATATTAATAATTAGTAGAGATAAGTTCAAAAATACATGAGGGAGGGCTAAGCAGTCAGTTTTAAGCGACATATACGGCTTCAACGGTGTTATCCTGAATAAAATCTTTCACTCATACATGTTCTTGTTTCAAAGTATAGTAAAAATGTAGTATTCGAAAGTTGGAACCATGCCCAATACCTGACATAAATAATAATGCCAGCATTCTGTTTTGTGGAGGCAAGAAAACTAAGCCCCTGTCTTCATTTTCGATGGTTCCATAGTATTAGGCTAAACTACTTCTTCTCTATAACTGTTCAATTTCAAGTGCTGGAGTTCGGGGTCTTCTCTCTCCGCCACTTTCACAAGGTACACTGTGCCTTGTGATTTTTCTGTGGAGATTATACTACTTGCTGCTGGTCGGTTAGATCTTTAGATACCTTGTCTTTCAGATAATCCTTAAGACCATCAAAGTCCGTGTGATTGATTTTACCAATGAAATTGAAATAGATATCAACTCTCTGGATATAACCGCTCTCCGCCTTTTCCTTCTTGAACACCTCGATATGGTCAATCAGTTCAACAACCGTTTCTATGTCGAGTGTGTCAATATAGTCTCTGGCTTTGAACTTATCAACGACACCCTTGATGTATTTGGTGTCATCCCTGATTTCATTCAGTTCGGCTTTTAGCGCGATACGTTGATTGGAGAGCTCTTCCTGCTTTTCTTCATAGCCGTTCATCAGTTTCTTGAACATGACCTCAGAGACATTGCCGCTTATCATCTGTTCCAGCAAGACATCAATCTTCGGCGCTATACCCTGATGTTCTCGCTCGACTCTTTGAAGCCTCTGTTCAGCCACCATGCCGCTTCTGGATTTCATTCTGTCGTTAATCTTAAGCAGCTTATCAAGCAAGGCATCAGCATAATTAGCCGCAATGCTTGAGAACTTCTGGATTTCGCTGAGCACAATGACTTCAAGCTCATCTTCGCCAACGGCATGAAAGTTGCAAGCGGTTTTGCCCTGATTGCTGTATGTGCTGCACCGATATCTCGAATACGCCTGATGACTGCCGTTCCTGATACACGCTTGTATCCCATAGCGGGTTGGCTGCCGATAAACTCGCCCTTCTTCATCTGCGTTTTTTTGGTGGTCTTGATCTTACGCGACGTGTCCTTGGCATAATGCTCATGGATCACGTTCAGAAACCCGGTTAAGTCGTTATCCTTTTCGCTGTCCACATTATCGCCGATTGCGATAAACCGAACATTGTGCTTCGGTAAGAAGAAATCCGTGTAATGTCCAACCTGCGAATAGTTTCTGCCAAGCCGAGACAGGTCTTTGACGATCACCATATTAATGCGTTTCTTTTCGATATCATCGATCAAACGCTGAAATCCTGGTCGGTCAAACGTTGTGCCGCTGATTCCGTCATCAATATAGGTATCTTCTATCTCCCAACCCCTTTCGTTTGCATACACTGATAATAATGCCAGCGGTTACAACACTGATAGATATCCAAATCAACGTTGATAGAAGACCGTCCCAACCGTTTTCGGTATTCATAATCAACACCTTGTCTTCATCGTCCAAAATCTGAATACCAAATAAGCCCAGCGGAATGTTCTCTGCGCTCAGGGTGGTGATCTTAAGCCATCCGTGTTCGTTCAAATCATCTTTGCTGATTTGCAGCCTTACTGTATCGCCGCTTTTATCACTAATATAAATAATTTCTCCGCTTGGCATCACTATGGCCGACGTTCCTCAGACAATTCATTAATAGCTATCTCCACAACAATCATACCCGTTATCTCATCCTGTTCAATAGCCACAGGCTTTAGCGTTATCCTTTCCGCGATGGAGCCACCGCAGATGTTGATTCAGGGGGCATTTGTGGATAAGGACCCAGGCGGCGACGCAGGCAGGATAGGCCGGCAGCAAACCGTGCTCTCAGCGCTGTTCCGCAAGGCAAAAGGTATAAGCCTCGGGCAGATACCCGGCCTTGCAGGGGCGATGATACAGTATGTGCGTACGGATTTACCTCTCGATAAGATGATAGACATCGCGGGCACGATAAAAGGCATGGCGGGATAAGAGCTTCAAAAGTTCAGATACCTCCTCGAATATGAGCCCGGCAGCTACAAGAGCATATCGGTAATGCAGCCCAAGATTTATGAAGACGATATTAAAAAGCTGCACGACTTTTTGAACAGGTAAATAAGAGCGCTTCGAAAGGGTACCTCACGTAGTGATTTTCGAAAACATAATAAGATAAGTGGCAGCCTTCAGTGGGCAAACAGGACACCACTAGATACGTTCGGTGGTGTTTGCTATATGGGTTGAGTCTTGGTATTTTGGCGTGTATATGAGTAGTATATGTGAATTGGTTTAATAATATTATATTAATTTCAATCAAGTGGTATTTTATTATTAATAAATATTGTGATATGATACCAAATAAAAAGGCAAATTATACATTTATTCTGGTAAAATGTAAATGAGAAAAAATGCGGTATTATTATTCCTTATGCCCAGTTTAGTCGGCTTTTTGATATTCTTCCTTATTCCCTTTATAGGAAGCTTATACTATGCGTGTGATGTGGACGGATCATTTGGCTTTGATAACTTTATCTATACGATACAAAACGAAGCTTTTCAGCTGGCGCTTAAAAATACGCTCCTGTTCTTGCTGCTTTGCGTGCCGTTAAATTTAGTACTGCCGCTTTTAGTGGCGATAGCCGTCAAAAGCTTGGGTGAACAAAGCCGGCTGTTTCGCCTCGCTTATATTTCTCCGCTGGTAGTGCCCGTGGCTTCGATGGCGATATTCTGGTCAATTCTTTTTGCGCCCGGAGGGACGGTCAATCAGGTCTTGGGCACATTGGGCATACCAGAAACGGATTTTTTGCATAGCGGCTGGGCGGTGTTCGTGGTCGCGCTCATTTATCTTTGGAAGAACCTTGGTTTTATGATGGTGCTGTATCTCGCGGGCCTGAGCGAAATACCCGTGAGTTTCTACGAATCCGCGTCCATGGACGGGGCGGGAGCTTTTCAGAAGTTCAAAGGAATAACTGTCCCCTGCCTTTGGCCTACGACATTTTTCGTGCTAGTATTATCTGTTGTTAACTGCTTCAAGATTTTCAGGGAAACATTTTTGATTACCGGCACCTATCCGGACGAAAGCGTCTACATGCTGCAGCATTACATGAACAACATGTTTAACAATACGAATTATCCGCGCCTGACTTCCGCCGCCTTTATCATCACCGCTATCATTGTGCTTTTCCTGCTTGTGATGTTCCGCATAAACCACAGAGCGCAAAAGCGTCTGGGGAGGTGAACGTATGAAACGCAAGCCCAAAAGAATACTGCTTATCATCGTCCTCGCTGTTTTGCTGGTCGTCATGGTCTTTCCCATGGTCGTGACGGTGCTCAATTCCTTTATGCCCGGCTGGGAGGTTGAACAATACACAGACGAGCACGTGGCGGATAAATCCATCAAGCTGATACCCAGCGAGGTTACTCTTGAACAGTACGACAGCGCGTTCATACAAAACAGCAGATATTGGGATTATTTCTGGAATTCCATACTGCTGACGGTTTCTATCGTGGCGGGCCACGTGGCGGTAAGTGCGTTAGCAGCGTATGCATTCACCGTTATGAAGAACAAGTGGAAAGAATGGCTTTTCTTCCTTTATATCGTCGTTATGCTGCTGCCCTTCCAGGTCACGCTCGTTCCGGCCTATCTCACTGCAGACGCTTTGGGCATTATGAATACGCACATATCCATAATACTGCCCGGCATTTTTTCGACATTCGGCGTTTTTCTGCTGCGTCAGCATATGGCGCAAATACCCAAAAGCTATCTGGAGGCGGCAAGAATGGACGGCGCCGGGCATATAAAGATATTTTTCAACATCATAATGCCACTATGCAAAACTACTGTTGTGGCGCTTGCGATACTCTATTTCATAGACAACTGGAATATGGTGGAGCAGGCGATGATTTTCCTGTCCGATACCGCCAAATGGCCGCTTTCGCTGTATTTCACATATTTTAATCAATTCATACAAATGGCGTTTGCAGCTTCCGTCGTGTTTATGCTGCCGATGCTGCTGATATTCATGAACGGGGAAAAACAATTGCTGGAGGGAATAAAGCTCAGTGGAATCAAATAAAAAACCTATGAAAAAAAGTCTTGTGGCGACTATAGTATTCGTGATCATCGTTTTGATCTTTACCTTCTTCTCCAAGACGCTTTATAACATGAACCTGCCGTCGGTCAAATATGCGAACCCGACATACGGCGCGCTTAAGCGTTTGTTCACGTGTGAAGCGGTCGCAGCCGCCAAAAAAGAATATGCGCTTTATGCGCCTTGCGTTCAAAAGGTTGTGGAAGTGCTGGTCAAAGAGGGTGATTTTGTTCAAAAAGATCAAGTACTCATCCGGCTCGATGTTTCCGGTCTGGAGAACGACTTACTTCAGCTGGAACTGGAAAAGCAGCAGTTAAAGGATTCAAAAAAATATCTTTCTTCAAAAACGTATAAGCTATCCATGATAGTCTTAGATAAAAAGATTAATGACAAAAAGGCTGAAATCGACGGCTCTGTCATCATAGCCCCGGCAGATGGGTACTTGACAGCACTTTTCGCGCAAACCGGCATGACGGCCAATACATCAGAGCCTCTTGTTAATTTGGGATCCGTTGAGGAAGGTCTGCAGGTGGTATTAAACGTGACGCAAAAACAAGCGACCTATTTTGAGCTTAACGATAGACTGGACATCTATGTACCCATACTGAACAGAACATATGAGGGGTCTGTCAGACAGGTAAGAGCTGCGCAGAACGGCAATATGGATGTGCTGGTGGATTTGAAAGATCCGTTGAATGAAGTCCAGGCAGGGCAATTGGCTGAAGTCAGCTTCACGAAAATGTCTGGCTACTATATCACGCTCGTCCCCGTCGGCGCTCTGCACAGCGATGCAAACAGAGATTATATATTTAAAATCGAAACCGTGCAGGGGCCGCTTGGAGATGAATACCGTCTGTACAAAATGTTTGTCAGGGTGCTGGATCAGGATGATACAAACGCCGCAATAGATACGCAGCTCTATTCCGGCGACCGGATTGTAACGGAGAGCGACCAGGAGCTTTTTGGCGGGCGAATCAAAATAATGGAGGATTGAAATGGAAAAAAATAAACTATTACTTATTTTCATTGGATTTGTTTTTCTGTTGAGCGCGTGCGGCACAAAAAGCATGAGCCCGACGAAAAGCGTGAGCCCTGGCGAAATGGCGCCTCTTCCGGAGGATGGAACGACAGAGATTACTATAGAGGTCGTGGATTACTCGAATAATTTTTACGCAAGCGCGGCAAAGAAGTTTGAAGAAGAAACCGGCATCAAGGTGAATGTAATCAATGACTATGATAGTGGACAGTCTATTGAAGAGCTAATTACAAACCTTGATAAAATAAAAGCGGAATTGATATCCGGCAAAGGCGCTGATATCTATGCGGGCTTTTACCTGGACTATAATGCAATTGGGCAAAACAAGCACCTGTGCAATATGGAAGGCTGGATATCGCAGGATCCGGATTTTACAACTGACGCATATTATATGAATATCATAAGAACACTAGCGGTTGGAGATGAAATGTATGCTTTCCCGCTGTTTTTTTGCTGCAACACGCTTGGTTCGCGCGTTGAAGTACCCGAACTTAAGTCACAGCCAAATCTCAATTGGGAACAGTTTTTTGAACTAACCAAAGATGTAAAAAGAAGCGGCGTTTTATATGCGTTTACCGATTATGATATATTTCAAAGGCGCTATAAAGACAGAGCCGACGATTTTATCAATGCTGAAAACAAAACGCAAAACTTGAATTCACCCGAAATGATAAAGCTGCTGGAACAATGCAAAGAATGGAGCGAGCAGGATCTATGTGTCAAATATAGTGCGGGATATCAGGTGGAAATTTTTGATAAAGCGTTCTTTAAAGAATATGCAACCGGTATAGAAGGCCTGCTTAATATTGAATGTGAGCCCGGTCTCTATTATTATGACATACCTTCAGATTGCAGTGAAAACAATAAAGGGAATAAAATATTTCCAGTAAATCTTGTATGTATCAATGCTGCTAGCAAATATAAAGGCACCGCGTGGGAATTTGCCAAATTCCTATTGAGCGAAGAAATACAGTTATCCGGTTCCGATACACCTGTCAACCGGAAAGCGGCTGAAAAATTCATAAATAATAGATTGCCCGGCCTCGCTGAATCGTATGGGCTGACTATTGATACGGAAAAAACAATAAAAGATACGTCAGACACGCTAGGCGCTATTGGCAAGATCTCCAATGGGTTTGTCAGCCCTCTTGAAAAAATTGTTTTTGATGAAGTTAAACGGTATTTCAGAAGTGAAATTTCGGCGGACGCTGCGGCTAAAAATATGGCTGATAAAATGGAGTTATATTTTAAAGAACAATAATAAATGTCGAGGATGATACGATGCCTGAATTGGAACTCAAAGAACTGGTCAAAGCATATAACGGCGTGGAAGCGGTAAAAAACCTGAATCTTGTTATCAGCGATAAGGAATTCATGGTGATCGTGGGGCCTTCCGGGTGCGGCAAGACCACCACGCTGCGCATGATCGCCGGATTGGAAGTGATCACAAGCGGCGAAATTTATCTGGATGGAAAGAAGATCAATGAAATGCCGCCAAAGGACAGGGACATGGCGATGGTGTTTCAGGATTACGCGATATACCCGCATATGTCGGTTTTCGATAATATGGGATTCGGATTGAAGATGCGTAAAATGAGCAAATCCGATATCACAAAGAGGGTCAGCGAGGCTGCAGAAATTCTGAACGTATCCCATCTTTTGAAGCGCAGGCCGCATGAACTGTCCGGAGGCGAGAGGCAACGCGTCGCGCTTGGAAGGGCTATCGTACGCCGCCCGAATGTGTTTTTGTTTGACGAACCTTTAGCCAATCTTGACGCCGCCTTGCGTACGCAGATGCGAGCAGAATTATCCCGTCTGCACAAGGAATTAGGTACAACGTTCGTTTATGTGACTCATGATCAGATCGAAGCCATGACTATGGCGACTAAAATTACCGTTATGGATAAAGGCGTTCTTCAACAGTCGGATAATCCAATGAAAATTTATGAAAGCCCTGCTAACACTTTTGTAGCCGGGTTTATTGGTAATCCGAAAATGAATCTGTTATCCTGCTATTTTGAGACAAGGCAAGGTGATTTGTATTTATACATTGGTGAAATGGAAATGAGTGTGCCAGATTATATCAAAGAGCATCTATATGAAAAAAAACTGATTGGAAAAATGCTTACTCTAGGTATAAGACCGGAGCATGTTTCTGTTGGCTCCATTTTGCAAAAAGGCTGCCTGAAAGCAGAGTTTTTATATAGTGAGAATACCGGTGCTGATATTTATATTCATTTAAATGTCCAAGGATGTAATAACCATTTTATTGCCCGCATTTTAGCTGACAATAAACTTGATAACTATTTATCAAATCTTTGTTTTGAATGGAATAATGTTGTATTGTTTGATTCAAATGAAATTTTAATTCAGTATTAGATCTATATCTACGTAAGTTTGTGAGTAATTTCTCCAAATCAAATAGTTTCTAATTGAATCGAAAGTTACGCATCTTCATCAGATAATACATACAACCATCCAAATAAATTTCGTCACATGCTTTCAACCTTTTTAATTTTAATGGTTAATATTATTAAACTATGGGCTTTACGGAAGATAGACCAATATCTCACAAAGAAAATAATACGTTTAGGAGGCGGTAGGCCTATAGTTCGAAACACGTAAGGCGGGAAGCCGAATGTGCCTATTTAAAGGCGTTTTGAGCGATTCCACTACTAAACTAAACTCACAGAATATGATACAAAGCATGTCGTGAGCCGGAAAGTGCTTAGACAACGCTCCTGTAGAATCCTTTTGGGGAACATTGAAATCAGAGATGTATTATTTAAATAGGTTTTACAGTTTAAATAATTAAGAGCAATGCTTGAAGATTATCTTGAATTCTATAACAATATAGATTTCAAGATAATCTGAAGTGCTTGAGTCCAATGGGAGTATAGAACACAAAGTAGCGCCGAAAATTTTGTGTATTCTCCGAAAATTTCAAGTGGTCCATAGGGCAAGGTTCATCCTTGCCCTATATCGTTACCGTAAAACGACGGCGATGGGCAGTCAAGGCCTTCAGAGCGAAGTGTGCCTTGACGGGCCTTCGCCGTCGTTTTAGCCGCCCTTAGAGTCGGACGTTGACTCTATCACCAAAGCAAATCATCAGGTGCATCAGGATACTTCCCCAATCCTTGATAGGCACCGTCCATTTGGCCGTTACATGCATGTAACCAGATAAAGCTGCTTCAAAAGGGCATCGTCGCTGACTCCCTTTTTTAAATGTCCACTTGACAAGTGTCAGTCTACACCGTATGTCGATTTTGTGCTTTATTGTTCGGTTGAAATATAGTCATAATTTTTAACGCAACCGCTTATTGAACTTGTCGAAGCTCTGCAATCAGCCTGTCAATTGTTTGGTTGTGCTGCACAATCGCCTTTTCTTTTTCGGCAATACTGCTTTCCAGTACGCGAATCTCTCTGTTTTGATTGGCGACTACATGCCCCGCTTCACTTGCTTTTTCTCTCCCAAACCTTCTGAGTAGGAAGCCACCGCCGCCTCAACATATCAGGCCTGCTGGAACCACAAAAACCAGGTGTCCGACAATGACTTTATAGCCTTTCAAATCAGAAAAGACCTCTATAATGATAATAACCGGCCATTAAACAGCATGCAGCAAAATATAATCATTATGATCGCTCCTGTACGCTCCGCAGACGCGGTAGATCGTAAATTGATATGCTTCTTTAATTCGCTCTTCTCTGCCGCAAGCCGCGCTACAACCACGTTCCTGGCTTAAATTCAATTCATTTACTAATCTCTAAGACTTGTCCTGCCGCTTTCCAACAAAAAGCGTCTGATTTCACGTTTTTTTGGAATTGAAATATTTAGGTCTTTAATTGGTTCTTTATATTTCTAAATTTACAATTGTACCATATCCGGCCTTGGTATAGTCTTGAATCAATTTATTGTCCTGTTTGAGTTTACCATTACCAATATCTAGTGATATTAGGTCAATATCCTAGACACAAAAGCCCGTACTTTTGACCTCCATTTCAGTTACTACATTTTTGTCCATTTTAAGTTCATTCTCAAACTGCACCGGAGTACGATAACCAATTGAGGAATGG
>JAEYPS010000030.1 GCA_023410475.1 Bacillota bacterium | reverse complement strand
TATCCTTAATACCAATCCACTTGTTACGTACATATTCAGCTAATTTATTTATCATTAAAGGTTTAGTTCTATTATTAGTTGCCCAACCTATTTTCTTAGTAACTACATCAGCTACCTTGTCATAGGTCTTAGTGAAGAATATATTCCAATAATCCTTTTCTTGTATTGACCTTAAAGTAGTTCCACCATGATTATTACTTTCAACACCAACATAAGCATCATTGTAAAATTTAGCTATTTTAACTATTTCAGAACCAAACAAGTCAGGGTCTATGTGAGTTCTAAATTTTAAACAAATATTAAAATCATCATCACCTACATAAGCTACTGAATAGTCACCATCTATTAATCCTTCAGCTACATCACAACCCATACAGTAATATTTACCCTCTTCAGGGAATTTCCATATTTCAACTTCTCCATTAACATCAGGAGTGAACACAATTCGGTTACCATTGTATTCTAATCTTCCAACTTCCCCATCTTTAGCATTTCTTCTATAGTCCTTAACAGCACTAATACTAAATCTAGGTCTACCTGAAGCTATAAAAGCTTCTTCAGGAGTTGATGGATATTCTTGATGGAATTGCTCTATATCACCATTACAGTTATTGTTGATACACCATCTTCGCCACCTAAGTTGTTCATAAGAAACACCATGGTCTTTCATAAGCTCATATTCTTCTGTATAAATTGTATTGCCTTCTGAATCTTTATAAGTGTAATTAACTTCTTTTATAAACTCTTCTTTTTCTTCTTCACTAGGAAAAGGAAGTGCATAATCGTCCATTTCAAACCAAGCGAAAAATAGTGGTACGAAGTCGCTTTTACCATTACTGGCATTTTGCCATGCATCATAGAAATAATCACCTACCCCATTTGCTGTACTTTCCATTATTACTGTAGATTTACTGTTATGAGGAACACATTGCAGAAGCCCAGTAAAAGTTTCTTTAGGATTATCCCAAAAGGCAACTTCAGAAGCATGAAGGTAGTTTATAGTTTGTGATCTACCAGTAGCTGTATTTTTAGCTGTAGCAACTTTAACTGAACTTTGAAGTCCTGGGTTCTTCCTCTTCTCAAAATCATCAGTAGTTGGATTTTCAAATAATAATTCCTTTGCATTGTTCCTCTTCCTCATAGGGCTTAAAACATCAGGAAGATTTTCATAATACCTTTTAAACATATTGTATAGATTTTGAGATGCTTGTTCTTCGTGAGCTATAATAGTAGATGTGAACATTTTATTAGTTACAGTTTGATGAAAACAATCAGCTTCCGTATAGGTACTAAATCCCATTTGTCTAGCTTTTAGAATTATTATTCTTACTGGTTTCCCTGCATCTCTTAAACTTTGAATTGTATCTCTTAATCTCTTTTGAGGTTTATTAGGAATAAAATTAACTAGGTTTGCTTCTTTATCTCTTATTTTTAGAAAGTTAGGAATATATACTTTAGGGTCTAATAAGTTTATCTTCTTATTGGAACTCATTTTCTAAATCATACCCATAGTGCTTTTTATCCCTTTCTAAATAACTTTCTAATTCAAATATTTTATTTTTAACAGTTTGAACACACATATCTACTGTTTCACCAGTAGTTGCAATAACAAAAGTATTAGGAAGAGTTACAGTTAATACATAAAACTCTCCATCTGTTCTAAGCTCTGTTTGGCTTCTATCAAATATGTTTTGTACATATGCTTTACTTAGCATTACATCACCTCTAAGTTATAATTTTAATATCTCCTAAACCAAAGTGAACTAATGGGTAACCAGTTCTACCAGGTCTAAGAAGCATCTTTTCAGCATAACCACCATATTCAACACAACTTCCAGTAATAAGGTACTGTCTACGCTTTAATACTATTCTGTCATGTCTAGTATCAGGAACATATATAGAATCACTAAATGTAATTACATCATGATAATGACCCATAATATATAAATCAGCTATGCACATATTCCCTAAGTTTTGAAGCTTATTAGCCTTAGCTCCTTTAGTTCCACCACCACCAAATCCATGTGTTGTATAAACTACGTGATTGTATTTACCACTTCCTGAAGTTCCATATTTAAGCTGATAAACTATCGCTGCACTATCATATGGAATATCTAAAAACTTAGCTATAACTTCAGATAAATCTATACCACTATCTCTGCTTGTCCTATCTTCATGGTTACCTGATACACTTCCTAGTATTTTATGTTTAATAGGAGTTAGCTTATCTACTATATAGTTAACTTGCTGATGTGGTGTCATAGCATCATGGTATACATCACTTTTAGAATTTTTAGTTGCATTATTAATTAGATCACCAATTAAAATTACATATGTTGTATCTTCAATTAATGCTCTATTAATAACATCATCTAATATCTTTTCATTAAATCCCTCTTCTCCTATATGAACATCTGAAAGTGGAATTATGTTAATCTCGTTACTATCGCCTAAATCTCTCGTTATATATTTCAATTATTCACTCTCCCCAAGGTCTATAAAATCTACACCTTGCACTAATTCTTGTAATTGTTGTTCATAAGATATATTTACATTTATATTAGAATTGTTTTCAGCTTTATGTCCTGACCT
>JAEYPS010000007.1 GCA_023410475.1 Bacillota bacterium | reverse complement strand
GATGCCATCGTCTTCTCGATCGCCTCTGCCGTACTGGCGGAATGCAGGCGATGGGAAACGATGGTATAGGCGATCGCCTCCGTATCGGAAGTCCCGTGGAAGATCCCTCCCGCCAGTTCGAACTGTTTGCGCAGCTCCGCGGCGTTGACCAGGTTCCCGTTGTGTGCCAGTGCCATGTTGCCCTTGATGTGCCGGATGACGAGCGGCTGGATGTTGCTGAGGCTCTTTCCGCCGGTCGTCGAATAACGGACATGGCCGACCGCCATATTCCCTTTTCCCAGCGCGTTCAGGCGCCCTTCCGGGAACACCTCATGGACCAGTCCATCGCCTTTGTGGTGGGTAAAGACGCCGTCATCGTTGACGACGATGCCACAAGCCTCCTGCCCCCTGTGCTGGAGAGCATAGAGGGCAAGGTAAGCAGTATGTGCGACATCTGTCGTTTGTGGTTCCAGGATCCCAAATACGCCGCATTCTTCATGCAACGCGTCGGTATAACAACTCATAACAGGATAATTCCGTGTTCGGCGCATTCTTCCCGCATTTCATCGGGCCAGAGCGCGCACTGGACTTCGCCGATGTGCGCCTTTTCGAGCAGCAGCATGCACATGCGCGATTGACCGATGCCGCCTCCGATGGTCAGCGGAAGGGTCCCGTCGAGGATCCCCTTGTGGAACGGGCGTTCTTCCCGTTCCAGACAGCCTTCGATCTCGAGCTGGCGATGCAGGCTCTCGGCGTCGACACGGATGCCCATCGAGCTGATCTCGAACGCGCAGCCGAGCAGTTCGTTCCAGGCGAAGATGTCGCCGTTGAGCGCCCAGTCATCGTAGTCCGGCGCGCGTCCGTCGTGCTTCTGGCCGCTCTTCAGAGCGCCGCCGATCTGTCCGATGAACACGGTCCCGTGTTCCTTGACGATCGCGTCTTCCCGCTCTCTCGGGGTGAGGTCCGGGAAACGGTCTTCCAGTTCCTGGGTCGTAACGAAGTAGACTTCATCGCTCATCTCGAATCCGAGCATCGGGTACTTTTCTTTTACGACCTCATTGGTCTCGACGATCGCGCGGACGATCTTCTTCACGATGTCATGGAGGAATTCCCGCGTGCGGTCCTCACGTCTTATGACACGGCACCAGTCCCACTGGTCGACATAGAGCGAATGCAGGTTGTCCATATCGTCGTCTCGGCGGATGGCGTTCATGTCGGTATAGATGCCCTCGCCCGGCTCGTAGTTGTAATACCACAGAGCATGGCGTTTCCATTTGGCAAGGCTCTGGACGACCTGGCCCTCCCCTTCCATGTTTTTCATGGTGAAGGTCACTTTCCGTTCCACACCGTTCAGGTCATCGTTGAGACCGCTGGCCTCCGTCACCATGAGCGGCGCGGTCACACGGTCGAGGTTCAGCGCTTTGCTGAGTTTGAACTGGAACGTATCTTTGACAGTCTTGATCGCGTATTGCGTTTCTCTCTGACTGAGTTTACTTTGATATCCTTCCGGATAGATCGGATAGATCATAGATAACTCCCCTTAATAGTTGATGAGATACTGTTCGATCTCCCACTGAGAGATCTTCGTTCTGTATTCGTCCCATTCCGCCTTTTTTCCGGCGATGTAGTTATCAAAAACGTGAGCGCCCAGGGTCTCGCGGACAAACGGATCCTTTTCGGCTTCCGCGATCGCTTCTTCGAGCGTACCGGGCAGGCAGTCGATGCCGTTCTCTTTCAGCTCTTCGTCACTCAGGACAAAGACGTTTTCATCGTAGGCAGGCTGCGGCACGAGGCCTCTCTTGATGCCGTCGAGGCCGGCGGCCAGGCACAGAGCCATTTCGAGGTACGGGTTGCAGGTCGGGTCGGGGCAGCGGAGCTCGACACGGGTCCCCTTGCCGCGGCTCGCCGGGATGCGGACGAGACAGGAGCGGTTCGAGGTGCTCCAGACGAGGTAGCTCGGAGCTTCATAGCCCGGGACAAGACGTTTATACGAGTTGACGGTCGGGTTCGAGAAGGCGGCAATGCCCTTCACATGTTCCATGATGCCCGCGATGAATGCGTAAGCTTCTTTGGAAAGGCCCAGGTCGCCGTTCGGATCGTCGAACACATTCTTGCCGGACTCCAGCTCGTAAAGGCTCATATTGGTGTGCATACCGGAGCCGTTGATGCCGTAGATGGGTTTCGGCATGAAGGTCGCGTGGAGCCCGTGCTTGGTGGCATAGGTCTTGACGACGTGTTTGAAGGTCATGACACGGTCGGCCGTCATCAGGCCCTCGCCGAACTGGAAGTCGATCTCGTGCTGGCCTTCGGCCACTTCATGGTGTGACGCCTCGATGGTATAACCCATGCTCTCCAGAGCCAGACAGATGTCTCTTCTGCAGTTCTCTCCGTGGTCGATCGGGTTCAGATCGAAATATCCGGCTTTATCGGCGACTTCCGTGGTCGGGCAGCCTTCCTCGTCGAGTTTGAAGAGGAAGAATTCACATTCCGGACCGACGTTGAAGCCGTAGCCCATCGCTTTTGCCTCATCGATGACTTTCTGGAAGACATTTCGCGGATCGCCCTCGAACGGGGTCTTGTTATCGGACATATAGACCGAGCAGATCAGACGGCCGGTCTGGATATCTTCGTGCTTTCTCCACGGAACGATCGCCCAGGAGTCGTAATCGGGATGCAGGTACATGTCACTTTCATCGATCCGGACGAATCCGTTGATGGAGGACCCGTCAAACATGATCTCGTTGTCCAGCGCCTTTTCAAGCTGCGACACCGTGATGGCGACGTTCTTCATGATGCCAAACAGGTCAGTGAACTGAAGTCTGACAAATTCCACGTGGTTCTCTTTTGCGCTCTGCAAAATCTGTTGTTTTGTGAGCTTACTCATAAGATCCTCCTTCTCGACATTACATCGATCTGAAAATTTGATAAAAAAGAAGAAGGCGCTCCGATGGAATTCGGAACGCCTTCGCTCTTTATCTTGGCTAAGAGTCTACACCCCGTGGCGAGACTTTGTCAACACTTTATCACTATGTTTTGAAATTTTTACATTTCGTTTTTTCATTTTCGGCAAGGAATTCGATCAAATCGTCTTGATTCCCTTCATATAACGAACGCCGACGAGGTAGATATTTGCAGCGCGGGGAACGTTCGTCTTGACCCTCAGGTTCACAT
>JAEYPS010000039.1 GCA_023410475.1 Bacillota bacterium | reverse complement strand
CTGGGCGGGCAGTTCTTATCTCAGTTTCTGTTTCTCATTCGTGGTTTTATTCAAGTGCAAGCCTGTTCTTACTAAAATTAACACCCCGTCTTCTCCTGAAAACGGGGTGTTTGTCATTAACCTGAGGGCTTAGGCCCTCGTTTTATTCCCCTGCGGGGATCGAAAATGGATTAGAATCTCGGTCCGGGGGTGGTATTCCTTACTTCCGGCATGTTGCTTTCCGCAAACTGTATCATTTTCTTTACCATCACGCCGCCGATACGTCCTGCGTCTTTAGCGGGCAGGTCGCCGTTGTAGCCCTGCTTTAAGTTAATCCCCGCCTCGCTTGCGGACGTCTGTTTCAATGTGTCCAAATGCCAATTGCTTCTTGCCATCTTTTATTACCTCCTTTTGTTGTTATTTTCCCCGAATGTGCATAAAAAAAACATATTTATTTCTGGTTTCTATTGACAAAAATAACACTGATGCATATTATATGCATATCGACTATATGCATAGGGAATATAGTTTATATGAACTTAAAGGAGAACAAGCAAAATGTGCGCTCACTGCAAAGATAACTGCTGCAAAAAGCAGCACGGCATGCACAGGTTTATAGAGGTATGTATGCTGATGCTGCTCTTGGACGACACGCGCCACGGGTACAGCCTTGCCGAGCAGCTTTGCGAGTTTGGCTTTGAAGCGGAGGACCTGAATATAAGCACGCTGTATCGGACGCTGCGAAAGATGGAGGAGCAGGGCTCGGTAAAATCGATGTGGGAAGAAGGACAAGGCCCGAAGCGCAGGGTATACACCATAACAGAAACGGGAAAAAACGAGCTTGCCGATTGGGTTGGGATACTCGAGAAGCGCAAGCAAAGGATAGAAAAGCTTATTGAAACGTATAACCAAAAAACAGGGCATAACGATTATTAAGCCCCCTAAAATGAGAAGCTTTTGAGCCGTTAATGATAGCTATCCCTTTCAATACCTGAAGGGGAGCCATAACATAGGAGTTCATATGTTGACTACGATAATCCTGTACGGAATAACCGCGGCGCTGGTTATACTGTCTCTTGTGAAGGACAGGCAAAAGACAAAAAAGGCTCTATTAAAGGCGTGGAAGGCGTTTGAGAACATACTGCCGCAGCTTATAGGCATAGTCGTGCTAGTGGGGCTGCTGCTCGCCGTGCTCGACCCTCCGACGATAAGCCGCATTATAGGCAAAGATTCGGGATGGCTGGGAGTCGCCGCGGCGGCGGCGGTGGGCGCGGTTACGCTTATCCCCGGGTTCATAGCGTTTCCGACAGCGGCGCTGCTGCTTGCCGGGGGAGCGGGGTATATGCAGATAGGAGCGTTTATATCGTCGCTGATGATGGTGGGCGTCGTGACGCTGCCCGTCGAGTTCAGGTACTTCGGCAAGAAGGCAGCGCTCATCCGCAACGCGCTCGCGTTACTGTTCTCGTTCGCGGTGGCGCTGGTGATTGGCAGCGTGATGGGAGAGATATGATGAAAAAGTATTTGAAGCGGTACGCCCTCGCGGCCGCGGCCGCGGCGATGCTGTCCGTGCTTGTTTTGACAGACGGAAATATTGGGGCAAAGGCGCTGGATACGACGCTTTACAGCTTTAAGGAGATGGCGCTCGTCATACCGCCGGTGTTCATATTGCTCGGGCTTTTGGACGTATGGGTGCCAAGAGAGACGATGATAAGGTTTATGGGCGAGAGCAGCGGCATTAAAGGCGCTCTGCTCGCCGTTCTTCTGGGCACGGCAGCCGCAGGGCCGCTGTACGCTGCTTTCCCTCTTGCTGGCGTTATGATGAAGAAGGGCGCAAAGTTTATGAACGTGGTATTATTTGTGGGCGCGTGGTCGACTACGAAGGCGCCCTTGGTGACATTCGAGGTTGCATCTATGGGCCCTTTGTTCGCGCTGACGAGGCTCGCAATGAGCGTTATAGGCATAACGCTTATAGCGCTTGCGACGCAGAAGCTCATGAAAAAAGAGGAGATCGATCTGATATACGAGAGGGCAGGAAAGCTGTAGGTTATAGGCAATGCCATACCCTGTCTGATGACAGGGGCTTCACCATAACGGCGCTGAGCGCCGCCTTCTCTCAACGGCAGGCTTATTTTGCGGATAAACAAAAATACAAAGCCGGCGGTAGAGCATCAGCTTTGTATCTTTGTATAAAAACTATATTCACTGTTATAAAACTATATTTACTTCTGTGTAAGCTCGGCTGCCCAGGCGTCGAGTCCTTTAAGCGCCGCTTCCTTCGTCTGCATGCAGATGTCGGGGAGCGCTCCTCCCCATGCCCGCTCGGCTTTAGCGAAACCTTTTTCTATGGCCGCTTTGAGTTCGGCAACCTTTGAGGGGTCTCCGCCCGATAGGCCTATAGCGAAGTCTATGAGCCTTTGCGACGTCTGTTTGACGCCCCAATAGCCGTCTTCGGCGATATCGCGCTGCGCCTGCAGCTTCGTCTGCGCGTCGACCTTTAAGTTTTCGTAAAATTCCTTAAGATTCCCGTTATACGCCTTTTGTATCTGCTCAAAGCTCATTCCCGCGGCTTTTCGCGCATTGATGCTCTGGTTCCCGAGCAGCTTTTCGACGAGGCTGCGAAGCCCTGCGTATTTGGCATCGAGCTCTGCGCTCAGTTTATTTACGGTATCCCTTGTGTAGAGCTTGCCCGCTGACGGCTGGTCTGACCTCTCGAATACCGCGGCGGTCTCTTCAGCATCCTGCTGCGCTTTTTCCGCCGGAACCGCGCTTTTGACTGGAGTGACGGGATTTACCGGGCTGTGTCCCGATACCGGATCTATAGCCATGTTGGCACCTCCATACAATATCCTATATTTATATATCGGCGTTTTACATAAAAACATTATAGTATGCGGATGTCTTTTTTCCATAAATACCCGAAAGCCGAGCGGCTGACAAACTCGAAGAATTACCGTGAATTCAACAGCAAAAAATAAAATATTCTGACTATATATTGCAATAGAGCAGATGTTGTGATAGAATACAGATAAGAACAAATGTTCTTGAGTTTGGAGGAAGAGTTAATGAGCGAGATAATGGCGTACTGCGGGCTCATGTGCAGCGAATGCCCGGCGTACAAAGCGACTGTGGCGGACGATACGTCGATGCGCGAGAAGACGGCCGAGATGTGGAGCCGGAATTATGGCAGCGATATAAAGCCGGGGGACATAAATTGTCTCGGGTGCGACTCCGAAGTGCTGTTCGGGCACTGCAACGTATGCGAGATAAGAGCCTGCGCTAAGGACAAGGCGCTCGAGAACTGCGGAAAATGCGAGTCATTCGCGTGCGGAAAGGTTGAAGGCGTATTGAACTACGACGAAGGCGCGAGGGAGCGACTAACCGGAGCAAAGAAATAATACGTAATTTTTAATGGGGCCTCAAAGAGTCGCGAGACTTTTAGGGGTTATAATGTTCCGCCTGTGGGGGTGCGGGGCGAAAAGAGAGGCAGGCTCTGAAAGGGCCTGCTTTTCCTTCTCTACGATATCCCGAAATAGCCGCGGACGAAGAAAATGACTATCGGCAGCGTGAACGTGCAGAGCACCGTTGTCATGAAGACGACCTGTGCGGCGAATTCGGGCTCGTTGTTGAACTCCTGAGCGAGTATAGCTGTGTTGACGGCGGTGGGCGTCGAAAGCCCTATTATGAGCGCAGCTCCAAGCACCCCCTCGATATTGAGCAGCGTTACGAGGCCGAAAGCTGTAAGAGGAGCGACGATTACTTTAAGGGCGCTTACGCCGATCACCTGCCACAGCCTGTAGCCAAGCTTTACGCTCGCGAGCTGTACGCCGAGCGCTAACAGCGCGAACATGATGAAGCCGTCGCTTATGTAATTTAAAGGTATGAGCAGTGTGGCGGGAATCGTGATATGGCATGCCTTTATCAAAACCACGAGCAGTATCGCGTAAATAGTCGGCATCTTTATCATGTTGAGAAGGGCGCGCTTCTTAGACGCGCTGCCCGAGCTTGCCTGAAAAACCCCGAATGTGCTCGTGGTAACGTTCTGTATGGCCACGATGAATATCTGTGACGCCATGGCAAGCGGGTTGCTTTTAAACACGAGGTCTATCAGAGGTATGCCGTAGTTGCCGGTGTTGATGAGCACGAGCGAATTTGTAAACGCCTTGCGTATGCTCCTGTTGAAGCGAAACACGGCGGAGAATATAACAGCTATCACATACATGCATACCTGCAGCAGCAGCACATAGGGCACGACCTGCGCGAAGAACTCGCCCGAGATGTCGATGCCGTACATTTTTGTGAATACGAGGACAGGCACCAACAGGTATATGGAAAGCTTTGAAAACGTGCGTATATCTACCATGAATATCTTTTGAAATATAAAGCCCGCGGCTATAAGTATTATGATAGGAAGCGATATCTCTTCCAGTATGAACAGCATTTCAGTCATATGTAAACCTCGTAAAGTTGTATAACCATCATTATAACAGATATGTATTCAAAATGAACAGAAAATGTATTATGAAAAACGGTTTTGAAAAGGAATCAAAGCTGTGAAGTATGGGATATGAATAATTTAAAGCGCCGGATTGCAGAAAACTTTAAAAAAAACAGTAATAAGAAGAGAGGGGATGTATCGGGTAAGTGAACGTATATATCAGGTCAATGAGGCCGAAAACGCGGATATTTCCCGGTTGAATATTTCCCGTTTGTTTTGTATACTTAAGTCCAAGCTCCAGGGAATACCAAGCATGGTTATCAGGTGAGCGGAGGATCGCCGCGAAAGCGGAGGCAAGCACGGAGGAAAGCGAAGGCTTGAAACCGGGCAGGAGCCGGACTTAAGGGGCCGGGAGTCGAAGGAAGACACAGCGCAAACGAAAGTTTGCCGGGGTCGGCTGGAAGCGCCAGGGAACCGGGTAAGGCTCATTGCACAAAAGGATCGCCGGGAAATGATAATATTTATGGCAAGGGTTCGCTGGAGCTTTCTTTTTGTCTTTTATTCAAACAGGAAACGCAATAGCATACCTCAAAAATCTAAGGAAAAATGCCAGGGGGGATAATCTATGCGGTACAGTTTTATATGCTATAAGAGATGCACAACGTGCATCAGAGCGAAAAAATGGCTGGAGGATCGCGGTATAGACTTTGAGTGGAGAGATATCGACACTAAGAACCCGGGTTTGGATGAGCTTGGCGCCTGGGTGAAACTAAGCGGCCTGCCGCTAAGCAAGCTGTTTAACACGAGCGGCATAAAATACAGAGAGCTTGGGCTGTCGGGAAAGCTCAAAAGTATGAGCGACGACGAGATGCTGTCGCTGCTCTCATCGGACGGCATGCTCGTAAAAAGGCCGATGCTTATAGGGGGCGGAAAAGCGCTCTTTGGGTTTAGCGAAGAGATGTGGGCAAGAGAGCTGGGCACAGATATTTGAACCGGGCGGAAGAGCCTTAAATCATCATAGCGCGATAAATCTCACCAGGGGCTTTTTAACATGGGCATACAAAGTGAGACTTTTAATGTAAAAGTATATGGGCGTAATTTGCTATTTGCAGTGAGGGCACTTGCCGTCAAAATACGTAAATTTTCTTTCACATAAACCGCATGTATATTTTTTATCCATCTCTTGAGACCATGTATCAAGGTCTGTTTCATCAAGCCGCTCCATCATCGCGGGAACGTCCATGTGGTAGGGGTATTGCGCGTCGTTTATGAATGCGCTCATCATTTTGCAAGGATAATCCCCGCACCGGAGACAGAAACGCACGCGTTTTTCTCTGCCGCATTTCTTTATGCCGCAGTCGGTGCACCAGGGTGTGGCATTGGCGCTGTTGCAGCCTTCGCAATAAACAAGCGACCCGTCACCCGGGTCGGTGCCGAGGCCATTTTTGGTGTTGATGTAATAAAGGCAGTTGCCGCAGTATAAACCGCAGTAACCGAGAAGATCGTTTGCTGACATATAAACAACTCCGTTTAAATTAATGTAATAAATTATATTATATGCCCCGGACATTCTCAAGGATATTCTTAACGCGGCCCATTTTAACAGCCTTTACTGTTAAGCATTTTTATGGAAAGCACGATTAATAAAAAGAGGATATAGAAAAGTCTGTATCGCTTCGGGTTTTGTCGGCATGTTTTGGGAGAAATGTGCGCAGCGTTTGACTCCGTCTGATATTTGCGGGCGGATCATTTGAGCCGGAGCTTTATTTGGCGTCTTAAAACTTTCAAATAAATAACAGGGAGAGAAGCCATGAAGCTATTCATGAAAAGACAAAAAAGACAAGACCACGGAGCCGGCGTCAGCACCGAAATTGCAGCCGCGGCGGGAAGCGGCGAAGAGAATGCGGCAGGCATCAAAAAAAAAGTGAAGAAAACAAAAAAAGTTAAGAAGCAAAGAGCGGGGCTGCTTGGAAATATTAAAATAGCCCCAAAGCTGCTCGCGGGTTTTCTTATCATCGCGCTTTTAAGCACAGCTATGGGGATCTATGCGGCGATGAGTCTGCGCGGGGTCAGCGACGCCTCAAGGCAGCTTTACAAAGACATACTTCTGCCCAGTAAAAACATAAGCAACATGATAAAGGCGTTTGATAAACAACGCATTACCCTTCGTCAGGCATTGCTCAACGAGAAAGATATATATTTACAAGCGTACATATCAGAGATTAAAAGCTCGGATATGACGGTAACAGCTCAGATACAATCCGTCAAGGTGCTAATACCCGAGGAATATCAGGGAGATGTTCAGATGCTCGTTTTGAAATACGAAATCTATCAGAGCTTAATGAGCGATACGCTGAAAAGGCTCGAAGCAGGCGACAAAGCGTATATCATAAATGATCTGTTTGCCGGCGATATGCAGAGGGCAGAAACCGACGCTCAAAGAGCGTTTGACAGCCTTATGCACACGACTACAAGCAACGCGGCCTCTATTTCGGCGAAAAACGACAAAACTGCGGATTCTGTATTCATGATAACTGTTATAGCTGTTGGCGCCGTGCTCCTGTTGTCGGTACTTATAGGAATAGTAACAGCACGGGGAATAAGCAAGCCTATCAAAAAACTGACTGCGAACGTTAAGATGCTTGCCGCAGGGGAAACGGATATAGCAATCTCAGAGGCAAGAACGAAGGATGAGGTTGGACAGATAAGGGAAGCGTTCAGGACGATATTGCAGGTTATCAAGGAATTGTCGGCAGATACGGACATGCTGATAAGCGCGGCCGCCCAGGGCCAGCTCTCGGTGCGCGCCGACGCCGATAAGCATCAGGGCGCGTTCCGCAAGATAGTCGAGGGTATAAACGCAACACTGGATTCAACGATAAATCCTATGGTGGAATCGGCGCAGGTTTTGGGAGAGCTTTCAAACGGGAACCTCAACACGAGCGTAACGGGCGAGTTTGAAGGCGATTTCGCGATAGTCAAAAACGCTCTCAATAACACCATCGAGACTTTGAAGGCTTATATAGGCGATATTACCGCTGTGCTTGGCCAGATAGCCGAAGGTAAGCTTGACGTGGGGATAGAGATGGAGTATAAGGGCGACTTTAGCGCGCTCAAAGATTCTATAAACTCCAGCATACAGGCATTCAACAGCGTATTGAGGGACATAGACGCGGCGGCACAGGAAGTGGCGTCGGGCACCATGCAGCTTTCGAGCGGAAGCCAGACGATATCGCAGGGGGCCACGGAGCAGGCGGCAGCTCTTGAAGAGCTTAAGGGATCGCTTTCCGCGATCTCCGAGCAGACGGCAAGCAACGCGCAGCGTGCGGAAAAAGCCAATGAGATATCGCTCGGCGCGAAGAACAACGCCGTGAGCGGCAACGAAAAGATGAAGGCTCTCCAGTCCGCGATGCAGGAGATAAACGATTCTTCCGCCAATATTTCAAAGATTATCAAGGTAATTGACGATATAGCATTCCAGACGAATATACTCGCCCTGAACGCAGCCGTGGAAGCGGCGAGGGCCGGTTCGCACGGCAAAGGGTTTGCGGTGGTCGCGGAAGAGGTGAGAAACCTTGCCGCAAGAAGCGCGAAGGCGGCGCAGCAGACTACAGAGCTTATCGAAAACTCCATAACAAAGACGAACGCGGGCACGAGGATTGCCGACGAGACCGCAAAAGCTCTGCTTGAGATAGTTGATGGCGTCGAGAAGACGGTCGAGCTTTCCGGCGAGATAGCCGCCGCATCGAGCGAACAGGCCGAAGGCATAGACAGCGTAGGCAAAGGGATAGAGCAGCTGTCCGCAGTCGTGCAGACGAATTCTGCTACCGCCCAGGAAGCCGCCGCTTCGTCGGAGGAGCTGTCAAGCCAGGCCGATATACTGAAAGAGATGGTGGGGAGGTTCAGGCTGAAAAGCTCGGATGAACGCGCAATAACAGAAGACTCGGGGAGTGAGAGCCGCTATAGCGAAAGTAAGATAGTGCTAAGCGACTCGGAGTTCGGTAAATATTGAGGATAACCAAGGAGATAAAAAGCAATAATGATCCCCCGGTCACGTCCGGGGGTAATTCATATGCGGGCTAAGCCCTATAATACTGGCATCGCCTCAAGGCGTACCCAATAGTCGTCTGTCGCAAGTTTGTAGCAGTTTGCCTCAATCATATGCTTTATGACGTATGTGTATGACCATCTATGCGTTTTTATAGGCGTCTCCTTGAGGAGAAGCTGTCGCCGATAGGCGACTGATGAGGTGCTAATAAAGTACAGCAAATATCCCCTCATCCGGCGCTTCGCGCCACCTTCCTCTGTTCGTAATAGTCGTCTGCCATCACTACCGTTCGGCATTCTCCTATACTCACAGAGCCTCCGGCTCGCTTCATCGCTCACTGAGCGCTCTCGCCTTCAGCTCCCCCTATGGGGAAGGCTTTATCTTCTTAATTTATTCTCTGCTTAGTATCATAATCTAATATCAGAATTATTCATAGCTTAAGCTCTTTGGAACCCCCGGCATTACCGGGGGTTTTCATATACAACGAAAGGACGGCTCTTGCCGTCCTTTATGCTTTAATAGCGGCGCTTATTTCTCTGTATCGGAATCTGATTTTTCGCAGCAGCCGGTTTGCCTGGCTTTCGTAAATATCTTCATAAGCAAGTCGGCGATCGGTATGGCGAAAAACACCAGCCAACCGGGGTGCCAGAGGCCGTATTGAAAGCCAAGAACAAGAAATACAACCGTCGCGAGCAAAGACACGGCTCCTGTTACCGCGCCGGACGCCCCTTTTTTTTTGATGATAATGTCGGTGAGCGTAGACGCTATGGGTATTGCTAAGAATACTAGCCATGTAGGATGCCAAACGTGTCTTGTAAATCCTATGAGCAGGAACACCGCAGCCGCGATAAGCGACACAAGGCCGACGATGGAGCCCGCAAGAGCGTTTCTGTTGTTGTCTGACATATGATACCTCCAAAATACTCAACTTTGTTTTATTATATTGTATCTCTGCAGGCAAAACAACAGTAACACCTTGCGAGAGCTAGCTGTTATAAATGAATACCGTTAGTTGATAAATTATCTTTTAAAATACTTATTGGTTCGTGGATATAATCTACGTCATAGAAGGCAGGATAGCTGTTGTGCTGCATGACTAACATATCCAAACCTGAGTCTGCATATAAGTTTTTAAAGCTACCGGGCTCACTGAAAAAAAGCGTCCCACTCCCATCCTTTCTACACGAGCTAATCCAGTTTCCTATATTTGTGTAATAAAGCGTTTTCGTTTTAATACGTGAACCGCCGGTTACCTCAATAACCCTCTTATCAGTCAGCCCATAGATTGTTCGCTTTCTCTTGATCCGTTTGTATATGAAACGCCCGAACGTTAGATATGAGCCAATAAAAAGAAAGAATGCTAAAAAAAATAAAAGAAGGGAAAAAATAAGCTCTCAAGCGCGTTTACAGTCATGAAAACGACCATGCTCGTCCAGACTAAAGAAAAAGGGATGAGAAAGATGTCAAACCTGTTGAATAACCGACCGGGGTTGGGCTGCGCATTCCAAAGCAGCTTTTCATTCTCATCAAGTTGTTCTTCAACTAAAGCTATAAGGCGCCTTTCATCAAACATAAATATGCTCTCCTATTTGATTAACTACATATTATCATAGCATAATCTCAAGCACAACATATTATACCATTAATGGTAATGCATAACGCTGTTATATAAATGCTCTTGTGCCGTTTCAGCAGATTAAATGCCGGTGACGCAGTACATGATGATGCTCCTGATAAAAAGATTCATTCGGTTTACCGCATGCATTAATAACGTTAATGCTTCCTGCTATAAAAGCAGATATGCTCTGGGGAAAGAAAACTTCGGATCCATTGTTGTGCCATAGTATGTCTTCATGACTTTATTCTTTCCACCTCTGCGATATAAGGCAGGTTGCGCCACCTCTCGCCGATGTCCATGCCGTAGCCCGCGAGCCACGAGCCGGAAACCGTAAAGCCGACGTAAGATATGGGGATGTTTAAAAGAAGCTGGTCGGGGTTTTGCAGCAGCGTGCACACCTTTACGCTCTTGGGACCGCGGCCCTCAATGTTTTTAACGAGGTAGCCGGTGGTAAGCCCGGTGCGTATTATGTCCTCGACTATGAGCACGTGCTTTCCCGTAACGTCGAACTCAAGGTCTTTTATTATGCGAACTACGCCCGTACGGTTCGTCACGCCCTGGTAGACGCCTATAGACATGAAGTCGAGTTTAAGGGGAACATCGATGCAGCGTGTCAGATCCGCGAGGAAGTAGAACGAGCCCTTGAGTACTCCGACGATAATGAGTTCTTCATCAGCGTAGTCCTTTGATATCTGCCGCCCGAGTTCATGTACGCGCTCATCTAACTGCTCACATGTGAAAAGCGTGCGCTTGAAATTTACCGTTTCACTCATTCGCCGTCCCTCCCCATATTGAAGCGCTCGAACAGCGCGCCGAAATCCTTCTTGTAGACTATTTTGACGTTAGTGCCGGGATAGAGTTCGCGTACACGCTTTAATTTCCTGTTTTTTTCCGTAACGTATTTCTGGCTCATAGCGGTGACCTCTATATAGGTGTCGAACCCCGGAAGGTAAAAATCGGGGCTGAACGCGGACTTAACGTTGCCTTCGGCGTCCCACTCTACGGGGAATGTCTTGGGCTCATACTTCCAGTCTATGTTGTACATATCGAGCAGCTTCGCGAACTCGCTCTCCGTCTGGTTCTTGAACACAGGAACTTCGCATACGTGGGGAAGAGCCGTCCCGGATACTTCGCGCATTTTTTGGCTGAGCTCTCTTTCGCGCAGCAGGGCGGTTATTGCGCAGACGCACTCATCGGCCGCCAGCGACGCGGTGTTGAGAACGAGATCGTACAGCGCCGGATCGGCAATATCGGCGTCGAATATGGTCCGGACGAACCTCGCCTGCTTCCTGTCCGACTTCATAAGTATACTCTGGGCTTCCTGAAAAGATACGCGGTACCTTTTTTTGAGACGGGCAACCCGCGCCTCGAGAGGAGCCGCAACGCGGACGTGAAGGGCGGCGGGGCAGTCCCCGAACATCATGCGAGAGCCGAAGCCCACGAGCACGGCGGAATTATCTTTTGAATACTCATGAAGCGCGCGGCTTAAAAGCGAAACGTAAGTTACGCCCTGCTCGCGCTCGCTGAGATAGAATTTGGCGCTGTCGCTTAGCATATGGAGCTCATGCGCGCTGGCTCCCGGCAGGAACTGCTGCAAGAGCTCGGCTCGGGCTATCAGCGGGAAACCAGTCTTTTGAGCCAATGACGCCGCTATCTCGTTCCCAAAGCTGGCGAGCTGGCGTGAGATCGTAATAATGGACAATTTAGTATAATCCTCCGATATGATTATACCATATATCGTGGCAAAATACATTCAGACAATGAAAATTTAGGACGACGAATCCGCCGATTCAAATCTAAATGATTTATTGGTTCCGCCGAAAACCGAACATTAGAGAAAAAAACTGGAATCATTTTATTTTTAGCTCACAAAGAGATTGACAACAAATGGTCGCCTCTGTATAATACTGCTTAGTCATGCGGCGGCCCATGCGGCTGTTGTATGCACGGAGGTGGTTCACAATGATTTTTAGCCAATCTTATACCCGTTCACAGTTTTGAAAAGCGTACGCCGCTGATACGCGGCTGAAGCTTCTTTGCGCTGTCTTGCGAAGCGCTCTGTTTTCGGCAATCGTTATGAATATTTGATTTTATCGCGCGTGTCGCGCGCAAGCTTGCTTGTTTGTCATGTTTTTCATGATGCTGCTTTGCGTTTCAACGAACGCTGGCAATGACAGGCGGGGGCGTCTGCATGCATGATCTCAAAAAGCCCGGCGCTTTTTGAGCTTGGTTTTGTGTACTCTTTATTAATGGGCTGTAACGGCATACACAGAGCTGGGAATTAAGCCGACATGCGATTGCCGGAATTAACGATAATTTTATTTGCACTGGTTTTCAGTCTTTAACCGCTGCATCAAGGAGGGAATTATATGAAAGACGAACTGCGTTTATATTGCATAAACGAAGGGGTATGTGAATTATACCTTCGGGCTCAAATAGAAGCTGATAAAAGGCTCTCAAGGCAAAAGAAAAAGCATGAGAAGAAAAAGCGCCTCAGCCCGCGCGAAAGCCAGACCAGCTTCATTAAGCAGGGGAAAAACTAAGCCTCCCGGCATAAAGCCGGCAGGCTTTTTCCTTTATTGACGAAACATCAGCGTTTGAACAATGCTGAATGAGAGTTAGATTAAAAAACAGTAAATGTATCGGATGCTCTGATTCTGGCCGGAATTACGGTAAGGCGCGTGTTTTACATAATTGATTTTGTCGTTGAGCATAATAAAAAGCGTGAAAGAGGTATAAATGTCTGTATTTATTTGGTCGGCCTTTATTATTGTGACCGCTGTTGAAGCCTATATAATATTCAGGTTCGCCCGGCAGCGCGAATGGGCGCTGTTAAAGGCAGTAGTTCCTCCCTATGTGCTGTTGGCGGTGTTTATGCTGACAGCGCATTTTGCTCGCCTGCGCATTCCCGATGTCGCTATGATATTAGCGTTTATTTCGCTGCTAAGCCATACGTTTCTCGGGTTTTCGCTTCGTCTTTATGAGCGCTCGAAGACATTTGACCGCTATGTTCACGCGTTGGGGTGCTTCGCGTACGGGCCTGTCGCCTATTTTGCCCTTGCCTCGCTTTTCAACGAGACGATACCTACGCTGTTCGCAGCGATAATCATAGCGTCGATGGGTATAACGCTGGGGGTGTTCGTAGAGATAATCGAGTTTGCGGCCGATTCATCAAAAAAGAAAGAAATAAAACAGCAAAAAGGGCTGAGGGACACGAATTTCGATCTTATATTCGATGTTATCGGGGCAGCGCTGGGGGGAGCGTTCGCGTATTTCCTGTTGCTGTAAGCCCGCTGCTTAATAATGCCATAGCTTGCGCGCGGGTATCATTCAGAGTCATTGTTAAACTTTCCCACATTATCATTTGCTAAACATAGGCAGTATTTATAACGATAATATTTATAAGCACCAGAATATAAAGATAGCAAAGAGAGGAAGACATTCATGAGAAAAGTTGTCATTGCAATGCTGTTAGCGTTCGTGGTTTTTTTGTGCGCCTGTGGTAATACGGCATTGCCGGTCTCCCAGGATGAGCAGACGGGCCTTGGCGAAGAGCAGCCGGCGCTCGGAGCAGAAGAGGCGTTACTCGGAGCACAGGAGCAGGTTGTCGGAGCGAAGCAGGATAAGGTTACGGTCAAGTCATACAAGAATGTGGCTCAGGGGGGCGCGTTGAAGGCCAGCCTGGATGACGGGGCCACGACGTATGTGGGACTGGGATACAACGTGCTTGAAAGCACATATATCAATCCCGAAGGGTTTTCGCTCGGCAGGCATATATTGCAGGAGAGCAAAGTGAAAGAGCGGCTTAAAACGGCGAAGGCTCCTTCGCAAAGCTCTTATACTATAATGGGCGAAACGGTAAAAACTTATAGCGAGGACCTCTCCGCGAAGCTTAAGCTGAAGTCGAAGTATCCTTTGTTTTCGGGGAGCATAGAAAGCGAATTTGACAAGAGTCAGACCAAAAAGTCAAACGTCTATTTTATAAAGTCTATGAGCGGCTATCCAAAATACAGCGAGTATATAGACGTCACTGACGATTTTATCGA
This sequence comes from Bacillota bacterium, assembly GCA_023410475.1. Taxonomy (GTDB): domain Bacteria; phylum Bacillota; class Clostridia; order Christensenellales; family SZUA-584; genus DTFZ01. The sequence continues at coordinate 102,724 of JAEYPS010000039.1, read as the reverse complement.
TATACTTGATCCCACTTTTGAAAAGGCGCTCGGCGGAAGCATGGAGCCGGAAGAGCTTTTCGGAGCATACGGGACGCACCTTGTTGTGGAGGCGCTTATGGGAGCGCGCTGCACGTACAACTATACCTATTCATCGACATCCAGTCAGACGACGACGCAGATTCAGGCCAAGGTTGACGCGACATACCGGTTTATATCGGGCGAAGCCGACGCGAGCGATAAAAAGACGGCTACTGAATTTTTATCCAGCACGACGTTTCAATCCATGCTGAGCGGCGGCAAGGATGTGGACGCGTCTACGCTCGACAAGCTGCTTAAAAGTTTTCCCGTATGGGTTGATTCGCTTGCAACCGCTACGCCCACTATCTATGGCATAAGCAATATGAATTCACTAATACCTATCTGGAAGCTTACGACGAGTTCGGACAGGGCAAAGCAGCTGGAGGATTACTATAATAAAAGAGGCGGGGATATTCAAAAGCTCATCGACAAGATGTCGGTCATACCCCCCTCGCCGTCTGCGCCCGGGGCCTACATCAAGTCTATTGTTATAACGTCGGACAAAGATTACGATACCGCGACGAATAAAAAAACATATCCCGGTTATACGCTGCTTGGAAAAGACCTTAACAAAGACGCGGGAGGCGATTTTATCTATATCTGGTACAATACCACGAACGAAGCCGAGGAAGCGCTTAAGGATATCCGTATAACTTACGGCGATTACAGCCTGTCCGACTCCTACAAAAAGAACCCGCACGATCTCAACAAAAACGCCGGAGGCGAGTTTATCTATCTTTGGACGAGCACGGATGCGGCAAACGGCAAGCCGATAAAGAATATACAGGTCTTCTTTGGGGAGAACGCGGACATGCCCTCGGGATATACGGTGGCAACCTATAACGACACCAAGAATGCCGCCGATCTTAACAAAGGCGCGGGAGGCGCGTATATCTATCTCGGAATAAAGCGGTAATTAAGAAATATAATACAGGGAAAGAGGCTGGCAACAGCCTTTTTTCTATTGCCTCGGTTACAGCGGCAGCGTTTCGAACCATAAAACGGTACGATCGCTGTCGCTTTCAACGCCGTACGCGGCGCCGTGGCGTTCAAGTATGCTTTTTACTATCGAGAGGCCGAGGCCGGTGCCGAGCGGCCTGCCGCCCTGTACCCGCTCAGAGCGATAGTAACGATCCCAGATGCGAGGAAGATCTTCGGGAGTTATACGGTCTCCCGAGTTTATAACCGATATCCGCGCCGTTTTCTCCGCTGCGATTACAGCAATGCGTACGGTGGTATCCGTGCGGGAATGGATAAGCGCGTTGCTTAAAAGGTTATATAATACCTGCAGCAGCTTAGCCCTGTCGAAGCGTGCCGCTGTACTTTCCGGGCAGTCGATCGTAAGCGAAAGCCTTCTTTTTTGGGCTTCTATTTCGTAACGGCCGGCAGTTTCTGCGAGAACAGGACAGAGTGGAAAAACAGTTATGTCAAGCGCGTCAACACCGGCGATAAGCCTCGAGTAATCGAGTATGTCGCCGACGATATCGCTTAAACGGGACGCTTCGTCGGCTATCGTGGTAAGCTGCGACGAGCGCTTCTCTTCGTCGGGCCATGTCACGTCGCGAACAGTCTCGGCGAAACCCCGTATGACGGACAGCGGAGCGCGAAGCTCGTGAGATACGTTAGCGATAAGCTCACGGCGCAGGGCTTCCGTTTTTCGAAGCTCGGTGCCAAGATTGTTAAGAGCGGCGGTAAGCTGGCCGGTCTCATCCTTTGAGCGAACAGGCAGCGATACGTCAAGGTTTCCTGCTGCCATCGCGCGCGCGGCCTCGGTTACGTTACGGACAGGGCGCGAAAACATGCGCGATAGTATAAGAGCTATGATTATAGAAAAAACGAGCAATACTCCCGTTACCGTCCAAAGCTGCGTGCGCAGTATGCGCGCTGCCTCCTCGACGTCCACAAGCGAGAACACGGCGAAGACTTTGCCGCCGCTGTTTGCGCTTCCCAGCACGGCGTAACGAGTGCCGTGTGCGGCTTCCATGTATCGGACGTCATCACCCGAAGGCGGGGCCGTAAGCGCGGGCAGCTGGCGAAGCAACATTCCGCGCATGGGCAGACCATGAGAAACATAAGAAGCACTGCCTTTCGCGTCAAACGCTACAATGCTTATGTTTAGACTTTCCTCAAGCTGAGCGTATGAATAGGGATTTGCGCCCTCAAGGGCTCCGGAGACCGTGCGAATACGCTCGTTCAAATAGCTGTCTTTCATTATGACCGCCTCTATCAGCCATAGCAGACCGACGGTAAGCGCGGCCATGCAAAGGAATCCTATAAAGAGCTTGCCCGCAATGCGCTTCATTTTGCCCCTCCCGTAAATCGGTAGCCGGTGCCCCAGACCGTAGCTATCAGTTCCCGGTATTTTCCGAGCTTCTCGCGCAGGCTTTTTATATGAGTGTCTACCGTGCGCGCGTCGCCGTAAAAGTCGTACCCCCAGACATGGTTAAGAAGCTGGTCCCGCGTGAACGCCGTGCCCGGCCGTGACGCGAAAAACGCGAGAAGGTCGAACTCTTTGGGAGTGAGCGCTATGGCCTTGCCGTCTATTTTGACGGTATGGGCGGATATGTCGACCGTAAGTCCGTCATATACATAAGCTTCGGGGGATGAGCCCCCCGGGCCTGAGCGTTTAATAAGCGCCTTCATGCGCGCGACGAGCTCACGCGGGCTGAATGGTTTGCCGACGTAGTCGTCGACACCGAGCTCAAAGCCAAGCAGGCGGTCATATTCTTCGTTCCTCGCCGTAAGCAGTATCACGGGCACTCGGCTCTCTTTGCGAATGGCCTTAAGCACGCTCCAGCCGTCGAGCCCCGGCATCATAACGTCAAGAACGACAAGCGAAAAATCGCTCGACGAAAACTTTTGAAGAGCCTCTTCGCCGTCACCCGCTTCGGTGAACGACCAGTCTTCGGCCCTGGAATATTCGAGCACGATAGTGCGTATGCGAGGATCATCGTCCGCGACTAAGATACTTGTCATCTTAAGCGTTCCTTTCAGCCGTATTATATCATGCAAAGCGGCAAAAGGCCGGATTTTCCATAAAGATTCAAGAAATCCTCACAGAATCATCACTTTTAACGGGTACGATAACATCAGGAAAACTTAAAAGAAGGGAGTGAAAACATTTGAAAAAGATAACAGTTTTAATTGCAGTTATCGCTGTAATGCTGGCAGGAGCGACGGTAGCGCTTGCGTCGGACGTGTTTAAGACGCCCGCCGAGATAGTTTCGGACATCACCGGCAAGCCGGTGGACGAGGTTACCCAAGCGCGCAATGAAGGCGTTACATACGGAGCGCAGGCTGCCGCGGCGGGAAAGCTTGAAGAGTTTAAGGACTCAAGGCTTGAGCAGTATAAGCTGAGACTTGACGAGGCTGTTAAGGCAGGGCGCATAACGAAGGCTGAATCGGACAGCGCATATGCCGCAATGCAGGCGAGAATGGCTGAATGCGACGGAAACGGCAGCGGAGCGGGATGCGGGCTGAGGATGGGCCTTAAGAACGGCAGAGGCGCAGGCGCAGGCAACGGAATGGGCAGAGGCTCTGTTATAGGCAGAGGCGGCTGCGGAAACTTCATGGTTCCAAACAACTGAGGGCTAAAACGTTCTTGATTAAAGAGCGCTTTTAAAGCATCTTAAAAGGCTTTTCACAGCTGCGGGCTGCGGGGAGCCTTTTTGTATAATAACGCACAGGATCAAAAACAAAGAATGCTGCGGCAGGAGGGCATTAATAAGAAAACGTAGAAGTGGGCAAAAATTGAAATTCTGCGGCTCACAGCATATTTATGGTGGAAATTACATAGTTGTATGCTATAATAACACAGTAAGGATAAATCTAGGAGGCATTATGTGGTTTTTCGGCAACTGGTTTAACCCGGGCTGGTGGTTCGGGGGGTTCGGTTTTCTGGGGTTTGCGGCCGTCATTACGCTCGTTATCGTTTTGGCGGTGAGGAGCGGCAACCGAAGCAGGGAGCAAAGAATAACGAGCGCGGAGCAGATACTTAAAGAGAGGCTTGCGCGAGGCGAGATAGACATAGCGACATATGAGGAGCTATTAAAGAAAGTAAGATGAGAAGGAGCCTGAGGGGCTCCTTTTTAATACTAACGACCGGTCGGATGTACAGGAAGCGGGCCGGGGAATCTGATTACAGTGTCATGAACAATCTATTTATAATGAAGCTTGGCTAACCTTTCCGGCGCTGTGTGCCATCTCGCCTAAGAGAAAGGCTGCACATATTTGGCTGCACGATGAGCGGATGTGAGCTGTTTTTGGGTGTATGCTGCGAGCGTGGAGGTGCAAAATGAGGATAAGCGGCATAGATTTGAAAAGCGAGACGGTGAATTTCCCCGCCGAATATTTGAAACAGGGCGAAGGCGTCCGGGATATAGACACAGGCAGGATAGAAGGTAAGCTCAGGGAATACATAGAGGAGGCCGCTGCGGCGGACAAGTACAGCATTGCGGGCCTTTGCATAGCGCTCGGCATCACGAGGGAGACGTTTGAGCTTTGGAGGCATGGCTATGTCTGCGGGCAGGACGCGCGCGATAAGAGGACAGCGCCCAATGAGGAGCTTGCGTCGGTTATCGCCAGAGGCGAACTTTATGTGCACCGCTACTGGGAGGAAAGCGATAAGTCTACGACGCTGCATACGAAGTTTCTGGAGAACGCGGGACTGCTGGGAGGCGCAAAACAGTCGGCGGGCAGAAGGCCGCCGTTCGATCTTGGCAGGCTCAAAAAGTATTGCAGATGAGCACCGCGGGAAAGATGTTTGGTTTATATGCAGATGTATAATAACATTTGCATATTAAGATATAAAAAATATTTTCAACGAGGATTGAGGACAGAGCATGGAAGAGTTGAGGATCGTGGAATGGCTTCTTAAGGGAGACGTTTCCATGCAGTATCAGGTAAAGAGAGATATTTTAGGCGCCAGCATCAAAGAGCAAAACGCTCTTCAAAAGCGTATATCACGAGAGGGGTTTGGCGCGAAGTATCTGGCGAACAGGAGCGATTGGGGAGGATGGGGGCGCTCATTCTATCAGCCAAAATGGACATGCTCTCATTACACGCTGCTTGAGATGAAGAACATAGGCTTTCCGCAGAACTGCCCTGAGGCTAAAGCTGAGACAGCGAGGATATTAAAAGAGGAAAAGGGCGGGAACGGAAGCATAATGGACGACGTGTGCATAAACGGCATGGTGCTAAATTACGCGTCGTATTTTGGAGCAAAGGAAGAAGCGCTTAAATCTCTCGTTGACTATATACTCGAGATGAGGATGGCGGACGGAGGATTCAACTGCAGGAAAAGCCGGTCGGGAGCGGAGCACAGCTCTTTGCATTCCACGATATGCGTCGCGGAAGGTATTGCGGAGTACATGAAGCAGGGGTATACGTACAGGATAGGTGGACTTGTCGGCGCGAAGGAAACGTCGCAGGAATTCATGCTGCAGCACAGGCTGTATAAATCTGACCATACAGGAGAGATTATCGACAAAAAGATGCTGATGCTGTCAAACCCTCCGAGATGGCGTTACGACATACTTAGGGCGCTCGACTACTTCCAAGCTGCGCGTGCCGGGTATGATGAGCGGATGGGCGACGCGCTCGAGGTGTTAATGGGCAAGAGGCGAAACGATGGTACATGGCCTTCGCAGATGAGACAGCCTGGCGAAGTGTTCTTTGAGATGGAACAGACGGGAAAGCCCGGCAGATGGAACACTCTTAAGGCGTTAAGGGTTCTTAAAGCTTACCGAAAAGAGTGACAATATCACTTGCATATTTATCCTTGGCGGGGTTAAAATAGTTATCATGTTAAGCGTGGGAGGATTACTATGAAGGCTGAGATAGACAGAGACGGTTGTATAGCGTGTGAGTTTTGTACATCGACATGCCCCGAGGTTTTCAGGATGGCGGACGACGGGCTCGCTGAGGTATACGTGGACGAGATACCCGAGGAGCTTGAGGATTCGGTACAGGAGGCGGCGGAGGGCTGTCCGACCAACGTAATTTCGGTGGAATAAGCATAGCTGCACGAGAGCGCCCGCGCGGGGCGTTCTTTTTTGTATATGAGAAGCCCACCCTTCCGGCGCTACGAATGAATATCTGACAGGAGGAGCTTTAATGCCGGCATAGACAAACCGGTTTTATTATGCCGCAAAACATATTATGGTATACGTGCTTGACATTGAAGCTAAGCGGGAATATAGTTTATGGAAGTTGACTCTAGACAATAAATAAGGACGATGAGAACTTGGACGACAGAAAATTAAAGCTTATGGGAAACGCTCCTGTCAGGAGCGCAATTATACGCCTCGCCGTGCCGACGATGCTGGCCGCGGTCGTGCAGATACTTTATAACCTTACCGACACGCTGTTTATAGGCATGCTTGGGGACAGGGACCTCGTTGCGGCGATATCGCTGGCGATACCTCTTATTTTTATTCTTATCGCTTTCGGCAATATCTTTGGCATCGGTGCCGCAAGCTACATATCGCGGCAGCTTGGAGCCGGAAATTTTGAAGAGGCAAGGCACTCGAACGCGGTAGCGGCTTATACGGCAGCCGGAGGAGGCGCAGTGCTGTCCGCCGTTATGTTCATATTCCGCGAACCGCTTTTGAGCGTGGTAGGAACAAGCGCGGATACGTTCGCTCCGACGGCCGGGTATTTTGGCATACTCATAGCGTTCGGGCCTCTGCTCATACTTCAGATAACACTCGCGGGGCTTGTCAGGAGCGAGGGCGCGACAGCTAAAGCGATGTGGGGAATGATAATAGGCGTGGGAAGCAACATAGTGCTCGACCCGATATTTATATTCAGCTTTGGTATGGGTATAGAGGGCGCCGCGTGGGCGACGGTTATCGGAAACGGCCTCGGAACGCTCTTTTATCTGCTGCATTTCGCGAAGGGCAGGACTGTGCTTTCGATAAAGGCAAGCGATTTCAGGCCATCGGCGAGGATATATTCCCAGACGCTAGAGATAGGGATACCGGCTGCGCTGTCAATGCTCATAATGAGCGTGTCGTTTATAGTGGGCAACATATTCGCGGCGGGGTACGGAGACGACGTTGTAGCGGGGTTCGGAATAAACCAGAGGATAAACAGCACGTGCATAATGCTGATAATAGGCCTTACACAAGGCTATCAGCCGTTCGCGGGGTATAATTTCGGAGCTAAGCATTACCACAGGCTAGCTATGGGGCTGAAGATAACTATGCTCTACAGCACGGCGCTCTCGCTCGTGTTTCTCGCGGCGTTCCAGATATACGCAAGGGAGATAGTCAGCGTGTTCCTGCAGGGCGACTCAAAAGAAATAGCGTCATCAGTGGAAGCAGGCGTTAAGTTCCTGAAGGCGTTTTCTTTGGGGCTGCCGTTTATCGGAGTACAGTTGACGTTTATGGTGACGTTCCAGGCGACAGGCAAGGCCATAAGAGCGCTGCTGCTCGCGTTGGGGAGGCAGCTTCTGCTGTTCCTGCCGCTGCTGCTTATACTTGACAATCTGTTCGGCTTCGGCGGGCTCATATACGCGCAGCCTTCGGCCGATGTAATAAGCACGATAGCCGCCGCGCTGATGAGCATATCGTTTCTGGCGAATCTGCGCCGCCTGCAGGGCAGGGAAGACGAAGAAGGACAAGGCGGATTGCTGAGCGAAACATCGCCGGGATAAGCAAAACAACAGGTTGATACGGAACGCCCGCGGGCGTTCTTTTTGTATTCGCTTTTTCATGTATGGGAAATGCGAGGAACGACACAGGGGTCGTTCCTGCAAGAGCGGGACTTTAAGCGGAACGATACGGGGTCGTTCCCTGCACAATTTGTATGAGGCGGGATGAGATGAGCGAGGAAGAGAAAGTATTGATAAATGCGTTTGGGAAGCCTACAAAAAAGCAGGCGGCGTTTCTTGAAGCAAGGACAAGATACGTCGGGTACGGGGGGGCGAAGGGAGGAGGCAAGTCGCATGCCGTAAGGGCAAAGGCTACGTATCTCGCGTTCGCCTGCCCCGGAATACAGATGCTTATCGTGAGGCGGTCGCACCCGGAGCTGCGGGAAAACCACGTCAACAAATTGCTTTTGGCATACTCTGAGTTTCCGGAGGATCTGAGGCCGAAATACAGCGACGACGAGAAGGCGTTCACATTCCCGTGGGGTTCGAGGCTCAAGCTCGGATACTGCGACAGCGAGCACGACGTTTTGCAGTATCAGGGACAGGAATACGACGTACTGTTCCTTGACGAGGCGACACAGCTCACCGAAACGCAGTTCGGCTGGCTCGACGCGTGCGTGCGCGGAACAAACAGGTTCCCCAAGCGAACGTATATAACATGCAACCCGGGGGGCGTAGGGCACGCGTGGGTTAAGCGGCTGTTTATAGACAGGGAATACGTAAGGAGCGAGCGCGCTGATGACTATTGCTTCATACAGGCGCTCGTCTGGGACAACGGGCCGCTCTTCGAGGCGGACGAGGGGTACACTGAGGCGCTCAATAGACTCAAAAAGCAGTATGGCAAAGAGAAGACGTTGCAAGAGCTGAAGGAGCTGGCAAAGCATGAGGCGGGTTATGTAAGAAGGCTCGAGAACCTGCCAAAGGAATTAAGGAGCGCGTGGCTCGAGGGCGACTGGAACGTGTTCGCGGGGCAGTTTTTCAGCGAGTTCAGGGAGGAGGTGCATGTATGCGAGCCGTTCCCCATACCCGAAGGCTGGAGGAGGAGCGCCGCTATTGACTACGGTCTTGACATGCTCGCCGTGCTGTGGTTCGCCGTGGGCCCTGACGGGCAGGCGTACTGTTACCGCAGCATGGAGAAAAGCAACCTTACCGTCTCGTCTGCGGCCAAGGCCATAAGGGAGGCTGAGGGCGCAGAAGTCATTGAGGAGCATATAGCGCCTCCCGACCTTTGGAGCAGGAGGCAGGACTCGGGCAGAAGCGCGGCCGACATATTCGCTGAGTGCGGCGTGCCTCTCGTAAAATCGGGCAACTCGAGGATAGACGGCTGGCTCTGCGTAAAGGAATATCTGAAAACAGGCGAGGGAAAGCCGAAGCTGGTGTTCTTCTCGTCGTGCCATCCGGTATTACGCGCGCTGCCGAGGCTGCAGCACGATATGGCGAGGGTGAACGACGCGGCCATAGAGCCGCATGATTTGACACACAGCCCGGACGCGCTTCGCTATTGGTGCTCAAAAAGACAGCTAATACCGGCGGCGAATATTACGGAGACAGGCGAGGCGTTCAGGCCGAGGGCACGCAGCGAGAACGGGGTAGTTATGGAGGAGTATTTGATTGGAGGATATGCAAAGCAACAGAATAAAGGCGTTTCTATAGAAATTGGCGTTTGAATCTTTTTTGTGGTATAATAACACAAAAGAGGTGAAACCATTGGAAAAAAGAGAAATAAGAAGCAAGGGAAGAAGTTTTATAAGAGTGAGCCTGCAAAGCGGCACGACAAACAACCCGCTTGGAAATGAAGATCTGGCGATATTCTGCCAATGTAACAACGAGTCGCCTTCGCTGGAGGATGTTGATAAAAATGGCCTTTTAAAATGGGTGAACCACAATCCTGCTATTACAAGAAATCAAAGCGGTGAGAAGTTCAGGATATCGCATCAGTCAGACTCGATGGTCGTAGTTTATCTGAGCCAGCGGGATATACAGTGCTGTCAAAGCTCAGACCGCATTTATCCCAGATTGGCGCAAGGACTGTGAGAAACAGTGCGAAAGGAGCGTAAGCTCTTTTTATTTTGCGATGAAAAAAAACTTGTGTTTTAAAGGCGGCTGTGTTACGCTTGAGAAGCTCGAAAGAGCCGGATTGGTAGTAATAATTTTTGTCGTAAGCCTCTATTGTTTTGGAGATACGAGTCAAAGAATCATTAATGTCCAAAATAATATAAGGAGGTAATTCGTAATGGCTGATAAGAATCTTGTATGCAAAGACTGCAATTCTGAATTTGTTTTCACCGAGGGCGAGCAGGCTTTTTATAAAGAAAAAGGCTTCGACAACGAACCGCAAAGATGCCCCGACTGCAGAAGAGCTAAGAAGCAGCAGAGAAACAACTACGGCGGCGGCGGAGATCGCGGTTACGGCGGCGGTGGCGGCAGAAGGTATTAAATAAGGTAACTAAAGGAGAGAGAAATCTCTCCTTTTTAATTTTGCGGCGGCGAGAAAGGGGTTCTTGTAGTGATATCCGTTTATAGGAGGATATCCAGAAACAACAGGGGCTGCAATACTCACAGTGCTTGCTCAGGTGGATGTTACCTTTCCGATGCTGTACACAAAGCCCAGGCAGTAATAAGAGAGAAATAAGAGACAAATGTGCGTAGACATATGTTTATTTATGTAATAAGATTTAATGAGTATAAAATGCTGTTAACGGCGGATATAAAAATCGCTTGTTGTTAAAAAATGACGAGGAGTAACGCAAAATGTTATCCAGGACATGGCATGGCATCGTTCCGATACATATGAAGGATGCTTTTGAGAAATATTTATATGAAACAGGAGTAAAAGATACGACAGCATTAGGCGGCAATAAGGGAGCATATTTAAAAATAGTTGAGCAGGGAGAGTATGCGCATTTTTTTCTATGTACAAAATGGGATTCAATTGAAAGCGTTGTAGCATACGCGGGCGATAATCCAACAGTTGCTGTTACATATCCGAAAGATGAAAGATACGGACTGATTTCAGATCCAATAGTACTGCTGCAGGAAGTTTCAGATAGTAATAACCCTTTTGTACTTGATGAGCAGCCGAAATTGGAGTGCAAAGTTTCAGAAGCTAGCCTTATAGATGAGAAGAGTACCTATCCCTTATAATAGTCTGAATGTACAAATCATTAAAAATATTTTTGGAGGTCACATATGAAAAAAGCAAGCGATATACATGAAAAGGGGTTCAACTGCGCGCAGGCGGTGCTGACGTCTCTTGGCCACCTCACCGGGATTGACGAGAAGACTTCGCTAGCCGTTGCGGGAGGCTTCGGGGGAGGAATGAGAGCGGCCGAGGTCTGCGGCGCTGTATCGGGCGCAGTCATGGCGATAGGTCTTGCGTTTCCGTTTACCGACGGCGGGGACTCCGAAGCGAGGGACGAGATTGCCGCGCTGACACGCGAGTTTCACAAGCGATTCCGCGAAGCGAACGAGACTATCATCTGCCGGGGGCTTTTGGGTTACGACATGGAGAGGCCGGACGAGCTTGCGAAGGTTAAGGAGCTCGGGCTTGTTCCGAAGATCTGCCCGGCGCTGATGGACAGCGCGTCTGCGATCGCGCGGGAGATAATAGAGGAAAAAAGGGGTAAATAGCATGTTATAAAGCGGGAATGTTTAACGGTATGAAACGGGCGGCCATAGGCCGCCCCTACATTTATGCGAGCTGATACTTATTAAGCGGGCGGCGCCTGAGACTATCCTATGTTTACGGTTTTTATATTGTCTGAAAGATCCCGGAAGGTTGCAATCCCGTCCTCTATATAGAAATGGACGTGGCGAGGCTCGCCGGGCTTTGTATACTTTTCCCTGAGAAACGGCGCCTTTACAAAAGCGGCTTCGTCCACCTCGGGGCGCCTGTCGCTTATCGCGGTGCCACGAAGGCGCATCCAAACGCCGCTGCCCGTGTTATACGCGCAGATCTCGAACCGGGGGCTGCTTGTTATCTGGCGGTAACATGGCTTGTCGTCGCCCATACCGATATAGAGCTTCCCTTCAAATTTCATTATAAAACCAAAAGGGCGAACGCGCGGCTCACCGTCCTCGACGGTCGCAAAAAAGAAATATCTTGACTCTTCCAGAAATCTGAGTATTTCGTCCATAAAACACCTCATATATGTAAATGATGGTTATTATAATATATACATAGTATAAATGCAAACCCGAGAAAGTAACCATGAAAACCAAATCCATACACCATGAATATAATGTTATGAAACGGAGAAAATAACTAATCATTGATATGATTTGTGACATGGCAAAGAGAGTGATGCGTTTGGAAGCAATAAAATACCGTAAAAAGCCGGTCGTGGTCAAAGCATACAGAACGAGTAAGCCGATGACTATCCATACGCTTGAGGGCGATATGAAGGCCGACGCGGGCGATTATATAATAACGGGAATAAAAGGGGAGCAGTACCCCTGCAAACCCGACGTGTTCAGAAAGACCTACGAGCTTATTGAAGAATGACGGCCTCCGCCCGGCATGATGGAGGCCCAGCTTTCGGACTCTTTTTTCATGTAGTCCTCACACACATCGACAAGGCGCGCGTAGGGTGAAGATTTGCTGACGTTCCCGAACTCCCCGCACTCCGCGAAAAACCTGTGGAGTATGCTCCTCAGTATCTCGCACTGCATCCGGTATTGTATCCAGAGTTCTTTGAACTTACATAGAGCGCCTACTGCAGACAGCGCGGTCACTCCCGAGCCAAGCGCAGTGATGATGATTTTAAACGCGAGGTTGCCGGGGATATCCGACATCAGCGTGACGACAGGAATAAGGCTGCTCATTATAATCGAGATTATCATCGTTGCCTTATACATCCTCTGCCTGCTCATGCTTTTGCGGTCAAACCATGCCATCTGACGAAGGACGTGGCATGTGATGTACGACTTTAAGTTGCCGTCTTCAATGCGGCTAAGGTACTCCGCGAACTCATCCTTTGGATGTACGGATTCGCATTCATGCTTTTTCACTGCATTTTGCTCCTTTTATGCTATAGCGCCTCATATATGCTTCTTTTATATATCTCTCAGGGTCTGCTTTAAAATCGCTCCAAGCCGCGAGAACGCAAAAGCCAATGCCTTTACAGCTATCCGAGCTGAAATTTTGACTGAACTCGCGTATGACCGTGCTGTCGTCAATGACGGCTTTTTTATGCGTTCCGCCGCACCTTGGGCATATATATGTTCCTTGAAATACTGAGCCCTCGGCTTCAGGCAGCACCAATCCCAGCACGCTGCCGGGCAGGCCGTCTTGCGCGGCGCACAATGATGCCCGAAGCTCTTTTTTTATATACTTCTGTTCGTCAAGGCCGAGGCATTCGGCGCTGTATTTTCCAATAATAAATATGGTCACTTTGGAGTCCGCAAGTATCTGTTCTCTTGCGTCTTCTGCGGCGATGCTTTCATCATAGCACGCCGTCCCTGCGCCGGGCTGCCTTGCGTACGCGCCAATATTCATGCGAAGTATCAAATCTTTATATCGCTCGTCTTCCGTTTTGTATGAGACAAAGCATCCCGGGCGCATAGATTCTCCTGACAAAGAATTTGGCTCACAAAATATGTAAGCAGTATAATATATTCGGAAGTACATGCGGATATTAGCCTTAATAATGTCCGTATTTATACGGTTATACTTTGTTAACCTAAAAGTAACACTAACGTTATTGCGAGGATATTGTTATAACGGCATAATATATATGCAGTACTTTTTTTCATTTTAGCTCCTCCTTTTTAAACCGTGCCCCAAAGGCGCGGTTTAAGCTTGTGGGAGGATATTCATTCGGTGCCATAACATACATGCGTTAAATCGGCGCTCTAAGCTTGAAAAGTTTAATGCGTGCAAATATAATTGTTTGCATAGGCGGCTCACTTCGATAGTCCGCCGGTTGTAAACATCATGCCTTTTGCCGCCTCTCGGCGGTTTTTTTTGCGGCAAAACCCTGTTTTAAATAATTAGCGCAGCAGCTGCGCTGTAAACCGGCAAAAGGTGAATTTGCATGTAGTTGTTTGTGTACTAATATTAAAAATATGGTATACTTACATATAATCACCCCAAAAATAAGGGGCGGTAAATAACGACAGGAGAATTTATGGATAACGATAAAAGAATAGCGCTGCTTATTGACGCGGATAACGTTTCGGACAAATACTTAAAGTTTATACTCGACGAGATATCCAATCACGGCACGCCAACATATAAAAGGATATACGGAGACTGGACGAAACCGCAGATGGCGTCATGGAAGAACGTGCTTTTAAATTACTCTATATCGCCTATACAGCAGTACGCATACACGACGGGCAAGAACGCGACGGATTCCGCGCTTATCATAGACGCGATGGACATACTGTATTCGGGCAGCGTAGAGGGGTTTTGCATAGTTTCGAGCGACAGCGACTTTACAAAGCTTGCGGCAAGGCTCAGGGAATCGGGCATGTACGTACTCGGCATGGGAGAGAGGAAGACACCGCCGCCCTTTATAGCGGCGTGCGAAAAGTTTAAGTACCTCGAGGTATTGGCGCAGGCCGCTGCCTCTGCGGAGAGGGCCGCCAAGGGGGAAGAACCCGAAGAGAATGCCAAGGATACCATGGCGAGCAAGAAGACATTGACCGAAGCCATTAAGGCCATCGTGGACGAGAGCTCGGACGAAGACGGATGGGTATATATGGGTGAGGTCGGCACGAAGCTCTCAAAGCGCTACCCCGACTTTGACACGAGGAACTACGGCTACAGCAAGCTGACGCCGTTCATATCGTCGCTGAAGCTGTTTGACATAGACTCGAGAAACACGAGCAACCCTAACGTGAAGATGAAGTATATAAAGCTGAAGGGTAAGAAATAAAGCAGACACCCCTTGCGCCAGGACTGCCGCCTCCATCAGGGGGAGGGTATGGCGGGGGATAAATGATCGCACCTGCGATATATGAGGGAGCATTGTTAATAACGGGGGTATTATGGGCAAAAAGGGACAATGCATTGCTGGCAGCACATGGTTTAAAGCCGTTATCGCGCTGGTAATTTCTTCAGTATTAGTGTTGTTGTTTTGCGGCATCCGCTCCGAAAAAGGTTTCAAGCAAGAAGATTCAAAAGAAGCATTCATTTCATATCTTGATGAATATATACCCGCGCTTATGGCTGATTACGACGTTCCGGGGCTGAGTATTGCACTCGTCCAAGGCGGCGAAACCGTATGGACAAACGCGTATGGTTATGCGGATGTTGATGCAGGCGTAAAGATGACCGCGGACACATACGCAAGCGTACAGTCGATATCTAAGCCTGTCACTGCGTGGGGCGTAATGAGGCTTGCGGAGCAGGGGCTGATAGATCTTGACGCTCCGGCAGGGCTTTATCTTAAAGGATGGGAAATCCCCGAGTCGGATTATACGGTGAGCGAAGTAACGATAAGGCGGCTTTTGAGCCACACAGCCGGAATGCCTCTCGGAAACTTCAACAATATGTTTTCGCCGCGTGAGGATATGCCGTCGCTTAAGGAAACACTTTCAGACGAAGCCGTGCTCATGCAGCAGCCCGGCTTATCGTTCTCATATTCGAATACAGGATTCAATCTGCTCGAGCTTCTTATAGAAGAAGTTACGGGAAGGGATTTCGCCGAATATATGCGCGAGGAAATACTGCTTCCGCTCGGCATTAAAAGAGCCACATTCATTTGGAACGAGACGCTGAGCCCGCCCGTGCCATTTGGCTATAACCTCAAAGGCAAAGCGGTGCCGGTGTATGTCTATCCCGAGAAAGGCTCGGGCGGACTTTTCGCGGACGCAGAAGCTGTCGCCCGGTTTGCGATTGCCGGTATGCCAGGGTTTTCAGAGCAGCGGGTATTGAGAGGTCAGAGCATAAATGAGATGTATTCGGCGCAGGCCGTTGGACTTGGAGTATACAGCCTTGTGTTCGATTCTTATGGTCTCGGGTATTATCTTGAGACGCTTCCGGGAGGAGAGACAGCGGTCTCGCACGGAGGACAGGGCGCGGGATGGATGACGTACTTTTACGCCGTACCCGAAACGGGCGACGGTATAGTATTATTGACGAACAGTCAGAGGAGCTGGCCGCTTATGGCGTATGTGCTGCGCGACTGGGCTGACTGGAACGAGCTTGAGGCTGTGGGAATGGAGGCTATTATCACAGGGCAGACCGCGCTCTGGGCTTTTATGGGGCTAGTATGGGCGGCGGCGCTGCTGCTTTTGTGGAGGCTTGTTGAAGGCGCTGCAAAGGGTACGCGCAGGTTCTCACCGTTTGCGAAGGAACGCCTGGCAAGACGGCTGCTTATGGGCGTTGTTTCTATAGCGCTGACGCTCATCGTCGTGTGGTGCATAAGCCAGGATTATATGTTCATATCGTCGGTATTTCCGCGAGCGTCGGCATGGCTGGCGGGTACGGCTCTCGTTTTTGCCGCTGTTATAATGGCGTCGGCGATTTACGTTAAGAACGAAAACACTGGACGGCCGGGAAGGACGAGTATAAAGCAAACGGAAAGAAATGATAACGTGAAGTAAAGCGTATTATTTACATCAGCAAAAAGAATGTCGCACTATCAAAGCCGCTGTCAACGCGGCTTTTGTAATTTATATGTATTTAAAATATTTCGTATTTGTTATTGCATACGTATTGACAAACGCGAAAATAGGTGATATGTTACCTAAATGGGTAATATATTACCTAAATATCAGCGTAAATTATATGGGAGAAGCTATGAGACCAAAGGTACAGCCCGACCGCAAGACGCTCGAGGCAAACAGAGACGAGGAATTTATACTGGGCTCACTGTTCGTGATAGCGAACAAGCTGCAGATGCTGCTGGACAGAGAGTTCAGGAGCTGCGGACTCACAGTGAAGCAATGGTTTTTGTCGATCGTAATAGGAGGCGTGTTCGCGGAGCCGCCGACGCTCAGTGACGCTGCCGCCGTAATGGGCAGCACGCACCAGAATGTAAAGCAGGTGGCGCTAAAGCTCAAGGAAAAAGGGTTTGTTGAGTTTATCGACGATCCGAACGACAAAAGGGCTTTGCGTCTGAGACTTACCGAAAAAAGCGACGAATTATGGGCGGGGATGCAGGAGCGCAGCCAAATCTTTATGGAAGAGCTGTATAATGGCTTTGGAAGCGACGGGCTTGAAGCCTACAGGGATATGACGGCCAGGCTAATGGAGAACATAGACAAAATGGACGCGCAAGCGGGGGAAGAGGGCAATAATTGAAAAAGCTGCTTATTATAACGGGAATCATCTTATCGGTTTTAATACTTGTTGCAGGAGGTTTCGCGCTGTTTATGATCAGCGGCCTTTCCGACACCGAACAGTTCATAATAGGAAGTATAGACACCGACATTCCGGACGGCACATATCAGGGAGAATACAATGGCGGCAGGTTCTCCAACAAGGTTGCGGTCACGGTGAATAACAAAAAGATTATAAAGATTGATGTCATAAAAGCAGTCACGCTTGAGCGCGAGGATGTAACGCAAAAACTTATTGGCGATGTCATTATAAGCCAGAGCACGCAAGTAGATGAAATAAGCGGCGCAACAGTCACCGCAAAGGCATATCTTAGGTCGATAGAAAACGCGCTGGAACAAAAAGAGATCAAATATTAAATGTTTAGAAAGGAATATATAATGAAAACATTGATACTTTACGCAAGCACATACGGCTATGCCGAGCAGTGCGCCAAAAAGCTGGCCGATGAACTCGGCGGCGCCGACGTCATCAACGCGGGGAAAAACGCTCCGCCGTCCCTTAACGGGTATGACGCCGTGATAATCGGAGGCTCTGTCTATATGGGGCAGATACAAAAGAACCTAAAGGAATATATGCAGCAGCAAAAGTCAGAACTTATAACAAAGAAGCTTGGGCTGTTCATTTGCAGCGGTCTGCCTGATAACCTTGATGAGAGCTTCACGGCTAATTTCCCGGGAGAGCTGCTGGAAAAAGCCGACGCAAAAGAGTATTTCGGAGGAATGCTTGACAAATCGAAGATGAGCATAGGGCACAGGATGATAACAAAGATGATGGAGAGCGTAAATAAAAAAGAGGGCAAAGAAGGCCCAGAGCCGAGGCCGGAGAATATCAAAAAACTGGCCGAGGCTATGAGATAAGTAAAAGGAATGCGGGCTTGGGCTATATTAGCCTGAGCTCCGCAGACAAGAATTTACAATACTATGGCGGTAATCGCCTTTACGTACATTCCTGTTAGGGCTTCCTTGTCGACATCCGGATCTTCGTTGTATACGAGATTATCCTCGGCAGTTTCAAATATTGAGTAGAGCAGCAGGACCTTTTCCTTTTTGCTGGCGAACGGGACACCAAACGCTTCAAGCCGGGCTGAGATAATATCCATAACGGCGCTTTGTACGCCTCTAAACTCACGTGCGACATCCTCGTCCATATATCTAAGAGCAGCCATTTCATCTCGGAATGCTTTCGGAAAATCGTGGAGCGTTGTAAGCATTTTTATAATGCTTCTGGCGGCGCTCTCTATCTTTACGCCATTAACGTCATTCGTTATATTTGACAGGCTTACGATGTTGTCGGATAAACGGGCTGCAGCGGCTTTATTGAACTCCTGCAGCCAAGTTAAGAGTATGTCTTTTTTGTCATGAAAATAAGCATAAACGGTACCGGTGGAAAGACCGGCTTCCTTTGCGATCTCATCCGTGGTCGTGCCCATGTAGCCTTTTTTGTAATAAAGCCTGCTTGCGGCCTCGATTATTCTCTGCTTTTTCTCGATTGAACGCTTTTGTTTGGGCATGCGCACGTTCTTGTTCATCGTTATTTACCGCCTTTCTTCCTCTATTATACTAGCTGCATATTTTGCGTCAATAAAAATATGAAATTTATCTCATATTATATTGACAAACACTGCTCGGAGCATAATAATGTGAATATGAGGTTTTGTTTATATAAAGGAGAAGCTATAATGAAAAAGATACTGGCTGTTGTAGGCAGCCCGAACAATGAAAAGTCGAACACGGCTGCGATGGTTCGCGATTTTCTCGAGGCGGTCAAAGAAAATGAGCCGAATATGGATTACGAGATCATCTCTTTGGGAGAACAGAGAGTAGAGCCGTGCAGGGGTTGCTGGGCGTGCATGAAAACAGGTTGCTGCGTTCATAAAAAGGACGCGCTGTACGAGATAACAAAAAAAATAAAAGAATGCGACCTGTTGATAATCGGGACACCCGTATATGAGCAGCAGATGTCCGCGCAGACGAAGGCGCTCTTTGACAGGACGTTCATGTGGATACACCTTGTAGGGCTGATGGGAAAACCGGCGATTACGGCGGTTACCGCGGGAGCGGACGGCATCTGGCTAACCGAGAAATACCTTGGCAGCATAATGACTATGATGGGATGCATTATGGCCGGGCATTTAAGAGGAATAGGAAAACAGCCGGGGTGCTTTCCCGACAGGGAAAGGTGCAGAATAAAATACAGGCCGCTCGCGAAGAGGACGGCGGAGCTGCTTGGGGGGAATAGGAAGTTAAGGCCGGGGCTAATGAACAAAATGTGCTTTATGTTTATGAAGCATCATACTCGCCGTCTGGGGTGCGATAAAAAAGCCGATTCGGCGTATACGGACTTTGAGTATCAGCACTGGCTCGAAAAAGGATGGTTCAAGATGTCGTTCAAAAAGGCGATGAAGAGTACGCGGTGAGGGAGTTGACAACAATAACGAATAATAACCCGCGATAAAAAAACAGACAGAAAAACACGGTATTCTTCGCTACGCTCAGGATGACATAAAGAGCATCTTTTTATAAGCGCCGACTCATACCCTTTCCGCTATGTCGTATATGAGCCTTTCGGTGTCGTCCCAGCCAAGGCAAGGGTCTGTGATGGACTGGCCGAATACGCATCCTCCTATGTCCTGTTTGCCGTGAACGAGGTAACTCTCTATCATAAGGCCCTTTATGACTTTGAGAAGCGTTGTGTCGTAGGTGCGGCTGTGCAGCACCTCCTTGGCAATACGGGGCTGCTCGTAGAAGCGGCGCATGGAATTGGCATGGTTAGTATCGACTATTATCGAAGGGTTATTAAGGCCCATCTCGATATATTTTTTTGTCAGCCGGCTCAAGTCTTCGTAGTGGTAATTTGGGACGCTGCGCCCGGTAGGCTCGACGGCGCCGCGGAGCACGGCGTGCGCAAGTGGGTTGCCCAGCGTCTCGACCTCCCAGCCTCGGTATATGTATCTGTGAGGAAGCTGCGCGGCTTTTATGGAGTTGAGCATCACGGAAAGGTCGCCGCTTGTGGGGTTCTTCATGCCCACGGGGGCGTCAACGCCGCTTGATGTTAGGCGGTGCTGCTGGTTCTCGACGGAGCGCGCGCCTATAGCGTGGTAGGAGAGCACATCAGACAGATACGCGTAGTTTTCGGGGTATAGCATCTCGTCGGCAGCGGGAAGCCCGAAGTCGCCGATAGCTTTTATATGAAGGCTGCGTATGGATTTAATGCCGCGCACGAGGTCGCTCTCGCCCTCGGGGTCGGGCTGGTGCAGCATTCCCTTATACCCCTCGCCCGTTGTGCGCGGCTTGTTAGTGTATATACGCGGTACTATAATTATCTTTTCTTCGACTCGCTGCTGTACTTTAGCGAGCCTCGCGAGATATTCGCAGACGGGGGCTTCGCTGTCGGCAGAGCACGGGCCGATGATAATAAGGAAGCGCTTATCGTTGCCCTCGAATATGGCGCGGATATCGGCATCTCTCTTTTGCTTTAACTGCGCCAGGCTCGCGGGCAGCGGCATCTGGGCGATTATTTCCTCGGGGCCGGGCAGCTGTCGTATGTGTTTTAAGTTCATACATTCCTCTTCTGTATAAAAATACGTTGCCTTATTATACCACGCAGCCTGAGGAAAGCAAGAGGTACAGGCAAAGGGTATGCGAGCAGTAAGTATATACTCTTTGACATATAAAAAACGGAACGGCATATCCCTTTGGGGCTCACGGTGGCTGCCGTTCCCTGCTTATATGAAACTCATTAATAAAGATCAATATGCTGCCAGTTCGCGAACGGCGCTTATCAGCTGGTCTAACTCCTCATGCGTATTGTAGAGGCCTATGGAGGCTCGGGCAGTGCCGGGAAGGCCAAGACGCTGGTGTAAGGGCTGCGCGCAGTGGTGCCCTGCGCGGATGGCTATGCCTCTTTTATCGAGCCGGCTTGCTATAATGTCCGGCTGAACGCTGTCGAGTATAAACGAGACAACGCTCGTCTTGTCAGGAGCAGTACCTATAAGAGTAAGGCCGGGTATTCGGCTGAGCCCGCTCATAAGGTAATTGGTAAGCTCGCGCTCGTGAAGCGATATGGCTTCCATGCCCACGGCGCAGAGGTAATCGGCGGCGTCACCGAGGCCCACGGCGTCAGCTATGTTGACCGTGCCCGCCTCGAATTTGTCGGGTGGGTTTTCATACAGCGTGTTGTCGAAACGTACGCTTCTTATCATGCCGCCTCCGCCCTGGTAAGGAGGCATCGCCGACAGCAGCTCCTTTTTGCCATACAGTACGCCTATACCGGTCGGGCCGTACATCTTGTGGCCGGACAGCGCGAAAAAGTCAGCGCCTATGGCTTTTAAGTCTATCGGCATGTGCGGGGCGGACTGCGCCCCGTCCACAAGGAACAGCGCCCCGTGCGTATGAGCTATGTCCGCCATTGCACGGACAGGATTTACCGTCCCTAAAACGTTGGAAACATGGGCGGCGGCCGCTATGCGCGTGCGCGGTGTAAACATGCGCCCGTATTCGTTAAGATCGATCTGTCCGCTGTCCGTTATAGGCGCCGCTTTGATAACCGCTCCTGTTTTCTTAGCTGCCATCTGCCACGGCACGATGTTGGAGTGGTGCTCCATCTGCGTGAGCAGTATTTCGTCGCCTTCGTGAAGGTTTGTTGTCCCCCAGCTTGAGGCCACAAGGTTTATTGCCTCGGTCGCGCCGCGAACGAAGACTATCTCTTCCCTTGAGGACGCTCCCAAGAAAGCACGCATCTTTTCGCGCGCCTCCTCATAAGCTTCGGTAGCTTCGCGCGCGAGCTGGTGAGCTCCGCGGTGTACGTTTGAATTCTTACTGCTGTAATAACGGCTGACGGCGTCGATGACGCAGGAAGGCTTTTGAGTGGTCGCCGCATTGTCGAGCCATACGAGCGGGCAGCCGTTAACTCGGCGCTCAAGTATAGGAAAGTCGGCCCTGAGCGGGCCGAGGCGCTCGCTGCGCCCGGGTTTCGGGCCCATAAAATAGTACATGCTTTGCGCGGCTTCAAGCGAGGGCACGCCGTATGTACTGCTCGAAGCGTTGTGCCCGAAGCAGTCAAGCGGCCTTATATCCTCTTCCCAGTAGACGCGGTTCAGCGCATCTTGCAATTCTCTCTCAAGATAACGTTCGCCGTCAGCGCAATCACCTGTAGTCATAATAATTTCCCACCTCGACATCCTCGAGCATACCAAGCGCGTCGTCCGCGAGCACGGCTACCGAGAAATAAAGGCTTAAGATATACGAAGCTATACCGCGGTTGTCTATACCGCCCAGCTTTACCGAAAGGCTTGGGATGTCGGTCTCGTCGGGAATGCCCGGCTGGTGCAGTCCGACTACGCCCTGCTCCTTTTCGCCGACACGCATCAAAAGTATATTCGTACGGCCCCCTGCCGAATGCGTCAAGGAGTGTCCGCTTATCATAAGCTTGTCGCACGGCACTAACGGCACGCCCCTCCATGTGATAAACGGAGAGCCAAAAAAGCTTAACGCTACCGGAGGAACGCCGCGGCGGGTGCATTCTCTGCCGAAAGCTGCTATGGCCTTTGGATGGGCGAGAAAGAAAGCGGGCTTTTTCCAGACCTTCGCCAGCAGTTCATCAAGGTCGTCGGGAGTCGGCGAGCCGTGCCTCGCGCGTACGGTCATATGCGGCGACACGTTGTTGACAAGTCCGAACTCTCGGTCGTTTATCATCTCGCACTCCTGCCGTTCCTTCATAGCCTCTATAGTCAGGCGCATCTGCTCGTGCTTCTGGTCTATGGGTTTATTGAATATATCCGTTACATTGGTGTTCAGGCGGAGTATAGTCTGTACAAGGCTCAGCATGTATTCTTTGGGCTGATCTTCGTATTCGGCGTATGTCTCGGATATCATATCCTCATTTATGTGACCGTAATCCGAATTTATCAGCTTTTCTCCGTATTCGTTCATCTCTTCCATACGCGGGGTCTTTCTTATTCGGTTGACACGGTATATGCCGGCCTCCACAGGGATCCAAGGCAATAGCTTTAAGAACCACCGAGGGGTTATGCTTTCCATCATAGGCACGGTTTTTGTAGTGTGTGAAAGCCGCCGGGCGGCTATGGGGTTCAGGCTTATCTGGCTCATAGTAATATCGGGTCTATCCATAATTACACCTTCTTATATTCATATTAGCGTTTTACGATTATTATCGTTCTCATATACTATATGAACAGGTGGCGGGTATAGTGATGACGCGGGATGAATCCGGGTCTTAACAGCCGGAAAGAACGTATTTATACTATTATGGTATTTATACGCATGAAATGGAGAAATACGTAAAAATATCGTTGACTTTATACCCCAGCATATGTATTATGTGTTATGTGTGTATTAATAAGGAAAAGGGAAGGGAAAAATGATCAAAGGTATATCGGATCTGGATTACAACGACGCCAGGAAGCTGCTCACCGCAATAATCGAAAGAACCAAAGATGAACAGGAAGCTCTGCGCCTTGAATCGGAAGAGAAGAAGATAGAGATCTTGAAGCACGAGTACCGAAAAAGGCTTTCAGAGGGCAGGCACGCGCAGATGGAGCAGGAAAAGGCGATAGAGGCTTGCAACAGGAGGATGCAGGAGATAGAGGACGAGATATTCGCTCTTGCGGACAGAAAGAATTATTTTGAAATTCAACTGGAAATGCTGGGCGCGAGAAGAGAAGCCTAGCGTAAAACATGGTGTAATTGCCGCCTGAGGGGCGGTTTTTATTTTCAGCGTCGTGCATAAAAGATTATCATCGGCAGCCGTGCTTAGGGGCAGCTAGGAAGGCCCGGCATATAACGCTTCTAAAGCAAATGTGTCTGATTATCTTGAAGGACTGCACTTAGCGGCCGGACGGGACAAAAACATTACCGTTATCAATATTAAACCCGGTTTTGCAGATACGGGAATAGCAAAAAGGAGAGGGCCTTTTTTGGGCAGCGCTCCGAAGGCTGCCGCAAAGCAGATTTAAGTATAATTAAGCGCCGCAGAGCTCACGGGCATGTTGCCGGAAGGAGGAGGATAATCGCGCGGCTTCTTATGATAATGCCCAGTTGCATATACGCAGCGTGTTTCGGAGGTTATAAAGAGCAAAAGGTTTAGGATTTGCAGACACTGTAAGGTATTTAATTTACTTTTCACTGTAAAACGATTATAATGTTTTATACAACTTATCAGAAATGAGTGTGCAGCTATGCCAAGACCTATGAAATGCAGAAGAGTAGAATTCTTTCCGGATGTGGAGAGCTTTTTACCGACGGGCACGGGGACAGGAAAGGTAAAAGAATATACCATAAAAGTAGAAGAGCTTGAAGCAATGCGGCTGAAGGACGTCGAAAACATGTCGCAGGAGGATTGCGCGGACAGGATGCACGTTTCGAGGCAGACGTTTCAAAAGATTATCGAAACCGCCCGCAAAAAAGTAGCGCTTGCTTTGATGGACGGCGCAGCTATCCGTATATCCGGAGGATGTTTTGTATCTAAAACCTGCCGGCTGCTATGCGCTGACTGCGGAAACAGCTATGACCCTGACGTAGAGGAAGATAAGCTTTTTTGCCCGAAATGCGGCTCAAGGAATATAGACTGCATGCGCAAGAATTCAAACTGTAAAAAATGGTGCTCTCAATAATAATCATCTTTGTGATGCCAAAAAATCTCTTAAAGCGGGCATAGCTCGTTTTTTTTATTTTCATTTAAACTTGTTATTTTAATCAACTAATTAGTTATTTTTTGATATTTACGTTGACATTCTTTATGGCATATGCTATATTGAATTAACAATTGTTAAAACGAATGTCACACGTATGTTTTAACGTATGTCAAAAAGAGTGGTTCCTTCGTTATGACAGGCGGCATCGCCGGGTGATGAAAACACAAGATAAACCGCAAACAAAGTCTCTTAATTTAATGCAGGGTGAATGGTATGGAATGTATTTTGAAAGTTGAGAACATCACAAAAACTTTTCCTGGCACCCGGGCCCTATCCTCCGTGGGCATGGAAGTCGGGAAAGGCGAAGTACACGCGCTTGTGGGTGAAAACGGAGCCGGAAAATCGACACTCATGAACATTATCTCGGGAGTGCTCATGCCCGATCAGGGCAGTATAGACTTTATGGGCAAGCCCGTAAAGTTTTCTAGCCCCAAAGAAGCACAGGATGCGGGGATAGGATTCGTCCATCAGGAACTTGCGCTTTGCCCGCACATTTCAGTAGCCGAGAACATTTTTATGGGAAGATGCGAGACCGGCGTATTAGGGATAATAAAGCGCAGAAAGCTCTATTCCGATACAGAAAAACAGCTTGAAATGTTTCGCTCGGAAATCAGGCCCGACGTAAAGGCAGGCAGCCTCAACGTAGCACAGCAGCAGATCGTCGAGATAGCTAAGTCTCTGTCGCTTAACTGCAGGCTGCTGATACTTGACGAGCCGACGTCGTCGCTCAGCGAAAGCGAAACAGCCATACTGTTTGATATTATCCGAGACCTTAAGAAAAAAGGTATAAGCGTTCTTTATATCAGTCACCGGATAGCGGAGATATTTGAGGTATGCGACCGTGTAACGGTCCTGCGCGACGGGCATTACATCAACACGTTCAGCGTAGCCGAAACCACGCCCACAAAGGTTGTGGAGAGCATGGTTGGGCGCGAGATAAGCAATTTATATCCCGATAAAAGCGCGGAGGCTGGCGACACACTTCTTGAGGTCAAGGGCTTAAGTCAGCCCGGCGTATTCTCGGACATCAGCTTCAAGCTGAAAAAGGGAGAAATACTTGGATTTTCCGGCCTTATCGGCTCCGGCAGGACAGAGGTGGCAAGAGCGGTTTGCGGCATCGATGACTATAAGTCGGGTGAGATTTGGGTAAACGGTTTTCGAACGCATTTTAAGGATTATTCTCAAGCTATAAGCAGCGGTCTGTGTTATCTGACCGAGGACAGAAAACAGCAGGGATTGTTTTTGAACCTCAGCGTCAAGAACAATATCAACGCGGCGATGGTCGACCGGCTTAAAGGCAGACTGATAATAGACAGGAAGAAGGAAACAGGCAACGCCGATGACCAGGTGAAAGAGCTTAATATCAAGGTTTCATCTATAGCTCAGAGGATAGACAGCTTAAGCGGCGGAAACCAGCAAAAGACGATGATTGCAAAATGGCTTTCTATAAAGCCAAGGATAATATTCATGGATGAGCCAACGCGGGGAATAGACGTAGGCGCAAAGGCGGAGATACACAACATATTAAGGGAGCTCTCTAACATGGGGATCGGAGTCATCATAATATCCTCGGAGCTGCCGGAGATCATCGGAATGTGCGACAGGGTCATGGTTATGCATGACGGAGAGATAAAAGGCGAAGTGAAGGGTGAAGAGATTACGGAGAAGAAAATCATAATGCTGGCTTCAGGGCAATGAAGTAGCGCTAAAATATTTTTGATGTGAGGGCGTATTATGAAACTCGAGATGAATAAGGAAAGCGGTATAAAGACGAACGGCAGCTTGTTCACGAGGCTGAAGAACTTCAGGGAATTTACGATACTGGTAACTATAGTTGGTTTCTCGATATTGATTTCTATACTTGCTCCCAACTTTTTTACGGCTGACAATCTAAGAACGACCGCGATCGGAATGTCGGCGGACGGCATCATTGCAATAGGCATGACGGTAGCTCTTGTATCGGGAGGTTTCGATCTGTCCGTTGGTTCGGTCATGGGCGTCAGCAGCGTAATCACGGGAGTGCTGTACATAGCGGGTGTGAATATCTGGCTCGGCTGTCTGATATCCGTAGCGATATGTCTGCTGTTCGGGCTTTTCGACGGTATGCTCATCGGTAAGGTGGGAATCAATCCCTTTATAATAACGCTCGGAATGATGGGTATCGCGAGGGGTGTGGCGTATGTTGTTACCACAGGCTCGCCCCAGTCCCTGGCATCCGTTCCTGAAGCGTTCACGTTTCTGGGTCAGGGAGACCTGCTCGGATTGCCCATCATCGTGCTTGTATTTATAATACTCGCGGTCATCGGTGATCAGCTGATGAGAAGATCGGCGCCTTTTCGAAAGGTGTTTTACATCGGCAGTAATGAGAAGGCAGCGACGCTTTCTGGAATCAATGTAAGCCGGGTAAAGATAGGCGTATATATGCTAACTGCGTTTCTTGCCAGCATATCAGGAATACTTACGCTTTCAAGGTTCGGCGTGGCCACCCCCACCGCGGGGCAGGGAACTGAGCTAAGAGTAATATCGGCGGCCGTTATCGGCGGAGCGTCACTGAGCGGAGGAGAAGGCACAATCCTCGGCGCCGTGCTCGGAATAATACTCCTTAACCTCATCAACAATGCGCTCGTGCTGCTAAAGGTGAGCGTGTACTGGCAGCAGCTGATAAGCGGCATGATACTTATTGCCGCTGTGACGATCGATCACCTCAGCCACAGAAAGAAAGGAACCGTAAGCGGAAAGTAAATTAGAGCGCAACTGCGCTTTGATTATAAAAAAACTTAGGAGGTTCATATTGATGAAAAAATCCTTGTATGTAATGCTGGCGCTCGTCATGATTGCGGCGATGGCTTTAGCCGGATGTAATGCTCCCGCAACTGCAGACAAACCAGCGGATGCAGACAAGCCGGTGGCTGCGGATAACCCGGCACAGCCGCAGGCCGCAGGCGGAGCCGCATTCGGCGCGGACCCGAACGAAGAATATTATATGGTAACGTTCCTGTCGGGCATCGAGTATTGGAAAGGGTGTTACAAAGGCTTTGAGGCGGCAGGCAAGATGTACGGCGTTAAGACTGTTTACGGCGGAGCGGCTGAGTACGACGTAAATCAGGCGGTCACCGTTCTTGAACAGCTGATAGCGAACAAACCGGCCGGCATGGCTATAAGCTGCATCAATCCGGACGCGTACAAAGAACCCATCCAAAAAGCGATGGCCGCAGGCATACCCGTTGTGACCTTTGACGCGGATTCACCCGACAGCGGACGTTACGGGTTCCTCGCGACAGGAAACGAAGCTGCAGGCGCAATGGCGGCAAAGTATATGGCCGAATGCCTTGGCGGACAAGGTGACGTTGCGGTAGTAACGCTGCCCGGACAGCTGAACCATGAGCAGAGGCTCGCCGGATTTAAAACCACCATAGAGAACGATTATCCTAACATGAAGGTAGTTCAGGTTGAAAACGGCGGCGGAGAGCAGACTACGGCGGCAACGGCAGCTTCGGGTATACTTCAGGCGAACCCAAGCGTTAAGGGCCTTTTCTGCACCGACGCTACAAGCGGTGTGGGAGCTGTGGCGGCTATCAAGGAAACCAACAGGTCGGACGTAAAGATAATCAGCTTTGACACGGACAAGGGCACGCTCGACGCCATCAAGGAAGGAACTATAGAGGCTTCTATAGCGCAGGGCACATGGAACATGGGCTTCTGGGCGTTCCAGATGCTGTTCCAGCTTAAGCATAACATGATCAATCCGGCTGATGGTTGGAAGGAAAAAGGCATCAACCCGCTGCCTCCTTACGTTGATACCGGTGTAAATGTGGTGACCAAAAATAACGTGGATGCATTCTATGCGGACTGACAGCCCCGCATAAGAGGCACGATAACCTAAAAGAATACCGCGTTACAGGGGCTTGCGTTCCTGCCGACGCGGTATTCTTTCATTGTGAAATACTTTTATTATGTTTAAATATAAGCATACGAGAACAGCAAAAGCTTCAGCATGGGCAAAATTGCTCGTACAGCTTCGTTGTGATAGAATCGCGGTATGGATTCGAACGCAGTGCCCAACAGTTTTATTATAAAAGCGAAAAAGAGCGCAGTTATATTCACAGGATTACAGGCGAGCGGCAAGAGCTCGTTTTACCTCGAGAACTTCGCTCTGACGCACGCTCATATAAGCCTCGACGAGCTTCGCACGAGAAGCAGGGAGAGCCGAATGCTCATGGAATGCATCTTAGAGGGCAAGTCGTTCGTAGCAGACAACACGAACGCTACGGTTAAGGACAGGGAAAGATATATAATCCCCGCGAAGGAGGCGGGGTATCACATTATAGGCGTGTTTTTCAGCAGCACGCTCAGAGAATGCCTCGCGCGAAACCGTGAGCGGGCGCATGGCAGAGTACCCGACATCGCCTTGATTGCGACGGCGAAAAAGTTAGAGCCTCCTGCTTTAAGCGAGGGGTTTGACGAGATCTATAATGTCGGCATTAAAGACGGTCGGTTCTGCGTGGAAAAATAAAATGAACAGCCTACTGAGGGGAGCTGAAGATATCAATGGGCCGTTTAGTGTGGCAGAAAAACATGAGCGATTTTGAGCGGTTTTTAACATCACAATTAGAGTATGGAAAAGCATGAAGCATGAAAGCCCTAAGGGCTTTTTTGTTTTGGAGAAAGATAAAGTTTAGGAGGCCTGCGGATGGAAGTATTGATAGGCGCCGCGTCGGGAGCGATAGCCGCCGTGCTGTGCGCGCTGTTTTACAGAAAGGGAGTAAGGGACGGTATGAAGCTTAGAAAACCGGCTTCGCCCGGCGGCGGAGAGGAAGTCCAGAACGAGCTTATGAGAAAGTATGAGCTTATAATGAGCTACGACCCGTACGGCTCTGCTGAAAGAGACGGCATAAGGGGCGGCGTCATATGAAGACAAAGGCGTGGCAGGAATATGAGCAGGGCGTTGACTATAAGACGAGAATAGGACTTTACAACACGGTCGATCTCAACGAGAGGTTTTTCGCGGGTAACCAATGGGCGGGCATACCGCACGAAGGCCTTCCTACTCCGGTAGTGAATTTCATAAGATACGCCTCGGCATGGAAGATAGCGGCGGTCACCGACAGGCGGCTCAAGATGTCGTTCTTCGCGGAGGGGATAAGCGACGGAGGCGATACGGGTATATACGCGAGGCAGATATCAGAGTACTGCGATATGCTGTGGGAGCGGCTCAAGATGGACTACCTCACGAAGGAAGGCTTGAAGCAGGCTGCCATAACGGGAGACTATGTGCAGTACTTTTACTGGGACCCCGAGATAAAGACGGGACAGGCGCTGACAGGAGATATAAACACGGCGCTTATAGACAACGTAAACTATTACCCCGGCAACCCTAACAGCCCGGACGTTCAGAGCCAGCCGTATATAATAATCGCTTTTAGGGAGATTTTGAGCAAGGTGAGGGAGGAAGCGAAAAGGAACGGCTGCGAGAACGCTGATGAGATAGCGGCGGACGAGGATAACGAGTATACGTCGGGCGACAGAGGCAAGGTGGAGCTCGGCGACTTTGGCAAATGCAACGTGCTGTTAAAGATGTACAAAAAGGACGGCAAAGTATGGTGCGAGAAGTCGGTAAGAAACGCGGTGATACAGCCCGAGAAGGACACTGGGCTTACAATGTATCCCATAGCGCTGATGAATTGGGACACGAGAATGAACTGCTGCCACGGAACGGCGGAGGTAACGGGGCTGATACCCAATCAAGTATTTATCAACAAGATATTAGCTCTCGCGCAGCTGGGGCAGGTGCAGACAAGCTTTCCTAAGGTGATATACGACAAGACGCGCATCAGGGAGTGGACGAACAGGGTGGCCGGAGCGATAGCGGTCAACGGCGACATAGGCGGGGCGGCGCAGTACCTTGCCCCGCCCGTATCGTCGTATGACGCATGGAGAGGGCTCGACGTTACGCTGCAGACCACGATGAAGATGATGGGAGCGAACGACGTTACGCTGGGTAACATAAGAAACCCGGACAACGCTTCGGCATTTATAGCCACGAGAGACGCGGCGATGGTGCCTTTGCAGTCGCAGCAGGAGAGGTTCTATTCGTTCGTAGAGGATGTGGGGCATATATGGCTCGACTTTATAAAGGGCTTTTATAAGGCGGGCAGGATGATACCAGTAATGGACGGCGGGCAAAGGGTGTTCGTTCCTATTCCTGAAGGCGAGCTTGACACGTTTACGATGAACCTGCGAATAGACGTGGGGCCGTCTTCGATGTGGAGCGAGATACAGGTGCTACAGACGCTCGACAATCTGCTGAGGGGAGGAAAGATAAACTTCAAGCAGTATCTAGAGCGTATGCCCGACGGGCACATACCTATGAAGGACGGGCTTATTGCCGACATGGAAAGGGAGCAGGAGGCCGGACAAGGACAGAGCAGCGGCGGAGCGGAAGAGATAATAAACATAACAGGCGCTTTGGCTGAGGCAGGAAAGATCCCCGCGCAGCTCGCTGAGGGAGTGATTAATCTCGCCCGGCAGGGCGCAGGGGCCGAAGAAATACTTGCGGCACTCAAAGGAGCGGCCGAGCAGGGGCAGATACCCGCCGAGGTTGTGCAGGAGATAGCGGCGGCGCTGCAGGGACAGAGCGCCGCAGCCGCGCCGCCCCGGCAATCAGCGGAAGAGACGCAGAGCACTTTGAATGATGATAACAATGAAGCGCCCGAAATTGTGGGCATAACGCAGGCGCTCGCAGAAGCGGGGAAAATACCGCCGCAGCTGGCTGAAGGCGTTATGAAGCTGGCGCAGCAGGGCGCGGGAAGTGAAAATATACTTGAAGCACTAAAGGGAGCAGCCGAGCAGGGGCAGATACCCGTCGAGGCTGTGCAGGAGATAGCGGCGGCGCTGCAGGGGCAGACGCAGCAGTCACAATCTGAAACGCACGAGACCGCGGCTGCCGAAATCGCAGAGGCGGTGCAGACTCTCGCGGAGTCGGGCGATATCCCCGGTGATATCGCCCAAGAGATAATGCGTATAGCGCAACAGGGCGCGGACGCGGGCGATATGATGCAGGCGCTTAAAATCATGGCCGAACAGGGGCGGATATCGGAAGACGCTTTGCAGTTCGTCGCGTCGGTTTTGAGCGGAGGAGCACACCAAGCTGATGAGCAGCAGACGCAGGAAGGCGTTCCGGTAAGCGAAAGTAACGCCGATAAAGCAGCCATCATTAGGGGGCTAAAACAGTCGGGTAAGCTTGATGCCGATATGGCAAACAGTATTTTGGACCTTTTGGATAAGGGCGATACGGCGGCAATAGCGCAGCTGCTCGAAGCAGCCCGGCGCAGCGACCGTATAACAGCGCAAACAGCTCAGGTAATAGCCTCGGCTCTGGAATGAACTCCGGCGGAGTATGCTTTCAGTAACGATATATGAGGGCGTGTGCTGACTAACGACAAAGCGCAATAAGGCAAGGCAATAACATTGCCGATATGCCGGAGGGGTGGTGCAAGTATGCACGCTGATGCATATAATGTAATAACGCAAAAGAAACCTGCAAAGATGAGGTGTATCATGACGACTGAACAGAATGACCGGCTGTCAAGGATAGAAGATAATATCGACAATCTCAAAGATGAGATGGCGAATTTCTGCAACGCTCTCACAAAAGCAAACGGGGATATTGAAAAGCTTGATGCGACGCTTAACGGAAAGGTCGATAAGCTCGATACTCAGATGCATGGTAAGTTCGGAGTGGTCGAGCAGAAGTTCGCGCGGCTTGAAGACAAGATAGACCAGATAGTCAGAAACACCTCGAAGAGTGAGGACACCAAGGCGAGGCTTTATATCGCTGTGATCGCGGCGGTGATCGGAGGTATAATCGGCGCGCTGTCGAGGTTGATCTGACGATAAGGCAATAAAGGGCTGTGAGAGATCGCGGCCCTTTTTGATTGGGCAAGTATAGGAACAACGAGACAAGCTCTGATTTACCGTGTTGTATCAGATTCATTAACGCAGCAAAGCGCTCAGAGTATCAGCACAGGAAGATTGAGACAGGTATAACGAAGGGAGTAATTTTCTATGTATGAGACGGCCCAACCACAGGCCGGTGAGCCGGCAAACCAGCCGGACGTGATATCGGCGCCCGATTCGGAGTCCGAAGAGCGGCAGGCTTTTATGGATGAGGAGGATCGGAGCGAACAGACGCCGGACGAGCCATTTATGACAGTCCGGTACAACAAGCAGGACAAGCCTCTGTCAAAAGAGGAGGCTGTGACCTACGCCCAGAAGGGCATGAACTATGACAAGCTTCAGGAGCGCCTGAAAGAGGTATCGGCGAAGCTGTCCGGATACGAGAGCGCGGGCCTGACAGCGGGCAGAGCGTCAGACAAACAGGCTGTCATTGACGGGCAGCTTGAAAGCTTCATGCGCGGCAACCCCGGGGTAGACCCGAGAAAGCTTCCCGAGAGCGTGATAGCGGCGTGGAAAAGAGGAGTGCCGCTCAGCGAAGCGTTTATTTCGCACCAGGCGCAGACGCTGTCCGCCAAGATAGGCGATATGGAAAAAGCGTCGGCGCAGGCTGAGGTTAACCGCAAAAACAACGCGGCCAGCATGGGAGGCGCAGTAAGCAACGCGCCCGCAAGGGCGAAGGCAATAAACGAGGAGAGCATAAGGAGCATGACCTGCGAGGAGCTTGACAAAAACCATGAACGAATATGGGCGTGCCTGACAGGAAAATGACGCCCTGAAAGCACTGGCTTTTGGGGAAATAAGGAGGATTAAAATTGGCATATGAAAGTTTCAGGCCGGAGGTTCTGGCCAAAGAGCTGATGACGGACAGGGGCAGAGACTGCGTCTTTAAAAACCTTTGCTATAAGGGGCCTATCATCGGCGAGATAACGAAAAAAGGAGACGTGCTGCATATCGCGGGAGTAGGCAGGCCGGTTGTAAGAGACTACACGCCGGGCGAAGACATCACGCTCGACTCAAAGACGAGCTACAATCAGGACCTGTATATAAGCCAGGCGAAGTACGTTAACGTCGAGTCGAGAGGATAGACGGCTATCAGGCGCAGGGAGAAGTGTTCGGAGTAGAGGTAAGGGAAGCGAAAAAGGCGCTCGCGCAGACGCTTGACGAGTATATAGCCGGATTCCATGACCAGGCCGCGACTAAGCTCGAGAACGCTTCCTGTACCGCGGCGACGATACTCTCGACGCTGGCGGCGGCGGAGCAGGCGCTGCTCGAAGCGGATGTTCCGTTTGAGGAAGAGAAATCTCTCGTTATATCACCGGCGGTGTATACGAAACTCGTGCTCGGAAAGATAATGTTTCAGCAGGCGAACGCCGAAGTGCTGGGCAAGGGCTTTAAAGGCAGCTACCTCAACTTCAACGTATACGTCTCAAACTCAATAAAAAAGACGGACGACGTGCACCACTGCATGGCGTTCTCGAGGCAGGCTATAGCGCTGGCCGAGCAGATACCCGCGAGCATGATAGAGCGCTACAAGCCCGAGAAGAAGTTTTCGGACGCGTTCAAGGTATTGCACCTTTACGGCGGAACGGTAATACGGCCGGGCGAGCTTATAACTATCGACATAACGCCCGGTGAAGAGACCGGTATATAAGGGGGCGAACATATGGGAAATTTGAGTGTATTTAACGTAAGCGGCGGCGGAACCAGCGTGATGCCCGCGGCAAATATCGCCCCGGCGGCTGTTTCGCAGAACGTTGCTCATTCGGGCAGGGACGCAAGGCTCGCGCTGCGCGTTGTGAATGATAACGCGACAGCCGTAGTGGTAAAAGTCGCCAAGGGGAACGGACCGAGAGCCGCGCTTGGTGATATGAACGTAACGGTCGAAGCCGCAGAAACGGCTTATATTGCGCTGTTTGATACGGCAAGGTATAAGAACCTTTCTACAGGGAACATAACCGTCGCGCTGACTAACGAACAGGGCAATGAACTTACAGAGGAGCTTGCGTCAGTGCGGATAGAGGCTGTGCAGCTGTAGGAGAAGAAACTGTAAAAACATACGCGGGAGGGCGCGGCGCCCTCCCAACTAAACCAGAGTATTTTACCGGAAGTTTAAAATAGCCGGTGTTTTTATATACGAACGATCGAGCCCGAAATAGTTTGGGTTCGGCAAATCCAATAACAAGAGGTGATGAGCATGACCGCATATGATGTGTATGAGCTGGCGATGGCTTTGATAGACGAAGCGGACCCGGTCGCCAAAGATGATTATGAGTCTAAGGCGCCGCAGCTTATTGATATTTTGCAGAGAGAGCTTGCGTTTTACGAAGGAAAAACGCCCGGAAAAATAAAGAGCCTTGATTCGGTGCTGGTGCTTAGCGACGATACGGCGGCAAGGATAATGCCCTACGGGCTGGCGGCGAGTTTCGCGCTTGCGGACAGGAACGCTGATATGTACAGCGACTACAGCTATATGTACCGCTCTCTGATACGCACCATCAAGCCTGAAGAGTCGGATATAACAGACGAGTACGGTATATTGGACGGTATGTCATGAACGCTGCTGAAACAGATATCTTAAGGCTGTCAAGGCGTATAAAGTCTGTTGAAGATATGCCGGGAGCGGGCGAGATATCGCTTTCGGAGGTAGGGGCGATAACACTGTGGCCTATGAGTTCACCCCCTGACAGCTGGCTTATCTGTGACGGCTCCGCCGTTTCGAGGACTGAGTATGCCGATCTGTTCGCAAAGCTGTGCGAAAACAGAGGAAACGCTGCCATCAGCATCGGTTCGGCTGCGGTTGTAACCCTGAACGGACACGGGTTTTCTGTCGGAGACTCGGTGTTTCTTACGACGTCCGGAGTGCTGCCTTCCGGCCTTTTAGCCAACATACTGTATTTTGTCAGGGATGTGACCGTCAATTCGTTCAGGCTGTCCGCTACAAGAGGCGGACCCGCTATAAATACGAGCGGTTCTCAGAGCGGGGCGCACTACGTGTATGCGTGCCCTTGGGGGATAGCCGGGGCGCAAATGTTCAATCTGCCGAATCTAAGGGAAGAGCCGCGGTGGGCAAAGACGCGGGGGACTCTGTTTTTGATAATATCGGGGAAACGGGCGGCGAGAAAACGCATATAATGACGGCCGGTGAGCTGGCGGCACATAACCACTCATTTTCAACAGGTAACGAAAGCGCGGGGCATGTACATGGAGTGTCGGGAATAAGTATTTCGTCGGGTGGCAGTCACAGTCATAGCGTGTCTGGGGATACCATATCAACCGGAACTCATAGTCACGAGTACGGGAGATACGTAGGTATTATATATGTCGCCTCTGGTTCTGAAAGCGCGTGCGATAATACATATCAGAGTTTAAATACTGTCAGCGCAGGATACCATAGCCATACAATAAGCGGCACGGCTAGTTCGGCAGGGAGCCATTCGCACAATATATCAGGGACAACGAATGGAACAAGCGCGAATCATACTCACAACGGTACGACAAATGACAGTGCGGGTGGTGATGCGCATAATAACCTTCAGCCGTATGTCGTACTAAACTTTATAATAAGGTATCAATCATATGCCGCGCCCAAGAAGGGGGCGAAAGGCGATAAGGGTGAAAAGGGCGACAGAGGCGATAAAGGGGATGCCACGCCCTTTGTTCAGGCACAGTATTCAGCCAACGGTGAAAGCTGGCATTCTTCATATATAACGGGTGACGGATATGTCAGATTCAGCGCGGACGGAGGGAACGTCTGGGGAGAAACGGTTTACATACGAGGGCCTGAAGGTCAGCAGGGTATACAGGGAGAGCGGGGAATACAAGGCCTCCAGGGAGAGCAGGGTATACAGGGAGCGCAAGGGGAGCGGGGCATTCAGGGCATAGAAGGAGAAAAAGGCGTTTCATATCGTATGCTGGGGGAATATAACGCAGGAACGCCGTATGTTAACGACCCGGAGTATATAGACTGCGTTACGTATTACGGGAGCTCTTATTATGCGAAAAAGAATTCAACGGGAACCTTGCCCGGAGACAATGAATATTGGGGAGTGCTTGCACAAAAAGGGCTCAACGGGCAGGGCGCGGGCGACGTTATCGGACCTGTTTCCAATACCGACAGCAAATTTCCTCAGTGGGACGGAAACGGAACAAATACGCTTAAGGACGGGTATTCTCTTCAGGATCTGATGCTTGCTTTGTATCCGGTGGGGGCAATCTACTTATCGGTGGTTAATACTCCACCCGAGCTGCTTTTCGGGGGAACATGGGAACCGATCGCGCCGGGAAGGATGCTCGCGGGTTATGACACGGCTGATCCCGATTTTAATAGCGTTGAAGTTACGGGCGGGGAGAAATCACACGCGCTTCTCATTTCCGAGATGCCGCAGCATACACATGGCCAGAGCAGTCACAGTCACAGCATAGCTCACGATCACGGGGCGGCTACGTCCGGCGGCCAGAGCGCGGATCATTCACATGGGATAAGCATTAACTCGCTAAGCAGCGGAACCCACAGCCATAATATTCAGTGGTATCAGGGACAATACATATCTCTCTCGGGAAACGGCTCGGGAGATTCGTCATCCGGATACAGGACAGGCTATACAAGCGGTACGGTCTATCGTGACGCAACTCTGGCCGCTTCGGCGGGCTCGCATAACCATCTGGTAAGCGGCAATTCGGGAGGCGCAAGCGCCGGGCACACACATAGCGTTGATCTGCCGAACTTCACGGGCAATTCTGCGTCTTCAACAGCGACAAACGATAATACAGGCGGAGGAGGAGCGCATAACAATCTGCCTCCGTATATGGTCGTTTATATGTGGAAGAGAACTGCATGAGTAAGCAGATGCCGGTTTGACATATATGAGAGAGGTGAAATTATGAGAGCGTTAAGCGAGATAAAGCTTCCCGATATGAGCGGAGGGTTAAATACGCATGATCCCGAATATGAAATAGCCGATAATCAGAGCCCGGATATGCTGAATCTTTGGTATAAAAACAAGGCGCTGTGCAAACGCCCGGGACAGGTCATGGTTGTAAAGAACATCCCGAATGTCCACAGGATCTCAGATGAGTTCTGCGGAATGAGAATAGTTCACGCGGGAACGAAGCTGTACAGGTGGGATGAGGCAGGAGCACGAAACTACAGGGGAACGTTCAGTGCGGCAGAAGGGTATCCGGAGCCGCCGCGCTATCCCGAGCCTATGGCGGGTGACTTTTATGAAGTTGCCGGCGGGGGCGGGACTATAGCGGGAACGGAATATCTTGAAGGCGACATAGCGATTTATGCGGGCTCATGGCATAAGTCAGCGGAGGAGATAGCACAGGAAATCGGAGATGTTTCCGGCGTATTCGTTGAATTCGGCGACGTTATGTACTACATTGACGGGAGCGAGATATGGCAGATAGGCGCAGACTTTAGGGTCAAGGCTGTTGAGCCGTACGCGCCTGTGATAATGATCAACTGCAGGCCTGATTTATCGGAATCTGACGATAGTGACCCTTATAACCTTCTGGGCGGAGGGTTTTGCGTCAAGTACAACGGTGACGGCGTGTTGGCGGTATACGAGCTTCCGGTGCCCGAGGGAGAGGACCTGACCGCAGATATCGAGATTGTTATAGACGCCGTTACAGTTCAAACAGGATTCTCATTTGACAGCGCTGAGGGGACTGTCACGTTTTCAAGCGCCCCTCCCAAAGGCACGAATAATGTATGGATAACCGCTTATATAGCCGACCCGGATGGCTCGCGCAAGAAGAGGATAACTGGCTGCAAGGCTGCGGTAGCTTTCGGGGGTGAATCGGGCGGGCTTACTGGCGGCACCAGGGTGTTTGTAACCGCGAATCCCGATTATCCTCTGTCACACTGGCACAGCGATCTTGGGCTGCACGTCGGCAGCGGCATGGGGTATTTCCCTGACACGGGAGAGGAGTATCTTGACCAGAACGGCGAGGCCATAACCGCTGCCGCAAAGATGGGCAGTGAGCTCGTTATTTTCAAAAAAAGCTCCGTATTCTCCCTGCGCTACGCGTTTGATGGTCAGGACGCGTTTTTTCCGGTACGAGAATGCAACAGCGTGATAGGCTGCGATATACCAGGCAGCATACAGCTAATCGACAACCGCCTTGTTTTTGCGAATACAAGGAGCGGCGTGTATATGCTCATATCCACCAGCAACGAGCGTGAGGATCTGATAAAACCGCTGTCCGCCAACGTAAACAGCCTTCTGCTCATGGAGAGCGGGCTTGAGCAGGCGTGTTCATGTGATTATGAACGGTATTACTGGCTGTGCGTAAACGGCAGAGTTTATCTTTGGGATTATGAGCAGACGCCGTACTATAATTACTCGGATTACGAACAGGCGCAAAAACGGCTTGCGTGGTACAGATTCAGCAATATTAATGCCGATGTTTTTTGTGCGGGACAGAAGCTCTATTATGGAGCGGAGAATGGCATAGCCGGGCTTACAAACGCCAAAGACGATTTTGGCAAACCCATAGACGCTTATTTTTTAAGCAAGGCTTTTGACCTTGGCCGCCCTGAAGAGCTTAAAACATTTATGTTTGCTTATCCCAGCTTCTCTCCAGACGGCAACATCAAAGTAAGCGTCACTGTTGGCAGTGAGGATACGGATGAAATAGTATCGAGGGATTTCGACATAAAGTCGTTCAGCTGGAGCGATTTTAACTGGCGTGCATTTACATGGGAGACGATAAAGTATGCAAAGACATTCTCGATGCGCCTGGGAATCAAAAAAGTATCATATGTTCAGGTTAAGGTGTCGGGAAGCGACATCGGGCGAGGCGTGGGACTTTCGGGGCTGCGTCTGACGTATTACGGTAACAGAAAGGTAAAAAGGTGATTACTATGGCTAATTTTACAAAGATGGCATTTACACCGGAAAAAGGGCTTAATGACAGGGATGCTTATCCTGCAACGCCGCTGAGCGAATCGGAGGCGAGGAACAGTATACAGGGTATATCCGATCAAATAAAAAACTATATAAACAATATATTGATAGCTCAATTACACAGCAGCATTACATCTGCAAGTGGGTCAGAAAGAATAGGAAGTGCAGAAATTCAGAATCTGGCGGGTAACACTGTATGGTCACAAATAGCTAGCCTGGCAGCAACAATTTTTAACGTTACAAATGGACTTGCTGTTCCTGGCAATAATACAGTGTCTACTGATAAAATACAAGATGATGCCGTAACAGATATTAAAATTGCTGCAAATGCGGTTACAACTACAAAAATAATTGATGGAGCAATTACTAGTGACAAAATTGCTTCGGGATCTATAACAAGCGATAAAATCGCAGCTGATGCTGTGGATGGAAATAGCCTAACAAATTTATCTATTACTGGAGATAAAATTGCGGATAATCAGATAAATGAAAATAAAATATTATCTGGAGCTGTAATTTCAACAAAAATAGCCGCAAACGCTGTTACAAGCGATAAGATAGCGAATGAAGCTGTGAATACAGAAAAACTGGGACAGGTATCGTCTATAACCATGGCTACCGGTGACACTATTTCATACAATAACTCCAACGATAAGCTAATGCTTAACGTTGCCGGCTGTATACCCGTGCAGCTGTGCCCTGTTGTTTACGGCACTGGCCCCGCGCCCTCTGCAGGCAGTTACCCCGCAGGCACGCTGTATATACAGTATCAGGCGTAAGGGGTGATTATATGCCGGCCGCAACTATTAAGGCAACAGGGGACACGAATATCCGCAGTACGGATCAGCACAGCACAGAGTATTATACGAAAGATTTCATGCCTGTCGGCAGGATGAGCGGGCAGCAGATTGACAGGATACTTCTGAAGTTTGATTTTTCGCCTGTGAGCAATACGATCATTGACAGCGCTGTGCTTTACCTATATCAGGATTATTCGGAAAACGCATACTCCAATACGCTGACGTTCTATGCAAGATGTATTACCGGAGCTTGGAGCGAAAACACGGTGACCTACGCAAACCAGCCTGCGGCTACGGAGACAGCGCAGGCTGCGCTGACACTCAGCGGGAACGCGAACGGCTCCCGCAGCTTTGTATTACAGGCCTTGTAAAAGACATTGTTGAAAACGACCGCGTCTGTCACGGGATTATGCTGCTGCAGGCAAACGAAAGCCTTTATGAAAAAAGAAAGCAGTTTTTTACAAAGGAGCGGGGGGAAACGTATCGGCCGTATATTGAGATCAGTTACCGTATGCCGGTATGGATCGCTCCCGGCAAACAGGCTATAAATAAAACCATGCTGAGCATGAAGATAGCGCCCGTAAAAAGCGGGGCGTTTAAAAACGTAACCGGAATGAAGATAGCGGCCGTAAAGGGAGGCCCGTTCAAGACGGTATTTTAGGAGGGTTAATATGAAAATCGCGGCCGCAAGAATTCCTGTATACTCTGAAGACGCAAGCAAGCTTATTGGCCGGCTCGAGTGCGGCGAGAGCGCGCTTGTACTCTCTCAGACAGAAACCGGAGCTGTGATTGCGTATATACTGGTGCTCATAAAAAAGAAAGACTGCGCGCATCTTGTAGACGCGCAGGAATGGGAAAAAGCAGCCGGAGAGATAGTTAAATTTCTGGCATACTCCGCGTCGAGGACGGGCTGCCTGTATGTCTCGGGAGCGCAGGGGCAGAAGATGACTCCCGCGCTGATAAGAAAGCTCGAGAAAGACGACTCTAACTATAAGCGTGCGCTCAGCGCTTACGAGAAGCATTTAAAAAGCGGAGGGCCTCTTACAGGCTATGACTGCAGCGGGCTTGTCATAGCGTACCTGCTTGACAACAGATATGTTGACCGCGATCTTACCGCGAACGGGATATACTATACGATCTGCGACGCTATAGGCAAAAACGACCTGTGCGCAGGCGACCTTGTATTCAAAAAGTACACCACGAGCAGCAGGATATATCACTGCGGGATCTATATGGGGGACGGCACCGTCGTACACGCGAAAGGAAGGGACTGGGGTGTCGTGCGCGAACCGTTCAATAAGACGGCGTGGAACAGATTCGGCAGGCTAAAGGTGTTCGCAAAAGCAAAGGTGATACCCGGCTTTACGAGGACGCTTAAAAGGGTAAGCCCGGTCATGCGCGGCGACGACGTTAGGGAAGCTCAAAAGGCGCTTACATTGAAGGGGCACGACCCTAAGGGAATAGACGGCGCGTTCGGGCCGAACACCGAGAAAGCGGTAATATCGTTTCAGAAGGCGCAGTGCATAAAGGCTGACGGCATAGTGACTCGGGACGTGTGGGACAGGCTGATTGGGTAACTGAGCGGGTGCCGCAGCTGTGAGCATGAGCATAGTAAGCACAGGCAAGCGTGAGCCGTAAACGGCAAAGGAGCATATGAAACGGGCGGATAGAGTAGTCCGCCCCTGCGTATAAACGAGAAGGCGGGAGACCGCCCCTTTTTTTATTTACCGATATGCACAAACTACCTGCAATACCCACTCTTCACCATAAACTCCTTAAGCAGTATCACTCCCTTATAAATCTCCTGCTCGTCAAGATGGCCGTAACCCAGCAGAAGCGTATTGTCGTGAAGCCCTTTTCTCACAGCGTGGATCTCCGCCGTTGCGATGCGTATGCCGCTTTCTCTTGCAAGCTTTGAAAAATCCTCTCCAAACCTCATTCCGGGAAACGATATAGCCGCGTGAAGGCCGGCCGCGTCGCCCTGCGCCTGCCACCCGTCGCCGAAGAACTCGGAAAGCGCAGACAGAAGCGCCTCGCGCCTCTTGCCGTACAGCCTGCGCATGCGGTGTATGTGCCTGTCGAGCTTGCGCGTTTTGAGGAAATCGGAAAGCGCTGCCTGCTCGCACACCGGGTTCTGCACGTCGGCGTAGATCTTCAGCCGCCGCCACATATCGTGATGTTCGCGGGGGAGTATAACGTAGCCGACGCGCAGCGCGGGAAACAGCAGCTTGCTGAACGTGCCCACGTATATTACGCGACGGGGGTCGAGAGAGTAGAGAGGCGATACGGGAGCTCCGGCATGGCGGAACTCGCTGTCGTAGTCGTCCTCCACAATATAAACGCCGCTCTCGCGCGCGAGACGCACCAATGCCGCGCGCCTGTCGGCGGTCAGTATACCGCCCAGAGGAAACTGGTGGGAGGGGGTAAGGTAGACAACACGGGCGTCTTTCAGCGAAAGCCCGTCCGTTACCATACCGTGGCCGTCGACCGGAACAGGCTGTAATTCAAAGCCCATATACAAAAGCATCTCCAATACGCCCGCGACGCCCGGGTCTTCGACGACGGCCTTTCCTCCCGGCGCTCGTAGTATGCCCGCAATGAGGCAGAGCGCCTGCGTGGCTCCGCTCGTTATAAAAATGTCGTCGGGGCAGGCCGTTATGCCGCGGCTGCGGTACATCCACGACGCTATCTCTTCCCGCAGCGCTAACAGCCCCTGAGGGCCCCTGTAGCCCGACTCCCTGTAATCGAGGCGGCTCATGGCGGCTGCTAACGATTTCAGCCACAGGCTCATGGGAAACTCGCGAAGGTCGGGCCTCCCGGTGGTGAAATCGGCAAGAACGGGCGGGTTGGTTTCGTATTCACGCTTTGCCGCGGTATCAGGCGGTTCGAGCAAAAGGCCTTCCCTTACCGTTGTGGGCGCGCCCGGACGGCTGTCCGTAAACCCCTCGGCGGCAAGCATGTCGTAAGCTTCGCAGACCGTGCTGCGCGATACCGCGAGTGACGCGGCGAGAGCGCGCGTGGAAGGCAGCCTCGTGCCCGAGGGCAGCCTTCCGCTGTGTATGCCCTCTCGGATGTGGCTGTAGATCTGGCGGGACAGCGGCGTGTCCGAGCCGCGGTATATCTCAAATTCCATAATCGCCTCCAACCGGACTGGTAAAAAATTATCTGGACCGGCTCTTAAACATACCGGTTAGTTTAACTATTATAGCAGATATTACAATAAACAACAGGTGTATGTATGAAAAAGATTTCAGGCTATTTATATCTTACGGGTGCGTTTGTGCTTGCGGGCACGGTCGTAGTGACTGCGAGGCCGCTCAGCGGCAGAGTGGGGGTGTTCACTATAGGCGCGGTGAGCCTGCTGTTCGCGCTCTGCGCACTGCTGCCGTTTCGCCTTGCGAGCATAATAAAAACGCTTAAAAACTACGGT
The DNA here is from genome assembly GCA_023410475.1 of Bacillota bacterium. Lineage (GTDB taxonomy): Bacteria > Bacillota > Clostridia > Christensenellales > SZUA-584 > DTFZ01. The sequence continues at coordinate 58,910 of JAEYPS010000039.1, read as the reverse complement.
GTGAAGGACTGGGCTTACATGGCGTTTCAGGCTGCGGCAGGAATATTCCTGTACAGGATGTTCATGCTGCTCGGGCTCGAGCGCACGAGCGCGCTTGAGGCCGGGCTGCTGACAGGTGCGTCTCCGGCGATAACGGTAGCGCTTGCGCGGCTGGTGCTCAAAGAACGGCTCAGCGCGCTGAAACTGGCGGGGCTTGTATGCGCGTGCGCTGGTATAGCGGCGCTGCAGGCGGATTTCACATCACAGGCCTCGTTCTCCTGGGAGCACATTTTGGGCAACGCGCTCGTGCTGTGCGCGGCGGCGTGCGAATCGTGCTTCAACGTATTCTCGCGCAAAGACAGCGTCAGGCGCGGCGAGGGGAACACAAACCCGATCGACAGGACTGCGTGCGTGGCGGCTATAGCGTTCGTGCTCTGCCTTATACCCGCTGTGTTCGAAGCGCCCGCGGAAAGGCTCGCAGTACTTGACGCTTACGGCTGGCTGGCGCTGGTATGGTACGGAGTGGGGGCGACTGCTATCGCGTACGTGATGTTTTACGCGGGCATAGCCCGCTGCGACGCGGGCGCGGCCGCGGCGTTCTCGGGGCTCATACCGTTTACGGCGTTCTGGCTCTCGGTACTGGTTCTCGGAGAGCAGGCGGGGCTCGTTCAGGCGCTGGGAGGCGCGCTCGTGATAGCGGGTATATTGATGATATCGAGAATGAAGCGTACGGTGCCAAGCGTTTTGAAGCAATACGCCGCCGTGAGCGAATGATTATTGTTGAAGATTTAATCATTTAAAAACAGGTGCATATTGCATCTGTTTTTTATATAGAAATTTAAAAATAATTATTGCCAGACGATAATTACTGTGTTATTATTCTTTTATAATTATCGCCAGACAATAATATTCATAAGAGGTCGCCGCATGAAAAATAAACTGTTATATATACTGCTGCTGGCTGAGGCCGTGTTGTGCGCAGCCGCCGCTCTTGCGTTTTCTCTGCCGGATGTAAGCGGGGTAATGTATTTAGGCCAGACGCCGTTCGACGAGATCGGCTCGCTGCTTCGAGTTATGTCGCTTTCCGGCGGCGCGGGCAACGCGCTCGCTGTCGCGATGTATACCATTCTGTGCTTGATACCCGCCGCTTTTCTTATTATAAAGCTCGCAAGGAAACGGGCGAAGGCTGAGGACGCTCTGCTCGCCGTGATGAGCGGTTATCTGTTCTACTTGATGTATATGATGGTCAATCCCGGCCTTCTGAGCAGCTTGAGCATAGGCTCGGAAGATTTCGGCAAAGCCGTGCTCGGGGGCGTATTCTGGTCGATACTCATAGGGTGGCTCGTGTTAAAGCTGCTCCGCTATGTCAAAGGCAAAGAAACGCCGGGTCTTTTGAGGATGCTTGGGATATTGTTCGTTCTGGCTGCGGTAATCATAGTTTTCAACGCCGCGTATATAGGCGTAGCCGATCTGAAAGTGGATATAGAGGCCGTAAAGGCGGGAAACACAAGCACTTCCGATCCGATGTTTTCAGGTCTTATGGGGGAGGGATTTAATACTGCGGCAGATCTTGCGCCTACTATAACTTTTCTCGTATTCAGGTTCGTTACAGGACTGATACCTGTAGTAACGGATATATTGATACTGCTTGCGGCGAAAAAGCTGGCCGAGAGGCTTAACGCCGACCGCTTCAGCCTTGACGTTATAGGGGTGTCGGAGAAGCTCGCGCGTCTGTGCAGATACGCGGTGGTCATAATAGTGCTGAGCTCCATAGCTCTCAACATAATACAGCTGCTTGCGGCGGGCAGTCTTCTGACGATGGACTTTGTAAACAACATACCGCTTGGCTCGGTTATACTGGCGCTCGTCATGCTGCTGCTGTCGCGGTATTTCGCGGAGAGCCGAAAGATAAAGCGGGAAAACGAGATGTTCGTATAGGAGAAGCTATGGCGATACGCGTATACCTTGACGACGTACTTAAGAAAAAAGGGATGACTGCAAAGGAGCTTTGCGCTCTTGTGAACATCACGGAGGCCAACCTTTCGATGCTGCGCAGCGGAAAGGTGAAGGGTGTGCGTTTCGTTACGGTAAACAGGATATGCTATTATCTTGGCTGCGACGTGGGCGATATACTTAAATTCGACGGTAACCTGGAGGAAGAGGACGATGATTAAAAAGATAGCGTTAATATTATTATCTGCTGTGATGCTGCTCGCTGTGTGCGGGTGCCAATTAGCGGTGGAAGGCCAAAGCAGCACCGACGTTAATACTGACGCGCTGTGCGGCATGTTCATAACGTTTGAACCGCTGCCCAGCAATGATGATTACCTTGAGAACATAGATTGGAACGCCGTTATGAGCGGAGACCAGTCATCGCTTTACAATCAGGGTGCGCAAAAGATTTACGCTGTTCCCAAAGACGATGGGATATCTAAGAGCTATTATTTTGAAGGGATTGACGGTCTGCGGCTGTTTAGCGTTTTCGTCCCTGAGAGTGATGAGCGTAATGGCTATAATACCAATTGCGCGGACGACCTTATTATGGATCGTCATACTTTTTACAACGACACGGATTCAAGTGTTGAGATAACGCTGGAGGGAACACTGTACGTATGCTCTAAGGTGTATGGCGGGGATGAAATATTTAATTGTTACAGCAACCCTGTGTACCAGACGCCGGAAGGAGAGGTCTACGTGACGCAGGGTAACGGACATTGCTCAGATATGTGGCCGGGCAGTTCTGTTACAACTACGCTTTCAGGCACTGCGGCGAAGATCGTAAACGAGGATAAGAAGAGCAGGACGACCACTGTAAAGCTGACATTAACGGGGATAGACTATATAGAGAAGTATGTGCTGAAGGAACTGGACAGCGAAGATAATGTCGTCTCCACGCTGGAAATTCAAAAAGACAATGTTCCTGAAGAAATAACCTTAACCGGCAATACCGCTTACGCTATACTTGAGAAGCACTGCACGGACGCTGAAGACAAGCCATATATAGAGCGCTCGTTTATCGATATGAGCCTCGATTATATGGGCGTAAGGTTTATCAACGAGGACGGTTTCGCACAGGCGTATGTAATAACGCTCAAAAACCTGCCGGCTAAGCAATAAGCGGCAATCTCCCCCCCGCGTACGGGCGTGCACGGGGGATATTTTTTTGTCGAAATATGTTATAATGGCGGAAAACATACTTGGCGCCCGGAAAGTACGCGAGGCTTTTGGGGAAGATAAAGGAGCCGCTATGAAACAAAAGCAGACTCTTCAGGAACAGCTCGAACGAAAGCGCATGAAAAAGCCGCCCGCACTCATCTACCTTATACTGATAAACATATGGAGGCTTGTTTTCAATAAAAAGCTCGGCATCACATTCACATACAACGCCCGTCCCTCGAATGACAATAACCCGTATATACTTGTAAGCAACCACGCGTCAAGAGTGGATTACCTCTACACCGCTCCCGCCGTGCTTCCGCACAGGCTCAACTACGTCGTGGGCTACAACGAATTCTTCCGCTCGCACCTCTACCCTATATTCTCGCTTATGCAGGTAATACCTAAGAGGAATTTTACCCCTGACTATCACACGGCGCGAGAGATAATACGCGTAATAAAGGCGGGAGGTCGCATATGCCTTTTCCCTGAGGGCATGAGCTCTATATCGGGAGGCGGGCAGCCGTGCGCGATAGGCGGAGGCAGGCTGTTAAAGCACCTCGGCGTTACGGTGTACTATACGAAGATAGCGGGCGGCTATATGACGAACACGAAGCACTGCCTCGACACGCGTCCGGGAAAGGTGCATATAACGGTGGACAGGCTGTTTACGCCGGAGCAGCTTAAAAGCATGAGCGCGGACGAGATACAGCAGACGCTGAACCGGGCTCTTGCGCACGACGATTACCTCTGGAACAGAGAAGCGAGGGTAAGCTTCAACGGCAAAGGCCAGATGGCGAAGAACCTTCACGATCTTCTTTACCTTTGCCCGAAGTGCGGCGGCGTTTACACGATGAAGGGAGAGGCGGATATAATCCGCTGCGCATCGTGCGGCAACGGCGCCCGCGTAAACGAATACTACGACCTAATACCGCTCGGTGAGACATGCGTTGTCCCCGAGACGATATCGCACTGGTACGCTCTTGAGCGCGACAAGGCGAAGCGCGAGGTAAGCGCGCCTGATTTTAAACACAGCGGGAGCGTGAGGCTCGGCGTTCTGCCCAAATACAAGCGGCTTCAAAAAGGCGCGACGTCCGTTATAGCGGGAGAAGGAACGCTGTCGATATCGCGCGAAGGCCTGAAATATGAGGGTACGAAGGACGGACAGCCGTTTGAGTTTACGCTGTCAACCGATTCCGTTCCCACGTTCGGTATGTGCACGGACATAACGAGGTTTTATACCTTTTATAAGGGAGAATTCTTTGAGTTTTACCCCGAAAGCGGGGATACGATGCGCTGGTTCCATCTAACGGAAGAGATGCACCGGGCAAACGGCGGGAAGTGGAGATGAGTCAGCGCTTATCCCGGCGTTGACGCTCTGCGCAGACTTCGGCTCCAGATGGCATATACGAACATTGAAACCGCGAAACCCAGCATCCAGCCTCCGAGTATGTCTCCGGCGTAATGCGCGCCGAGGTAAAGACGCGAGAAGCCTATGCCGACGGCCAGAGCGGCGCACAAAGTGACAAGAGCAAGCTTCTTGGGCGGATGTTTTATAAACTTCAATACCATCAGCGCGAGCATTGTGTATAGGGACGCGTTTATCATCGCGTGGCCGCTGGGGAAGCTGTAGCTCGTTTCGTCCACAAACCTTAAAACATCGGGCCTCTCTCTTGAGAATATGACCTTCAGAGTTATGTTGAGCAAAAACGACAGTATAACAGCCGCCGAGACCGGAAAGGCTATAGTTTTTCTTGATGGCATGACGATAAGAAGCAGGCAGAACGCGGTAACGGCATATGTGCTGCCAAGGTGCGTAATAAACAGCATAGCGGGCGTGCGCGAGGGCGAGATCCGTTCCGCCGTTTCTCTGTACGCCCAGTTTTCAAAGCCGTGCGTAAGCCCTGCCGCAACGCATACAGCGAGTATAAAGAAAAGCGTTAAAGGTATTATGATAAGCAATTTTTTCCTTTTGCTCATGCCGCACCTGCCAATGTAATGATTTGCTTTGTATATCAATAGAATTTTATGCTAAACATTCCGCAATATCCGCCCGGGCACTAAACTTTGATTTTTGCTCGATACAAGCAACGCGTATTTTAGGCCTGACGCTTGCCATATAGTATCACGAGGCATATAATAAACGATTGAATCGACAAATTGCGGCATAAAAGAGGATAACGGCAACAAATGAATCTTGGCTTTCTTAAACAGAACACCGAGCAGCGGCGCGGATTAATAATAAACGGCTCTATACCAAAAACCATATTTATGCTTTCGGTACCGTCGCTTATGATGGGCATTGTGCAGTCTGCGATACCCCTCATAGACGGCCTCTTTATAAACAACATAGCGGGAACGGTATGCGCAAGCGCAGTCACGTACTGCATGCCCATAGTGGGTATCATAGTAGGCATAGCGCAGGGCCTGGGCGCCGCGGGCATGGCGATAATCGGCCAGGCAAACGGCAAGGGCGACTTTGAGGAGGGGCGGCGGATATCGGCGCAGCTCGTAATATTCGCGTCGCTTTTGGGAGTGGTGCTCGCACCCGCGCTGTATATATTCGCATATCCCATATCGGCGGGCGTTACGCCCGAGATATCCGGGGACGTGTTCCTGTATCTTACGCTCAGTACGCTCGTGATACCGTTCTCGTTCCTTGAGTCTATATACAACGCTATAAAGAACGCAAGCGGAAAGCCGGAAGCGACGTTCGTTCGCATGCTGATACTGCTCGTGCTCAAGGTCGCGTTCAACGCGCTTTTCATAGCGGAGTTCAGGTGGGGTATAACGGGCGCGGCGATGTCTACGCTCGCGGCGAACTTCATTATCACTTTCTGGATGTATTTCGAGCTGTTTGTAAAGAAGAGCGCCGACAGGCTGAGGCTCTTCGGCTTCAGGTTCGACAGGCGGGTGATACGCAATCTCGTCGTCATAGGCCTTCCGGCAATGGCCGCCAACGTTATGATATACGCCGGGTTTTTCCTTATCAACAACGAGGTGCAAAGCTACGGCGCGCAGGTGCTGAACGGCCAGGGCATAGCGGGAAACATATCAACTATATGCTTCATATTGCCCTCGTCGTTCGCGGCGGCGGTCACCACCATGGTAAGCATGAACGTTGGGGCAGGAAAGGGAGCGCGCGCGAGAGCGGCGTGCTGGACGGGCTGCCTCATAAGCGCGGTTTCGGCGGTAGTTATGATAGCGCTTGTCGTGCCTCTGTCCGAGCATCTAACGGTGCTGTTTACGCGGGACAGGGAGGTGCTCTTTGTCGCTAACCGTGCGCTTCACATATATACCTACTCCGTCGTGGGTTTCGGCGTGGTGGCTGTGCAGCTCGGCGCATTTACAGGGCTTGGGAGAACGCGAATAACGCTTGCGGCGAGCGTGCTCAGAATCTGGCTTTTAAGGTATGTGTTCATACTCGCTACGGAGCGCCTGCTCGGCGTAGATTCGGTATTTTGGGGCAACCTGTTCTCAAACTATACGTGCGCCATAATCACGACGTTAATGATACTGCGCGTGAAGTGGGTGTCGGTGATAAAAGACGTGAACGAGACGCTGCCCGAATCAGGCTGTGAAGGCGAGACGGAGACATTAAGCCCCTGACAAGTATGGCTAATAGATGTAAAAGCGCTTAGCCTGTATATTATATTTCACAATAACATGAGAAAATAATTATTCTAATACAGGAAGATACCCAGAGCTATCAGACCGGCAGAAAGAATGATGACCGAAACGTTTATGCGCATCATTTTTTGTTTGTTAGCCAGAGTTTCCTTAAGAAATGCTCTGAATTTGCTGTAGTTGAACAGCAGCGATGAAATCTTTGCCGCGGTCAAGGTGATCAATGCCGCGAGTACCCATCCGTACGGTACGCCCGCAAGGATGTACACCAGCCAAGCAGCGGCAATCATGCAAAACCCGAATACTGAAACGACCACGACCCATGCGGGGCGCTCTGCTTTATAAGCGCTGTTTTCTTCCCATACTGCCCACTTTTCTTTCATTACCGACATTGCGATACGCGAGATTATGCCGATTGCTGCCCAGACAAAACATACGATCTTGAAAAACAACATAATTTTGACCTCCCAAAAGCTTGTGTATTATAGACTGTTATAATAAGTGACCACCCAGTCACTTTATTGTATAGCATTTTTGCACCATTGTCAATATGCTAACTGGCAATACCGCTCATCAGCAGCTTGTATATATCTGCGAGGCTGGAAAAGAGTTCGTCCTTTTTTTCAATGGATTCGTGTACGGCGCTCAGATATAAATCGATATCTATACCGTTCAATGCTGCGAGCATTCCTCCCACGCCGATCAGTATTCCGTTTATAAAAAGCGCGATCAGCCTATCGTCAATGTCCTTGCGGATAGTGCCTCTCTCTTTCGCTTTCTTGACATATTGCATCAGGAACTCACAAGAGCGCTTGATCATTTGTGCGCGTATATCCGGCTCAAACACATAGCTGTCGCTGAACACTCGATTCAAAAAGCTGGTAAGCAACGGATTCTCGATGTCAAACAGTGCGCCCGCCTGCATGATCTCCCATAGTATGTCATGCTTGCCTTCCACCGCTTTTTCAACAGCCTTCAGTTTGGTTCCGGCTGCCCGGTCAATCAGGTAAAAATAAAGGTCCTGCTTATCTTTAAAATACTTATATATGCTCCCCTTGGCAATTCCAAGTTCGCTGACTATTTTGGAAATAGACGCTTCGCGGAAACTGTTTTGTGAAAATTCCTCATAGCATTTTTGAATGATACATTTGCGCTTTTCGTGGGAGAGATTATTAAATGTTTCGCTTGGCATTTATCAAGCTCCTTTCGGTGACTGATAAGTCACTTATAATATACCACGAAACAAAAAAGAAGCAAGCACCACACTTGACATATACTTTATACATATGTAATAATACCCCAAAGTGAGTGCGCATAAGATATATCGAGCTGCGCAGGGGGAGTTCCCTACACGCGAGACTATAAAACTCCGCGGAGTCGCTTAACGGCTTAGCGGGGTTTTTTGTACCCGCAAAGCAGATGTGTATGATACCGCCAATGTACAAGGCGTTTATCGAAAACGCGGCGGAGGTGTTGAAACGCGATGCGAGGACAAGGGCTCGCGGCACGAGGCTCGCATATTACGGGCGGCATGGACGAGTTCTCGGATATGAGTATTATACGCTGTAAAGTAAAGTTTTTAATAAGGAGGTTTTTATGGACGGTTCTGTTTTTAAGGGCAACCCTGCGCTGGAGACGGAGAGGCTTATACTGCGAAGGCTCACAATGGCTGACGCGGAGGAGATATTCGCGTACGCTTCAGACCCCGAGGTGACGAAGTATATGCTCTGGGACACGCACAGCTCAATTGAAAACTCGAGAGAGTTCATACGCTTTACATTGGACAGATATGAAAAGGATGAGGCGGGCGAGTGGGGCGTCATACTTAAAGAGGCGGGAAGGCTCATTGGCTGCATAGGGTTCCCGTGGACGGATATTAAAAACCGCCGCACTGAGATAGGATACGTACTCGCGAGGCAGCACTGGGGCAAAGGCATAATGCCCGAAGCCGTGGGACGAGTGCTTGCGTTCGCGTTTGAAGAAATGAATATCAACCGCATGGAGTGCTGCCACCTTATGCCCAACGAAAAGTCGGGGAGGGTGATGCAGAAACTCGGCATGACTTATGAAGGCACAGCGAAAGAGAGGGTATTTGCAAAGGGGCGTTTGTGGGACGTAAAGCAGTACGCGATACTTAAGAGCGAGTGGGAAGAGAGACGCGGATAAGAGAATCCTTTAAGCGGATATAGAACGTGATTACAAGTTATAAAATGTTATGGTTTAATACATAACGTGCATTGTCAGGAGTATAAATCCGCAACATCCGGCCGTCACCTGTTGTTCTTATGATCCCTGTACAGGTTATCCACAGACCTGTCATACGTCTTCTCGCCTTGCTTAGAGAAGAAACAGCCGGGCACTTCTCCCATCCTGCGGTGGTAAGCCACGCACTCGCAGCACTTTTTGCGCCTTGAGCACGAATACGTGCACGTGCACTCAACGGTGTTGTCACAAGCCATACAGAGCCTCCGGTATAATGTGATATATAGTTATTATATAAAAAACATTAAACTGCTACAACACTATATCAGGACATACGAACGAATCTGATAATTTGTGCACAACTAATAAATATATTAATATGGCACAAGCTTAATTCTCTCTGCTTTTATACCATAAATAGATTCCCAATCCCGGTATTAACGCCGCAAGAGAATAAACGATCAACCATCCGAATAAAGCGACTCCGTTATCCCCGCCGTTTTTTGTGCTTCTGTATGCGGTTCCATATCCAAAAATTGTTTGAACAGCAACGGTGATTTGCCATATAACCAATAAAAATGGCATTTACAGCCCCCCTTTATAAATCATATACCCCTATAAATATGTATTATAATTAATATATGTAAAGAAATCAAATATAAACATATACAGAGGACACAGGCAGGCTGTTATGCGGAGGAAAGAAGCTTCCGGCTGGTAAATTTCTATATAAACCTTTCTACAAACTCCTTGATCTTACGCTCATAGGCTTCGGCATCCGCCGAGTATGCCATGCCGTGGCCCGCGCCCGGCGCTATCATTATATCCTTTTTTGAGGGGCAGGCGCCGTACAGTTCATACGCCATACGGAAGGGCACGAAGGAGTCGTCGCCGCCGTGTATGAACAGCGTGGGCGTAACGCTCTTTTTTACCTGCTCTATCGGCGAGACTTCTTTAAAGCCGTAACCGGCGAGCAGCTTTGTAATAAGGCTCGTCGTGTACATAAACGGAAAAGCGGGCAGCCGAAAGAAACGCTTTAGCTGCCACGAAAGCTGCTCCCACAGCGACGAGTAGCCGCAGTCTTCGATTATTGCCTTTACCTGCGGCGGCAGCGCTTCTCCGCTCGCCGCCATTACGGTCGCTGCTCCCATGGATATGCCCATCAGAACTATCTTTGCTCCTTCGCCGCTGCTATCAATGACGTTTTGTATCCACAGAAGATAATCTTTGCGTTCGTGCCAGCCAAAACCTATATAGTGCCCTTCGCTTTGGCCGTGGCCTCTGGCGTCGGGGAGAATAACGTTGAAGCCGAGTGAGTTAAAAAGGCGCGCGAATGCCTCCATAGATTTACCGTCTTCGGAATAGCCGTGCGCAAGTATGGCTGTATTGAGAGAAGGCTTGTCGGCGGGCACGTAATAAGCGTAAAGCTTTAATCCGTCTTCTGAGACTACGCTGCGCGCTTCACAGCTGCGGCTTTCCAGCCATGAGCCGCAGGGCACATTTTCCTGGTCAGGCGGGCAGTCCGCGGTTTCAAACGTCTGCTTTAAGTCCCTGCTGCCGCGAAGGAAACGCTTTTTGTTTCTGCCCACCGCGACATTATAGAAATAAAAACTTCCCGCGGCAACAGCAAGCAGCATAAATGCCATTACAGCGCAGACTATGATAACGGCGTCCATAAGCTTTACCCCCTATTATCATAGTAGCACGGCAGGTGATTTTGTTTCAATAAATATACACTGGATGATAAGAAAAATTACATTAAAACATTTGCTCAGCCGTGAATAAAATGTGTTATAATAAGTAAATTTCAGTTTTTAAACTAATCATTTTTGGTGGACAAAAAGCGTGCTTAACGGCTGCTTTTTGCCGGTGAGAAAGAAGGTAGCGCAGATGAACATCGTTGTTTTAGCGGGAGGGCTTTCGGGAGAGAGGGACGTGTCGCTGACGTCGGGAACGCTCGTGTGCAATGCCCTTTTGCGCATAGGCCACAGGGCGATACTTGTAGACCTGTTTTTCGGAGTTGAAACAGTACCAGACAATATACTTGATGCGTTTGACGTGTCGGGGCAGCTTGAGCCTTATAGGGTTCCGGAAAAGGCGCCTGATATAGATAAGATACGCGCTATGCGGAGCGACAGCGGATACGGCGAGATAGGAAAAAACGTCATAGAGCTTTGCCGCGTGGCGGATATCGTGTTTATGGCGCTGCACGGAGAGACGGGCGAGAACGGAAAGCTGCAGGCCGTGTTCGACGTTATGGGCATAAAGTATACGGGAACGGGTTATCTCGGCAGCGCGCTCGCTATGCATAAAAACGTATCAAAGCAGATATTTGACCAAATAGGCGTCAAAAACCCGAAGGGCAGGTTGTATAATAAGGCTGATAAGGACAGGATAGCGGAAGAATTTCCGCTGCCGTGCATAGTAAAGCCCAACGCGGGGGGCTCGAGCATTGGCGTCACGAAGGCGGCGACAAAAGCGGAGCTTAAGGCGGCCGTAGACGAGGCATTCCGCTATGAGGACGAGGTTATCGTAGAGCAGTTCATATCGGGCAGGGAGCTTACGTGCGGCGTACTCGGGGATAAAGCGCTGCCGCCCGCCGAGATAGTGCCTAAGGGCTCGTTCTATGACTACACGCACAAATATCAGGACGGCTGGATAACGGAAATCTGCCCGGCGCAGATTCCGGATGTGATAACAAAGCAGATGCAGGAGTCGGCGCTTAAGGTGTTCAGCGCGCTGCACCTTGAGATATACGCCCGTATGGACTACATTTACGACGAGAAGACGGGAGAGTTATACTGCCTTGAGGCGAACACGCTGCCCGGGCTTACCCCCACGAGCCACATGCCTCAGGAGGCAAAGGCGGCGGGGATCTCGTACGAGCAGCTCTGCGAGCAGATAATAAGGCTGTCGCTCGAGAGGTTCTGATGTTGCGTAAATTGGTATAAATCAGACGGGCGGCCAAAGGCCGCCCCTACGGCAATATGATTAATTTAAAGGGAAAAAAAGATGGTTCCTATTAAACTGAAGCGGGCGCTCGAAGCCTGCGGCGGAAGATTTTTCGGAGATGAAAACATACTTGATTGCGACATAACCGGAGTCACCATAGACAGCCGCGCCGTGCAGCCCGGGTTTTTGTTTGTACCTATAAAGGGAGAGCGCTTCGACGGCCACGACTTCATACCCGCCGCGAGGGGATCTGGCGCTTTGTGCTGCCTCACCGAAAAGCCGCTTGCGGAAGAGCCTTATATACTGGTGGGTTCCGCGCTTGACGCGTTTCAGAGCATCGCAGGGGCTTACCGCTCGCTGTTCGACATACCTGTTGTGGGCATAACGGGCAGCGCGGGCAAGACGACGACGAAGGAGCTTATAGCGGGCGTTCTGGAACAAAAGTATAATATACTCAAAAACGAGGGGAACCTCAACAACCAGACGGGCGTGCCCATAACGTTGCTGCGGCTGGAGCCTTGCCACGAGGCCGCGGTCATAGAGATGGGCATGAACCACTTCGGCGAGATAAGTAACCTTTCAAGGATAGCGCGCCCTAAAGTTTGCGTGCTTACGAACATAGGCGAGGCTCACATTGAACACCTAGGCTCAAAGGAGGGCATACTAAAAGCGAAGTCCGAGATGCTGGAATACATGGAGCCGGACGGCCATTTAGTGATAAACGGAGACGACCCTTATCTGTTGCCGCTCAAGCTAAAATATCCTGACGCTGTGACGTACGGGCTCGGCGATCATAACAGCGTGCGCGCAAGGGATATCCATGAGCTGGGGCTTGACGGAATGAGCTTTACAGCCTGCTATTACGGGACGGAAACGAGGATACACGTGCCATCGCCCGGCGCGCATATGGTGATGAATGCGCTCGCGGCGCTGGCGGCTGGCAGGCTGATGGGCGTCAGCGAGGAACAGATCAGGCGAGGAATAGAGCGTTTTTGTCCGGCATCGGGCAGGATGCATGTTACGGACACAGGAAATATAAAGATATTAAACGACGCGTACAACGCGAACCCTACGTCGATGGCGGCATCTATATGCGTAGCAGCTAAGGCTGGAGGCAGGAGCGTGTGCATATTGGGAGACATGTTCGAGCTCGGTGAGAAGGGCGAAGAGTATCACAGGCAGATCGGAAAACGCGCGGCACAGGAGGGGGTCGACCTTATAGTCTGCGCAGGGACGCTTTCAAGGCATATATACGAAGCCGCGAAAGAAACGGGCGCCAGTGCGCTGCATTTCCCCGACAGGCAGTCGTTGCTTGCTGTGCTGCCCGAAATAATTAAAAAAGGCGACACCGTGCTTGTCAAAGCTTCACGCGGTATGCGCCTTGAAACCGTAGTGGAATGGCTGAAAAATAACTACTGAGCTTCGTCGAGATAGCCTGACAGAGTCGACTGCTGCCAGTCGAGCGCGTCCATATAAAGAGATATGAATACGTCGCGACCGAGCTGCACTTCCGACAGGAACGCGTCAACCTCGTCCCAACGGGCGTTTTCGTACGCGAGCACCGCATCGAGCGGCCCCCGCAGGAAATTGACCTCTCCGAGCAGCGCCTCGCGCACCGGTTCCGCGAGAGGCAGCCTTTGAAGTATATCCTTCATATTTTCACCGAGCAGAGCGTCTATGGATGAGAATATGCCGGTAAAGAAGAAGTCCGGCTCCTGCTCGTGCTGTCCTATTATATCGGCGAACATAGCCAGCATCTTGCCCCTTATAAGCGAAGCCTTCACGAGCTCCGCGTTGTCGGAGTTTTTCATTTTGCGCAGCAGCATCAGGTTTACCCAGCGCGTAAGCTCATCGGTGCCGAGGCGCACGAGCGCCTGGTGTATCGATTTTATCGTATACCTTACACCCGAGAAAACGGAATTTGCTATGCGCAGCAGCTTGTATGAAAGATCAAGGTCTTTCTCGAAGATCTCGGCAATGCACTGATAGTCGGGCTCGGGGGCGCTGAGCTCTTCCAGTATGGGAATAAGGTTATTGGTGAGCGCTCCTATGGCTTTTGCGCTTATCATAGCGGGCTTGCTGAAGAAGTAACCCTGAAACAGCGTAAACCCAAACTGCTGTGCGCGCCGGTAATCCTCCGCTGTTTCAACTTTCTCGGCAAGGAATTCTATTTTGTTTCTGTATTTTTTCAGGAACTTCTTCTTTGCTTCCACCGAAGACTCGGAGCATTCCAGCTTTATTATATCGACGTAATCCAAAAGCTTTGAGTACTGGCGCTCGTCCTCTATCACAAAGTCGTCAAGGGCTATCCTGTATCCCATGTGTTTAAGTTTTTTAACGGCTTCAATTACGCCGCTGTCGGGCTTTACCCTCTCGAGTATCTCGACGACGAGGTTTTCAGGCGGCAGCATCAAAGGCGCTTCTATACGCAAAAGCTTTTCAGAGAAGTTTACGAAACCGCGCGTGCCGTCTATCAGCCGCCCGAACCCAAGTGAAAAGAAGTTGTCGAGCAGCTCGGCGGTCGAATGGTCGTCGTCCGTTCCCTCGTAATAGTTGTTGCTGCTCTTCCTGTACAGCAGCTCGTATCCGTAAAGCTGCATACTGCCGTCAAACACAGGCTGGCGCGCAATGTAGATCCCGCTCATGATGCCTCCTCATGAAACATAACAAAATAAAGCCTAGTATATATATCGGCACACATTAAGGCTGTCAAACACAAACATTAGAAATAAAGCCATATTTCTTTATGTATCGCCGCTTTTACACCGAATTAACAATGCATGAGGCTGCTAAGGGTGGTAATTCATGCATAATTGTCGTATAATGCATATGTATAAATTCTATAAGGGGTATATATGGAGACTCACACAATCAGCGGGCAAAAGCGAATAGCTCTTGTAGCACATGACAACCGTAAGGAAGCGCTCATAGAGTGGGTAACGAAGAACAAACGGGTGCTCGCGCGCCATTTCCTCTGCGGAACGGGCACGACGGCGAGGCTTATAACCGAGAAAACGGGGCTGCCGGTAAAGGCTTACCGCAGCGGGCCGCTCGGCGGAGATCAGATGATAGGCGCGCTTATAGCCGAGCTTGGGATAGACATGATGATTTTCTTCTGGGACCCGCTGACATCGCAGCCGCACGACCCAGACGTTAAGGCGCTTCTTCGCATAGCGGTGCTTTACAACATACCCGTTGCCATGAACCGCGCGACCGCCGACTTCCTTTTGTCATCGAAGCTGATGGAGAAGGACTACGACAGGGTGATACTCGACTTTAAGATATAAATCAAACCATTGGCTATTTGGGCACGTATGGCATATATTTGTTTATAGATGTGGCTATCGATATTGTTTCATAACAATGTAATGATAAGCTTCATTATATAGATGAAAACAGACAAAAACCATATGGAAACTGATAAAAATCCTCAAGATGCAAAAGTAACAAAACATAGATTTGACAGGAGAGCGTTTCAAAGGTACAGCGCAAAACTGTTCATTTGGCCTTTCCTTGCTTTGACTACAGAGTTGCTTTTTGTCACGTTATCACCCGGCCAGGGCTTAATGATGATTGCGCTTCGTTTGGGGCTGCAGATAATTGTTTTTGTGGCAGTAGTTGTTTCACTGTTTATTATGACTTGCACGTTAAAGAGCAGCGGTGTTTTTACCGCCGCTGATTGCGTGCTGTACCGCAAAAGAAGGTTTTTTACCTCTCAATCTGAAGGCATATGCTTTGTGGTGTATCACATATCAAAAGTAAAAAGAGTAGACGGCAAAGAAAAACAACCCGCGGCAATTAAGGGAGAAATCAACGCCGCATACGTGCTGCGTGACGGAATAACGATACACAGCGTAAAAAAACTAGGCAAGGTATCGATACCGCCATGCTTTACGGATATGGAGACAATCCTAGAAACGCTGCAAAAAATGACGACGGAAACTGCAGAAGGCGAAGATCCAGCTGCGTTTGATATAAAACAAAGCGGTTTGCCGATTTGAACAAACCGCTTGCATATTTCGCAAATTCCGTTATGCAATATGTTTACAGCACCTTAGCTAAAAAGCTTTTAAGCCTTTCGCTCTTAGGGCTCCCGAACAGCTCGGCGGGGGTGTTTTCCTCGACAATCTTTCCCTCGTCCATGAATATGACGCGCTTGCCCACCTCGCGCGCAAAGCCCATCTCGTGCGTGACGACGACCATCGTCATCCCGCCCTCCGCGAGAGACTTCATTACGTCCAATACCTCGCCCACCATCTCGGGGTCGAGCGCTGACGTGGGCTCGTCGAACAGCATGACGTCGGGGTTCATAGCCAGAGCGCGAACTATGGCTATGCGCTGCTTCTGGCCGCCCGAAAGCTGCGCCGGGTAAGCGTCGGCGCGGTCCGCTAGGCCGACACGTCGAAGAAGCGCCATGGCATTGTCGTTCGCTTCTTCCTCGCTCATCTTCAATAGCTTAATGGGCGCTATCGTCATGTTGCGCAGCACCTTCATATGCGGGAACAGGTT
This sequence comes from Bacillota bacterium, assembly GCA_023410475.1. Classification (GTDB taxonomy): domain Bacteria; phylum Bacillota; class Clostridia; order Christensenellales; family SZUA-584; genus DTFZ01. The sequence goes on along the minus strand of JAEYPS010000039.1, from coordinate 42,485 downwards.
GAACTGCTGGAACACCATGCCCATCTTCTGGCGGTGTATGTTTATATCGACCTTGGGGTCGGTTATGTCTACGCCCTCAAAGTAGACCTTGCCGCCCGTGGGGACCTCGAGCAGGTTGAGGCAGCGAAGGAACGTCGATTTGCCCGAGCCCGACGGCCCGACGACGACTGTAACATCGCCCTTGTGTATCTCGCAGTCTATGCCGTCGAGAGCCTTTTGCTGCCCGAAGTATTTTTCTAGGCCTACGGTCTTAATAAGAGTGTCAGCGTACACTGCGGCTCAGCCTCCTTTCCAGGCGGCGCATACCCATAGATAAGAATATTACGAGTATAAGGTAGATAAGCGCAGCGGCGATAAGAGGCATGAACGCCTGAAACGAAGCTCCGCGTATTATATCCGCGCCCTTGGTCAGATCCTGAAGCCCTATATAACCGCAGATCGCGGTCTCTTTTAACAGGACTATAAACTCATTGGCGAGCGCGGGGACCACGTTGCGGAATGCCTGGGGCATTATTATGTGCAACATAGTCTTTGAGTAGTTAAAGCCAAGGCTGCGGCCTGCCTCGAACTGACCGGAATCTATCGAGATGATTCCGCTTCTGAATATCTCGGCTACATAAGCTCCCGAATTTATCCCGAACGCGAGTATGGCAACCATTACAGCGCTCGTACCGCGGGAGGTAAATATTGCAAAGTAAAATATCAGGAGCTGTACTACCACAGGAGTTCCGCGTATGACCGTAAGATAAAGCTGGCAAACCGCGTTCGCGATTTTGAGCTTACCCGTTTTGTCATGCGTAGAGCGTATCATTGAAACTATAAATCCGAGAATGATGCCTAATATAAGCGCGAAGAAGGTTACAATGAGAGTTATGCCAAGGCCGTCAACAATGTATTTCCACCGACCGTCATAAATAAAACTGTAATAGAATGACTGTTCGACGCCTGCCCACCAGTGCTCCATAAGCTTCCTCCTTTACCTTGAAAAGGGCCGCCACAACGGGCAGCCCTTTATAACAGATTACAATTTCCGGATTTATATCTCCGCCCGCTTAAAAAAGTACCAGCGGACAGTTTGTTTGTCAAGTTATATTAATCAGCTTTGATGTACTTGTCGATTATAGCCTGTAGTTCGCCCGATTGCATCAGTTCCTCCAGCGCAGCGTTGATGCCTTCAAGCAGCTCCGGCTTGCCTTTGTTTACAGCTACGGCATAATCTTCAATAACGTATTCTGTTTCAAGTATCTTAAGCCCTTCGTTCATCGACACAAAAACCTTTGCGGGCTCGTTGTCTATTACAACGGCGTCTACCTTATCCTGCAAAAGCGCAAGCACCGCATCCATGCCTTTGTTGAAACGGACTACCGCATCATCGCCGTAATCGTCCGCGCAATAGATGTCGCCTGTGGTGCTCTGCTGCACGCCTATCTTCTTGCCTTCGAGGTCATCTGGTCCTGCTATAGAGGAACCCTCTTTTACGATTATGACCTGCTTGCCTGTCGCGTATGTAGTTGAGAAATCGACCGCGGCTTTACGGTCTTCACGAACCGTAAGGCCCGCCATGCAGATATCGGCCTTGCCGCTCTGTACCGCTGCTATAAGCGAATCAAAGTTCATGTTCTGTATCTCAAGCTTCATGCCGAGTTTGTCAGCTATTAGCGCCGCTATCTCGGCGTCGATGCCGACGATCTTGCCGCCCTCAAAAAATTCATACGGCGGGAATTCGGCGTTTGTTACCATTATCAGCGTCGGCAGGTCTTCCGTCGGTTCCGCTACAGCTTCGGTAACTTCAGGTGTCGCGGCAGCTTCCGTAGCTTCGGGCGTCGAGGGCGGCTGCTCGGCGGTAGTAGCGCATGCCGCAAACGAGAACACAAGGCCGACGACTAGCGCCGCGGCGATTATCATACGAAATACGTTTGTTTTTTTCATTATTCTTTGCTCCTTCATTTAATACAAATTTTCGTCAGGAGCTATTATAGTACAGAACGCATAAATATGCAAGCATTATATCAAAAAAGCTTATATTTATGCATTATAATTACAATATGCTGAATATTGATACCTGTTTTTAACTGCTCATCCGTTTCTGGGGATAAAGGGCAATAGCTGCTTCGCAAACCCAGGAAGCGTCATAGTCTGCAGCCAGACCTTGCCGGGGCCGGTAAGCGTGGTCAGGAAAAGCCCCTCGCCGCCGAATAGTATATTTTTAAAGCCCTTTACCATCTCGGCCTGGAACGCTACGCTTTCCTCAAACGCCGCGACGTTGCCCGTATCAACTCTCAGCTTTTGGCCGGGGGCAAGCGTGCGCTCTACGAGACTGCCGTCTATCTCGAGGAACACCCTGCCGAAGCCCGAAAGGCGCTGAAGTATGAAGCCCTCTCCTCCGAACAGCCCGGCGCCGATGCCTTTTGTAACGTAGGCGCTGAGCGCTACGCCCGGCTGAGCGCAGAGGAACGCGCTTTTCTGCGCTATTATAGATTTTCCGGACAGCCCGACATCAGCTATGTTACCGGGGAATGTGGATGCTACGGTTATCTCCTGATCGGGGGCGTTTGACGTATACGTGGCCATAAAGAGCGAGTCTCCGGAGAGAAGGCGCCCTATGCCCTTGCCTAGCCCACCCTTCATGTTCGTTTCCATCACTATGCCGCTGTCCATCCACACCATGCCGCCCGACTGAGTGTATATGCTCTCGCCGGGGTCAAGCTTTATTGTGACTGCGGGCAGGTTATCCCCGAAAATCTTATAGCGCAGCGGCCTTTGGCCAAAGGGCTGGCCGCTCTGCTGAGAGCCTCCCTGAACGGGCGCTTCGCCAACGGAAGCTCCGCATGAGCTGCAGAATCCTGCGCCGACTTTAAGAGGCGCGCCGCATTTCGGACAAAACATATTATGACCTCCTGTTATATTAATGAGATTTTTTCAAGTATTTTTGCGTATACGGGCACACTTCGATGCATTTTCCGCAAAGAGTTATTTCCTTATCTATCAGTGTTTTTGACAGATCTCTCGCTTTTGCCCGGCAAGCCTGCACATCATAAAACGTGTCCCTGTCGAGGCCGGGGTACCAAAGATGTCCGGAAACGGCCTGCGCGGGGCAGGCATCGGCGCATACGTTGCACTGGCCGCATCTTGAGTCGGTAACCGGCTCGGCGCACTCAAGGTCTGCGTTTGTGATAAGCGAGGATATCCTCACCGCCGAGCCGTACTTCTTTGTTACGAGCAGAGCGCACTTGCCTATCCAGCCGAGGCCCGCTCGCGTTGCCACGGTCTTATGCGGAAGGCATGTGCGGTAACTGCCGAACTCCCTAACCGAGGCTACTGTTTGCGCACGAGCGCTGTAACCCATATCGGCAAGCAGCATCTCGCCCCTAATCACAATGGAGTCGAGTTTTGCGTTAAGCTCGTGATAGGCGTTGTAATAGCCTATATTCGGGCCGTCGTGTATGGACGCCACTATCTCTGGAGGTATGGCGACAGCCACAGACACGCCGTATCTCATATCGGCTCCATTTATCCCTTCAAGGCTGGCGAAGCCCACAAGCGAGGCCCCGCTCAGTTTAAGCTCTTTTTTGAGTACTTCGTTTAAACTGTTCATGATAACCATCCGTGATTTATTCCATATACATGATATCACAAAACATATATATTTCTATATGTTATTGGATCTGACGCGCAAATATGAGGGATTGCGAGCGATTCCGGGATGTATGCTTTGTTTGAAGAATAATAGCGAAGCAGCGATACGCGTCGGCTATATTATAAAGGAGGCACGGCATGACTCTTGAAGAGCTCAAAAGAAGGGAAAAGGAACTCAGGCAAAGGTATGGCGACGAATTATATGAGAAGATTTACGTACAGCAGAGCGCTCGTGATACAAACGAAAGCGGCATTGTGCCAAAGCCCGGCGTATCAGACGCCGCGATGCCGTACAACCCGGTACAGCCGGTAACGCGTTTGCCGCACAGGGACCAATTCAAAAACAAAGCGGATAGCGCGTTCTATACAGAGAAAACAAATAGCGGTATAATATCCAATAAACCCTATTCGCTAAGCGATTACGACAACGATATAAAGAGCCTTGAAAACAGGATCGCCGAACTACATAAACAGCAATACAGCTTTATGCTGATGGGCGCGGATAATAAGGTAGACACGATCGATAAGATTATAAAGAATTCACAAAAGCAGCTCGACGACATGAAAGCCGGCAAAAGCGTTGCTATGGGCATAGGCACACAGAGCAGCGCGAAGGATATGCTCAGAGCTGCAAACAGTGAAGCAGAGACGGATGCGCGGCGTATGTCCGGCAGCATCGGGTTTAGCAGGCCTAGTGTTGCAGACCGTATAAAGTCTATATCAGATACGCGCCAGTCGCAAAGCATGGCAGGGCTTAATGGGGAATATCCGCCCGAGCCAAGCCCGTCGCCCGTACCGGCGCCTCCTCCTGTGGAACCGGGACACCCGGATATGAAAAGCTATGAAGAAGAAGTAGGCCGCTTCTGGGATAAACATGATGCATGGGAAAATATATATTCAGAGCAGAATCTTAATAACTATAATGTTGAGAAACAGGAAAGAGCGGACAAGCTTAAATACCAGCCATCCGAAGAGTTCAGCTCGCTTATAAAAGAAGGCCTCAAATCTGCTCAATATAGCTTGAATGCCGCAAGTAAACTAGGAAATAATGAGCAAGTTGCAGAATATGAAGAAATTATAACGCAGCTTGAGTCTATAGAGAGGATATTTACCGATTCCAACAGTCCTAACAGCTTTAAGTATCATGACCTGGAGTTAGGATTGCAGGCCGTTCAAAGCTTGGCCAAAAAGTATCAGGAAGATATACTATACGCAAGAAACGCGAAGATGTACCAAGAGGTCAAGGGAAAGATTGACTTGGCCAACAATGAGATAATTGCCATAAACAGAGGGATGAACATAGTAGGTGAGGCTCATTTGGACGATATAGATGAATTATATAAAAATAACAAAATGTCATACGGGGATTATGAGGCTTCATACAAAGAGTATTACCAGTCTGTTATCGACCGTGAAAGCCTTATCAAGGTAGAAAGCAGGTCTTTGAACGAAGATAATCTTACGATAAATGACGGCAGCTATTACCATGTAATGGGTGTGCTGCAAGCGTTTGATGTGCCTTTGTACAGCACGGAAAAAGACGCGGTGCTTGCGTTTAAAAAAGAAGCTATGCCTCTGACGCTGAAAAACAACACAGAATACAGCGCGATTCTGGACTCTATAGATATACTTGATACGCAGACCGGAGAAGTCAAGACATATCATTACTACATAGAGGTTAAACAAGGAGAGCAGAACAATGTTGTTTTTAACGCAATCATAGGAGCCGGCGGCGGACAAGACAGAAAACTTCTGCACACGCATCCCGTAGAAGGGTACTGGGGCAGGGGTTTCTCGGGCGATCCTGAGAATCACGGCCTGATAAACAAGTATTTGTTTGATAACAACCCCAAAAAATATAAAGGGCTATTTGGAGAAATGGGTGATTCATCCGTCCCCGGATGGATGGGCTACGGGGGAGTATATGTCGTTGGCTCGGGCGCAGAAGTCAAACTTTATGAGGGCTTTGGAGAAGCCGGCATAGGCAGCGGTCATAATACTTATGCCAATACTAAAAATGAGCTTTCATATGTAAGCACAATAGACTTATACTAGTATGAGCATGTCTAAACATATGGTTAAAAATCAGGCTTTAGTAAGAAAAGAGGTGTGTAATAAATGAAAACAAGATACAAAGTTGTGTTGGCTGTCGCAATAATCATTCTGGTCATCGTAGTTGTTGCATATTGGGATGATATAACCCTGCAGAAATATGAATATATCGACTATGGGTACTTTACCGGCAACACGATAGATATTGAAGGAGTAATATACGTATCTGTTAATGAAGATACATATAATGCAATATATCAAGCGATGAAGAAACAAGGCATATCCCCGTTTGCTTATGAAGCAATAGGCAGATTTGATTATACGCTGGGGGATAATGCCTTAAAGTATAAACTGTATGGAAGCAAAAACATCCAGAACAGAATATTGTTATCAGGTGAAGACGCTTATATCATAGACAGCAATTATCCTAAAGTATATTTTTGCAGACAGGACATACTTCAGACATTTGGCGATATGAATAAATGAGATATACCTTATTCTCAAGTAATCAGCGCTAAAACGAAGGGTTATGTCCCTCAAAGCGCGTATATAATCTGTAAGCAACCCATTAATGTAAAGCCCGCTTAGGCGGGTTTTTTGTTCTCCTGAACATGAGCGATTATGAGAGGTTTCGCGGTGTACCCTTTAACCAGAAGATAAAAAAACATGTTCAGGAGGCATAAGATGCAGATAAATGTTACCGAGATTGTCATATCGGTCATGGGAATAGTGTTTACGGCGGTAATAATTCCGCTCACCAAAGCCGCGTTTGCGTGGCTTCGTGAGAGGACGCGCAGCGAAGCGCTTCTTTGCGCGCTTGATGAGGCGGAGGCCGTCGCGGACAACGTCGTGGCGTCACTGCAGGCGAGCTTGGTAGAAGGCCTAAAAGAAAAGAGCACCGACGGAAAACTCTCTGCGGACGACGTGAAAATGGTAGCAGCGAAGTCGTTCGATATGTTCGTAAGCGACCTGTCGGCTAAATCGCTGGAGATAATAGCGAACAGTGCCGACGATATAGGAGCGTATGTGAGGAACCTTATCGAAGCAAGGCTGCTGGCGATGAAGAAATAGGGGGTAGACGAATGTCGGGTACATACACGATTAAGAAGGGCGACACGCTTTCGAAGATCTCGAAGAAATATAACAGCTCGGTAAAAGAGCTTGCTGGCCTTAACAGCATAAAAGACCCAAACGTAATAAGAGCGGGGGCGACCTTGAATATGCCGGGGTTTACTACCCAGTCTTCGCAGGAAACAGGCGGAGCAGCAGACGGTACGGCTGATTCAGGTTCGGGTGCACAGAGAGCTGACTGGGAAGACCAAATAGACCAGATATATGAGAATTCTAAGAAGGCCCAGTTTGAATCGCTGCAGGGGCAGTACGACTCGCAATACGCGGATTACAATAAGCAAAAAACCGACGCTCCTAAAAGGTTCGATCCGCTGAGGAACGAAGCGTATGTCAACACGCAGATGGCGGAGCGCTCGCGCAAGGAGAGCATGGCCAACATGGGGCTCTCGGGTGCGGGCGGAATGTCGCAGACGCTGCAGCAGCGCAATATAAACACGCTTTTATCTGCCCTAGGGGGTATAAGCCGCCAGCAGCAGGACTTTACTGACAACGTCGATTTCGCGCTCGGCCAGCTCACGACCCAGTTTGAATCGAATAAGAGAAGTGTAGGCGCCCAGCTAGACTCCGAAAAAAGCAGAGCGTATCTTGACCAGGGCAACTGGCAGAAAAGCTTTGGCTTGCAGCAGGGTCAGTATAATCTCGCAAAGAGCGACAGCAACTTCAATATGGCGTTTCAGCTCTTGAAGAACAAAAGGATTACAAAAAAAGAATTTGAGTCGATGACAGGAATCAAACTGAAGTAACGGGAGGGCATATGACTCAGAGCACAAATGACGAAATATACGAAGAGGCTTTAAGGAGCCTTGGCAGCCAAGGCTCGTCTTACGAGAAAAGCTACGGTCTTTATGATAAGCATCTTGCCGAAGCCCAAGAGGCATACAGACGTATGGCTGACGAGGCGAGGGTGAACAAGGCTCTTCTGGAGCGTGCGGCGCGCAGCTCCGATAAGGCGGCGGGCATAACCATGAGGTCGGGGCAGCGCACAATAGGACAGCGAAACGAGAACAACCTTCAAAATACACTCGGCAGCATAGAGCGGCAGCACGAGGACTACCGGGAAAACGTGGAGCATGCCCTTAGCAAGCTCGCCATTCAGGAAGCCGCGGAAGACAGGAGCTACGCGGCGCGAAAAGCCGCGGATGAAGGCGCGAACCGGCTGTCTCAGCAGCGGTTCGACGCCGACTTTGGCTTGCAGCAGAATTGGCAGGATCTTCACAAAAAGCAGAGCGATTTTAACAAAGCATACCAGCTTTATTTAAAGAGGCTTTTCGGCCCGAAGCAGTTCAAGGAAATGACGGGCATAAAAGTGAAAAAGCTGCCGAGTCCCCAAAAGCCCCGGAATATATTTGCGGATCTGAAAAAGACCATAAACGAGCAAGGGCTGCTGCTCAACGGAAAAACACCGGAGCAAAGCACCGCTGAAGACTGGGTCGATTATCTGAAAAACAATGAAGCGCAGCTTGTAAAGAAGTACGGCGAAGACCAGTTTAAAACGGCGCTGGGCTACTATCACATGAAAGATTTCGATTCTGCGCTGGGCGGGTACTCCCCTCATTTGAAGACGCTTGAAGAAATGATAGATACCCTCGGTACAAAAAAAGAACCGGACATATTTGAATTCTACAAAAGCTTTGAGTCACCTTATATAAAGGCCTTGGGTGAGATGTCTTTTGCAAACGACGTGCTGTCCGATGTTAATTTTGCATACAGCTTCAGCTGGCTGCAGGAAAACTATCCCGAGATAGCCGGCAAGTATAAGTACGCAGACAGCGCGCAAGATGAAGTCCTGAGGGCGATGGATATAATCCCGGGCTTCGTTCCGGAAGACCTCGCCAAAGAGCTTAAGGATTATCAGATCCCTGAAAAGTGGGACAGCGCGAGCGTCGGGGAACTGCTTGATACGTATGCAAAGCGGCGCAATATCGCCGGTGAAAAAAAGAACGGCATTTTTATCATGAACAAAATAAACCGGGCAGCTGAGCAGCTTGGCGCCGACATGAGCGATCCTTTCTATCTTATGGGGGGGATAAAGCATGTGACAGAGATTATAGAATCACTGTCAAAGAACCCTGACAGCGCCAAAGAGAAGGATATAAAGTATGTACAAGCGGTAATAAATCAATTAAACAATCTGCCCGAGATCATTCAAAATAATATCGATAATCAGCGCAGAGATCAGATCCTTTATCTTATAGACACCGTAAACAGCGACGGGATACAAACTGCATTTGATAGGGTAAACGAGGCAAAGGGCTTTGAGATAGCGTCAGAATACGGTAAAGATATCTTAGCAGACACGGCAGTTTTGATCGGCCAGACAGGTAATTATATACACGGTATGGCTTCAAACAAAGAATTAAGTAAACAAGCGCAGATTGACGCCGGGAATAGATTTGGCACTTTAGAAATAAGGGTTAACCCAAAGACAAACACAAGAGAGTGGGCAACAACTTTTAACACGGCGACGGGAATGCTTATAATCGAACCGTATCTATGTAGTGGGGTATGGAGGACAGACCCGCAGCTTCACGGATTTAATGACAATATCTCTTACCTTATGATGCAGCAGTCTATGGGGCTCGCTCTGGATGCTGAAAAAGTTGCAGATCTGGAACGAGGCGGAATGGGTGCTATCGTTGAGACAATCAAAAGCAAGCCGGCAGGCTGTTACTTTGAGGCTACCGAAAACGCCGTAAAAGAGTTTTTGGGCGATATGCTCAAATACGCCGAAAAAGATCGGAAATGGAAGATAAAGCTTGGCAAGGCTGAAGCCGTAGATAAAGATATAAGAGAAAACGGCGATTTCGAAGCTGTTGTTGCGGCCATGCCGGATGTTGTGGGCAACTGGAATCCATATTTCAAGCCATCGTCGCGCGGTTTGTTCAGGCCGTCGGCGGACGATTTGTTCGGAGCAGTAAAAACGGGTTATATGGTTAACCACCTGCAGACTGAAGCGGATGAAGGCATATTTTTTGAGCTTGAACAGGGATTAAAAGACGGAATTATAACGCAGGAGCAATTTGATGGCTTTATAAAACAGATAGAGGGCAATATAGCTGTCACTGAAGACTTGCGGGAAGCATGGTCCGGTTATGGGTTTATAACAAAAGATAATCTTGACACCTTTACGTACCTCTATAAAAAGGGCAGGGAAACCGGAGACTTCACTGGATTTTACGAGTATTTCAACATCTTTGAAACCGAACTGACGGAAGCGCAATGGCAGGCTTATTATGGCAGGATGAAAGAGATAACGGAGGAACCGGGCCCGCTTGGAGAGATATTATCATTTGTTTCGTCAATGGGCGGGACAGCCGCATCTCCAATTGCATATTTGGAAACGCTGTCGGCTGCTATAGTGGGGGAGGACGTTGATACAAGCTCGCCGGCGCAGCTGCTCACACATGGATCAACGCAGTTCGGTGAACTCGCCGTATCCACAATTGAAGACCCCTTTTTGAAAAAAATGGCGCGGACCGTCGTTTACCTTGCTCCGCGGCTTCCCTGGTTTTTTGTGGGGGCAGGGCCCGCGTTTATGGGGCTGTCTTCCGCAGGTATTGACGCGGTTCAGCAAAACCGTATGGGGGCAACCCCATGGGAATCTGCCGCGCATTCAACGTTTACGGGAGCGATAGATTATTTCTCGTCCAAAGCGCTTCTCAACGGTTTCAGCAGGATAATGGCGGGGACGAGCATACCGGCAAGCTTTGGCGCAAAGATACTGGCATATGGAGTGAGGGCATTTAAATTCGGCGTTGTCGGCGGTACGGTAGCCGCACAAAATGTATTTGCAAAGAACCTGACCGATATGCTCACGGTGGGCGACAGGTCGAGGTACGCCCAGCTTGCCAACCTGTTTAAAAGCGAAGGCATGACGAAAGATGAGGCGATGACCGCCGCGGCCGTTGAATCATTTTTCGCTCAACCGGCGAAAGCATTCATAGAATCGGGCGGGAGGTCGGCGGCATTCAGCTTGTTCGGTTCCGTTTTGGGTGAGATAAAGGCGGGGCTTGGCGGCGCAGGTACATCCGGCCTTCCTGTGGTGCAGGGGGGAAGCAGCCCGGGAGGCCCAAATCTTCCTGCAATTATTCCTAACGGCGGCGTACCGGCTTACACGCCGGACAGTGTCGCCAATGCTGTTAAGGCGGTAATGGCTTTGCCGCCTGCAGCATTACCGGCGGCGGAGTATAACGGGATAATGAACGCCTACTACGCTTACGGGCTGAACCCTGCGGACGCAAATGCACAGATTGTAATAGATCTGGCGGGACAGAGTTTGGAGAAGGCGGGAAGCTTAAAACCTGAGGGAAGCAGAGAAGAGCCTGATATTGACAGCAAAACGGGGATGGGAGATAATAAAAGTGGTAATGCAAGGGATTCCATTGACGGTATAGAGATCATTGACGGGAAAGTTGGAGGGAAGATTCCTGCTGATGAGTTTAAAGCGTTTAGGAAATTATCAATCAAGAACCCTGATGCTGATACGATGACCCTTGGCAAACACACAGCAGGGCAAGATTCATATACAAAAATGGCTGGAGGCTCAACTTATTTTGATATGGGTGACAAGTGGAATATTATTAAAAAGAAATATGGGCTTAATAATAATGAAATGTTCTACTACTTTAATAGGCCTGCACTGGATGACGCGATCTCAGGAAATAAAATAATCAGATTTTCTCATAACCCGATAGATTATAGTGGATCATTCTTAGCGGATGAATGGGAGTATATTAAGGACAAGCTAAACCTGACAGATGCAAATTTAGAATTTGAGGGAGGTTTCTGGTATGTTAGATTATGAGGCCCAACAAGACATGCAAATTATTAAAGAAACAGCGATTGTGATATGGGGGCAAAATTGTGAATTTAAAGATGTTGATATAAAGAATTCGCCATACCCAGAATTTGAATTACCAATGCTGCTCTACAAGAAGATTGAAGTTGGAATTTATTATGACCGCTCTGCTCTTGACATTGGGATAAAGCAAGACGGAAAATATGTTTTGCTCGGAAAGTTTACGACAAAACAGGTGTTCCGCGGAATGAAGGCAATGAAAGCGGAGAATTTGCTTTATAACTTTAAAATATTAGATGAAGTTGTATGTGAACTAATTTAAAGCAATCAAGCTTTACTCATACTCTCATAGATTTTTATGCCGGGATTTTCCCCCGGCTTTTCTTATTTAGAAGCTTGTTCTCTCTCATTTTTAAGGCTGCAAGCGGGGAAGTCGAATTGTCTTGCCATATAGTGGATAAGGATGATACAATTGATTTGGTTGATCTATTTTGAAGCTGCCTTTTGGCATTGGGGGAAATCATGAAAAAAGAAACCGAAGAAAAACTAGCAAAGTCGCTGACGGCGGGCTCCGCCGATATACTGCCTTATCTTTCTTACCTGCTGCAGGACTTGTGGGAGCTTGGAAGCAGCCCCGACGACATCGTGCGGGCGGCTAAGGACATGGGCGCGGGTCCCGGCTGGAAGGCGCTCGACCTCGCCTGCGGCAAGGGCGCTGTCAGCGTAAGGCTCGCGAAAGAGCTTGGCATCAGCGTAAAGGGCGTCGATCTTATGGGCGAGTTCATAGAGTATGCGAAAAATAAAGCTGAGGAATTCGGCGTAGCGGATCTATGCGATTTCGCCGTGGTTGATATAAACGAGGCCGTACAAAAGGAGACGGGCTGTGACATCACCGTTCTCGGAGCGGTGGGAAACGTGATGGGAAGCCCGGAGCACACGCTGAAAAAGCTTAAAAGCACAGTCAAGCCCGGCGGATATATTGTGCTGGACGACGGTTACATAGTTGAAGGCGCTAAGGCGTTGAGGCTTGAAGGCGAATATTATACAAAAGAGCAGTGGATTAAGGCGTTCAAAAACACAGGGCTGAAACTGATCATCGAAAAAACGGCGGGCGAGGAAACGCAGTACGTAAACGACGATAACACGGCGATGATCGCCTCCAGGGCGGCGGAGCTTGCGCTTATGCACCCGGAGCGCAGGGCGCTGTTTGAAGAGTATGTGATATCTCAGCAGCAGGAGTGCGACGACATGACGGATTGCGTCGTCAGCGTAATGTGGGTGTTAAAAAGAATAGAGTGATGTATAAACCAAAGCTTAGATTTATTACCGGCCGGTATGCCATATGCAGACTGGACAGCGCGACTCCCGTTCCGACGTGGGCGGTGCAGGGCGGATTTTTCAGCGTTACGCGCACAGACGACGAGCTTTCAATAGTGTGCGAAGAGAGCCTCGCTCCCGAAGAAGTGTTGTGCGTAAGGGGTTACTCAGCGATAAAAGTGCTGGGTCCTCTCGATTTCTCGCTTAAGGGAATACTCTCATCCATAAGCGCCGTGCTGGCAGAGGCGGGCGTCAGCATATTCGCGCTGTCTACGTACGATACCGATTATATTCTCATGCGAGAGAGCGACAAAGAGTGCGCGGCGCAAGCGCTTATTGATGCCGGATATATAATCCTCGCATAGGGCGGGGAAGCTGTTTTATAACAACCGTTAATTCGACGCATACCCTGCAAATCATATTTATATGGTTTCGCCGGTATTGTTCGGGAAAACTTGTAAATCATCATTTTTAATGTTATAATTACATAAATAAATATTACAGGGTGTTCGCTTAGTTGTTTTATGACAATGTTAAGCCTCTTGGCGCAGTCATCTTTTTAAACTATTGATTAACAGGCACCCGCTCCGCTCATTATTCAGTACTTACGGTTTCAATATTAAAAAACTGAACACAGCATTTTGATTTAGCTTAAGAAAAAGTTCTGCAGGCAATATTTGTTGTTTGTTATATAAACGCACGCTGCAGTTAACGCAACTTTCAGGCGCGAAAATCAAAAATGTTTACAACGAAGGAGGGTTTATGGTATTAAACGATATCGTCCGGCAAAAAGGAAAGACTCCCGACAAGCTGCTTGGTGTTTTACTCGAATATCAAAAAACAAAAAACCGAAACTACCTGACTAATGAAGACTTAAAAGACGTGGCCAAAAAGATGAATCTGCCCGAAAGCCGGGTATACAGCGTAGCAACGTTTTACTCGCTGCTGTCCGTAAAGCCCAGGGGCAAATACGTCATACAATTATGCCGCGACGTTCCCTGTTATGTTAACGGAGCTTTTGATATACGCGAAGAGCTTGAGACGGCGCTGCAGGTAAGCATGGGTGAGACGACGAAAGACGGCCTGTTTTCGCTCGAATTCGCAAGCTGTCTCGGATGCTGCGATATGGCGCCGGTGATGCGTATCGACCAGAAGATTTACGGTAATCTAAACAGAAAAAAGCTGGCCGAAATAATCGCAGAATACAGGAGGCTTTAGCATGAACAACAGTATAGAAAAAAAGCTGCTTACAAGAAGATTCGGGTTCATAGACCCGATGTCTATAGAAGACTATATCGCGAGCGGAGGCTATGAGGCGCTGCGCAAAGCGGTGGAGAGTACGCCGGAGGCTATTATTGAGGAGGTAAAAGCATCGGGCCTCAGGGGCAGGGGCGGTGCCGCGTTTCCGATGGGACTCAAGATGGAAATGGTCAGCAAAGCAAAAGGAGATATGAAATATCTCATCTGCAACGCAGATGAGGGAGAGCCGGGAAACTTTAAAGACAGATACCTTATGGAGAACGACCCTCACCAGATAATTGAGGGCATTGCGATAAGCGCTTACGCGGTGGGCGCCGTGAAAGGCTATATTTTCATACGCGGCGAATACACAAGATCTATCTACGTTATGGAAGCCGCTGTCATGGCAGCGCGCAAAAAAGGATTCCTCGGCAAAAGGATCCTTGGCAGCGGTGCGGATTTTGATATCGAGATCTACACAGGCGGCGGCTCGTATGTATGCGGCGAGGAATTCGCGCTGATGCTGTGCATAGAGGGCAACCCCGGAAGATCGACGTTCAAGCCTCCGTTCCCGACGGCGGAAGGGCTCTATGGCAAGCCCACTCAGATAAACAATGTAGAAAGCTTCGCAAATCTGCCGCACATCATACAGGACGGCGCGCAGGCGTACTCAAGCATAGGAACGAAACATTCCAAAGGCACAAAGCTTGTGTCGCTGAGCGGCAATGTCAGAGAAAAAGGGCTGTTTGAAGTCCCGTTTGGCGTGCATTTATGGGAGATAATCGAGAACCTTGGCAGGGGGGTGCCGGGCAGCAGCATAAGGATGGTTCAGCTCGGCGGAGCCTCCGGCCCGTGCCTGCCTCCCAAAATGCTGGGGATTAAGCTTGACTATAAGGACCTTGCGGACAACGATATGTCTATGGGCTCAGGCGCGGTCATCGTTATCGATTCCACGCACGATGTGCTAGATATCGTACGCAACACGCTTGAGTTCTTCAGGCACGAGTCTTGCGGCAAGTGTACGCCGTGCCGCGAGGGCATAGTACACCTGCTTGTGCTTCTCGACCGCTTTATACTGGGCGAAGCCGAGAAGAAAGATCTGGAGCTGCTGCGCACGCTTATAGAGACGGTAGAAGAAACCTCGATATGCGGGCTGGGACAGGCGGCGCCGACATCGCTCAAGACTACGCTTAAGTATTTCCCCGAGCTTTACGCGGCAGGCATCAAAAAGCACCGTTCCCGGGCAATATAGGAGGCAGATATGGAGACAGTAAGAATAACGATAAACAATAAGGAGCTTCAGGTAGACAAGGGCACGCTTATTCTTGACGCTGCAAAAAGCATAGGCATATCTATCCCGACGCTCTGCTACCACCCCGACCAGGAGATAAAGGCTAACTGTCGGGTGTGCGCCGTAGAAGTGGAAGGAATGAAGACGCTGCAGACGGCGTGCTCTACCGTGGCTGCGGACGGTATGGTCATCAAAACCAATTCGCCCAAGGCTCGCGAATCTCGGAAGGTAAACATAGAGCTGCTGCTTGCCAACCACAACATGAGCTGCACAACGTGTATACGCAACGGCAACTGCGAGCTGCAGAAGATAGCGGCCGAGATAGGCATACGCGAAAACCGGTTTGACAATATAATGGTGCTGCAGGAAAAAGACGAGAGCAGCCCGTCGGTTGTACGCAACCAGAACAAGTGCATAAAATGCGGCCGCTGCATACAGGTCTGCGCGCAGGTACAGGGGCTCTCGATACTCGACTATACCGGCAGAGGGCATACGAGCGAGGTCAAGCCCGCCTACGGGCATTACCTGCATGACGTCAGGTGCGCGGCCTGCGGGCAATGCTCCGTGGTTTGCCCTGTCGCCGCCATAACCGAGAAAGAAGACATTGCTCGCGTCTGGGAGGCCATAGGCGACCCCGGCAAGCATGTCGTAGTGCAGACCGCGCCTGCCGTGCGGGTATCGATTGGCGAGGAGTTCGGTATGGAGCCTGGCAGTATCGTTACCGGAAAACTGGCCGCGGCGCTGCGCGCTCTCGGGTTCGACGCGGTGTTCGATACCGATTTTACAGCCGACCTTACGATAATCGAAGAGGGGCACGAGCTGCTCAAGCGAATAAACGAGGGCGGCGTGCTTCCCATGCTGACGTCGTGCAGCCCTGGGTGGATAAACTTCATAGAGCAGTATTATCCCGAGCTCCTGCCCCATGTATCAACATGCAAGTCGCCTCAGCAGATGTTCGGCGCTCTCGCAAAAGGGTATTACCCTGAAAGGATAGGCAAAAAGCCGGGGGATATATTCAGCGTGTCCGTGATGCCGTGCACTGCGAAAAAATATGAGGCGCAGCGCAGTGAGATGAGGCTCGATAAAAAGCACTACGATGTTGACGCTGTGCTTACCACGAGGGAGCTCGCAAGGATGCTCAAGCAGGCGGGAATAGAGTTTGACCAGCTGGAAGAAGAAGACTACGACGAGCCGTTCGGTATCTCTACCGGCGCCGCCGTTATTTTCGGGGCCACGGGAGGAGTGATGGAGGCGGCGCTTCGGACAGTATACGAGGTGGTCACAGGAAAGACGCTTGAGAATCTCGATTTTCACGATGTGCGCGGCCTTAAGGGAATAAAGGAATCCGAGATAAGCCTCAAGGGAAACAAGGTCAAGGTTATGGTGGCGCACTCGCTGTCAAACGCGAAGCAGGTGATGGACATGATAAAGTCGGGCGCCGCTTCGGACTATACGTTTATAGAGGTGATGTGCTGCCCCGGGGGGTGCATAGGCGGAGGAGGTCAGCCCTACGGAGTCACGGACGAGCTTCGCGAGAGGCGCATAGACGCGACGTACCGAGCGGACGGGGATCTTCCTTTGAGAAAATCGCACGAAAACCCCGCTGTCAAGAGATTGTATGAAGAGTTCCTTTCTGAACCCCTTGGGGAGAAGTCGCACGAGCTTTTGCACACGCACTATACAAAAAGAAAAAAGTGAACGAAAAAACAAGAATAAATCCTGATTACAGGGAGGAGGGTGAAAAATGCAGCAACAATATGGAAAGGAAGCGTTGTTCATGGTGCCTATTGTAGATAATGAAAAATGTACCGGCTGCGATAAATGCATAGAGTTCTGCCCTGTTGAAGCTATAATAAAAAAGGACGATAAAGCTTACATCACAATAGAATGCATAGAATGCGGCGGTTGTTTTGAAGAGTGCCCCACGGGCGCGATTGCTTTTGAGGAAGATTAAAGCAACTTTAAACTCAAGTTATTGAAGAGTGATTAAAGGCCGGAAATTTCTCCGGCTTTTCTTCTGTGTTCAAACGCCTTAAATTCTAAAAAACTATATTATTACATAATTTAAATTTTTCTAAGAACTTTTCTTAGTCAAACCTGACACGACTGCCTTTATAAAGTTCCACGAATACTGCATATTCACTGCGCTGTTGAAAGATAATAAACTTTGAGAAACAGAAAGGAGCCTTTTATATGTCACAATTAAACAAGCTTGAATTGCAGCACCTGCGGCATTTGATCGGAGCGCACGACACGGCGTTCCAGAAAATGCAGACCTATGCGCAGCAGTCGACCGACCCGCAGGTAAAGGGATTTTTCGAGAAGTCGGCGCAGGAAGCGCAAAAGACGAAACAGCAGCTGCTGTCATTTTTGACCTGAGGAGGAAAGCAAATGTTACAGGAAAAAGCAATGGTAAATGACGCGCTTGCGTCGGTGAGGAGCAGCCTTACAGCCTATACGACGGCTATATCAGAATGTTCGAACCCGAACCTTCGCCAGACGCTCCAGCAGATCAGAAACGGCGACGAGAACTCGCAGTATGAGCTTTACAAGATAGCTCAGTCGAAGGGATACTACCAGCCCGCGCATATGGCGGATCAGTCGGAAGTATCGCAGGTAAAAAACGAGCTGCAGGGCGGCGGACAGCAGATGAACCAGCAGACGAGCCAGATGGGATCCCCGCAGACATTCAATCAGTAAATCAGCAAAAGAGCCGGAACTATGCCGGTTCTTTTTGCGCTTAAAAACGTGAAGGTTTTGCATAGTTTGTGCTCACCTTGTTTTTGACACGTTCTTTTATGCTTTGTCCGTGGTATAATAAGCCATAAGGAGTAAGCGATGAAAGAAAGCATATTCGATATACTGGGGCCCGTTATGATAGGCCCGTCGAGCTCGCACACAGCGGGTGCGGCGAGGATTTCGAGGCTTGCCTCCTCTCTCGTCGGCGAGTTTTCGTCCGCGAGGTGCGTTCTGCACGGCTCGTTCGCGGCAACAGCGAAAGGGCACGGCACGGACGTAGCGGTAACGGCGGGGCTTATGGGAATACACGAGAGCGACGAGAGGCTGCGCGAAGCGGTGCGCATAGCGAAAGAGGCCGGCAAGAAGATAACGTTCGAAACGGGCGACCTCGGAGACGAGCACGAGAACACAGTGAAGATATTCTTTGACACTCCGGACGGAGAGCATACCGTGACGGGCTCGTCGGTGGGAGGAGGGAATATCGTTATAACCGAGTTCGACGGTTATTCGATATTGTTGACCGGAGAATACCCGGCGCTCGTGATAACACAGTATGACAAACGCGGAGTGATAGCCGAGGTCTCGGGCATACTCGCGAGGTTCGGCGTAAACATAGGAGTGATGGAGGTGTTCCGCCAGTCGCGCGGAGAGCTCGCGTCTATGACGATACAGTGCGACGGGGACATACCGCAGGGCGCGGTGGAGAGCATACGCGGGGTAAGCGAGATAGTCAGCGTAAGGAGCGTGCCGAGGCATTAGCCGGGGCTTTTTGGAGGAGATATGTTCAGAAACGCGCAAGAGCTGCTCGCCAGGGCGGAGCGGCAGGGTTTAAGGATATGCGACATAGTTTTGGAGCGCGAGTGCGCCATCACCGAATCGACAAAAGAAGAGGTTCTGGGCAAACTAAAGGAACACTTAGATGTAATGCGAGAAGCCAGCGAGGCGGCGAGAGAAAAGCCCCTTAAAACGCGCGGCGGGCTTATAACGGGTGACGCGAAAAAGCTCGCCGAATATGCAATCAAGGGCAAAGCCGTATGCGGAAACGCGCTGATACTCGCTATGTCACGGGCGATGTCGTGCCTTGAGGTTAACGCGTCGATGGGCAGGATATGCGCCGCGCCTACGGCCGGATCGAGCGGCATACTGCCCGCGGTGATAATAGGCGTCGCCGAGGATTTCTCGCTGCACGAGCGGGCGCTTATGGACGGCCTTTTGACCGCTTCGGGAGTCGGCATGCTGATAGAATCGAAAGCTTCGCTGTCGGGAGCGTACGGAGGCTGCCAGGCCGAGTGCGGCTCGGCGGCGGCAATGGCTGCCGCGGCGATAGTCGAGATGCTGGGCGGCTCTCCCGAAACGGCGCTGCACGCGGCGGCTATCGCCCTTAAAAACGTGATGGGGCTCGTGTGCGACCCGGTTGCCGGGCTCGTGGAATCGCCCTGCTCCAAGCGAAACGCGTCGGGAGCGGCAAACGCCATGCTTTCGGCGGACCTCGCACTCGCGGGGGTAAAGAGCGTCATACCGTTCGACGAGGTCGTAGGAGCCATGGCGAGGGTGGGGCGCATGATGCCTCACGAGCTGCGCGAGACGTCGCAGGGAGGACTCGCCGCCACGAAGACGGCGCTCGAATACGCGAAGAGGATACTCGGATGAAGGATGAAGCGGTTAAAGGCATATTGGATTACTGCCTCTCAAAGCCGGGGGCATATATAGATTTCCCTTTCGGAGAGACTCCCGTCTGCGTTAAGGTCGGCAAAAGGCTGTTTGCTCAGGTCTATCCCAAACGAGAAGACAGAAAGATAACGCTGAACTGCGCCGTTGCGGCGGGGGAGTTCTTCCGCGGCATGTATCCGGGCACGGTCGTCAGGGGATACCACTGTCCGCCCCAATTGCAGCCGTATTTCAACACGGTGCATTTGAACGGTGAGGTTCCCGAAGCCGAACTCATGATGATGATAGACCATTCATATAATACAGTTTTTAAGAAGCTGCCCCGCAGTACACGGTCGGAACTTACGCATAGCGTTTAAGACAGAGGTTTTCATTTCACTTAACGTCAGATATCAATTGTCCTATCAACAAAATGTTCTTGACATTTTTAGTCTAAAGTTATAGACTGAGCGCATAGTCTAAAAGTATAGACCGGAGGATAACGTGGGCAGAAATTATAAAATGACGAACGCCGAATACCGGCTGGCGGATATTATCTGGGACAGCGAGCCTGTAGAGTCGCCTGAGCTTTGCAGGCTGTGCGAACAAAAGCTCGGCTGGAAGCGCACGACGACATACACCATATTGAAAAAGCTGTGCGATAAAGGCGTGACGCGCAACGACGCGGCAACGGTAACGTCGCTGATAAAGCGCGGAGAAGCGCAAAAGAATGAGAGCCTTGAGGTGACGGACAGGGTGTTCGGCGGCTCTTTGCCGCTGTTTGTATCGTCGTTTCTTTCGGGCAAAAGGCTCTCGGAAGAGGAAGCGCGTGAACTGAAAGAGCTAATAGACAGGCACAGGGAGGGTTGAGCCATGGAAGAATGCAAAGCCGTATACAAAAAGCCGTGGCTGTGGATTGCAGCGGGCACAGCGCTCGCGGCAGCCGTTATGGTTATATTCTTCGCCGTAATACCGGCCGTAAACCGGGCGGGCGGAGGCGTAAAGTCTGAGGATGAGACGTACGGCGATTATATATTTAAGGAGCAGATATATATGAACCTGCTCTCCTCGATTCTCGCTCTCGAAGGGTACGTCGAGTATTATACGCTGACTGAAAACACGCTCACAATAACCGATGCGGCGGGAACGCAGAGGACAACACAGATAGGGTATGATCTTTCGGAAGTAAATGAGCAGGATTTCTGCTCTATGTTTATGATGGAGTTTGAACGGCCTGATATATCGAGTTATAAGCAAAGGTATAAGTATACTCTTTGCGAGCCGTCCGATTATTCTCCCGGCTATGAGCTGTACCTTATGGACGATGAGGTGTGGCTCGCCAGATTAAGTTCGGGCGAGTCCGGCCAGCGCTATTTGTGGAGCATATACAGGATAGAGAGGTATGGGGGAGAGCTGCCGGAAGCGGATCAGGAGCTTGAATTAACAGCTCCATATAGCGGCCTGATTTGGGGTAACCCTATAGAAAACTTTTTTGATGAATCACACATAGATACGTTGACTGTGGTTTCTGGGGAGAATTCTATTGATGTGGAAGGACACGTTTTTTGTACTCAGTCTAGTTATTTAAGTTATTTCGACGACTCAAAACGTTTAACTCCAAGGCAGGCGGCGAAAAGCATTCAGTACCTTCCGATAGAAATAGACCAAAATACATATGTGCCTTTTATTCCTTTGATAAACGGCAAAGAGGCGGAAGGAAATTATATCGTCTACGATATGAGCTTCAACGAGGTACCTACTTTTTTATACGTTTCATCAAGGTCATATAGAGAAGGAATATTCTGGTTGGCAGAATGGCCGGGTAAATATATAGTGGAATTTGAAGTGACTTTTCCGAAAGACTATATGACAACATATTCACAGTATTTCTTCGGAGTGATACTGCCGGAGAAGCCGGAGGGCTAAAGCATAAGTACAAAAACGGAGCGGTGAGCGCTCCTTTATCATATCTTGTTTCATACAGCGGGCATTTCTTCCTGCTGCGGGGGACCAGCCGCTCCCTGCGGTAAAATGCTGTCATGCCTTGTCTTTAGCGTGTGGATGAGTATAAGTATGGTGAGCATGAGGGATATAATAATACCAATTGGATCCGATGTAGTAAAATTATCTGATGATTCAGACAAAACAAGATTATAAACAATATTTGAGGGAATAAATACAGCACCTATGACATATGGCCCGATAAAAAACATACGGTAAAGGATGCTGGTTCGTCTATGTCGTATGAAACAGAAAATACAGATACAGATGCTGGTGATAAAGCCGACTACGATCGAATAACAAAAGATCAAGAGTATGCCATGGAAGATTATATTATAGTCTGGTATGATTCTTAAAACACCATATGCAACGTTAATAAAGGCAAGCACTCCCGCGGCAATCAATAACCCTCTATACCTTTCGTATTGACAGGGCGCTTTTTTTACCTGCCTGCCGTGTTTTATAAATTCGTAAGCAGCAGATAGCAATCCTGCGATTATACAAAGAAGGAACCACGACCTGAATTGAAAAGCAAATCCTATATTATTGAAGAATATATATCCACTGAATATGAGTATAAGCCGGGGCGTAGACTTTTTTAGCTGAATCAGCGATAATACTCCATACGTAACTAAAACCGCGATATCATATATATTTATTAAAAATGGGTACCAAAAAGACGGGCTATTGAAAGCATCATATGCACTGTCGATATATTCGATCATGTTCAGCAATATAAATACAATAACTATCACAGCAAGTAAGGCAGTCAAAATATATACAGCATATTTCATTTGAGCCTCCTGAAATGAAATGTATTATTACAACTTATATTATAAGGAGTTATATATAAGTAAACATTGGAATGGATTAATTAAGAATAAAGCGGCCTGCTCAGCCGCTCATCCCCTTCATCACTTCCGGCACATGCGTAAGAGTATCCATTGCCGTCATCGAGTATTCGCCGAGGCTAGCAGCCGCCGCTTCTCCGGCCTTGCCGCATATGTAAGCCCCGTACAGAGCAGCCGGGAACGAGTCCATTCCTCCCTGCCTGCCTCCGCACATCAGCGACGCTATGACTCCCGTCAGCACGTCTCCGCTGCCTCCCTTTGCCATTCCGGGCGAGCCGAAGGGGATAAGCGCCGTCTTGGCACCGTTTGTAACTATCGTCGTCGCGCCTTTCAGCAGCAGCGTAACCCGGTGCTTTGCCGCGAACCGCTCGGCCGCCGTTACCGGGTCGCCGAGTATGTCGTCAAGCCTTAAGCCGCTGAGTCTTGAAAACTCGCCGGGGTGCGGCGTCAGCAGAACGTCGCCGACCTTCGCTATGAGTATCTCGGGCTCTTCCGCTATGGCGTTAAGCGCGTCAGCGTCGAACACCTTTCTTATATTGTAGTTGCGCATCATATGATAAACGGCCATCTTCGCGCCCACGCCCGTTCCTATCCCTGGGCCCGCCGCAAGAGCGGTCTTGTCAACCAGCAGCGCGTTCAAACCTTCCGCGCAGTTCTCGGCAAGCGCGCCCTCACTTTCCGCAAGCGCGAACGTCATCGCCTCGGGCGAGGTTATGCTAATAATCTGCTGAAGGCTCTCGGGAACGCCCGCGGTCACGAGCCCCGCGCCCGCGCGCAGAGCGGCTTTTACGCACATCACCGCCGCTCCCGCGAAGCCCTGACTGCCCGCGATACACGCGAGCCTGCCGTAGCTGCCCTTGTGCGTATCAGCCTTGCGCTTCTCGAGCCTTAGCGATTCGGTAACGACGCGCGTATTGCCGGTGCCTATGCCGGACACGACTCCTATCTCTTTTATAGTTAGCTTTCCCGTGTGTTCCCTGCCGGGGAAAAGATAGTGCCCGCGCTTAGGGTACTGGAACGTCACCGTCTCGTTCGCTCTAACAGCCGCCCCGAGCACAGCGCCCGTGTCTGCGTCTATGCCCGAAGGTATGTCGCACGATATTATATAAGCGCCGCTGCTGTTTATAAGCGATATAACTTCCGCGAACAGCCCGGTTATCTCTCGGGACAGCCCTGTGCCGAACAGCACGTCTATCACAGCGCAGCCGCCAAGGCCGCTAAGATGCTCTCTCGCGTCGGCGCCGTCCGTTATCTCTCTCAGCTTGTTGCTGAAAAATCCTGCGTTTAAAAGCGCGTCCTCGCTGAGGTCCTGCGCCCTGCCTATAAGCAGTACGGTCACGTTGTAACCCTTTGCCTCAAGCTGCCGAGCGGCGGCCAACCCGTCGCCTCCGTTATTGCCCGTGCCGCATACGGCAACGACAGGCGTTTCGGTCCCGAATCTGTCCGTTACCGCCTCCGTTATGCCGAAAGCGGCGTTTTCCATGAGCGTAGGGGAGGGTATACGCATCTCGCTTATCATATACGCGTCTATGTCTCGCATGGCCTGTTTTGTTACAACGGGTATCATATTATTCTCCTTCCGCGACCGCCTGACCGGCGGCAAACCCTCCGGTGTGCGATATTGAAATATGCATCCTCTTTATGCCCAACTCGTCGGCTTTTTCCCTTGCCTTGCCGGTCAGGTTCACATACGGCCTGCCCGTATCCTCGCGCAGCACCTCTATGTCGCAAAGCGGCATGTCGAATATGCCGCAGCCGAGGCATTTTAATACCGCTTCCTTTACGGCGAAGTTGCCCGCGGCCGTTTCCGCCGCGTTGGGGCGAGACTCAAAAAGCTTTATCTCGCCGGGCGTAAAATTCTTCGTATAGAACAGTTTGTTCCGCGCCGCCTTCTCTATTCGCGTGACCTGCACAATGTCGAGCCCCGTTCCGAGTATCATACGGCGCTCACCGCGTTTATTATCGCCCTTGCCGATACCTCAGCCGCCGCCGCGAGCAGAGCAGATATGCCGCACTGCATCTCGCCCGTGCCGAACGCGAACACCGAATCTCCGTCAAACATGGTGTGGGCGGGCCTCACGCACATCGCTATGCCGTCCTGGCCGGACGATGCGAGCTTGCACGCCTGCTCTTTTGTAAGCGCCGCGTTCGTCCCGATTATCCCTATGGTGGTGTTCATTCCCGAAACGTCCGGAGAGCCGCCCTCAAGCAGGGCGTCATAAACCGATGTTTCCTTCATGCCCGCTATTTTCTTTCCCGTGTTATGGTCGTATATGTCTCCGAACGCATTGACAGCGAAGCATGCGGCGACTATAACGTCCCCAATATTTACAGACGCTGCTCCGAAGCCGCCTGCCGAGGCGTACTGCATTCCCGCCGCCTTGCCGACCGTCGCTCCCGTTCCCGCGCCGAAGCGCCCCTGAGCGAGCGGCTCTATGCCCGCCGCCTCGCAAGCTGCGTATCCCTCGTCCTCGTCCGGCCTCACAGCCGGGCTGCCGACGCCGAGGTCATACAGCACCGCCGCGGGGACTATAGGCACTTTTGCAAAGCCCGTGTCGAAGCCTTCTCCCCGCTGCTCGAGCCAGCGCATGACACCGCCCGCTGCCGCAAGCCCGAACGCGCTGCCGCCCGAAAGCAGCAAGGCGTTTGCCTTCTGAACGGTGTTCATGGGACGCAGAAGATCCGTCTCACGCGTGCCCGGAGCGCTGCCGCGCACGTCCACGCCGCACACCGCGCCGCCCTCAATAACGACGACGGTGCAGCCCGTCATGTTCTCTCTGTCCGTCCAGTGTCCGGCCGTTACACCGCTTATATCCGTTATGCATCCGCTATGCATATATGCCTCCTCCCCGAAGCGTGACCTCGCCCGCCACATAGCGCTTTACTTCGCCTTCGCGACGCAGCAGCAGCGCTCCTGAGTCGTCAAACCCCGAAAACTCTCCCGTCTCGCTTCCTCCCGCCGATGTTACCGTAACCTCACCCGAGAGCGCGTTCCTTTCACGGAACTTGTGCATGAACGAGGCAAACCCTCCGCTCAGAAATTTATCATACCCGTCAAAGAACGAGTCTGTCAGCGCCGCCGCCAGCAGCGTCTTATTCACATTTATGGAGCATGCCTTTTCGGCAAGCTCGCCCACAAAATTAGTTCCTGTGTTTGTGCCTATGCCGCATACGGCGTACTCAACACCGTCCATGCTCATCATGCTCTCCGTGAGTATGCCCGAGAGCTTTTTGCCGTTCACAAGCGCGTCGTTGGGCCATTTTATCTTGGGCGACACTCCCGCCGTTTTTTCGACGGCTTCACAGAGCGCGACAGCCGCCATCAGCGTTATACCGACCGCCTTCTCGGCCTCTATGTCGGGGCGCACGAGGAACGTAATATACAGCCCGCCCGTGGGGGAGGACCATACCCGGCCTTTTCTACCCCGCCCCGATTCCTGCCTGCCAGCAATAAATACAGCTCTGTCCTGCCCGTCGCGTCCCGCCTGTTTCGCGTCGTCGTTTGTGGACGTCGTGACGTCCTTATAAAATACTTTGGCGTCCGCCGTAGTATACGCGCTCACATACTCTGCCCGTGGGACGTCGGGAGGGGAGACGAGCCGGTAGCCTCTGCCCGTTATGCTTTCTATGTCCGCGCCGTCCGCTTTCATCGCCTTTATATGCTTCCACAGAGCGGCGCGCGTTACGCCGTCACCGAGCTTCTCGCCCGAGACAAAACCTCCGGCGTCTTTCAGACGCTTTAACACTTCATGTCTCAAATATCTTCCTCCGACAGGCAGGAGCCTATTATATCGTAATCGAACCCGCGCCTCGCGAGCGCCGCCCAAATCTGCTTTTTGTCCTTGCCGCTTCGCAGCAGTGTCTCGACAGTTTTTTTTGCCGTTTCTTCCTCGACCTCGCGCGTGTATACGGCAAGAGCGTTTTCTATGACGATGCGCTCTATTCCCTTTTCGCGAAGGGCGTACTCCGCGGCCCGGCGGGGCTTGCCTGAGCGAATGGCGCTTTGCACGAACTCTTCAGCGTACTTTGCGTCGTTTATATAGCCATATCCCTCGAGCTTGGCTATGGCAGCGTCTATCGCGTCCGCGTCTATATTTTTCTCCAGGAGCCTTGTTTCGATTTCTTTGCGGGTGCGCATTCCGCGCGCGAGTATAGCGACTGCCGAATCGAAAGCGTACCGTTCGTTGTCGCTGGCTATTGCTTCCTTTAGCTTTTCCTCGCTTATCTCCCCGCCGCTTTGAACCCCGAACACCGCGCAGGCCTCCGCCCCGAGCGACGCGTAATACTCTCCGCCCACGTATATGTTATAGCGATCCTTCTTCTTTTGCTGAGGCTCGACCTCCGTTACGAGAATGTTTTCCATCTTTTGATTATATATGACTTTGGCGTAAACATAAAGCGGATATTTTGACGCGCAGCCGGAAAAAATAACGGTAATCGGAGTGATCTAAAATCGGGAGGCTGTTTATGTTCAACAATACGGGCGTCAAGCCTGAGATAGAATCGAAGAATCTCATGATGGTGGAAGACCAGGCAAAGCACGAATTGCTGTGCGCGAAGAAGAGTGAGCTTTACGCGTCGTACTTTCAAGACCCCGCACTTAAGTCGTGCGCGCAGCAGCTTTCAAACCACCACCGCGGCAACTTTGAGGGGCTGATGAACTATCTCGAATCGCACAAATAAGGAGGAAACCATGCCGGACATGACCGAGCAGGATCTTTTAACGGATCTTTTAAACCAGGAAAAGCAGATGATATCATCTTACGCAATGTATATACAGGAGGCTTCGTGCCCTTCGCTGAGAAAGGTATTGATGAGCCAGTTCGGACAGACGTGCCAGGACGAGTATCAGGTGTTCGACCAGATGAGGCAGAAGGGCTACTACACCCCCAAAGACGCCTCCGACAAGGACGTGCAGACGGCGAAGAGCACCCTTAAAAATATGCAGCAGACGGAATTGTAGTAGGGGTATAAGCGGCACTATTAAACATTGAAAAAGTTTCAAGCTGGGTATTGGTTAATTACCTTGCACGATTTAAGTTCCTTGATGCTAAGGCTTTTGAGGACACTATGGTTAATTGGTTTAATCTTGTCGCATAACGTGAGCGATTAGATTGGTGATGTTTAAGGTTTTAACAAGCAACACCAACTAAAAAGAACACCTCGAAGGTGCTCTTTTATTATTTACGAGTTAGAATTGCATATTTTTCTAAAATGCTATCATCCTTATCCATTAATTCCAGCATCCTTTGGGCTGGCCCACTCGGAATGTTTTTGCCAGATTCCCATGCCTCAACAGTTTTTGTAGAAACACCTAACACGCCCGAAAAAACTCGCTGTGTCATTCTCTGTTTTTGCCGTATCATTTTTATTCTATCGCCTTTAAATTCAGGAATTTGAGAAACGTGTATCCGGTCAACTTTAACTTCTGTTAGTTTCCCATTCTCATAATCGATAGCTTCATTTAATCCTTTTATAATACTCTTATAAGCATTCATTTTCGTTCCTCCTTTCCCCTTAAAGAATTCTCAAGTTTAGAAATTAATTTCTTAATCTCATTGCACTCACTTTTATCTAGATTATCTTTATCTCCTTTAGTATATGCTGATACAAGATATATTTTCTCAAAGTAGACAAAATCAACATATACTACTCTGGCTCCGCCACGTTTGCCTTTACTTTTTGCTGCCCATCTAATTTTCCGAAGTCCTCCAGTTCCTTGAACCAAATCACCCAACGAAGGGTTTTGGCATAAAGCAAATTCCAAATCAATAATATCATTTTCAGTTAATCCTGCCGATTCCCATCCTCTTTCGAATTCCGGCATTCGTATAAATTCTCTTGTCAATTATCTCACCTAAATCATACCCTATTCAATAGGGGATGTCAATTAATATTCTCCAAAACAATTATGCACATTATATCACATTTTGTTAAAATGTATATTAATAATGCTATAATATTACTGTAGCTGAGGACAAACAATCGAACCTATGTTTATTAAAGGGCAGCAGCGTCTTTTAAGCATTTGGGCGTTAGCCCATATAAAAAAACATAGGAGGAAAAGTTAATGGGTAAGTTTAGTGGGAGCAAGGTTGTAACGAGGGTTTATAGTCAAGGTGGATATATTTATATGGAAACCAAAACATATAGGTTCTATAGGCTATTTTGATTATCCTTATTCTTTTCACTCAAAAACCCGGCAGTAATAACCCCGGCAGGTAATGCAACCATAGCGATACCAAAAAGAGAAGAGAAAATACTAATTATCTTGCCACCGCTTGTTACAGGATATATATCTCCATATCCTACTGTTGTTAAAGCAGTGGTTGCCCAATAAATAGCATCAAAAAAATCATTAAAACTTTCTGGCTCGATAGAAAACATTAATAACGCAGAAACAATAATATAAGATATTGCACACACTAATAACGATAATAATATTGAAGAGTTCTTTCTTATTACTTTACCGATTATTATAAAGTTATCCGAATATCTTAGTGCTTTAAATATTCTTATTACCTTAAATACTCTAAGCAGCTTAACTACTCTGAACACTTGACTAATAATGTTAAAAGTTGGCAGTATTGCAAGTAGATCAACTATAGCAAATGGAGTTATCGGATACTTGATAAATGCATATTTTGACTTTGAGCGAATATCAGCCGTCATCCATCTTAGGATATAATCAATAATAAATATCGAAACACAAGTGTAATCAACAATATTTAGAAACTCTGTTTGGTCTTTGAAAATAAGAGGCAGCAGACTTGTGAAAATAGTAAGCAGCATAAAGATATCATAAATCTTGCTTGGAATATCGGCTGTAGCTGCCCTTTCAATTATTTCATAAATACGTTTTCTCATATCACTATAATAATATCACATTATTGGATATAGTGTTATATTATGTTGAAGATTGCCGAAATGAGGTAGCATCATGAGGTTATTAGTTATGGGTTTGAACCTATGGATATTAAGTTTACGTTGTTATTGTTTCAGTTCCCAGCATTGGCGTGTACTCTCTTAATTAATCCGGGCAACATAATAATCAACTTGAATAAACAACGTCTTACTCAATAGGAAACCACCAGCCAAACAAAATCACTTAAAAACAAAAATCTAAAAAATTTTGCAAAGTACCTTGCAATGTAAGATACCATGTGCTATAGTGTATCTGTCATCATAGTATAGGAGGTGAATCGCATGTTGAACACTCAGCTGAAAAAAGGCGTACTCGAGCTTTGCGTGCTGTCTCTGCTCAAAAGCGGCGACAAGTACGGATACGAACTGATAGCGGAGATTTCGAGAAACATAGAGATCTCGGAAGGCACCATTTATCCGCTTTTAAAGAGGCTTAAGAGCGAGGGCTATGTGGAAACGTATCTTGAGGAATCGAGCGGAGGGCCGCCGAGGAAGTATTACAGGCTGACGGTAAAAGGCGAGGAGACAAGAGAAAGGTTTTTTAACGAATGGAACGAATTTATCAAAGGGGTAAATTCACTGTTAGGAGGGAACGCTTGTGAATAAGAACGAATTCTTGAAGCAGCTTTCCGGGAGTCTTAAAAAGATGACCCGGGAAGAACACGACGAGATAATGGCCGATTTTGGTGAGTACTTCTCGTGCGCGGCAGGCGAAGGGTCAAGCGAAGAAGCGATCTGCGCCCGCCTTGGGGACCCTAAGAAGATTGCGAAGGAATACTATTCGCAAAAGATGATAGAGGAAGCGAACCGCCAGAAATCCTTCAAGAGCATGGGGCGGGCCGTGATGGCCTCGGCGGGGCTTGGGATAGCAAATTTCTTTTACGCGGTCTGCGTGGTCGCCGTAGGATATATCGCCATAGCGGCGCTGTATATAGCGGTATGCTCGGCGGGGCTGGGGGCAATAGCCGCGTTCGTGGCGTCGATAGTATGGCTGGGCGCGATGGGGGCGACAGCGGGTTTCTTCGGGATATTCGCGAGCGTGGCTCTCGCGTCGATGTGCGTTCTGGGGTTCATAGGCGTCATGAAACTCGCGGGCCTTTTCGGAAAAGGCAACATGCGGTTTTTGAACATGACGAGAAGAGGATTTAAAGGAGGTATCAGCAATGAGTAGCACGAAAAAAATAATTATCGTATTCAGCTGCATATTGTTCGTCAGTCTTATAGGCATGGGAATAACGCTGGCAGTATACTTTAATACAGGCAATAACGTAAACGAGTTTGGCAATATATTCGGCGGCGGCAGATTCGAGGTAAAGGAAAGCGCGGATTTCGACCTCTCGGGCATAAACGCTGTTGAGATAAACTGCACGTCGGCAGATGTCCATATAGTAGAGTCCGACAAGCCGGGAGTCAGGCTAGAAGGCGTCGTCGTAGCGCCGAACCCTCAGCGGGAATACCTGCAGGTGGAAAAGCGCGACGGCACCGTTTATATCAAAGTCGATTATAAAGGCTCGTTCCTGAACATATTTACCGGCTTCAATCTTACGGTGTATATGCCGAGCGACAATATGCTCGATCTGTCAGTAGACTGCAAATCTGGCGACATTGACACAGCAGGTATGCGCTTCAACAATCTCACGGTATCAAGGACGAGCGGTGACGTAAAGATAGAAAATTGCTCTGCAAAGATGTTCGATTGCGGCGCGGCTTCCGGAAACACCATTATATCAGCCTGCGATTTTGAAAGCTCAAATATCGTTTCGATGTCTGGCGATACGAGGATAAGCGGCACGACGGGCTCAATCCGCGTTCGCAGCACCTCGGGCCAGATAAATATTGAAGGAGCAAAGGGAGCCCTCGATATCGGGTGCACCTCGGGCGACATTTCTATAGCCATGGCGGACGGTGAGATGCATCCGGTCACGGCAGGACTCACGAGCGGCAATATACGCCTGTATGTTCCGAGAACGGCCGCGTTTAACCTTGAGGCCAGGACGACTTCGGGCAATCTTACAAGCGATCTTGATATAGCCGTTTCCGGAAAACTCTCGGGCTCGTTCATACAGAAACAGCTTTCGGGCACAGTCAACGGCGGAGGCCCCGCGGTAACGGTCACGGTAACGTCGGGCGACATAAGCATCATAGGCAAATAGCGCGGTCAAGGTTTTATAAGCCGGGGCGGCTCTTAGCAGGAACCGCCCCGAGCCTTTTGCCTGAAGTTACGGGTTTCAGTGAGGCAATCGCTGTCAGGATAAGTTCTGTGCTGAGAAATACAAAATCTGATTACGCCTTTAAAGTCTGAGAAAAGCGATATATAATGGGGGAATAAAGGTAAGGTGCCCCATGTTTTTTATAGGTATATTCGGGATAGAGAGCAACGACAAAGAGATAAAGAGCTTTACCGGTGTCGTCTGCCCGTGCTGCGGGCGGCTGACAAAGGCGGTGCTTTTTATGAGCTATACGTACTTTCACATATTCTTCATACCTACTTTTCGGTGGAACAGGCGTTATTATGTAAAGCTCAGGTGCTGCGGAGCGCTGTATGCGGCTCCGGAGGATTACGCGAAGCAGCTTAAAACTGCTGATGACATAGATTTTTCGCGCCTTAAGAAGGTATCGGGAGGCTTTGGCGGTTTCGAAGCGCCACCGCCGGGCGGTGGGAGCGCATACGAATGTCCCCGCTGCGGCAAAAGCGTCGACAAGAGCTTTCCCTACTGCCCGTACTGCGGCGCAAAACAATAAATTTTAAATTTTACAGGAGGGACATATGAACAAAACTGCGGTAATCATAGTTTTAGTGGTATGTATAGTATTTATCGGAGGAGTGGCGGCGATCTCGCTCGCTACCGAAGGCTTTGGCGGCTGGTTCGCCTTCGGGGGAACCCGTGTGGATATCGACGAGAGCGCAGGGCTTAGCCTCGAGGGCGTCAGCGAAGTGTCAGTATGGGCGCCGATAGGAAAAGTTATTGTAGAGGAAGGCGAGCCGGGCGTTACGCTTAAAGGCTATCTCACCGTCAGCAAGAAAAGCGACCAATATCTCTTCGTCGAGAAAGACGGCGGAAAGCTCAGCGTGAGGTTTGAGCCGGGCAACCTGCCTTCCGTATCCAACAACAGAATGACGCTGACCGTGCGTCTGCCGGGCGACATCGCGGCCGGCCTTACCGTCAGGAATTCGTCGGGACGCGTAGACGTTAAGGGCATACGCGTCAGAGACATGAACGTATCGAACTCGAGCGGCAGCATAGACGTAACGGGCTGCTCGGGCGGCGAGCTCAGAGTAAGCCTGTCGTCGGGCAATACGACCGTTAACGGCGCTGATTTTGGCAGCATACGCGTAGACTCCCAGTCGGGTAACATACAGCTTGAAAACATAGTGGGAGCGCTTTCGGTGAGGCATTCCTCAGGCAATATCGATGTGTTGAACGCGCAGGGGCCTGTCGAGGTCTGGCATTCGTCGGGTAACGTGAGTATAGACGCTGCGGGCAAAAAGGTTTCCGGGATAGACGTAACGCTTTCGAGCGGAAACGCCAATCTGCGCCTCGATAAGGACGCGTCGTTTACGCTCGACGCGCGCACATCGTCGGGCAATATCATCGCGGACTTCGACATACTAATAAGCGGAGGGCTCTCGCGCGGTTCACTCAAGGGCGACTGCAACGGCGGCGGTGAAACGGTCAAGGTATCTGTAAGCTCGGGCAACGTGAATATCTTTAAGAAATAATGACTTTTATTCAGGTAGAAATGTAGGGGAGGGCCTCTGTGCCCTCCCTTTATGCTTCACTTTTTGTTTTTCAGGTATCTCAAAAGGCCTTCCACCGCGAGTAGGTACGAATCAAAGCCGAGCCCTGATATCTGGCCTATACACCCCGCAGCCGTGACCGACGTGTGGCGGTATTCCTCTCTGCCGGCTATGTTGGAAAGGTGCACTTCTACGGCGGGAACAGCCGCTGCCTTAAGGGCGTCGAGAATCGCTATGCTGTAGTGTGTGTAAGCGGCGGGGTTTATCACGATGCCGTCGTACACGCCTCTTGCCTGCTGTATTTTGCCGACGATCTCTCCTTCGGTGTTCGACTGATAACAATCTATAGTTATATTAAGACTGCGGGCGAGCCCGTCGAGAGATTCGAGCAGCGCCGGGTAATCGCTTTTGCCGTATACGTCCGGCTCCCTTATGCCCAGCATGTTTATGTTAGGGCCGTTTACAACGAGTATCTTCATAGCGTTTCCTCCAGCTTTCTTATTATATCCTCGGCGCAGCTTCGCGCGTCATTGCCGGTTTCGGGTATTATGTCGGCATATTTATGATACAGCGAATGCCTCTCGCGGTAAAGCTTTTCAATGGACTCTTTGCCGTCCGTGAGCAGCGGCCTTCCCGATGTATCCGTATCGGATAGTAGCTGTTCGAGCGCTCTGTCGAGAAACACCACCCGTCCCGTTTCGCGAAGCGAGTTCATGTTGCTTTCATTCATTATAATACCTCCGCCAGTAGATATGACCGCGCGTGACATTGCAGCCGCCTTTTTCGCCGCTTCGCTTTCGTATTTGCGAAAAGCGGCTTCGCCCTCGGCTCGGAATATATCGGGTATCTTGCCGTGCGCTTCTTCCACCATTGCGTCGGTGTCCGCAAAATCCATGCCAAGGCGCTCGGCGAGCAGCCTGCCCACGGTCGTCTTGCCGCTGCCCGGCATGCCGATAAGTACTATATTTGTTTTATAGACCTTTGTCTTCATATACTCGTAAACGCCGCTGTATATGTCGCCGCCGAACCCGAGTCCGGTCCATATCTCCTGCGCCTTTACGGCCTGAGCGCACAGCATCAACAGCCCGTTAACGGCTTTTATGCCGAGCGACCTCGCTATCTTTAACAGCACAGTCTCCGCGGGGTTGTAGATAAGGTCGACAACGCAGCCGCACTTTTCTATGACCGCTTGCGGCACGGGGCATCCATCAACATCAGGCGCCATGCCGATAGGAGTAGTGTTTATAAGCACGCCTATATGGAGAAGAGAATTTAGCATGTCGTAGCTCATTGCTCCAAATAATCCGTCCGCGTTTTCGGGGCTCCGGCTGACGGCCGTTACACTTGCCGCGCCCATGTCATGGGCAAGCTTCAGCGCGCATCTTGCCGCGCCTCCCGTGCCGAGTATGACGACCGATAAGCCTTTGACGTCTATACCTTCCGATTCGAGCAAGACTTTAAGCCCATAATAATCCGTGTTGTGGCCGCATTTTTCTCTGCCCCTGAAATGCACCGTGTTGACCGCGCCAATGGCCTCGGCCTCGACGGACAGACTGTCGAGGTGCTTCATTATCACGGTCTTGTAGGGTATAGTCACGTTTACGCCCGCGTACCCTTGCGCGGCAAGCCTGTCAAGGAACGCCCCGAGAGAATCCTCTGATGTTTCAAAAAGCGAATAGCTTCCCGGCAATCCGGTAAGCCTGTAAAACTTGCTGTGTATCTCGGGTGAAAGGCTGTGCGAGAGCTTTTCGCCTATAAGCCCCGCCTTCACAGCGCCGCCTCGCGCCTGTAACAGCCGAGGAATATGTAGTCTGCCGCCGTATTTTTTACCCGCTCGATTGTAGCCGCCACGTTTTCATCAGAGAGGCTCCCCTCAAAATCAAGATGGAACATATACTCGAACGGCCTGTCGCGCAAAGGCCGAGATTCGAGCTTCAGTATGTTCACGCCGCCGTCCGAGAACAGCTTGAGTATCTCGAACAGCGAGCCCGGACGGTGCTCGACCATGAATACTATGCTGGTCTTGTTGCACCCCATGCCCGTTACCGGACGTTTTGCGATAACGACGAATCTCGTGCAGTTGCTGCCGCTGTTCTGTATTCCGTCCTCAATTATATCAAGGCCGTAGATCTCGGCCGCCCGTGAGGACGCTATACACGCCGCGGCGCTGTCGCCTGCCCGAGCCACCATATCCGCTGCCTGCGCCGTGCTGAGCGCGGGGCGTGTCTCAATAAGAGGGCGTGCCGAGAGGAACGAGCTGCACTGCCCGAACGGCTCGGGGTGAGAATATATGATCCTTATGTCGTCTGGCTTCGCGCCCTTAACGCCGAGCAGGCTGTGCGACACACGGAGCAGCTTTTCGGCTACTATATAAAACCCGTATCTTGCGAGCAGGTCTACCACAGCAGTTATGCTTCCCGTCTCTGTGTTCTCGGCAGGAACTATCGCAAGGCTCACAGCGTCATTTTTGAGGCCCTCGAATATCGACTCGAACGTATTGAAGCTGACAAGTTCCGCGCCCGCGAACGCTTCCTCCGCTGCGGTATGCGAATACGAGCCGGGTATGCCCAGATACCCGACGCGCGCTCCCTCAGGGAGAGGGGAAGGCTCGGGAGCAGCCATGTGCTTTTGCTCGCTCTTTTTGCTTATATCTATCAGAGCGCGGTAAAAGCTCGCTGTCTCCGCCTCGTAGCCCTTGTTTTTAAGGCGCCCTAGCGCCTTGTCTATAACGGCCTGTTCGCGGCCCGCGTCCATGACCGGCTTATCGTGCTGCTGCTTAAGCGCCGCGACTTCCTTCACGGCGTCCATCCTTTGCTCAAACAGCGCCGTCATCTTTTCGTCTATGCCGTCTATACGATTGCGCAGTTTCGCTATCTCCTGTTCGTAGCTCATCAAAAGCCCCTTTCAGACATTATATCCAGTATCGCGAGATATGCCGCCGATTCCACGACCGGCAACGCGCGCGGCACGATGCAAGGGTCGTGCCTTCCCGTTATCTCTATGGTCTCTTCGCTCTTTGTCTCCAGATTTACAGTCTTTTGAGGCTTTGAAATAGACGGAGTAGGCTTTATCGCCACATTGAATATCACAGGCATGCCGTTCGTTATCCCTCCGAGTATGCCTCCGTTGTTGTTCGAAAGCGCCGTTATGCTGCCGTCTTCAAGGGAGTATGCATCATTGGCTTCGCTGCCTTTCATACCCGCAAGCGAGAAGCCCGCGCCGAACGATACTCCCTTTACGGCGGGTATCGCGAACAGCAGCGATGACAGAGCGCTCTCAACGCTTCCGAAATACTCCGAGCCAGCCCCGGCCGGTACGCCGCACACGGCGCATTCTATTACGCCGCCCACCGAGTCACCTTCCGACGCGGCGTTTGCTATCAGCCTTATCATCTCATCCCGTTTCGATTCGTCGAGAAGCGGAAAGCGTGACGCGCAAAGCGCCTCTGCCGTTTCGCTGGTTATTTGCGTATCGCCGAACGGATTGTCTTCTATGCCCGCTATGCTCTTTATATGCGTCGCGGCGTATATTCCGCGCTCGCCCAGCGCCTGCTGAGCGACGGCTCCTGCGAACACGAGAGGCGCTGTGAGCCTGCCCGAAAACGCTCCGCCTCCGCGCGGGTCGTTGAAGCCTCCGTAGCGTACTGCCGCGGTGTAGTCGGCGTGCCCGGGGCGGTTGAGCCCCGCAGGGTAGTCCTTAGCGCGCGCGCCCTTGTTTTCGCATACAGCGCACAGCGGGGCGCCTGTTGTCCGCCCGTCAAAAACGCCGCTTAAGATTTCAAAGATATCGTCTTCACCGCGCTTTGTGGACCACGCCTCGCCGCCCGCCTTCCTTCTGTCCAAAAACGACTGTATCTTATCCATATCGAGCCTGAGCCCCGGCTTAAGCCCGCTTATAATGACGCCTATAGCACGTCCGTGAGATTCCCCGAATATATCGACTGTGATGTTCCTGCCCCAGATACTCATATCACGCTGCCTCCCAACGATTTTAAGTCCTCAAAAAACGAGGGGTACGACTTTGACACGCACTGCGCGCCGCGTATAGTCAGAGCGGCGGAACCGGCCGCGAGTATGGCGAACGCCATTGGTATGCGGTGGTCGCCGAACGAGTCGACTGTTCCTTCACGAACTCTGCCGCCATGGATGATAAGCGCGTCGTCAAGCTCCTCCGTCTCGATACCGATGCTGTTTAGGTTGGCGCTCATCGAGCGCAGCCTGTCCGATTCCTTTATCCGAAGCCTTGCCGCCCCTGTTATACGCGTCGTGCCTTCGGCCATCGCTGCGGCGGCAGCTATAGGCGGCACGAGGTCGGGGCACTGCGACACGTCTACGTCGATACCGCGAAGCTTCGATTGTCTTACGGTCAGCAAGTTTCCCGTTTGTGTGATATCCGCGCCCATCCTTCGCATGATGTCTACGATTGCTCTGTCAGGCTGCAGCGAGCAGGGGTCAAGCCCGTCTATCGTGGTATCTCCCGCGAGCGCCGCTCCCGCTATGAAGAACGCGGCCTGCGAGTAATCGCCCTCGACCGTAACGCTTCGCGGCGAGTAGCGCTGATTTCCGTCTATAAAAAAGCAATTGTCCTTCTGCTTTATACTGACGCCGGACTTTGAAAGCGTGTCGAGCGTCATATCCACGTAGCCCTTAGACTCGAGCGTTCCGCTGACCGTTATCTTTGAGCTTCCGTCAAGCAGAGGAAGCGCCAGCAGCAGACCCGTTATGTACTGTGAACTGACATTACCGTCTATAGCGTATTCACCGTAGGAGAGCTTACCCTCGACTATAAGCGGGAGGTTTTTATCGCCTGGTTTTTTATATTTGATTCGCTGCTTATCAAATATTCTTATATACTCGTCAATAGGTCGATAAGGGAGCCGCCCGCTTCCTTCGAATATCTTCTCGCCACCGAGTGTGCAGGCTATGGGTATCATGAAACGCAGCGTAGAGCCCGACTCGGCGCAGTCTATACGAGCGCGTGCGGTTTCCTTAAGCCCGCCCTTAATGTAAAGCGTGTTGTATCTTTCTGATGGCTCAATGCTGATACCGCACCCGAGCGCCTCACACGCTTTGATGGTGGCATTTATATCGCTCGAAAGATCGGCGCCCCGTATGACGCTGTTTCCTTCCGCCAGCGCCGCCGCGATTACGGCGCGGTGCGCCGCGCTCTTGGAGGGGGGAGCCGTTATGCTGCCTCTCAGTTCGCAAGGATATACCGTTACGTCCATATGTTTTCTTCCTTATTAAGATATTGCGCCATGGCCTCTTTGCTTATCGGGTGTATGAAGCACGCGCCCGGCTCTCTCAACAGTATTATGTTTAGTTTATCGCCGACATTTTTCTTGTCCACGAATATGCCTTCGAGTATCTCGCCGCTGTCAAACCCCTCAAGGCCAGAGGGGAGGCCCGCCCTTTTTAGCAGCTTTTCAATAACATGAGATGTGCCTTGATTCGTTTGGCCCATGCGCTCGCTAGCATGTGTTATCGCCGCCATGCCCCGCGCCACGGCCTGCCCGTGCGTTATGTGAGCGCCGCTCCTTGAGCATATGCGCTCGAGAGCGTGGCCAATCGTGTGCCCGAAGTTAAGTATCATCCTCTCGCCCTTGTCCCGCTCGTCAGCGGCGACCACATCGCGCTTTATCTCAAGACACCTCTTTATGAGATATCCGAGCTCGGGGGATGAGGCGGTTATGGTATTGTCCGCAAGCGTTTCTATCATCGCGCTGTCACGTATAAACGCGTACTTTATCATCTCGGCCATGCCGTCCGCGAAATCATCGGGGGCGAGAGTCCCGAGCACGCCGGTATCGATATAAACGGCGGACGGCTGGTAAAACGCTCCGACGAGGTTCTTGCCCTCGGGCAGGTTCACCGCGG
Organism: Bacillota bacterium; assembly: GCA_023410475.1. GTDB lineage: Bacteria > Bacillota > Clostridia > Christensenellales > SZUA-584 > DTFZ01. The sequence goes on along the minus strand of JAEYPS010000039.1, from coordinate 3,244 downwards.
TCTTTCCTCCTACAGAGCTGTCTATCTGGGCAAGCAGCGTCGTCGGTATCTGAACATATCTTATTCCGCGAAGGTACGTCGCGGCGGCGAACCCCGAAAGGTCGCCCACGACACCGCCCCCGAACGCGACAATGACATCGGAGCGCGTGTATCCGAGCCGCGCCAGCCGGCCTAATATTTCAGCGTATATCTCTATGCTTTTCGAGCGCTCGCCGGGCGGCACGATAATAGCGTCGTGTCTTAACCCCGCGGATTCAAGCGCCGCCGAAAACTGCCCGCCGTATATGCCCCAGACGTTGCTGTCAGAGATAACCGCGAAACGGCTTTTAGGATAATCGCCTTTAAGTCTTGCGGGTATGCTTTGAATAAGGTCTCGTTGTATCAGCACATCATATTCGCTCTGTCCCGCTGTTATCTTCAATACTTCCATATCATTCTCCGTCCCGCGATATGCTTTCGAGCAGCTTTTCAAGCTCCGCGGCGTCGCCTTTCTCCAGCGCTTCTTCGAGTACTCCAATCGATTCTCTGAACAGAGCTATGCTCTTTAAAAGGTAATCCCTGTTAACATTAAGCAGCTCCGCCCAGAGACGGGGGTTTATGTCAGCGACCCGCGTCGCGGACCTGTAGCTGCCGCCCGCGAACCTTGAGAGATCCTCGCCTTTGTCCATGGCCTTTATAGCCAGCGCCAACACGTGGGGGAGGTGACTCACACGCGCTATTACCTCGTCGTGCCTCTCGGCCGACAGCTCGAGCAGATCGCGGCAGCCTAATACCGTCTGCAGCTCGCGCGCCCACATAAGAGCGTTTATGCCCGTCTTTACGGTGGGAGTCATAATCATTACAGAATCGCGGAACAGCTGTGCATCCGAATTGACGTATCCCGACTTTTCCTTGCCCGCCATGGGGTGCAGAGATAAGAGCTCATGGTTTCCTGTAAGCGCTTCGGCGAGTTTTTCCGTTATGCCTTTCTTAAGCCCTCCCGTTTCGGCGAACACGCCTGCGTCCGCAAGGAGTTTCTGCGCTTTTCGGCAGAACTCCACAGACGCGGCGGGGGGCAGGCAGCAGATCACGAGATCAGCTTCGGGCAGTTCGGCGATGCCTGAATAACCTTTTAAAATTACGCCCTCGGCGGAAGCGAACTCGAGCGCCGTCGGGTCGGAATCATACGCGCCGAGCGACGTATAACCTGCCGCTGTCAGCGCCTTTGCCACCGAACCTCCTATAAGCCCGAGTCCCGCTATGAGTATCCTTTTGCTCTTAAAACCATCCTCCATATGCTACAAAGACCTTCCCATAAGCTGCGCCGCTTCCTTAATCCTCTTCGCGGCGCTTTTGAATTTATCGGGCAGCAGTGACTGCTGTCCGTCCGAAAGCGCGTCTACAGGCGCCTCGTGCACCTCGATGATAAGCCCGTCAGCGCCCGCGCATATGGCGGCTGCCGACAGAGGCTCGACCGCCCACCACAGCCCGGAGGCGTGGCTCGGGTCTACTATAACGGGCAGGTGGCTCAGCTTCTTGACGACGGGCACGGCGCTTATGTCGAGCGTGTTGCGCGTATACGTCTCGAACGTCCTTATGCCCCGCTCACAGAGAACGACGTTCGTGTTCCCGCCCGAAAGCAGGTATTCGGATGACATGAGCCATTCCTCGATGGTTGCGGACAGGCCGCGCTTTAGCATTACGGGCTTGCGGCACTTTCCGAGCTCACGCAGCAGCACGAAGTTTTGCATGTTGCGCGCGCCCACCTGTATGAGGTCGACCTTGTCGACGAACTCGCCGACGAGACTTACGTCCGTTATCTCGGACACTATAGGCAGCCCCGTTTCCTTCTTTGCCACAACGAGGAAATCCAGCCCCTCCCGCCCGAGCCCCTGGAACCTGTACGGGTTCGTACGCGGCTTGAACGCGCCGCCGCGCAGCATATTCGCTCCCGCGGCCTTCACCTTTCTTGCGATGGAGACTATCTGCTCCTCGCTCTCGACGGCGCACGGCCCCGCGATGAGGGCGATGCTGTCGCCGCCTATCTCGAAGCCCTCTCCCGCAACGATCGTGTTGTCGGGGTGGAACGCGCGGTTTACCTTCTTGTAGGGCTCCTGCACGCGCAGCACCTTTCGCACAACGTCCTGCTCCTCGAGAGGCTCCATGTCGATAGACGACGTGTCGCCGATAAGCCCCAATATGGAATAGTTTACACCATCCATGCGCTGAACTTCAAGATTATACTGTGTTTCCAGCATACGTATAAGTTCCGCTACCCTTTGCTGCTCCGCCTCCGGCTTTATTACGATAATCATGTTTGTTCCTCCAAATCATATATAAACTGATGCAATCAAGCATTACCAAACTTTTGTATTCCACACGGTGAGTAAACTAAAAGGGAGCCCGGCTTGAGCTCCCTTTGATTATAAAGTCATATAGTTCAGGTTATCAGCAACTCAATATCCGCATACCGCTATTCTCAAACGCAAAATATCCGAAGCTATAATAATAGCCCCGGCCGGTAAACGAGAAGTTATTAAAATTACGGCAAACAGACAAGTCCATATTGCTCTCCTGATTTATTTGTATTATTATATGCATCATGCATGCATTGAGTCAAGCAAAAATTTTAATTAACTGCATAAATATTAATAAAATCCGCTATTGCCATGCATTAACCCTTGTGTTATAATTCCATAGTTGATTTAGGGCGGTCCTCTTTTCTATGAATTTTCAGATTATGAACGCCTGCAAGCAAAGGAGGAATCAGCATTATGGATAACGTCATAAAAGCCATCGAAAAAGAAAATATGCGCTCCGACCTGCCTGAAATAGGCATAGGTGATACCGTAAAGGTACTGGTCAAAGTCGTTGAAGGAACGAGGGAGAGAGTGCAGGCCTTTGAGGGGTACGTTATAGCCAGAAAGGGCGGCGGCATACGCGAGACCATTACCGTTCGCCGCGTATCGTTCGGCGTAGGCATCGAGCGCACGTTCCCTTTACATTCGCCCAAAATAGCGGGCATCGAGAAGGTAAGAAGCAACAAGGTAAGACGTTCAAAGCTTTACTTCCTGCGCGAACGCGCGGGCAAAGCCGCGAAACTAAAGGAAAAACGATAACAAAAGGAGCCGAAAGGCTCCTCAGGTTAATGACAAACACCCCGTTTTCAGGAGAAGACGGGGTGTTAATTTTAGTAAGAACAGGCTTGCACTTGAATAAAACCACGAATGAGAAACAGAAACTGAGATAAGAACTGCCCGCCCAG
>JAEYPS010000031.1 GCA_023410475.1 Bacillota bacterium | reverse complement strand
GTAACAGGCTCCTGTATAAGCATTATAGACCTATTTATGTTACTCGTAAACCTGGAATAGAATGAATTAAGTCTTACTAAATGAATACTTCCTAAAAATCACGAATTCACTAATTCATTCAACGTTTTATGCTTTTTAAGCTAAAATGTATATTTAAATTCTGAAATAAAAAAATCTGGAGACACGCTCCAGATTTAATCAAACTATTTATACTTTTCCTTCATCCTGTAAGAACTGAAAAAAGGCTTTGCATCCTTCCCTTACATCCTCATAAGTGGTATCAAAATCACCGGTATACCAGGGATCTGCAATTGCTCTTGATTTCCCTGCAAAGGAAAGAAGACTGTAAATCTTCTTATCTTTATCGCCACCGGCTATACGAATCATATTGCGTATATTGGCTTCATCCATGCCTATGAGATAATCATAAGCCCCATAATCAGCTTTTGTCATCTGCACCGCTCTGTGTCCGCTACAGGGAATCTGCATTTCACGCAACTTACGCTGTGTACCATAGTGGATGCCATTACCGATTTCTTCGGTACTGGTAGCAGCAGAATCTATATAGAATTTATCTGCAACTCCGGCTTTATTTACTAAATCTTTCATTACAAACTCCGCCATTGGTGAACGGCAGATGTTGCCGTGGCAAACCATGAGCACTTTTATCTTGTTTAGCATAAATTTTCTTTTCCTTTCAAATCATCTCAAACCATTGATTTTACTGGGTTTGTTGGATTTTTACTTTTTTATCAACTTAGCATTTCTTCTCATAAAAACGCAAGTTTTCTCGGGTCCGTGGTATAAAAATGGTATAAATTTAAAATTTTTATACCACGTTTTTTTCTTGGTATAAATTTTCGGGAAGTTCCATAAATACAGCATTTCTTAGGCTTTTATAACATACCAACTTAATGTATGGCACAAGGTTTTAAAAAATTTATACCAAATAATTGTGCCATCAAAAATCGACAGATGTTATTTTTAAGCCTCTTATCAAAATTTTTATTCACAGCCTCTTCTTCTACAATCCATCTCAAGTATTCTGGTTTATCCATAATTCTCTCCCTCACGTGAAAGCCTGTTTAGTCTATCCCTTTTTAATCTAATGTGTGAAAACAAAGAACTTCTATAAATGAAAAAGACGGGTATTCCCCCCCTTTAATTACAGTTTCATATTATAACGGTTCTAAAATATGTAATAACTAACAGTCTATTTTCTTTCTTTGATTATTTCTATTACCGTTTTGCCAATTCCAACCAGCACCCCGCCTATTGCCAAAGCGCCTCCAACTACTTGTCCACCTTGTTTGACAGCTTTATCTTTTTTATCTTCCTTTTCAGCTTTACAACGAACGCATAAATTCCCTTTAGTTGTTTCTGCAATTGGAGAATGACACTTTTTGCAAACTAATTCTAAATTCATGCCACATTTGGTACAGAATTCATCGTCCTTTTTGAAATGTATCTTTTTAGTATTAGCGGTACATCCCGCTTTGGTGCAACCTTTTATCTTCGCCATCTTACTCCTCCTCTGTACGTCCTAGGTACAGAACTTTATTCTTGCATTCAAGGTTCTTTGTAATCTCAGAAACATCCAATCTTAAATTTGCCCTATTCTGCCAAATTCCCTGATCAGTTCCACTATCTGACACATCACACTGAGCTAAAAGCATCGCATTATTGGAAATGGTGGTTTCGATAAAATGCGAGTATTCATTCAAAACTGTAGTCATTGCCTTTATTTCTTTTTGTTCACAATATATCGCGGCTCTTAAAATTGCTGCCTGATGAACAAATTCAAATGATTCATTTATATTATGCATTCTTTCATCAATGAGCTGTTTTCTTTTTCCTTTTTCTTGGTTGTATTTCTCATCAACCAAATATTTAATATCCGATTGCATAGTTACAATTAATTGAAAAGATGCATCCGTCAATGAGCGAAGTGATTGTGTTATTAATGCCCTTTGCAGCTCAATATTGTCCATATTTCTTGCTTCTAAATACATAGCAAGACCACTATAATACAATCCAAGTCTATCATTCTGCTGTCCTTGCAAAACATCTTTAATACTTCTATCAATTGAAATTATTTGATTAGTTACCTCCTGCAACTGTTCTTGTAGTGCCATCATCTGCAACGCATTGCTCATTTCAACCGGATTTAATCCCTGACAAAATGTTTCTTTCTTGATACCTAACTTGTCACCAAATGTTCCATCCGCATGTACAATCTGCGCAGTAACCTTTCCGGACTTCGTTGTCATTAGTTTGATTTTTCCTGAATCAATTGCTTTCAATACTTCATCTGACGCATCAACAACGTACCTAAATCCTTTATTTGATGCTTGTTTCAACTGAAACGCAAGCGGTGCTTCCTTTAATGCTACTTTATATATCGCATCAACAGCTTTACGTGCAAGTTGTAACTGAATTTTTATTCCTTGCGATAACAACATTATTGGATATAATGCATCGTATGGAGAAATTGTTTCAGTTCCATCTCCTCTTAAAACTATCTCGCCCATGTTTCACCCCACTACTTACTTTTCGTTATCAAAAATTACTGACAAATAACCTTCCATCTGTTTTATCAAATCCACCACTAAAGCATTTCCCATCATAAACCTACGCTTATTAGTCGGCATCTCTACTACTTGTCCATCTACCAGACAATACTTCGTATGACTGGTAGGAAAGCCCTGAATACGCTCTGTTTCTTCTGCTGTCAATAATCGTACTCTTCCGGTTTTCTTATCTTTTACAATATGCGTTGTACGACTGAATCCACCTTCAGAAGTAAGCATTGTCCTCGCCGGTTTATCATATGAATCAAGCATTGCGATAGGCCCCTCTGAGAAAATATATTCATGCCCATTCGCAGCCTTTCTCGGAAGCTTCTTTGCCCCTTTTAAATACTGCCAAGTCTGCCTTTGCTCTTTTGATAAACGCTCCTTTGTTTCATCGCTATGAGTCACATCCGGGTGTGTATAGTAGAGTCTTTCTTCAGGAATAAAGTATTTCTTATCTACTTCTCCATCATCCATAATGTCACCCAAGGTAATCTGCCTTCCATGATAATCTGGAGTTGTCTTTAACGTATATATCACACCGTCTTTCATCACACCTGTATTTTCAAATGTGAAATTAAACTGTTCTGATAATTCTCCTATTCCCTCCGGCAGTTCTTTAGTTTTAACCTTCTTAGCCTCTACCCTATCTACAGGGAATGTTTTAGCAAAAAAACCTTCTTCTAAGATTGCTTTTGCCATGCTCACTTTACGTGTTTCAACGTCATCAGATATACCATAACTTACTGCATCAGCTATTTCATTTTCATAGTTCGTATCATTTTTGTAGGCAAAGATAAAAATTCTTCGTCTACGTTGCTGGTAGCCATATTCAGCTGCATTAATAACACGCCATTCCACCGTATATCCTTCATCTCTAAAGCATGCGAGAATAATTCCAAAGTCTCTTCCTCTCTGCTTTGCCGGAGACTTTATTAGTCTATCTACATTCTCAAGCAACACGAAAGGAGGCTTGTTCTCTTCTAAAATATCTCTGATAGACCACCAAAGTACACCTTTTTTACCTTCTAATCCCTTGGATGTCGCTAATGATGATGCCACAGAATAATCCTGACAAGGGAAGCCGCCAACAAGCAAATTAAAATCCGGAATCACAGACTTGTCCACTTCTTCAATGTTTACATTTGTTGTGTCATTACCATTCTTGTCTAAACAAGTTCCAAAATGATATACATAACAGTCATGCGCATACTGTGTATTCTTCTCTGCCGGTTCCCACTGGCTAAACCATACAGTATCCCACTTTTCCTCTTTTTTCGCATCTTCTACTACATTTATATTATTTAATCCACATCTAAAACCACCAACTCCGGCAAACAACTCACATACCGTTTTTTTCATGCAGAATAATCCTCCCATTATTTTTTGGTATTATATCATTAATTTATGAATTGATCAACTATTACCTTCATGATTATATCATGTAAAAACAACGGGATCAATCACTTTTTACTTCTTAAATCGTTCTTCTAACTGAGACAAAATATATGTATTATTCAACCAAAAGCACTGTTTCGGAAACTGTCTGCCATCAGGAAGTTCATATGTATCATTCGCATTCTGTGCATGCGGGCGCACATGACTCACCCTGTTTTCTGTTGCCTTGGGGAAGTTATTTCGATGTACCCCGTTCACAAGTGTTACTTGTAAACCTTCTTGCAATACGGTCTTGGTTCTCTCCCAAACTGTCCGCACATCCCCTTCCAAATCTGCATATGGAATATTCCAGAACTGGCAGCCACTTAGTCTTAACACATCGTTCTCATCAAACTTATACACCACAAACAAGAAACGGGTTTCTCTCAAATAATTACCAAATGTAGAATCTTCCCATTCCTCTTCTATTAACTCTTTAAACTTGAACGTAGGGAAAGACATACTTTCTTTTATCTTATTATTTTTCCCAATACGAATTGCTTTTACAACAATATTTGCCTTTTCAAATTCTTCAGCATGATTTCCCTTTATGCCGAGCATTCTATATGCAAGTAATGCCTCTAAATTCTTCGGCTTCTTTTCCACATTAATTTCAAACACATCACAAAGTTCAGGTACTGACTCTCCACTGTACTTATCAATCCGTTGAACAACATAGTCCTCAAATGAATCTGTGGTTTCTGATTGCATAATTGGCTCGTATGTATCTTTGCCCGGGACAATGTATGTATTCAACACATACGTCATGTATGAATTTTTGAACGAAAACGCTCGTGGTTTTGCCGGCTCATCACTGAACGGTTGCATTCTTCTATCTTGCGATGTAGATGCTTTCGTTGCAGCTCCCAGATACATCGTATCACCCTCTGAAAGTTCATGCGCTTTCCCTGCACGAATTTTCTCTACAATCACTTCAAAATCATGTTTAATAATTTTGATATCCTGCTCCGGCGGAGTGATTAATTTAGCAAAATCAATTCTATAATCGAGATTAATAGGCACTTCTTTTTCATACAAATAGTAAATAAGCAAAATTAAACGTGCCTTATTCCACATATGGCTTGTTTCAAACTCTTCATTTACAACTGAAAAATAATCAATCATTGTAAGAATGAGACGTTCCTTAGCAGACAGTTTACCATTTGCCCCTACCTTATACGGAGTAACTTTAAGTTCCACTCCCGCTTCGTGAAAGTCCGGTCTTGCGTCATTGTTACATGCATAATGAAAGAATCTCTCTTCAACTATTTGCCCTAGATTTCCCTTATTACGCTTTCCTTCAGAAACTTCCGCCACCCCATATGATGACGCTTCCCGAACAAGCATTGGCTGCTTCTGCTCATCAGCGTCTATCACGTCTTGAAATGTCTTTCCAATTAGTTTCTGTGCATAATTTTCAATTGAAAGGGGGTTGGTTTTATCATATTCTTCTAAATAATTCATGTGGTAATCCTTTCATTAGCATAAAAACGAACATTTTCAAAATACTTCCTTCTATAAGACACCTGCATTCTAATGCATTTCTTATTCTACAATGTCAAACACTTCTCTAATTAAATCAAATATTTTTTCTTTAATTCTATAAAAAACGCCTTATTATGAACAGAATTATGAGCTAAATAATCTACTGCTCTTAACACATCTATTGTAGAATACCGTATATTCAAACGACTCTCAATCTCATCAAGTATCTCTATCGTAATATTCTTAATTATTCCTGTCATTCCATAATCTTTCAACGCACTTATTATAAGTCTATACGATTCCGTTAATTCATCTACATTTAATCCTCCATATGTTTTTGCGTAATACTTGCTTTTGCAATCTTCCAAAGACTCAAGCACATTTTCTCCGAATCTCCATTCCGGATACCTTTCCTTAATCTCAATTCCAACATTAACGATAGGCATTATATAATATTCCAGAGTTGAATATATAAATTGCATATAGCAGTTTATTATCTCGGTATTATCTAATACCCTTTTACTCTTCTTTTGAAAATGAATAATTCTATCATAAAAATCATTTAAAAAAACTTTTTGCACCCCATCCATATAGTAGTTCTGTAAATATCCAGTAATTAACACGCTATCAATATCTAATGCACCTGAATATTCATTTTTGAATACCTCAAAAGCAATATATGGAAGATTCGTTATCGTCTTATAATTACGATTTTTTCTTAACGCATCAAAAATCTTGCTTAGCTTAGATAACGATATTTTATATTTTTTAATGAGTTCTTGGCAAAATTCCATATCCAGATTATTGTTAACACTAAGGTCTCGTATTTTATCATCATTTTTGCTATCTTCTATTTCTGCCAGCTCTTCATCATCAGAAATTGCCAATGAAATAACAATTTCATTTTCTACTAATTCTTCAACATCAATCACCGAATAAATGTGCCCTATAGGATACTTACCTAAACGGCCTGCTCTTCCTATTGTATTTTTCAATAACAAAATATCATTCAGCTTATTATATTCAGGATGAATAAACATATTTTTCGTTACTGTATTTATTCCCTCCGATATTGAATTTGTTCCAAATAAAATGTTATACTCTTGACTTTCATTAAAAAGATTTATCATTCTATTTTGAACATATTTAGGCATCTGTCCATGATGTACTAAAATCCCCATTTTCAAGAGCTTTACAACACTCCAATCAGGATGTATATCCGTCTCAAGTAACTTAATAAAATCTGTATACTTTTTAGGCTCTATCCTATCAGCTACGCTTTCACATGCTGCATTAATCTGTCTTGGAGCATTGCAGAACAATATGGTCTTTTCACTTTTTCCTTTATCTATAAGACAATCAAAAAAACTTTCATCATCCAAAATCGTATAATTCTTTTCTACAGCATTAAAATCTGATTTCACTGTGTAGAATTCATACTTTTCAAAACCAATTAATGTTGCTCTAGGTGTAAGCAAAAAGATTTTCTTAGATTTTCTATTTATACTATCCAAAAAAGTCTCTGATAACTTATAAGCTCTCTGCCCCTTAACTGACTCTTGAAGTTTATATGCTTCATCTATAACAAACAAATCTACTTTACCCATTATACTCGAATCAATTTCTAAAAACTTTTCCTGTGTTCCTATAAAAAATAATTTTTCTTCAGTCGTCCTTTCGCTATTCATGTCTGTTATCATAGAACACTTATCAAAAATTACATATTCTGAAAAATGATTATTTTCTTTAAAACTTCTTTCTAACTCATAGGCCAAAGCATTTGTAGGCACAATATAAACTATACTACTAGGTTTCTTTTTGTATATGTATTCTTTTATCAATAATGTTTTCCCAAATGATGTTGGTGCAGACAATATTACTCTGTCCATTTCATATAACACTTCCAAAGCCCTATACTGCGGTGGCGAGAAAAATATATCTGAATCTATGTGTTCTATTCTTCTTTCTAGATTCCGATTTAACATTATTGCTTCGGATAAACTCACATCAAATTCATCCGTATTAAAATATGGAGTCAAATCATACATACCCAATTCAATGACAGATACTCTTTTTCCTTGATCTAGTCTTTCCAGTATTTTCTTTCTTCTTCCATTATATTTTCCGTCGTTCATACAATCCCTCTACACATATCCCAACTTATCCTTTGACATTTCCATCATCTTAACTATAAGACTCTTTTTTCCTTTTATCGGTAAATGCACTAGAATAATTTCATAGTCTCCTTCTATATTACCTTGTTTTAAAGAGTTTCGAATATTTTCTGTCAACCGTTGCGCAGAAATAACATATTCATCATAAAAGTCTTGATTGCTATATTTACTTACATCCGATTCTGAATGTAAAACAAAACCTGCAAAATAAATTTTTTGATTCATAAATTGATTAACCGTTAATTCTTCATACTCATCAATCTCCAAATTTTTTACAACAATCTGATACGCCTCTTCATTATTTTCTACTCTTGCATGTAAACTTTCTAATTTATTCTTTATATTACCCTCAGTAAAATCATGAAGAATTTTATTCATCCCGCCCTTCAGTGTTTCATAAAATTTTGCTTCCCCTAGCACTATCACATTGTGTTCCAGATTATACATACACGCATCTACTCCTGTATGAGAATCCGATAAAGTTTCACCCAAATCAATTACACCTCTGGCCAAATCAAAATCATACATATCTCTGAAAACCAAACTCAAGATCCCTTCTGCCAAAAACGAATAAAATGATCTGTTAGTACTAATATTTTCTTCCACGAACTGATTGATATCTAAACAAATTACACTTCTTGGTAAAAATCTCTTATATATATTTTTTCTTTTTGTTGGATTTAGGTTTGCTTCCGCAAACATATGCTTTAAATTCTCATCCTCAAACACAATTTCTGGTAACTTTCGTTCTATTTCAATTGGTTCAAAGACTATACTTTCAATACACACTGAACCGTATGTAGTTTTTGATTCAGGTTTTGATACTTCATACTTGTATGCAAACATTTCTAATCACCTTCTTCTCATACATATATTTACTGACAACACTTGATAAAATCTCAACTGTCTTCAGCTAATTTATAATTTTTTATCCACTATAGTTGATTCATTATGCAACATACAAATCTTTCTGTAATATGTCTCCATTCTATTTCTAGAATCATCTATCGCTTTGATCCATTGATCAACATTTGAGGAATTGATTGCATTACGTCTTAAAATAACTGCGATATCAGATGCTGTTACAATCAGTATCGGATGTCCGTCTTCTACTACTTCACTATATGCCTGATTGTCCACACTACTGGTTGTAACCATAATACCAAACTGTCTATATCGAATTCTTGATATTAAACGCGACATTTCGCGAACACCTACGGCATGATTTTCTTTATAGCATTTGGCTTCTAATGCACAGTCAATCTTCAACGGATAATTTGCTTTTCCTCCCGTACTAATCGTATAATGTCCAATCGCATCTCTTCCACCATCTCGCCAAGGTCTTGTCAGTGTAAAATCCACAAAATTAGAATCCATCTTGCTAACAATATCTGTCGCACACGCTTCAAACGCTTGAGGAAATTCCGCATAATAATCTCTGATATATGTAAGGCATTTATTCCCTTCTTCATCGCTTTGAAGCTGGTCATATCGAGTTGGTATTTTAAATATCTTTGGTGCTTTTAATGCTTGTATTCCATTTCTACCTTCTCTTACAAATCTTTTCCAAGCATCCGGCGCATATTGCAAATTATTGTCATGGTCATAAATTAAAGATTCAATCCACTTTCTAGGAATTGCATTTGCTCCAGTGTCTAGAATTGTAAAATAAGCTTCATAATTCTGGAATCTTTTCTCTTTTACCGTTCTCCAAAAAGCAACCAAATCTTTGTCCGGTGAAATCTTCGGATTCCCCGGAGCCGCAAGCCCCAAGAATTGCACATCTCTACCATTACCAGTTTTCTTAAAAATTAAGAATGGTGGCATATCTTCAAGATGTGTTCCCTCATTTAGCAATTCAAATGCCATCTCTAATATCTTATTTCCTTTTTTCTTGGTATCCGTTAGTTCCTTCCCCGGTTCTCTATTATCACCATAGTATCTAAAGATTCCTGTTTCTTCTTCAAGATAATCTGGCCATTCCAGTTCTGACATAGTTGTATAGAGGACAACATACGCATATTTCCCTGATTCATCTTCCCTTAATTTCTTTCTAAAACCACCAGAAGCTTCGCATCTAGGAATCAACTTAGGAAGCGGCTCATCACTTGCATTTTTAGCATTACCACCCTTATAAATACAGTCTATCACTAAATCTGCTTTCTCTAACTCATTAAATTGTACTTCCATTCCCATAAAACACCTCTATTATCGGCATGTATAGTTTTCGTCGAACTTCTATCTATACATCAACAACAATTCTTCATATGTAATATCTAAGTAACATTTTTTTAGACGTACCGTTCTCTCCTCAAACAATCTCTTTAGTAGCGAATCTGGCTCCAATCCATAATGAATCATTCTGTGACACATTGGACATAATGATATCACATTAGCTTCCACATCTAAGCTATACTCAAAATAGTCCTGAAAGCTTAATGGAATTAGATGATGTGCCTATATACTCAATCCATATATACTTATAATCACTATTTTCAGACACGCCAATATTGTTTGCAGGATCAACATTTCTAAATTTGGATACATGAAACATAATAGTCTGTGCACTAATGTCCTTCTTAAAATATGCATTAAATTTTTGTGTAAATGATTCAACATTTTTTCCTTTATCCAAATAATATAATGCAAATATTAGTATTAATTGAATCTTGCTTAGATTAGACACAGCTTTCATCCCTCTCTATAATCTTTAAAATGTATGCTCTATTTATCCAAAAACTATGCTTCGGATATTGAATCAAACCAGTCACCTTGTCTGCCACTGGAAGTTCATATGTATCATTACGATTCTGCGCATGTGGTCTAACATGAACATGTGGATTATCAGATGCACTAGGGCCTCTGGCATTTTCCATAGAACTATTTTTTTCAAAAACAAATCTTTGTCTATTTCTTTAAACACTGTAAAAGCAAAAACTTGATTCGCAAAATACATTCTCAACTTGCTATTTTCCCATGTTTCAGTTATCAAATCACAATACTTAAAAACAGGCAACGACATGGATTCTTTCAATCTTCCAAATTTGTCTAGTTTTATTGATTTAAAACAGAACTCATCTTCTTGACTCACTTCTGATAGCACAGATGCCCCACTGTGTTCCATTATTTTTACGTATTGAATGTAAGTGTAAGAACGGTATGGGAACGAATGCATACTTGCCTAGCAACAAGGTGTATAGTGAAATATATTGATGATAATGGAAGATATTTCTCTTACTTTAGTCAAAATATTTAAGCAATTTTTTGCAGTATTACTAATCTGTAATTCTTCAAACAAATCTGATACTGGTTGATTTTTATACTGTTCAATGACTATTTCTATATCATCATAGTGTTAGCATCTAATTAGCACAATTTAAAATGAGACATTCCTCACAACCCTTGTTATAATAACACTTAGGAGGATCTCATTATGTCACGCAAGAAAACCCATCACAGCAAGCAGTTCAAGTTGGA
>JAEYPS010000026.1 GCA_023410475.1 Bacillota bacterium | reverse complement strand
TTTACTTGCACTTTACCCGGGGGCTGCGAAACCTTGGGATGGCTGCGGTTAATGCGCTTTGTATGCACGCGGGCTTCGTCGCTTATTTGCGCTTTTATGCGCTTTTTCGGTTAATTGTAGATAGGTGAAAGATTCTTCTCGATTACAAGACTTTAAGTTGTGTCCTATATATTATAGTCGTTATCGGATCATGAATCAATATTATTTACAACCTTAACTAAGCTAGTTCTTCCATAGTAGCTGTATCATAAGACACTCGATAACCACTTTATATAAATTATTCCCTAACTTAATCAACAATAAGTTCATGCTTTTCTTTTTAAAATATCTATGCTATACTATATACTGCTTTTAGATACAAAAGATATATGCGCCCGTAGCTCAGCTGGATAGAGCGTCAGACTCCGACTCTGAAGGCCGCAGGTTCGACTCCTGTCGAGCGCACCAAGTTAAAAAGCCACACGATTGCGTACGAACGCAGGCGTGTGGCTTTTTGCATGTTGCTTCAGACTGCATATCCTCTCAAAAAATATGACGGCATATCGACATTTTAAAAATAATTTGAATATATATTTAAAGAGCGTCTAAACAAGATGGCTGTTTTCACTGTATTATCGGACATCTTAATAAGCCTGAGGCTTACTATATATCATAATTAAGGGGAGAGCGAATGATGCAGCACAATAGCGGGTGGTTTCAGTTGGAATCACAAAAGCAGGGTGGGAATTCAAATGCTTCCGGCAGCGTACCTGATTGGATGATCGAGCAAAAAATGCAGGAAATGTACATGAATATGCGCCAGCGCAGCAATATTCCAGAGAATGTTCCGAACAGCGGTAACATGCCGACAGTACAACCGCAACAACAGGTTAACCAGTCCTTTGAGAACGATTCGCAAGCCCGGCCGTCGGTACAATCAAATAGGATGCCTGAAAGCCTTGTGCCAAATAACCAAGGCACGATGCCAAACCCGCCGGGAGGCCTGTTTACGGATAATGCAATGGGTCAGGATAATCGGCCCTACCCAATGCCCGTACCGACAATGCCGACGGAGGAACCGGCATGGAAGTACGAAAGCCCCGAAGAATCGACCGCCTTGTGGGAAAATGACCGAATTCTACATACAAAGCATTCTCAGACCGTTGGTGAGAGAGGCCCGGTACTGCACCAGGACAGTACCTTGCACGAAGCCCTTGAGATATTCATTAACAGTAAGATACTGGAACGCCCGGTGCACGTAAAGGGCTACGGCGCATTCGGAACCTTCCGCACGACGAACTCTATGAGGCCGTATACCAAGCTGAGCTTTTTGCAAACCCCGGGGCAGCAGGTTCCGGCGATGGTACGTTTCTCACTCGCCGCAGGCAACAGGGGCACTCCGGATACCGCACGGAATGTAAAGGGCTTCTCGACAAAATTCTATGCGCCGGAAGGTGTCTTCGACCTCGTATTCAACCATATCCCGGTACTCTTTGTCCGCGACGGCGTGCGCTTTCCGCAGGCGTTCACCTCGCTCTTCCCTTCTCCGGTGAACAATCTCATCGACCCGCAACGGTTCTGGAGGTTTGTCGCCAGCGCTCCTGAGGCGACGCATTTTGTCACCTGGCTGTACTCCGACGTGGGCACGATAAAAAGTCTTCGCCGTATCCCCGGCCACAGCGTAAACACCTTTGTGTGGAGAAACGCAGAGGGGATGCGCCGCTATGTGAAATATCACTGGATTCCCCTTGCCGGAGAAGAATACATCACCCGACAGGAGGCGACCAGGCTCGCAGGCATCAACCCGGATATGGCGGGGCAGGAACTTTTTGATACCATTGCCGCAGGCACGCCCGTTCAATATGAATTGCGTGTTCAGCTGATGGACCCGAGCGACGAGCGGCGCCTGCCCTACGACCCGCTGGACTGCACCAAGGTTTGGGATGAACGGCAGTACCCGTTGGTACCGGTTGGCCTGCTCACGCTCAACCAAAACCCCGATAACTACATGGAGCAGGTTGAAAAAGCGGCCTTTTCGCCAACCAACTTACTGGAAGGCGCAGAGCTTTCGGATGATAAGCTGCTGCAGGCTCGGGCAAATATCTATTGGGATTCACAGCGCCGCCGGCTGGGGGAGAATTTTCGCAGCATACCGGTAAACCATCAGGAAAACTGGACACCGGATAAACTGGTGACCAGCGGCGTCGGCACAACCGCGGAAGGGCCGTTGGTACGTTCTGAAATCGCCAAACCGGATAACTTCAAACAGGCCGGGGAGCGGTACCTATCCCTCTCACCCGAGTGGCAGGATCATCTGGTGGATAATATCGCCTCCGAGCTTGCGTTTGTGTCGGGCGAGATACAGCGCGTTGTACTAAGCTACTTTTACAACGCCTCGCCGGTATTCGGCCAGCGGGTCGCACAACAGATTTCGGAATACCTAAAAAAATGAATGAAAAGAGGTGGAGCGTGTGACTTTAACCGGGATTGTAATCGGATTGTTTGCCTTTGTTGTAATGGGTATCTTCCACCCTATCGTAATAAAAGGAGAGTATTATTTTTCAGAGAAGATCTGGCCGGTGTTTTTAATCGCGGGTTTGGTTTTTCTGGCGCTTTCAGTCGTGATGAATGCGCTGATACCCTCGTCGTTTTTTGCCATTTTGGGCTTTACCTGCCTGTGGAGCATTGGGGAACTCAAGGAGCAGCGAAAGCGCGTGGCAAAGGGCTGGTTCTCCGCAAACCCAAACAGAAAAGGGCACTAATTGTGTTGGGTTCGTTAATACTCTTGTGAACGCACCATTGATAAAGGAATTCGATTGGTTGATGACCGATTGACTTCCTTTATTTTGTGCTGTATGATAATTTTGGAGCGAATATAACAATAGATAGTTATATGGAGGGGCGATTATGATTCAGGGGATATGTTTGGGCAATGTGATGGTGGATTGCGGTGACGCTGAAAAGTTAAGCGGGTTCTATGCCGGACTGCTGGGCTGGGAAAAATGCGAGCTGTACGGCCTACCCGCTGTACGCAGCGAAAACGGCATCGTGTTTTTGTTTATTCAGGAACAGGATTATATTGCCCCTGTTTGGCCGGAGGAGGACGGAAGGCAGCAAAAGCAGATGCACTTCGACTTTCAGGTGCCCGACGTTCCCGCCGCTGTTTTACAGGCCGAGGCGCTCGGAGCCGTGAAAGCGCAGGCGCAGTTCGGGGGCAGCGATTTTACCACAATGCTGGACCCTGCCGGTCACCCGTTCTGCTTATGCCTTAAGGATTAAGGGCTGATAGAAATCAGATACGTCTTTTTAACGATGTACCACATGCTATGCACTATAAAGAGGAATTGCAATGAAGAGATTGATCAACCTGTGTTTACTGACTATAACCATTGTTACCTTCGTTTCGTGCGGTAATGGCAACCCAAAGCCCATTAAAAGCGAATCGCTGGATTATGATTGTACAGCGGCGGCACAGATAGTAATGCAGGGTGACAGCATCCTTGCAAAGATGGCCCTGCAGAATACCGTGACGCGAACCGAGTTTGACGATTACATGAAACGCCTTAAGGATATTTACGGCGAAGATGTAAAGTGGGCGGAGCTGTTCTTTAAAAACGAGGAATACGAGAACAGTGAAACCGACACCTTGACCCTTAAGAAAGACGTGTTTTACCCCACCCTGCTGCATCAGGGTATTGAGGTGGTTTCAGCCGAGGTGGAGAACACCTGCTATGACAACGATTTCTACAACCAAAGCTTGCTTACCGTAAAGATAGCGTATTCGGGAGAGGACAGCAAGCTGAAGGACTGGTACCGCGAATACCTCTATACCAAGGACGCCGACGGGCAGTGGCAATTTTACGGGTTTGGCGGTGTTATGAATTTTACGGAGGACGGTTTTACCGCCGATTACCTAAAGCTTAAGTAGTGTGTAACATATAAAAAGGAACCCGACTGAAAATGGGTTCCTTTTTTATATGCAGCGTCTAAAACGCGCTATGAATGAAGCTATACTTACCCAAGCTGCGTATCGCTCTCCCTGCGGCGATTGTAGAGCCGGAAGGCTGTAATCAGGGCGCCAACGAGACACACCGAGGCCGCCATGATGTAAACCAGCCGCATGCCGAAGATGAACACGTCACTGCGCCCCGCAACATAGTCTGTGACACGATATCCCAGCCTTGAGCTCATCGCGCCATAGAGGATGGCGGTGGAAAGCGCAATGCCCACCGTAAAGCCGATATTGCGCACCAGGGCGTTCACACTACCGCCGATGCCGAGCTTTTCGCGCGGCACCATCGACATCACCAGCGAGTTGTTGGGCGACTGGAACAGCCCGTTGCCCAGCGACATCAGGCAGATATACAAAACCATCGCCCAGTAGGCCGGGGTCTCATTGAGGGTCGCCATCAGGTACAGCCCCAGGCTGGTGAGCGTTAAGCCGATGAGGGTGAGCGTCTCGGAGCCGAATTTATCGGAAAGGTAACCGCTTACCGGCGCGACCAGCGAGAGCAGCAGCGGGTAGATGGTCATGTATAGCCCTGCCCTGCCGGGGGACATGCCGAGTACATTCTGCAGGTAAAACGGCAGGATGATATTCGAGCAGGAGATGGACACAAACGAGGTAAAGGCGCAGAAGATGCTGATGGAAAACCAGCGGTTCTCGAAGATTTTGAGGTCGAGCAGCGGGATTTTGATTTTTCGCTCCACCATAAAGAACGCTATGGCGGCGATAACCGCAACCACAAACAGCAACAAGATCACGGGGTTAAGGTACCCGATCGTCTGCCCGTATTCGAGCGCGATGAACAGCGGCGCGATGGTGAGGGTAAACAATCCGCCGCCGCGCCAATCCAGCTTCTCGCCGCTTTTGATCTCCGCCTTGCCCGAAAACTTTAAATTCGCGATATAGGCAATAAGCCCGATGGGCACGTTCACCCAAAAGAGGTACTCCCAGCCCGCAAAGGAGATAATAAGCCCGCCCAGCGCAGGCCCCACCATCGAGCCCAGCGCGACGAAGGTGCCGTTGATGCCAAGAGCCCGTCCCCGCTCCTCCGGCGGAAAGGTGCGGGTAATAATCCCGTGGCTGTTTGCCATGGTCGCCGCCGCGCCCACGGCCTGAACCGCCCGTGCCGCCAACAGCAGCGGCAGGGTATGGGTGACCCCGCAAAGGAAAGAGCCGAGCGTAAAGATCAAAAGTCCGTACCGGAAGATTCGGCTCTGGCCTTTGATATCGCCCAGCCGCCCGAAGATTAAAATACTGACGGTAATAACGATTAAATAGACGCTCACCACCCAAGTGATATGCCCGGTATCCACATGCAGTGCCTCGGCCATATAGGGCAGCGCCACATTGACAATGCTGCCGTCCAAGGTGGCCATAAAGGTAGCTACCACGGTAATGAGCAGTATCATCCATCTGCCGCGGTCGTAATTTGCTGTTTTTGCTTCCACTGTAATTGATCTATCCTTTTACCTTTAAGATTATCCGCGTTGCTTGTATCATGAAAAGTAAAGCCGTTGTGAAGAATATTAGCTTAATAATCAATTTCCCCGCGAACTTTGGAAATATGTATTCTATCATAGAACGGAATGCTGGGGATGTCAATTGCGCTCCCTTTACAGACAGCAAGCAACGCACAGGCCAGCGCAAAACGGTTGGTTTTGCGCTGGCCTGTTTTCAGTTTGCTAAGGAACATGAACTGGCCGCGTTCAGCGGCCCTTGTGCTTCGCCATCTTTTTGAGCTTATGAAGAAGATATTGTCGCTGCCGCTCTTCCTCGGCCCGCTCTTTGCTGTGCGCCTTGCGTTCCAGCTTTGCCTGCTCCTGCTGCAGCTTGAGCGCCTGCTGGGCCTTGGTGCCGACGCCCGTTTGAGCGAGGGCACCGTTAATCTCCCGCTGTACGCGCTTGGGGCTGCGTTTGTGCGTTAAAGCGGTCTCAGCCTCAACACCGGGGCTAAACCTTAGGTTAGACCAGTTTTTTATGATAGTGAGTTTCGCTGTAATCCGGCTCATGCCGATTCCTCCCATAAAAATTCCCCTGCGAAGAACGGACAACCCATGGGAGGGCAGGTTACTGACGGTATCAAACCGCGCACGGACTACCAACCGCGCCGTGTTTTTATCTTCGCGATTCAATTATACTATTGCTATACGCTGCGTTCAACCGTATGCAGCAGTGGGCGAATACTACGACTTAAACCTGCCCGTAATGCTGCCATACTGCAGGATATGCCCCTCCATCGCCGCGAGCAGCTGCTTTTTAGCGGAACGGGCATCCAGATTTAAGAACGTATCCAACACATAGACGTTAAACTTGTAGCTATGCGTACCCATACCCTTTGGCGGCAACGGGCCGCGGTAGCAGTGTCGGCCGTAAGCATTGCCCTGCACGGCGCCGCCCAGTGCATCCAATCGCTCACCGCGCGGGATGGCTTGTGGGATAAGCTGCTGCGCGGGCAGGTTCCAGATTACCCAATGGTTGTAGGTGCCGATGGGGTGGTCGAGATCGTCCATAACAACAGCGACGGTTTTCGCGTTGGGCGAGAGGATGGAAAGGGTTAACTCCGGCGAGATATCCTCTCCCCTTCCCGTGTATTCCACCGGTATCGTGCCGCCGTCTTCAAAGTCGGTGCTCGTCACCGTGAGGTCTTCCTCCATAAAGATTCTATCCTTGCTCTCGTCGCGTATCCTTATGATATACAATGCGAGCATACCGATAAGCAGCGTTGATACCACTAGTATAATCAATACTATTTTCAACATTTTCTTGGTGTCTCTCCCTTTTTTCTGTGAAGTCATCTCATTCTCCCATTGAAATTCTGCCGCGATAATCTTTCTGTCCGCCGCTTTTGTATCCTTATCGACGATTGCCGTCGAAAGCCCGTGTGTAGAACCCCGGATGGGGCAAACGCAAACTTGTTACACACGGGATGATCGCGGCCTTGATTCCTCCGTACTTCGCGGCTACAGCTGACCGTCCGCGTTGCGCAGGATACCGTACAGGCAGACCTCCGCCGTATCGGTGAGGCGCTGCTTAAAGCCACTGCCGCCTTTCCCGGAATAAAACCAGTTAAGCATCTCCATAAACAGGGCGTTTTTAAGCACATTCACCTTGAGTGCGAGGTTGCGCTCGCCGATTTGGGGGAAATCCTTGGATTGCACCAGCACCCTGTGCAGCAGCGGCTTCAGGTCGAAGCCGCAGGCGTGCGGGTTGCCGTTATAAAGCTGCATGAACTCCCTGAGCGCGCTTTTAAACAGCCTCGGCTGCACCGTCGCCCGCTCCAGCAGGGCGGATATCAGCCGGTTGAGGTTATCGGCAATCGTGTCCTCGGGGCGGATGACGGCGTTTATATCCATCTGCCGAAAGAGCGACTCCGCCCACACCATCAGGATGTCGCTCTTGGCCTCAAAATAGTTGTAAAAGGTACCCTTGGCAACCCCAACGGCCTTCGTGATGTCGTCTACCGATACATGCTCGTAGCCCTTTTCCACAAACAGCGCCACTGCGGTATCGATAATAGCGGCGCGCACCTGCTCGCGTTGCTCTTTAATTAATGACACGCGTTCACTTCCTGACTATATTCAATTTGTGACCATGGTCACATTATAGCATCAATTCCCAGTTCGTGCAAGAGATATCTCATGACGCCGATAAAATTTTACGCCCGAAGCATAAGCCGCACGGGCGCGCAAACATTTTGGGGTGCATCCAATATAAAGCGCAGGGCGTAGCTCTTTTGCGAAAAACCCATCTTTGCTCATTTACCAAAATACAGTAGCATTTTTCGCGCCGGATATGGTATAATTTATAACAATCATTTAAGTAAAAGCCTAAGGAAGGGCGAGGTTGGATATAGAATGATAAAAATAAGTGCGGACAGCACCTGCGATCTTTCGCCGGAGATTATCAAGGCCTATGACATCACCATAGCGCCGCTGGGGATCGTGGTAGGCGATAAAACCTTTCACGACGGGGTGGATATCTTCCCTGCCGACGTCTTTCGTTATGTGGATAAAGAAGGTAAAACCTGCAAAACCGCGGCAGTAAATGTATATGAATACCATTCGCTGTTCTCGGAGCTTACAAAGAAATATGAGGCGGTTATACATATCTGTATCAGCGCCGAGTTTTCCTCCTGCTTTCAAAACGCCATGGTGGCGGCACAGGATTTTAAAAACGTGTATGTCATAGATTCGCGCAATCTTTCCACCGGCAGCGGCCATGTAGTGTACGACGCCGCGCTGATGGCCAAGGAAGGGCTTGCGCCGCAGGAGATTGCAGACAGATTAAACGCGGTTATCCCCAAGGTGGAGGCCAGCTTTGTAATCGACCGGCTCGATTACCTGCACAAGGGCGGGCGCTGCTCAACCGTGGCAAAGCTTGGCGCCAACCTGTTGCAGCTCAAGCCCTGCATCGAGGTGATCGACGGCAAGATGACCGTAGGCAAAAAGTACCGCGGCAAATTTGATGCCTGCTTGGAGGCCTACGTCAAAGACCGACTGTTTGAGCGCAGCGATATCGACTACAGCCGCGTGTTTATCACCCACCCGATGTGCTCGCCCGAAACCGTGGCGCTGGTAAGAGCGGCCATAAAGCGGTATGTGGCGTTTGACGAGATTATTGAAACGCACGCGGGGTGCACCGTCTCCAATCACTGCGGGCCGAATACGCTCGGAATCCTGTTTAAGAGAAAATAAAAAAATCGGCACTGTCTCTCAGTGAGACGGTGCCGATTTTTTTATTAAAGTCAGCCTTTAACGCTCGACGTCGGTCGTTTTTCCCCTGCCGAATTAATTTTCTGATTATAAATATTTAGGATGTACTGGAAAATATTTATATATTATGGTATGATAACAACATATTTAGTCAATAAATGGGGAGGAAAGGCATTGTTACCGATCATTATGAGCATCCAAAACGAAAGGGATAAGAACAAGGCTACCGCAATCTTTAACCGGTATTACGGAACCATGCTCTATATCGCCGACAGCGTTTTGCATGAGCCGCATCTGGCGGAGGACGCGGTATCGGCATCCTTCATAAAGATTCTTCATCATCTGGATAAAATCGATCTGGACGACTGTACCCGAACACGGGGGCTGATCGTTATTATTGTTAGAAACACCGCAATTGATCTGCTGAGAAGGCGCAACCGCATGCAGACGGTGCCGCTTGAGGAATATCTGAACGACGGCGCCTGTGAAGAGCCGGTGCTCGACCAGATTTCCATCGCCGAGGCCTGCGAACACATCGCGCAGTGCATCACCAAGCTCAACAAGCAGTATTCCGATATTCTATATCTCAAGCTGGTGATGGGCTACGGCAACGAGGAGATCCAGCGCCTGCTCGGCATCACCCATGATAATGTCAAGACTCGCCTGTACCGGGCGCGCAGGGCACTCAAGGAGCTGCTCAGGGAGGAGGAAAAGGGCTTATGCACAGACAAAAACTGAATGACGCCCTGTTCGACGCGCTGCTCGGTGCCTCGGCCCTTGCGGCGCTCGACGAGGAGTTAAACGCGCTGCCCTCTATCGAGATGCTCAACGAAAGCTATCCTTCCACCGAGCAATTAGCGGCGCGCGTCAAAAGCCTGATCAAGCGGGATAAACTAAAAAGGCGGCTGTATGCCTGCATAAAAGCTACCGGTAAAGCGGCTGCCTGTCTGGCTATCCTGTTCACCCTGCTGTCGGTTTCCCTGCTGAGCGTAGAAGCCAGCCGCAGCTATCTCTTAAATGCGGTTTTAAGCTGGCAAAAGGGAGCGACCGAGATCCGCTTTGAAGATGCGTCACAAAACCCGGCGGGGGATGTATACCTGCCCGCCTACCTGCCCAGCGGTTTTAAGCAGACCTCCGTCCACAAGGGCGGGATTTCGACTCTCATCGTTTATGAAAAGGACGACGGAACCAAGATTCATTTTAACCAGCGTCCGGCGGATGCAGGCGCCACCTTCGTGGATAACGAGCATACCAATTATTCCGAGGTAAGTATAGGCGGTATCCCCGGATACCTGTTTGAGTCGGTCACCGAGGGAACCGCCAACACACTGGTGTGGGAGATAGACAGAACCGCGTTTATACTCAGTTCGACCATTGATTCTGAGGAGTTGATAAAAATCGGCGAAAATTTGAAAGAGTAAGGATATTTTACACACTCTAAGTTGTCCGTTACAAAATAGGCAACCCTGAAAATTAATTTTCTGCTAGATAACTGGGTAATAGTATGAAAAAAACTATCGTATTCTTGGTATTGATTCTTTCAATCTTGCCTTCGTGCGGGATCAATCATGATACACCTTATAAGCAGTACGCTACCATGCAGTCACTTTCCGAAAACCTTCATAATGATTTTAAGATTCCATATTTCGTAGAATATTTAAACCCCAAGGAATATGAAACAGAATATTATATTTCCTCTGTGCCCCCCTCCGGGTCGGTTATTACCGGATATCTAATCGCATTGAAGAAATTTAGCCAAAGTTCAGAGTACAAAACCATAGAGCTTCGTGGAATGAATTTAGTGAAAGCGGGAGCTTATGCCGCTGAAAATTGGACTGAAAACTACAGCTATATATGCACAATACCAGAGAACTGTATTGAATGGAATGATACGGAGCTTTTTTATTCTGCGTATATATCTAAAGATTCAGCTGTAAAAAATCCATTTGAGGTTACGGAAAGAGAATTGACTAATTATTTTGATCATTTTTATGTTTATTTATTAGATAATGATATAAGATACTCCATTGCCTATATGAATTTCTCAGTCCCTCAAAGTATCTCTAATTATGAAAAGTATTTAGAAAAAGCAACATCTTATTTTGCAAATTTCACGTTAAATGAATGGTAATAAAAAGGATCATCATTGTGAAAAGTAAGTTGTCAAGAATGCTTTCGTTGTTACTGTTGGTGTAAGTCTTGTATAATCCCCACTTTTTTGTTAAGCGGGGATTTATTCTGTATTATTTTCGTAAGTATAAAACAGGAACGTCGTGATCTCACGCATAATTAAAGTAAGCTTGCCTTGTATTTACTCAGCTGCTCGCACTCTTATAATGCTTTACCCCCAAGCGCCACAATCCCAGTGCCAAGGCTGTAAACAATGCCGTTATTAGTACAGCGTAGCACAGGCCGCCTGCCGTGAGCGTACCGGCCAAGAACTGGGTGGGCACGGTGGCGATGATGCCGTAGGGCAGCACGAAGTAAAACAGTACCTTAAAGATGCCGCGGAACAGAACACCGGGTACCTTCACGCACAGCTCGATGAACTCCTCCAGCCGGGTAATGCCTGTGGAGAGGACGAAAAAGGGGATGGTGCGCAGGATGATCTCGATATCGTACCACAGCAGCGTCATGAGCAGCACCAGCAGGATATAGGCGAACACTTGCCCTGCGGTTACGGTGATACCGGCAAGCGAAACGCCATAGCGGATGACCGCGATGCTCCCGAGCACGAGCGGAACCGAGCCAACATCCACACTTTCAAAGGTAAGGCGTAAAAGCGGGCTGACGGGCTTTGTGAGGTAGTGGTCGAGGGTACCGGTGATGATCTTCTGCGGCAGGTCGTTCACGCCAAAGAAGTAGATGGCCATGTTCAGCGCGTTTACAAGCGAAAAGGTGCCGATGAAGATCACGGTCTCGCCGCGCGACCATCCACCGATGCTGTCTACCTGCGAATAGATGGCCTGAAACATCAGCAACTGCATCAAAAACATGGTGCCGTCAATAAACAGTGTCGCAAAAAACGTCAGACGAAAAATCATCAGATGAGAGAGCTTAAACCTGATCAAGGTCGCGATGACGCGCAGGTATCGTTTCATA
The DNA here is from genome assembly GCA_023410475.1 of Bacillota bacterium. Taxonomy (GTDB): domain Bacteria; phylum Bacillota; class Clostridia; order Christensenellales; family SZUA-584; genus DTFZ01. The sequence goes on along the minus strand of JAEYPS010000026.1, from coordinate 62,793 downwards.
TGCCCACCCCGTCGTACCGCATACGCAGCCGCTGATACATCATCGTGTTCACCGGTATAAAGACCAGTACCCACGCTGCCAGCGTAAGCAGCCCCGGCAAAAGCTCGCAACCGTTCTTGCCGATGAGCAGCATCGACGGCAGGTAGGTGCCGTAATAGAAGGGCAGCAGGCGCAAAACGGCGATGACCGGCTGCGGCAACAGCGCCAAGGGCACCAGCGAGCCGGTTACAAGTGCGAGGATGTTCGTTTTGATCATCAAAAACACCCAGATGTCCTGAAACTTGAAGGTGAGGATGCCCAAAAAGAAGTTGAGCTGCAGCATGAAGATAAGCCCAAGACCCGCCATCAGCAGCGCCCCCGCAATCATCAACGGGTTAGCGGTGATAATAAAATCGATGCGGAACAATACGGTCCACAGCACGGCGGCCAGCAGGTTAAAGGTGAAGAAGAAGGCTGCTTTGCCCGTAAGCTGTGCCCAGAACCAGCCGAGCACCCGCACGGGCACCACCATATACTTCGAGAAGGTGCCGTTTCGTATCTGCCCCATCAATTCGTAGCTGACGGTATCTGAAAGGTCGAGCTGCGACAGAAACGCGTTAAAGACATAGTACGAGAGCATGGCGCCGAGCGTAAAACCTGCCACCTCGCTTTGCTGTGCGTAGATGGCTCCCCACACCACGGTGGCGAAGATGATTTTAATCACCGAGAACAGCATCTGAAACACCACGTCAAAGCGGTAAACCAGCTGGGTTTTAAAGCTGATTTTGAGAATCTCGAGGTACTTCTTCATACGGTCACCCCTCCTGTGTAGATGCGCTCTACCACATTGCCGATGTCGTCCTCCTCGATGGTGAGGTCGCTGATATCGCACTCGTCGAGCAGCTGCGCAAGCACCGCCTGCGCCCGCTCGCGCCGCACCATCAGCGATACCTTATAGGGGTTCTGCTCTAAAACCTCCACGTCCTGAGGCAGGTGCAGGCCGTTTTCGTGCTCGAACAGCACGGTTATTTTTTTATGGGTCTGGTAGCGGTCAAACAGGGCGGCAAGCGCGCCGTCGTACAGCTTCTGCCCGTGGTTTACCACCACGCAGCGCTTACACAGGCTCTTGATATCCTCCATGTAGTGGGAGGTGAGGATGATGGTGGTGCCGCGCTGCCCGTTCACCTCACGCAGAAAGGTGCGTATCTGCTTCTGCGCCACGGCGTCCAGCCCGATGGTGGGTTCGTCTAAAAACAGCACCTTGGGGTTGTGCAGCAGCGCCGCAATCAGCTCCATCTTCATGCGTTCGCCCAGCGAAAGGGTGCGCACCTGCACGTTTAAATACTCCCGCACCTCAAACAGCTCGGTAAAGTAGTCAAGGCTTCGGCGGTATTCCTCGTCGGGGATGCCGTAAAGCTCTTTAAACAGCAGAAAGGTGTCTGCCGCCGAAAGCTCCAAAAACAGCTGGCTTTTCTGCCCCATCACCAAGGCGTACTGCCGCTTAAAGGCGTTCTCCAGCCGGTTGGGGAAATACCCGAGCACCGATATCTCCCCCGACGTCGGCGCGATAATGCCGGTGAGCATCTTCACCAGCGTGGTTTTGCCAGCGCCGTTAGGGCCGATAAGCCCCACAAACTCGCCGTCGTCTATCGAGAGGTTAAAATCGTCCACCGCCGTTTTGGTGATAAACCGGCGGTGAAACAGGCTCTTCATGCTGCCTTTCAGCCCCGCCTCCTTCTCAAAGCGGCGGTAGGTCTTGGTGAGGTGCTCTGTGCGGATGACCGTCATGTCGTCTCCTCCCCCTGCTCGTGCAGGATGATAAGGCTGGGGTCGTGCCGCTTGTTCAGCACATGCCGCGCCTTGCGGTTGGCTACACTGTCAAAGATAACGGAAAAATCATAGTCCGGCGGGTAGAGCTTATCGGCGGGCACCTGCAGCTTCAGCCGCTTGTGCGGTATCAGCTTTTTAACCCCCTGCTTGAGCTGCACGCCGATTTCGCCGCGCTCGTTGGCGGGCTGATATACAATGCCGATCTCCTTTTGCGGGTAAACCATCACGCTGTCGCCCAGATTAAAGCTGTCGGCCCGATTCGGCACGGTATTCTTCGGCTTTTCGCGTTTGATCGTCGGTGCGGGCAGCAACGGCATTGCGGCGGATTCAGACAATTGGATGTCGGAGAAAGGGAGCGTAGTATGAGGTTCCCTTGAGTGGGGTCCCCCGCCGTAAGCGGCCTCCTGCGCCGTTTGCAGCAGGTGTGCGGGGAAGCCTAAGCGCTGCGCGATATAGAGTGCACAGCTTTCGCCCGCCTCGCCCAGCTCCAGCCGGTAGAGCGGGCGCAGGCTTTCGCGGTCAAACGCCATGCGCGCGTTCATAAGCCCGTCGGCGGTTTTGGCGTACTCCTTCACCTCGGGGTAGTGAGTGGTGGCCACAAACAGACAGCCCTTGGCGCGCAGCTCGGTAAGCACCGCCACCGCGATGCCCATGCCCTCCGCCGGGTCGGTGCCCGAGCCGAGCTCGTCGAGCAGCACAAGGCTATCCCGGCCCGCAAGGCGCAGAATCTCGATGATGTTGGTGATGTGCGAGGAGAAGGTGGAGAGGTTCTCGGCGATGCTCTGCCCGTCGCCGATGTCGCACAGCACGAGGTTGTGCAGGCAGAGGGTGCTCCCCTCGCCCACCGGCAGGTGCAGCCCGCACTGTGCCATCACCGACAACAGCCCCACGGTTTTAAGGGCCACCGTTTTGCCGCCGGTGTTCGGCCCGGTGATGATCACCCCGTTTATCCCGTCACCCAGCGCAAAATCGATGGGCACGCATGCCTCTGTTTTAATGAGCGGATGTCGCGCGCTTTTAAGCACGATGCGCCGCTCGGCGGTCACCGGCACGGGGATAGCGCCCATCTGTGCCGAGAGCTTTGCCTTGGCGAATACGAAGTCCAGCGCTTCCATCGCCTCGATATTGATGTGCAGCGGGGACGCGTTCTCATCCACCAGCGCGGTAAGGGTGTAGAGGATGCGCCGCACCTCGTTCTCCTCCTCCACCTCGAGTTGCGCAAGCTCCTCCTGCAGCCTGCGCACCGAGGCAGGCTCGATAAAACAGGTGCCGCCCGTGGCGGAGGTATCCACCACCGAGCCGCTTAACATGTTTTTAAACTCCCGCTTCACCGGCAGCACCAGCCGCCCGTTGCGCGTGGCGACGTAGCCGTCGGCGAACCATTCCTTGTGCCCGCGCAAAAGGCTTTCAAGCTTTGCCTTTACGGCGGTGTGCATGTTTTCGATCTGCCTGCGTATATCGCGCAACGCGGGGGAGGCGGCGTCGTCCAGCCTGTCGCCGCGCACCGTGCGGTCAATCTCCCCGTAGAGCGCGTCCAGCGGGTTGATGGAGCCGCCATAGAGAGCGATGTCGCCGCTGATAAGCTCCGCTTTTTTAAGGTAACCCTTCATACGCCTGCAGGCTGCCAAAAACTGTGCCACCTGCCCCAACTGCTCGGGCAGGAGCATGGCGCCCTTGGCGCAGAGCTCCAGCAGCATCTCGATCTCTCTCATGGGGGTGAGCGGCGGGTTGCCAAAGCTCTCAAGGATGCGCTTCGCATCGGTGGTCTCCGCCATCCGGCGCGCACATTCGCTTTCGCCCAGCGCCGGGCGCAGCGCACGCAGCCGCTCCTCGGCTCTTGGGGAAACCGCGAGGGCGCAAAGCATACCTAGAATCAGATTAAATTCAAGTGTGATAAGTGGTTTTTCCACGGTGTTTTCCTCCTACAAAAAATAAAGATGCCCGCGGGAATAAACATCTGTCGCTCCTTCAAATTCAATGACAAAGGCAGACTGCTCCCGCGGGCACTACATATCACTTATAAAAACACATAAAAAATACGCGACAGAACAAATCCGCCACGCTTCAGTTCCCCTTGTATATCCTCAAAAGCTACATATCGTCGCATAGAGCGATAAAACGCAGCTTAGGCATTACTAAGGGGTCGTGTATTCATAAAGGTAGTTTATGAAGCATGTCTGTAACGCGCGAGAGGCTACACGCCCTTGCACGCAGGCAGATGTTCGAGCCCTGCCGAAAAAGCGGCGAGCCCGAAAGGTAAAACGAACAAGCAGGCGTACAAACCTGTACCCCGCTGCCGGAAAACCTTTCAACAACTATTTAGTTGTGAACCGCCTTTACAGACGCCGACATCAAAACTATCCTCTCTGCTTTTATTTCGAGACAATAATAGCATATACTGGGTACGGCGTCAAGTGGAGAGAGGATAATTATTATAAATTCCTCAAAATAATACTCCGTGTTATATTCTTCGCTATGTTTTGCAGGCTTACTATTGACTATTAAGCAGTAGTGCGCTATGATGAAATTACTGACTGATAATTAGTAGTGTGAGGTGTAAGCAAATGACAAAAGCCGAGTATCTGCACGCGCTTTCCACGGCCTTGGAAAACCGCCTGCCGCAGCGCGAGGTTCAGGAGATTATCGCCGATTACGGGGAATACTTTGAAACCGGGCTGCTGGAGGGCAAAACCGAAGAGGAGCTTACGCGAGAGTTCGGGCCACCAGACATGGTTGCACGGGAACTGTTACGGGATGAAGCAGAGGGTTCTTTAACAAAACGCAAAAGCAAGCCAATCGTTTGGGTAAGCCCCCTACTGGCCAAAATTCTTGCCGCCGTGGCGGGTATATTGGTGCTCTCTTTTCTTTGCTTTAAAGCGGTTGACCTGAGCCGGTACGGCTGTGATCTGCTGCTGGCTGCGGTGATACCGGTACTGCTGCCGGTGTGCAGGTATAACAAACTTTTCAAAGTAAAACCCAAAGCATGCGCACGGTTTTCAGTCCCCGCAGCGGCCTGCCTTCTGGGGGTATTGTCCTTATTAACCGCCGCGCTGCTCTTTACGTCGGCGAACGCCTTTGCATTGAGTGAATACCTCCACGACCCGATAGCCTTTAACAGGGTTCTCAGCCACACAATGCAGCTGACGGTAATCATTTTTCTACTTACTGTTTTATACCTGCTTTACCTCTCCAATGCCTTTGCGTGGGCAAAGGGGCTTGTCTTTTTTCCGTTTGGGGTACTGTTTACCGTTATGGATATCCATCTGGTTCTTCACACGATGAACTCCCCCGAAACATGGGGGATGAGCTTATTGAGAAGCAGCATGCCGCTGGCGGCGGGTACTATACTTTCAATACTGCTCACCCTGTATTTCATGAGAAAACAAGGCGGTAAGCGTCAGGAGGATGTATTGTCGTGGACGGGCAGATGAAGAAGGGCGTACTGGAATTCTGTATCCTTTCGCAGATTCACCGCAAAGAGATGTATGGCTATGAACTGATGCAGCTTGTAACAAGGGCCTTTACCGATGTACATGAAGCGACTGTCTACACCATCCTGCGGCGCCTGCACAGCGACGGATATACCGAGACCTATTACGGCACGGTCTCGGGCGGGCCGCAGCGAAAGTATTACCGAATTACTACTGAGGGGCGGCAAAGGCTGCACGCGCTGCAGAACGAGTGGCGGCAGATACAAACAGCGGTTAAGGTCTTAGAGGTTGAATAAATACGCCCTGCAGCCCACCTCCATATCGGGGTATGCTGCAAGGCGTATTCTATCGATCCTCTTTTTACTCGGTGGCATCGTCGTCCGCAGTGTGCTCCGCGGAGGCAGAGGTGCCCTCAACAACCGCTCCGGCAGATGATGAGCCGACTGCCTTCACGCTTGCCTTGCTGCTTAAGATAAACGGTGTGAGCAGCACCATGAGCACGCCGGTGCCGATGAGCAGGTACTCGATTTTGATAAGGTCCCCCAGCGGGCCGAACACCACCATGCCCAGCGGCATGGCGCCGGTGATGATAATCTGTACAATCGAAAAGACGCGCCCGAGCATCTGCTCCTCTACCGTCTCCTGTATCAGCACCGTTTCCGCCGTGCCGAAAACCGGCATGAAGATGCCCGACACCAGCATGATGCCAAGGTAGAGATAAAAATTGCCCGCAACCCCCAGCAGCGCGAAGGTAACGCCAAAGCCCGCGGTTGCCAGCGCCATGGTGGCGAGCCGGTTTTTAAACCCGCCCCACACCGAGATGAGCACGCCGCCCAGCAGCGACCCCGCTGTCCACAGCATCTCGTTGGCGGTGAGGCGCCACACCTCGGGACCGAAGCTGCGCTCCACCATCACGGGCGTTAGGAACGCGGCGGGCGACACCAAGAAGAAAAACAGCAGGTAGAAGATCATCAGCCTGCGCAAGATCGGGTGCTCCATCGTGTAACGCAGGCCCTTTTTCAGGTCGCCGAGGGTGGAGGCCGGTTCCTCCGAGCGCTCGACCCTCTGCACCTTCAAAAACAGCAGGATGCACACCGCCAGCAGCGCGGTGACCACATCCACCAGCAGCGCATAGCCCATATCCACCTCGGCGAGCAGCAAGCCGCCCACGGCGGGGGAAAGCAGCATCAGCGCCGAGTTGAGCGCGTTGCTGATGCCGTTTACCTTGGTAAGCTTTTCAGCGGGCACCAGCTGCGGCAGAATGGCCCCTACCGCGGGGGCCTGCACGCCCGCGCCCAGCGAGCGCAGCGCGGATATGATAAAGAGCAGGGTAAACGACCGTACCCCGAGCAGGAAAAACACTGCCAGCACAAGGGTGCACAGAGCCGTAAACAGGTCGGAGAGCATAATGAGCAGCTTTCGGCTGTAACGGTCGGCCCAAACCCCCGCAAACAGTGAAACCAACAGCTGCGGCAGGAAGGTGCAGAGAATGGAGACGGTCATCATCCACGCCGACGAGGTTTCGAGCGTGATGTACCATATCATCACATACCCCACCACCGAGGAGCCGAACAGCGAAAACATCTGGCTGGTTAAAAACAACGCGGTTTTGGATACCCATGCATTGGTTGGCTTCATAGTTACCTCCATCATTCGGTCGGGTTGTGCCATAAAAACAAAAGCGTGAACGGCTCGCCGGTTTGGCAGCTGCTCACGCAAGGTCGATCGGTTATGCAAAGGGGTATAGATAGCCGCAGCGGCACTGTATACAGCCAGCCTTTGCACCTCTGTTCGCACCCGAGAAAAAGCACGCCAAAGTTAAGCCCCGACAAACAAGGGCTAAGCGCAGCCTTTTAACAAGTTACAGAAATGCAAGCAGCATAAGGAATTCCTTTTCAAGACGATACTATTATGATACTAGAAATTCAAAATGGTGTCAACAGGTGCAGATGTTTAGCCGTCGGCGCTCTAAAAAAAGCGGCCAAGCCCGTCTTTCAAGCTCAGCCGCTGCTAATTTTAATCTCTTTACAACCAGTGCGATATCTAACTGTGTCGATAGGATGAAGGCTTACAGCTTTACAATCTCGCCCTCGATAGTGCCGGATGCACCCGCAGCGTTAGATTCATCGGTATCGATATGCATGGCAAGCGCGAACTTATCCGATACGCGCACAACCACATCGCCGTAGACGGTGGTCCTTTCGGGGGTAACGATCTTCACGGCAACCACCTCTTTGTCGCTTACGCCAAGCCTCTCGGCATCGGCGGGGGTTGCGTGGATGTGACGCTTTGCAACGATCACGCCTTCGCTGATCTCGATCTCACCCTTGGGGCCGACGATCTTGCAGGCGCCGCTGCCCTTGATGTCGCCGGACTCGCGAATCGGCGCGGTGATACCGATGGAACGCGCGTCGGTAGCCGAAAGCTCCACCTGGGTGCTGGGACGTGTCGGGCCGAGTATCGATACACCCGTAAGCGAGCTCTTGGGGCCAACGATGGTAACGCGCTCTTCGCAGGCAAACTGTCCGGGCTGGGAGAGGTCCTTCTTCTTGGTCAGGGTTGCGCCCTCACCGAATAATGTTTTTAAATCCGCCTCGTTTACATGTACATGACGGGCAGATGTTTCAACGATAAACTTCATCCGTTGCTTCCTCCATTAGTATGTATTACATCCTTATTCTACGACTATTCGCCCGTTATTGCAAGCCTTATACTAAATTCCATTTGAAATGGGAATCTTATTCCCATTCTAGGCTTTTAGCCGCCGCATTACCGTTCAATATGCAAAGCGTTATCGCTCCCACCGGAAGGCGGGATTATAAAAGTATTTTTATCACTTTTAAATAAAGCCTTTGTATTATACTTTTTAAATGGAAATATGGTATAATATCTGCAAAAGCAGAGATTACATCGGTTTATGCGCAGGGCAATTCGCTTGCTTCGTTCGCTGCCACGCGCAATTATACCAGTACTATTACTATATAAAAAGGATTTGATACGCATGAGCGAGAGCTTTAACAAATTGCGGGAGGATGTTCTGGGCTGTACTGCCTGTGCCCTGAGCCAGACGCGTAAAAACGTGGTGTTCGGCACCGGGGTGGAGGACGCCGAGGTACTGTTTATCGGCGAAGCGCCGGGCGCGCAGGAGGATGCGGACGGCTTGCCGTTTGTGGGCCGATCCGGCCAGCTGCTGGACAAGCTGCTCGCCTGCATCGACCTTTACCGCGATAAGAACATCTATATTGCCAACATCATCAAGTGCCGCCCGCCCGAGAACCGCGACCCGCTGCCGGAGGAGCAGGCCGCCTGCGCCGGGCACCTCGCGCATCAGATAGAACTCATCAACCCCAAGATTATCGTCTGCGTGGGCCGTATTGCCGCCAAGCGCTTCATCAGCGAGAACTTTAAGGTGACGAGCGAGCACGGCAAGTGGTTTGAGCAGGACGGCCGCCTTGTGATGGGCACCATGCACCCTGCGGCGCTCCTGCGCAACCCGAGCCTGAAGCCCGTCGCCTTTGAGGATTTTCTGCTGCTGCGCGATAAAATCAAGGAGCTTTGCACGCACACCTATTAAACGGGCATCGCTTTTTTATCCGGCAGCCTGTAGGCATAAACGGCTGCCAGAATAAACAGCGCCATGTTCCCCTTGTTGATAATACCTACATATACCGGCTGCAGCGCCTGCGAGGCTAGCAGCGAGCAGACCGACCCGAATACGAGAAAAACGAAGGGGTTTAAAAAGGCCTGCCAGCGCTTAAACACGGTTTTGCCCCGAATCATCAGCACAAACAACAGCACCTGAGGAAATATCCAGGTAATGACGTAGTGTACGACAAACACCGGCATAATGCCCGCTATGATGTCGTTGATGACACTTTCGGCCAGCGCCTGCTGCCCTGCCCCCGTGAGCCGCTGATAGATCATGGGGAAGTAGCATAAAACGCTGTGTATGAACGAGGCGCCCATCACAAGCCCGAACGAGGCGGTGGCAAAGTACACCTTCGCCGCCCTGGGATGCGTTTGCATAAGCAGGCACCGTATACTCCAGAAGCCAAGCAGATAAAAGGGCACAAAGAATGCGGCCAGATTGAGCGAGAGCGGAAACCGCCAACTTGCCATGTTCATCCACGCGGGGTCGATAATCGTCATGCCGCCGGGCGCTCCCGTCAGCTCCAGAAGGTTATCCGCGACCGCGACAATCGCCGCACTCACCGCCGCGAGGATGCCGAAGAGGGTATATTTCTTCGTGCTCATATTGACTCCTTCTTTCTATAATGTTTCGGCTTATACCGCAAAGCGCGCAAGCTGTAGTAGCCCAAACAAGGCCGCACCCAGCACCGCGCTTGCCGCCAGCGATACCCCACACCCGATCAAGAATCCGCGCAGCTGTTGCCCGTAATCCTTATAGCTATGGCGGTCGGTGCCTGGGATCACCATAAAACGCGGCATGGCAATACAAAAGAGCAGGATATCCAGCAAAAAATCGACCACTGTCCAGACCATTGAAACCACGAGCAGATGCAGCGCCACAGTAAGATAGCCGACCGGTGTGCCCCAATAGCATTGCAGGATGCTTGCGAGTAAGGCCAGCATAACGGCCGCCTGCAAAGGGATGGCGATGCGTTTGAACTGCCTCTTCTCCTCTGTTGTTTGCGGCGCGACCTGCTGCACGACGGACTTCGGGCAGCTTTTTAACATAAACCTTGGGTTGTACTTTACAATTAACAGGGACGACACGGCCATAAAAACGCTAAAGCCCAAGCCGTCGATCAGCGCTCTGAGTATGTTCATCCTTTTTCCCCTTTCTGTCTATTGACCCTGCTCGCCAAAAATGCTGACGATAATCAGCGAGATGATGCCGCGGATATTCTGGGTAAGCGCCTCCTGCAGCAGCATCTCTTTGTTGATTGCCGCCAGCGTCATAATCTTCATATAATTTGCGACCACCCGCCAGTCACAGTCCGGGCGTTTATCAGGGATCAGGCTCAGCAGCATCCCCGTGGTGGCTTCTACCGCCTCCTCCTTGGGGATGATGCTTTTGGGTGCCCGTGCCGCAAGCACCGCCAGATCCTCGGCGGTAAGGTAAACGTAAAGGTTGTCGTCACGGAATACCATCTGCTCCAATATGCTTTGTACGCTCTCCCGGTTAAACCCTCCCGCCGCCTCGGCCAGTGCGTTCACCTCCCGTTTGAAAGCCTCCCGCTTATGCTGGATGATGGACGCCACGAACTCCTCCTTAGATGGAAAAAAATTATAGAAGGTACCCTTTGCGATACCTGAAGCCTTTGCAACCTCTTCCACAGAGGTTTTTTTCATACCGTACCGTTTGATAAGCTCAAAGCCGTGCTCGAGCAGGCTTACCCTGATCTGTTCCCGCATCTCGTCATTAAAGATTACAGGCATGCCGATCCACCTCATTCAGTTTGAATTATATGACCCATTCCGTTTTCTAAGTCATTTATAGTATGCCGCTTTCGTCTATTTCTGTCAACGAAATATTTACCGATTATTTACCGGTTACCGCATTAATTTGCATACATTATTTACAAAATCTATCCAGCGTGGTATATTATTTATTGTCCGTGATATCGGTCGACAGTAAAATTCAGGGCATTCCCGGCAGCTAGATGCACGGGCATGTCTTTTTAATCGCGAGTGTAGAGCGGCAACGTAAAGCGTTGCTGGAAACGAGTATAAAACGGTAATTCGGCGGCTTTTGCCGCCCACGCCGTTTGTACAACGGCGTGTTTGAAATAGGGATTTTATCCCCATTTCAAATGGAATTTAATATAACCTATTCCACTTTTAGAGGGAGAATTTTATGGAGCCACTTAAAATTGCTGCCATTATACCCGCATACAATCCGGATGAGAAGTTGTTAAAAACCATCACCGGCCTGCAGCGGGTCGGGTTTGAACAGATTATTATTGTAAATGACGGCAGCGCAGAACAATCCTCCGCTTTTTTTGAGCAGGCCGCGGTACAGTACGGCTGCTGTGTGGTCAACCATGCGGTGAATCTTGGTTACGGCAGGGCGCTTAAAACCGGCTTTAACTACTTTTTAAACCAGTACCCCGATTATATTGGCGCGGTAACGCTGGATGCCGACGGGCAGCACAGCCCCGAGGACGCGCTCCGCTGCGCGGCGGCGCTTAAGCAGAACCCTGGTTATCTGGTGCTCGGCACCCGGAACTTTAAACAGCAGCAGGTACCCTGGACAAACCGTGCGGGCAATATCATCACCCGCTATGTATTCCGCTTTTTATGCGGCATTAAGGTAAGCGACACCCAAACCGGATTGCGCGGTATCTCCAGCGAGCTGCTCCGGCACCTCGTGCGTGCGTACGGCGAGCATTTTGAATTCTGCAGCAGCATCCTGATGGAAAGCAAGCGGCTGGATATCCCGATTTATGAGGTACCCATCCAAACCATCTATATAGACGGCAATAAGTCGACGCATTTCAGAATCCTGAGTGATTCCGCCCGCATCTATGCGCTGATTATTCGGTTTTTGCTCTCCTCCCTCTCCTCGTTTGTGGTGGATATGATCCTGTTCAGTATCGTGCTGGCTATCACCTCGCAATTTTCGCTGGTATTCAATACCCTCTTCGCCACCTATGCGGCGCGTATCGGTTCCTCCACCTTTAACTACAAGGTAAACCGCAACCTCGTTTTTAAAAAAGGCGAGCGCAATTCACTCTTAAAATACATTATCATCTGTATCATACAGGCCACCTTCTCCTACCTTGGGGTATACGGATTGTCCAGCCTGACCCATATCAGCCCGATATGGAGCAAGGTGATTGTCGATGCGGTGCTGTTTTTAATCAGCTTTCAGGTACAGCGTGAGTGGGTATTTCGCAATAAGCAGCGCCCCTCCTGCCCTGCCCAAGATAAAACCTTTGTAAAATCTTAAGCCGAGCCGTTCGGCGGTGAATACATTTCTGCCTTTGAATCGTTTACGTTTAAGCTAACAACTTTGCAGAAACGGGGTACCGCCATGGGAACAGCATCGACTGTAGGACATACAAACCGCATTATCTATCTGGACCTGATCCGTATTCTATCCATCTTTGCCGTAGTGCTCATCCATATTTCGGCCTGCGATTGGCTCACCCTGCCGGTGACCTCGTTTAACTGGCAGGTGCTTAATGTATACGATTCTCTGTCGCGCTGGTGCATCCCCGTGTTTATTATGATGAGCGGCGGGCTGTTCTTGCACCCCGAAAAGAGGATGACGATAAGCTCCCTATATAAAAAAAACGTGCTGCGCATGGTAGCGGCACTGTTTTTTTGGGGCGTGGTCTATTACCTGTACACCGCACTGTTGACAAACGGTTTCTTTACACCCTACGACATCCTGCGCGGTTTGGCTGCCATCTTCACCCTAAAAGCGAGGCGGCACCTGTGGTTTTTGTATGCCATTACAGCGCTTTACCTCTTAACCCCTCTTATACGTAAGCTGATTGCCGGTAAATCCCCGCGCAGTCTCTGGGCTGTAAGCCTTACCCTGCTTGCGATCTCCGGCTTTACGCCCTACATCACCTACTTTTCGCCGCTTAATAATTCGGCGGTATTTATGCAGGCGGTGGGTTTTCCGGGTATGTTCCTTTTGGGGTATTGCATCAGTCGGTTTGACACCGACTTTAGGCACGTCCGCCTGCTGTATGCCGGGGGAATCTTCTCACTCATCTTTACAATCGTGGGTTCTTCTCTGTTGTCAGTGCACGAGGGTGCGGGGAATCAGCTGTTTTACCAGAACACATCGCCGAATGTCGTCATCATGGCCGTTGCCATGATGGTGTATGGCAAAAACCGTTTTGCGTCGTTGAGCTTCGGCAGCAAGTGGGATAAGCGCATTGAGACCTGTTCCGGCATCACCTTTGCGGTGTATCTGGTGCATGACTTTTTGATTATACCGTTTGAGCACGGCCTGTACGGTTTTACCCCTACCACCTATAATCCTGTATGGATGGTTCCGCTTCTGGCCGTTGCCGTTTTCACCCTGAGTTTCGTCCCCGCGTACCTCATACGCAAGATACCTTTGATAAACCGTTATATTGCTTAGTAATATTTTATGATTTTTTACTGGAAATTTTAGAACTATTGATATACATATTTTTCAGATGCCGCACAGCCGCCACTTATGGCGGGGCGGCATCTTTTATTTGCAGCCTTTTTACATACCGCACAGCTATTTTCCTGCGCGCTACTGTTTGAAAATAAATTGGGTTTGTGGTAGAATAAATACGTAATTTCACCATAATTGTGCCGAAAATTCTATTTATGTCGATTCCATTTTTCCCTGCTTGAATGTGCATGAATATACCCTGTGCTACGGCCGGTCACCGATACATTCGGCGGGAGAAGACGTGTGCCGCATCACACCCATATTTCTTTGACATTTTAGTATAACTGGCCTTTTTCATCATGACGACATCAAGTGGGGCAGTTAGGATTGGAACACTATGATTTTTCTACCCACCAATCAATTGACTGCGGGGATGGTCATCTCCCGCGATATTCGGTTGTATGATTATGAGGATTATACAACAGTATTGCTGCGAAAAGGCGAGGCGTTGACGGAAAATTACATCAAACGCTTACTGGCGTGTGGCTTCGCGGGCGCCTATATCAATGATGGCGTCGACGACGATGCCGCCATTGAAGGCAGTATTGATGAAGAGCTTCGGATGAAGGCCGTGGCGGGTATAAAACAGCTGTATGTGAACTTTAAAGGCACCAGTGACGCCGTTGTCGTTAAACAAATCGATTCGATCGGCGTGATCACCGAAAATCTGATACGCGATATCTCGAGCAACAGCCAGTTTATGGCCAACATTATCAACCTCAAGATGTATGACGACTATACCTACCACCATTCGCTGAGCGTTGCCGTTTTAGCCATTGCCATGGGCATTACCATGGCGTTCGACGCCAATACGCTGTACGAGCTTGGCCTCTGCGCCATGCTGCACGATATCGGCAAGCTGGATGTGCCGCTCGATATCATCAACAAGCCAGCAAAGCTTACCGCTCAGGAATATGACATTATAAAACTGCACCCCGTTTACGGCGCGAACTATTTTAAGGGCAAGAACATGATCCCGCCGAGCACCTACGACGGCATTCTCAGCCACCATGAAAAGCTGGACGGCACCGGGTACCCGTATGGGGTTTCGGGCAGCAATATTCCGCTGTTCGGGCGCATGCTGATCATTGCCGACGTCTACGACGCCCTTACCTCCAACCGCCCCTACCGCAGGCCCAATATGCCTTCGGAGGCAATTGAGTATATCATGGGCGGCGTAGGAACCTTTTTTGATGATGAACTGGTACGGGTGTTCCTCAAAAAGGTCGCCCCTTATCCCGTGGGCACCTGCGTGCGGCTAAGCAACGGCATTGTCGGCGTGGTGATGAAAAATCACGAATCGCAGCCGCTTCGCCCCGTTGTTCGCAACATTGAGGATGGAACCCTGCAGTATGACCTTTTTAATGACCCTGAGATGCGCAGCGTGGTTATCACCGGGCTGGGATATAACTGATACCATTATGCAATATAAATAACTTAAGGTGGATGTCAGCATATGAAAAAGATTACCGTTATAACCAATCAAAAAGGCGGTGTAGGTAAGACAACCACCACCTGCTCTATGGCGGGCGGACTGCGGATGAAGGGCTGCAAGGTACTCGCAATAGACCTCGACCCTCAGGGCAACCTGAGCTTCAGTGTCGGCGCCGAGACCGAGGACAGCCCCACCGTTTATGAGGTACTGAAGGGACAGGTGCCTATCCGCAGTGCCGTACAACAAACCAGAACCTGTGACGTTCTGCCCTCCAATATCCTGCTCAGCGGCGCGGAGCTTGAATTTAACCGCCCCGGGCGAGAGCATATCCTAAAAGAGGCCATGGGCGACATTGCGGAGGAGTATGATTACGTATTAATCGATACCCCGCCGGCGCTCAGTATCCTGACAGTTAACGCCTACACCGTTGCAAACAGCATCATCATCCCGATGGTGCCTGAGATATTAAGCCTGCAAGGCATTTCACAGCTGAAGGAAACCATTGACACCGTCAGAAAATACTACAACAGCAATCTAACCATTGACGGCATCCTGCTCACCAGATACAACAACCGCACCAACCTCACGAGGGACGTCGAGGACCTTGCCAAGGTTGTGGCAAAACAGCTGAACACGGTTGTGTTTAAATCCAGGATCAGGACAAGCGTCGCGGTAGCGGAAGCACCCGCTCACTGCGAGAGCGTGATGACCTATGCACCCAACGCGGCTGCCGCCAAAGACTACAAACAACTTATCGATGAACTGCTGAAACGGAGTGAACCCAATGGGACGAAAGAGCAGTAAAACCGCTCATGTACTGAACCTTTTAACCGCCGGTGCGAACGAGGACGCCGTTACTGAGGGCGAGCAGACGGAAGAGGGGCTTTCTGTCGCGAAGATGGTACAAAAGCAGCCGTCTCGAAAAAAGGCGCCTGCTGCCAAAGAGCCGCATAAGCCTTCAGAACCGAAGCCTAAGAATGATACTCCCCTTGCCGCTGAACCCGCGATAAGCCGGGATGAAAGCCCTGCTCCCGCGAAACCATCCGGTTTTGCGGAAGAGGTGTCACAGCCGGAGCCTGAGGCCATTCATGCGGCTTCTGTTGACGCCCCGCCCGCCTCTGCAGCTTCAAACGTAAGCGCACAGCCTTTGCAGTCAGCTGTGCCTGTCGCTGATCAGTCTCCGATGGAGGAGATACCCGTCAACAATCCTCTCCCCCCCGTCACAGTAAAGGAACCGGAGAAAGAACTGCACAGCCTGATAAACATCGCGGAATACGCTATTACCAGCAAGATAGACGAGATTATCGAGCGCATGAACGTATGCCGCTGCAGCCTGTGCCGGCAGGACATCGCTGCGGCCGCGTTAAACCTTATGCCTGTGCAATATGTTTCCACCGAAGAACTTCACGGGGACACATTAGAGCAGTATCTTGCCGAAAACGGTAAGGATGTTACCGCCGCTTTAGTGAAGGCCTGTATTAAGGTGAAAACAAAACCAAGACATTAAAGAATATGAGTCTGGATTACAAATGGCCGCTCGCATTTAGCGAGCGGCCATTATATTGGGAAACATATAGACCAGCACAGGTAAAAGCCTAATTTTCTAGTAATGAAAGTTTCGCTCACTCACTGCAAAAAAGGATGACACTCTGCAAGAGAGTGTCATCCTACGACAGTTATTTAAGCTTTAAGCTTATAAGCAACCCGTGAAGGTTAATTACTTGCTAGCTTTCTTTACTGCTACGAAGCCAGCAGCTGCAAGAGCAACTACAGCGAATACGATAGCAATGTTAACGATGTCGTTAGCGCCGGTCTCGGGGATAGCGGGCTTCTCAGCATCGCCGGTAGCCTTGTCGCCATAAGCAGCCCAAGCGCCGAGGGTGGTGCCAGCGGGAACGGTGAAGATTACGCTGTTGTGGTTAACAACGGTGCCTTCGATAGCTTCGCCGGAGGGCTTGCCATCAACGAGAGCGTATACAAATACCTTCTCGCCATAGAGGTTCTCGTCGTCAGCGCTGATAGGCATAGAGATGGTAGCAGCGTCCTTAACGCGAGTGGGCTGGAATGCGATAGAAGCGATAGCCTTGGAGCCATCAGCTACATCGGTGTCAGCCTTCAGGTAGAGAGCGGTGTTCTGGTTGTTAACCTTAGCGAAGTTTACAGAGTAATCGCCATAGTTGAGCTCCAGAGCCTTGCCGTCAGCAATGCCGGTGAATACGTCCTCTTCGATTACGGGGTTCTCAAGATCGCCTACAGCAGAAACAATCTTGCCGGAAGCATTCTCAAAGAAGTCATCTTCGCCGTGAGTCTTGTTGGAAACGGTAACAGTGTACTCCTCGCTGAACTTTACAGCGTCACCAGAGGTGGGCTTCTGAACTACAACAAGCTTAACCTTTACTTCTTTTTCTTCAACAGTGAAGTAAGAATCAGCGGGCTCAAGCTTTAAGGTAACGAGTTTGCCAGTCTTAGCGTCGTTATCCTTAATGCTTAAGGAAGCCTTAAGAATAGCAGAATTGTTGGAAGTTACATTTGCGCTGAAGGTGTAACCATCAGTAGAGAATGCATCACCTATAGCTTCAAAGCCTGCGCCAGGGGTTACAGTGGTCTCGAAAGCGTCGTCATCGAAGTTAGCGGTTGTGTAGGTAGAGAGTTCGGACGAACCTACAGCATCGTCAGCGTCAGGGGTAATGTCGAATGCGGATACAACTGTAGACAGGCTGAGTGTCATAACAGCTGCAAGTACTAATGCAAGTACTTTTTTCATGGGTAATTTCCTCCTTAAAAAATAGTTGTTGTTGGGTTAATTTCTAACCACAGCCATAGTATAAACCATAAACATGAAGAATACAATAGGTTTGTAAAAAAAATTGTTATAATTCTGTAACTATTTCTTAGCTAAACTATCCAGATTGGTTGATTAAATTCCATAATATTGATTAAATGAAACTATTATATAATATTATGTGATGTCTGTAAATCAATTCCGTTACTATTTTGTAATATTGTTTACTGTTTATTAACAGCGATTGGCGCATGTAGCCCAAGCTTTATATCAAAGGAGTATTTCTTTCATACGCACATACGCATCGCTATAGTTTTTTTGCTTTCCTGTCACAGTACATAAAAAAAGGAAGACACCCTACGAAAGGATGTCTTCCTACGACAGTGTTATTTAAGCCTTAAGCTTATAACTAACCCGTAAAGGTTAATTATTTGCTAGCCTTCTTTACTGCTACGAAGCCAGCAGCTGCAAGAGCAACTACAGCGAATACGATAGCAATGTTAACGATGTCGTTAGCGCCGGTCTCGGGGATAGCGGGCTTCTCAGCATCGCCCTGAGCCTTGTCGCCGTAAGCGGCCCAAGTGCCGAGGGTTGTGCCAGCGGGAACGGTGAAGATTACGCTGTTGTGGTTAACAACGGTGCCTTCGATAGCGTCGCCGGAGGGCTTGCCATCAACGAGAGCGTATACATATACCTTCTCGCCATAGAGGTTCTCGTCGTCAGCGTCGATAGGCATAGAAATGGTAGCAGCGTCCTTAACGCGGGTGGACTTGAACGCGATAGAAGCGATAGCCTTGGAGCCATCAGCTACATCGGTGTTGGCTTTCAGGTAAAGACCAGTGTTCTGGTTATTAACCTTGGCAAAGTTTACGGAGTAATCGCCATAATTGAGCTCCAGAGCCTCGCCGTCAGCAATACCGGTGAATACATCAGCAGCGATTACAGGCTTGCTGAGATCGCCGATAGCAGAGGTAATCTTGCCGGAAGCGTTCTCATAGAAATCATCTTCGCCGTGCTCTTTGTTCTTAATATTCACTTTAAATTCTTTAGAGAACTTGTAAGTGTTGCCGCCAGACTTCTTTTCCTTCTGAATAACTACGAGCTTAATCTTTACTTCATGCTCTTCAACAGTGAAATAAGAATCAGCGGGATTCAGTTCAAGAACAACTGACTTGCCTTCCGTGCCAGCAACCTTATCCTTAACAGTATCGATGTCAAGAGAAGCCTTAATCATGTCAGATTTGCTGGAGGTAACGGTAGCACTGAAATCGTACTTTTCGGTATCACTTACCACGGTTGCAAACAGGCTGTCACCAATTGCTACAAAATCGCCATCAGGGATAATTTCGTCTTCCCAAGTATCGCCGTCAAATTCGAACAGGCCCTCGCTCTCGATTGCGTCATCGCTGTAGTCAGTGTCGTTGTCATCGGGGCTAATGTCCATCGCGGATACAACTGTTGCAAGGCTAAGAGCCATTACACCAGCCAGTACTAATGCAAGTACTTTCTTCATGGGTATTTTCCTCCTTAAAAAATAGTTTTTGGGTTATTTTCTAACCACAACCACAGTATATACCATAAATAAGTAGAATGCAATAGAGTTTGTAATCATTTTTGTTATAATTTTGTAATACAATTCTAGTAACAATATACAAATTTATTAATTCTATAATATACGTACTGTATTATACCACTTTTTCTTATATTTATATTCGTTTATAAAATTAACTGTTAAATACTTTTGTTACCTTTTCGTTATTTTCTTTACATATTATAAACAGGTACTTACCATCTAAATGCATGTTAAAAGTTCATATTGACTTTACACTCTATTTGTTGTAATATAATCCTTGCGTTATTTATGCCGTTCTTGCCGCTGTGGTGGAATCGGCAGACACAAGGGACTTAAAATCCCTCGGGGGCAACTCCGTACCGGTTCAAGTCCGGTCAGCGGCACCACTGAATCCTCACACTTTATTTAGTAAGTGTGAGGATTTTTTATGTACCAATGGAATGCATATTGGTGTAGAACAATATACTACGCTGTTCTTATTTCTTCCCTGCTGGCATCTTTTTCAAAAGAATACTCTATGTTTTTCTGTTGGTCGCTGCTGAGCGATACTTTTAGTGTTACTTTAACCTTGTCATGATAAATATCAACCCTTTCTACATAAGCATCTATAAACTTCTTTATCTGAGGCTTGTCACGCTTAAGTATAAATTGTTTAAATGAGCCTAAATATTCACGTATCATCTCTTCGGTAATGATTACCCGTTTATTTGATTTCTCTTGGCGCTGCAGCATCTCCGTGACTGTTAGTATTTCAGATTCAATTTGTTCCAGCTTTTCAGTAAACAAATCTCCATAGCCTGTTTTGGCGATAGCTTCAATGATATTTTTCTTCTGAGTTTGTAATTCCTTGAGCTTACTTTGGTATTTCTCTATGTCAACATCAGAGCCGCTTTGTTCGGTAGCTATGTAGTCGTTTAACTTCGCTGTTAACTCCGGTATCATCTCATCATTGAATAGATATTTCTGTAACTGGTCAATCACAAAGTTCTCTATCTGGTCACGTCTGATTTCTTTATTAGTGCAGTTAAAGTTATTATCACGATGCGAGCACCTATATGTAACAAGCTTGGGACGATTTGGCGCTGGATAACGAGCATTCCCGTGCATGGCGTGAGAACACTCGCCGCAGAATATGAGGCCACTTAGTAAGTACATCTCCTTTGCCTTAAAGGCTCCTGCATTGCGTTTATTATGTTGAAGCCTTTGATTTACTCTGTCCCACAACGCTTCATCAACAATTGCTGGTACTTCTCCGGGTATTCTGATAATATCAGAATCAACCTTGTCTGATCTTGTGCGGCTACCATCCGGGCGTCTGGACGTGTGCTTATTATAGACAAATACGCCTTTGTATCGCTCATTATGCAGCAGCTCATATAAACTGTTCTTACCAAACGGCTTATTAGCTTTCGTTTTACATCCTAAAATATTCAATTTGTTTATAATTGCTGCATATCCATACCCCTGATCATACATTTGAAAAATGAGCCTAATAGCAGTTGCTTCACCTTCATTGATCATGTATTTTTTGCTTATTATGTCAAATCCTAGTGGCGGCTTTCCACCCGTAGTCTGACAGTTATAGGCATTCTCTTTCAGGCCTTTGAAGACCTCTATTGCCAGATTGTCTACATAAAAGGAATTTATCCCTGCTATAATAACCTTCATGAGCTTGCCCGCTGGCGTGCTGTCTAATTTTTCCATCACGCTGATGAGGCTGATACCTGCCTGCCTAAGCTTTTTTTCATACTGCATACTGTCAGCAATGTCTCTTGAAAATCTATCCAATTTATGGACGATTACAACTTGAAATTCCTTTTTTTCTATATCTTCCATCATCTGCTGAAATGCGGGGCGGTTATCAGTCTTACCACTTAAGGCTTTATCTTCGTAGAAACGTATAATGTTATATCCTTCCTGCTTCGCGAAATATTTTATAGCTCGTTTTTGAGCATCTATTGACTCTTCTCTTTGATTGTTACTAGAAAAACGGCAATAGCCTACTGCATTAATTGTATTATCCATTTTTTATCTCCTTTTTCATATTTTAATGATAATATATATCTCTAGTCTCGCTTTATTTCGGATAAGCGTATTTCATTTAAGATTTCAATAAGCGGATATAGGAAACAATAAGTTTCTTCACTTTGTCCTTCTATAATAGTCGTTTCACACTCATATTCTTCGGATATACTCTTCAATGCTCCTCGGGATAAGGTAGCTTCTACCTTATAATTCATATATCTAAGCCCCACTATTCAAATTCAATTACATATCTATCATCTATCCCCATTGGTTTGGCTAGCCAATGGGGATAGCCTTATTAACAAATTTAAAATAAGTAACAATCATTAAAGCTGCACCATTCTGGTTGAATGGTGGCATGCTAAATATAAATAGTTAAAGTATCTCTCTCAATTATTTCTGGATAAACGGAATAAGTACTACACTGTAATCATTTAGGTATTCAAAAGATTGAAAAACCGTCGTACCTTTACTGGTACCTATAACCATGCTCTTTTTAAGTATACACTTGGCTAGCTGAGAAGAATATACAGCATAGCTACCTTGTTCAGGTAATGGGTACACCGCAAAACCGTTACAATAAATCTTTGCGAGTTGATAGAATAATACCCTTGTTGGTATAGCCAATACACAGTTTATCAGGATAACAAAGCTGGTGCATAACATTGCTTGAAAAGACCAGTCTGTAACCATTACCAGCCTTTACAATTTTCAACGCTGGCTTGTTTTCGTTGCTTTGGAGCTTAGCCTCTTTCGGAAGTAAATTGAATGAGTTTATAGAGGCCGCTTCAAACTCCACTTTCTTAACGTAACCCTTGTCGGTTAAAGAAATTACGTATGCATAATCATCATTTGTTTCAAACATTTGATAGCTAAAATACTTAATGCTCTGTTTGCTTCCAAACTGAAGCCTAAATTTGTTGACAATAGCGTTAACCAAATCTGGATTCTTAATGATTGTCAAACTGCGCAGCGGAAGGCTAATGCCTGTAAATATATCCGTAGTATCATAGTCATATTCCTGTGTAGAATCAGAATCATATGCTCGCTGGATAACAAGACCGTACTTGTTGAATTGTAAACTAACTTTTTCCGAATAAAATGTATCTCTTAATATCTCACTTGAAATACTAAGCTTGCCCTTCTTATAGATAGTTAATGGCGCAACTTCTCTTTTTCTGTTATGAGGGAATACATTAAACGAATGTACACGTAATGGTTTCTTTTTTATGGGAATCGCCTACTTTCTGAAATTTTCAATGTTCAAAATAATTTATTATTCTTGCTATCCCTCAAGTGCCGGTGTCTCATGAGGGATAGCTTATTATCATATGTAAAATAAAAATATCAGTAGTTCGCCTGCAACAATTAGGTTGCGTGGTGGCGTATCATTTTCAAAATTACGAGCATACCTTAGTCTGGGCCATACTGCTTTCCTTCACTAGACAGCAGAGCAATATCCGTTATATTCTCGTATACATTTCCGTTTTCGTCTGATCCGTGCGTAATCGTTAGTAATCCACTGGTGCCAATGAGTTCCCTCAAATTCAGCTGATTTTTACCGTATGCCTTGCAGATCATTGACATGAATTTCATAAAACGGCTTTCAGGATGCATGGAATAATTAAACTTCTTTACAAACGGTTTCGTTTCTTCACCGATTTTCAAACTAAACTCAAACGAAATCTGTTGTTTTATGCCGTAACTGGTATGTACGTCATTCTCTACTTTCACATTAAGCAGCTTATAGGAATACTGGCCTTCATCCACCTCTGCCTTTCGGTTTAATGAGAATTGTAATAAATCGTTTGTCATGATTAGTTCCTCCTTAGAACTTATATGTTATTTTAACTTCAACGGGTAGGCTCTTAACGAGCATGCCCATACCGGCAATCATACTTTGAGTGAGCAGAGTACTATTCTGCCCTATACAATCGTTATTTGGCGCTTCTATAATTATTTCATCATGGATGACATTCACCAGATAACAATCGTCTGGCAAATTATCCAGAAGAGTGTTAAGCGATAACTTCAACCCCTCGGCGGCACTGGCTTGAACCGGCAGATTCACCCGCGCGATCCCCTTGGGATAATTGACCCATTGCCGGCCGCCTAAACTCTCAATGGTTTCAGCTGTTAACAGATGATTATGGTATTCTCTAATCTGTGGGTAAGTATCGTAGAAACTCTTTTTTAAACTATTGGCTTCGTCAAAATTAAGGTTTACATCGGTCTTCTTATTGACTACATCGCATAACCCTTGAGCAGATATGCCGTAAGAGATACCGAAATTGACACGCTTGGCAATGGTACGTTCTTGCGCTGTGATCTCAGTAAAAGGCTTATTAAATATGGCACTTGCTGTCTTTGTATGTATATCAGCATCGGTGGCGAATGCTTTTATCATATTTTCGTCCTGCGAAAGCTCTGCGAGCACGCGTAATTCAATCTGCGAATAATCACAGAATATTAAGCAGTAGCCTTCTCTTGGCTGAAAAAAGTTCTTTACCTCCGCGGGGAATGCTTGCAGGTTGGGTTCTTTGCAGGTCATTCTACCGGTGACTGCACCATCCATTGCCCAAGTGCCATGTAATCTGCCATCAACTAGCCTAGCCTGAAGAGCATCGCCATATTGCTTTAAAAACTGAAGCGTCTTCTTGTAAGAATACAGCAGCTCGTATTCTCTGCGTTCTTTACGGTTCTCTTTTAAATACTCAAGGCTTAGGCTGGCCGGATAGATTTTCTTAATATACAGCCTCCAGATAAGGCGCTGAGGGTCTGTAATGTAATTGGGGCTACAATTCAAGAGAAAGCTGAGCTCACTCACATATTTATCCAGCTGTTCTTCCTTTTGCAGCAGCACACTCTGGCTATAGCCCTGCCAATCGAAGCCGATGCCGTTCTGTTCTAGGGCTGTAATGATTTTATCATTCATTGCTTTTTCCTCTTATTTAGTGTTATTTATCTGTCGGTACCCATATTCAAATGATATGGGTACCGTTATAATCAATATCAATGTATATAATCAGCAATTTTATAAAGGGTGGGCAACCAGCACCCCCATATCAGAAATTCATATTCGTATCTACGTTAAGGGTATTGGGTGCAATTCGACCATAGCCACAGAGGTAGTCAACGCCTCGCACGCGTTTTACCTGTAGCCTAATACATTTCGATTCATCTGAAGCCTGAAGTGCAAGCATATTCCAAAAAGTCGGCCTGTTAAGTGGGTCAAGACCGTTTTCCCTGCACCATCTCTCAAAGTCACCATAGACCTCGCTCTTCTTGATACGTCCGCCTTCACAATCTTGGTACGTATCGTGGAAGAATGTAGCGGTAGGATTCTGTTGGCTCTTATATTGTTCCATGATCTCGTCCACTTTCTTACAAGATGAGAAGCGGTAGTTATTCTTCTGAAGGCGCTGTAGCCCCTCAATAGCCCAGTTCAGGATACCGGGCATTTCAGGTACAAGTTTTTCAAATAGGTTTTCATCAATCTCTGCATTTGTAAATGTATGAGGGAAGGGGATAATTAGTATTTTCCTAAAATACCCCAGCGTTACGTCAGCGGTGTTGGGCAGGTTATTCAGCAGCATAATTAACTTACAGGATAATGCACAGTGAACATCTTCATGATACTTACGCGCGATGCTCAGAGAATCACCTGATATAACAGACTTTACGTTTTCTGTGTTTAGCTTCGTGGTAAGTTCATTTTCTGCCGCTATGTTCACTGTTTTGTTGATAAGGCTCGCTAGTCCGAAGGTATCGGAAAACCTACTAAGCGGTACGCTTGAGACATTTTCTTCTCCCACAAGGTAAGCGATAACCCTTGCAAGGATGCTTTTGCCGTTGCATCCTCTACCATACAGGAAGAACGCCTTTTCCGCCTTCGTTGTGTGGCAAAGGCTGTACCCGACCATCTCTTGTATCACCGCAATCAACTCAGGATCGTTGTCTGTTATTTCTTGAACGAATTGCCTGAAACGTGTGTATTGAGCTTCGGCATGATAATCGAAAGGTATCTGAATCGTTGAATAGAAATCATGCGTATGAGCACTCAGCTCTTTTGTGCTGAGTGATAGTATGCCGTTAGCCAGATTGACCTCGTCCATTTGGTTGAATTTTTTTACTATTTTTACGATACTTCTACGATAGGATTCGAGGGCAGCTGTTTCTCTGCTCAGATTCCAAAGGGTTTTTACCTGACACATCAGGAATTTAACGATCTTTCCCAACCAGTGCTGTTCGATCTGGTAAAACCCCTTGCGATTGTATACATAGAGATTTCCTTGATCATCCTGTACAGCTGTGATGCATTTACCAAGGTAAAAGGCAAATTGGTTAGGATTGAAAGCATATCGGGTTTTGCCGCCCAGTGTCTCTTCTTCTTCAAACCCCATTTCAGCCAGATAAGCCCTTTTTGTATCTGTGTCATTGGTCTGAGGGAATAATTGCTTGGAGTCCAGATAATCCAGTGGGTCAAAGGTGTAATGATTTTGATTTTCGTTTTCAATGCTTTTCATGGAAAACATCTCCTTTAAAAATAAATTTGTGGTTCCCTTCCTAATTCAGGCGATTTTTAGCCCTAGGTGAAAGAGTATTTTGTTGTCAAGGTACCACCCAGATAGCTTCTCCCTATCTTGGGTCAATAGTTTTGGTTTTGCCTCACCCCCTATGCCCCCCCACTACCATGGGGCGTGGGGGCACATCTTTCTGTAATCATTCTAGCTACCAACCGTTATCTTTTTTCGAGTTTATTCTATCATAGGGAACGACATCAAATCTTCCGGGGCAATTATTTTTATCTACTCCACCCCCATATCGTAATTATATAAAAATCTACTTAAATAAATTTAAAAGCCATTAACTTTCCCTGTTAGGGAATGTTAATGGCTCTTCTTAAAGGAATTATAGGGTTATATAATATTCTTAAATTTTAAGCACTATGGGAGATTATCATAAATTTCAGGAAATAACTTTAACGTATCTAATTCTTTTTGATATTTCTTGTTAAGCTTATATAACTTGATGACTAGTATGTGCTGCTCAACATCTTCTATCTGTTTAATAATTTCTTTTTGCTTTAGAGTATTCCTATCAATTTCCAAGTAATCTTCATCAGTCATTTGATAATACTGTATACAAAACTCTTTCCATTTTTCAAAGCAATCCGATATGTATCTTTTTAATGTTTTAAAAAGTTCTATCCTTTCCTGCCTTCCTAGATCTTCTTCATAGAAGTAAGGATTATCTGGATCAGGCTCATCTCGATAGTCTCTTGATAGATTAGCATAATTACGTTCAGGTTTCTCAATAATCGAAGTAATATCCTGAAATGAATCAATACCTATAATATAAGCAATATATAATTCAAATTGCTCTTCGAAAAATGTATGCAAATACTCTTTTATCTCTCTTATTTGACGTAAATAATCGATGTATTCAACCCATTCTTTTTCAACATATTCTAATTGCTCGTTTTCACCAAATTTTATTCTTAATCTATCTATAATCATTTCTAATTGAGCAGTAGTTTCTTCATATGTGATTTTCTTTATGTCAGCATTTTTCAGTTTACTTATATAACTCCCGACGCCACTCTTTTGTGATAGAAAAAGCTGTAATACTTCTGCTATTACTTCTGGTATTTCATATCTATTCTCAGCATTCTTATATTCTGCTAGCATTGGAAATATTTGATTTAACTTTCTCGCTGTATCACGTTCATATGTTTTATATGGCTCATCATATGTCACAACTTCAGATATAGATAAATTATTTTTATCAGCGTAATCCTTAAGGATTATGGAATTTAATGATACAGTATTATCTATACCAAATAGAAAAGGTTTCATGTTATCCCTCTTTAACGTCAATTTAATGTAACAAATAGAATTATTTAGTGTATTTTTAAAAAGAATCTTTTTAAATGCAAGCTTCCCTAAAAAGACAAAAATCAATTTAATTTTATATTACTAATAATAATCTTGCAAGCAAAAAAAGAAGGCCGAAACATACTGATATGCTCCGGCCTAAAACTAACGCTTTTTGTTCAGCTTCGAAATCGCTGTAATCAAACAAATAGCTAAAGTAATCCCCTTAGCCAATACTTCAACCGCTTTACATGTTTTATATGTGACATGGTCTTAAAAAAATAGGCCCGGATGCTCTGTTTTTAGAAAGCATCCGGGTTAATGATTCAATATTTTATTCGTATATAAGCTGATAAACCGCCGTCTTGTTTTGTTTTTGAGCAATCATAAAATCACTGTCAGTGGCTCGAACGATCTCTATATATCCCAGTGACGGTGAAATGAGATATTCCCCTTTTGCGTTAATAATACCAGTACCGCCATTTTGCTGTACTCCAGCAGTACCATCAGAAAACGAATACGCCATTGAGAACTGAGGCTTGATGACTACCTTCTCGCGGAAATCCATGTAACCGTAGGTTCCGTTCTTGGTGTATGCAATCAAATCATTATCTTGCCAAAAAAGTATTGCTGAGTATTGTGGTTTTACTGCCCATTTCCCGGCTTTATCCATCAACCCATATTTACCGTTGCTTGCCTGAACATTCGCATAGCCTTTATAAAATTCTATATATTCATCGTAGACAGGCTGCAGAACAACGTTATCACCGACCGTGACAATACCATAGAGGTTTCTGTAGCGTTCCCCCTGCTCTTGTTTCATGGCAGCATATACACCGTTTTCACCGTCCCCCATGATACCGTCCCAAACAGGCGAAATTACGAACTGCCCCTGTTTATTGATCACACCCCACTTATCTTTTACCCGAACGGCTGCATACCCATTTTGAAAGGAATATGCCTGATCAAACTGACAGGGAATGGCCAATTTTCCTTGAGTATTTACGAAACCACTTTTTCCGTCCTTAGTGACGATGGCATACCCCTCATAGAATGGTTCCGCTCTATCGCAATTCAACGGTATTTTAATTCTTCCTTGAAGATCGACAAATCCATATTTACCTTTTACGTAGCTATACTCTGTTTCTTTGGAGCCTACCGCTACTAACGCCAGACCCTCCTGAAATTGGCCAAAAGAATCATACTGAAATGGGATCACTGTCTTTCCGGTTATATCTACCCCACCGTATTTTCCGTTTTTGCTAACGACCGCAACCCCATTCTGAAATGCCAGTGCAGAGTCATATTGCGGCTTTATGACATCGTTAAAATCACTGTCCACATATCCAAACCGATGGTTTTTATCCTCTATTACGAACATGCCGTTAGAATAATCATGAACTTTTACGCCCGCAACTGATTCACAGATAAACTCGGTACGGATGGGAATCTTCTTCTGAGAATCCGCTGCTGATAGAGGGATATTCCCAACTGATAGGATGACAATACCGGTAATGGCTGCAGTAATGATTTTTATAAACTTCATGATGACATCCTCCTTATGCTGTTTTTAACATTTTACCAGTACGACTGCTTCTATACAATATTCACAAAATAAGTTCTCTGTTTCTGACAGATAATACGGGATACCCGTACTATTTCATACATTCCTATCATTTCATGGCGATATTTGCGGCATGTGAAAATGCCGCCAAAATATAGATTACCGTATATTCTTCAACCGGGTAATCGCTGTAATCAAACTGATTGCCAGAGTGATCCCCTTCGCAAATAATTCCACTGCTTTACCGGCTATTAAAAAATCAATCATGTTGCATTCCTATCAAAGTAATAAGCGCAATAGGCAATACCAAGCGTTAATATAAAAACCGGCTATGAATATTAGAAACTCCATCAATATTACTCCTTTCAAAATATCAGCTCACAATCGCTGCAAACGTCTATGGACTTTTTCGTTATTGTGGCTTCTGATTTGGGTTATTGTTATCATTCGGGTTCTGCGGCTGGTTTTTCTTTTTCTTGCGAGCAATCAGCCATACAATTAAAAAGAAGATAGCGATTGGGAACGCCAAGTTCCCGAGAAACTCTAATATTAAAAACATTACTATCGCTCCGGCAACCAAGCACCCCCAGAACAGCCCCCATACCGCGCCGCAGCCAAAGTAATAGATATCAAAGAGCTGATTAATCAGCCAATAAAAGAACAATCCAACCGGTAACCCTAATATTAAGCATAATAATGCGTATAAATCCTGCAATGTATTTTCCTCCTGTCATTTCAGTAACGTAGCCAAGTCTACTTTTAATGCTGTCGCTATCCTTTCGAGTACCTTAACCGAGCCGTTATACCGTCCCTTCTCCATGTCGCATAGGTATGACGGCGATATCTCCACAAGCTGAGCCAACTGTTTTTGAGATAGATGCTGTTGCTGCCTGATGTTCCTTATCGTTTTACCCGTATTCATTCGTCACCACCCCCGCCGTTTCTTCCTTGTCCGACCATATTATACGTTAATACAGAATACATCACAAGATTCGTAGCATATATTCTACGTTATTACGAATTTTATACGGTATATTCGTATTATCATTGCAGTTTACACAAGAATGGTTCTCTGCTATACTGGTTAGGAATACGAATATACCGTATTTTATGGAGGAATGCACGTTGACTGTAGGGCCAAGGATTAAAGCGTTACGCAAACAGCGAAAACTGACCTTAAAAACACTGGGACAGCTGACAGAGCTATCTCCTTCCTTTCTCTGCGATGTAGAGCAGGAACGTACCAAGCCGTCACTAAAGGGGTTAGAAACCATTGCAGAGGCATTGGGAACAACTGTAGCCTATCTCATGGGTGAAGAGGAATACTCCGAGAAGACCCCTGCGTGGATATTGGAGTTATTAAGAACGCTCTCTGCATCCCAAGAAGACAGCGACATCCTGCGGTTACTTGCCGATCTGGATACCTGGAGTGAATCGGATAGGCATGAGTTAGTCCAATACCTTAAAATCAAACAGCTGTTGCGTAACAGCAAAGAATCGGGAGCATAGAAAACCATCAAGGTTTCTTTTGCTCCCGATCTTCTTTTTCAGGGTATGCAAAGGGTATTAGGTTCCACTTAAGCCGTACAGTAGCACCTAACGGATGAAAGCCATGTTTGCCGGAACTGTCTGCAATCTCATAGAGCTTATCCCTGAAGGGCTCCAGCAGCTTTAAAACTTCCTGTATTCGATTATCCACCGCTTTCTGTGTCTGTCCCTTCCCCCATGCCAAGATAACCTTATCGGCCTTTTGGCAGCTCTTGAGTATCCACTCATTGTTTTCAGAGTCGTTTTCAAATGGGTCTGCATCGAGTTTTGAATAGAGGTTGAGAATTTCAACCGAGCCATAGCCTAACTGGTAGCAGTTGTTCACCACATACAGACTGGTGACATCCATAGCTATTTCGTTGGCTCGGGAAGACGGGGATATCATAATGATACTAGCGGAGGGCTTAGAATTGTCCCACGACTTCTTAAGGCTGTAACGGTGTGTCTTTTCATCGTTATACAGGGCCTCGGTGCGGATGATGCTTTTCTCGTTCATTTGTAATACTCCTTTTATTATTGTAAGGGCTAATATTCATCTGCAAACAACATCGTGGAATGGGTCTTGTCGTCGATACAGAATATCTTGCAGCTGGTAGGTCGTGTGCTGGCTATGGTTACCGTTCTCTGATATGGCGGTACCTCCTGAGCATGTACGATCTGTTGATAGGTGGTACCATCTGGATTGCGGCCTGCGGAGAGGGTGAAAACCTGCAGGTAGTCGAGCTGCTGGGTTTGCCGGAGGGTATCAATGAGATTCCATAGGATAATCTGGAGGCCAAAGGGCAGCTGCTCAGAGATGGCTTTTGTCATATAGCGGGGATTGTCAAACATGGGTTTAAAGCTCCTTTTCTAATGCTTCGATTTGCTCTAAGTTTAAGATATCGGCTGGAATGTAAAAGTCGCTGCATACCTCGTTGTTGTGGAGGTATGCAGCGACATATACGATGGTTTTATGTACTTTGAACTTCATGACCAACTCAAAGGTTTTGCCTTCGATTTCAGAATAAGATTCTACAATGTTGATAGCACCATACTCTTTCAAAGAGAATTGTTCCATGGATAGGCTTTCGTCTGAGCAGAACAGGGAGTATAGTTGTTGGAAACGGGCGGTAATGAGCAGGTAGACATCTGGGTTAATGCGATGTTGGGTGGATGTGATATCTTGCCATGTGGTAATGGTTAGCATGGTTTCTCCTTTCGCATAGAAAAACAGAGATGCGTCCGGTTAAGGAAACATCTCTGTTTTATTATCCGTACATATTGGATTGGTAGATATTTGAGGCTAGTAAATGAAATGTAGCTTCCTCCCCTTCTGATTATTCAAGATTATGATATATCTTTATATTTGGGGAAGATACAGTACCATATATGGAATGAATTATGTGAAAATCTTGGGAATGTTGTTGATTTACGGCATATACAGGGCTATACTTATTATTGTAACAGTTACTATTTATAGAAATAGATTATTGTCAGTGCAATTGAAGGTTTCAGATGATTAGCATTATGCAATTTGTATGGTAAGCTATGGGAATTACGCAAAGTTGGGCCTACCCGGGTTAGGCTAATTGTACGAAGTTTGTACTGCCCCTGGTTATAGCAATAATGGGGAATTATTGTTACTACATTTCAAGCAGGAGGACAACAGTATGATCGATCCGTTTCACAAAATTGAACATGCTTTGACGCTCCCCATCATTGGTCTTTATGAGTTTTCCGATGTTGATATTACGGTAATTAAAAGCAGAATTGTGGAGGGGCTAAAAGAGTGTGATACGAGGAAGCCTTCTCTCACGACTTCAAAATATTTACTCGTATGGTTGATTACGCAAGCAAAAAATTGGGGTGAAGCCGCAGAAGGAAAATTTTGGGATAGAATGGCCGAGCTGCTTACAGAAAATGAGCAGTTGGACTTATTGCCTGCCGATATTTCAATTCATGCGTACGACCTGTACGATAGTATTTTTAAAAGATACAACAAAGTAGTTTTCCATTCAAAACAGAACAAGAGAATGTTCCGTGAGCTTATTTTGTTCCATGCTCTTGCTCCAAAGGTATCTTTGGAAGCGCTGGTCAAACTGCTCTTAAAGCTATATTTGGATGAAGATTTATTTAATAAACAGATTGCAGATGATGAACCGCTCTTCGAAAATATTCAAAAATGGCTTACTTATGTATTTTCACTTGATGATGATGCCGAATTGAATCAGGATATGCAGTTTGAAGGTAACACATACCAAATCCGTGCCGCTTTAAAATATGGTTTCAGGCAAACGCCAACGATTATGGCAGATTTAATCAAAATCATAATTGGCAACATTGATCATTTACAATACAGTGAACCTCTTGCACAATCTGATATTATTGCAGATTCATGTAAGAAGGTTTTTGCACAATATGGTGTATCATTAACAAAGAAGCATAGAAGAACAGCCAATAAAGTTTCGAGAGTATCTGATTTTAGTAAAATAAATGCGACATATATTCTAGATGATTCTATGGTCCCAAGTATTAGTTTTCCAGATATTTATTGCTCGGATATGGATATTGTGGAATGCAATATGTATATTTACGCTGGCACAGAATTCATTGCCCGTGAACCTATGCGTTTCATTGGGCAAGGCCCCAAAAGAAGAATTCGACATATGACTATTCAGATTTCAGATTTCCGACAATACTTTTATGAAGAGTTTAATATTTCATTTACAATAAAGACTGAACGAAAAGTATTGTTTGACTCTAAAAAAATGCTGTATCGAAAGTTTCTGTTATTCAATGAAGTACTAGAAACAAGGAAAGCAGTCAATCCGATTAACCAAGCATACTATATTGCATTGCCGAAAAACGCTTCAAAAGAATTGATACCATATAGCGTTACCACTAGATCGCAACTAGTCTTTGCTTTTTTCGCCTCTGAAACTAATAGTATTCAATATGGTGCAAAGGTCGTTTTCTTTGGAAGTCGAAATAAGGTTGTGCATATCATCGAAATGGAACAAGCGGAACCCAGAATAAGATACATCGAGAACGAAATTGAGTGCTTAGTTTATAAAAAGCTGGCGCAATTCACACTACAATTTACTGAACCAAACATGGGTGATAATTTGTTTCTTATTCATAATGAAAACAATTACGGACGCGTATCACTAGTCGCAGACAAGGTCGAAAATGGAAACCTTGTTTTAAACAAGTATACATTTTTTACCCATAATCAAGTCCATACAATCAGATTGTTGAATAGCTCCACTAAGGTCTTATTTGAGTTTTCATATTTTATTGCTCCATCGCTTGAAATAACTTTTCATCCTACAACTATATATGAAAAGTCACATTGTTGTATTCGTTTAAAGTACGGCGGCGGCTATCAACACATTGACCCATTAAAAGTTGTTGCTTCCTACGCGTTTACGTCAGGACAAATTCAAATAATTCAGCCTACTTTGTTGTGGGGTATAGATGATGAGGAACCGCTGCACAATGGTCCTTTGCCTAGCCTCGTGTGGGGTAAAGGGTTGAGAAATAATACTCAATTAAGGGTTTTAAGTGGTATTGAAGGAACACTTAAAGTGAGAATAAACAATGAGGCGACTTTATTAGGAAGGCGCTCTGGTGAATATGGATGGGTATTCCCAATTGGTGACGGTATTGCAGATTTTCAAAGCACAAATAATGCAAACCGGGTTGATATTGCTTTCGAGATCGGCAACCTTATCCTTCCAGCATTTTCTATCGTATATTCAGAGATATTTCAAGATGACCCGCTTATACTCTATGACTCTACAGACCATACCTTAACGTTTGATGCGCATAATTGCTTCGTTGGCGACACAAGTGCATTGTTTGATGTTTCACTGGTCAATGACGAGTTTCAGACAATATTTCAAACACGTATACACCAAGTTCACCAATTTGAAATCCCTGACGATTGGTATGATATCACCATTGCAATTAATAAAAGTACACCCTTTGTGGTAAATCCTTCACAAAAAATCCACTTCATGCGAGGGGTGCTGCTTGGTAACCCTGATGTGTCCAGATTTAATGGTCAAGAAATTGTTCTCGGCAAATCAAAGATCCGGGGGAAACGGCAAAGTATAAATAGTAGAATAAATCAGATTAACTATATTGATACAAACGCTGATCGGCCATTATACCTAGGCAAAATGAAAATTACTGGTAACATTTCTAATGTAGAATTTGAAGTTGAAAAAGACTGGCTACATGGTCTCAGCGTAATAATGCCGGATGGAGAAAAAGAACCAGTTGTATACGATGCAGTTTCCGCTTCGTTATGTACAGTAAAATGTGATGAAAAGCGGTATTTTGAAATTCGCTCTATAAAATTTACTGAGCAGGAGGTATTGCATGTTTAATCCAGCATCAGCATCGCAACAAATTAAAGATGAATTTGTCGATTACATCGTAACTACGCGGTACTTTGCAGACCCTATTCTTAGAAAATCGTTTGAGAAAGAACTTGGTCGTATTATTAGTAAAGGACCATTTGTCGACATTAAGGATGTGTTTGAACCATCCTTAAGTATACAGGAACTCATAAATTCCGGCGAGCTTTCGCCCTTGTTCAGAGAAATCGAAGCCAAGAAAACCGCGCTCTATGACCCGGCTGATAGACGCAAACGATATCGCCATAAGCTCCCTATGTCACGCCCGCTTTATACGCATCAAGTAAATGCGATAAGGCAGATCAATGCCGAAAAAAACACTGTCATCACAACGGGTACTGGCTCTGGCAAGACTGAATGTTTTATGATTCCAATCCTTAATGCACTGCTTCAGGAAAAGCAAGCAGGCACTTTGTCCAAAGAGGGAATCCGCACCATACTTGTATACCCAATGAATGCTCTTGCCAACGACCAAATGAAGCGTTTGCGTGAAATCCTTATGTTCTATCAGGATATTAAATTTGCTATCTATACGGGCGACACAAAGCATAAAACCAGCGAGGCTGAACAACTATACCGCGAGATGCATCAGCACGAAAAACATGATGAACTGACAACGCCTTTACCCAACGAACGCATCTCTCGTGACGATATCAAAAATCAGCCGCCGCATATCTTGTGCACAAACTATGCGATGCTTGAGCACTTACTATTAAGGCCTGATGATGATCAGCTTTTCGCAAGTGCTGACTTGCGGTTTGTGGTATTGGATGAAGCACATATCTATTCTGGTGCGACAGGTATGGAAACGGCATTGCTTTTGCGGCGGCTGAAAGCTAGAGTTAAACACACTTCAAAACCCGTTCAGTTTATCCTTACAAGCGCAACACTTGGAGAAGAAGGGAAATCCGAAACTGATATCATAAAGTTTGCACAAAACCTTTGCGGAGAAAGTTTTGAAGCCAGCAGTGTCGTTTTTGGCAGACGGCGCAAATGGGAAGCCCCAGTCAGCTCGAGAGATGTTCCCATAAAATTCTTTTCGCAACTTGCGAAACAAGATGAATTGTCGGTTGAACGGGTTCGAGATATCTTCCAGTCGTATGGATTTTCCTATAATGGAAACACCGGCTACCAAGAAAATCTTTTTAATTTGTGTAGTCTGTGTAGCCTATATATAGAGCTTCGGAAAATTTTATCAGGGCCGCAATCCATTGATTGGTACGCCTCTATGCTCAACTTGTCAAAAGATGAATTCATCGCGTTTATTCACATTTGCTCTCAAGCTCGTAAAGATGAGTGTTCCTTAATCGATGCAAGATACCATTTCTTCGTCAGGGCATTGGAAGGAGCCTACTTAGCATTTGATGGAGAGAACAATGTTCAGTTGGAGCGAAAAACACATATTTACTATGGCGACAAAGAATATGCAGTATTTGAGATTGCGCTATGCACACATTGCGGGCATATTGCTATCGTGGGTGCCGACAGTAATAGCAAGCTAATTCAGTCGCAAAGGTTTGCACAAGAAACGCAGTTCTTTGGAGTGGAAGTGAAAAATGAATCGATCGCTTCACAAGACGAGGAAGATTTAGGCGAATCACCCGAAGATGAAGCAGAAGAAGATATGGAACAAGCAGTAACTCAGCGTACGGAGCAATTAACATTATACTCTCTTTGTGTGCAATGTGGCGATTTGCAAGTAATAGGCGAAGGTGATACTGCTGATGTAGCCGCATGTTCTTGTCCAAAAAACAATCGTATCCTTGTCGTGAAAAGAGATAACACAAGCAATAGATGCGTTCATTGTAACATCGGGAGATACAAAGGCTTATACTTAGGTAATGAAGCTGCTACTGCGGTTTTGGCTACATCTCTTTTTGAACGATTGCCGATCAAGAAAAGGCTGATTAGCATTGGGGATGAGGATGTTGATGTTGAAGCAGGGAAACAGTTTTTAAGCTTTTCTGACAGCCGGAGTGAAGCGGCGTACTTTGCCTCATATATGAAGCGCAGTTATCAGGAATTCCTGCGCAGGCGCGGGATATGGCAGTGCATACATACGCTTAGTAACAATGAAAAATACGTGCTTTCTGACCTTATAGAAGAGCTATCAACTAAGTTCCGCAAATCCCACACCTTTGAAGATCGGATTGGCGGCGATCAAAAACTCAGCCAAAGAGAGAAAGTGAAATTGGCGCAGAGGCATGCTTGGATGGCTGTACTCAAAGAACTCATCAATTCTCAACGGGCTGAAAGCCTAACTTCACTAGGGTATTTACAATATCGCTATTGTGGAAACTCAAAGAATGCAGTTCAGCATTATGCGCAGAAATATTTAAATGGGAACGAACCACTTTGCAAGATATTGCTTGATGAATTAATCATGACGATGGCCCATGCAGGAGCCATACATCACCAAGAAGGCATGACGGATGAAGATAATAAATACATTTTTTTCACAACAACGCAGATTGGTTTTGTCATGAGTCCTGAGGGTACGCAAAGGGCAAATTGTAATGGATGGACGCCACGAAGCAAGTCAAATGGCATGGGCTATGTAAAGAACAAGCGATTACAGCTCGTTTTACGCGCTTTTGCTGCGTGTGGATTAGAGGAGAATGAAGAGAGAGCTATTGACTTTCTCGTGGAATACTGGAAAGAATGGCTCGTTGATGCGCGTGCAAATACCTTCCCGTTGGTATTGCAGAAAAATCGATATTGCCTAAACCCAGCATCATTTCAGATTGTCTTGCCAAATGACCCAAGTGCACATTGGTACAAATGTAATATGTGTGGAAGAATTACCACATATAACATCAATGGTAAATGCAATATGCCACGTTGTTGTGGGACAATTGATGAGATTGATATTGAAAAGGAGTATGAGCAGAACCATTATAAAAGGCTTTACGAGCAAGACTGGATGCACTCGCTACTTATGCTTGAACACACAGCACAATTGAGCCGTAAAACGGCGCAAGAGTATCAACAGCGATTTGAGAAAAACGAAATACACGCGTTGTCTTGTTCAACAACCTTTGAAATGGGGGTCGATGTCGGCGAACTTGAAACTGTTTTCCTGCGCAATATACCGCCGTCTGCCTCTAACTATACACAACGCGCCGGGCGTGCTGGCCGAAGTGAGAATGCTGCAGCCTATGCACTTACATATGCGAGGCTGAGCTCTCACGATTTTCACTACTTTGATCACCATGATCAAATGATCGAAGGCTCTATCAGACCGCCGATGTTCAAAGACAACAATGAAAAAGTCGTAATGCGGCATGTCTATGCCGTTGTACTGGCCTATTTCCTGCGCACCGACCCAGCCGGATATTATAACGGCGATAAGGCACAGCGCTTTTTGGAAGAAGGTGGTGTTGACGCACTGAAGAATATGTTGGCCAACCCTCCGACAGCACTTTCCAAATTATTGGAGCTTTCTTTTGGTCTGTCCTGTGCTGGAAGGAAGTCGATTGATGAGCAATTTCAAATCAGTCATTTTGGATGGATTGAAAAGTTAATGGGTGAAAGAGGCATCTTGACCCTGCGAGTTGCGGAATACGAAGAAACGGTTGCGGAGTTCAGACAGATAATACAAGGCATATTGACAAGATTGCAGTCTGAACAACTCTCATCGCAAGAACGAATATCCCTTTCCTCAAGGCAAATGCAATTAGAAAGGCGTTTGGCGCTCCATCGTAGTCAGGGGCTCATCGACTTCTTGGCCCGCGGGAATATACTGCCTAAGTATGGATTCCCGGTAGATACTGTAGAACTATTCAGAAATCTCGAGCAAACACGTGATAGTAGTAATGAGTTATCGCTTCAGCGAGATTTACATATGGCTATATCCGAATATGCGCCAGGTGCTGATGTTGTGGCTAATGATGAAATGTACACCAGCAGGTATATAAAGCGCACCACCAATGCGGACACTGCTATGTTCGAATATTCTTACATTCACAAATGCCAAAATTGTGATACATGGAATCATGTTATTGTTATACCCGAAAACCCCATTCAATGTACTGGTTGTGGGGCAGTTATTGATGAATGGGAAGAGGCCATTTCGCCTAGGCAAGGTATGGTTGCCGAGAAGGAAGTAAAGCCGGTTCCGATGACCCGACCCGAACGTCAGTTTAGAAGCGATGATTGCTATATTGGCGAAGGGAAAACCTTACAAACGGTTGTTGCTAATTGCAATTCTCGTCAAGTGACGCTTACCTCTTCGGAAAATGACCAGATCATGACAGTATCTAATGACTGGTATTATGTATGCAAGCTATGTGGTTTTGCAATGAACAAAAGCGAAACACCGTTCTTCATACCGCCATCTCGTAAACAAAAAAAGGATGGTCCAATGGCGCGATCTGCTTTTAAACGTTCTGCGCGTCTGGGAGTTAAAGAAATCAGAAATTTGGATGAAGACGCAGCACATGAAAACGTGCACGGAGCTCGATGCCGCTCGACCTCTCTGTATAGAGAACGGTTAAATCACCTCTTTATGACTGATGTAGTCCAGTTGAGCTTCGATATTCCATTTGCAGACGTGAGTCAAGCTTTATCAGTCATGTATGGCTTGTTGAATGCCATTTCCACATCGTTGGACATTGAAAGAGGCGATATATCGGGATGTATCAAACGTGAAAATAATGAACTCAGAATCATGTTGTTTGATGTGACAGCCGGAGGCTCTGGGCATGTACGGCGACTACTCGAAAACAATGGCAAAACCATGAAGAACATCATATGTATAGCTTATCAGAATCTCGATGGATGCTCTCAGAATTGCGACACTTCGTGTTATTCGTGCTTACGTTCTTATCAAAATCAACGACAGCACGATCTGCTTGATCGAAAAAAAGCAATTGCATTTTTGAGCTATTACATTTCTATGGAAGTGTAATTTAGAGCAGCATGTGTACAAAAAATACAATGGATTTATTAACAAAGAAAAT
Organism: Bacillota bacterium; assembly: GCA_023410475.1. Classification (GTDB taxonomy): domain Bacteria; phylum Bacillota; class Clostridia; order Christensenellales; family SZUA-584; genus DTFZ01. The sequence continues at coordinate 23,255 of JAEYPS010000026.1, read as the reverse complement.
AGCGATATGGATGCGAATATGGTGAACTTGTTGCTGTGCTCCACCGGCATGAAGGCGTATTAGCATAGCGCAGGGTCCAAAAAAGAACGATAAAACGACAAAAATTCATGTTGTTAGTTCCGCTTTTCCATTTTAAGCTCTGTCAGCTAATCAACAATTCATTATGTAAAACTAAACCGAGTAAAGTACTCCTATGACTTTTATTACTTGTGAGAATGTGCTTACCAACCCTTCAGCGGCACCACTGAATCCTCACACTTTATTTAAGAAGTGTGAGGATTTTTTGTGTGCCAATGGTATGCCTGTTGGGGTAGACAGCACACTACGCTGTTCTTATTTCTTCCCTGCTGGCAGCTTTTTCAAAAGAATACTCTATGTTTTTCTGTTGGTCGCTGCTGAGTGATACTTTTGGTACAAGCCTCTATAATACTTTTCAAAGGCGGCTTCACAATTTTCTTTATAAACTAGTATAGTCATTTATATCTATCATCACGCCAGACTTAAATTTCACTGTGAATTTAACTAGATAGTGACTTTTTCAATCGGTCGTCGAAACAAAGGGGGATACATTAACTTTTATCGTCTCAAATTGCTTCAAGAAGTCCATTACTTCTATGAGTGGTTTTTGTTGTCCATCCATCAACCATTTTCGCCAAATCGCGTATACACCGGCTGACATGAAGGCTGTCCAGTATCCATCGTTATCTTCGGCGTAAAATTTCTTTATTTCTTCTATAAAAATCCGCTGAATAATTGGCTCAAATCCACGGTCAACAGACGAGAGCAAGGTATCACCAAAGGTATTAAAAAAATTTAATTGGCTATCAAATTTAACAGAGGTTTGTGAACTTTCTCGAATTACATCAAATACACCCGCAATTTGGGGCTGGTAATACTCATATAAAATTTGTTCAAGTCCATCAAAATTGCGATAAAAAGCCATGCGGCTTACGCCTGCTTTTTTACAAACCTGAGAAACTGTCAGCGTTGACAGTTTCTCTTTTGTCAGTATTTGCAGCATTGCTGCTGTAATAAAATCCTTCGTATCTTTTTTTATGGCCTGGGCGTGGTTGGTTGCTGCCATTACAATACCCCCGTAACTGTCACAGATGATTGTTTTTGAGTTGATTTCGACATGATGATAGTATATACTGATGGCACATAGGTTACAAGTGAAACTTTAGTTGACGGAGGAATTTGTAGTGGAGAAAGAATTGGTCTTAGTAACAGGCGGAAGCGGTTTTATTGCCGTGCACATAATTTTGAAACTATTGAATCAAGGTTATCGCGTTCGGGCAACGCTCCGTACATTATCACGTCAGGACGAGGTCAAATCAATGCTTGCTAAGGGCGGTATAACTGATTTTATAAATCTGGAGTTCATCCAGGCAGATTTAACAAGTGATCGGAACTGGATGGAAGCCGCAAACGGTGCAACTTACGTCATTCATGTAGCATCGCCAACACCCGCCACACGCCCGGACGATGGTGATGAAATGGTAAAGATGGCAGTAGATGGCACATTGCGCGTGATGAAGGCGGCGAAAGCGGCGGGCGTTAAACGTGTGGTGCTAACCTCTGCTTCCGGGGCAGTAATTGCAGGTTATAAATCTCATCATGAGCTTTTTACAGAGGAGGATTGGACGAACTTATCGGGCAATATTGATGCGTATCAACGTTCAAAAACCATGGCAGAACGCGCGGCTTGGGAGTTTGCAAAGCAAGAGAATATGGAGCTTTCGGCTGTCAATCCGGTGGCGGTCATGGGGCCTGTACTCGGCCAGGACTTTTCGCACTCCAACCAAATAATTCGTGCGATGTTGACCGGCAAGATGCCATTCCTCTTAAAAATTGGCTTTGATTACGTTGATGTGCGAGACGTTGCAGACCTGCATTTGCTCGCAATGATACGTTCGGAAGCCGACGGAGAGCGATTTCTTGCTACGGCAGGCGAAAACCTGACATATAAACAAGAAGCGAAGATTTTGCAGAGATGCTTAGGCAGTACAGCAAAAAGAGTCTCCACGAAAGAAATGCCGAATTTTCTCGTGAAATTTCTGGCAGCTTTTATCAAGGATTTGCGTATGCCAGCGACATTCTTAGGCCAAAACACCGCCTGCAGTAATGCAAAAGCCAAAAGGTTGCTTGGCTGGCAGCCAAGATCAGCAGAAGAAGCAATTGTAGCAACCGCGAAAAGCATGCTTGAACTCGGATTGATTGATTAATAGATGCATTATATTATCCGGTAGTTCTATCTCAGATAATATATACCTGCTATGCATCATAGGTAACCTATAGCGCAACCATGGCCATAAGAAGCGCCGTTTCTTCCGGGTTTCGGAGGAAGCGACGCTCTTATTTTGCATAGAAATTCAGGTATTGCAGGCTTGTTTTTTTGAGCACTGATTATGTTGGCCACATGCAAACGAAATGACCATTATTATATTTAACTGAGAAAAGGATAAATTGAGTCATATCTAATTCTAGGCCAAAACAAAATATTCATCCCGCTTGAATATCTCCAACCTTTTGCACGACTTTATTCGCATATGGTAAAAGGCATATTGCTTATTGATCCTCTTTCTGCCAACGATACAAATACAAAACTCTTTTAACCCGGAAGAGCAAAAAAAGAGTGGGTTTGATAAGACAAGTAATTTGGTCATTATGAATAAGTTGGCAAAACTTCATCTTGGCTTTTTAATAAGGGCAATTATGAAAAAGGCCCCACCATTTTATTACTATAACAATAGCTCCAAAAACGCCTTTGAGATAGCCTACAAACTGCGCTACACTTAAGCTTGGTGGTATACTTACCAACATGTGTATGTGGTCAGGGCATGCTTGCGCCTCAATTATTTCTACACTTTTCAGCTCGCATAATTTCCTAAGAATTCCTCCAACATCTACCCGTATCTTGCCATGTATCTCTTTGCGCCGATATTTCGGCGCAAAGACTATGTGATATTGGCATCTCCATTTCGAATGTGATAAACTGTTTATGTCAGTCATGACAAAACCTCCTTTTGCTTTTAGTGCGGTTGGCGAACCTGCTACTATTCTTGCAAAAGGAGGTTTCTTGTATCTAAAGATTTTTATCCACACCGGCGAAGCCGGTGGTTATTTTTCGCTAAAGCGCCAATATAAGTTATATTTAACCCAACCTACGTCAGTAAATTGCGTTAGCCCTTGACCGCCCCTGCGGTCATACCATCTATGATTTTCTCATGAAGAGCCACATATACGGTAATTGTCGGGATAACTGTGAACACAACTGCCGCGATCTGACCGACATAGTCGGTGGAATACAAATCGTTGAACATGGTAAGGCCCACCGGAAGGGGCATCATTTTCATATCAGTCAGAAAGATCTGTGCAAACAGAAGGTCGTTCCAAATCGAAATAAAGTTGATTACTGCGACGGTGACAAGCGAAGAGATACAAATCGGTACGATAATGTTAAAGAACATCCTCATAGTAGAACAACCATCGATGATGGCCGCTTCTTCCAGCTCACCGGGTATAGTAGACATGAAACCCGATATAATGAAGATGGAGATTGGAATCGCAAAGCAGATATGCGCGATTATCACTGATGGGTAGCGATTGATAATTCCCATTTTGTAAAAGATCGAAAAAAGAGGGACTATAGCCGCATAGGTAGGGATACTCATGCCCACTAGAACCAGTGAACGGCCGATGGAAGCAAGCTTCCATTTCATGCGTACCAGTCCGTAAGAGCACATTGTGCTTAGCAAAACGGCGATAGCCACCGAAACGACGGTAATAAAGACGGAATTTAAAAAATTGGTTCCGATGTTACCGACAACGACAGCGCGCACATAGTTTTCAAAATGCCATTCCAGCGGCAGCCCCCATGGATTCATAAAGATTTCTGTGTTACTTTTGAAGGAATTAATGAGCATCCAAAGTATCGGGTAAAGACATGATACTGAAAAGAGGATTAAGATGATATACTTCAGTATCATTCCAATCATATGCTTTTTTGTTAACACCGCAAACTCACCGCCAATCCTAAAATTCAAGCTTTTCGGTACGTATTAAACGATTCACGATAAAGATTGTAAGCATGCACAACACAAGCATGATCATACCGATCGCGCTCGCGTAGCCATACTTGAGCGTCCGAAAGCCCTGTGTGAACATATATGTAGCCAGCACTTCACTCGCATGAGACGGCCCGCCCTTTGTCATTGCAAACACCAAATCAAAATATTTGAGAGAACCGGTTACTACAAGCACGATATCGATCCGGAAGATATGCTTGATCAGAGGAAAGGTGATTTTCGAAAAGCGCTGCCACTGCGACGCACCGTCAATTGCAGCCGCTTCATATAGCTCCAGCGGAATCGACTTCATTGCGGCGAGTTGAATCACCATGTGGTAGCCGACAAAACGCCACATAACCACTGCCGTTACTGCCACCATGGCTGTGGATGGCTCATTCAGCCAGGAGTGTTTAAACTGCGGCATCTTCAAAAGGTCCAGCAGACGGTTTATAAGGCCAAACTCGGAATTGTAGATAAAAGTGAACATCATGCCAATTGCAACCCCACAGATTACACACGGCAAGAAGAAAACGGATTGAAAAATCTTTGATCCCTTAATTTTTTGAAACAGGACGTTTGCAAAAAATAGGGCAAGGCCCAGATGCGCAACTACTGAACCGATTACAAGGATAATATTATTGAAAAGCGATTTGATGAAAATTTTATCCTTGAAAAGATTGATATAATTGTCGATGCCAATAAACTGGGGCGGGCTCATCAGGTCAGTGCGAAATAAGCTCAGGTAAAAATTGTAGATGATCGGCGCCAGTACAAACACGGAGTACAACAGAAACGTCGGAGCAACAAACAAAAGGATGTTTCTCTTGCTACTTAATACCTTATTCATTATTATTCCTCCCGAAAGGCCGAAGACGGCTTCTATTCAGCTATTTCTCTACCCTACAGACATTTCATTGCCTATAAAACAAATTCCGCGCCTGACAACGGTACGAAAGCTTACAATGAACCATGCACTGCAGTGCTTTCGTGTCTGCTTCGGCGCGGAAATTGCCAATCGTTTCTGTTTTAATCAAGGCAGTTGTCAGGGTTCTGCCTTTGCGGTAGCTGTTCGCATGTATTACCGCGCGCCGTTGTCCACCGCAAACTGCTCGAGTGATTTCATCTGGTCCTCAACGCTTTCACCTGCCGCAATAGCAATGGCGACGTTGTTGAACTCCGTACCCTCGCCCGCACCGAATACACGGTCATACCAAGGCGTAAGGTTAGTGGTCTCGTTGAGAATCTTCTGGGTTTTCAGGGTAAGTGGGTCCATCCTGCTTTCATCAATGTCGATATTGGTAACAACGTTCGACTTCTGCTCATACAGGAAATTTTCCTGTGCATCCTGATTGGACATCATCTTTAAAAATGAGCAAGCAGCCTCGATGTTCTTGGCAGTGGCACTAATGGCGAAAGGATAACCGATGGAGCCCAGAATTGTCCCGTTGTTAGCCGAATCATAGGAGGGTAGTTTAAACAGACTGATGTTCTTCGAAAGAGGGAATGATGGGTCGCTCACAGCGGAGTTGTCCCAGCAGCCCATGAAGTACATGGCAGCTTGCTCGTTGCGGAACATGTCGCGTCCCTGATCCTGAGACATTCCAAGAAAGCCTTGCTGGAAATATCCCTTGTTCACCATATCTTGGAACACCTCGCCGGCTTTAACAAAGCGCTCCTCATCCCATGTGGTTTCCCCATTGGATATCTTGTTGAATAGATCGGCACCGCCCACACCGTTGCAGATTTCCTGCAGAAGTTCGGAAGCGATCCATGATTTTTCTGAGGGCATACTGATAGGTACGATGCCTTTGGACTTGAGGATTTCACATATGTTGATGAATTCATCCCATGAGGTCGGTTCGCTCAGGTTGTTTTCCTGGAAAATGCGGGTGTTATAGTACATAACACCGCACTGCATGGTAGAAGGAACCGCATATACCTTTCCGTCGGAATAGGTAACAGGGTCAAACACTCCGCTGAGGAAGCGCCCCTTCCACTCGGGATCCGCGTCGATTGCGTCGCCGACGGGATAAACTTTACCGCCTTCAACAAACGGGCGGAGGAAGCCGCCTTCCCATGTGTAGAAGATGTCGGGCTGCGCGTTTGCCGCCATCAGGGTTGCAATCTTGGACTTATACTGTTCGCTTTCAAGAATTTCCATGCTGATTGTGACATTGAGCTCATTGGATTCATTGAATGTGGCTATGTTTGCATTCACGATATTGTTCATGGGTTCATTTGCCGCGCCGGATACCGACATCACGACCAGTTCCGTTTTGGGGGAGTCGTTGCCACCCGATGCGCTGTCCGCAGTATTTTCTTCAGAAGAAGACGGTATTGCGGAATTCGTTGCAGATGGAGAACCGCAGGCTGCCAGCAGCGAGGTGCTCAACACGAGTATTAAAATAAGTGCCAATGCTTTTTTCAACAGTAATCCTCCCTTTTTAAATTCAATTTTGTATGAAATGCTATGCTGTTATTATAGGGCAAGAATCCTTTGTCATTATACCCAGATAATAAACCTAAATGTTAAGAATTTAAACCATAGTTCACAACACTGCTTGTGGAGTTTATATTTTCAACATATTCGTTCACATTTTCTGTAGATTCGTCAGTACTACATAAAGTATAATAAAATAAATCAAAGAATCCGCATAATATTTGGGGAGAAATACCTATGAAGCTGTTAATTGCTGATGATGAGCTTTTAATCCGCAAAGGTCTTGAATCTCTGAAATGGGATGTCTCGGGAATAAAATCCGTCCGCGTGGTACAGGATGGCAGAGAGGCAATTGAGTGCCTGCGCACTTATGCTCCGGATATCATACTGTTAGACATCAATATGCCAAACTTTAGCGGCATCGATCTGGCAAGGTATGTCTCTGAAAACAATCTCGACTGCAAGCTAATCTTTCTTTCGGGCTATAACGATTTTCAATATGCCCATTCAGCTATTGTTTATGGAGTATTTGACTATATCCTCAAGCCGTCGGCACCAGAAGAGTTGTTGGATTGTGTAAGCCGTGCCGTTGCCGCTCTGAAGGAAGAACGAACGCAGCATGTCTCCATTGAATCCATGCGGGAGGAACTTCGCACACGTCCAATCGCTACAAACTTTTTTACTGGCAACTATACACAGGAAGAAGGGGCCGGATCGGGCGAACTGATTCAACGCATATTCACCTATATGGAAACGAACTACATGAACAACATTTCCCTTAAAACCCTTACACAGGAATTACATTTCAGTTCGATCTACCTTTGCCGTATTCTGAAAAGGCAGACAGGCAACACCTTCCTTGAGATATTGACCTCCATCCGAATGCTGCACGCCGCCAATCTCCTTGTGAATACCGATCAAAAGATTTTTGAGATCGCGGAACACGTCGGTATCAGCGACCAGAAATATCTTTCGCAGATCTTCAAAAAAACCTTTGGTCTTACGCCTATGAAATATAGAAAGCACGCAGGGCAGAAAGAGTTGCGGCTCTCCGACCTGCTCAACAAAGGTACACAGGTATGAGAAAGATATTTGTGCTGGTCAAACGCATGATATCAATTGGGAAAAATCTTGGGATTCAGGCTAAGCTGCTGATTTCCTTTGCGCTGCTCATTATTGTACCGCTCTATCTGCTTGGGGTAAAGATATATCAGCAGTCGGCAGAGATTATCCGCGCCGAGAGCCGCAGTCATCTTGAGTTTACCGCCTACCAGACGGCTAATAATATCGACCTACTTTTGGAAAAGGTGGTCTCGCTAACCTTCGCCATCCAAACCGACAGTGATATTCAGGACCTTTTAGTGAACATCAATACTGAAGAAAACCCGGATGATCTGACGCGAAGGCGGTACAGCGATGCGCTGAAAAACGAGCTGCTCAAGCACTCCTATGAAAAGGACGTCGAATATGTCGGGCTTGTGGCCAATTCGGGGTTTGAGGTATCACTGTACAGCTATGGTGCAGTGGAGGACACGCCGAAGATAGATATTACCCAGATCAAAAAAGGCAACGGCTCCGTGATTTGGTTAGGATACAACGAGCCCTCGGATACAATCTTTCTTGGAGCGGAGATCAATAGCATCCGCACGCAAAAGCCACTGGGATACATCATATTAAGTGTCGGCCAGCGCGCATTTGAGCGAATGTTTTCTCAGATGGAATATTCCGGCGAGAGCGATCAGTTTCTGGTCGACGAGCGCAATCGATTTATCTCCTATAATAAAGATTTCGGCGAGGGCGAGATTCCCTCCTCTCTTCTTTACGGGCTGGATCATTCGCGTTATTGGGGCTTTTTTGACGACGAGGCGGCGGGCAAATACGCCGTTTATCATCGACTGCAAAACGCGCCATGGTATTTCGTCCTGCGCGTCGGAACAGAAGTTATCGAAAGGCCGCTTGCTACCCTGCGTTCATCGATTGTTCTTCTGGAACTGATCATTATCACGGCGGCGCTACTTTTAGCGCTTCTATTTACAAGAACTATCTCCAACCCTATCCGAAAGCTTATGGCTGCGATGAAAAAATTCAGCGAAGGGGATATGGATATCCGCTGTGATGTCCAGTCCACAAACGAAATCGGGCAAATCAACCGGCGCTTTAACGAAATGGTGGAAAACATCAATATCCTGCTCGATAAGTATGAAAAAGAGATCGTGCTCAAGCATCATTCTGAGTTGAAAGCACTGCGCATGCAGATCAACCCGCATTTTCTGTACAATACCCTTGAAACCATCAATTGGATGGCGCGTATTAACCAGATGCCGGAGATCGGTATCGTGACGAAGTCATTGGGGAATTTAATGCGCACCACCATCAGCGGCCCCCCTTTTGTGCCACTCGAGAAAGAGCTTGCCTCCCTGATGGATTACTGGAGCATCCAGAAATACCGGTGTGGGGACAGAATAGACCTCTCGGTCGCCATACCCGAGAGCATGTACCAGTTGTATGTGCCAAAACTTATCATACAGCCAATCGTAGAAAATGCCATTGTCCACGGTCTGAAAGAAAAGGCAAGTGACGGTAGAATTGATGTCTACGGTGAAATAACATCAGGGAAGGCCTGCATTTATATTAAAGATAACGGAAAAGGCATCAGTGCACAAAAGTTGTCTACCCTGTTCAAAGAAAAGGACGAAACCTCGGATGACCACGCCCATATTGGGCTTTCCAACGTAGATACTCGACTTAAAATGGATTTCGGAGAAAATTTTGGATTGCTGATCACAAGCATGGAGGGAAAAGGAACACAGGTGGTCATCGTGATCCCAACGGCGACGTCGCCGGAAGAACAAAATATGTGATAGTACAGCCTTTCTTCAGGCAAAAATAACAGCGGCGCGCTAGGACAGTGGCACCAAATCACCCACCTCTGCGCGCACGAGGAAAAGAGGAACAACAGATGTATTTGGGAGTGGATTACTACCCCGAGCATTGGGACGAGGCACAATGGGAACCGGATCTGCTTCGAATGAAGGAGCACGGCTTTAACATGGTCCGCGTGGCTGAGTTTGCATGGTGCAGGCTGGAACCGGAAGACGGTGTTTACCGTTTTGAGTGGCTTGATCTATTTCTAGCCCTGTGCGACAGACACGGTTTTGACGTCATGATGGGGCTACCGGTGCGCGTCGTACCGGCGTGGCTGTTTCGCAAAGCCCCCGAAATAGCTATTCTTTCCTACGATGGGACACGGGAGTCGTTCGGGACACGTTACACTACATGCCTAAGCAGCCAAGTGCTGCGCGAATATGCTCTGCGGCTGACTGAAACAATGGCCGCGAAGTATTCTAGGAATAAAAGAGTCGTCGCATGGCATCTGGATAATGAATACGGCGACGCATCCACCTGTTATTGTGAAAACTGCCGTCAGTCGTTCATTGGCTGGCTTAAAGAGAAATACAAAACGCTGGAGAATCTTAACCGCGAATGGGGTCTTGCTTTCTGGAGTATGGAACTGAGCGACTGGGATCAGATTTGGCTGCCGCGAAAGACCAACCACTTTCAGCTACACCCAAGCTTGTTGCTGGAATACGCGCGGTTTACCTCTTGGAAGACCGAAGAGATCATCCGCGAGCAGGCTAATATCCTGAGGAAACGTACACCCGAAAAGCTGATTACGACAAATATACAGAGCCTTACGCGCGACCACACAGATTATTTTAAGGCCTGCGAGCCGCTGGACGCGGTCTCTACCAACTATTATCCCCCGACACTCTACAGCACGGTAGATTTGGATGTATCTCGCGGAATCAAAAAGAAAAATTTCTGGGTGGTGGAGCAAAAATCCGGGGCACCAGGCTCGCAAACCAATTCCGTTGATACCTCGCCGCCGGGAATGACACGGCTGTACACCTACCAGTCTATTGCCCACGGCGCCGACATGATTTTGTACTACCGCTGGCGGTCCAGCTATTTTGGCAACGAACAGTTTTATATGGGCGTTATGGGCTATGACGGCGGTGAAAACAGGTTCTCCCGCGAGATTCAATCGCTGAGCAAAGAGCTCCCAGCCGTCGCTACCAAACTGGCCGGTACATATGTAAAGAACGACGTCGCGCTCATCTATTCACCGGACAGCCGATGGGCCATGCGCGATTACAAACCGAACGTTGGGATGGATTACCGGGAACTCTTTAGAAGGCACTACAACGCGCTTGAAAGGCATCATATCGGCATGGATATCCTCAACCCTCTTGACAATCTGGCCGGCTACAAAGCTGTGGTGCTACCACTGCTGTACCTGGCGGATGAAAAGATTGTGGACAACATCTGCACGTATGTCGAAATGGGCGGACAGGTGATTGCAACCATCCGTTGCGCAAGCAAGGATGAATTTGCAAGAATGACGCAGACGATCTTTCCGCCCCGCATGGCAGCCATGTTTGGCATCCGAATTCCGGAGGTATTGGCACTGGATAGTGCGGAAGAAAACTCCATCCGGATGGGAAACGCCTCGACCTACGCAATTGCACAGTGGGCAGAGCTGCTGGAGGCGGATACGGCCGAGGTGCTGGCGAGGTATACCGGCGGCTGGTACGGTGGATACGCAGCCGTCACGCGAAACCACTTCGGAAAAGGCACAGCAACCTATGTTGGAACCCTCGCCGATAATCGATTTTTTGAGCATGAACTGGTGCAGCTGGTTCTGCAGGCTGGTGTCGTTCCCATTGCGGAGGGTGACGGAGCGATTCAGGCAAGCCGCAGAACAAACGGAACGGAAACCTATACCTTCTTGTTGAATACCTCTCCCTCCAAAGGCTTTATCCGGCCCGAAAATACGGGAACCGATCTGCTGACCGGAAAAGAAGTTCGAGGCGAGGTGTGTATGCAGCCCTGTGAGGTGTTGATTATTTATTCTGCGGTCTAATCCGATCGTTTGTGTATATAATCACAGTTCTCCCTCGAATCAGTCCCGCTAGGCGCGTTCGAAAAGAGACGGTAAACAATGATAAAGAAGTGAGGTTGAGTATGAAACCTGTTATTCTGATTACAATTGGAGACCCCGCAGGGATCGGGCCCGAAATTGCCATAAAGGCTCTCGGACACTCCGAGGTTTATGAAAAATGTATCCCTGTCCTTGTGGCCGACAGGCCTGTGATAGAAAGGACTGTCGCTTCAATAGGCAGCACGTTTCGCTTAAATTCCATTCGCGAGCCCGCCGAGGCCCAGGGGACCTTGGGCACCATCAATTACATCGATATAGGGATTATTAGGGACGAAAGCTATAAAATCGGCGAGGTGTCCGCACTGTGCGGGCATGCAGCTTTTGCGTACGTTGTTAAGGGGATTGAACTCGCCATGGAGCATAAGGTTGGCGCAGTCGTTACCGGACCGATCAACAAGGAAGCAATCAATCTTGCAGGCCACCATTATTCCGGTCATACGGAAATCTTTGCAGACTATACCCATACAAGGCAGTACGGCATGCTGCTGGTTACAAAAAACCTGCGCGTTATCCATGTTACCACCCACGTTTCTATGCGCAATGCCTGTGATCTGATTACAAAGGAGCGCGTGTTGAACACGATCCACCTTGCCGCCGAGGCTTTGCGGGAGATGGGGATGCAGGGTTCCCGGATCGCAGTGGCCGGCTTGAATCCGCACGCTTCAGAGAACGGATTGTTCGGCAGTGAGGAGCTCAATGCCATTATTCCAGCAATCAAAGCGGCGAACACAGAGGGCCTGCCCGTGGAAGGGCCTCTGCCGCCGGACACCGTGTTCGCAAAGGCGATGGCAGGGCAATATGCGATCGTCATCGCAATGTATCACGACCAGGGACATATCCCTGTAAAACTCAGTGGGTTTAAGATGGATCCGCTCACCGGCATGTTTACCTCCGTAAGCGGAATCAACTGCACTGTTGGGCTGCCGATCATCCGTACCTCAGTCGATCATGGAACGGCATTTGACCTCGCCGGACAAGGAACAGCCAATGAGGAAAGCCTGCTGGACGCAATTGACATGGCGATTGTAATGGCTGAAAACCGTAAGACTAGGAGTATCACGCAATGATTAAGCTGTTGGTAATTGCGGATGATTTCACAGGTGCACTGGATACTGCTGTGCAGTTCACCAAAAAGGGCGTCGCCACCATGGTTTTAACTGATGGCGGGTTCCCTACCGGAGGTGTCCCCTGCCATATGAAGGTGCTGGTTGTGAATTCTGAAAGCCGGCATCTTCCGCCAGGAACAGCATATCGGTTAGTTTATGAGGTGGCGCATCAGGCAAAATTGGCAGGGGTTCCGCACATCTACAAAAAAACGGACAGTGCGCTACGTGGAAACATCGGTGCGGAGCTGTCTGCGGTCATGGACGCATATGGATCGACCCCGCTTTACTTTCTGCCCGCCTTTCCTTCGATGGGCCGTGTGACGAAGAATGGGGCACAGTTTATTGATGGCGTACCGGTAAATCAAAGCGTTTTCGGCAGGGATCCGTTTGAGCCGGTAATGGATTTTGATATTGGTTCAATCATCCGGAGGCAAAGCAATGTGCCGGTGTATCACTATCCCGCTGGCCGGTTGCCGGGCCTTTCGTACGGTGGTATCCACGTGGCGGACGCCGAAACGGACACAGACCTGTTGCAGGCTTGCACAGTGCTACAAAAGAATGGGCCCCCTCCTTTGCTAGGAGGTTGCGCTGGCTTTGCAGCATGTCTGCCTGAGCTTCTTGGCCTTCCCTCAGAAATGGATTTTAGTGTTTTGCCTTTTCGCAAAATACTCGTTTTATCCGGCAGTATTAATCCCGTCACGTTTAAGCAGACGGAGCATGCGGGGAAAAACGGCTTTTTGTGCATCACTCTGGAGCCGAAGCAGAAGCTTACGGAGGGTTTCTTTTCGACCCCGGAAGGGCAGCATTTCGTCAGTAGGCTGGAAGAGGCGCTTGGAGATAACCGGTATGTGCTAGTGGCCTCCGCGAGAACGGAGCAGGACGTCGCCCAAAGTGATGCGGTTGCGCAGATGAAAGGCCTTATTCCGGCACAGGCTGGTGGTGTCATTGCCCGAAACATGGGGGCTCTGGGTGCAGAAATCTGCAAGCGCCACCCAGATCTGTCGGTGTTTATCATAGGTGGAGATACGTTGGGGGCTTTTTTACATTCCATGGGATCGGGCACTATTTTTCCCCAAGGGGAGCTGTTGCAAGGTATCGTTCAGTCACTTATCTATTTTAATAATGAACCGCGGGCCATCGTTACCAAATCCGGAGGCTTCAGCGATGAGAATGCACTTATAGAATCTGCGGAGATCTTGACGAGATGCGAAAAATAAATTTATAGAGCACGATTTTTCCGGAAGGTTGCCGCCTGATTTTTTGACGTGCCTGCCCAAAAGGAAGTACTGAAAATGAAAGTTTTGCAGCACTTCCAATTTTCTGTTCGAATCCAAATATTAGACTATGATCTGTTAAAATATCGCGGACAAAATCCAAAATGCCGCCGCAGCCACTGGCACCACTACTAGTACAGGAAGAAGCAAGCAAATCGTAAGGTCAATACATCTTTTTTTCTAAAACATCGGGTACACAGACCGATGTAGTTCTCAATAGACAAAACCTGCGCCGTAAAAATAATCTGATGACAGCCCGTTATTAAGCCGTTCTATTGCTCGTCTAGATGCCAAATATGGCAGTTCGGAAGCTTACATGGATATTTATAAATGTTTTAGACCTATTAATCTATGTCATAAAAGTGTTAAATTTCGCAATATAAATATCCAGTCGAATATGCTGAATATGAAAATCGCAGAAGTGAATACGATGATCTCGCTAGCCAGGCGCTCGTCACCGCCCATAGCGCAGGCCATAGGGTAAGAGCTTACAGCGGTGGGGGGCCCGAAAAGCAGCAGAAATGCTGCAATCTGTTGATCTCGAAATCCCAGCAGTACAGCTAGAGCAAGCCAAAACAAAGGCATTAATATTAAACGCGAGGCTACGACTACCATCAATGTCTTGCGATTATGTGAGGCGGAGGCAAAAGAAAAACTCGCACCCAGAATAATAAACGAAACAGGAGTAGCACAATCTGCCAGTCCCCGTGCAGTATGCTCCAGAAAGTATGGCAGTTGCAGGTGCATAAGATTAGCGGCAAAGCCAAAAGCCAACGAGATACTCAAAGGATTAGTTATAATCCCTCGTAATATTTTCCCCCATTTTAAAGCGGCATCAGAATTTGTTTTATTGTTGTAGCGCTCCAAGGCAAGCACACTACAGACGTTAAACAGTGCTACAGATACTGCCGTAACCAGAGCGATTAATGCAATATTTCCCTCTCCATAAAGGGAAATGGCGATTGGAATACCATACAGCGCGTTATTCGACCATAACACCCCTTGTACCAGAACACCGCGCCGCGCGTTTTCTTTTTCAACACGAGGAATAAGCATCATTAAAAAAGCGAAAGTTAATAAGATGGCAAAAGTCATAAAAAGTATACTGAGTTAAACTGCGGAGCTCAACGTGATAATTGAGCTTCGCAGTATTTATATTATTCGTATAAGCCCTCTTGACAATAGAGGGCTTATATTTTATTATTTTATTGAACAATAATTCAATGAACGCTTGTTCATCTAATCGATGTTTGCTTGACTTAGGAGGAAAAAATCGCGTAGAAAGCAATACGCTATTGACAACAGCACACCGCTCCCCGAGCCCTATTGGATGGTTGATTGAATCAGAATTTAAGAGAAAGAGGTAAAAGAAATGAAAAACTTTGGTTATTCGATGCTTTGGTACTGGGTAGCGTATTTTGCGGTAACCGCAGTCGGGGTGCTACATACATTTTTTAACGGAAAAGTATTACATATGAAAGGTATGGAGTATAAGGGGCAGCCCATGAAGGAAATGGAAAGCTATGCAAAAACAATGCCTTTTCATCCGTTGTATAATATCGTTTTATTCCCTACGTTTGCTTGCCTATATCTGTCGGGATTAAAAGATTTATCAATTTACGATGCACTTATTACAGGTGCTGTATGGGGCACCATTACGGTTCTTTTTGATTTAGTCGGATGGGTATTGGTTCCTCATCCGTGGCGGTGTACATTTAAAGATTTTTATATCGATTATCAGCCTTGGATTACTTTGATTTATATAGTGATATATTGTAGTCCCTTAATTGCGTATGCTATAATATAGATTATGGAAATAACGCAAGTTCAGAGAACGCTCTGGACTTTGCATGAGAACCATCATCTATTCGTTGCAAGGCAATATTGTCCTTGGTATATCCATATATCAATTGAACTCGATTCGTCCGGGAATACATAAAATGCGAGGTCAAGATGACAACCACATATGAAAGATATCTGAAACTGAATCTCGACAGTTCCTGCATTGGCCTTGGGCATGGGGAGAGCGAAAGCAATTACTTTTGCACACCCAAGGGTGCGAAAGTGATTAGCTGGGCCGGTATGGATGGTATCCACTATTGCTTTGTGCGCGGCTTTGGCGAGATGGTGTTTGCCGTCAGCCCGACGAACACGCCGGAGAACTATGTGCATCCGATTGCAAACGATTTCGTGGACTTTTTGCGGCTTATACTGGCTTGCGGCGACGCTGCGGCACTGGAACAGGTATACTGTTGGGATCAGGTTCGGTTTGACATCTTCCTGCAGGACAATACTCCCACCGCCACACAGCAGTCTGTGCTGGATACCATTCGGGAGAAGCTGCTGCTTACGCCTATGGAGGAGCCCTTTGCTTATATCAAAGAACTGCAGGCCAAGTTTGATTACAATCGCGTCAAATATACAGAAGATTACTATGAGCATGTTCCTGCCGAGCCAAAGAAACCCGAATGGAAGGTTTACTTTGACGACAACTTTCGGAGGCATCATGGCCGTGAAAGAGCCGGCAAGGAAATTCACCTCGATAAGCAGTTTATCTGGGATGATGAAGCCTGGCATATCCCAGCAATCTACACCTGCAGCAAAGGCTTGGTCTTAGACTTTTGCGTCCGGGTACCAATTGAGCGTATCCGTTCTTTTATTGATACGTGGCATCTGTCTGTTAAGAACGATGGCTCCAACCTTACCGATGAGCAGCGGATGCAGATCGACGCGGAAAATCCATTATCCTTCAAAACAAACCCACAAGTCGTGTTAAATGGAACTGTTCTTTCAGGCTCTCATAGCCGCGGTGTGCCATGGAATCCCTGCTTTCCGGAGGGCAACGGTCTTGAGGCCAAGAGCGCGATCCAGCATTATTGCCTTGATTCTGCTTGTGGTTGGGTAATCTGGCGCGCGGCTTTTCCTTGGGCGGAGAAACACAAGCCGCAGATTGCGGCGCTCAGCGTAACACTGAAACAGAAGCCTGTCGCCTTGCCGGGACCGCACTTCCATGTGCCGGCACCCGGTGAGTGCATCGCATTTACACACCCCACCACCGGCGCACAGCATATGCTGACCATACAGGAATATGCGCAGCGCGAAATGGCCTATAAGTATTTTGAGAGCCAAGATTACGACTTTCCAACACACTATACTGTGATGAGCTATACGCTCTCGCCGGATCTGCCTGACAGTGCGTTCACCGTCATTGACTGCATCCGTTCAGACCAACCTCGGCAGAAGAGCACCAATCCCTATGAGCCGCAGACAACAGATAGTATATCCGTCGGCATCATTGGCGGCGCAGATGGCGCGACTGCCATCAGTTTTGGCGGCAGCGGCCAAGGCCAGCCTCGTACAGCCTGCTCTGCATTGCACTTTAAGGCGGTGGACGATGTGGAGTGGTACATGGTGTTTCATGAAAAAAAGCGCGAAGATGTTACGGTGGAGCTGATATAAACCTTAGCCTGAGAGATTATGAAAATAATGCAAGGCTTAGAATTCTCTCTAATCTTCGCATAAAACCATTAATACAGCCTCTTGTGGTTTTCAAATAGTAGAAGAGCGTAAAGAAGTATTCATCATGATTTGTGACTTGAATTAGAGTACAATTGCGAGCAAAGTCGAAAGCATGATTTTCGATTACCTATATACTTTGACTTAAAAATGGATTATTTATATAACAGAAGGAATGAAAAATGCTGAAAGTCAATTTCTATAACAGCGTTGATGACGCTTTGCTAAAATTTGCGGTAATTATATCAAGATATAATGATCAGTGGGTTTTCTGCAAACACAAAGAACGTAATACATACGAATGTCCAGGTGGGCACAGAGAAAAAGGCGAAAAAATCGAAGATACAGCGAAAAGAGAACTATGGGAAGAAACCGGTGCAAAAGTATTTAAATTGGTGCCAATTTGCGTATATTCAGTGTGTGGAAATGATGGAATCGTTGATAATAACAAGGAAACTTTCGGAATGTTATTTTATGCCCAGATTACTTCCTTTGACGATTTACCGCCATTTGAAATAGAACGAATAGAATTTTCCGATTCCTTGCCTGAAAATTGGACTTATCCGGAGATTCAACCCAAGCTACTGCAAAAAGTAACGGATAGCATATTCACGGAATGAGCATTAACCCGATAATTTATATTTTACGCAAAGGGGGTAATTGCACTTACCATCGCTTCAGCGGTACTACTGAATCCTTTCACTCTTATTTTAAGAGGTATGAGGATTTTTTTACTAAAGTTCTTTTTATGATACTATGTAATTTTTTACGTCAAAAATTTCAGGTTTGGTAATTCAGTAGTGCAAAACATCAATTTAATGTTGACATTTCCATCTCTCCAGCATATAATACAGTTGAACAGTAATTCAACTGTTCAATCAGAGGAGGTGCCGATATGTGCGCATACGCTGCCGATATAGACCGATGCGATTGTAATACTATCCACGAAGATGTCGTGATCCGTGTCAGGGACAATATGCCGGATGAAGACAATCTGCTGGATCTTTCGGAGTTGTTTAAGGTATTCGGAGATTCAACCCGCGTAAAAATCCTTTGTGCTCTGCTACAGGCAGAGATGTGTGTTTGTGATATCGCGGTTCTTTTGGGGATGACCAAATCATCCATATCTCATCAGCTTAGAATCCTTAAACAGTCAAAGCTGGTGAAGTACAGAAGAGACGGCAAGGTCGTTTATTATTCTTTAGCCGACGAGCATGTCAGAAATATCTTCGATCAGGGCTTAATTCATGTATGTGAGTGATATAACATCCTTACGGCGGAAATTTAAGGCGTTATATTTTTTTGTCATAACGGTTGAACGATAGCTCAACTGTTCAATAATAAAATTTATCAAAGGGGAATACATCATGGCAGCTATAACGAAACAATATATCCTTGAGGGGCTTTGCTGCGGCAGCTGTGCCGCGAAGATTGAAAAGGATATCCGGCTTTTAAACGGGGTGAAAAGCGCGACGGTGAACCCAAAAACCACCCTGCTCCTTGTAGAATTCGATACGGACACCGACGCATTGACAAAGGAAATCACCCGTATCGCCGTCTCGCACGACGAGGATATTTTGGTGAAAGAGGCATAACAATAGAAAGGCATGGTGACGGGAATGGAAGCGGCGATAAAAAAGGAGTTTATCTTAGAGGGGCTTTGCTGCGGCAACTGTGCCGCAAAGATTGAACGGGATGTCGGGAAATTGGAGGGCGTATCCTTTGCCGCTGTTGATTTCTTGTCAAAGACCCTGACCATGGAGATAGCGGATGCTGCGAAAACCGACTATCTGGTTGCACAAGCCGACGCAATCGTTAAGCAGCACGAACCCGACATTGTCATCAGTGAAAAGGAGCTGGCGCAGCCGGGCAAAAAGGTGCTCTATTTGGAGGGCCTGTGCTGTGCGGACTGTGCGCAAAAGATAGAAACGCAGGTTGGCCGTTTGGAAGGCGTGAAGTCGGCAGGCATTGATTTTATTTCTCAGAGATTAACCGTTGAGGCGCTTAACAAGAAGGATTTGCCCCGCATCATCCGGCAGGCCTCTCAAATAGCGCTGGATATCGAGCCGGAAATCAAGATTTCCTATGCCGATAAAAAGCCGTCGGCAGAATCCTCCGAAGGCCTGAAAAAATGGAGGGGTCGGATACTACTCGGTGCGGGTGCGGTACTCTTCTTCATCGGCCTACTCTTCGATTTCGGTCAGCCTTACGAGCTTATTCTGTTCCTGGTCAGCTACCTGTTAGTTGGCGGCGAAGTAGTGCTCCGCGCACTCAAGAACATTTTAAAGGGCCAGGTTTTCGATGAAAATTTCCTCATGAGTATCGCTACCATCGGCGCTTTCGCCATCGGGGAATATCCGGAGGGCGTGGCGGTCATGCTCTTCTACCAGGTTGGTGAAGCGTTCCAGCGCCTCGCCGTAAACCGCTCCCGCAAGTCGATCTCCGCACTAATGGATATCCGCCCCGATTTTGCCAATCTGAAGCTCGGTGATGAGATACGAAAGGTTACGCCCGAGGAGGTTGGCATCGGAGATCTCATCGTTGTGAAGCCGGGAGAAAAGATCCCGTTGGACGGCCGGATCATCGAGGGGCACTCCACGCTGGATACCTCCGCGCTGACAGGCGAATCGCTTCCCCGTGATGTAGAGCCCGGCATTGAAGTGTTGTCCGGTTCCATTAATAAAAGTGGCATGCTCACTGTTGAGGTGTCCAAAGAATTTGGCGAATCGACGATATCAAAGATACTGGACCTTGTACAAAACGCAAGCAGCAAGAAGGCACCCACAGAAAACTTCATCACGAGGTTTGCCAGGTATTATACGCCTTTTGTGGTTTTTGCGGCTCTTGCGCTGGCGGTTTTCCCTCCGCTGCTTATACCCGGGGCAACATTCGCGGACTGGATTAACCGGGCGTTGGTTTTTCTGGTGGTGTCCTGCCCCTGTGCTTTGGTCATCTCTATCCCCCTTAGCTTCTTCGGCGGAATCGGCGGCGCTTCAAGAAACGGCATTCTGATTAAGGGCAGCAACTATTTAGAGGCCCTAAACCGCATCGATACGGTCGTATTTGATAAAACAGGCACCCTGACCAAAGGTATCTTTAAGGTAACTCAGGTATCCGGCGCAAACGGATGGACAGAGCGGGAGCTGCTCTCCTACGCTGCACACGCGGAAAGCTTTTCAAACCATCCCATCGCCGTTTCTATTCAAAAGGCATACGGGCAGGCGATTAATGCCGAAAGGCTTGCGGAGCAGGAAGAGATACCGGGCCTCGGTGTCAAGGTAAAGGTGGATGGCAGGCAGGTGCTGGCGGGCAACGGAAAGCTGATGAGCTCCGAGAAGATTGCGTGGCAGAAGACAGAAGCGCTCGGAAGCACCGTTTATCTGGCGGTTGACGGCATCTTTGCGGGGCATATCGTGATCTCCGACGAGCTCAAGCCCGACAGCAAACGCGCTATCCGGGAGATGAAGGCGCTCGGCATCAGAAGAACGGCCATGCTGACGGGTGACGTAAAGGCCGTAGGCGAGGCCATCTCCCGCGAAATCGGGCTCGATACAGTTTATACCGATCTTCTTCCCTATCAAAAGGTGGAACACCTCGAGACCTTAGACCGCGAAAAGCAAAAGGGCGGCAAGCTGGTGTTTGTCGGGGACGGCATTAATGATGCACCGGTGCTTGCACGCGCCGATATTGGCATCGCCATGGGCGCGCTGGGCTCCGACGCCGCGATAGAAGCAGCCGACGTGGTGCTGATGACCGACGAGCCCTCAAAGCTTGTGGCCGCAATCAGGATAGCGCGCAAGACGCGGTCTATCGTTTGGCAGAATATCATTTTCGCGCTGGGCGTAAAGGCGGTCATTCTGGTTTTAGGTGCTTTAGGCATAGCGACCATGTGGGAGGCCGTATTTGGCGATGTCGGCGTCGCCGTTATCGCGATACTCAACGCGATGAGGGCGATGAGAACTGTTAAGCAATAGGCCCTTAAGAATCTTTTATTAACAATAAAATGCTGTCAATATCTTTAACAGGAGATATTGGCAGCATTATTGTTAAAAAATCAAGTCCTTTTTAAGATACTGACAGTACCGGCTTGACCTCTGTACTCTTTTGAAAAACGAACAATGCGGAGGTAACGATGCTTCTGCAAACTTTTATGCCCTATCCTCATGAACTGATACTCACCAGTTTCCCGTCAACCAGCTTGGAAATCGGGCCATGGCCCCCGCATACGATGCACGGCCGCCCATTTTGGTGGGAGACAGCTTCTATCAGTGCGATCGTCTGCCTTCGCATCTCGGTGGCCTTCGCCGAGTCTACATTGACGCTTTTCATCAGGTAGGGCGCGAGCGAGTTGAACTCGGCCCTCTCTTTTGAAAAGCCGTTTATATTTACAAGGATATCACCGGTGAAAACGATCCCCGCCGCCGGGCATGCATAAACCATCTCGCCGCGCAGGTGCCCCCCGCTCCCCTCGTATACGGTAAAGTCAAGGTCTCCGATAGTCATTGCCCCGATGGGGAGCAACCCGTCGTGCTCTTGCGGCGTACCGCTATCTAACACCTTCAGCTCGCTTATGTCGGGCGGTGTATACCCGGATATGATCTGGCTGATTTTGCTGTAGCCGAGATGCAGCTCCGTCTTTTCACGGTAATCCGGCTGGCGGTTTATCTGCCGCCAAAAGCTCTCGGCGCTCTTTTGGTTTACGATAATCTCGGCATCATTAAGCTTGGAGAGCAGCCCGCAGTGGTCTACGTCCGCATGCGTGATATACACCCTCTTCCTCAGGGTCTCCCAGCGCGGGAAGAGCTTTTGAAGAACCCGCAGCAGCTCGCCGGAATAGATGGCGTAGCCCGTATCGATGAGGACTAGCTCCCCGGGGGCCGCCAGCACATAGGTGTTGCTGCCGCAGTGCGGCTGTATACTGTAAAGCGTGACAAGCGCGCTTACGGGGTATTGCTCAATATCCACCTTGTAAAGCGCTCCCCGGCAGCTGCTTACAAAGTGCGCGAAACGGCGGATATAGTCAAATACCTTATGGGCGTCCTCCCCCTCGGTTTGAAGCGCCTGCAGGATGCGGTTCGATTCCGAGATAAACTGCATCGTCTGCTCGGCGTTTATATCCAGCAGCCCCTGCATCTCATTGGCAAGGCGGATATAGGACACCGTGTTGTCCAGATTCTCCTCCGAGCTGTCGCATTCGATAATATCGATGGGGTAGATCTTGCTGATCTCATCCAGCAGCGTTTTGATGATCTCGGGTTGTTCGATGAGCAGCCCGATTTTAAACTGCTGATAGGGCTCCTTGGTTGCGCAGGAGTTTAAATAGGAGATATTGATATGGTAGTGGTTTAAAACCTCGAGCGCCGGTAAAACGGCCCCGGGCATATCCGGAATCCTGATGGATACCTCGATCACTCTAGTTTCGATGATCTTCTGGTTGATGTACCCCATCTTTAAGAGGTCCTCTTCAATTTTAATAAGCCTTTCCTCCGCTGCCTCGACGTCTATAAAAAGCATATGAAGGTCGACGGCCTTGTTATAGCTCACCCTGACAATGTTGCCGTGGTGCATAGCTATAATCCTCGACGCGCTTAGAAAGGCGCCTGCTTTATCCGGAAGATTCGTCACAAATGTTTTTTGAGCCATATGATACACCCCTGTGCCTGATGCTGTTTTTTACATTATACACCCAAACGGGCGGATAATTTAAGTGTTATGTTCAATGTAGGTTTGTCAAACATGTTGGACAGTGAAGTTGGCGAGGACCTCTTTGGGAGAGCACCAATGAAGGGGACGCATCGGGATGTTGTTGGAACGATTTTGGTGGGCAGCTAGCTGCCCACCAAAATC
>JAEYPS010000037.1 GCA_023410475.1 Bacillota bacterium | reverse complement strand
GCGCGCAGTTCGTGAGGTCTATATCGCGGTCCGTTGGGTTGAAAAGCTCAACCCAGTCGCTGCTGTTTCCGTTGTTATCGGGGAATATGCCCTTGTTGGAAGACATGACCTCGTTTATGAGGACGCCGCCGGCGTCGCCCGAAGAAGTAGGCGCGCTGCTGCCTGAGGCTCCCGCCCCCAAAGGAAGATAGATTACGGCGGCTGCTACAGCCCCGCATGCTATTATTATCACGAGTATTTTATAAAACGTCTTCATCGGTTACAGGCAGGCCCTATCTTTGATCGACAGCCGTTTTATATCCATAAATAAGCAGCTGTTACTTTACTTGAGTATAGCATATATCATTTGCTATCACAATCTACGTCGTTACGCTTCATGCCGATTCTGTATAAAAGTACATTAAAAGACAAAAGGAGCGGCTGTCACCAACCACTCCTTCTTAATTCTATAAGCTTTTTTCTTATTTGTCAACAGACGCCATATGGGAGATAAGCTCCAATACTTTGACCGAATAGCCCCACTCGTTGTCGTACCAGGATACGAGCTTAACGAAATTGGCGTTGAGCATTATGCCCGCGTCAGCGTCGAATATGCTTGTCCTTGCGTCTCCGATAAAGTCGGAAGAAACTACCTTGTCTTCTGTATAGCCGAGAACGCCTTTCATAGCGCCTTCGGAAGCCGCTTTCATAGCTGCCTTTATCTCGTCGTAAGTGGTCGCCTTCTCGAGACGTACAGTCAGGTCGACAACAGATACGTCAGCTGTGGGAACTCTGAACGCCATACCCGTGAGCTTTCCGTTGAGCTCGGGTATTACCTTGCCTACGGCCTTAGCTGCGCCGGTGGACGACGGAATGATGTTAAAAGCAGCGCCTCTGCCGCCTCTCCAGTCCTTCTTCGAAGGCCCGTCTACCGTCTTCTGCGTTGCCGTCGTTGCGTGAACGGTGGTCATAAGCCCTTCGATGATGCCGAAATTGTCGTTTATAACCTTGGCGATAGGAGCGAGACAGTTCGTTGTGCACGAAGCGTTGGAAACGACCTTCATGTCAGCCTTGTAGTTTTCCTGGTTAACGCCCATGACAAACATGGGTGCATCGGCGGAAGGAGCCGAAATGACGACTTTCTTAGCGCCGCCCTTGAAATGCGCGCTTGCTTTTTCAGTCGTTGTGAACACGCCCGTCGATTCAACGATATACTCTGCTCCGCACTTGTCCCACGGTATCTCCTCGGGGTTCATGCAAGCGTATACCGCAATTTTCTTACCGTTGACTATGATGCCGTCTTCAGCATACTCTGCCGTTCCCTTGAAGCGACCGTGAACCGTATCATAAGTCAGCATATAGACCATGTACTCAGGATCGATAAAAGGATCGTTGATTCCGAGTATCTCGATATCAGGGTTGGCTACAGCCGCTCTGAAAACCAGTCTTCCGATACGCCCAAAACCGTTAATACCAACTTTTACTGCCATAATAAATCCTCCATACAAAAATAAATTTCAAACTTTACCTATTTTAATGATAAAGCATAATTGTGAAAAATTCAACATATTTATCGCATAATAAAGGGCTATTGCTCTAAAAGCTTTTATTTTTGCTGCCTTTTTCAGTGCCGAGCAGCATAAGTTCCTCTGCGCTGAGCTCCCTCCATTTGCCTCTTTCAAGGTCACCAAGCTCCAACGCGCCTATCGCTATTCTTTTGAGATACTTAACGCTGCAGCCGACGCTCTGCATCATCTTTTTTATCTGCCTGTTCCTTCCTTCATGAATCGTAATATTAAGCTTTGTTACGTCTGCGTCTTTCCCGAGCAGCTCCACTTGCGCCTTTGCGGTTGCCCTTCCGTCGATCACGACTCCTCTACGCAGCGCTTTTAACGCCTTGCCGTCAAGCGGCCCCTCTACCTCGGCGTAATAATTTTTGTTTACTTCGTGCTTCGGATGCGTGCACCTGTACGCGAAGTCGCCGTCGCTCGTCAGTATGAGCAGCCCTTCGGTATCGTAGTCGAGCCTGCCTACAGGATAGACCCGTTTCCTTACGTCTTTTACGAGATCGACAACCGTTTTCCTGCCTCTGTCGTCGCGGCATGAAGATATCACGCCTGCTGGCTTGTTAAGCATGATATAGACATTGTCTTTTTCGGGCGATATTTTTTCCCCGTTCACGGTGACGACATCCTTGGCCTCGTCGATATCCTGTCCCACAGACGATACCGGCTCGCCGTTGACGGCCACTTTGCCATCGGCTATAAGCTTATCGGCGCCCCTTCTCGAAGCGGCGCCGCACAGCGCTATATATTTATTGAGCCTCACAAAACCTCCTGTAGCGTCGTCAGGTTACCAGCCTAAGCCACCTTCCGAGCACCTTGTCGAGATTATACTTGTATGAATTCTCGCCTATGTCTTTATCCGCTGTCAGCGCCAGCGAATATATCTGGTTGCTGCCGAGCCAGATGTCTATGCTCCCTATCTTTTGCCCTTCTGTAACCGGCGCGTCTATCTCTTTTTCAATATATACGCGTTTTACGAGAGACTCGAACTCCTCGTCTGTCAGAGGATAGTAAACGTCTTCCCTCGTATACACCGAAAAGTTTTCTTCCACACCTCTGGTTACTGTTACGTCACCTATGTGCTCTCCCGCCTGCTGTATGAGCCTGTTCGAATAGTTATCGAAACCGTAATCCATAAGTTCCATGCAGTCTCTGAACATATCAGGGGCGCACAGAACGACGGATATCAGCTGAAGCCCGTCCCTCTCGGCCGCCGCGCTGAGGCATTTGCCAGCGTCTTTCGTAAAGCCTGTTTTAATGCCGTTGCCGCCCTGATACTGCCAGAGTATCTTGTTTTTATTTTTAACTACTCTGTTCCACTCGTGCCCCTGCCATGGTATCTCTTTATATTCTGTCTTAACGACCTCGCGGAAAAATTCGTTTTTCATAGCATGTGCGGATATAAGGGCAAGGTCGTACGCGGTCGTGTAATGATTATCAACAGGCAGTCCATTAGGATTGCAAAAATGCGTATTGTACGCGCCAATCTCTTTGGCCTTGGAGTTCATCATTTCGACGAATTTCTCAAGGCTTCCCCCCACATGCTCCGCTATGGCTATCGCCGCGTCGTTGCCGGAAGCCAGCATCAGCCCGAAGAGCATGTCCGAGAGAGTTATCTTCTCGCCTACCGAAAGCCATATAGACGAGCCTTCAACGCCGCTTGCGTTTGGCCCCACTTCGACGATCTCGCCAAGGCCGCTGTTTTCCAGCGCCACGATGGCCGTCATTATTTTCGTGGTGGACGCCATCGGCATTTTTTCAAACGCGTTTTGCTCATACAGCACCCTGCCGGACTCGGCTTCTATCAGGATTGCCGACTTTGCCGATATGTCTACGGCGGCTCTTGATTCGTTAACATTATAAGCGAATACGGCGGTTATTGCCAGTAAAACCGCCGCTGCCCTCATAATAATTCTTTTCAAGTGTCATTCCACCTCTTCGTCGGACTTAAGCGCATTTTTAAAATCCATTATGACTTTTGGTATAGTCTCAAACACCTTTTCGAGCATATTCCTGCCGCTGACGGGCAAAAGCTGAACGTCGCTTTCGTTTACAACAAGGAACCCTATTGGGCATATCGATATACCCGAACTCGCGCCGCCCGCGAAAGGATGCTTTGTTTCCTGTTGCTGCTGACCGTCAGATTTTCCGTATTCTCCGCCGCCGGCTACGAATCCGAAAGAAACCTTTGAAACCGGGATGATCGTCGAGCCGTCTGTCGAGATTATCGGGTCTCCGACTATGGTATTCACGTCGATCATATCCTTGATTTCAACCATAGCAGTCTGCATGATATTTTCAATTGGATGCATAAAATTCACCGCCTCTTGTTTTTTTTGTTAATCGCGTATCCAATAATAATATCTGCCGGAGCAAGCGCTATTATGCAGTGGGCTTTTATCGAAAATCTTAAATCTGAAAATTCAGGGGACGCGTTTACGCGGATGACCCTTTTCTTTTCGTTATATACGGCAAGCACGGCGCCAGCGGCCCCGTTCAAAACACCGCATACGACTGCGGTGAAAAACGCGTCTTCCAGCCCTATCAAAACATCTATCGTAACGTCATATCTTATTTTTTTATATATATAGCTGAACGCTCCCTTTTCTTTTTTTCCCCTCGCCGACTGCGCAATAACGGTTATAAGGTCGACAAGCGTAATGTCCGTTGGCGCCGCTTTCTTTACTTTTTTTATAATGTCCTTAAGCGTCGCGATGGGCTTTAATCCTTTTTTTGTAACAAGATAAAGAGCGAATACGGATTTATCTTCGCGCCGGATAATATAGTTCTTGCTAATCTTGATTATACCGAGATATGAGACAACGACGCTTATATTTGCGTTATCAGCTTTGATAACGCCTTTTATCTTAAAAACGAAAACCAGGACTGTTATTATGGCTAAGATTAATAATAATATAATAATAAAAAACAACGCCCTTTCAACTCAGGTAACGTTGTTATTATTATCTAATGCATGGAAATAAATTCATTGAGCCTGCTCATTAAGAACCGGAAGCTCATCAAGAGACGATATCCCGAAGTGACGGAGGAACTCGTCGCTGGTTACATACATCATAGGATTTCCGAGAGTCTTTTTCCGCCCCGCCCTTATTATAAGCCCGCTCTCTATAAGCGCTGCCACAGAATAGTTGCACTTTACGCCTCTTACCTGCTCAATCTCTATCCTCGTTATAGGCTGCCTGTAAGCTATTATCGCGAGCGTCTCGAGCAGCGACTGAGAGAGCCTTGTCTTTTTTACGGGCTGAAGCACCCTTTCTATGTATTGAGTATAAGCGGGGTTTGAGCAAAGCTGAATCCTTCCCTCTACGCGGGTTATCATAACCCCTGCGTTTTCCCGCTGCCTCTCCAAAATCATCTCCTCGATAACGGCGGCAAGATCTTCTTCGCTGACCTCAAGCGCCGCGGCGATATCCGAAGACTCTACGGCGTCGCCCGCAACAAACAGTATGCTCTCTATTGCTTTTTTTATGTCGTCGGCGTTCAAACTGCTTCCTCACTTATCCTTGAGATATATATATCTTCGTAGCTTGCGTTTTGCCTGATGGTTACGATGCTCTCGTGTATAAGCTCAAGCAGCGCTATAAACGTTACGGCCACTTCCATCCTTGAGCGCGCTCCGGAAAACAGCGAAAAGAACGTCGCGCCGTCCATCTCTCTGAGCTTATGCAGTATAAATCTTGTGCGCTCCTTTATAGTGAACTGCTCCGCGCTAATCGCCACTTCTTCTATACGCTCCGCGCCTCCGTCGGGTATCCTTCCCATCATTTCGGCATAAGCGTCTATAAGA
The DNA here is from genome assembly GCA_023410475.1 of Bacillota bacterium. Lineage (GTDB taxonomy): Bacteria > Bacillota > Clostridia > Christensenellales > SZUA-584 > DTFZ01. Next base: position 75,422 of record JAEYPS010000037.1, on the reverse strand, counting down.
CTTTGAAGCGATATTTCCTCAACTTCAATCTTCTCGTCCGGAAAAGCCAACTCCTCAGGCAGCCTGTAATATACCCTGAGGCCGTTTTCCTCATACTCCTTCAGCGTCCCGCAGACGTCCTTGAACATCTTATATGTTTTGAGGCGCGCTATGAGCTCCTGCTCCGGGTCTTCCTCCTCCGCATCCTCCTCGTCGTTATCGAAAGGAAGTATCATCCTTGACTTTATGTAAACCAGCAGCGCAGCCATTTCGATGAACTCGCTCGCGCTGTCCATAGACAGCTCTTTTATGGACGATACATAGGAAAGATACTGGCCTGTGACGGCTGAGACGAATATGTCCTCTATGTCTATACAGGCCTTGTTTATAAGATGCAGCAGCAGGTCCAGCGGGCCTTCAAACTGCTCTATTTGTACTTTGTACTCATATTCATCCATCTCAGAAAAACAACCCGAAAAACGCATCATACAGCCCGAGCAGCAGGCTTGTAAAAAAACCGAGCATTATCTGTATAACATCCGTAAACACCAGCAGCGCTATAAGAACATAAAAGCCGTATCTCTGGTACGCCATATAGAAATTGGGGCTTATCCTCGCTATAAATCCCTTTACAAGGTGATGCCCGTCAAGAGGTGGTATGGGCAGCAGGTTGAAAAAACAAAGTATAATGTTCAATATTACAAGATTGCGTACAATCCAATATATCGCTTCGACTTTGATGTCGAATACTCCGAAAAGCAATACAAACAATCCGTAAAATATAAAAGAGAGTATTATATTTGTGACTACACCCGAAATAGCTACGAGCACGTTGCCCTTTTTATAGTTGTGATAATTCCTTGGGTTTGTGGGAACGGGTCTTCCCCATCCAAACCCTACGAAGGCGAACATCATTATTCCCCAGATGTCGAAGTGTTTAGTCGGGTCGAGCGTTAGCCTCCCTAAATTCTTCGCAGTCGGGTCTCCCATTCTGTTTGCCATCCAGGCGTGCGCCGCTTCATGGAACGATACCGCAATGATAAGCGCCGGAAGTATATATAGCAAATTCAGTGCAAACCCTTGTATATCGCCGCTCAACAGCAGTGATAACGGAGTCCTGGATAAAAAGTTCATAAAAATCTCCAATCGCTGTGCTGTGTAAAGTATATAACAGCCGTTTCAATTTTTCAACGCCGCATTGCTTAACGCACAGCTTTCAACATATTATACCCTTAAATCGGCAAGCCTTCATCATCGCATATGTCAAAACTTCGGGTAACGTGTGCACGCTCCAAAAAGCCTCACGCCTTTTGGGTTGCCCCCTATAAAATAAGCGCACCAAACAGGCGCGCTTAGCTGTTTTAACTGAATGACCTATTTATAACTGTCGAACAACTGACTTTTGCCCTGTTTTTTTATGGACGACACATTGGAATGCGAACCATCCTTTGAATACTCCGCTCTCACACGCTTAAGCTCGGCGCAAAGCTCCTGGTGTTCCCTGCCAAGAGCCGAGAACTGATCCTGAAGCTTTAAAAGATCGTCCGCGATATTTATCGCCGTAAGCACCGAAAGCGTGCTTGAGTTGAGGTTTACATATTGCGATTTAAGGTCAGTCATCTTCCTGTCCACGTATATGGCGACCCTGTGGATATATTCCTCGCTCTCGAAGCCAGCCATCATGTATTCCTTGCCGCATATCTTTACCATTGTACGTGTCTTTTCCATAAGTATCAACACCCCAACCATATTATAGGATGATTATATACCAAGATAAAGAATATTTCAACAACTCATTATACAAAATGTTGTGTTATTCGCGAATTTTCGCACCAAACCGTTTTGCCGCGGCTTTGGCAATAGCGTCTCTCGCTTCGTTGACCTCCTCGTCCATAAGCGTTCTGTCTTTTGCGCGAAAAATTATCGAATACGCGAGACTCTTTTTGCCTTCACCGAGCTGTCCGCCCGTATAGACGTCGAAAAGCTCCGCGCTCTCAAAGTAATCGCCGGCGCTCGACTCTATGCATTCGAGCAGACTGCCGGCTGTAACATCTTTGTCAACCACGAGGGCTATATCACGCTCTACCGCAGGATATTTTGGCAGAGGCTCATACCTCGCGCCTACCTTTGCGGAGGAGATCATGCTGCCTAAGAAGAGCACGGCAACGCAGACCTTTTTGTTTATACCGAAAGACTCGGCTGTGTCGGGATGTATCTCGCCCATCTCGCCAAGCTTATCATCAGCGTAAACCGCTGCCTTGCGCCCGGGGTGAAAATACGCAGCTCCTTCGGCTTCGAACCGCGCTTTTTTGATCCCAAATGATTCGAACAGGTTTTCTACGACGCCTTTAAGAGAAAAGAACGCGTCGTCCCCGCAGACCGCTATACATATATACTTTTGCTCGTCGGGCAGCTTTTCGCCCTCGACAGGCAGGTAGACCCTTCCCGTTTCAAACAGCTTTATATCCATTACTTTTCTGTTTAAATTGTTGGCGACAACTTTTAGCATCTCGGGCAGCGGCGACGTCCTCATATAACCCTGCTCGTCTCCGAGCGGGTTTATTATAGGAACCATATCGCGCAGCCCGTCTCCTTGCGGCAGCCCCAGCCTGTCAAGGTCGGACGCGGACTCGAACGAATACGTAACGCATTCGTTATATCCAAGGCCGGTAAGAAGCGTTTTAATTCTGTCTATGCTTTTTTCTTCTGCCGGGATACTTCCTCTTATAACTCCGCCCGTCATGCTTTGCATGGGTATGTTGTCGTATCCGTACATCCTCGCGACTTCTTCCGCAATATCCTCGCCTATAGATATATCGTTTCTGAAGCTTGGGATGCCGCATATGAGCGTATTGCCTTCAAGACGGGTGTCGATAAAAGCCCTTCTTAAAAGCTTTGCCATGTCTTCAGCCGCTATAGAGGTGCCGAGTCTCCTGTTTATACTGTCGACCATAACTCTTACGCTTCTTAAACCTATATCGGCTGATAATATGTCTGTCTCGCCCGAGACTATCTCTCCCGCTCCAAGCAGCTCCACGAGATGCAGCGCCCTGTCCATGGCGGCCTTGCACCCGGAAGTATCAACGCCCTTCGAGAAGCGCATTCCCGACTCGGTAGGAAGCCCAAGCGCTCTTACCGTCCTTCTTACGTTGCCCTGCATGAATTTCGCGGATTCGAAAATAACCGTTGTCGTGTCTTCCTTTATCTCGGAGTTCTCGCCTCCCATTACGCCCGCGATGCCGATGGGCCCGCCCGCGTCACAGATTAAAAGCATATCGCCAGTGAGATTGCGAACCTTGCCGTCAAGCGTAGTGATGTTCTCGCCTTCCTTGGCGCGCCGGACAATAATCTTACTTCCGCGGATGTCCTTGTGATCGAAAGCGTGCATCGGCTGCCCCGTTTCGAGCATAACGAAGTTCGTTATATCGACTATGTTGTTTATAGAGCGCACTCCGGCGGATTTGAGCCTCTCTCTGAGCCATTTCGGCGATGGCCCGATTTTTACGTTCCTTACAGCTCTTGCCACATACCTTTCGCAAAGGTCAGGGTCATCTACGCTGACCTTAACATATTCAGAAATACTGCCTCCCTTTTCGCTGTAGGATATATCTGGCGCTTTTATACCTATATCGATCGCGGCCGCGCACTCCCTTGCTACTCCCATCACCGAGAGACAGTCGGGCCTGTTGGCGCCGACTTCTATTTCAAACACCGTGTCGGTAAGACCGAGAATGTCACGCAGCGGAGTTCCGGGAGCGGCGTCCTCCCTGAGCATCATTATTCCGTCAACGTCCGCGCCGGGATAATCGGCTTCCGAAAGCTCGAGTTCCCTGCCCGAGCACAGCATTCCGCAGGAATACACTCCCCTAAGCTTACTCTTGCTTATGACAAATCCACCCGGAAGCTCCGCTCCTATCTTAGCTACGGGAACCAGCGCTCCTTCAAATATATTAACGGCGCCGCAGACTATCTGAAGCGGCTCGCCTTCACCAGCGTCTACAGAGCATATCGAAAGCTTATCGGCGTCGGGGTGTTTTTGTATAGTCAGTATCCTGCCCGCGACTACTCCTTTTAGACCCGCCCCCAGCTCTTTGTAGCCCTCAACCTGACAGCCCGTCATTATAAGCTTTCGCATCAGCTTGCCCGGCTCTATATCCATATCAACATAATCACAAAGCCATCTATATGGCGCTATCATTTTAAATCCTCCCTATCTGAACTGCCTGAGAAACCGGATATCGTTCTCAAAGAACAGCCGGATATCCGTTATCCCGTATTTAATAGACGTCAGCCTGTCGAGCCCGAGCCCGAACGCAAACCCTGAATAAACTTCCGGGTCAATGCCGCAAGCTTTCAGCACATATGGATGCACCATGCCGCACCCTAAAACTTCTATCATACCCGAACCTTTGCACACGTTGCAGCCCGAACCCTTGCATTTGACGCAGGTTGCGTCGACCTCTGCGCTGGGCTCCGTAAACGGAAAGTAACCCGGCCGGAACTTTGTCTTCGTTTCTTCGCCATACAGCTCCTTCAGAAAGATATCGAGCGTGCTTTTAAGATGCGCGAAGCTTATTCCTTCCCCTACAACAAGGCCTTCTACCTGATGAAAAACAGGAGAATGAGTGGCGTCCGGGTCATCGCTCCTGAACACCCTGCCCGGGCATATCATGCGTATAGGCGGCTTTTGAGACAGCATCGTCCTTATCTGCACGGGAGACGTATGAGTACGCAAAACGACGTCTTCCGAAACATAGAACGTATCCTGCATGTCTCTGGCAGGATGGTCCTTAGGCATATTCAGCATCTCGAAGTTATATTGCTCAAGCTCTACCTCCGGGCCGTCCATGACCTCAAAGCCCATGCTCACGAATATGTCGCGTATCTCGTAATACGTCTTTGTCAGAGGATGCAGCGCTCCGATATCGCTCTTTTTTCCGGGGAGCGTTACGTCAATCGCCTCGGCCGCAAGCCTTTCCTCTTTGCCTGAAAGTTCTATAGCGCTAAGCTTTACCTCCAGCGCGCCCGTTATTAAATCTCTCAGTTCGTTTACGCTTTTTCCGAAAGCGGGACGCTGCTGCTCAGGGATGTCCTTCATGCTCCGAAGAGCCGCCGTAAGCTCGCCCTTTTTGCCAAGCACTCTTATTCGTATGTTCTCGAGTTCCGACAGCGACGCGCAGCCCTCTATATCCTCCAGCGCCTGGTTTTTCAGTTTTTCGAGGTCAATGCTGTTCTCCATGTTCTCCCTCCAATGATTATATAAAGTCTTTATTATCATTGCCCAAGCAATTTTATAAATAAAAAAGACCCTCGCCATGGGGCGAAAGTCCGCGGTACCACCCAAATTCGCTCCATGCATCGATTAAACACTTTTGCATAGAACCTGTATCGTTATAACGGAGCGACCGTCCCAAAGGCTGTTCAGCCTGCGAATATTCTCTTTGCACACGGGCAAGCGCTTTCAGCCGTCGGCGCTTTGTCTCTTTCTCCCGCAGAGACTGCAAAGATACTTTTCAAGCCTCATAACATTTAAAGAATTATAGCACAGGCTTTGAAGATATTTCAAGTGCGTATTTTGTATATCAATATGCCGGCGGCGACCGCGGCGTTCAAACTTTGCGCCTTGCCGTACATCGGTATCTTGATAAGCTTTGTGCAAAGCTCTTTTATCCGTGGAGATACGCCTCTTGATTCGTTGCCTATAACGAGGCATGTCTTGCTCCAGTCAAGCGTATAGGAAACGTCGCCCTCGAGATGGGCGCACGCGGCCTGATATCCATCAGAAACGAGTCTGCGGATATAGCTGTCGATGTCAGCCTTTATCACCGGTATATGAAATATACTGCCCATCGATGCCCTAACGGCCTTCGGGGAATAGCAGTCCGCGCTGTCCGGGGATAACACTACGCACGAGCATCCCGCGGCGTCCGCGGTTCTTATTATTGTGCCTGTGTTCTGAGGGTCCTGCACGTCATCAAGCATTACAATAAAGCCGGAATACATTTCTTTATGTTCGGGCAGTGACGCTATCGCGGCTATGCCCTGAGGCGTCTTGCTGTCGCATATCGAGGCAAGGATGCTCTCGCTTACGTAATATACGAGTGTTCCTTTGGCTTCGAGGCTTTGAGCAAAGCCCGTATATTTATCGTGAGATACGATAACGCTTTTAAGGCACTGCGGCATATGATGTGCCACCTCACGCACGCACTTCTCGCCTTCAACCAAAAACGAGCATGATTCAGCGCGCCCTTTTTTTGACTTCAGGCTCCTCGCGAATTTTACGAACTCGTTGCTTGTGCTGGTGATAACGCGGCTCATTGCAGCTGTGGCTCCTCTACGTAGAGATACCACTTGGGTACGGTAGTGTATATGTTCATGTCTCTCATGCTGCCCGATATGTTTATTGAAGCGTCGTAAAGCAGCGCGTTCGTTTTGAAGTAAAGGCTTATCTGAGGCAGAAGCTCCATAAACAGATTTTCCATCTCATAATAGGCATTTTTCATTTCTACCTCGCTTAATGCCGTCTTGCATTTTTTGAGCACTGCGTCCATACGTTCATTGGAAAAGCTGCCGTAGTTAGCGCTTCCGCCCGTGGCTGCCATAAACGATATGTCGGGATTGTGATCCACATAGAACGAGCACAAAGCAAGCTCAAAATTTCCGCTTTCAAGGCTTTGTCTGTATGTCTCATAAGGCTCTTCAACGACCTCAATCCTTATCCCACAACGCATCAGCTGAGTTCTTATATTCTCTGAGACGTCGCGCCTGTATGTGTCTTCCTTGTTGAGCGGTATCAGCAGCTTTATGTCTATGTCTGTTACCTGCGTACCGTCGACTCTTTCAAGAACGCCGTCGTCGTTCCTGTCTTTCCAGCCAGCCTGCTCAAGAAGAGTCATTGCCTTTTGAGGGTTGTATTCGTATATGTCCGACGATCCGCCGGAAAGATATGAATCGGGCGCTACCGGATAGTCTGTCGCCACAGCGTGTCCTAACAGCGCCTTGGATACGATCTCACGTTTCTCAAGCGCGTAGGCAAGAGCGCGCCTCATGTTTATATCGCTGAAAAATCCTTTCGCGGTATTAGGCACAAGGCAGTCGTAAAACTGGGTCATGTAGTCGGACGATTTTTTGATGCCGTATTTCTTATAAGTGTCCACTGTAAGTATTGAGGTCGTTAGAAAGTCTATCATGTTCTGGCTGAAGGCAACAAGCTCGGTGTCATGGTCGGGGTAACATACGGCCGTCAGCGTTTGTATATACGGCGGCTGTCTCCACCAAAGCTCGTTTGCTTTAAGATCCATTTGTCTGTCTCTGTCATATGCTTCAACGGCGTACGGCCCCGTGCCGAGCGGCGTCAAAGCGTCAATATCTTCGCCCATACAGTAAGCCTTGCACAATACGGGAAATGTCATCAGATATATGGCGGCGTTGCCGGGCTCCGAAAGCGTTATCTCAACGGTGTTATCATCAATCGCCGTGTAGCTTTTTAGCATTCCGTTATACTGAGCGTATGTGGAATCGGCTTTGCTGTAGCTTTTAATAAGGCCTATAGTATAGACAACATCATCCGCGGTGAATTCGCCTTTGCCTCGCTGCCAGTTCACGCCTTTTCTCAGCCTGAACGTCCAAACGGTGCCTGTGCTGTCAACGCTCCACGTTTCCGCAAGCTCGGGCTCCGCCGTTCCGTCAGCGCCCATCCTTACCGGCTGCTCGTAAATAAGAGACATCAGATTAAACATCTCAACGTTCTTTATCTTAAGAGGGTTGAGCGTGGGCGGATTGTTCGGTATGGGAAATTTAAGCTCTCCCCCTATCACAGGAACAGGGTCCTGCTGAATAGGCGGAAGCGTATATTGAACGATAGTGCCCTTAGGCTCGGAGACAGGAACTGCGCCGCAAGCTGAAAAAAGCATACAGGCGGCGATAATAAACGCTGGCTTAAAAATCCTTATACAGGCCTTTGTATATTTCATAGTATCTTAAGACTTTCTCAACATAATCTTTTGTCTCTTTATACGGTATATCACTCAGCTTACCTTCGCTGTCAAGCCAGCCGCTTACCTTGTTCGGCCCGGCGTTATATGCAGCCAATATCTTTCTCAGATCTCCGTCAAACCGCTCGTTAAGATAGCTTCCAAGATACCAGCAACCTATCGCGATGTTGACTTCGGGCTCGGGCAGAATATCTTTCGCATAGCCCTTGAGGCCTATCTTGCCTGCCGCCCATTCTCCCGTTTCGGGCATTATCTGCATAAGCCCGACCGCGCCTTTGCGCGAGACGGCTTTTTCGTTGAAGCTGCTCTCCGCGTATATTACGGCGCACACCAGGTATTTGTCGAGAGAATACTCGCTGCTTGACGCAACGATCTCTTCTTTGTAATCAAGGGGGTACAGCCTGTAAACCACTACTCCCCGCAGCGCTATCGCGGCGGCGCAGACTATTACGAGGCACAGTACAGTCCAGAGCCTGAGGTTTCTTTTATATTCACTTTCACCGCGTCTTGCCCGTTTTTGCATTATCTCACCTCAAGCGCTCAGCTTTTTAAGCAGCGCGTCTATTTTTTCATGCAGCGCTTCGATGCTTGCGCTGTTATCTATTACCTCATCGGCATACCCTGCCATGTCACAGTCACTCATCTGGTTTGCAATTCGCCGCTCAACGGACGCCCTGTCATCACCGTCCCTGTTCATTACCCGCTTAATACGCGCTTCCTTGTCCGCGGTTACAAGCCATACATGATCCATAGCTTTATGCATGCCCGATTGTATCAGCAGCGGAGCTTCTATAAATACCCGCCCGCCCGCGCTCTTTGCTTTTTTGTATATCCTGTCGATTATTACAGGATGGAGTATGCCGTTGAGCATTGAAAGCTTCTCTGAGTCATCAAACACGAACGCGGCCAGCTTTTTTCTGTTGAGCGTGCCGTCGTCGTTAAAATATGAAACTCCGAATTCTTTTCTTATAAGCTCGTTGCCTGTTTCTCCGGGAAGCACGGCTTCTCTCGCAACCTCGTCCGCGCTTATTACATATTCTCCGCGGCTTTTGAGATAATCGCTCACAAGTGATTTTCCGGAGCCTATCCCTCCCGTTATGCCGATAAGTATCTGTTTTATCATAACCCGCTCACTTTGCGTCAAGCCAGTTGTCACCGGCCGAGACTTGCGCTACAAGCGGTATATCGAGCTTATACGCGTTTTCCATACAGTCCTTCAAAAGGAGGCTTACATCGCTCACTTCGTCGGCGGCTGTGTCAATTATAAGCTCGTCGTGCACCTGCAGTATAAGCTTTGAGCTGAACGCGCCTTCCATAAGCCTTTTTGAAACCTCAATCATCGCGAGCTTTATAATGTCGGCTGCCGTTCCTTGTATAGGGGTGTTGAGCGCCGCGCGCTCTCCGAACGAACGCGTGTTGTAGTTGCTTGATTTTAGTTCGGGAAGGTATCTGCGTCTGCCGAGCAGTGTCGTTACATAACCGTCTTTTTTTGCTTTTTCCTTTATGCTCTTCATATATTCCCTCACACCTGAGAACCTCGAGAGATAGCGTCTTATGTACTCCGCAGCCACTTTAACGGGAATATCAAGGTTTCGGGACAGGCCGAAGTCGCTTATGCCGTATACAATACCGAAGTTTACCGCCTTGGCGCTCCTTCTCATCTCTTCCGTAACACTCTCTATAGGGACCTGGAACACCTCGGAAGCGGTGCGCGAATGTATATCGACGTCGGACAGAAACGCTTGTTTCATGACGCTGTCGCCCGAGATAGACGCAAGTATCCTCAGCTCAATCTGCGAATAGTCCGCCGCGACGAGCTTTCTGTCGGCCACAGAGGGCATGAACAGCCTGCGGATCTCTTTGCCTTCCCTTGTGCGTATAGGGATGTTCTGAAGATTCGGCTCTTTGCTCGATATCCTTCCCGTTACGGTGGAGATCTGCATGAACGTAGTGTGCACGAAACCGTTTTTGTCCGCTATGCTTTTCAGCCCGTCAAGGTATGTGCTCTTAAGCTTTGTCAGCCTTCTGTACTCGATTATCTTGTCTATTACCGGGTGCTTTCCCGAAAGTTTTTCGAGCACCTCTATGTCGGTGGAATACCCCGTTTTTTTCTTTTTACCGACAGGAAGCGCAAGGCGCTCGAACAGCACCTGACCCAATTGCTTTGTTGAATTGATATTGAAATCATCGTATTCGCAAAGCTCGTAAATGGACGCCGTAAGAGCGTCTATCTCAGCGGAAAGCTTTTTCGAATACGCTTCAAGCTCGTCAAGGTCAAGCCTGAATCCTGTCTCTTCCATATCAAGAAGAACGTTCATCAGCGGAACTTCTATATCGTTGTAAATAAACCAAAGCCCCTGCTCTTTCAGCCTTTCTTTCTGCAGGCCGTAAAGACTGACGATAGCGGCGGCGTTTCCGCCAAGGCTATACTTCTCTCTCAGAGCGGCAAGCTCAAAGCCGGAGCCCGGGTCAAGCGCGTATTGCGCGAGCTTTGTGTCAAACAGCATGCCCTTTAAGCTTATGCCATGGCTTTTCAGCATCGCTATAGCCTGCTTTGCGTCGTGCAGCAGCTTCGGTACGCTCTCGTCTTCAAGATATGGTTTTAGCTCTATTATCACTATATCCCGCGTAAAATCGATATTCAGCAGAGAATGCTCGGACTTTATTATATACTCTTTATCGCCGCAGAACGAGAAAGAGATATCGTCCGCAAAATCGAACGCCGCGTATTCGTTATCATTAATTTCGGGCAATATCTTTTTGAGCGATGCAATATCTTTTATTTCGCATATCTCTACGTTTGACATTTCTGCTGCGTCAGAAGCTTTTTCTTCGCCGAGCCGTTTTAAAAGCGATACGAACCCGAGCCGCGAGAAAGCTTCTCGCGCTGTATCTGCCGTAAGCTCACTGTACTCGAGCGCCGAAAGCGAAACCTCGACAGGAGCGTTTACGTCGATTGCCGCGAGCGTACGGCTTAAAAAAGCCAGCTCTTTGTTTTCACAGAGCTTCTCTTTGAGCTTACCCGATATATCGTCTATGCACTCGTAAACGCCATCCATGCTCTTGTACGACTGAAGAAGCTTCAGCGCCGTCTTTTCCCCAACACCCGGAACGCCGGGTATATTGTCAGAGCTGTCGCCCATAAAACCTTTAAGGTCAACAATCTGCTCAGGCACAAGATCGTACTCTTCCTTGAGCTTTTGTTTGTCGTAAATATCTATCTCGCTTACGCCTTTCCTGGTAAGCATAACTTTGCATGAATCGGAGATAAGCTGGAACGCGTCCTTGTCACCCGTAAGCAGCAGCGACTGCATGCCGTTTTTCGCGGCAAGGCTGGACAGTACGCCCAAAATATCGTCCGCTTCGTAGCCCTCGAGCTCAAGCGCTGTTATTCCTACATCCTCCAGCGCCTTTTTTAAAAGGCTGAATTGGGGAACAAGCTCCTCAGGCGTTTCTTTTCTTGTTCCCTTATATTCTGTAAACATCTCATGCCGAAACGTCTTGCCTTTTTTATCGAATGCCACGGCGAGGTAATCCGGTTTGTGCGTACCGAGAGCGTTTATAAGCATCGAAAAAAAGCCGTATACGGCATTGGTGTATTCACCGTTTGAGTTTGTAAGTATGGGCAGCGCGTAAAACGCCCTGTGCACAAGGCTGCTGCCGTCTACGGCCATCAACGTTTTTTTCATTTTTGCTCCTTATTCATAAGTTAAGTATAGTGTATATTAAGCGAGGTTGCAAGCCGCTTAAAATGACGCCGGCGCGCAAAAAAAAGTCGCGATTGTTCATCACGACCAATGTAAAGGGGGTCTTAATATATTTTGTGAGGTCATTAATAATTATTACCAGATTGATTATTATTATTCTTCCTTTTTAGGAAAAAAGTCAGCCAGCGAAACTGTGGACTCCTGTACGGGAGGAATTTCATATTTGAAATTGTCCTCGCTCTCTGTTTTTTCCTGTTTCTCTGCCTTGGGCTCGTCTGCGGCAAGCAGCACCTTTCTTGAAAGGCTTATCTTGCGCTTGTCAGCGTTTACTTCGAGTATCTTGACTTCTATCTCGTCTCCGAGCCTCAGCTCGTCTTCAACCTTTTCGAGCCTGTGCTTTGAAACCTGTGATATATGAACGAGGCCGTCTACCGTGGGCTCAAGCTGCACGAAAGCGCCAAACGGCACTATGCGCACTACCTTGCCGGTAACCACGTCGCCGACGTGGTATTTCGCGGGAACCATATCCCACGGCTTTGGCTGAAGCTGCTTATACCCTAAAGCTATCTTCTTTTTTGCGGGATCAACGTTGATAACTATAAGCTCAAGCTCTTGTCCTTCGGTAACCACATCAGACGGGTGTTTTACCCTCGACCAAGCAAGATCTGAAATGTGCAGAAGTCCGTCTACTCCTCCGACATCTACAAACGCCCCAAAATCGGTAAGCCGCTTTACAACGCCTTTTACATGTTCTCCCTTTGTAAAGCTGCTCCAGATCTGCTCTTCTTTTTCGCGCTTTTCCTTGACCAGAACGTTTTTATGAGAAACAACAAGGCGCTCTTGCCTTTTGTCGGCGTCTATTATAGTTACTTCGAGTTCCTTGCCTTCAAACTGCTTTAGGTCTTCTATATATTTAAGTCCAAGATGCGAAGCCGGAATAAAAGCGCTGTAACCGTCTATCTTAGTGGTAACCCCGCCCTTGACGGCCTTCTTGACAACGCATTTGTAAACAGTGTCTGAGCCAACGTTCTCTTTCATCTTTACCCAGTGCTGCTTTTTCTCGATGCGTTTTCTTGAGAGAAGCACGTTGCCTTCGCCGTCGTTTAAATTTATGACTTCCGCTTCTATTTCGTCTCCGATATTGAAAGCTTCTTTCGGGTTTATTTCATTTAACGACAGCTCGTTTTTATGAATAATACCATCAGTCTTATAACCGACGTTGATACAGATGTCTTCATCCGTTATCTGAACGATAGTGCCCTTTACGAGCTGGCCCTTTTTTAAACGGACTACATTCTCGAGTCCTTCTAAAAATACTTCCTTCTCTGTAGGAGGTTTATCTTCTGAAACATCTCCCGCCGTCTCTTCGTCAGCAACTTCTCCCGATTCTACTTCGCTGTTTAATTCTTCGCTTACTTCAGGTTCTGAAACTTCGGAGAGTTCCGGCTCTCCGGCGGCAGTATCTGCGGCTTCGGTAGCCTCCTCTGCCATGTCGGCGGCTGCATCCATCTTTGTTTCGGTTTCACCGTCGATGGGCAGCACTTTTTCGTTTTCAGTCATGTAGTCAAAAACCTCCCTAATCATCGAATCCGGTGTTGAAGCACCGGCGACAATGCCTATTATATCACCAAAACGCATTTTTTCAAGTAATAGTTCTTTATAATGCTCAATATAATATACTTTTTTACAGTGGCGTATACATAATTCATACAATTTTCGGGTGTTGGAGCTGGATTTTCCGCCAACCACGATGACCGTGTCACATTTTTTTGCTATCTGTTCCGCTTCACTCTGACGTTCTTTTGTTGTAGAGCAGATGCTGAAAAATGGTATTATCTCTTTAACCTTGCTTTGGAGTATTGGAAGAATGGCGTTCCACCTTTCCTCGGTGATCGTTGTCTGTGCAACCACAACGGCACGTTCCAGCGGCGGCAGGCTCTCGGCCTGTTCTTTATCATAGACTACGAAAGAATCTTCTCCTGCCCAGCCGACGATCCCTTCCACCTCAGGGTGACCTGCTTCGCCAATTATAATTACAGAGACGCCGTCGGATCTTGCTTTTGAAACCCTTTCATGTATCCTTTCGACATAAGGGCAGGTCGTATCGATATAACCCAGCCCGCGTGATTTGAGCTCTTCGTAGACTTGGGGTGAAACGCCGTGGGATCTTATTATGACTGTTTCACCGTCGTTCACCTCGGCTATGCTGCCTGCGCATCTTACGCCCCGCAGCTCGAACGAACGCACGACGCTTTCGTTATGTATCAGATGCCCGAGCGTTACTATGTTTTTATCGATGTTGTTCTCTACCGCGTCTACAGCCCTCTTTACGCCGAAGCAGAAACCGGCGTTTTTCGCGAGTATTATCAAGCAGCTTCCACCTAAAACGTTGTATTTTTCAGATCGTTCAGTTTATTCTCAAGGAACCTTGACGCGGCCTCAACGGTAGCGGGGTCCGTCTTGCTTCCCACATAGTCAGCAAGCCTTATGGGCTCGCCTACGATAAGCTTCATACGCCTGAAGAATTTATATTTGCCTTTTATATATAAAGGGATAATTGGGGCGTCGTTTTTCAAAGCTATCATCGATGTTCCCGGCTCAAACTTTCCGAGCTCGCCCGATTTTATTCTTTTGCCTTCGGGGAATATGCCGAACAGCTTTCCGTCACGCAGCAGCTTGAAAGCATGACGTATTGCGGGCAGGTCGCCTTCCCCACGCCGGACCGGAAAAGCCTTTACCAGTTTAAAGAACAATCTTGCGAAAAAGCTTTTGAAAAGCTCAATCTTGCCCATCCAGAAAATCTGCCTGCCAAAGGCGACAGCGATAAATATAGGGTCCCACATGCTTATATGGTTGGAGATGATTATGGCTTTTCCTTTGATTTTGGTATATTTCTTGCCTATTATCTTTGGAAAAAACAGCAGATAAAAAACAAATATCCCGATACATCTTAACAGCTTGTAAAGCATCTCACCGCCCCTGTCCGATCCTTTGAAGCACGGCTTCAAGAACCTCGTCAGCATTCATGTTCGTGGTATCGATAAGCACCGCGTCGTCCGCCTTCTTAAGGGGCGCAAAGCTCCTCGCTGAATCGTTGGCGTCTCGCTTTATCATTTCGCTCAGCACATTATCGAACGCTCTTTTAATACCCTTTTCCTCAAGTTCAAGACACCTGCGTCTTGCCCTTACCTCGGCATCGCCCGTCAGAAAGAACTTATAGCTCGCGTCCGGAAGCACAAATGTGCCAATGTCTCTTCCGTCAAGAACAACGTCGTATTTTTGGGCGACTTCCCTTTGCATTGCCGCTAGTTTGAGCCTCACGCAAGGGTATGCCGATATATCAGAGGCGGCTTTTGATATTTCGGGAGTGCGGATATACGGCATTACGTTTTCACCGGCGAGCAGCACCACCTGATCACCGTTATCGTATTCTGTTCGCAGGTCGACTTTGCCAATAAGCTCTTCTACCTGTTTTTGATCGCCTATGTCCGCTCCTTCTTTTACAGCCGCGTACGCGACAGCCCTGTACATAGCTCCCGTATCGAGGTAATATATCCCAAGCGCCTTCGCCACCGCTTTTGCAATTGTGCTCTTTCCCGCTCCCGCAGGGCCGTCTATCGCTATATTTATCCTTCTCATATCGCCCTGTGCCCCAGACCTACTGCCACTTCGTTAAGGTGCAAGAGGCCTATGCCAAAGAAAATGCATACCGCGATATGCTCGTCAAAACGCGCAAGGCCTATCTTACCTCCAACGTTTAACCCTATGGCTTTTGATGTGATCTGAGAAACCGCCTCTCTCACGGCGCCAGCGACGGCGCCTTCTTCATGGTGTGTATCTTCTATTATGCCTTCACGCTTTGCGGCGACCACGCAGCATTCGACTATGCGCATCACCGAGGCAAGGAACTCGCCCCCAAAGTCTACTGCCGCGGCCCTTATGCCTTTCGAGGCGTATCTTTCCTTCAGAGTCTTTTCGTCTTCCCTGGAAGATGAAAGCGCAAGACGGATAGCGGCCTTTGCCACATCTTTGCTTCCGGGCTCCATGCTGATACCTCCGCTCTTTTGTAAATCAATTATATATAATTATCATATAATAGACAATAAAAAATAAATTCATGCCCGAGCAAGGCGCTTTAAGCTCTCTGCCGCACAAAAAAGAGCCTTCACAGCTCTTTTTCAGTATATATCTGTAATTTAATCTGCCGCCTGTTCTTTACTCGCGATAAGCAGCTGTTTTTCGCTCCTTGAAAGGTTCTTTATCTTGGCCTCGCGTTTCATTGCCTCGGTTTTTGTATTATATTCTTCAAGATACCTGAGCGTCACGGGTGTTCTGCTTCTCGTATATTTGCCGCCCTTGCCTTCATTGTGCCGCTTTATGCGGCGCTCTGCGTCCGTTGTCCATCCTGTGTAAAGGCTGCCGTCGCTGCACCTGGCTATGTAAACATAAAACATCTATTTATACAGATAGAGTATGCCCAGTGTCCCCGGGCCGCAATGCACTGAGATGGTAGGCGAAGCGTCCGTCACCATCACGTTTTTAAAACCGTGCTCTTTCTCGAGTAGCCCTTTTACCTCATCAGCCTTATCAGACAGGCAATGGGTGACGAATATTCTCTTCGGGTCTATCATGTCCGCGTTTTCCATAACCTGATTATAATATTTTTTCACGAAATTGCTGCCTCTGAATTTAACGGACGGTACAATCTCTCCACCTGAGAGCTCAAGTTTAGGTTTTATCTTCAGCCTGCTGCCCATTATCGAAGCAAGCCTTGAGCACCTTCCGCCCATATACAGGTATTTTAGAGTATCGACTACAAAGCTCGCCTGAACTTTGTCTCGCACAGCAAGCGTATGCTCAGTTACCTCTTTAAGCCCTGCGCCCCGGTCGGCGGCATCGCACGCCTCTAATACCTGCAGCCCGATGCCGGTCGACAGGCTCAGTGAATCAATGACAGATACCCTTTCCTTGTCAAACTGTTCAGCAGCTTTCAGCGCGTTTTGCACCGTCGCGGAAAGCTTGGTGCTTATCCCTATAAACAGTATGTCGTAATCCTGGTCAAGCCATTTTTTAAACATTTCGGTGAACTGGTATTCGTTTGTCGCCGCTGACTGCGGCAGAACATTGAATTTGTCCGCGTAAAGAAAAAGGTCTTTGCTCGAAAGGCTCTTGTCGTCTAAAAAGCTTTTATCCCCAAGTATGATATGCAGAGGAACCATATCGATCCCGCGCTCTTGCATAAGGCTCTTTGGAAGGTCTGAAGTGCTGTCTGTGATAATTTTAACTTTTCTCATGGCGTTCTCCATTTAATATGTTTTTTGCATCATAAAAAATATATTATTAGGGCTGGAATATTATATCACAATGCTTTGTGATTTGTCCAAAAAATAGAATTATTATTATAACTTTTATGCAACAAGATAGTTTATCTGTTGTTAAATAAAATAAAAAACCCTCCGGAGCGGCTTGACCGTGCCAGAGGGTTTTGCCCGTATGTGTTTTACTGTTAGTTGCCCATGCCTTCGAGCGCTCCGCCGAGCCCTTCCAGAAGATCTCCGATATTCTGCTGCTCAACCTTGGTCCTTGTGTATACGGCGCCGTCAAGGTTCAGCTTTCCGTTTTCAAGCTTGAATTTACCCTCTTCTCCAAACAGCGTCATCGTGCCCGTGCCTTTTGCGGCGTCAAAGGTATATTTTCCTTCAAGCGGCACGCCCATCATTTCCATTTTGAAGTTTCCGCCGGCTTTAAACTCAAGAGTTCCGCCGTAACCGGTTTCCTCGTACCAAAGTCCGCTTATATCATTGGCGGAGGCTCCGCACCCCGCAAACAACGCAGCAACAACAACCAACAAAACAAACAATGCAACTATTCTTTTCATATAGACCCTCCTTTATGTATAAAACAATATACTTCGTTTCATTATAACACTTACTTAACGAAATAAAAGAATAATTTTGAAAAAAAGTTTATCGTCACACAAAATCGTTTAAACTAGCATTGGATAATGCGGCTTTCCCTTGGTTTTACAATAAGTTGCGGATGGTTTTTTTTTAATGTATAATACAGCATGCAAAAGTGGAGGCATTAAATGAGCAATATAACGCCTATGGTCGCGCTGAGGGACGTGATAGTGTTCCCGTATATGGCGCTTCATTTCGAGGTCGGAAGGGATAAATCTGTAACAGCGCTTGAAAAAGCGATGGAAAACGATCAGATAATTTTTCTTGCCGCCCAAAAAGATAAAGAAGTGTCGGTGCCTGA
Source organism: Bacillota bacterium (assembly GCA_023410475.1). Classification (GTDB taxonomy): domain Bacteria; phylum Bacillota; class Clostridia; order Christensenellales; family SZUA-584; genus DTFZ01. Next base: position 57,481 of record JAEYPS010000037.1, on the reverse strand, counting down.
ACCCGATGACATATATGAGGTGGGTACGGTATCAAAAATAAAACAGATATTAAAGCTTCCCGGAGATATCATAAGAGTTCTTGTAAAGGGCATATACCGGGCCAGGATAATAAGCTATACTCAAAATTCGCCTTATCTTGAGGTGGAAACCGAGGAACTCGTATCAGAGGCACATCCCGAGGATGAGAATAAGGAACAGGCCTTGAAAAGGATGGCTATGAGCCTTTTTGAGCAGCTTACAAACCAAAGCTCTAAGATAACGGCTGAGACGCTTTCAGCTATAAACAGCGTTGATGACATAAGTCAGATGGCAGATATCATAGCGTCAAGCGTGCTTTTCAACCTTGACGACAAGCAGCGTGTTCTTGAGAGCGTAAATATAGCCCAGAGGCTTGAGATACTTGTTGAGATACTGACGAACGAGCTTGAGGTCGTGACAATAGAGAACGATATACGCAGCAAAGTCAGAAAGCAGATAGACAAATCACAAAAAGAATACGTGCTTCGCGAGCAGATGCGCGCTATACAAAAAGAGCTTGGTGAAAGCGCAGGCGTACAGTCGGACGCTGAGGAGCTTCGCGATAAGCTATCAAAGCTCGAACTTTCCGATGAGATTCGTGACAAGGTCGAAACAGAGATAGCGAGAATGGAGCGGCTTTCGGCGGGCTCCCCCGAGCTTGGAGTCATAAGGACGTATGTAGAGTGGATACTGGACCTTCCGTGGAATGTATCTACGGAAGACAACCTCGATATCATACACGCGAGAAAGATACTCGACGAGGACCATTTCGGACTCGAAAAAGTCAAGGACAGAGTTATAGAGTATCTTGCTGTGCTTGGCCGCAAGAAGGACCTTCGCGGCCCTATACTCTGCTTCCTCGGCCCTCCGGGGACGGGAAAAACGTCTATCGCAAGATCCATTGCGCGCGCCCTCGGGCGCAAATTCGTGCGCACGTCTCTCGGCGGAGTAAGGGACGAGGCTGAGATAAGAGGCCACAGAAGGACGTACATAGGCGCGATACCGGGGCGCATCATATCGTCGATGAAGCAGGCGGGCAGCCTTAACCCGGTGTTCCTGTTCGACGAGATAGACAAGATGGCAAGCGACTTTAGGGGCGACCCTGCTTCGGCTATGCTTGAAGTGCTTGACCCCGAAATAAACAATACGTTTAGGGATCATTATATCGACCTGCCGTTCAGCCTCGAGCACGTCATGTTTCTGACGACCGCGAACACATACGACACTATTCCCGCTCCTCTGCTCGACAGGATGGAGATAATTGAACTTTCGAGCTATACAGAGTTTGAAAAAGTAGGCATTGCTAAGGAGCATCTCATCCCCAAGCAGCGCGAGGCGCACGGCCTTTTGCCTCACGAAGCGGGCATAAGGGACTCTGCGCTTACCGACATAATCAGGCACTACACAAGAGAAGCGGGCGTTCGCGAGCTCGAGAGGAAGATAGCGACAGTTTTCCGCAAGTGCGTTGTAGACCTTGCGTCAAACAAAAAAGAAAGCATATCCGTTACGAAGAATACACTCGTAAAATATCTCGGCCCTCCCGTTTATACTAAAGCCGCGTCTGAAACCGAAGACAGAGTCGGCGTAGTCACGGGGCTCGCATGGACGGCAGCGGGCGGCCAGACGCTCGTCGTTGAAGCTATCAGGATGCACGGCAAGGGCAACCTATCTCTTACCGGCAAGCTCGGCGAAGTTATGCAGGAGTCGGCGAAGGCGGCGCTGAGCTATGTGCGCGCGAACAGCAAAGCGCTCGATATAGACGAGGATTTTATAGATAACACCGACATACACATTCACCTGCCCGAAGGAGCCATCCCTAAGGACGGCCCGTCCGCAGGTATTACGATAGCCACCGCTCTCGTTTCAGTGTTATCCGGAAAGACGGTAAGAAGCGACGTCGCAATGACGGGTGAGATTACGCTTACCGGCAGAGTGCTGCCAATAGGCGGGCTCAAAGAAAAGGCGCTCGCCGCGCTCAAAATAGGCATTACGACTATAATAATACCTGCCGGAAACAAAAAGGATCTTTCAAATATACCTGCGTCGGTCAGAAGAAGGATAAACTTCATACTTGTATCGGAGCTCAAGGAAGTGCTGGCGACAGCTATAAACAGCGACAAAACTCCTAAAAGCTGATGCTTTTTGGAGCAATAAATGTCCCGAAGCATAGCTTTTGGGTGTGATAAGGTGGGTAAATGCAGATAAAGAAGGCTCGATTTCTCAAGAGCATGAAGTCTATAACCGATTATCCCGAAACGTGCCTGCCGGAGATAGCCGTATGCGGCAAGTCAAATGTCGGCAAGTCTTCGCTTATCAACCTTTTGACGAACAACAGCAAGATGGCAAAGACAAGCGCCTCTCCGGGCAAGACAAGGCTAGTCAACTTCTTTGTAATAAACGAGCAGTTTTTGCTCGTTGATCTTCCGGGCTACGGGTTCGCAAAGGTATCAAGATCGGAAAAAGAGTCGTGGCCGGATATGATAGAAGGGTATCTTAACACGACGCGCAGCCTTCGTGCGCTGCTGATACTGCTCGACATCAGGCACGAACCTACCGCCCACGATTTAAAGATGTTCGAATGGGCGTCTTACTTTGGGCTCCATGTCATAATCGTGGCCACAAAGGCAGACAAGATTGCGAAAACAAAAATATACCATGCGCTTAAAAACTTCAAGCAAAAAGCGGGCGGTATAGAATACCCCGCCGTAGCTATATCCTCGCTTAAAAAGACAGGGCAGCAAGAACTGCTCGAAGAAATAGAAAAGGTTCTTTGATATGAACGTATACGCTATAGGCGATCTGCATCTTTCGGGGGCAAGCCCTAAGCCGATGGATATTTTCGGCGGACACTGGACAGAGCACTGGGAAAAAATCAAAGAAAACTGGCGAAGCCATGTTTTAAGCGGGGATATCGTTTTGCTGCCCGGAGATCTCTCTTGGGCGATGAAGCTTTCCGAGGCCGCTGTAGACATAAGCGACATATGCTTGCTTCCCGGTAAGAAGATCATAATGAAAGGCAACCACGATTACTGGTGGAGCTCGTTATCGCAGGTCAATTCTCTGCTAACCAACGAAACGTACGCGCTCCAAAACAACAGCTTTGTTATGGGCGAATATGTGATAGCGGGTTCGCGCGGGTGGATTATACCCGGCAATTATCAATATAAGCCCGAAGAGGATGAAAAGCTTTATGTACGCGAGGCGGGTAGGCTGGAGTCTTCACTAAAGCACGCGAGAAAAGCCGCATCGGAAGCAAGGCTCATAGCTATGATGCATTTCCCTCCTTCCGACAGGCAGGGCGCTAAGACATTGTATACAGATCTTTTTGAGGCGTACGGCGCGGAGCATGTCGTTTACGGGCACCTTCACCACTCCAGCATTGCGGGAGCTCTTTCAGGAAACGTACGCGGCGTAAACTATACGCTCGTTTCGTGCGACGCTCTTGGGTTCAAGCTGGCCAAAATCGTCTAGTCTCTCCCCTGTGCGCTCAACACCTCAGGCGCTGACTGTCCTTCCGCTCTCTGACGGCTGAACGAAAGCTTTATAACCTCATGTATGTCGCTGACACCCACGACGCGGACTCCTTCCACCGCTTTGGCTTCATCTATATTTTCCGCCGGAACTATAACCAAAGTCGCCCCCGCTCTCTTTGCCGCAAGCACCTTGGCTTTTATGCCGCCTACCGCTCTTATGCTCCCGTTTATCGAGATCTCGCCCGTCATGGCAATGCCGGGGCACACGACCTTGCCTGTTATCGCCGAGAAAACGGACACCGCTATAGCCGCCCCGGCCGACGGCCCGTCTATGGGCGCGCTGCCCGGAAGATTAATATGTATATAATACTCTCCGGGGTTTATACCGAAGCTCTTCTTGAGCGCCGTCAGTACGTTTTCCACCGAGCTCTTGGACGAGCTCTTTTTTCTGTACTTCTTGCTCTCGAACCCCATTTCCTCTTCGTCTATAAGCCCCGTTACCGTGAGAGAGCCGAACGCCGATTTTACCGCTACCGTCTCTATCTCTATTATCATCCCTATGTTTGAGCCGTAGACCGCAAGACCGTTGACACAGCCGATGTTTGTGCTTCCGAGCTTCAGCGTCGGGCGACGCACATATTTGCCCGTCTCTATCACCCAGTCGATGTGCTTGCCGCATATCGTTTCCATGCCCTGCTCGCGCGCTATCCCGGCCGCCATCTGTACCATATTGACGGCTTCTCTGCCGTTCTCGGCGTATTCGCCGATAACGTTAGCCGCGGCTTCGTCTATACTGTATCCTGCCTTTGACGCGGCGTTTTTCGCAATAATCACCACTTCGTCGGGATACAGCTGGCGGAAGAATATCTCCATGCATCTTGAGCGTATTGCGGGCGATATCTCTTTGGGTGACTTTGTGGTCGCTCCCACGAGCCGAAAATCCGCCGGCAGCCCGCGCGTGAATATGTCGTGTATATATTTCGGAGTCTTCTTGTCGTCTATGTTGTAATACGCGCTCTCAAAGTAAACGCATCTGTCTTCGAGCACCTTTAAAAGCTTGTTTATATGGAAAGGGTGAAGCTCACCTATCTCATCGAGAAACAGTATGCCTCCGTGCGCCTTTGTAACCGCTCCCTCTTTCGGCTGGGGTATTCCCGCTACCCCGAACGCGCCCGCGCCCTGATATATAGGGTCGTGCACGCAGCCAATGAGAGGATCGGCTATGTTGCGCTCGTCGTACCTTATGCACGTAGCGTCCATCTCTATGAACTTCGCGTCGCGTTTGAAAGGCGATATCCTGTTCCGTTTCGCCTTGTCCATAACAAGCCTGGCGGCGCAAGTCTTGCCAACGCCCGGAGGGCCGTAGATAAGGACATGCTGCGGGTTTTCGCCGCAAAGCGCCGCGCAGAGCGCCATTATGCCTTCGCTTTGCCCTATTATCTCGCTGAATTCCGCGGGCCGCGTCTTTTCCGAGAGAGGCACGTTAAGCGATATGCCCCGAAGCCTTCCCAGCCTCTCCATCTGGCGCCTCGACTCCAAGTCTATACTGACCTTCGTATTCCTCTTCCCCCGCATCATGCTCAGAAAATATACCCCGATGATGATGCTTACAACCACCTGCAGCACAATAATATATTCCATTAAAAAAACGCTCCTTGCTCCGGATTTTCTTAGTATGCGGAGTAAGGAGCATATTATGCTTTGATAATGTTGTTATCTGAACAAGTCGGCCAGGCGGGTAAAAAAGTCCTCATTCTTTTTTTCAGGCTGTTGTCCGTTGCTAATCTCGGCAACAGTTATCGAAGGCGTCTTAAGTATATACTGGACGCTCGAAGGATGATTCTTATCGGGAGAAGCAAACGATACTGCCGGCGAATCGTCCGCAATAAAACCCTCTGTTCGGCTTAATATGTCATCCTTTGCGCTCGAAATCCCGTCTTTAAACTCGATCTGTCCGTCTATAAGCTTTTGTATGTCACCCGGCAGCCCTTTAACGGAATCGTAGATTTTGCGAACGCCTTTTGCGCTGCTCTTTATGCCTGATAGATACGCGCCGAATCCGCCTTTTATTTCTTCGTATCCCGACACTAGCTCGGAACCGTTCGCCGACAGCGCGGACAGCCCTGCGTCAAAGTCCCCGTATCCTTCGGCTGCCGCCTCTGCTCCCGATACGAAGCCCTCCACGCCGGAGCTTGCCTCGCTCAGGCCGGTTGAAAGCGTACTGACAGACTCAAGATACTCAAGCGTACCGTAGGCGAGCGCCTGAACGTCAGGGTCGGGGTTAGACAGCAGCAACTGCGCGAGCGCCCGCAAGTCATCGCTTGACGAGGTCAGCGCAGTAAGCCCCGAGCTTATATTCGAGATACCGCCGGCGACTCCTGATGCGTTTGACGCGAGAGTATCAAGGCCTGCTTTTATTTCCGACGAGCCCGAAGCGATTCCGGATACGCCGTTCGTGTAGCCATTGAGCCCGAGGGAAAAGTCTTTAATACCGGAGAAAATTTTATCTCCCGAGGATTCAAGCTTCGACATGCCGCCGTTTAATTTTTTTAAACCGTCTGCAAGCGATGACATGCCGTCCTTAAGCTCCCACGTGCCGTCGACCATTTCTTCCGCGCCCGACAACATTTCGTCAAATCCGTCTTGAGTCTCGTTTATAGTGTCGCTCATTCCGGCTATCGTTCCTTTAATAAGCAATATCGATATGCCGTCCATCTCAAAATCGCTTATGTCGGCGGTGAGCGAATACTCGGCGCTGCTGCCGGGCAATATCGTATAGCTTACGTTCATCGTCCTGCCTGCCGCTACCATTGTCGCTCCTTCACACGTTATTCCCTTAGCTTTACTCTGATCCAGCAATAGAGATATCTGCGCCATATACCCTTTGCGCACGTTTTCGGCGCACTTCTCGTTTACCGCGCCTTTTATCCTTATTTCAAGACGGCCGCTTGCCCCGGCGAGATCATCGCCCATAACCGGCTTGCCGTCAAGATGATAGCTTATTGCGAAAACGAAAGGAAGCTCGCCCTGCGTCGTCCCCTGATAGTAGAGCCCTCCTTCTACGTATTCGTCAGGAAACGTTATGATGTCTCCGTTTATTCCCGGCTCGCTCGTTGTAGACAGGTTTTTAATTTCGGTATAGTTTCCGTAATCCGTGTACTGCCCTATAAGCTGATTTACTACATATATCTTGTCCACGCTCCCGTCCGAACTAAGCGCCGCGTATACGGTCTCTGTCTTGGAATCTGCCGCCATCGTGTGAGCCGGGAACGACAGAAACGATATCATAAGCGCCAGAATAACTGCCGCCGTCCTTTTAAGCTTCATGCTTTATCCTCCTGAATATATGCTTTAGGTCTGTTTTTATTATTATTTTGTCCAGCACTATAAGCGCCTGAGGAAGCACGAATACCGTAAAGAACCCGGAGATAAGAGCGCCCCTCCCTATAAGCGTGCCGAGCTGAGACATCGCCTGCTGTGTGAATACGGCTGAAACAACGAAGCCCGCGGACGACAGCACGAGCGACGAGAGCACTATGGACATTCCGGCCTTTTCAGCCGCGTATTCACCGGAGTCCATTTTACCGAGCGTCTTCCTGCCCTCGAGGTAATAATTCGTCATAAGTATCGCGTAATCTATCGTAGCGCCAAGCTGAACGGCGCTTATCACCATGTAGCCTATAAATATCATCGGGTCTCCCGAAAAGTACGGGAACGACATGTTTATCCAGATGGAAGCTTCTATTATGAACACTAGTATCAAAGGCAGTGTCAGCGACCTGAATGTCAAAAGCAGTATTACGCCCACGAACAAAACAGAAAGCGCTGTTACAAGTGAAAAATCTCCCGCCGTTGCGTTTTTTATATCGAATATCACGGGTGACGCGCCTGTGACATATGCTCCGTCGAATCTTGCTGAAACGGTCTCTCTAATTTGCGATACGGCCTCAAAGGCCTCTTCGCTCTCTACACCCGCTTTTACATCGACAATGTATCGGGAATAATTTTCACTCAGAAACTCGTCTTTTATGGTGTCTGGAACTATTTCCTCTGGTATGGCGGGGTCTATGAATGAGTACAGCCCCTCGACGCTCCTGACGTAAGGCAGCGATTCAAGCTCCCCCGCAAGCTCGTATTCCAGGGGGCCGTTGCCTCTAGACACGATAATAAGATAGTCGTTCGTTTCGCCGAACGCTTCCTTTATGCTTTCGTTTATAGCGCTTTGACGCTCATCCGCCAGGCTGTTCGTGGAGTAAAGAAACGTGTTCCTGTCCTGCGCCATGAAGCATATAGCGGATACGACTATCATAAGCGCGAACACAGCGTATTTCGCCTTGCCGCCAAGGACGTGCTGCACTTTTCTCATATTGGGCAGCAGCTTTTTATGCCTTGTTTTGTCTATTGCTTTCACGCATCCCACCGTAACGGCGGGAAGAAATATTATCACGCTCAACAGGCTGAAGATGATTCCTTTTGCAAGCACGAGCCCCATGTCCGCGCCTATAGTGTAGCTCATGAACACGAGAGCGATGAAGCCGACTATTGTGGTAGCGCCGCTTGATAATATCGACGATATCGACGCTCGCACGGCTTTTGCCATAGCCTTTGCGGGGTCGCTTTCCGTTCTGAGCTCAAACTCGAATCTGTGCAGCAAAAATATGGAATAGTCAAGAGATATCGCCAGCTGCAGTATGGCGGCGCACGCGAACGTCATATATGAAATTTCGCCGAAAATAATATTCGTTCCCATGTTCATAAGTATCGCTACGCCGATAGCGGCAAGGAATAGCAATACCTCTATAAACGAGTTTGTTGTCAACAGCAGTATGACAAGAACGATAGAAAGCGCGATAATTATGCCGGTCAGAATATTTCCTCTTATAGAGTCTATCATTATCTGAGCGTCTACGGCGCTGCCCGAGAGCGCCGCCTGCTCTGCGAATATCGCTTTCAGCTCGAGGAGTGCTGCGCGTGTTGATTCCGAATAGTCATCCTGCTCAAACACGATATGCAGCAGCGAGTCGCTGCCCGAAACATATTTGCTTTTTAGCTTTTCTTCTGTCATCTCCAAAGGCTGCTTTATATCCGCGACGTCGTCGAGCCATAATACTCTTTTTATACCGCCGACGTCCTTTGCTGTTTGCTTTATCTCGAGCACTTGCGCTATGCTTTTATCCTCGAGCAGCATCACCGCCCTGCCGTTATAGCTGAACTGCGCTTTAAGCACGTCGATCCCGGCCTTCGACTCTGAGTTTTTAGGCAGATATTTTGACATATCGTAGTTTTGGCCGACGCCGAGCATAAGCACTCCGCATACCGCGGCCGCCAGTACAAAAGCCGCAATCACAGGCTTTCTGTGTTTAATGATCTTTTGGAAGAAATAATTCAAATCGCCTCTCCTTTATACTCAAAGATATGATTAAAGGAAGGCGCGTTCAATTACCCCGCGGTAGGGTTGTCGTAGTAGTTCGGGGTGGTTTTATATAACCTTTTCGGGTGAGGTTCAGCGAATAATTCCCTTAGCGCCGCTCAAAAGACTCATAAGCTGAAGCCTGTTTGATATGCCGAGCTTGCCGTATATGTTTTTTATATGCGACTTGACGGTGTTTATGGAAATATGAAGCGTTTCGCTTATTAACTGGTTTGACATGCCCTTAGCGAGAAGCTCCGTTACCTCCACTTCCCTTTCTGAAAGCGAGTACTTCTCTTTGAGGCTCTGCTTATCCTCTGAAATGTCAAGATCTATTCCGTACGACCTGAAAAAGTATCCGCAAAGATCAACAAACACGAGTATCGAAAACATGGAGTATGACAGATGCGTAAGCTGAAAGCCTATATCCCTCAGGAGTATAAAATCGACTATCGAAAATGCCGCCTGAGGCAGAAAGCTTATCAGGAAGTATTTTGCGAGCTTGCGCTCGTGCGTGTCCGTAATGTTCTTGTACGCGAACGCTACCGACACGGCTTCTATAAAAAGCGCAAGTGAGCACAAGGGGTAAAACGCCCACAGCGCGTTCGTTATGGCAAGAGAAAGATCGGATTTTGACATGTACATTACAAGCGCGCCCGTTATTATAAGCAGAGCCGTCACCAGCGCAGCCGCGAGTATATAGCCTAATTTTTTCCTTCTGCGCGTTGCGGGAAACAGCTGTATAACATAAAAGCATGTCGCGAGTATCGAGGCGGCTATAAGCGCAATAATAACGAATGCGAAAAAAGGCGAAAGCCACGAAAGGTTGGGCTCGATATCCGAGGAGCCCGCGTTAATGCTGTACATGTATGAGATAAACAGCAGAGTTGAAACAGGGAAAAGCACCATCAGCGTCCTGCCCGTAAGTTTGTCTCTCGTACGAATAAACATTATCGCCGAAAATAAAAATGCCGAAAACAGCAAAGACGTCTCTATAAACTGCACCGCGCTGAATAATACGCTCATCCTCATCCTCCAAACAATATGAAAAATTATACCACTTAAAATACTTTGTTGTATAGTTAATAATACACTTCGTTTTCTATAAAAAAGGCCGAAAACATTATCGGCCAATCTTAATTTTCATTGTACTAATAAAGTGGAGTGTTGGCATTAATCTTGTATGCGCGAAGCAGGAAACACTTTTACGGCGTGTAAGCCCGGGTATTGCACGGAAATATTCCCCGGCTCATCGTTTTCTCCCATAACCTTCGATACCGCGCGGTAAATTGCCTCGCTCGCCCTTTTAAGCTTATACAGCCTTTGGCAGCACCCCTCTATGGCTGTTCTTATCTGCTTTTCCTCGTTCTTAAGAATCTCCAGCCTTTCTCTTGCTTTTTTTTGAGCGTCGCTTATTATGCTGTCTGCTATTTCCTCCGCTTTTGTTATAGCGCCGATGATATATCTTTCATCGCTTCTGTATCTCTCTATCAACGACGCCATTTCTCTGTTTTGCTCGCGAAGCTGGAATATCCTTTCTTTTTGCTCTTTGATGCACAGCTCGTAGTCGCTTCTCACCTTGAATAACAGCTTGTCAACATCGGCTGCGTTGTATGTTCCCAGCCTCTTTTTAAGATTGTTCATAAGACCGCCCTCCTTAAAATTAAACGCCTGAAAAATTAATAATATTCAGGCGTAATAAACCTCCTCACAAGTGTCAGGCCACATCCTTAATACAATCTGCCAAATATGGACTAAGCATATTGGTGTGTATATACGTGTGGCTTTGTTATAAAATAGTAGCACCGCCAAACAGCAAAACCTGTCGGACGGTGCTTATACAAAAGTCTAATTTTATCGTTTTTTCTTGCTGACTTATCGGAGTGCTATTCTTTAGAGTCTTCTTCCTTAGAGCCTTTCGCATTCTTTCGTGCTCTCGGCTTTGCTTCTTCTTTTTTTTCTTCAGCTGCCTGCGTTTCAGCCTCGGGCTGTTCCTTATCCTTTATCTTTTTTCTCTTTTTATATTCTTCCACCTGCTCGTCGCTCCACGCAAGGCTGTATAGCCCGTCATACGCCGGATACTCCTTCTTTCTTTTTGACATTATTATGAGGTAAACGATGCCGATTACAACAAGCACCAGACTCAGCCACTGCGATATCCTTGCGCTCCCCGCCATCAGGCTGTCCGATCTCAGCTGCTCTATAAAGAAACGGCCGAATCCGTAAAACGCGAGATAAAGAGCAAACACTCCGCCTCTTACTTTTATCCTTTTGCGCATTATCATAAGCACGGCAAAGGCGATAAAGTTCCACACCGACTCATAAAAGAACGTTGCCTGATACCATCCCCCAAGTCTGTCTATATACACGCTGTACGGGAACCACTGCAGCCCGGGATTCGTAACGGCATTGCCGAACGCCTCCTGATTGACGAAGTTGCCCCATCTTCCTATAGCCTGTCCTATAATAAGACTTGGAGCCGCGATGTCCATCATGTCGCCTATGGGAACTTTTCTCCACTTATAGAATATGAACGCCGCTATTACGCCTCCTATAACGGCTCCGTATATAGCAAGCCCGCCTTCCCAAACGGCAAAAACTCTGAGTAAGTCGTAAGAATATTCTTGCCACATCGGGATGACATAGTATAATCTCGCGCATACGATGCATACGGGTATGGCTATCAGCATAAAGTCGAGCACCAGATCAGACCTATAGCCCCTTCTTTTTGCCTCCCTTACTCCCAGGATAACTCCTGTGATAAGTCCGGCTGCTATAATGATTCCGTACCAATGCACCGCGATTCCAAACAGTGAAAATGCGACCCGGGGATCTTCCATAGTCTACCTCCGCCATAATAATTCAAATTCATTATATGTTCTTAGCCTGTCACGGTCAAGAAAACAATTTCATACAAATACCTCACCGTATATAACAGACTATCAAGAAAAAATACGCACCCGGTTTCCCGGGTGCGTAATACACAGTTATTCGAAGTTAATTTTCAAGTTTCTTGATATCGACCTTTTCTCTGCGGCCTTTTATCTTCCACTGTATCTCGGCATCTTTGTCGACTATGGTTGTGAACACGTTTTCAACCCTGCCCTTTTCGAACTCTACCGGCGGGTTGTCACTGCTGCCTATAAGCTTGCCCATTATCACCGATATTATCGACTTGTCGCGGTCTACCTTATACTTTCTGGGCTTCCTGTTCTCATAGCCCCACTGTACGGTATACGTGCCGTTTCCGTTGTCTGTTACCGCCTCTGCTATCGGCACCACTGTGAACCATTTGGCTATAAGCAGCCACAGCAGCCCAAGCGCGGGAATAAGCAGCAGCCACCACAGCCAGCTGTCTCCCCCTCCGCCGAGCGGTATCGGCTCTTCGGAAAGCGTCGCTGTAGGCGACGGCAGCGGTCCACCGGTATACTGCGCAGTTACCGTTATATCCTGCGTTACCGAATTGAAGGGGGCATCCCAGCCGGCAAACTCATAGCCATCTCTTAACGGGTTTTCCGGCGCTGTCGCGCCAGTTTTCCATTCGACCGTCTGTATATCTATTACATTGCCGTTATAGTCCACAAACGTTACCGTGAATGTTTTTATCACATACTGTGCAACAACCGTTATAGCTTGGGTTACGTTATCATAACTCGGGCTCCATCCGGTAAACGTATATCCTTCCCTTTCGGGTTCTGTCGGAGGCGTCGCGTCCCCGCCGTACGGCACGTCGTCTACACCCAGCAAGATCCCGTCATGATCCTCAAACCTTACCGGTATTATTATTGCGTCATAGGTAGCAACAGCGTCTATGTTCTCTCTTACATTGTTAAGATTCGTTGCGACCGTGGGGTCGTCGCCCGAAAGCCTCCAGCCGCTGAATGTTCTGCCTGCTATAGCGGGCGCTGTCTCACGCCGCACGGCGTCTCCCCAGTTTACCGTCTGAGACGTTCCTATCTGCGTCGTTCCGTCTATTTCAAAGAACCTTACAGTAAATGTCCTTATAGTATATTCCGCGGTATAAGACGCGTTTGCTGTCACCGTCTGCGGAAGCGCAGGCCAGCCGTTGAATATCCAGCCCGCGTCCGGCGTAATTGACGGCGCTGTCGGGAAATCGTCTCCGTAATGCAGGCCGGTAAATACAGTTGTGCCGCTTGCCGTGCCGTGCGCGCCCGCGCTGAACGTTACTGTATATTCCCTGAGCGTCTCGGTAAACGTCGCCGTGTAAGTTATGTTGCCGCTCACGGGTTCTACAACAGGCGTCCAGCCGCTGTGCGTATATGTATACTGCGCAGTAGATTGCTTGGTCGGCACCGCCCCGTCGTAGCTCGGTGTCGTACCATACGGTACGTTTTCATCCGTCTCGAGCGTTGTGCCGTCGTAGTTATTCCACGTTACGGTATATTCTCTGAGCGTTTGCGTATACGTTGCCGTATAGGTGACGTTACCCGTCACAGGTCCGACTACCGGCGTCCAGCCACTGTGCGCGAATGTGTACTGCGCGGTGGCAGGCCTTGTCGGAGTCTCTGCGTCATAGGTCGGCGTCGTTCCGTGCGGCACGTTTTCGTCAGTCTCCAGCGTCGTACCGTTGTAGTTATTCCACGTTACGGTATATTTAAGCTGCGTATACTGAGCGGTATATGTCGCGGTCTCCGTTACTTCAGACGGAAGTGTCTTGTCCCATCCGTCAAATGTCCAGCCTTCGTCTGGAGTAACAACAGGGGCCGTGGGGAATGGGCTGCCGTACGTCATGTCGCTGAAGACGGTTTGATTTGATGTAGTTCCTTTACCGTCAAGATCGAACGTTATCGTATAATTGACCGCCGTCCAGTCCGCATACAGCGTTGCGTTGCCTGCCGGCATTGTGAACGTATCTGACGCCTGCTTCGTTCCGGTGAACGCAGCCGAGGTCCAGCCGTTAAACGTGTATCCCGCCCTCGTCGGCGTACCCGTTGCTACTGTCACCGTATTACCGTAATTGTAAGTATTCGAATCGCTGGGCGCTCCCGTTCCGCCGTTAGCGTCGTACGTTACATGATAGTCTGTAAGCGACCAGCTGGCAGTAAGCGTTACATTGCCTGCCGGCATTGTGAACGTATCTGACGCCTGCTTCGTTCCGTCGAACGCAGCCGAGGTCCAGCCGTTAAACGTGTATCCCGTCCTCGTCGGCGTACCTGTTGCCACGGTAACCGTATTGCCGTAATTATACGTATTCGAATCGCTGGGCGCTCCCGTTCCGCCGTTTGCGTCGTACGCTACATGATAGTCGTTTGCCGTCCAGTCCGCATACAGCGTCATGTTGCCTGCCGGCATTGTGAACGTATCTGACGCCTGCTTCGTCCCGGTGAACGCAGCAGAGGTCCAGCCGTTAAACGTGTATCCCGCCCTCGTAGGCGTACCCGTTGCTACTGTCACCGTATTACCGTAATTGTAAGTATTCGAATCGCTGGGCGCTCCCGTTCCGCCGTTTGCGTCGTACGTTACATGATAGTCTGTAAGCGACCAGCTGGCAGTAAGCGTAACATCATCTGCCGGCATTGTGAACGTATCTGACGCCTGCTTCGTTCCGTCGAACGCAGCCGAGGTCCAGCCGTTAAACGTGTGTCCCGCCCTCGTCGGCGTACCTGTTGCCACGGTAACCGTATTGCCGTAATTATACGTATTCGAATCGCTGGGCGCTCCCGTTCCGCCGTTTGCATCATAGGTTACATGATAGTCGTTCGCCGTCCATTTAGCAAACAAAGTTACATTGGAACTCCCAATAACAAACGAGCTGCCCGCGTTGTATACTGTGCCGGATCCGTCCTGATTCATCGTCCAGCCTTCAAATGTATGACCAGTTTTTTCTAGGCTGCCAGTGTTGCCAAGCACTGTAACGGTATCGTCCGTTCCATACGTCGCCGAGTCTGTCGGGACAGTACCCCCTGTTGCTCCGTTTGCGTTGTATGTCACCGTATACATGCCCGTCGTCCACTTGGGATTCAGCTTTATTCTGTTGTTGTCACCGTTCTGCCCGGCATAAGTGCTGGGATCGATGCTGTCAGGATCTCTGTCTATGTGCGCGGCTCCGTTTCCAATAACGTAGTACCGGAACATCCATCCTGTATCGGGTACGAAATCAACTTCTACATTGCCTGCACTGGCGACATACACAAACGTTTCTTCCTGATTCGCGTCGAGGTCAACCGTTATTCCGTTATATGTTACGCGAATGAACCCATGGTCTCCGCCCGGGCCGTTGCTGTTCATTACCCTGAACGTTTTTACTTCTTCATATTGTGCCGTATATGTCGCGCTTCCCGTAACCGTTGAGGGCGGCGTCTCAAGGCTGGGGCTCCAGCCAGTGAACGTCCAGCCGGTGTTCGGCGTCACGGACGGTATATGAGGAAAAGGATCACCGTAGTTAAGATTGTTAAAAACAAGCTGGTCATCCGACGTACCCTTGCCGTCAAGGTTGAACGTTATTGTATAAACATCTTTCGTAAATCCAAAGTATACTGTTTTTGCCGGATTGCTCGCATTGAGCGAAACATTTCTCGAATCGCCGGGTATATAAGCTGAATATGTCGCACCGGTGCCGTCTGCAGCGGACGCGTCCGTTACAACCGTATAATCTCCCGGCAGAGTAAGCGCAGGATTACCGCCCACTTCGTAGAAGGATGTTTTAATGACGTACGCTGTAGAAATATCCGGCTGAACTACACCAAGGCTGTTGACAGGCTGGCCGAGGGAATTTACTCTGTAATATACGACCTGAATGGAACCGTAGCCGTCGCTGACAGCCGGTACTGTAAAGTCGCCTGGATCCCAGCTCTCGTACGCCACTTTTTCGGCAGCGCTGCCGCCAACGTCGGTATAGTTTACGTATGTATCCTTGTTCGAGGGATATATATGACCGGGTATGGTAGTATCGAGGTCTACCGTTACCTTATATGTCATTTTTTCGCCCTTGGGTGTCACACCGTCGGTTTCATACTGTTCTTTTATAGAGGGAATGCTCCATGACAGCTCCCACTTGCCGTGTACATTATCATAAGTGAACGTAACGCTGCCTGATGTCACTACAACATCAGCGCTCGCCGCTCCCGCAGTACCGGCGAGCGCCCATGTCGGGCTGGCCGGGTTCGCTACGACAAGGTCAACATAAACGCTCATCGGATCAGAAACAGTAACGTTCCTTGCGGCGTATAATATCTGCGCGCCTATCTTGCTGAATACGCCCGAGAGGTCTCCCGGAACAGCGGCATAGTAGTTGCCTCCGGTCGCGCAGCCCTGAAGAACAGTCTGCGCTGTGCTGCCGGAAGCAATATCAAAACCGATCGTATATATGTCCACATCCGAGGGCATATAGCCGGACTCTTTTATAGTAGCGACTGAGTGACGCAGTGTCCTTGAAACGGAGAACGTATATGATCTGCCCGACGCCGCCCAGGTAGCGGTATGCTGATAATTATAGTTGTAGGTATCCGACATGCCGCCGCCCATAAGGGTGGTATAATCATATCCGTTCGGGTTATGGAAAAATTCTACACTGTAATCGCTCTGTGTTTTGTCCCATATGGGTCTCCACTGCCCGTTACTCCATTCTTCTCCCAGCAACACCGGGGCTGTAACAACAGGCCTGTAACTGTATATGGGGTCGCCGTCGCTCATCAGAACGACGCTCTTGTTATCCGCGGTACTGGCATTAATCATCTGTCTGGCGAGATTAAAGCCGCCCTGCAGATTGGTAGCCGACCTTGTAGTTATCCCGTCTATCGCGCTGTTAAGCGCTGTTTTATTTGTCGAAAAATTCGATAGTGCCGACGGAATCGCGGTTCCTCCTCCGTTAATCGTAACGATAGCTATTTTTATATTACCGCTGCCGTCGATCAAACCGTTAACGAAGTTTTTTGCCGCAGCTTTCATCTCGGTTAACTTGCTTCCGTTCATGCTTGTGGAATCGTCAAGAACCAATACGATATCCGATGTTGATTCGGTGTTTTTCCCAAACACTTCGAGCTCTATTTGGTATTTTCCTTGTGTCCCTGTGCCGGTTGCGTTTTTCTCAACATAGACCGCTCCGGGTTCCGGCCACTCAGGCCCACCCGCCGACGCGGATTTCGTCATGAACATATCGAATGTGCGCATCACAGGTGCCTTTAGTTTTGCTACGTTTCCGATATAACGCGGCGAACCAAGCCCGTCAGTATCAGGGCCGACTTCTTCGGAAGGCAATTCTGCTTCAGCCTCTTCTTTTGGCGGATAGTCCGTCATAAGACTTTCAAGCATTGGGTAATCCGCTAAAAACGATTCAAGAGTCGGATAAGCAGCTACTAATGCTTCCAAAGTAGGATATTTCGCTGTCAGCTCGTCTATCACTTTATTTATTTCTTCCTGCGTATACGCGCCTTGTGCCGCAGGCTCTTCGCTTGTTTCCGGGCTCTCGCTTGTTTCCGGGCTCTCGCTTACTTCAGGGTCATCGCTTGTTTCAGGACTCTCGCTTGTTTCCGGGCTCTCGCTTACTTCAGGACTCTCGCTTGTTTCCGGGCTCTCGCTTACTTCAGGGTTATCACTGATTTGCGGAGTTTCACTTGGCTCGGGAGCCGCGGGCTTAAAATGAGCGACCGCCTTAATTATTGCAGCCTCTCCTTTATCAATCACTCCGTCCTTTAAGCTTAGTTTAAGCGTCTCGGAGCTCTTGCTTATACTGCTTAAATAATCACCGCCGCTTATTGCCCACTTGTCGAATTCATATCCCGAGGCCGGGCGTGCGGTAAAGCTCCATGTTTCGCCGGAGCCGAATACTCCTTTTCCGGTGGAGCCTGGCTCAATAAGCCCCTGCTCTGCATCGGCAGAAGACACCGTCAGCTTACTTCCTTCACCTTCCGCTATAGTATAGCTGAATGACGCGCCGGTTGAGGCAAACACCGTAGATGCCGCTATTGTAACCAACAAAGCGATCACTACACCCGCTATTATCATTCTCCTCGTCTTCATAATTGTACTCCTTCCCGCTTTTACGATGCTCTGTCATTAAAACAAAAGCCGCGCTCAAAGTTTTGAGGCGGCCGAACCATCATAGCGATCAACGCTTTAGACTTCATGCTTTGCGTACCCGACTTTCGTGCGGGGCTGCTTTTCACATTACATAACATTTATGACCTATATCTATACCGAATGGTATTTGCTGAATCAAAAAAGCCGCACTCAACATACGAGGCGGCTGAACAATCATGGCGGTTAACGCTTTAGACTTCATGCTTTGCGTCCCCGACTTTCGTCGAGTTTGCTTTTCACTGAACATTAGTATAAATAATTGGTATAAATGTTATTACAATTTACATATTTAGTTTTATTCAATTACAATATACACGCGCATGTTATATGTTGTCAAGGGTGTTTTGCCCATTTTTAATTGTTTTTCTTTATTTTTTTACATGTTATTCCGAATTTTTTTACATGTTATTCCGTAATTCTTTATTTTTCGACAGCCAAAATACCTTAATATGCAAAATATGGTGCTTTTTTTGTAATCTCTAAAAATTATAAGCGCAGTAGGCCAGCAATACACACCCCAAAAAGCTTTGGGCTTTTTGGGGACCCCGTATGAAAATACACCCGTATATTGCGGGTGTATAGTTCATTAAACTGATTATTCTCGCCTGCGAATACAAGCTTTTAAAGAACGCTTTCGAGTTCTCTAATAAACTTATCTGCGCTTTCTCCGGCTTTTGATATAATGTCGTCGTAACACACAAAATCGAACGGTGAAATCTCTTCAAGCACCAGGTAATCGTAAACATCCACGTGGCACGATTTTTGCCTTTCACGCGACAGCGCCTTCTTCGTGTTGTTGTACGCGCTCATCATTGCCGGAAAGACGCTTATATCAAGATCTCTTTTATCAGTCTGCTGCTCGGTGACAGGCTCTATAGCCGCCAGCACTTCACAATCATCGCGGATAACGTCAAAAGGCACAGGGTTGACACACGAGCCGTCTATATAAACGACGCCGTCTTTTTCGTAAGGCGAAAATATGCCGGGAACGGAAGCCCCCGCGCGCACTGCGCGCACCATGTCTCCTTGCGAAAAAACGACCTCTTTTCCTGTCTCATAATCAGCCGCTACAATCCTCAGAGGGAAGTACAGCCGATCAAAAACCTTGATGGGAACGACCATTTTAAAATATTCCTCTATGCCCATATTGTCGAGTATACCCATCCTCGCGTCCTTTACCTTCGCGATATTTATAGGACGCTTCGCACCCGGAAAATCGATCTCTTTTAAAAATTCGAGAATGTCTCTCGCCGACATTCCGGAGGCATACATCGCTGCCGCGACACCGCCCATCCCAGTGCCGGAAACTATATCAGGCTTTATCCCGGCGTCCTCAAGCGCCTTTATATAGGCAACGCAGGCGATCCCTTCAGCGCCGCTTCCTCCGAATGCTATTCCCAATGTCTTGCTCATATGTATCCCCCTTTATTTGTGTTTCAAAATGCTGCGGGCTTTTTGCAGCCCATATTTGCATGACTGCTTTTTAAAGCCGTGCCGTTATTGCTTTACCCTTCAAACTTAACGTCTCTAAGATTATTTAATTCAACGGGTTTAAATATGCCCTTCTCGGTAACTATCGCGGTTATGTTTTCCGCGGGCGTTACATCAAACGCAGGGTTCAGCGCTTTAACGCCCTGCGGCGCTGTCCTCTCGCCCAAGCCGTTTGTGACCTCGCTTTCGTCACGCTGCTCTATCTCTATGTCTTCCCCTGCCGCGCACTCAAAGTCTATTGTCGGCGTCGGCGCGGCAATATAAAACGGTACTCCGAAGTATTTGCAGAGTATCGACAGCGAAAACGTTCCTATCTTGTTCGCTGCGTCCCCGTTGGCCGCAACTCTGTCACAGCCAGTGATAACGGCGTCTACGACGCCTTCTTTCAATACGTTCGCGGCATTGTTGTCGCATATGACGGTAACGTCTACGCCCGCCTCACGCAGCTCAAGCGCAGTAAGCTTTGAGCCCTGAAGCCGAGGCCTTGTCTCGCAGGCGTAAACCTTAAACTTCCTCCCCCGCTCAAGGCCAACGTATACCGGAGAAAGCGCCGTTCCAAACTTTACGGTCGCCAGCGCCCCCGCGTTGCAGTGCGTCATGATGCACCCGTTTTGAGGAAGAAGCGTAAGCAGGTTTTCGCCGATACTGCGGTTTATATCTTCATCCTCTTTCATTATCGCAAACGCTTCGCGCTCCATGTTCTCTATGAGGTTTCCCGGCCGCCCGGCCGCGCTCATAACCCTTTTAACCGCCCATGTAAGGTTTGTTGCCGTCGGCCTTGCCGAGCACATAAACTGCGCAGACTCTCTTAGCTTTTCGATGTCCTCTTTGCACTCCCTCGCGGCTAAACACATGCCGAAAGCGGCGCAGACCCCGATAGCGGGAGCGCCTCTTACCACCATGTCCCTTATGGCGTCGTATGCCTGCTGCAAAGTCGAAACAGTCATGTATTCTACTTTTTCGGGCAGCTTTGTCTGATCAAGCAAAACGAGACGAGCGCCGTTATATCTTATAGTAAAGAGTTCCACTACGAGCTCCTTAATGGCATTCTTTTTGATTAAAGGTATTTTAACATATGGGAAATCAAAATAAAAGAACAGTGTTTTCTTTTTTATCCATATGGCTATAATTTGCTTGTTAATCTACATTTATAGTATAATGATTATCAAAGTCAACTCCCCAAAGAGGTAATTGCGTGAACAGGGCACTTCGCGAAAAAACAATACTGCGTATCAAAAGAATAATTCTCTGCACGCTTGTTATATTATATAAGCTCACATTCGGACTGTATTTGCGCTTAAGATATAAAGTAAAGCTGACCCCCGGCTCAAAAATACGTATCAAAGGGCCGTGTCTTCTGCTTTCTAATCATTGCAACAGCTATGACGGACTGTATCTTCAATACTTTATGCAAGAGCCCTTGCATTTTGTTGTAACGGATACGGTCTTTAAAAACAAAATACTGAGGATGCTGTTTTCCCTTGCGGATTACATACCGAAAAAGAAATTCGTAAGCGATGCAAAAACAATTAAAAAAATTATAAAAACGGTTAAGAACGCAGGCGCAGTAGGTATATTTCCCGAGGGCGCGCGAAGCTGGGACGGTAAATCGCTGTGTATATCGGGCGCGTTATACAAGCTTGTTAAGCTCCTTAAGATACCGGTCGTTACCGCAAAAATAAGCGGCGCGTATTTTTCAAGCCCCAGGTGGGCGGATACAAAACGCCGCGGACGTATCGAAATAGACATAAAGCTTTTGCTTGATTCAGATGACGTCATGCAAATGAGTTTAAGAGATATAGAAGAAAAGATCTCATCCGCTCTTGAGCATAACGACTTTGACTGGCAGCGGCAAAATATGGTACCCTTTCGCGGTAAAGCTCTCGCAAAGGGCCTCGAGCGACTTATTTACATGTGCCCAGAATGCCAAAATATCGGGACGCTTCATACCGCCGGTGATAAGTTGTGGTGCCGTGCATGCTCCGCCGAATACCGTATTGACGAATACGGCTTTCTTCATTCCGTAAACGGGCATCTTCCAGCGCAGAACATTAACGGCTTGAGTGACTGGCAGTATGAGCAGCTCGAGCGTATCATAACGGCAACGGATACCGAAGACGGCATTATACTCTCGGACAATGACGCTAAGCTGCTTGCCTCCGAGTCAGACGACGATCCCTTCAGGGTGCTCGATAAAGGCCTCGTAATTCTAAATAAAAAGGAATTAATCATAGGAAGTTATTCGTTTAAGATAAAAGGCATACACGGGCTTTCCATATATTTTAAAAGCGGGCTCTCCTTCAGATACGGGCCTAGGGATTACAGGGTATGCTTTGTTGACAGGCGTATATCTGTTTATAAATGGTGCAGCGCCCTTGGCTTGCTCAAGGGCATAAAAAGGAGGTCGTTTGATGGCTGAAGTCATAAACTGGAGAACTGTACTGCAGTTTGCTTTTCTGCTCGCTCTGCTTGGTATATCGCTGGGTATAAAGGCCAAGATAAAATTCTTCAGAAAACATCTTGTTCCTACCGCTCTTTTCGGCGGCTTTATCGGCCTAATTCTGGGGCCAGAAATACTTAATTGGGTGCCGTTTGACAGAAGCGCGCTCGAAAACATGGTTTATCATTTTACCGCTATAGGCTTCATAGCAATGGCGCTTAAAAAAAGAAAAGCGAAGACTACCGAGAATATTACAAACACCGGCTTTGCCATAGTCAATACGTATATACTTCAGGCGGCTTTGGGGCTCGGTGTCGCGCTTCTGCTCGCCGCAACGTTAACTCCCTGGCTTGCATCCAATTTCGGACTTCTTCTCCCGCTCTCTTTCGCCCAAGGGCCCGGGCAGGCGTTCGCAACGGGAAGGTCTTTTGCAATGCTCGAGCCCGCTTCTAAAGCTCTTGCGGACGGCGGAAACGTCGGCCTGTCGATGGCAACGTTCGGCTTTTTATGGGCGATAATAGGCGGCATACCGTATATGAATATTATGAAAAAGGTGTACGGCATTAAGAAAAGGCCATCCGCCGAAATAACTTCCGATACTTCCCCGGATGTTCAGGAGCATACCGCCAAGGTGCCAAAATCGATATATCTTGACGACCTGACTATACAGGCGGTGCTTATCGGAGTATGCTACCTTCTTACCTATCTTTTGCTTTTAGGCCTTGAGGCGCTTATCGGGAAGGGAAGCACTCTCGTCAAGCTTTTCTGGGGTTTTCAGTTTTTGTTCGGCACTATAATCGCGATCGGTGTGCGCGGAATATCAAATATTCTGAGGAAGCGGAACATCGTCCGCGTAGACTACGCCGACAATTATCTTCTTCAGCGTATTTCCTCGGCCGCTTTCGATATTATGATTGTAGCCTCTATTTGCGCGATTTCACTTGGGGTGCTTCAAAGATATTTTGTCCCCGTAATTATACTCTCTACAATCGGCGGCCTGTTTACTATGTTTTATTCCGCTAGGATGGCAAAATGGCTTTACCGTGAAGAGAGGTTTGAGCACGCCGTAGGCCTTTACGGTATGTGGACGGGAACAATTGTAACCAGTATGGCGCTGCTTAAAGAGATAGACCCGGAAGGAAAATCAAACGTACCCGAGAGCCTTGTTCTGGGAAGCGGGTTCGGCGCCATAATCGGCATCCCCTTAATGATGGTTATCGCCATACCTGTCTCGGCGTGGGTCGAAGACAAACCGTTGCTGTACGTGCTTACATATGCTATATTTGCGGTATACGCTATAGTATGTATAATCGGAATAATTATCAGCAAGCGGCTTCACGCGAAGCGGCGCGCAAAATCAGAAGCTCAGAAAAGTTAAGAGGTTTTATGGGAGAAAATAAAAAGCTGCCGTTCAGCGTAAAGTTCGGGTACGGCATCGGAGCGCTGTCATACGGAATACCGTTTCAGCTCGTCGCCGGATTCTTTGTTTTCTATACCTCTGCGATACTCAGGCTGTCGGGTACGCTTGTCGGTCTTATTATGTCTGTCAGCATTATCTGGGACGCCGTAACGGACCCCGTTATGGGCTATATCTCAGATCATACGAAGAAAAACATAGTGCTTGGCAGGCGGCTTTTTTACGTGCTTTTGGGCGCGGCAGGGCTTGCTGTTTGCAATTATTTCATGTGGAGTATAGACCCGCGCCTTCCGGAAAGCCAAAAGGTGTTGCTTATCGGTATTTTTATTGTGCTGATAAAGACATTCTCGACCGTCATCACAACGCCGTATCTTGCTCTCGGAGCCGAGCTTTCCACCGATTATGCCGAGCGCAACTCTGTGCAGTCGTTCAGGACCGCGTTCTTTTTTCTTGGGTATCTGTTCCCTGCGGTTATCGGCATGGCTCTTTTTTTCAGGCCTACGGCCGATTACCCGAACGGCCAGCTTAACCCCGAGGCTTACTCCTCCCTTGGTCTTGCCGCTTCAGGGATTGTTCTCGCGTGCGCAATAGCGTGCATATTTTCCACTTATAAAAGAGGCGCTATCCCCGCTATACAAAAAACCAAAAAGAGCGGCGCAGCAAATATGTTCAAAGAGACGGCGCAGGCGCTCAGGTGCGCCGACTTCAGGAATATTAGCATCGGGCTTTTGTTCATAAACACGGCTATGGGAATAGTCGGCGCGGTAGGGATGCATGTTTTCACGTTTACATTCGATTTCACCAGCAAACAGATAGCAGTTGTTTTCGGCTCGCTGTTTATGATGGCGCTGGTGGCTCAGCCTTTCTGGGTAGCGATCGCCAACAGATACGAAAAACGCAAAGCCCTTATAGCGTGCCTTTACCTAAATATAGCCGTCTCGGCGCTTTTCCTCGCGCTTGTTATCCTTAACGCGTGGGTCGCAGAAAACTATCTGTTCGTGCTGCCCGCAGCGCTCCTTATGGGCCTTTCCATGGGAGGAAGCATATCGCTGCCTTATTCTATGATATCCGACACCATTGATAAAGAAGCTTTTTACTCGGGCGCAAGAAAAGAAGGCGTATTCTACGGCTGCGCGACGTTTATGTTTAAGCTCTCGCAGTCCGTTGCCGTATTGTTTACTGGGTTCTTGCTTGATATAATAAGATTTGACTCAGAGATAGTCCAGACGCCGGACGTATATCTTAAGCTCGGTCTCATACTTCCCGGCGGGTTTTTGATATGCTTTGTGGCCGCACTGATATTCGTTAAGAAATATACGCTCGACAGGCAGGCAGTTGCCGCTTATCAGCGCGGTATAGAACGAGCCAGGATCATTTAAAACCCAGCTTCATCATAAGGTAGCCCTCCTGGTTGTCCCTGTCGCTCACGATTATTCTCTCAGCCCTCACGGCTTTCATGAATTCCAGCAATATTATCGCCCCAAATACTATCACGTCAGCTCTGTTTTCCTCAAGCCCCGTAAGCGTTTTTCTTTGTTCTTTTGTCATGCCTTTCAGCATAGCGCAAAGACGCTGCGCTTTTTTTAAAGTAATCTCATGCCCCTGTACGCGTTCAGCGAAGTATTCCTTGAGTTCAAGGTCTATCGCCGCAAGCGCCGTTGCCGTTCCCCCTATGCCCATAAATTCGAATTCGGCGGTATCGGGTATATCGCGGAACGTATCCGCGGCGTGGGCGTGCGCAAGATTAAATGCTGCGGCGTCTGCTTCGTCTCCGCCGGGAAACAGTTGATGATATCTTACAGTTCCTATCTTAAAGCTGTTCATAAAGTGTACATCATTTATGCTTCCGAATACTATCTCTGTGCTGCCTCCGCCGATGTCTATCATGCCCCCGCTCCCATGGACGCATCCCGCAAACCCTAGCAGGGCTTCCATGTCTCCCGATACTACGTCGATGTCGATTCCGCATTCGGTGTTAATAAACGCCAGAAACTCGTCTTTGTTACCCGCCTCGCGCACGGCGCTCGTAGCAAAACACAAAAAATCGTTTGCTTTATGCTCTTTGCCTATTTGCCTGAATTCTAAAAGCGCAGTCTTCGCGCGCTCCATCGCGGCTTGTGATATGCATCCATGCGTTGTCATGCCTTCGCCTATACGTATCGTTCGTATTGTCTTGTACAAGGAAATGACTTTTTTGCCGTAAACGCATGCTATCATCAGCCTCGCTGAGTTTGTACCTAAATCAACGACAGCCCAGTTCATAAACTCCCCCAACTATTATTGATATAATATATCATAAAGACAGACAATAAAAAATAAAAACGCAAGAAGCGCGCTCTTATACGTCAACTTTGTCAAATCGCTGCAAAAGGTTTAATCCTGAGGCTCCAGTATTATCTCATCTTCATACGTAAGCCCGAACTTTTCCCTTGCGGCGTCCTCGACATATTTATCGGTCCCCATGTATCTTCGCTGATGCTCAAGACGGTTCAGTTCAAATTCGGCCTGCTGCTGCTGCTCCGTAAGCGTCTGATTTTCCTGCTGAAGCTCGTGAATATTTATCTGCTGAGCGTATACTGCGTAGCCCGTGTATATGAGAAAACAGGCAAGCATAATGAGCTTAAACCTGAGTTTAATCGTTCTTTTCTTTTTGGCCCTCATAATCCCTCACAAAACAGCGGATGCTTTTGCATCTCTATACTATTTATTATAGATATATTCGACACAATATGCGATAACCCTTTTTGTTTAAGGAAATTACTTGCTCTTTCCTTTTCTTAAACGCCCCGAAACCTTCCTGAAAACAAACTGAACGAACGGAGATATCCCCGCGATATACAGCGCGAACCCGAGCGCGAACCCCGCGAACATATACAGCCGAAGGTCACCCTGATTCGCGACATACATGACGAAAACGACAATTAGGCCGAGCGTGATTATAAACAGCGTATCGAGAAGCGCGGTTACCCACCTTCCTCTTTTAACTGCCTTTCGTAACAGGCGGTAAAACTCGTACGCGACGCCTACGAGCATTCCTCCGTATATAGTGAACATAAAAATAAACGGCTGCGGCGCTGTTGTCTCCATACCCTTCCTACCTGAACATCTTATTGAACACGCCTTTTTTCGCTCTCTGCTCCTCGTGGTCGGCGTAATCGATGCTCTGTATTACACCGGTAACGACGAGCTGCCCTTCGTCAAGGTTCAGTTTGCTTATATGCAGGTCTTCGCCCGTTACCGTAATGAAACCGTGGTTGGTAAGCATTATTACTTCGTTCTCGTTAAAGCTGTCAACGTCGTCTACGCCCGTTATTATTATTCTTTCCCGTGAATCAATAACAACTTTGTGAGGCGCTTTATTTACGGGTGTTTCCTTGTGTTCATCAATATACATAACCTTGGCCCCTTCTCTTCCGAAAATTTTGCACAATAAAATATATGCTCATAAAGAGTTATGTATACGTTTTGATATTTATGAATCCATATCCCTTATTATTTAAGAACTGAAGGTTTAAAGCGTTTGTCGCGAACGGTGTACGGCTTTCCTAACTTGTCTGTATCACGAGCTTTGCCTTTATAAGTTATCGCGTTTTGCGGACAAAGCGCGTAGCACCGCATGCATTGAGCGCAGTTTCCCGCAAACTCCGGATACACGTTCATGGTTATGTTTGCCGCGGGGCAAAGAGCCGCGCACTGCCCGCACTTAACGCACCTTGACGCATCAACGCCTACAAGTTTTTTATATCGGTTTGATAAAAGAGAATACGGCGCGCGCTGTAAAACGCCGAGGATATATGAATGTCTGCCCGTTATTCTTGAATTGCCCGTAAGAAGGTTTTCAACATAGCGCTCTATGTGCATGCCGCACTTTTCCATTATACCGGCTATCTTTTGCTCGCTTCTCGGGGCTCCCAATACTCCTTTTGACACACTTAGATTAGACGGCATGACAAAATGCTCCGCGCTGTCTATCGTCAGCCCTTTTTGCTCGAAGAGTTTGTGGCTGCTCCACGCGCCGTCGCCCGAAAACCCCATCTGTGTGCAAAACGTATGTATATGCTTGCCTTTTTCTATCGGCAGGAGGTTATCTATAAAGCGCTTCATAGGCTCCGGCAGGTCAGAGCCGTATACAGGCCAGCCGAAAAAGACGAGGTCAGCGGTCTTTATCCACCAGTTCGCTTTTTTGGGGGTTACATTATCTATCGAAACCGTGTCGGCGTTTATGTTCCTTAAGTCGAGCTGCTTCTTTATTTTGTCTGCGACCCACCACGTATTGCCCGTTCCGCTGAAAAAGAAAATAACAGATCTATACACATTATAACCCCATGAGGTACGCGTTTATAAAAGCGTCTATATCCCCGTCCATCACGGCCGCGACGTTGCCCGTTTCTGCTCCCGTACGGTGGTCTTTTACTAGACTGTACGGATGGAACACGTATGAGCGTATCTGGCTGCCCCACTCTATTTTTTTCATCTCGCCTTTTATGTCCTGAAGCTCCTGCATCTTCTCGCTCTCGCGCTTCTCTGTAAGCTTCGCGCGCAGCATGCGCATAGCCGTCTCGCGGTTTTGTATCTGCGAGCGCTCGTTCTGGCATTGTACAACAATGCCTGTTTCAAGGTGTGTTATCCTTATAGCGGATTCCGTCTTGTTGACATGCTGTCCTCCCGCGCCCGATGAGCGGTATGTATCCACCCGTATTTCGTCGGGGTTTATCACTATATCCGTATCGTCGTCCTCTATGTCGGGCATCACGTCGAGTGACGCGAACGACGTATGCCTTCTGGCGTTTGAGTCGAAAGGAGATATCCTGACAAGCCTGTGCACTCCCTTTTCGGCTTTCAGGTAGCCGTAAGCGTTGAGCCCTTGAACTTCGAATGTGACGCTTTTAATGCCCGCTTCGTCACCCTCAAGAAAATCGAACACCTTCACCGTATATTTTTTGCGCTCACACCAGCGTGTGTACATACGGTAGAGCATCTCCACCCAGTCCTGAGCTTCCGTGCCGCCCGCGCCCGCATGAAGTGAAAGTATCGCCCCGTTAGAGTCGAACTCACCCCTGAGAAGAGCCTTAAGCCTTAAGTCCTTAGTGTCCTTTATAAGAGCCGTAAGCTCTGATGAGAACTCCGCAGCCGTTTCCTCGTCCGGTTCTTCCTCGAGAAGCTCGAGCATCACCTCGGCGTCGGCAAGACGCGCGGTAAGCTTTTCAAACTGATTAAGCTTATCTTCTATAGGCCGCAGCCTCTTGCCCGTCTTCTTCGCTTCTTCCGCGTTGTTCCAGAACTCGGGAGATTCCATATTCTGTTTAAGCTCAGCCATTTCGGCTTTTAGCTGCTCTATGCCAAGAGCCGTCTCCGTCTCTTTTGCGAGCGATTTTATCTCTGATAGCTGTTGTTTTGCGTCATCAATGTTAAACACGTGTGTTCTCCTGTTGTTTCAAAGTTATTCTTTTCCGCAGCAGTTTTTATATTTCTTGCCGCTTCCGCACGGGCACGGAGCGTTCCTGCCTATCTTGTTGCCGTGAGTGTCCACCGCCTTTTTAGGCAGCTCTATGGGCTTTGGAGGCTCTCTCCTTTGCGGGGCTGACGTTACTTTCACCCGGTACAGCATGGATACGGTATCGAACTGTATATCGCGTATCATCTCTTCGAACATGTCGAAGCCCTCGCGCCTGTACTCAATTATGGGGTCTCTCTGTCCCAGCGCTCTAAGGCCTATTCCTTGCCTCAGCTGGTCCATTGCGTCGATGTGCGCCATCCATTTCTGGTCAACGACGCGAAGCAGTATGATCCTTTCTATCTCGCGCATGCTCTGGCCTGAGGATTCTATCTCCTCTTCCTTCTGCCGGTACATCTTAAGCCCGAAATCGTGTATCATTTTTTTAGCGTTTTCGTGCGTCAAGTCCTCGATACCGGCGCCGTGGAAAAGGCTGCGGTCCCTCGGAAGGAACACCTTGTTGAAATACTCCGTTATGCCGCCGATGTCCCACTCTTCGGGCAGCATGCCCTCGGGGCAGTACACCGGGAATATCTCGTCAATCATCGTAGTCAGCATATCCATTATATACTGGCGTACATCTTCGCCGGTAAGCACGGCCCTTCGCTGTGAGTAGATGACCTCACGCTGCTTGTTCATTACGTCGTCGAATTGCAGAACGTCCTTACGTATTTCAAAGTTCCTGTACTCTATGCGCTTTTGCGCCGATTCTATCTGCTTTGTCAGTATCCCGAACGCCAAAGGTATGTCGTCGTCCTTGTTAACCGATGTAATGAGGCCCTGCACCCTGTCGCCGCCGAAGCGGCGCATGAGGTCGTCTTCGAGCGATATGTAGAACACCGACGAACCCGGGTCTCCCTGCCTGCCGCTGCGGCCGCGAAGCTGGTTGTCTATACGCCTCGACTCGTGCCGCTCTGTACCCACGATATGAAGCCCGCCTACTGACACGACCTCGTCGTGCTCGGCCTGCATGACCTTTTTATAATTGCTTATAAGCTCGCCGTAGCGTTTTCTCGCCGCCAGTATCTCTTCATCGTCCGTTGCCGCGTGGCTTACGGCGTGCTCTATCATCTCCTCGTTGTAATTCTCGCGGCGCATGTCGGCCCTCGCCGAAAAGTCGGGGTTGCCGCCTAGTATGATGTCTGTGCCTCTTCCCGCCATGTTCGTCGCTATCGTTACTGCCGCCTTCTTGCCGGCCTGCGCCACTATCAGAGCCTCTTTTTCGTGATGCTTTGCGTTTAAAACGTTGTGCTTAACTCCGGTGCGCATCAGCATATCCGAAAGCCGCTCGGATTTTTCCACCGACACCGTACCTACTAGCACCGGCCTGCCCGTGGCGTGCACGCGCGCTATCTCTTCTACGATAGCGCGGAACTTTCCCTTTTCGGTCGCGAATATGACGTCGTTGTTGTCGCAGCGTATCATTGGCTTGTTCGTGGGTATCTGGACGACGTCGAGATTGTATATACCCTGAAACTCGTCTTCTTCCGTCTTGGCCGTGCCCGTCATGCCCGACAGTTTCTTATACATCCTGAAGTAGTTCTGGAACGTTATGGTAGCCAAAGTCCTCGACTCGCGCTCAACCCTTACGTTTTCCTTTGCCTCTATCGCCTGATGCAGCCCCTCAGAATAGCGGCGGCCCATCATCATCCTGCCTGTAAACTCGTCGACTATAATTACCTCTCCGTTTTTTACGACGTAGTCTATATCGCGCTTCATAATGTTGTTTGCCTTGAGAGCTTGGTTGATGTGGTGGTTAAGCTCGGTGTTTTCTATGTCCGCCAGGTTCTCAAGCTTAAACGCCCTCTCCGACTTCGCTATGCCTTCCTCGGTGAGGTTAATCGCCTTTAGCTTTTCGTCTATCGTAAAGTCTTCGTCAAGCCTCAGCGTCTTTACAAACCTGTCCACCGTCACGTACATCTCGGTGCTTTTTTCGCCGGGGCCGGATATTATGAGCGGAGTCCTCGCTTCGTCGATAAGTATGCTATCCACCTCGTCGACGACGGCAAACTCGAGCCCGCGCTGCACCATGCGCTCTTTTTGAATTACCATGTTGTCGCGAAGGTAATCGAAGCCGAACTCGTTGTTAGTGCCGTAGACTATATCAGCGCCGTAATTCATGCGCCTTTCTTCGGCGGGTATTTCATGTATTATAAGCCCGACGGAATATCCGAGGTACGTATAAAGCTTGCCCATCCATTCGGAGTCTCTTTTAGCGAGGTAGTCGTTGACGGTTATTACGTGCACTCCGTTGCCGGTAAGCGCGTTGAGGCACACTGCGAGCGTCGCAACAAGCGTCTTTCCTTCGCCCGTCTTCATCTCGGCTATCCTTCCCTGATGAAGCACTATTCCTCCTATTATCTGCACATAGAAATGGCGCATGCCAAGCACTCGGTCGGAAGCTTCCCTGACCTGAGCGAACACCTCGGGCAGAAGGCTGTCAAGGCTCTCGCCGTCACGGTATCTTTTTCTGTACTCGTCCGTCTTCGCCTTAAGCTCGCTGTCGGAGAGCGCCTTGAATTTATCCTCAAGCGCGGCTACCGCGTCGGCAATCTTTCTTATTTTTTTCAGTTTCGATTCGTTGCTTCCGCCTATTAAATCTCTTACCAGTCCCATCGTATCCTCTTTTACACCTCACAGATAGCTTTGTATATATCCCCTTTTATGGTAATGCCAAAATTCACACGACTACATTCTACCATTCGCGATACCTATAAGCAACTGTTTCGAAGGGCATATTATATTGCGCCGTCTATTAATAATCTATATTTACAATCTGTTCAAACTTTGTTTTTTGGCTCATGCTATGGCTGGTCATGATTTTAAAGAAATAAAATGTTCTGTAGCACTATTGTCATATTCTCTCAGATTATTTAACGTAAATGCAAAACCATAGTAAAATGCTGTTCGTTGACTTTTAAAGCGCCATTATGTTATGCTTTTTTAATCGAACGTATAAATGGAGGGTGTTTGCGTGCAGAAGATCACGATAGAAAAAAACGCCTGCAAAGGCTGCGGGCTTTGCATAACGGTATGCCCCAAAAGCATACTTAAGCTTTGCGAATCGGAGCTTAACGACAAGGGCTACAGCCCCGTCGAGATTACGGATATGGACGCGTGTATTTCCTGCGCTATGTGCGCGAGGATATGCCCCGACGTCGTATTTACTGTTGAAAAAATATCATAGACCCATAGCCTTTGGCTTTTTGGCTCGCTGAATACGAGATTCAAAAAAGCATAACGGGTATTTGGGGTGAAATATAAATAAAGGTGGAACATATGGCAAGAGTATTGATGAAGGGAAACGAAGCTATAGCGGAAGCTGCGGTACAGGCGGGGTGCAGGTTCTTTTTCGGTTATCCCATAACCCCGCAAAATCAGATACCCGAATATATGTCGAAAAGGCTTCCCGAGGTTGGCGGAACGTTCCTACAGGCCGAATCTGAGGTAGCCGCTATAAACATGGTTTACGGAGCGGCCGGAGCGGGCGCACGGGTAATGACGTCGTCGTCCTCTCCCGGCATCAGCCTTAAGCAGGAAGGAATAAGCTACATAGCGTGCGCCGAGCTTCCGTGCGTCGTCGTGAACATGGTAAGGACAGGCCCCGGACTCGGAGGCATACTGCCCTCGCAGGGCGATTACTTTCAGGCTACAAAGGGAGGCGGCCACGGCGACTATCATATGGTTGTTTACGCGCCTTCGTCTATACAGGAAGCGGCGGACTGCGTAATGCAGGCGTTCGACGTCGCGGATATCTACAGGATACCCGTTATGGTGCTGGGCGACGGAATGATAGCGCAGATGATGGAGCCCGTTGAATTCAGCCAGCGCAAACAGCGCGAGCTTCCCGAAAAGCCATGGGCGGCTACGGGGCGTAAGGCCAGAGAGAAAAAGGCTCTGATAAACTCGCTTTATATCGAGGCCGAAGAGATGCAGACAGTCATGGAAAGGCTTGCCGGGGTATATGAGCAGATCAAAGAGAATGAAGTTCAGTATGAAGAATACATGATGGACGACGCGGAGTTTTGCGTAGTCGCTTACGGGACGACGGCCCGCATCGCAAAGAACGCCGTAACGAAAGCAAGGAAAGAATACGGTATTAAAGCAGGGCTGATCCGGCCTGTAACCGTCTGGCCGTTCCCCTCAAAGCCGATTGCAGACGCCGCGGATAGATGCAAAGCGTTTCTCGCTGTCGAGATGAGCACGGGGCAGATGGTCGAAGACGTAAGGCTTGCCGTTAGCGGCAAAAGGCCGGTGTCGTTCCTCGGAACGGTGGGAGGCGTATCCCCCACGCCCAAGATGATAGCAGATAAATTAAGAGTGATTAAGGAGGGATTATAATGGCTGTGGTTTTCAAAAAAAGCCCGATATTAACTGATGTTCCTTTTCATTACTGCCCGGGCTGCACTCACGGCATTTCCCACCGTCTTGTTGCGGAATGTATTGAAGAGCTTGGTATACAGGACAGGACCGTTGGCGTATGCCCCGTAGGCTGCTCTGTGTTCGCATATAAATACTGGGATATAGACATGTACGAAGCGTCGCACGGAAGGGCTCCCGCAGTCGCCACGGGCGCGAAGCGCGTGCATCCCGATAACATAGTGTTCACATACCAGGGCGACGGAGACCTAGCCTCCATAGGCGCTGCCGAGATAGTGCACGCCGCGGCAAGGGGCGAGAATATAACCGTTATATTTATTAACAACGCTATATACGGTATGACCGGCGGACAGATGGCGCCCACGACTCTTGTAGGACAGAAGACGACGACGTCTCCTCTCGGCAGGGACGCGAGCCGCTGCGGCTATCCCATCAGAGTGGCCGAGATGCTCTCGACGCTTGAGGGAGCGGCATATATCGAGAGGGTGTCTCTGCATGACGTACCTAATATAATAAAGGCGAAAAAGGCGTTTAAAAAGGCGTTTGAGAATCAGATAAACAAAAAGGGCTTTTCGCTTGTCGAGGTGCTTTCCACTTGCCCGACAAACTGGGGCCTCTCTCCCGTCGAGTCGCTCAAATGGCTCAAGGATAACATGATACCCCAATATCCTCTCGGCGTGTTCAAGGAGGAAAAATAATGACTAACGAGATAATTATCGCGGGCTTTGGCGGACAGGGCGTCCTTTTGATGGGGCAGCTCATTACATACGCCGGCATGATAGAAGGCAAAAACGTATCGTGGCTTCCGTCTTACGGCCCCGAGATGCGCGGAGGCACGGCTAACTGCAACGTTATAGTTTCGGACGAACCGGTAGGATCTCCCGTCGTCACCGAGGCTGACTGCGCCATTGTTTTTAACAAGCCATCTCTCGACAAGTTTGAAAAATTTCTTAAACCCGGCGGCACGCTGTTCATAAACTCTTCTTTGA
The DNA here is from genome assembly GCA_023410475.1 of Bacillota bacterium. Lineage (GTDB taxonomy): Bacteria > Bacillota > Clostridia > Christensenellales > SZUA-584 > DTFZ01. Next base: position 23,329 of record JAEYPS010000037.1, on the reverse strand, counting down.
TAGATAAAAAGCCTGCAAGAAGCGATATTACCGTTTATTATATTCCCGCCAGCGACGCCGCGTTAGGCATGGGAAACGTAAAGGTTCTCAATTCCGTAATGCTCGGAGCTTATCTGGAAGTTTCAAATATAGTAAAACGTGAAAGCGTAACTGAAGCGCTTGTAAAAACATTCGGAGAGAGCAAGAAACATCTTGTTGAGCTTAACGAAAAGGCGCTCAGCGAGGGCGCGAAGCTCATAGGCTAAAAGGAGTCTCTGTATGATAAGGCATATTGTTATGTGGCGCTTTATGGATGAGGCCGAAGGCAGAACGAAGCGTGAGAATATGGAGTATATAAAAGAAAAGCTTCTTGCCCTTACAGGCGTCATACCTGAGATAAAGAGCTTTGAAGTCGGGTTTGATATCGGCAAAGGCGATATGGCTTACGATATGGCGCTCGTCTGCGAGTTCGACGATATGGACGCTCTCGAAAGATATAAAGTCCACCCCGAGCATGTGAAAGTATCGAATTACGTAGTAAAGGTAAGAACACACAGGGCCGTCGTTGACTATCAATACTGATATATGGTTAAGAAAGAACCGTTTCGGGATTCCCGGAACGGTTCTTTTATCGCTTATAGTAATACGAATCTAAGATATGCTCATCACTATATTGTCGATAGAGGCGCCGGGCGCCACCATGGGAAGCACCATTTCGTCCTGGTTTATCACGCAGTGGATAAGGCTGGGCACGTTTTTTTCAAGCGCTGCTTCCAGCGCTTTTTTAAAACCTTCAGCGCTGTCGACTTTCTGGGCGAAGTATCCGAATCCGCTGGCGATAGTGCAAAAGTCAAGAGCGGGAAGCGTCGTTTCCGAATGCCTCTTGTCAAAGAACAGAGTCTGCCACTGGCGCACCATGCCCAAAGTATTGTTGTCAAAAAGCACCGTAATGATGGGGATTTTATATCGCATGGCCGTCGCCATCTCGTTGAGGTTCATGCGGAAGCTGCCGTCGCCTGTGATATGAAGAACACGCTTATTGGGGCATGCGACTTTTGCGCCAATAGAGGCGCCGAGCCCGAATCCCATAGTGCCAAGCCCGCCCGACGTTACAAACTTGTTGTGCTTTTTGAATGGGTAATACTGAGCGGTCCACATCTGGTGCTGTCCTACGTCCGTCGCTATTATGGTGTCTTCCCCCAGCATCTCCCCCGCGATTTCGAGTATCTTCTTTGGAAGGTGACTTTCGGGGATATACGCTTCGTCTTCTGCTTTCCATCCGTTAACGCTGTTTACCCATTCTTCATGGGTCTTTTTAGGAAGCGCTTTGTTTATACTGACAAGAGCGTCCTTTATGTCCTGAACAGCGCAGATATCTATAGGTATGTTCTTGTTTATCTCGGACGCGTCAATATCTATCTGTATTATTTTCGCGTGGGACGCGAATTTGCTTACGTCTCCCGTCACCCTGTCGCTGAACCTCGCCCCCAGCACTATCAGCAGGTCGCAGTTTTGGAACGCCATATTGCTGGCTTTCGTCCCGTGCATACCTACAAGGCCGGTATACAGCCTGTGCTTTTTAGGGAACGACCCTGTGCCCATAAGCGTTGTCGCGACGGGCGCGTCTATACTCTCGGCAAGCTCAAAGAGCTCATCCTCGGCTTTGGAGAGCACCGCACCGCCTCCGGCGAGTATGACCGGCTTCTTTGCCTCGCAGACCTGCTCCACTATCTTATCGAGCGGTATGGCGGAGCGCCTGCACTCGATGCAGAGCTTCTCGGGCTCGCTGTATTCGCATTCCGCCGCGAAAACATTGTCCGTCACATCTATAAGCACGGGGCCCGGCCTTCCGCTTCTCGCGAACGCGAACGCCTCCCTGAAAACTTCGGATATGCGCGTTACGTCCTTTATCTGATAGTTATGCTTTGTAATGGGCATAGTTACGCCCATGATATCGACTTCCTGAAAGCTGTCTCTGCCGAGCAGGCTTGCCGGAACGTTTCCCGTTATCGCTATAACAGGGATGGAATCCATATAGGCCGTAGCAAGACCTGTCACTAGATTCGTCGCTCCCGGTCCGGACGTCGCTATACAGACGCCTACTTTTCCCGTGGTGCGCGCGTAAGAATCCGCGGCGTGCGCGGCGCCCTGCTCGTGACACGTCTCGTAATGCTTTATCTTTTCCTCATGAAACAGCGCGTCATAAAGACGTATTACCTTTCCTCCCGGAAAACCGAATACAGCGTCTACGCCCTCGCGCTTTAGGCATTCCATTATTATCTTTCCGCCCGACAGTTTCATTTTATTACCCCCGTTCTTTATTGCCAATAACGTCTTTCCCTTTAGACCTACTGGAGTATCGCGCCTTTATCGGCGGACGACACAAGCCTTGCGTACCTTGCGAGCCATCCTGTCTTGACGGCCGGTTCTCTTTTTTCAAGCTGCGCCAGCCTTTTATCTATTATATCCTTTTCGACATCCAGAGATATGCTTCTCTCCGGAATATCTATCTCTATGATGTCTCCTTCTTCTATTACCGCTATGACTCCGCCGGCCTGCGCCTCGGGCGATACGTGGCCTATGGCCGCGCCTCTCGTCGCGCCGCTGAACCTGCCGTCGGTTATAAGCGCAACTTCCTTGTCCATTCCCATGCCCGCGAGCGCGGAAGTGGGAGACAACATCTCCCTCATACCGGGCCCACCCGAAGGGCCTTCATACCTTATGACAACTACGTCGCCGCTGTTAATCTCTCCCGCGTATATGGCCTTTATCGCGGCTTCCTCACCGTCGAAAACTCTGGCCGGGCCTTTATGCTTCATCATCTCGGGAGCGACAGCCGATTGCTTGACGACGCATCCGTTTGGCGCTATGTTACCGCGCAGCACAGCGATGCCTCCCTGCTTAGAGTACGGTTCGTTAAAAGGTCTTATCACCTTGCTGCTTAATACGCGCGCTGACTTGACGGCCTCGCCGATAGAAGTGCCGCTGACACACTTAGCGTCAGCATTAAGTAAACCGTTCTCGCAAAGTATGTTGAGCACGGCGTATACGCCGCCCGCCCAGTGCAGATCGACTATATGCATATTGCTAGCGGGCGCAAGCTTGCAGAGATTCGGAGTCTTCCTGCTTATATTATCGACGGTGTCGAGGCTCAGCGTTATGCCGCACTCATGCGCTATGGCCGGAAGATGAAGGATTGAGTTCGTCGAGCAGCCGAGCGCCATATCGAGTTTAAGTCCGTTCTCAAACGCCTTTTGCGTCATTATATCCTTCGGGCAGAGATTCATCTCGAGCAGCTTCATAAGCTGTACGCCGCTTTCCTTAGCGTGCCTTATCCTGTCGGCGTAGACTGCGGGTATCGTGCCGTTGCCTCGCAATGCCATTCCGAGCGCCTCCGTCAGGCAGTTCATGCTGTTAGCGGTGAACATTCCAGCGCACGAGCCGCATCCGGGGCACGACGCGCATTCTATGGTGTCAAGCTCAGCATCGCCTATCTTGCCCGCCTTGTAAGCGCCTACCGCTTCAAACAGCGTTGACAGACTGGCGTCTGCTCCTTCAAGATCCCTTCCCGGCAGCATAGGCCCTCCGCTTACGAATATGGACGGACGGTTTACCCTTGCGGCCGCCATAAGCATCCCCGGCACAATCTTGTCGCAGTTGGGTACAAACGCCACAGCATCGAAGCCGTGCGCCATTATCATCGACTCCGCCGAGTCCGCGACGAGTTCTCTTGAAGCGAGAGAGTATTTCATGCCTTCATGCCCCATGGCTATTCCGTCGCATATGCCTATAGAGGGCACGAGTATGGGCGTTCCTCCCGCCATCCTTATGCCTTCCGCGACAGCTTTTGCTATCTTGTCAAGGTGTATATGCCCGGGGACTATCTCGCTTGCAGCGTGTATTACGCCCACGAGCGGGCGCTCAAGCTCGCTGTTCGTGTATCCCATCGCTTTGAACAAAGACCTGTGAGGCGCTCTGTCCGCTCCTTTTTTTACGCTGTCGCTTATCATCGTTATTCCTCCAGATTATCTATGACCGCATCCGCCATTTCTGTGGTCGAAAGCGTTTTCTCGCCCTTAAGCGCTATATCCTTTGTTCTTGCTCCGGCTGAGAGCGCTCTGTCTACCGCGGCCTCAATTTTCTTAGCCGCTTCTTCGCCGCACAGAGAATAGCGCATCATCATTGCGGCCGACATGATAGTGGCCAGCGGATTCGCTATGCCCTGCCCAGCTATATCGGGTGCCGAGCCGTGCACGGGCTCGTACATACCTAGGCTCCCGGCGCCAAGGCTCGCCGACGGCAGCATTCCAATAGATCCCGTTATCATCGCGGCCTCGTCGGAGAGTATGTCGCCGAACATGTTCTCAGTTACAATAACGTCGAACTGCGCAGGGTTCCTGACGAGCTGCATCGCGGCGTTGTCTACATACATATGTGAGAGTTCTACGCCTGGGTACTGCTTAGCGACGTCCGTGACGACGCTTCTCCACAGCCTTGACGATTCTAGTATATTGGCCTTGTCAACGCTCGTTAATCTCCTGTTTCTGCCCATGGCGGCTTTAAACGCGACATGAGCTATACGGCTGACCTCTTCTTCGCTGTACTCCATCGTATCGTAGGCTCTGTCCGCTTTGCGTTTTCGCTTCCCGAAATATATGCCGCCCGTAAGCTCTCGTATTACGAGTATATCGAGCCCGTTCTCGGTAAGAGCCGGCTTTAGCGGGCACGCGTCCGCGAGCTGCCTGAACAGTATCGCGGGCCTTAAATTGGCGAACAGCCCGAGCTTCGAGCGAAGGTCGAGGAGAGCGTTCTCGGGCCGCATACCCGAAGGCAGCGTATCCCATTTTTCCCCGCCCACCGCGCCAAGCAGCACGGCGTCGCTAGCCATGGCGTTCCTCAAAGTATAGTCGGGCAGCGGCACTCCTTCTTTGTCTATAGCGCAGCCGCCCGCGAGATAACGCTTGTATTCAAGCTCTATATCCGTATTTTTGACGGCTTTATCGAGCACTCGTATAGCTTCATCCACAACCTCGGGGCCTATGCCGTCCCCGGGTATAACCGCTATTTTATACTTCATGTTTTCTCCTTGCTTAATTGCTTAACTTAACAGCAAATGGTCTATAGAATCGATAAGAGCGAAAAGACTCGCTTCAATAACGTCGGTAGAGACTCCCATAGTGCGCCACGAGTTCTCGCCGTCGGTAGACTCTATGATGACGCGAACCTTCGCTGCCGTAGCGGCGCTTGTGTCGAGCACGCGAACCTTGTAGTCCGTCAGCGTAACACTCCTGAGTTTCGGGAAAAACTCTCCGAGCGCTTCCCTTAGCGCCTTGTCGAGCGCGTTGACAGGTCCGTTGCCCTCCGCTGCCGCCATCCTTGTAGTGCCGTCAACATCGACTTTCACCACAGCGTAAGACCCGAACGTCTTCTCATACGTCGGCTCGTCGCTCACCTTAAAGTGCACGAGCGAGAACATCGGCGTATGCAGCCCAAGCTCCTTTATAACGAATATGCGAAAGCTGCTCTCCGCGCCCTCAAAGCTGTAGCCTTCGCTCTCAAGGTCCTTGAGCTTGCTCATAAGCGCGCCAACCTTTTCCTTGTCCTTCGCGACGTCCGGGAACTCTTCCTGAAGCTTTGTAGCCATAGCAGACCTTCCCGCGACCTCGGACAAAAGAAATTCCCTGCTGTTTCCAACCGCCTCAGGGTCGATATGCTCAAACGAGCCTTCCGCCTTGCAAAGGGCGTCTATGTGCATTCCGCCCTTGTGCGCGAATGCGTTTCTGCCCACATACGGCAGCGTTTCGTCGAACGGCAGGTTCGTTATCTCAGCCGCTTCCCGCGCCGCGTGGTAAAGGTCGCTTATATGCTCCCCTATGCATTCGTAGCCAAGTTTGAGCTGAAGGTCGGGTATTATCGAGCTGAGCCTCGCGTTGCCGCAGCGCTCGCCGTAGCCTAACAGCGTGCCCTGAACGTGACATGCTCCCATCTGAACGGCAAGTATAGAGTTCGCTACAGCCATCTCGGTATCGTTATGCACATGCACGCCTATCTTGATATCGACAGCCTCGAGAGAAGCTTTTACCGCCTCTTCGAGCTCTCTTGGCATAGTGCCGCCGTTAGTGTCGCATAGCGCTATAGTGTCCGCTCCGCCTTCCTCGGCGGCCTTTAACACCTTAATAGCATAGCCGCTGTTGGCCTTGAAGCCGTCGAAGAAATGCTCGGCGTCAAATATGACCTCGCGTCCGTTTTCCTTTAAAAATTTTATGGTGTCACGTATCATAGAGAGGTTTTCTTCAAACGTCGTTCCTATGACCTCGGTGACATGCAGGTCCCACGCTTTGCCGAATATCGCGACAACTCCCGTATTCGCCTCTAGCAGCGCCTTAACGCCGGCGTCTTCGCTTGCCTTAGTGTCTTTGCGGCGCGTGCTGCCGAACGCGACGAGCTTCGCGTTTTTCAGCGGTACCTTTATTGCTTCCTCGAAAAACTGCCGCTCTTTGGGGTTTGACGCGGGGTTGCCCGCCTCAATGTAGTCCACCCCCAGGTTGTCAAGAAGGCTCAGCATATGCATCTTGTCTGTAAGCGAATAATTGATGCCTCTCGCCTGCGCGCCGTCGCGCAGCGTGGAATCAAATATCTCTATCTTTCTTCGCATATCAGCTCCTATCTGCCGGCTTAATACTCCGGCTCGTTCTGCCACGGCATCATCTTACGCAGCTCTTTGCCGACTTTCTCTACCTGAAGCTCTCTTTCTATTCTGCGGCGCGCGTTGAAATTCGGGCGGCCGGCCTTGTTCTCAAGTATCCAGCGCTTTGCGAACTCGCCTTCCTGTATCTCCTGTAATACCTTCTTCATCTCTTTTCTGGTCTCATCTGTGATGATGCGGCGGCCGATATCGTAGTCTCCGTATTCGGCTGTGTCGCTTATCGAATAGCGCATATACGAAAGCCCGCCCTGGTTTATCATGTCTACGATAAGCTTCATCTCGTGAAGGCACTCGAAATACGCGCTTTCAGGCTCATATCCTGCCTCGACGAGCGTGTCGAATCCCGCCTTCATAAGCTCGGTAACTCCTCCGCAAAGAACTGCCTGCTCTCCGAAAAGATCCGTCTCGGTCTCTTCCTTAAACGTCGTTCCGAGTATGCCGGCTCTCGCGCCGCCGATGCCGTACGCGTAAGCCAATGCCACATTGAGCGTGTCGCCCGAGGCGTCCTGAGCTACCGCCACAAGGCACGGCACGCCTTTTCCTTCAACGTACTGTGAGCGAACGGTGTGCCCCGGCCCTTTTGGCGCTATCATGAAAACATTAACGTTTGCGGGAGGCTTTATCTGCCCGTAATGGATGTTGAACCCGTGCGCGAACATCAGATATTTTCCTTCCGTCAAGCTGGGTTTTATGGCTTCCTCGTAGATTTTGGGCTGAATATCGTCGCTTACAAGCATAACGATAACGTCGGCCTGCTTCGCTGCTTCGGCTGCGGTAAATACCTTAAGCCCGTGTTTTTCGGCCTCGGCCTTTTTTACGGGGTCAAGCTCGGCAACTATTACGTTAAAGCCCGATTCGTGCAGGTTAAGCGCGTGCGCGTGACCCTGGCTGCCGTATCCTACGATTGCTATCGTCTTATCCATAAGATACTCTTTTTTACAATCTTCCTGATAATATAATTTTGCCATGTTCCATGTTCTCCTTATCAATTTTAATATAGTATTGGCTTAGGCCAACATTTTTCTTGTATATTAAGCTTTAGAACTTAATTGTCTGCCTCATAAAGCCGCGCATCCCCGCACTCAAGAGCGACCATGCCCGTTCTCGCTATCTCGACTATGCCGTATTTTTTCAGAGCCTCGATACCCTCATTTATAAATGATATCGTTCCCGTTAGCTGTACTGTCGTTGTATTCTCTCCTATATCAAGCACTATGCCCGAGCGTGCGTTTATGGCGTCCATAAACTCTTTTTTGTCTGACCCGGTGCCCACCTTAATAAGCGCTATCTCGCGGAACGTACCCTTACATTCGGGTATCTCTGTTATAGCCTTTACGTCAAGCTGTTTATCGAGCTGCTTTATGACCTGGTCGGTGACCGCGTCGTCGGCGTACATTACTATCGTTATCCTCGATAACGAAGGGTCGTCCGTTACGCCGACGGTCAGGCTCTCGATATTAAATCCGCGCCTGCTGATAAGACCGGATATACGGCACAGAACGCCCGGTTGATTTGATACTACAAAGGATATTACGCGCTGCATATTTAACTTCCTTTCTTCGGATATAAAAAAACTGCATACTCTTCTAATATGAAGAGACGCAGTTGTTATTCCAACTTCGCGGTACCACTCACCTTGTCTTTTAAAAAGACCGCTTCAGACTCTATAAAGCCCTAAACCTGTAACGGGGTTAACCGGCTATGTTTACTTCATTCAACATGCAGCTCCGGAGGGATCCGTCTTGGCATTACGCTGCCGGCTCTCACCAACCGCCGACTCTCTTAAAGCTTAATTGCCAGACCTGTCTCCATCTGCGCTTTTATTACGCATAAATATAACAGAGATAAATGCTTTTGTCAACACGCTTCCAATGTTAATTTATAATTTCGATAAAAATAACCGTTTTTCATTTATAATTATACCGTCATTTGTTTGTTGACAACAACTGCTTTTTTCTTTTATAATGAACAAGCTGCTGATTGATGTGGAGAAGTACCCAAGTTCGGCTGAAGGGGCTCCCCTGCTAAGGGAGTAGACCGGGGTAACCGGTGCAAGGGTTCAAATCCCTTCTTCTCCGCCAAAATCCTCAAAACCCGTATAAATACTAGGGTATGGGGATTTTTTATTTAGCTCGGTCGTGGATTTCTTACAAACAATAAGCGGATAAAATTTTATAAAAACTTGTTCTACTGACTACATTACTGCCAACAAAAATACCCCCGGATTACCCGAGGCGTATTCTCTGAACTTCACCGGGAATGACCGGCGCGGGCTCCTTGCCTCCGAAGCTCAACTACTCTTTTTCCAATTTTTTAGCGTCTGGCATTTTTGCACATCCCGTAAAGTACATATATCGTGCACTATCACAATATAGTACCTTACCCTTTACGTATCAACACATAATGTGTAATTTTTATTGTAAATTAACACATTTCGTGTTATCGTAGTCAAGAATAAATTATGAATTATGAGGTGTGTATGAAGTTTGCAGAAGTGTTAAAAGATTTTCGTACATTGCATAGTCTTACACAGGCAGAATTAGCCAAAGCCTTAACAAGAACAATGGGCAAAAAAATCTCAAAGAGTGCTATAAGCATGTACGAAAATGGCAATCGAGAGCCCGATTTTGAAACTCTTGAAGCAATTGCTGATTTTTTTAATGTTGACATAAACTTGCTCATCAGAAGATCCCCATATACTTCTGGTGAGGTTTACGCTACGGAAGAAGAAAAACAGTTTTTTGAGGTATACAAAAGGGCCAAGGAAAGCGATAAAGTTGCGGTCAAGGCTTTGATAGCGGCAGTTGACAAACTCTTAATAACAAACGAGCGTGGCAGCGAGTGAACTAACGATAACAGGTTATAAAATTCAGGGCTTGCTCCTTTGTTGAACGAACTTCGCAAAGACAGGATGCAGTTAACTGACCGCCAAAGAGTTGTTATATTGACCTGTAAACCGATGAAGAACTGCCCTTTTGTCGTTAGTGCATCATAAATATCCTTAACTTATAATAAGCTCATAAAAATCAAATGAACGCAATGTCGCATCATCGCTTTCTTTATCCATCTCTCGTCTTGAGACAGCATCAGGATAGCGCAGTTTCAGAAGCAACTTTCCGTCTTTGATGCATTTTGCCGGGATACTAAACTTAATGGTCGCAACATCTTTTATTACGTCATCAAATAACACTTGGCCGTTGCACTGTGCAATTAACCGTTGAGCATCACCATAGTGGCTCGACAGTTTCATAGTAACGTCAACACTCCTCTGTTCCGTTATCTTCATAGTCAGCTGCGATTGGGCTCCATGTGCCTGGCTGTTTGCAAACCCTAAATCAAAGTATTTGCAGCTGTTGCCGCTCAAGTCCAATCTCTGACCCAACTTATAATCGTTATAAGAGTAAATCGATATGTAATTGCCTTCAGTATCGTACTTATAACCCGTAGGTTCATAAAGCTTCTGATCATTGGAAGTATCGGGTACCGAGTATTCAATTAGCGTACCCACATCCCCTTCGTCTATTTTCAGACCGCTTTTGTAAAACAAGCGGCCAGTGAGCCCTTTGGATGCAGAGTTTCCGAATTTCGAGCCGTCGATCCCCATCGATTCCAAAACGGTGGGAACGATAACCGTATGATCAACAGGCACATCAGAAACGACAAGATCCCCTGTGCTGCCTTTCGGTTTAATCAGAAGCGCAGGCGCTGTAATCGAGTTAGCGCCTATCCATCCGTGATCGCCCACTATAACGATCGTGGTGTTGTCATATATCCCCGCCGACTTTAGCTGTGTTAAAAGCTCGCTTATTAAATGCGTCATTCCCTTTGTTGTCTCGTAATGAGGAACTTCCTGCCTGACAAACCGGCATTGCGCGTCAGTATTGTAGGGGAAATGGTTGCCGAAAACATAATAGCTCTTGAATGAATTACCATCTTCTTTCAGCGTTATTTTATCATTTACCAATTTATCATAAAATCTATAGTTTGAAGCAAGATACGGATTTACCTCACCGTCCGTTTTTATCAACAGATTAAACTCGAGACCAGGATAGAACCAGAATACAGGTTTCGTTATGTCTGGAAGAAACCTAAACCAGGACAGCCGATATAGATACTCAGTAAACCTTGGAATATCGTTAATAGCGAGGCGCGGGTATTCGACATTATTATCGAGCGTCTGAATATAATCATCAGACATCAATGATGTTAAGCCATAGGCTTCTATAGAGTACCCATTATCTTTCAATATCTTAAAATACTGCTTAGAATTTTCATTTTCGTATGTATTTCCGGAATTCAAATTTACATTTCCATTTAGAATAACAGGAAAACTATAATAGGTTGAACTGAATTTGCCGCTGGAGTTTGAATAATACGTAAACCCGTCAAGGTCTTCTGTAAGCGCCTTATCTTCATTTAGGGCACGATCAACATATGTTATATCAAGCATATCTATCGTAAACACGATAATGTTATTATTTTTTGATAATGTGAAAAGATTCTTATCGGAAAGTGCCGGCTTCATTTCCGGCATAGGTGTTAGTAGCAGTGTCATAAACAGCAGCGCCTGCACTGCTATCAACAGATACGAGAACAACCTGGTCAGCTTTAACATTATCTTTTCAAAAAAGATTACGACAACAGCGGGTATTACGCAAATCAAAGTGAATATTATTAAGTTAATAGTCATTTGGCCGCTGTATAAAGACCATTGTTTCACTTCTCCGTTCAATTGCCCTACGCTGCCCGTGAGAAAATTGCCTTGAAAAAAGATTGCAACCCCTAAACCGAATAATAAACAACAGTAAATTAACCGTGCTTTTCCGCGAAACAACCTGCCAATGCCATAAAATACGCCGAAAGCGGCAATTGCGCACAGCAGTATTATCCACCAGAAATGCCCGATATCAAACCAGAAGTTAGATCGGTTCATGGCATAAACAAAAAGCGGTGCGAACACGAATAAAGTACAGGACAAAAATATGCTTGCCGCAATCAACTCCGCGTTATTCTGTCTGGCAGGTGCGGCATTCTTTGATTTTTCCATAAATGATCCTTTAATTCTTTTTTGAATCGAGGTATGCGAGTATACGCTCGTAATCCTCAATGTAATCAATCTCTCCCCAAAATTTGCCTTCTACGTCTTTGATAAAGACAGGCCTTTGCGTACAAAACTCGTAAAGCGCGTTCTCCCACCACAAATCATACCGCCCTTGTCCCACAAGGCTCTCCAATCCGGAGGCAAAGTCGCATACTGCTTCTTTTCTGATACAGGCCATGCCTACATATTCGGCGGTACGCTCCGACAGAGGCAGCTCTTTGCCGTAAGCGATAAGTTTGTCGTCAATGGTTTTTACGAAATAATCGCCCACCTCAATTCTGGTCTTATCAGCAAGCATAATCCGCGGCTCACGCCCTTTGGTTACAATATCAAGTATTGACTGTTCAAAAAAAACGTCCGCGTTTCCTATCAGCAGGTCATCTTCCCCTGTCAGTAGTTCTTTCGCGAACCAAAGTGATGCTATACTATTGGTGACTTTGTAGAACGGATTAAAGTAATACGTAACATCCAGTCCCGATAACGCTTCAAATATGATGTTCTTCTCATATCCTACTACTACTGTTGCAGGAATTCCGTTATTTTGCAGCAACTCGACTGTATGCCTGATAATCGGCTTTCCGTCTACTTCCAAACAGCTCTTCGGGCGCAGCAACTCCCTAGCTATTCTCGTCCCCACTCCTGCCGCAAGTAAAATCGCTTTCATTTTATTATTCCTTATCTATTTTATTAAAAGTTTCGCAAAACCTCTGCATCGATCCAACGCCGCCGGTTGATATACGGATATAGTCTTTGAGCAACGGATGTGAATACGTCTTGACCAATATCATTTCTTCTTCCAGTGCGGCAGATACTTCTCCCGCCGGGCGATTCGGCCTGATAAATATATAGTTGCCGTTCTCTGCATAGTGCTCGTAGTCGTTTGCTACTAGATATGTCGTGACGTAATCTCTTCCGGTCTTTTCTTCTTTAATGAGCGCGGGTATAAGTTCCTTATCGTCTATTATAGCCTCTGCAAAAGCCAGCGCTACCGCGTTTATACAGTACGTTCCCCTTACTTTGTTCAGCAGCGATATCAAACTTGGGTTGCCGACTGCATATCCTATTCGACAACCTGCGATGGAACATAATTTTGAGAAAGTCCGGGTCAGCAAAACGTTGCTGTACTTTTTAGTGAGTTCTATATATGATTTTGGATAAAAATAATGGTATGCTTCATCAATCACCACTATAGCGCGGCACTCACCTGCCTTTTTTATAACACTCTCAATTTCTTCCATAGAATAAACATTACCTATGGGATTGTTTGGATTGAGCAAAGATACAATAGAGGTGTCGGCGTCTATGGCGGCTATAAGGTCTCCTGTTTTTACGGAAAAGTCTTCGCTGTAATTTATGGCTCTGTGTTCAAGGCCGTAAAGCTTTGCGTAGACTGAATACATTTCAAACGTTGGGTATACAGAGACCACGTTGCCGGAACACCCAAACACCTCAAAAATACATTTTATAGCCTCGTCCGAACCGTTTGTGAGGGTTATCATATCCGGTTCTATGCTATGATAGTCCGCAAGCTTTTTGGTAAGCACGCCGGTCTCCGGGTACATTGCCAGCAGTTCCGGTGTGATTTTTAAGATGATTCTATCAAAAAAGGCTCTTGGCAACCCCTCCGGGTTCTCGTTCATATCCAAGCGTAAAAATGAGCCTCTGCCCTGGCGTGGCGAAACACGATAGAGTTCTTCTATTCCTGCTTTAGTTTTGTACATATCTCACTCCAATTTACTGAGTTTTACGACATTTCCGACACATTTACCTCCGCCGGCAATATCAATTTTTTTAGTCGCTTCGCTTATTGCAAAATCCAGCACTATGATATTTTTCCCTGCCATATCTTCCATGAGCTTTGCCCTTACTTTTTTAGCAAGTCCTTGCCCGCGAAATTGTCTGCTGACTACTAACGCACCATACACAGCTATGCCGTTTGCCATTGCGTTTATTGAGATATGCGCAACCAACTTGGAGTCTTTGCGAACAATATAGCTGATTCCCATACACTGCCGCATTCGCTCAGAAAACGTTTCAATAATCTGCCCGGCGTTTTCGTATCCTTGTTTATAAAGTTCTTCCTCCAGCATAAGTTCGGCTATCTCAGGCAGATCAGCCTCGGAAGCTATTGTGACTTCTGAGGTATCTACGCCCGTTGCTGAGCTTGAGCAGGCCATGACAGGCATTGTATGCACAAGATAACTGTCAAAGATATTTATTAAAACTTTAAAGGCATTTTCGTTAATCCAGATAATTTTAGGATTAAGCTGTGCTATAAAGCTTTTTATTTCTTCAGTGTCAAGATCGCTCTCGCGGCTGAATATATGCAAAGCGTTATAATATCGCAGCATCACAGCGCAGATACTGTCATTATTGCTCATGCACATAAACACTTCTACGTCTGGTGATATCCCTGAAAGCCCTATAAAATTAAGATACAAATACGGACATTCGCCCCAATCATCGCCGATGTATTCTAAATACATTTTTTTGTTTTGTGCATTGTATTTAGCTATCATTTCTTTTCTCTTTTAACTTTTCGATGATATAACTCCCGCCGTAAGCGGCGCTTTTGCCAAGATTATAAACATACTTGTCTACGATCGAGGTGATCTTTTCCCTGTAATCATCCTTTTTTAACAGCAAACCGGTGATAACTTCATTAAGGTTTCCTATTTGCTCAATTTCAACACTTAAACCCACTTCGCATCTAAGTTTAATGTCAAGGTTGTCGCACTTGAATTTTGTGTATTCAGGGTTCATTACTTTCATTGGCGTATTGATGAACACACAGGGTTTTTTTGTGGAGTAAGCAAAGTCATACGCGATTGTAGACCAGTCTGTTATCAAAATGTCCGACTCAAAAATCGTATTGTTGGTGGAAAAATCAGATTCCAGCCTTACATTTTTATAATTTGTGTATTTCTCTCTGAACTCAGAGAGCTTACCCCCATAACGCTTGACATATTCAGGGTGAGGGCGAACGATGATATCATAATGTTTATCTTTCAGTGCATCAATAACCAAATCAATGCAACTGTCCATTATATTATTATCCTGCCACGAGGGCGCAATCAGAAGCTGAGGCCGTTCATGGTCCGCTTGCTCTGTTGCAGCATAAGAAGTGATCAACTCGTCGATAAACGGATAACCGACTTTTAGTAAATTTCGCGGCTTTATGCTGTAGAGTGATTCTTCTTCTAAAAATTCTTCCACCTGGTGAGGCCCTACGCAAAAAATAGTGTCGTAGTATGCAATGCAGTTTTTACGACCCACCATCAGCGAGTTGGTCATACCATGGTACATGTAGACGTATTCAACATCTTTTTTAAGCCGAGAACGTTTTAAATGAAACTGCTCAATATCGGGCATGGTCATAGCCACCATGTCCGCCTCCATCTTCATGAACAATATTATGAGCCTGTTGTTATCTATATAATACGGTATCAGCCGAGGCTCGTCTATTTGAAAAACGGCATCGTTTGGGTCGCTTGTTATATAGTGAATATCGAGATCCGAATTTGCTAAGATATATTCGATATATCCTTTAAAATACTTATAAAACCCGCTTTTTTCGGAGTAGAACACCAGACGTTTATATACGCTCTCATCTAAAAATCTGGCGTAGTCAGCCTTGGACCGCTTTTTTTGTTCCGCTGTAGGTTTTGACTTTTTACGTTCGGCCTTCAGTTTTGAAAGTATTTCTTTTGTGCGCTCCAGCGCAGCGTAGTCGATATGCTTTTTCGGATTATATAACTTATTTAAAATTATGGCTAAAACCGCTGCCAGCAGGTTGCCCAATACCCAGTAAATTCCTACCGCCGCCGGTACGGCAAAAGCAAGATAAAGCGACAGCAGGCTTAATAAAATCGCTTGGCCCCACCGCCCGAGCCATCCTGATTCACGCTGCAGAACATTCAGCAGGTTTTGCACCCAGGAGAGCAGCAAGGTGCTCAAAAGAGCCGCAAACGGTATCCACACCAGCGGATCTGCCGGTGACGCTGTCGGTGTTGCGGAAAGATCCATACCCCAAAGCTCAAGATCTAGAGACCGTATAGAGGACAGCGCCGACTGTACATCCTGCCCCGGCACCGTGATGCTGTCAAAAGAAGCCGCATATTGCGGATCCTTGATCATCGAAACCGCTTGAAGCTGTGTGCCAACAGGAGCCAACTGCTCGGCGCGAACTTCAATGGCGCTCATCACCGGTTCCGGTATATGCAGAAGATGTTGCATTGGGTTATATATAACTGCAATAAGCCCCAATATAATAGGTATCTGTATCAGTAACGGTAATATGCTTACCCATGGATTGTACTTTTCTTTTTTATAGAGTACTCTTTGCTCTGACAGTATCTTTTCGCTGTCTCCAAAATGCTTTATCTCTATCTCATTAAGCTGAGGCTTGAGCCGCACCATCTTGATGGAATTCTTCTGCGTCCAAATACTGAGCGGAGACATCAGTACCTTTATCAATACAGTGAATAATAAAATGGATAAACCATAGTTATTAAACAAAGTATAACCCAGCCACATTATATAACCTAGAGGTAAACCAATGAATTCCATCATATCAGCAAATACTATCTCTCACCGCGCTTAGCGGCCTTTTTTTCTATGTTCTTTTCAATACTTTTGTATTTGTTTTTATTAAACGCGTTCTTAATCTTTTTCCAAAATATAGCTATGGTGGCGCCAGCCGCTATAAGAACGCCTCCAACGACCTGGATTATAGGCGCAGTAGCGGACGGATCGATATAAGCGAATGCGGTTCTTGAAAGTAAAAGCATCAAGCACAGCGTGAAATAAGCAATAGGTATAATTCTTTTCATTTTATGTTCCTCCGTAAGTTATATTATTTAATTGTTATTGATGTTTCTCAGCCGCGGATCATCGTCGGGTATCCCGTATTTTTGACCGCGGAACTCTAAAGCCCGGGGGTCTTGGACAAGCGGCATATCGAGCCCCAGCTTTGTAAGAACAGTTCTGTAGGTATTAACAGGAGACAGCCCCTCAATATCAAGCTTTTGTCCGCGATAATACACAAAGTTTAAAACGTAGTATTGATCCTTTTCATCTTTTTCTGCCGGAGTATCAAATACCAGCTGACGGTATCTGATTCCGTGGTCAGATTGTATTATAATTACACAATCAGGGTCTGTTTCTAATAATATATCAATAACATGCATCATGTGAGTCGTAATGAATTTCAGCTGTCCCAAGTAATAATTCGGATTCTTCCACCAATATTTTACATTGGTAGGCAGCGCTTTACCATACTTATCAAACATAAAAGGCACGTGAGGCTGACGGATATAATTGAATAAAAACGTAGGCTGTGCGAATCCTTTTGCCTGCAATCCATCAAGACGTTTCAAAACGTCGTACATATCACGAGCGTGCACAGACAACTTTTTTGGAATAGGCAGTAACTCATCGTAGGAAACAGGATCGCTTGCAGCGTCCGTATCCAGAGGCGCCGCCTCCCCATGATCTACGTTTTCATAATCATCATCTTCACCATCTTCGTAATCTTCGCCGTCGTAAGGTTCTGTGCTGGGAGTTGCGGCGGGCGTATCACTAATACTAGGGTCGGGATTTAAAGATGGCATAACTTCCGGCGTCTGCAGCGGCTCGTCTATTTCCGGAATATCATCTTCGTCGTCCAGCATTCCCCTGTCAGACATTTTTTCAAGAAATAAAGACAATACAGACATTTGTACAGCCAGGTCATACATGGTTTCGTCGTTTTCAGTAAAACTGGTGAAAAAAACATCGCGCCAATCTGTTTCGACCTCTACTGTTTCAAAATCTTGGTACATATCCCTGCGCGGTGTAGGCGCCGGCGTAACTGTAGGTACGGGCGTATTGACTGGTTCGTCCGTGCCTTGCGGCTTTTCGGGCTCCTCAACAAGAGGCGGCTTTCTATCTAATGTCGAAAGTTCCACAAGTGCATCCATGTTATTTTTTAATTGATCTATCGGAAACATCTTTGGCCAAGCGCAATTTGAATATGTCGTATATCCCAGACTTCTGAAAGATTCATAAAGCGGAGAATTTTTTTTGCGGTATGATCTGGCCTTTGATTTGGATATTTTTTTAAGAAACGGCTCTAATCTGTGCAGTTCGCCTGTAGCCTCAGATGTTTCCGCAATATTGCACAAACTCGTCGCAGAACTATTAAATCTGTTATCTTGCAGGAATTCAACGAACAACGAATTATCAAAGCCATAATATTTGTCTGTAATATGGGGTGGTCCATACTCGTCCAGAATAAAGCAATATACGTTAGGCATCTGATTGCTTTCCAGCTTCGGATCGGCGTATAACACGGTATCAGCAGAAATATTAGTTGAAGATACAGCGAGCTTTTCTTCCGGTGTTGCCTCTGGAGTAGGCGAGGGTGTAGGATCAGGGGTGGCAGTTGGCACGATAGTAGGAGTTGGAACAACAACAGCAACCGGAGTTTCAAGTTCAGGGGGTTCTTGTGATGATGAAGCTGCAAACGCGGGATTTCCCATTATAAAACTCAGCGCCATAACACCTGCTAAAGTTATCGCAGCAATACGCGTCGCGTAACTTAGCCAAACCTCTTTGGTCAGCTTATATAACAGAATAAAAACACCGATAAGTATTATGATGCCCACCAATGCGCTTACATACGGTTCTGCTGGCTTTTGTATGACCTGTGATACAAGCTTGCGCACGATCTGAAAATCAGCGAGCAGATAAATAGCGAAAGCCGAGTATATACCGGAAAAGAACGGCCTGCGCGTGATCAATAAAAACACTAAAAAAAACAGCAGACCGGTCAGCATGAAAACCGATGCAGGCATAAATGCCTGTGCAAAGCTAACTTCACCCTGATTAGCGAACCAAATTGACATCATTGGCAAAGATGCCATAAGTAAAACTATAAGCGCAGACAATACTATACTAACAGGATTTATACGCTTTTTTCTTTTCTTATTGATGCGTAATGTCCTTCGATAATCATAAGTTGGGTTATCGTCAAAATAGTCTTTGACGTTAATAAACTCGTTTGGCAATTTTATTCCCTCATCAAAACACATGTAGTAGTTGACAAACACTTTATGTATCAGTTTTACAGTAACATAGAATATATCAGATATTTGTCAGTTTTTAATGTACAATGTTATTCTGTTTATGTCAATATTATAGTCGCCGTTTTTCGAATAAAACCCTATAATACACACGATTAAAAGTGACCGGTAAACGCAAACCCGTTCCGGGTTTTTATTATTCCAACTCACAAAAATTACGATTATCTCATAGTTTCATATAAAGCCGTAAAGAATAAGCCTTTACCGTAAATCATCCATTCCCTTTCCACCTGGACTTGGGGATAATACCCTTGAGACAGCCCGGGGACTCTGAAGTTACGGGGTCTTCGATAGGCGGATATTCCAGCCCTTCGTATAAGCTCAATATGAAGCGCAGTGTATTGATGGCTGAAAGCCCTTCTATATCGTGCTGCTGACCCTTTATATAAACAGCGTTCATTATGCGCAAGGAATCCTTGTCAGTGATATGGAAGGTGTGCTTTTGACTGCAGTCTGCATGATAACGTACACCGTGATCACTAAAAATAATTATGATACTGTCCGGGTCGTTCGCTATTATGGTGGAGACAGTAGCCATCAAACGTTTGCATATATATTTATATTGATTAAGGTATACGCTTTTTGTTCTCCAGTTACGGCTGTTTCCGGATGATATGAGGCCTCCATATTCATCAAATACAAAAGGAACATGTGTTGCGAGCATGTAGGTATAGATCACACGGGGCGCGGTGGCAGCGTAATTTGATGGGTCTTCAAAATAGTCAAATACCGACATTATGGTATTTGCATTCTTGCGTAGCTTGTGCTGCTTATACGTTTTTGTATTACGTACATAATCTGACGGATAAAAGCCCCATTTATTTAAAGCCTGGGCATTTACTTTCGCCTTTTTGCCGGGGGCCTGGTTTTCCAGAAGCGCGGCTAGCGGCTCAGAAATTTTGCTTTCAGGATCAATACCACCAGTATTGTCAGTGCCTAAGGTGATCTTTGCATAAGCCTTTTTTCCTGCTTTTGAAAACAGGCCGGTTGCTATTAAGCTATTGTTACTTGAAGACATTTGGAACTGATAATATCCAAGATCTGATAGCGCTTTATACAACTGAGAATTTTTTCTTGCTTTTTTTGCTTTTGATTTGGAATAGTGCCTTGAGATATAATCAAGATTGAACATATCGCAAAGGGAATGCGTTGTCTGATGGTCGGTAGTGTAGCTGTCTCTTGAAATATTAAAGCCTTTCATATCCAAAAAATCGTTAAATACCTTTGCGTCGTAACCATAGTATTTTTTTAGCATGTCAAAAGAGCTGAACTCGTCAAGTACGAAGAAGTACACATTTGGCAACCCAAAAGGTTCGGGCGTCGGCTCAGGCGTCGGCATGGGTGTGGGCGTGGGCGTAGGCTTGGGAGTCGGCTCGGACGTCGGCTTCGGTGTCGCCTGAACAGCAACGACTTCAATCGTGCCTCCCGAAGAGGCCTTTCCTTCGGCTACCAGCGCTAATACAACGCCGAAAAACACAAGGCAGGTGAACGCTACGGAAAAGATACTTGCGATAATGTGCATTGGATAATTTTTTATATAGAGCAGCCTTAAAAGAAAGAAAAAACCCGTTAGAAGAACAATACAAAGCAGTAAACCTGCGATAAATGCGAACTGTGTATTACCAAAGTCTATGAACAAGCGTAGAAAACCCACAAGCCAATCAAAAATAACGGCAAGAAGCGTAGCGAAGGCTACAAAGATACAGGCAAAATACGGCCTTTGAATAAAAAATCTCGCAGCCGCAAAAACGGCGACGCTCGCCCCCATATATATCCACATCGATTGCCCGATAGCGGCGGAAGTTTGCGAACCAACGTTATCGGCAAAAATAAATACGGTGCGGACTGCGCTTATTGCCACGAGCAGCAGAACAGAAAAAACCATCTCTACCGCAAATGATCCGGAGCGCATTTTTTCAGAGCTTTTCGGAGCATTTGTAATATTTATATCATGCGTACTGACTTTCAAATCGTTTTCCGGTATATTTTTCATTGGAAGCATTCTCCTTATATCAAAAGAAATATATACTGTTTCAGTTATATTGTCAATAATCAATGGAAAAGCGCGCAAAAGCAAAAGGCTTGCCGGTAATCTTTAAAATTTCGAATGACACGAGGGTTTTTATAACTTTTCAATACTATAAACATCTTTTATTCTGTTCATCGTATGTTAAAGGGATACAATCCTTTATTGCTTTTTTCGATGTCCTCGATCGTGCTCCCGCTCAACTGTATATACAGTCTGCTTTTGGGAGGAAAAACAGTTTGAGACGGCCAAAGCCCGTGATGCCCGGATACTATATAGCTGATGACGCAGGCCAGGAAAAAAAATACTGCCGCCTCTCCTTTAAACATTTCTATAGCCAACGCAAAAGCGGCGAGCGGTGTGTTCGCGCCTCCGCAAAAAACTGCAATAAGCCCCAGTGCGGCAAGGAACGACATGGGCAAATCGATAAACGCGGACATCGTATTGCCCAAAGCCGCGCCGATTATGAAAAGCGGTATGGCTTCTCCCCCGACAAACCCGCTCCCCATCGTCACTGCGGTGAATACAAGTTTGGCAAGAAACGCGTAATAGACTACCCTTACCTCAAAGCACTGCTCAAGCAATTCCAGGCTGCGCCCGTTATACTCCCGCGTACCCAAAAGCAGCATCAGCACTACGATAATAAGCCCACCTAAAAAGGTTCTTTTCATATGGTCTTTATTCAGATATTTCTCGGAGATCTTCTGTATCCCATGCCTAAGCTGACAATACAACAGAGCCGCAAGCCCAAAAGCAATAGCCGCGATTATTGTCCATGCGAATGTGGAAACACTCGGTTCCGGCACGTTTTGGATGATAAACTCTTCGTGCCCAAGCCCCCACACAGCTTCCGCGATATAATGCCCCGTAAAACTCGAAACAACACATGGAATAAGCGCTTCAAACTTTAGCATGCCCAAGGCTGCCATTTCCATGCCGAATATCGCTCCTGTTACAGGTGTTCCGAACGCGGCGCCGAAGCCGGCGCTGATACCGCTCATAAGCAATATTTTCGTATCCAGCGGTCCGATTTTAAATACCTGATTGACAGCCTGGGCTACGCTTGCGCCCATCTGTATTGCAGCCCCTTCTCTTCCGGTAGAGCCTCCGAACAAAACGGTTAGAAAGGTGCCAAAATAAATAATTGGGCCCGTTCGCTTCAAAACAGGCGACTTCCCCTGCACGCCTTCTATAACTACATTGTTCCCTTTAGCGGAATCTACCCCCATTTTCTTGCCGAATTTCATGTAGATGTAGCCGATAACTATACCGGCGGCGGGAAGAAAATATATAAGCCAGGTGTTTCCCGTACGTATTTCTCCAAGAAAGTCGTTCGTTTTAAGCAGTAACGTTGTCAAAGTGCCGACCACAGCGCCGATTAACAGCCCGGCGCTTATCCACTTAGACAAAGTTATTATAAATGGTTTGATACGAGGCTTAACGCTAGATTCCGTGCGGATCATTTTAATTCGTCCGGAGGCTGTTGCTTGTGTGTGTTGATGCTTACTTCGGTAAAAAGGTTTTCTTCCCCGTCAGGTTGAGTGAGAGTATTTTGACCAGCCGTATTCACAGCGTTGGCTTTAAGGATAGACAGCAGCATCTGAATATCCTGCTTTGTTGCGTATTGCTTTTCAGGCCTTAGCATATACCCGAGCTGCCCGTTTGATTCAATAGTTGCCCACTGCACGTCGTTTATGCTTTGTATACCCTGCTGCCTCAGGCGCAGTTCAAGCATGTCTACCGTGAGCCTCAGTCTTTTTAAGTTTTGCGCGTCGATCTGTCCGTCTTTTATAACTATCACAGAGCGTCCGTAAAAAAATCCTTCAAGAACGTCGAACTTGACGGCAATAAACTCAATAATTATAAGCGTCAATACAAGCAATAATGTAATCAGTAAAGTGATCCAAACGTTTTTGTCACCTAAGGGCTGGATAATCAAAGAGCCGATGGCTATCATCAGAACGGTCTGCGCTACCGTCAGCTGAGAAATAGACTTCCTTCCCGCGAACCGCAGTATCAGTACGCCGCCAAACACAATAACTATTGCTTTCCAAATAAAATCGAGATCCAACAGCGTCCTTCTTTACAATAGGCAAGATATGAATATTATGACATTTCCCCTCGAATGATATACCACAGCTTAAAAAACTTCGACGGAACCGGATTACTGTATTGCAGCAATTATATATAATAATAAATATTTTATCCTTTTTCTATGTTGCAACAATAACAGTTTTTGATTCGTCCCCGTAATACTTGACCTTGTTTATAAGCTTGTAGGCTCGTATCTTGTAGTAATATGTCTGCCCGGGAACAAGCCCAGAATTATAGAAATATGTATATGTTGTAGAGCCTATCAGAGTATACGGGCCGTCCTGCGCGTCAGAGCGAAG
>JAEYPS010000034.1 GCA_023410475.1 Bacillota bacterium | reverse complement strand
GCGCGCAGTTCGTGAGGTCTATATCGCGGTCCGTTGGGTTGAAAAGCTCAACCCAGTCGCTGCTGTTTCCGTTGTTATCGGGGAATATGCCCTTGTTGGAAGACATGACCTCGTTTATGAGGACGCCTCCCGCGTCGCCCGAAGAGGGAGGCGCGGCAGAGCCGCCGTTATCCCCTTGTTTCGGCAGAAATATTATTACCCCTGCTATTACAGCCCCAATTATCAATATAATAAATAAACGTACAAAAATTCTCATCATATATCTCTATTATCTTTTGTTATATACTAAAATACTACAAAACCGAGGATAAGACAAACACAAAAATACCCTCTGTATTAAAAGCCAATTTTACCGGCGTTTACGCTCAGCATAACCGCCGGGCAGGCAATCATCGTAATATTCTTTTCTCTAATAGTTTTGGCTGCCTGTATCCTGGCTCGGAGGCGCGGGAGGCAGATAGCTCTGTGAAGGAGCGGCCTTCGGGCGCGTGCCATATCTGTAGCCTTTTTTTAAAAGATCGTTTGCTTCGGGATATTTTCCGCGGCTCGCTCTCACGGTGCAAATACCTTTCTGAACAAGCACCGCCGAGAGCAGGGACGCAATCACAAGCCCTGCCGCAAGTCCGCACCATGCCCCCGCTATAAACTGTGGCACCCAGCCAAACACGGCCGACAGCGCGCCGCCCAGAAGCACAGCCAGAAAAACAACGCTCATAAACATA
The DNA here is from genome assembly GCA_023410475.1 of Bacillota bacterium. Taxonomy (GTDB): domain Bacteria; phylum Bacillota; class Clostridia; order Christensenellales; family SZUA-584; genus DTFZ01. Next base: position 5,540 of record JAEYPS010000034.1, on the reverse strand, counting down.
GCGGCCTTCGCGGTTCCGTGCTTTGCGCGGCAGTCCGCGCATCGGGGTATCTCTATATGGCGGACATTGTACGCCACGTTAGTCTCTGTTTCGCTGTTATGTACTCCTAATCCCCCGTACATGTCAAACGCATACGAATGCTTTGCCTCAGCCGTGCGAACCGAGCAATACCAACATACCATATCGAACCAAACCTCCTTATTTGAATAGACAGCGGCGACTCATTACCCTGCCCGAAAAATTCACAGGCAGGCTGCCCCCCATATCAGTATATACATATTTCGATAAGCCGTGAGTAAAATCCTTTACCTTACCTCACGGCAGCAACTGATTAAACGCCGCGATCCTCCACTCTTTTTCCTCTTCGTCGAAAAATACGGCGCTTATGCCGCCCATATCCGTAACAAACCTGTATCTCTTGTATACCGGCAGCCCCAACACGCTGCACATAAGCAGCCTTATATATCCGTCGTGGCTCACGACCATTATATCCCCTTTTTCATGCGCAAGGTCGTTTAAAAAACTGTCCTGACGCTTCTTTACGTCTTTGCCGGATTCGCCTCCGGGATACCTGAAGTCGCATGAACGGCTCATAATTTCGCTCCAGAGCTTCGGATACTTTGCCGCAATCTCTTCGTCGCTCATGTTTCTTATGTCGCCGTTGTTTATCTCGTTTACGCGACTGTCCACGGTAATACTTATACCTTTTTGCCTTGCCATAGGCTCGGCTGTCTCGTAAGCGCGTTTATACTGGCTGACGAATATACTTTTTATATCCGCGCTCTCGAAATACCGAGCGATCTTTTCCGCGTCTTCCCTTCCCTTGCAGCTCAACGGCTCATCCAAAATTCCCAGGGACTCGTTGTAATGCTCATTGTAATCGCGGCTTTTTACTTTATCCCCGTGCCTCACGAAATATATCATATACGCCCCTTTTGTTAATCCGTCCGCTCCTTTATCCTGAAGCGTTTGAGTCTCAGGGCATTCGAAACAACCGAGACGGAGCTCAGCGCCATAGCGGCGCCTGCGAATACCGGGTTGAGCAAAGGCCCGCCGAACGCGTATAACACGCCCGCCGCCAGAGGAATCCCCAACGTATTGTATATGAACGCCCAGAAAAGGTTTTGGCGTATGTTCCTTATCGTAGCGCGGCTCAGCGCTATTGCGGCACATACCTCGTTCAGATCGCCCCTCATAAGCACGACGTCCGCCGACTCTACCGCGACGTCCGTTCCCGTGCCTATCGCCATTCCGACATCGGCCTGAACGAGCGCCGGAGCGTCGTTTATGCCGTCGCCCACCATCGCTACTTTCCCGCCGCCCTCTTGCAGCTTTTTTACCTCTCCCGCCTTGTCGCCCGGCAGCACGTCGGCAAGTACGTTGTCTATGCCGACCTCATTCGCAATAGCCCTCGCTGTGCTCTCGTTGTCTCCCGTTATCATATAGACGTCAACGCCCAAGCTTTTGAGCTTTTCGACTGCGGCTTTGCTCGTAGGCTTTACGGTATCCGCCGCCGCCATAAGCGCTTCAAGCACGCCGTCAACCGCTATATACATCAGTGTCCTGCCCGCTCCCGACAGCGTTTGTTCATCCGCTTTTGCGGTATCGGTGTTTATACCGTTTTCGCTCATAAGCTTTATGTTGCCCGCAAGCACTCGCTTGCCCCCGGCAACCGCGTCTATACCCCGACCCGGCACAGCCTTGAACTCCTCCGGCTCTCCCGGCTCTATGCCGTTCGCCTTGGCGTGCTCCGCGATCGCCCGGGCTATCGGGTGCTCCGAGCCGCGCTCAGCAGACGCGCTGAGATACAGCACCTGTCTTTCACCCAGCGTTCCGTATGTCTTGATATCGGTGAGCACCGGCTTGCCTTCCGTTATCGTTCCCGTCTTGTCGAACACGACTGCCGCCACTTTATGCGTCGTCTCGAGCGCCTCGCCGCCCTTTATCAGTATGCCGAGCTCCGCGCCTTTGCCGGTGCCCACCATGATTGCAGTTGGAGTCGCGAGCCCGAGTGCGCACGGACAGGCGATTACGAGCACCGTCACGAATATGCTCAGCACAAAGTTGAAATCCCGTCCGGCAAGAGCCCATAGGACAGCCGCGACGACGGCGATACCGAGCACCGCCGGTACGAAGTACCCTGATATTATGTCCACAAGCTTCGCAATAGGAGCCTTTTTGCCCTGCGCCTCCTCGACGAGCTTTATTATTTTGGAAAGCGCCGTGTCTTCGCCGACTAGAGTAGCCCTGAACTTCATGAGGCCTTCGCCGTTTATGCTTCCCCCCGTTACCTTAGACCCCGGGTGCTTTTCCACCGGAAGGCTTTCGCCCGTCAGCATGGACTCGTCTACAGAGGATATTCCTTCCTCGACAACGCCGTCGACAGGAATGGATGCGCCGGGCCGCACAAGCACAATATCGCCCGGCAAAACTTCGTCTAGCGGCACCTCTATTTCCTCACCGCCCTTTACTATTACGGCGGTCTTTGGCCGAAGGTTCATTAGCTTTTTTATGGCCTCGGACGTCTTTCCCTTGCTTACCGCCTCAAGATATTTGCCCAGCATCACGAGCGTAACTACGACCGCTGCCGACTCGAGATAGAGCAGGTCCACAAACTCCTTATATCCGAGATATATCATCACTATCGCGTAAACGCCGTACAAAAACGCGCTGCCCGTGCCGATGGCGACAAGTGAATCCATGTTGGGCGCTCCGCGAAGCAGCGTTTTGAACCCTATAATGTAGAAATGTCTGCCCGCGATAAGCACTGGTATAGTCAGAGCGAGCTGTACAAGCGCGAATACAAGCGGGTGCATATGGTGGTCCATAAACTCGGGAACCGGAAGGCCAATGCCGAACATATGCCCCATTGCTATATAGAGTATGGGCAGCGAGAATACAATTGCAGTAATAACGCGCCCGCGCATTTCTCTTAGCAGCCTTATGCTCCTGTCATCACCGCGGGGCTCTGTCTCTATGTCTTTGGGAGTGTAGCCTGCTTTAATTACTGCCTGTTTTATTTCTGACAGCTTTACCTTTGAAGGGTCGTACTCTATCACCGCCCGGTTCGTAGTGATGTTTACCGACGCCGATGAAACTCCCGCAAGCTTTTTCACCGAGCGCTCAACCGCCGCGGAGCACGCTGCGCATGTCATTCCCTCTACCATAAGTTCCGCCCGTTTGGGCTCAGGCTCTTCAAGGCCGTAGCCCGCGCTTTCCACCGCTTCTTTTATATCGGCAAACCCTACCTTGCTTTCATCGAATCGCACGGTAAGCTTTTCCGTGGCGATATTGACGTCGCTTTGCTCAACGCCGGTCAGCTTTGCCGCCGCTTTTTGCACGTGAGCCGCGCACGACGCGCATGTCATCCCCGTTACCCTGTAGCTTTTCTCCGTCATGATAACCTCCGTCCGCAAGCAGTTTGTTATTTACTTTATTATAGCAGACTAATCAAATGATTGGTATCGATAAAGTTACCCGGGAGGCGCGTCGTTTATGTACTCATGTCCCGTGAGTTTGGGATATTTCGCCGTATAGAATTTTTTCTTTCCGAGCTCTTTGCCATCCAGAGATATGAAATTCTTATATACCTGCGCTGTCGTTCCGCGGCGGGGCTTTACGAACAGCACCGACTTTCCGGGCTCTATCGGGTCTCCGTCGGGAGTCTCGGCGGCGTTGTAATGCTTCTCGGTCTCGGGCATATCCGTACGGTCTGTGATTTCTGAAGAGAAGTCGAGTATAACCTGCCCGTACGTCTCGTCCGTTACCGGAGGGCCGTAAACTTCCACGGTGATGTTTTTGTCTTTCGTGTTAACATAGGAAACGATAAACACAGGGGTTTCATAAGGGTTGCGCAGCTTCAGATCCTTTCCTCCCGTTGTTATCGTAGCGTCGAGCCCTACAGGCATGTAATTCGAAATTATGGAGTGTCTGCTGCCCTCCGCTATATCAAGACCCGCTCTTATCGCGGCGTTGAATGCAGTGCTTGATACCTGGCAGACGCCTCCGCCCGGCTCGGTTACAAACGCGCCTTTCAAAATTCCCGGAGCGCCCTTCCAGCCGTTGTCGTATGTCCGCGGGCCTGCCTGCTCGTTCATCGACCACGTCTCGCCGGGTTTTATAATGACTCCGTTTATCATCCCCGCAAGCTTTGCGATGTTAAAGTTTCTGTTTGCGCTGTCGTGGCTCTCATAGCTTGACGTCCATGACGATATCAGCTGTGTCGAGTATGCAACACTGTCGAGCATGATCGTCGGCTTTATTATCTCAACAGGCGCATTTATCATATATTGTCCTGTATCAACGGCGTTGAGAACCTCACCCGCAAGCGCGCCGATGTCTACATCCAGCCCGTCCTTCTCCTCCGTATAAACAAAGCGCGATATACTGGCGTCTTTGGGTATGTAGTTTTTTATATACCTGTCTGTGCGGTAATACTTGTATCGCAGCGGGCTTGGCATACTGTCGGCGCCGACGCGAACAGGCGCGGCCTTGCTGCCGGGCTTCAGTTCCTTGCCGTCTGCGGTATGGCCGCCGGGCGTGAAGACGGCGGACGCCTCAACGGGAGGAACGTCCAGCTCCTGTTCAAGCGCCGACAACGCGGCTTTCACGTTCTCTTCACTAGCCCTCACCGTCACCTCAAAAGCACCGAGTCCCTCTTTCGCGTCTCTCGCGGCGTTTACTCTGTCGTCAAAAGAGCCCGTATGCCCGAATGTAACAGCTGCGTTTATTATTTCCTCGTAGTCCGTGTCAATTGAAAGCTGCTGCGGCGAGTACTCGTGCAGCTTACCGCTGACGTTAATGGATACCGTTATTTCTTTAAGCAACTTTTCGGGTATATCGGCTGTGGCGGCAAGAGCTTCCTCTCTCGTCATCCCTGATATCTCTACACCTGAGACGCTGACGCCCTGTGTAACGGTATTAAAATCGAGCAGACGCGATGAGCCGCTGTCCGCCGATCCTGCGCATGACGCGAGCAGTATAAGCGAATAAGCCAGCAGCAGGCGCGCAATCGGCAGAATCCAAGCCTTCTTTTTTTCAGGAGCCTTTGCTTTATACATTTTTGGCTTCATTTTTATTCCAGGCATATCCGTCCCCGTACTTAGGTCGTAAAAAGTCCCTATAGTTATCAAATGTCCATTCCGCAAAGCAATTATTCTTGCTGCTGTTATTGCGCATCAAACACAGCACGCCGCAAGCGAATTTTTCTTCGTTATTATTTTTTTAAAACGCGCTGTTAATTATAGATGTTAAAATTTGAAGCTCAGAAAAAAGTAACGGCAGCCGATTCGCCGCGGCTGCCGTTATCCCATTCAATAATATACGTTTTTTGCGAGGCCTTTTAGCGCTTGCTACGGCATCGGCGCTATTGCGGTGACGACGTCGGAATCCCCTCCGTAATACTTGACCTTGCTTATAAGCTTGTAGGCTCGTATCTTGTAGTAATATGTCTGCCCGGGAACAAGCCCAGAATTATAGAAATATGTATATGTTGTAGAGCCTATCAGAGTATACGGGCCGTCCTGCGCGTCAGAGCGAAG
>JAEYPS010000027.1 GCA_023410475.1 Bacillota bacterium | reverse complement strand
CGCAAGGGCCGCAACCGGGTCGAAATGGCCCAGTAAGCAAATCTGCTTGACCCAAGAAGCAGACGCATGTTACGATGGCGAGCTTGCTTATAGGAAGGTTTTGCCAACCATTCCTTTAAGCAACCTTAGGCGGCACACAAAGCCTTAGCGTCTTGAAATAGCGCTTTATCTTTGTCTGGCCTGCAAGACCCGCTCTTTTACGTTATTTCGTGTCAGGCGGTTATTGCGTAACCGCCTTGAATCCATCAGTACGCAAGTACACGTAATTCGTAAAACAGGATGCGTAAAGGTCATGCCAACCATTAGCCAACTCGTGCGCAAGCCGCGCGAAGTCAGTCGCGCGAGCAGCAAGAGCCCCGCGCTCGAAAATTGCCCACAGCGCCGTGGTGTCTGCACTCGTGTATACACTACCACCCCCAAGAAACCAAACTCGGCCTTGCGTAAGGTCGCCAAGGTTCGCCTCACCAACGGTTTCGAAGTCATTTCGTATATCGGCGGCGAAGGCCACAACCTGCAAGAGCACTCCGTGGTGCTCGTGCGTGGCGGTCGCGTCAAGGACTTGCCAGGTGTGCGTTACCACATCGTGCGCGGTTCTCTGGACCTGCAAGGCGTCAAGGATCGCAAGCAGTCGCGTTCCAAGTACGGTGCAAAGCGCCCCAAGAAAGCTTAAGTTTTTTCCCGTCCAGCCAGCCTGGGCAAATTAGTGCAGCCATGGGCTCCGCCCATCGCATGTAAGTGGCCATTCCAATGAATGGTCGTGGCCGCAATAGCGGTTCAACTGAACTGTCACAAGGAAGTAAAAATGCCTCGTCGTCGCGAAGTTCCCAAACGTGAAATTCTCCCCGATCCCAAATTTGGCAGCGTAGATCTCGCCAAATTCATGAACGTTGTTATGTTGTCTGGTAAGAAAGCTGTTGCCGAACGTATTGTCTACGGCGCTTTCGACCAGATCCAGGCTAAAACTGGCAAAGAGCCTATCGAAGTGTTCAACACCGCGATTAACAACATCAAGCCTGTCGTTGAAGTGAAAAGCCGCCGTGTAGGTGGTGCGAACTATCAAGTGCCGGTCGAAGTGCGCCCAGTGCGCCGCCTGGCCCTGGCCATGCGCTGGCTGCGCGAAGCAGCCAAGAAGCGTGGCGAGAAATCGATGGATCTGCGCCTGGCCGGTGAACTGCTTGACGCCTCCGAGGGCCGTGGCGGGGCAATGAAGAAGCGTGAGGACACGCACAAGATGGCAGAGGCCAACAAGGCATTCAGCCATTTCCGTTGGTAATCTAAGGACACTATTATCATGGCCCGCAAAACCCCAATCGAGCGCTATCGCAATATTGGTATTTCCGCGCACATCGATGCCGGGAAAACCACCACGACCGAGCGCATTCTGTTCTATACCGGCGTCAACCACAAGATTGGCGAAACCCATGAAGGCTCGGCCACCATGGACTGGATGGAACAGGAACAAGAGCGCGGCATCACCATTACGTCGGCCGCCACAACGGCGTTCTGGCGCGGCATGGCGGGCGACCGCCCCGAGCACCGCATCAACATCATCGACACCCCGGGACACGTGGACTTCACCATCGAAGTCGAGCGCTCCATGCGCGTCCTGGACGGTGCCTGCATGGTGTATTGCGCCGTGGGCGGCGTGCAGCCGCAGTCGGAAACCGTATGGCGCCAAGCCAACAAGTACGGCGTACCCCGCCTGGCATTCATCAACAAGATGGACCGCACCGGCGCGAACTTCTTCAAGGTCTATGACCAGCTGAAGCTTCGCTTGAAGGCCAACCCTGTGCCCATCGTGATCCCGATCGGCGCGGAAGACACTTTCACCGGCGTCGTTGACCTGGTCCGCATGAAGGGCATCGTCTGGGACGAAGCCAGCCAGGGCACCAAGTTCGAATATGTCGACATCCCCGCCGACCTGGTTGATCAAGCCAATGAATGGCGCGAAAAACTGGTCGAGTCGGCCGCCGAAGCCAACGAAGAGCTCATGAACAAATACCTGGAAACGGGCGAGCTCACCGAGGCCGAGATCAACCTGGGCCTGCGCACGCGCACCATAGCAGGTGAAATCCAGCCGATGCTGTGCGGCACGGCCTTCAAGAACAAAGGCGTGCAGCGCATGCTGGACGCGGTCATCGACTACCTGCCTTCGCCGGTGGACATCCCCCCGGTCCAGGGCCTGGACGACGACGGCAACGAAATCAGCCTGCCCGCCTCCGACGACGCCAAGTTCTCGGCGCTGGCATTCAAGCTGATGAGCGACCCCTTCGTGGGCCAGCTGACTTTCGTGCGCGTGTATTCGGGCGTGTTGCATTCGGGCGAAACCGTGTTCAATCCGGTCAAGGGCAAGAAGGAGCGCATTGGCCGTATCCTCCAGATGCATGCCAACAACCGTGCTGAGATCAAGGAAGTTCTGGCAGGCGACATTGCAGCCGTGGTCGGTCTGAAAGACGTCACGACCGGTGAAACGCTGTGCGATGTGGGCCAGCACATTCTGCTGGAACGCATGGAGTTCCCCGAGCCCGTGATTTCGCAGGCCGTCGAACCCAAGACCAAGGCCGACCAAGAGAAAATGGGCATCGCCTTGTCGCGCCTGGCTCAGGAAGATCCTTCCTTCCGCGTGCGCAGCGACGAGGAATCCGGCCAGACCATCATTTCCGGCATGGGCGAATTGCA
>JAEYPS010000020.1 GCA_023410475.1 Bacillota bacterium | reverse complement strand
CACCGGCACAAAGCCCCAATACAAAAGGGCAAGTACGCCGAAAAAGAATCCCCACGCAAAGCTCGCATGGTAGCCTTTCTTTTTTGCAAGAGACTGAACCACAAAGCCCATGCCAATTGCAGCGCCGATGATGAGCAATATAATCCATACCCCTCCAAAGATGTTTCGAACTGCCAACATAGTTCCCTCCCTTATTAATGCTTTCATCCAGTACTAGCAGCCATATATTGCTGCTCTACTTCATTAACCAAAATTCAGAGTGAATTTGTCCACTAATGTGAGTCTGCCATCCTTCAGTTCAAATATCTGATCCGCATTGCGGATCGTTGTCAGGCGATGCGCAATTGCGATGATCGTACAGGAACCGGCCAGCTCGTTGATTGCGTTTTGAATTTCCCGCTCCGTCTCCACATCCACGGAAGCGGTCGCCTCATCCAATATAATGATAGGGGCACGCCGCAAAACGGCGCGCGCGATGGCCACACGCTGCTTCTGCCCGCCGGACAGGCGCGCGCCGCGCTCACCAACGCGGGTGTCGTAGCCATCGGACATGGCCATGATATCCTCATGGATGTGCGCCGCTTTCGCCGCTGCGATAATGTCCTCCATCGTAGCATTTTCCACTGCGTACCCGATGTTTTCCGCAATGGTTCCAAAGAACAAAAATGTATCCTGCATGACGGGGGCGATATTCCTGCGCAGGCTGTTGATTGTAACATGCTTTATGTCCTTGCCGTCAATAAGCACCCGCCCTGAGATTGGATCGTAAAAACGGGAAATCAGCTGCGTTAATGTCGTCTTGCCAACGCCGGTGGGCCCGATGAGCGCAATCATCTGCCCGGGTTCGCATGTGAAGCTGACGTCCTTTAACACTTCCTGATCTTTTTCATAGCCAAACTGTACGTTTTCAAACTCAATTTTCCCATTCACCGTACCCATATCGGCGGCATCCGGTTCATCTACGATATCGGAAGGCGCATCCATGACCGCCATAACGCGTTCCGCGCCAGCGTATGCCTGCTGCGTATCCTCCAAAAGCTTGGCAAAGCCGGTGATGGGCGCATAAAACAGCGCGAGGTACAGTAAAAACGCCACGATGTCCGCGACATCCATTTCGTTGCCAATTGCTAGCGCGCCGCCCACGCCCGCCACAATGAGTGTGCCGATGGCCGAGAAGAATTCTACCGAAGGGTGGAAGATTGCGCTCTTTTGCAGCGCAACCAGAATTGCGCTGGTATAGCCGTGCGCCTGCTCGCCAATGCTTTCTTCCTCGTACCGTTCCTGGCCAAACGCCTGAATCTCATGGATGCCAGAGAAATTGTCCTGCAGCTTGGAGTTTAATGCGCCGAGCTTCCCCTGTGCCACACGGAAATGCGGACGGATTTTTGTAATAAACAAATAGCCCGCATAGGCGATAAGCGGCAGCGGAATACATGTTAAAAGCCCAAGCTTCACGTTGATGGAAAGCAGCATGATGAGTACGCCAGCAAGCGTAATGAAGTTGGTCATCATTTCCGGTATGATGTGCGCGTATAAAAGCTCAAACGTAGCCGTATCATTGATGACGCGGCTCATCAGATCCCCCGTTTGGCGCTCATGGAAAAAGCGCATGGAAAAGCTCTGTATCTTCTGATACAACTTGACCCGGATGCCCTCCACCAGATTCCACGCGGCAACATGCGCATAATAGTTGCTGGCGTACCGGAACAATATGCGCAGCAGGTAAATCCCCGCAAGCGCAGCAGTCAGGTATAGAATTTTTTCAAGCGCCCCCGCCTTCACCCCGGATGTCAGGGTCTTTGTGATTTCAGACAACACTTTGGGTGCGGCAAGGTTTACTACAGTCATCAACAACGTTGAGAGGATGGCGATCAGGTATAATCCCTTAAACCGTTTCGCATCCCCCATCAGCCTGAGTAACAGCTTCATGAGTCCTCCAAATCCAGTCTGCATACAGCGCTACGATGTATGCGTGCATTACGTAACAGTATACCTTGTTGCCGGGCATGTTTCAATGCACGCATAGGGTGCCGTAAGCGCGCTTTTCTTCAGTCCCCCTTACTTGTTTTTCCTTGTTCCGCATGATTGACCGGGATTGTTCTGACGTATATATAGTGCAATACCAATGATGCAGGAATAAGAAACCGGATGATTTTTATTGGAAAACAATACTGATTTCCTTTTCCCGCTATATACCTATTATTAAGAAAGAAAAAGGAGGCAGACGCATGGAACAGCAATTTGCACAGGAGAACATTTACGAATACTCACCTGAGGATATAAAACAAAATAAAGCGATGGCCATATTGGCTTACTTCATCTTTTTTCTGCCGCTGCTTGCCGCAAAGGACAGCCGGTTTGCGCGCTACCACGCGAACCAGGGGTTGATCGTACTGATTGGTTACGTTGCCCTGTATATTGTACAGGCGATACTTACGGCCATACTGTTCGCCGGGATGACGTACGCGAGCCTCGGCGCTTTGGGTATTGTTTCCTTGCTGTTTACGTTACTGTATCTTGGACTGCTCGTGCTGCAGATTTTAGGCATCATCAACGCCGCGCAGGGAAAGGCGAAGCCCATTCCCATACTCGGCGGGTTTACAATCATTAAATAGCATCGGCAAAACCCCGGATATACAAATTCCCCGCACGCGCGGGGAATTTATATTTGATCGTTATTATTTCATGCCGAATAGAAACCGTGTGATGCGAAAGCGGCGAAAGACTTCGTACCCCGCGAGGGAAAGCAAAAGGGCCGAAACTGCAATCAGCACAAACTTCACCCAGGCAGGCAGCGGCAAAGGAACCACATAAAACGCCGCAACCATCATAACGGACTGGTGGAGGATATACACAGGAAACGATGCCCGGTTACAATAGCGAAGCACCTTGCCGGATGTATTGCAGTACGCCTGAGCCAATCCAAGCAGGAAAAGTATCGTCAGCCAGGCCGCAAGGTTTAACATCAAAGTAATAATCCCGGATTGCCAAGAGTACCCTGATGCGAAGTTGAGTAACCGCCCGATGAAAAGAAACCCTGTTCCGGAAACCATAGCGCCGATTAAAAACCGGGTGCGGTATTCTTTGAGTACATCCAACAGGTCTCTATGCGCAAGCCAATATCCCAGCAAAAAGAATGCCGCGTAATAGAACGGGTTTTTCCCGCCGATTGCGGGCAGCGCGTTTGCAACAGTCAGCGGTATCGCGGCCAAAGGCAGCATGACAGGCCGCTCAACTATCGCCAGCTTCTTCTCAAACTTGCCGATGCACTTTAATATGGGCAGAAGTCCTGTGCTGATGACAAAAAGATACAACAAAAACCACAGATGACCGGGCGTGAAGCTGCCGGTATATCCCGTAAGATCCGAAAAATCCGTAAAATAGGAAAGCAGGAAAGCAAAGTACCCTCCCGTATAGCCATATTGCTGCACACGAGCAAGATATCCCTGAATGGGCACAATCACAAATATGCCGAACACAAGCGGCACCAACAGACGCAAGGCGCGTTCTTTGCTATACTGCCGCGGCGTGCGCTTTTGCAGCGCAT